>NZ_JBIRQJ010000029.1:0-1151 GCF_044333135.1 Streptomyces sp. NPDC021093 | reverse complement strand
TCTGGAGGGTGAGTGCGATTTGGGTGAAGGGGGTGTGGGAGAGGGTGCGGTGGGGGTTGAGGGCTTCGATGACGTGGTCGAGGGGGAGGTCCTGGTGGGCGTAGGCGGCGAGGTCGGTTTCGCGGACGCGGGTGAGGAGTTCGGTGAAGGTGGGGTCGCCGGTGAGGTCGGTGCGGAGGATGAGGGTGTTGACGAAGAATCCGACGAGGGGTTCGAGGGCTTCGTCGGTGCGTCCGGCCTGGACGGTGGCGATGGGGAGGTCGGTTCCGGCGCCGAGGGTGCGGAGGAGGACGGCGGTCGCGGCGTGCAGGACCATGAAGAGGGTGACGTCGTGGTCGCGGGCGAGGGTGCGGAGCTGGTGGTGGAGGGCGGGGGTGAGGGTGAGGGGTGTGGTGGCTCCGTGGTGGCGGGCGATCGCGGGGCGGGGGCGGTCGAGGGGGAGGTCGAGGACCTGGGGGGCGCCGGTGAGCTGGTGGGTCCAGTAGGTGCGCTGGCGGGCGAGGATGCTGTTCGGGTCGTGGGGATTGCCGAGGACGGCGGTCTGCCAGAGGGCGTAGTCGGCGTACTGCACCGCCAACGGAGCCAGCTCCTGGCCCTGGTCCAGATTCTGACCGTGGGTGCGGGTGCGGTAGGCGGTGGAGAGGTCGCGGGCGAGGGGGGTCATGGACCATCCGTCGCTGGCGATGTGATGGACCAGCAGGAGCAGGACGTGCTGGTCGGGGGCCTGCTCGAAGAGGGTGGCCCGGAACGGGATCTCGGCGGCCAGGTCGAAACGGTACGCGGAGTGCTCGCGCAGCAGCCGGTCGAGTTCCTCCTCCCCGGCCACCGGGCGGGGGCCGTCCACAACGACCCGGGCGTCGCCGACAGGGATCACCTGCTGGCAGGGCTCGCCGTCGAGTTCGACGAACCGGGTCCGCAGCGACTCGTGCCGGGCCACCACGTCCGCGACCGCCCCCGCGAGCGCCTCCCGGTCCAGCGGACCGGAGAACCGCAGGACCAGCGGGCAGTTGTACGTGGGACTGGGGCCCTCCAGCCGGAACGCGAACCACAGCCGCCGCTGCGCGTACGACAGCGGTATCCGTTCCGGACGCACCCCCGCCACCAACGGCGCCCGCGCCGCACCCGCCCGCGCCACCCGCCCCGCCAGCAGA
>NZ_JBIRQJ010000028.1:0-1340 GCF_044333135.1 Streptomyces sp. NPDC021093 | reverse complement strand
CTTGAGTTCTAGTGGTTGTCGCAACACCCCAGCTCAGGGGATGCGATGGAGTTCGAGATCCGGGAGAACCGGGGGCGGCCGACCGGGAAGGGGATGGCCCGCGAGCGGGCCGCATACTTCCTGCTCATGGAGCAGGGGTACAGCACGCGGGAAGCCGCCCGGACAGTCGGCATCAACCTGCGCACTGGCAAGCGGTGGCGCAACGGCTGGCACTCACCGCCAGGCGGCCGGAAGGCAGTCCCTCCGATCTACCCGGTGCCGGGGCCTGCCCCGGCACCGGGTTCGGGGGAGCTGTCTCCCGCGCCGTCGCGGTATCTCCAGGAGCGCGACCGTATCCATATCGCCGACCGGCTGCGGGAGAAGGCGTCGGTCCGGCAGATCGCCGCCGAGCTGGGCCGCAGCCCCTCCACCGTCAGCCGCGAGATCCGCCGCAACCGGCGGCCCATGCCCCGGGGCGGCTTCACCTACCAGCCCTTCCACGCCCACCGCCGGGCCGAACGGCGCCGCCCCCGGCCCAAGGTGGGCAAGATCGGCCAGAACCCCGAACTGCGCGACTTCATCCAGGATCACCTGGCGATGCGCTGGAGCCCCGAGCAGATCTGCCACGCTCTGCGGGCACGGTTCCCCGACCGGCCGGAGATGCACGTGACCCACGAGACGATCTACCAGGCGCTCTACGTCCAAGGCCGCGGAGAGCTCCGCCGGGAACTGACCCGCTCGCTACGGACCGGCCGCGCCATGCGCCGCCCGCACCGTCACGCCTACAAGCGCCAGCCGGGCCCCGTCAGGAACATGGTCATGATCAGCCGGCGGCCCGCCGAAGCCGCAGACCGAGCCGTCCCCGGCCACTGGGAGGGAGACCTGATCATCGGCAAGAACGGCAAGTCCGCGATCGGCACCCTGGTCGAACGCTCCACCCGCTACCTCATGCTCGTCCACCTGCCCACAGGCCACAGCTCCCTGGCCACCCGCAACGCGCTCGCCACGACCATCCAGACCCTCCCGCGCCACCTCTGGCGGTCCCTGACCTGGGACCAGGGTTCCGAGATGACCGCGCATCGGTCCTTCAGCGTGTCCACCGGCATCCCGGTCTACTTCTGCGATCCGGCCAGCCCCTGGCAGCGCGGCTCCAACGAGAACACGAACGGGCTGCTGCGGCAGTACTTCCCCAAGGGCACCGATCTGGCCGCCCACACCTCCCAGGACCTGGTGACCGTCGCCGCCGAGCTGAACAGCCGGCCACGCAAAACGCTCGGCTGGGAAACCCCAGCCGAGCGTCTCGCTAAGCTCCTGGCGACAGCCAGTTGACCACTGTGTTGCTACGACCCCTGGAATTCGCC
>NZ_JBIRQJ010000027.1:0-1531 GCF_044333135.1 Streptomyces sp. NPDC021093 | reverse complement strand
CTAAGGCTTGTCCCGCAATGATCACGGAACCGCGTACGGAGCTGTCGGGTGGAGTGGTGGGGTGCTCAGCCGGTGGCTTGCGGGGTGTCCAGTGATCGAGCGAAATCGGCGAGCGTGCGGAAGTCATCCTCGCGCAGGCCGATTCGCGGGTTGACGTGGTGGAGAAGCCCGGGGCCCTCGTGGTGGGCGGCTACGTACACGTCATCGAGGCCGCTCTGCTCGTCGTCCACCCAGGCAAAGGGACGGCCGCCTGCGTAGTCCACCAGAGGGCCAGTCTTCCAGTGGACCCCGTCGGGGCGTTCTTGGAACAGGGCGTCGCCGAAGTCGACGAAGGGGAGTTCGGGAAGGCCAAGCACCGGGGCGATCCACCGATTGGCGTCGTCCATCCACGTAGTGGCCCAGCACAGCTCGTAGTTGAGCCGGAGCATGGCTCGTCCGTGCTCCGAGTTGAGCCAGACCCGCAAGGGCCGCCGCCGGGCCGAAAGTCCTGCGTGTTCGCTTGGAGTCCCGCTGTCCTGGGGCACTCTGAGCGTGGTGTAACCGTCGGGACGTCTCTCGGGCTGGGCCGCGTAGGGGTTGAGCGGCCCGTCCACATCAAGGAACAGCAGTGGCCGACTCATGAACTCTCCCTTGCTCAACATCAACTGCGCTGTGGAAGCGTAGCTGCGACAACCGTCTTGGCGGCGGCCGGTCTGATGTGATGATCCCGGTGTGGCTGGTCTGATCACGGCGTCGGAGCCGTCCTGGATATCCCCGTATACCGGGCTGAGCCCGCGCCAGTTCGCGAAGCTGGTGACCATGCTGCGGCGCGGGGAGGCCGACACCGCCTGCCGAGGGCGGCCGTGGGGCCTGCCGCTGGAGGACCGGCTGTTGCTGGTCATGGCCTACTGGCGCACGAACTTAACGCTCCGCCAGCTTGCTCCGCTGTTCGGCGTCTCCAAGTCGGCTGCGGACCGCATCATCAACCACCTCGGCCCACGGCTCGCGCTTCAGCCCCGCCAGAGGTTCCGCAAGGACACCGTGCTCATCGTGGACGGCACCCTGGTGCCCACCCGTGATCACACGATCGCTGAGCAGTCGAAGAACTACCGGTACTCCACCAACCACCAGGTGGTCATCGACGCAGATAGTCGCCTGGTCGTCGTCGTTGGCCGACCATTGCCGGGCAATCGCAACGGCTGCAAGGCATGGGCGGACTCCGGCGCGAAGAACGCCGTCGGCAGCACCATCACGATCGCCGACGGCGGCTATCCGGGCACCGGACTCGTCATGCCACACCGCCGCCGCGCAGGCGAAGAACTCCCCAAGTGGAAACAGGCTCACAACAAGACCCACAAGCAGGTCCGCGCCCGCGTCGAGCATGTATTCGCCCGCATGAAGACTTGGAAGATCCTCCGCGACTGCCGACTCAAAGGCGACGGCGTTCACCACGCCATGCTCGGCATCGCCCGGATGCACAACCTCGCCCTCGACGGGTAGGTAAACGACCCTGCCCCAACAACTCAAAGATCAGTTACGGGACAGCTCTTAG
>NZ_JBIRQJ010000025.1:0-2205 GCF_044333135.1 Streptomyces sp. NPDC021093 | reverse complement strand
CAGAGAGGCCACCACCAGCCCGACAGCCCCAGCCGAAGGCGCGAAGCGGGCAGCACGTCACTTACCGCTCTATGAGAGAAGCGGCGCGGGAGGCCCTGCGCACGGGACGTGAGGTGCGCCGCGTGCGCAGGGCTGCAGCTTGCACGTCACCGCCCAGCCCGATCTGCACCACACGCTGCTCGCCGCAGCGGCGACACTCGGCGCCAACGGCGCGTCCCTGGCCGAGCGCAAGGCGTACCGGATCTACGCGGACCGGCTAAACAACGCCGTGGTGTCCGCAGTGCCGTGGCAGAAGACATCCAATCAATGAGGTCGATTTCAAAGATTCCTTTCCGTGAGTACGGATCGCCGGACCCATGAGCGATCCACTGGGTTTTGCTCCCGGGTCTCAGTCAGGGGCAGCGGTGGTTTAGCGGCTGCCGAGCTCTCCCTTGGTGAACCCGTATTTGTGTGCCGCGAGCACAGTGGCGAGTGCAGGGACGAGCAGTGCGAGCGTGACCCAACTCAGCCAGGATGCATCCAATCCGCTGAGGACGATGCCTCCGATGATGCCGCCACCGGCGATTCCGACGTTCCATCCGGTGGTGAGGAGTGCTTGGGCGACATCGCCGGCGTCGCCTGCTGCTTCGGCGACTGCGGTCTGCAACAGGGTAGAGGTGCCGCCGAACGCGAGCCCCCAGAGCGCTGCGCTGGCGTAGACGAGCGAAGGCACGCCGGAGAAGATGCCGAGCAGCAGCGCGCATGTCGCGAAGAGCACACACGCGAGGATCATGAGGAGGCGCAGGTGCCGATGGACGAGCGCTCCGGCGATCCAGATGCTCACCAGCGACACCAGACCGAAGGTGAGCAGCACGGCGTCGACTTGACCTGCCATGCCGAGCGGCTTGAGGAACGGGGCGATGTAGGTGTAGAGGATGCTGTGGGCGAGCACGAACGTGAGGGTCACGAAGAGCACGGGCGCTACGCCGGGAATGCGGAAGGTACGGGTGAGCGGGAGCCGTGAGCCCTTGGGCTGTCCGGGGAAGTTCGGCACCGCCGCGACGACCCACACGATCAACGCGAGCGTGAGGGCGGTCATGATCCCGAACGCGTATCGCCACTCGACGAGCTTGGCCAGAAACGCCGCAGCAGGAACTCCGACGGACAGGGCGACGATTGCGCCCCCCATCGCGATCGCCATTGCCTTGCCGCGCTGATGTGAGGGAACCATCCGTACCGCGTACCCGGCCAACAGCGCCCAGAGCAACCCGCCGACGATGCCGCCGAGGCACCGGGCGGCCAGCGTAAGTGCGAAGCTCTCGGAGAGCGCGGTGACGGTGTTGGCGATCACCAATCCTGCGATCGCCGCCAGCAGCAAGTGTCGGCGCGGCCAGCCGATCGTCGCCTTGGTGAGCGGGATCGCGGCGAGGATCGCCCCGATCGCGAAGACGGTGACGCTCTGCCCGGCAGCACTCTCGCTCACACCCAGGTCTCGGCTCATCCCGGGAAGCAGCCCGGCGGGCATCGTCTCGGTCAGGAGCGTAATGAACCCGGTGGCGGCCAAGGCCAGAAGACCCGCCAGTGGGAGCCGGGCGTTCGCTAGCGAGGGAGATGGCACAGCGTGTGTTTGTGTCATGGCCCTATGATCGAAGGGTGACATTAGTGTGAGGGTCAAGTCGGTGTCCGCTGAGTCACACGACGCCAGCCACAGAGGGCGAGGAGAGGGATATGCGGATCGGTGAGTTGTCGACGCACACGCGGACTCCGGTGAGGTTGCTGCGCTACTACGAGGAGCAGGGACTGATCGCGTCAGATCGACTGCCCAACGGATACCGGGACTATGAGGAGTACGTCGTTGACCGGGTTCTCCAGGTACGAGGCCTGCTCGACGCAGGGCTGCCCACACGGATCATCAAGCAGATCCTGCCCTGCCTGAACACCCCCCGCACGATCCACATGCCCTACGTCACGCCAGACATGGTCGCAACGCTCGAACACGAACGCGACCGCATGGCCGAAAAAATCGAATGCCTCACCAAGAACCACCGAGCCATCACCGACTACCTCGACGCAGCACGCCGCGATACCCGAGCCTCCTACCGGTAGTCCATTGAACCCGGCGGTAGTTGGGCTTGACGTCTGCTCGGGGCTCTCATAGAGCGGTAAGTGACGTGCTGCCCGCTTCGCGCCTTCGGCTGGGGCTGTCGGGCTGGTGGTGGCCTCTCT
>NZ_JBIRQJ010000024.1:2085-3310 GCF_044333135.1 Streptomyces sp. NPDC021093 | reverse complement strand
CACAGGACTGTTCGTTATTTCAGAACTAACACAGTGGACGCGAGCAACTGAGGACAAGCCCTCGGCCTATTAGTACCAGTCAGCTCCACCCGTTACCGGGCTTCCACATCTGGCCTATCAACCCAGTCGTCTACTGGGAGCCTTAACCCCTCAAAGGGGGTGGGAATACTCATCTCGAAGCAGGCTTCCCGCTTAGATGCTTTCAGCGGTTATCCTTTCCGAACGTAGCCAACCAGCCATGCCCTTGGCAGGACAACTGGCACACCAGAGGTTCGTCCGTCCCGGTCCTCTCGTACTAGGGACAGCCCTTCTCAATATTCCTACGCGCACAGAGGATAGGGACCGAACTGTCTCACGACGTTCTAAACCCAGCTCGCGTACCGCTTTAATGGGCGAACAGCCCAACCCTTGGGACCGACTCCAGCCCCAGGATGCGACGAGCCGACATCGAGGTGCCAAACCATCCCGTCGATATGGACTCTTGGGGAAGATCAGCCTGTTATCCCCGGGGTACCTTTTATCCGTTGAGCGACAGCGCTTCCACAAGCCACTGCCGGATCACTAGTCCCGACTTTCGTCCCTGCTCGACCCGTCGGTCTCACAGTCAAGCTCCCTTGTGCACTTACACTCAACACCTGATTGCCAACCAGGCTGAGGGAACCTTTGGGCGCCTCCGTTACTCTTTAGGAGGCAACCGCCCCAGTTAAACTACCCATCAGACACTGTCCCTGATCCGGATCACGGACCTAGGTTAGACATCCAGCACGACCAGAGTGGTATTTCAACGGCGACTCCACCATGACTGGCGTCACAGCTTCAAAGTCTCCCACCTATCCTACACAAGCCGAACCGAACACCAATATCAAACTGTAGTAAAGGTCCCGGGGTCTTTCCGTCCTTCTGCGCGAAACGAGCATCTTTACTCGTAGTGCAATTTCACCGGGCCTATGGTTGAGACAGTCGAGAAGTCGTTACGCCATTCGTGCAGGTCGGAACTTACCCGACAAGGAATTTCGCTACCTTAGGATGGTTATAGTTACCACCGCCGTTTACTGGCGCTTAAGTTCTCAGCTTCGCACACCCGAAAGTGCACTAACCGGTCCCCTTAACGTTCCAGCACCGGGCAGGCGTCAGTCCGTATACATCGCCTTACGGCTTCGCACGGACCTGTGTTTTTAGTAAACAGTCGCTTCTCGCTGGTCTCTGCGGCCACCCCCAGCTCATG
>NZ_JBIRQJ010000024.1:0-1990 GCF_044333135.1 Streptomyces sp. NPDC021093 | reverse complement strand
CTAGTGATGGCCCCCCTTCTCCCGAAGTTACGGGGGCATTTTGCCGAGTTCCTTAACCATAGTTCACCCGAACGCCTCGGTATTCTCTACCTGACCACCTGAGTCGGTTTAGGGTACGGGCCGCCATGAAACTCGCTAGAGGCTTTTCTCGACAGCATAGGATCATCCACTTCACCACAATCGGCTCGGCATCAGGTCTCAGCCTCAATGTGTGACGGATTTGCCTATCACACGGCCTACACCCTTACCCCGGGACTACCACCGCCCGGGCTGGACTACCTTCCTGCGTCACCCCATCGCTTACCTAGTACAGATCTGGGTCGCCGGCTCCACCACTTTCCTTTCCCCGAAGGGTCCGGAACGGCTTCACGGGCTCAGCATCGTCTGATTCAGTATTGGGCGTTTCAAAGCGGGTACCGGAATATCAACCGGTTGTCCATCGACTACGCCTGTCGGCCTCGCCTTAGGTCCCGACTTACCCTGGGCAGATCAGCTTGACCCAGGAACCCTTAGTCAATCGGCGCACACGTTTCTCACGTGTGTATCGCTACTCATGCCTGCATTCTCACTCGTGAACCGTCCACAACTCGCTTCCGCGGCTGCTTCACCCGGCACACGACGCTCCCCTACCCATCCATACAGGCGTTGGCCCTGTTGTATGAATGACACGACTTCGGCGGTACGCTTGAGCCCCGCTACATTGTCGGCGCGGAATCACTTGACCAGTGAGCTATTACGCACTCTTTCAAGGGTGGCTGCTTCTAAGCCAACCTCCTGGTTGTCTCTGCGACTCCACATCCTTTCCCACTTAGCGTACGCTTAGGGGCCTTAGTCGATGCTCTGGGCTGTTTCCCTCTCGACCATGGAGCTTATCCCCCACAGTCTCACTGCCGTGCTCTCACTTACCGGCATTCGGAGTTTGGCTAAGGTCAGTAACCCGGTAGGGCCCATCGCCTATCCAGTGCTCTACCTCCGGCAAGAAACACACGACGCTGCACCTAAATGCATTTCGGGGAGAACCAGCTATCACGGAGTTTGATTGGCCTTTCACCCCTAACCACAGGTCATCCCCCAGGTTTTCAACCCTGGTGGGTTCGGTCCTCCACGACCTCTTACAGCCGCTTCAACCTGCCCATGGCTAGATCACTCCGCTTCGGGTCTAGAGCGTGCAACTCAACCGCCCTGTTCGGACTCGCTTTCGCTACGGCTTCCCCACACGGGTTAACCTCGCTACACACCGCTAACTCGCAGGCTCATTCTTCAAAAGGCACGCAGTCACGACTGCCATTCCGAAGAATGACAGCGACGCTCCCACGGCTTGTAGGCACACGGTTTCAGGTACTATTTCACTCCGCTCCCGCGGTACTTTTCACCATTCCCTCACGGTACTATCCGCTATCGGTCACCAGGGAATATTTAGGCTTAACGGGTGGTCCCGCCAGATTCACACGGGATTTCTCGGGCCCCGTGCTACTTGGGTGTCTCTCAAACGAGCCGTTGATGTTTCAGCTACGGGGGTCTTACCCTCTACGCCGGACCTTTCGCATGTCCTTCGCCTACACCAACGGTTTCTGACTCGTCTCACGCTCGGCAGAACGTGAAAGAGAGATCCCACAACCCCGTATGCGCAACCCCTGCCGGGTATCACACGCATACGGTTTGGCCTCATCCGGTTTCGCTCGCCACTACTCCCGGAATCACGGTTGTTTTCTCTTCCTGCGGGTACTGAGATGTTTCACTTCCCCGCGTTCCCTCCACATACCCTATGTGTTCAGGTATGGGTGACAGCCCATGACGACTGCCGGGTTTCCCCATTCGGACACCCCCGGATCAAAGCTCGGTTGACAGCTCCCCGGGGCCTATCGTGGCCTCCCACGTCCTTCATCGGTTCCTGGTGCCAAGGCATCCACCGTGCGCCCTTAAAAACTTGGCCACAGATGCTCGCGTCCACTGTGCAGTTCTCAAACAACGACCAGCCACCCATCACCCC
>NZ_JBIRQJ010000023.1:0-3649 GCF_044333135.1 Streptomyces sp. NPDC021093 | reverse complement strand
CCCACCGTCGGCGCCTCGAACACCGCCCGCACCGGCAACTCCACCCCGAACACCCCCCGCACCCAACTCACCAACCGGATCGCGGTCAGGGAATGACCGCCCAGGGCGAAGAAGTCATCACCCACACCCACCCCGGACACACCCAGCACCTTCTCGAAGAGGCCACGCAGGATGTCCATGGCGGGTGACCGGGGGACATCCGCCGCGACGACCGCTTCCGTGGCAGTCACGGCGTCCGAAGCGGCCGCACCCGCTTCGCGCGGACCGGAGGGCAGGGCGGCGACCACCTTCCGGAAGTCCTGGTCCGGGTCGGCGACCAGGCCACGCAGTACGTCCGCGAGAACGGTGAGGATGCGGTCCGCCTCCGCCCTCTCGAAGAGGTCGGGCCGGTATTCGAGCTGAAGCTGCAGCCGGCTGCCGGAGAGTGCTCCGATCACCCGCAGCGGGAAGTGCGCGGCATCGTGACCGTCGACCACGCCGACCCGGAGGCCCGCGTACGACGAGGATCCGGCCGCTCCCTCCGGGTAGTTCTCGAACACCGCGACGGTGTCGAAGAGTTCACCGGTGCCGGCCGCGGCGCGTTGCAGACTGCTGAGCCGCAGGTGGTGGTGGGCCAGCAGCCCTCCCTGCTCCTCCTGAAGTCGGGCGAGGCGGCGCAGCATCGGCTCGTCGGGCTGTGAACGTACCCGTACCGGAATGGTGTTGATGAACATCCCCACCATCGACTCGATGCCGAGGATCTCCGGGGAGCGGCCGGACACGACGGTGCCGAAGGTCACGTCGTCGCTGCCGGTGAGACGGCCGAGGACGGTGGCCCAGGCGCCTTGGAGGAGGGTGCCCATGGTCAGGCCCTGCCGCCGTGCGAACAGGTTGAGCTCGGTGCCGAAGTCCACCGGCAGCCGGGCCGAGAGCCGTTCCGGCATGACGACCGCCCGCCCGGGAGCCGCCGCAGCCACCAGAGTGGGGCCGGGGATGCCGTCGAGCGCCGTCCGCCAGGCCTGCTCCGAGGCGGCGAGGTCCTTGGTGGCGAGCCATTCGAAGTACCGGCGGTAGGGAACGGCGGGGGGCAGCGACGCACTGTCCGGTCCGTCCGCGTACAGCGTGAACAGTTCGCGGACGAGCAGGGGGCCGGACCAGCCGTCCAGCACCATGTGGTGACAGCTGAGCACCAACCGGTATCGGTCGGGCCCGAACCGGACGAGAACGAAGCGGACCAACGGGGGCCGGTCCAGCGGGAAGCGCCGGGCCCGGTCCGCGAGCAGGAGGGACCGCAACCGGTCCTCGGGGCCGGATGCCGCCTCCGAGGATTCCGCCCCGGAGGGCTCTGCCCCGGAGGACTCCGCCTCGGACGAGCCCGCCCCGGAGGGGTCCGGGGCGGCGAAGTCGACCTCTTCCCACGGCAGTTCCACGCTGCGGTGGATGACCTGGATCGGCTGTGCGTTCTGCCGCTGCAGGAAGCCGGCCCGCAGAACGGGATGGCGATTCACCACGGCTGCCGCCGCGGCCTTCAGGCGGCCCGGATCGACCGGTCCGTCCAGGGCGAGTACGAACTGCACGTGGTAGACGTCGATTTCGTCGGCGTCGTAGTGAGACTGGAAGAACATTCCTTCCTGGAGCGGTGTCAGCGGAAGAACGTCATCGAACGGGGAATTATTCATCGCGCCCATTTCCCTCTCCTTTTGGTCTCCATCGAAAACTATCCCCCTTTTCTATCATTCTGTTATCGACCGAGTTGCCCTGTTTCCTTTTACTGATGGCGGCTGCGGATAGGGCTTCAATAAGAGGATGAAAGTCCGTCCTGTTTAAGGTTTCCCTTCTTCTCCACTACTTCTTCCGCCCCCAGAGACCCTCACGAGGAGCTCGGCATGACGCACCGTCCGGAAATCACTGCCGAACGGCAAGGGGCGGTGCGGTCGCTGCCCGAGGTGACGCTCCCCGAACTCGTCGAGGCCCAGGTCCGCCGTACCCCCGACGCCCCCGCCGTCAGCTCCGGTGAAACCCACCTGACCTACCGGGAGTTCAACGGGCGGGCGAACCGGCTGGCCCGGCTGCTGACCGCGCGGGGGGCCGGACCCGAGCGGGTCGTCGCCGTGCTGCTGCCGCGAGGCGCCGAGCTGGCGGTCGCCCTGCTCGCCATCGCGAAATCCGGCTCCGCCTACCTGCCGGTGGAGTTGGACTATCCGCAGGAGCGCATCGCCTTCCTGCTGGCCGACGCGCGCCCGGACGTCGTACTCAGGGTGCAGGCCGGGCCGGGGGTCGAGGGGACCGAGGGCCGCGAACTCGTACTGGATTCCCCGGAGGTGACCGCCGAACTCTCCCGGCAGCCGGACACGGACCTGACGCAGCGGGAGCGCCTCGCCCCCCTGCTCCCGGCCAACACGGCCTACGTCAACTACACCTCCGGTTCCACGGGGAAGCCGAAGGCAGTGGCGATCGAGCACCGCTCCCTCGCCGACTACCTGGCCTGGGCCACCCGGGCATATCCGAGCCTCGGACCGGGCGGCACCTCGCTGTGGCACTCCCCGTGCTCCTTCGACATGACCGTTTCGGAACTGTGGGCGCCGTTGGCGGGCGGAGGGCGCGTACTCATCAACGCCCTGGCGGAGGACGGGCACGGTCAGAAGGTCGACTGCACCTTCCTGAAGGGCACCCCCAGCCATCTGCCCCTGCTGGAACTGCTTCCCGACGGATACTCGCCGACCCGGCTGCTCATGCTGGGCGGCGAGGCGCTGCACGGTCCTGCCCTGGCGGAATGGCGCCGTCGTCACCCGGCGGCCACCGTGGTCAACGTCTACGGTCCGACCGAAACGACGGTGAACATCGCGGAGTTCCGGCTCGCCCCCGGGGACCGCGCCCCCGAGGGCGTGCTGCCGCTCGGCCGCGTCATGGACAACACCCGCGTCCACGTGCTGGACGAGCGGCTCCGGCCGGTGCCGCAGGGGGAGACGGGGGAGCTGTACGTTGCGGGCGCGGGACTGGCACGCGGCTACCGCGGCTCGCCACTGCTCACCGCCGAGCGCTTCGTGGCCGACCCGTTCGGCGCCCCCGGCACCCGGATGTACCGCACCGGAGACCTCGCGAGCTGGACGCCGGACGGACTCCTTGAGTTCCGCGGCCGGGCGGACCACCAGGTGAAGGTGCGGGGCTTCCGCGTCGAACCAGGCGAGATCGAGGGCGTGCTGGCGCAGCACCCGGATGTCTCCCGTGCGATCGTCCTGGTGCGCGAGGACCGGGCCCGCGACCAGCGCATCGTCGCCTACCTCACGAGGTCAGGGACGCGGGAGCCCGACCCGGCGGAACTGCGCCGGCACGTCGCAGCCCTGGTGCCGCACTACATGGTGCCCGCGGCCTTCGTCGTCCTGGACCGCTTCCCGCTGACCCCGAACGCGAAGGTCGACCGCGGGGCACTGCCGGTACCCGAGTACGCCGCCGGGGCAGGAGAGGGGGCGCTCGCGGCGCGCAGCCCTGAGGAGCGGATCCTCTGCGGTCTCGTCTCCGAGGTGCTGGGTGTGTCCGGGGTGGGTGTGGGTGATGACTTCTTCGCCCTGGGCGGTCATTCCCTGACCGCATTCCGGTTGGTGAGTCGGGTGCGGGGGGTGTTCGGGGTGGAGTTGCCGGTGCGGGCGGTGTTCGAGGCGCCGACGGTGGC
>NZ_JBIRQJ010000022.1:0-8573 GCF_044333135.1 Streptomyces sp. NPDC021093 | reverse complement strand
TTGCGGGTTTCGAGACAGTCGCGGGGCAGCGAGACAATCTCGTTGGGGCGTCGGCCGGTGTCTCTGAGCAGGGTGTACAGGGTGCGGTACATCAGCGACGGAGGCGCACGGGCACCTGCTGCCGCCGGTGACGGCGGTCTGGGAAGGACGGCAGCTGGGTGGCTGGCTGAAGAACACGAGGAAGGCCGCCAGGATCGCGGACACGATCGCGGAACGCCGTGCGGCGGGTCTTCCCGTCGAGTCGGAGGCCGGGGCGCTGACCGAGACGCGGCGGGACGCGCTGGACAAAATCGACCCCGGGTGGTGCCCGGCCTGGGACACCTCCTGGCAGCGGCGCCTGCGGCTCACCCAGCAGCACCTGAAGAACGGCGGCACCCTTCCTACCGGGGCGGGTGAACTCGTCGTGCAGGGCGAGGACTTGGGGAAGTGGGTCCAGTCCTGCCGGTACGGCTGGGACCAGCTGGTGGCCGCGCAGCAGTACCTCCTGGAGCACTCCCTCGGCCTCCAACCCGCCGGGGAGGACGAGCGGCCGGTGAAACGGCGGACGCAGAACGACAAGTGGAGGCTCAACCTGCGGGCCGCAAGGGCCTTCCACGCCCGTGAAGGGCATCTGAACGTGCCCCGCAAGCACGTGGAGCAGCTGGAGGCGCACGACGGGCCGGGAGGCGCTCAGGACGGCGCTGAGGGCGAGGTGGTGAGCGTGAAGCTCGGCATGATCGTGGAGAACTTCCGCAAGCGGGCCGACAAACTCACCGACGAACGCTGGTGGGAACTCGACCGGTTGGGGATGCGGTGGGCGGCGGGCACGGCCAGGAGGAACACGGTATGAGCACGGATGCGTACACCAGCGGACCGGTGGACCGGGCGGCGGAGGACCTACGGGAAGGCGACGCGGACGCGGCGTTGGCGGTCGCGGTGCGGTCGTACGCCGCGTTCGCCGTGCACGTGCGCTTCGACGACGGCATGACCGAGGAAGTCCTGCCCGTCCTCTGGTCGGTGATCCCCGAGGAGGAACGGGACACGTACCCGGAGCGGCTGGAGGAGTTCGTGACCCGGTACGAGGAGCGACTGGTGCGGCTGTACGCGGAGTACGGGCCCCAATCCTCGATCGCCCGGCATGGACGGCATGAACTGTTGGCGCACCCGGTGTCGCTGATCGCATTGGAGCGACTGTCGTCCGTCCGCTTCGCGCTGGCGGCGCGGTGGGACGGTGAGCTGCCCGACCGGTGGCTGAACGATCTCTGCGGTCCGTGGGGCATCGGCGATATCCTGTGAGCACCTCTTCTCGACCTTCTCCGCACGGGCCGTGGCCTCCTATGTGCCGAGGCCGTTGGAGAAGGTGGTGTCCCCTCTGTTAGGTGCCCCCGGGCGGGTCAAGTTCTCTCGGCCGCTGGCGGTGAGTGCGGCGTGCTGGCACGCTGGCGGTACAGGGAGCTGGCGCTGTGCAAGAGCGTCAGCCCTGCTGCCGTGCAGTGCCTGAGCAGGCTGAAGCTGCCCGTGACCTGGGCCAGCATCATGTTTTCGTCCTGCGAGACGGTCTGCCGCGGCAGGAAGATGAGGGCACCGGAGATGTCTCCATGAGCCAGTGAGCTGCAGCCACTCCAGAGGGCCACTGTGTAGGCGCCGGGGCCGATGTGATCGCCGGCCTCCCGGACGATGTGGGTGTATTCGGGAGCCCGGAGAGCCGCTTTTACTGCCTGGGCCGGGGTGCCCGCCTGGATGGCGAGCTGTCTGAGCTCTGTCTCGCGGTCCTTGCGTGTCCTGGGCTGCTTGGCGCCCAGGAGTTCGTGGAGGTTGGTGGAGGAGCGTACGTCCTTGTGTTGCAGTGCCAGTCGCCTCTGGACGCGGACCAAGCGGTCGACGGGTGCGAGCAGCCAGACGGCGCGGGCGGCGTTCTCGATGACGCCGCGGACAAGCGTCGCCTGGGCGTGGGTGTGCAAGGTCGCCGTTACCTGACCGGACGGTTCGATGCCGAGGATGCTGGTGCGCAGGGCATGCAGGTGGTCTCCCGCCACGGTGAGAGCGTTCCATGCTGCGTGGGAGAGGTGGAAGGGGGCGCTTGCGGCGTCGTCCGCGTCCAGGTCGCTTCCAGCCGTCGGCTTCCAGGAGCCCGGCGGGGGTCAGGGGTGGTGAGATCTTCGAATGGCCTGCCGCGGCCCAGCAGATCGATGAGCACCTGCAGATGCTGCTGCTCTTCCTCGTCGTCCATGGCCTGAGCGTAGGGAAGTGTCCTCTGATGCGCTGAGGATTCCAGTGCCTGCTCGATGCCAGCGGGGAAGACTCCGGCGCGCCTTTCTCGAACTACAGAAGGAGTGGCGATGGTGCCGTCGGCCTACTCGGCAGCTGTCGAGGCGGCCAGTGAGTACCGCGATTGCTCGTAGAGCCGCTGCCGTGAAGGGGAATCAGCCAGTTCGTCCGACGTGGATGACCACGATGGGGATGTGCCCACAGTTTTCTGGCACAGGACAGCGGCGCCCTTCGGGCGGTGCGGCTGGAAGACCGGCACCCAATGCCACCCGGCCTCGGGCGGAACGGATGCCGGCCGCTTCTGTCTGCCGTGCCACCCGGGGCTCTGGAGTGGCGTGCAACCACTGGTGTCCTCGCCGTGTCTTCCTGGTCATGACAGCCACCCCAAAGCCTGAACCCGACCCAAGTAACCGGGAGTTGCGGCTGTGGAGGGTCGGCCGGACGCTGCTCCTGGCCTTCGCCGCCGCCGTGCTCACCGCCGGGGCCGTCTTCTACGGGCTGGTGGTGCTGCTCGACTTCAAAGCGATCGACACGGGTACCAAGCTCGACGCGAAGACTCTCTTCGACCTGGTGAAACTCTCCTTCGGAGTGGTCGCGGGAGCGGGTGCGCTCGTTGCCCTGGTCGTCGCCTACCGCCGTCAGCGCGTGGACGAGGCCGGTGCGCACCGCGAGTCGACCCGTCTGCACACCGAACGCTTCTCCCAGGCCGTCGACAAACTCGGCTCCGACTCCCCCGCCGTCCGCCTCGGCGGAGTCCACGCCCTGGCCGGCCTCGCCGACGACGCCCCCACCCAAGATCTCCGCCAGACGTGCATCGACGTCCTGTGCGCCTACCTCCGCCTGCCCTCCGCCCTCGACCCCGGACACCCGCCCGACCCCCTGCCCGACACCCCGGAGACCACCGAGGAACAACGCGACGCCCACCAGATCAGGCACGACGCCCACCAGGCCAAGCAGGACCACTACCGGGCACTGCGCGAGGTCCGCCACACGATCCTGCGCCTGATCGGAGACCACTACCGCATCCCCCAGAACACACACCGCTCCTGGCAGGGCTGCAACCTCGACCTCACCAACGTCACCATCGACGGCAACATCGACTTCAACGGCGCAAGGTTCACCGACGGCACCGTGGACTTCCGCAGCGCGGCGTTCTCCGGCAGCACCGTGCACTTCGGCGGCGCGGCGTTCTCCGGCGGCGACGTGGACTTCGGCCGCGCGACATTCACCGGCGGCAACGTGAGCTTCAGCAGCGCGGGGTTCACCGGCGGCACCGTGCACTTCAACAACGCGACATTCAGCGGCGGCACCGTGTACTTCGGCAACGCAGAGTTCACCGGCGGCCTCATGTACTTCGGCAACGCGGAGTTCACCGGCGGCACCGTGGACTTCGGTACTGCCAGCGGGCCCGAGCCGTCCGGTTTGGTTCCGTACGGCGTCTCCGTCCCCTTGCCTCAGGGCCTCGCCGTTCCGCCCGCATGGCGTCAGGGTGGTTCCGGCTAGTGCCGCATCAGGCAACGTTCGCCCTGTGGGAGACAAATAGGGTGCTGGGCTGAGCGGTTGCGGCGTAGCCTGCCTGGCTGTGGACATGGGACGTGCTGATCAACAGCTTCGCCTGATCGCTGAGACCGTGCGGGTTGCCGGAGTTCTTGAGGTCGAGGTGTGGCTTCGCGGCGGATGGGCCATGGATTTCTTCCTCGGCGAGGTCACGCGAGACCATGGGGATATCGACTGGTTCGCCTGGGCAGACGATGCCGGGCTCCTGGCGGAAGGCTTGTTGTCGCGCGGCTATCAACCGGTCCCAGGACCGCCATCTGACCTGCAGCTCGATTTCGCCAAGGGCGGGCTGGACAGCAGCTTCACGCTCCTGGACCGGGATATGGCCGGCCGTGTGGTGGTTGCCGGGGGGCCATGGGCCGGTGCGCCCTGGCCTGAGGGAATGCTCGATGCCGGGCCGGGCCGCATAGGTGGGCTGCCATGTGCGATCGTCAGTCCGCAGGCTCAGATCGAGATCAAGCGGATGATGCCGATCTGGGATCCCTCACGGCCTCGACGGGCCAAGGACGCCGAGGATATTGCCCGGCTGGAGGCGGCCCTCCTGGCACGGGACAATCGGTCCGAGTGAGGTTCTTGGGTGTCGGCCGTTCCCTACTCTCGGGCAGTGGCTGAACGAGTACGCGTCCGTGAGATCGATGACGATGAGGGCAGACGGCTGCTGCGGATCATCCGCAGAGGCACCGGGTCGGTGGTGACCTGGCGGCGAGCCCAGATGGTGCTGCTGTCCGCGCAGGGCATGCCGGTGGCAAGGATCGCGGAGGTGTCGTTCACTAGTGCCGGATCAAGCAACGTTTGCCCTGTTGATGACGGCACGTAGCCGCTGGTCGTCGGCGTGGCGGTTTCGCCAAAGGATGTATCGGCGGATCATGCTGCCCTGTTCCTTGTGGTCGGCGTGGTCCGTGCCGTCGAGGGTGAAGTAGCGCAGGGCCGTGAACTGTGCCTCGATGCGGTTCAGCCAGGAGGAGTTCGTCGGGGTGTAGGCGATCTCGACGTTGTTCGCCGCAGACCAGGTCCCGACGCGCTGGCATCTCTTCGTGGTCAGGTGCGGGGAAAAGTTGTCGGCCACGATCGCAATGCGGACCTCGCGCGGGTAGCGGGTGCGCAGGTAGCGGCAGAATTGAAGGAACTGGGTGCGCCGCTTGACCGGTTTGATGTGGCCGTAGAGCTTGTCCTTGGCCAGGTCGAGGGCGGCGAACAGGTGCCGTACCCCGCCGTAGCGGTGGTAGGTTGCCCGGCGGCGTCGGCGTGGTTCGCGGTCGGGGTTTTTGTGCGTGCCTCCGCGTTCGGCCCACTGCCGGCCAGGGTGGGGCATCAGGTTGAGCGGCCCGAACTCGTCTATGCAGAAGACGACTTCGGGCTCGCCGTCCTCGGGTATGACCTCGCCGTCGGCGATGGCATACAGGTGCTCGACGCGGGCCTTCTTAGCCGCGTAGTCCGGATCCCGGGAGGTCTTCCAGGTCTTCAGGCGTTGAAAGGAGACACCTTCCTCGCGGAGCAGGATGCGCAGGCCCTCGTGGCTGATGTCGTCGACCACCCCCTCGGCGACGAGGAAGTCCGCCAGCTTGGCCAGGCTCCAGGTCGAGAACGGCAGGTCATGCTCGGCCGGCTTGGACTTCGCGATCTTCTTGATCTCGCAGCGCTCGGGCAGTGTGAACGTCTTCGGGCGGCCGCCGGCGTACTTCGGATACAGCGGGCCGAAGCCGTCGGTGTTGAAGTTGTGGATCACATCGCGGACCCGGTCCGCGCTGGTGAACGACACCTCCGCGATCCTCGCCACCGGCATGCCCTGCGCGGACAGCAGCACCATCTGGGCCCGCCGCCAGGTCACCACCGACCCAGTACCCCTGCGGACCATCCGCAGCAGCCGATGCCCTTCGCCGTCATCGATCTCACGAACACGCACGCGTTCCGCCACCGCAGCAGTCTCGCTGCCGGACGCTGCCCGCGGGAGTCACTGCGTGGGGGTGCCCACCCGCAGGCGATTGCCGTCGGGGTCGCGAAGCTCAATCTCGCGCGCCCACGGAGCATCCTGCACGGGAACACCGAATTCGGCGGCGACGGCATCGACGTCCCCCACGCGGAGATACACCAACGTATCGGGCCGGGCGTCTCCTTGATGCTCCGACAGGAACAGCCGCACCCGGCCACGTGCAACCTCGACGAAGGCGGGGAACCCCGGCTCGAAGTGATGCTCCCACTGCTTGGTGAAGCCCAGGCGTTCGTACCAACTCACCGTCGCAGCAGCGTCCTCGACCCGAAGGATCGGAATGACTTCCTCGTCCATGAGCCCATGATCTCAGAACGGTCCTACGAGGCGAAGGTTGCCTGGTGCGGCACTAGCTGCGGTCATGAATCGACGTGCTGGTCTTCCGTCCCGGACGAAACTGGCTCGGTGCCGAGCGGCCAGGGAAGGCCGGCGTCATGCAGCTTGGCCAACGACGAGTGATCGTTGGCCACCAGTACCTGGGCCAACCTGGCTGCTGCGGTGACTACGGCAGACCAGCTGGGTGAGTCCAGATAGGCCTCGTCGCCGGCAGTGGCGCCGACCGAGTTCTGTACCGCGCTGTAAGCCGCACCAAGACGGGCCATCAGCTCGACTTCCTCCTCGCTGCGAAGGCACTGCCCCAGCCAGGGCAGAGGATTGCTCGCATCACAGAAATCGTCGAAGAGCACGTGCACGGTGTAGTCGAGGTCCTCGAACTGATCCGGATCGAGCCAGACTTCTCGCTGCCAGGTCGGGCTGGCCAGCGCCACGACCGCAGGCACGACATGGAGGCGGTAGCAGGGCAGATCAATACCGTGATCAATCACGAGGCAAGAGTACGCACCTCATGCCCAGCCTGAGAGCGCCCAGTTCCTGCCGCAGACCGCCGACGCCATCGAGGAAGAGGCCACCTTCCCCCTCGACGTCGGCCCGTACAGCGGCCTCGACCCTGCGGGTGAACCGGCAGCTCTCCAGCGGTACACCCTCCGGGTTGAGGAACGTCCACATCGATCAGCGGCGGTGCCCAACGCAGTTGGACCAGCCGGCCGACGGGAGTTCCCGTTCGGCCTGACCAGCGGCACGACGACACGGCGGCAGGATGGTCGTCTCGTCCTCCGGCTCCGCTACATGCGGCTCTGGACCCACAGCACGAGCAGGCTGACGCAGCCGGTGCCCGCATCGCAGGGCCGACGGCCCTGGAGCCTCCTTCCAGCTCTTCGGTGATGCAGGCCTGACCACGCTCCTGTTCGCCTGGCTCGACAGAGGCCTTTGACCGGCCCCTGCTACCGGAAGGCCAGAGGTGCGGTAGGCCGCTGGACATTCAGCGCAGACCTGCGATGCGCGGGCCGTCCACACTCCGCAGTGTCCCGACATCGATGCCCCGCCCCAGCACCCGACGCGGAACACGGCACGGTCCCTGCTGCCGGGGAAGCCGGCCCTGTTCGGCCGCTTCCTCCCTGCGGTGGCCGGTGCATGGCGTTTCCCGGAACCGCGGTGAACGTCCAGGGCCCGTACCTGGCCACCAGCGGTGCCCGAAGTCCATGGGCCCGGTCCGTCGCCGCGTGCGCGGCGGCCCAGCGGAAGCTCCGCAGGATCAGCAATCGATTCACCGATGCTGTGAGAGCCGCTCTCCTCCATCGCCACACATCGGCGTGAGGCTGGAAAAGGCTCACTCGACAAGATCGGGTCATGAGGTCTCCTGAGCCGTCGCCAGTTCGGGGCCCGGGCGAAGCAGAGAGTTCTCCGTGCGCAGAGGGGAGAGAAACAGCAGGACAGCAGCAACGATCAGTCCTGAGGACCCGCACAATATAGCATTCTGCAATCCTAAATGTGACCCTACCCACCCTCCACCAAGTGCACCCAATGGCGTGAGCGTCCATTGCAGCCAACGCACGGAGGCATTCATCCGGCCAAGCAACTCGGGTGGACACAACGCCTGACGCAAGGTTCGCTGAACTGTGTTGTTCACTATGGCGCAGACCGTCAGAAGAAAGAAACTCAGGCCAACGAGAACTTGCCCCATTGCCCCTCTCCCCACCATTACCGTGGTCAGCTCACACGGCCCATAGAACGCCACCGAGACCAACATGATCCGAAATGCTCCGAAGCGCTCGACAGACCACTTTATGAAGAAACTCCCAACCAGACTTCCCGCAGACCCGACGCCAAGCACGATCCCACTGGCGGTAGAACTCCACTGCAAGTCACGCACGACGTAGAGAATCCAGATAGAGCTAATCATGGCCAGCGACGAGGAGATAATACAGTTGGACAACGTGAGAGATCTAAGAAGGCGACTCCGAAGGACGAACCTCATTCCCTCAGAAATTTCTGACCTAATCTCCCGTCGCTTCCGATTCGACTTCGGTTTGACGATCTCCTCCGACAAGGCCTCCAAAATGGATCCAGCCAGTGCAGACAGCTGACCGGGGGTGAGGCTGCCAAATTCAGGAGGAACTGCTTCACGAAAAATCTGTTGTTGGGATAATGAATCTTTGAGTATCTCCCGGAGAAGGTGCTCCCAGGTAACTGGCTCGGCACCCAAGGTGATGTGAATCGAATGAGAGTCTTGTGTTGTCGGAGCATGGATGAAGCCGCGGGGCAGGTACAGAGAATCGCCAGCATGGAGCGTCACATCCAGGAATGGCTCGCGACGCGTGGGCTCCAAGTCCATTCCTTGCAGGGGTACGCTAAGGCTTGTCCCGCAATGATCACGGAACCGCGTACGGAGCTGTCGGGTGGAGTGGTGGGGTGCTCAGCCGGTGGCTTGCGGGGTGTCCAGTGA
>NZ_JBIRQJ010000021.1:0-73486 GCF_044333135.1 Streptomyces sp. NPDC021093 | reverse complement strand
GCTCGGCATCGCCCGGATGCACAACCTCGCCCTCGACGGGTAGGTAAACGACCCTGCCCCAACAACTCAAAGATCAGTTACGGGACAGCTCTTAGCCGTCCTCGGGGGCCAGGTCGGGGCGCAGCCGGTACCAGGAGGGATGCCTCAGCCGTCCGGCCCGGGGCCGTGTGGCGTAGCGGATTTCGCCGACCAGGCGGGGCAGCACCCAGCGGGCGCCGGGCACGTCCAGGAGCGTGGTGAACGGGCAGTCGTCGGCCTCGGCGACGGCCAGGAGGTGGGCGAGGCTGGCGCGTTCGCGTTCGACCGCGGGTGCCGACGCTGCCCGTGTACCGCAGTCCGCCGGACCCGTCGGGCTCGCCGACCAGGACCGTGCCGGGCAGCCCGGACAGTGCTCCCCGGCCGGGCACCCACCCGCCGACCACCACGTCGGCGGTCCGTTCATGCTCTTGCCCTTGATCCACGGCTTCGAACGGACCCCCCGGTTCGTACGGTGCCGCCAGCAGTTGTCGACGATTCCCTCCAACTGGTGCTCGCGGGTCAGCTCGTACGCCTCGCGGACGTGGCCAACCACCGCGGCCGGGGTCGACCAGTGCGCCCCGTGGAGTCCGAGGTCCTCCAATACCCGGCGGCGGTCGGCAAACGGGCGGTCGAGCAGGCTGCGGTCGTCCAGGTGCAGGGCGTCGAAGAGCACCAGGTGCACCGGGACCGTCGCGACGAGCCGGGCGGCTTTCGCCGGGGAGGCTCCCATCCGTGACTGGAGCCGCGCGAAGTCGGGGCGGCCTTCCTCGTCGAGGGCGACGATCTCCCCGTCGAGCACGGCCGGCATTCCGGCGAGGGCGTCTGCCAGGGCGTGGAGCTCGGGGTACACCGCCGTCACCGGAGCGCCCGATCGTGAGCGGATCACCAGCCTGCCGTCGCCCGGTAGGTACACGATGGCGCGCATTCCGTCCTGCCTCGTTTCCACCGTCTAAGCGATCTTGGTAATTTGCGGTGCGGCTTGGGTAGAGGACCTGGCAGGAGGGGGCGGCCATGGTAATGACGCCGCTGCGTGTAGAGCTGTCGTCAGCCCAAGTCGCTGAGTTGTGGTGGCGGTTGAGGCGCCGGGATCTCGTGCCCAATGAGCGGATGCGGTTGGAGTGTGTGCGCCTCGCGGCCCACGGCCGGACCTCGCCCGTGATCGCGTCAGTCGTGGAGTGGCACGTGGTCACGGTGCGCAAGGCCCTGCACCAATTCCTCGACAGAGGATTCGAAGCTCTGGCGGACGCGCCGCGTCCGGGGCGTCCGCCGCGCTGGACGCGCAAGGACCTGGACGCGTTGGAAGAGATGCTGACCTCCAGGCCCTCGATCTCGCCGAGCCAGCCCTCACGCCGGGCCTCCGCGGCACGGTCGTGGAGGTGGTCGCGGATCTCGGACCAGGCGCGGGCGCTGGGCGGGGTCGGGGCGCAGGAGTGCGCAGCGGATGCAGGCGTGTTCCGGCGGGCCTGCCGCGCTCCCGCCGCTCCTGTCCCGTGTCACCGATTCCTAATGCGGTTTGTCAAGCCGCGAGGGCCGTCGGTGGCGAGAGCTCGTAGCTCCGTCCGTCGCGCAATAGGGCCCACAGAACGTTGACGCGGCGGCGGGCGAGAGCGAGGACGGCCTGGGTGTGGCGCTTGCCCTCGGCTTGTTTGCGGTCGTAGAACCGGCGGGACTCCTCGCACTTTCGGATGCTGAACAAGGCGGATGTGTAGAAGACGCGTTGGAGTCTGCGGTTGTATCGCTGCGGGCGCCGCAGGTTGCCGCTGATCTTGCCGGAGTCCCGTGGGGCCGGGGCGACGCCGCCGGAGCCAGCAAGCCGGTCAGGAGTCCCGAAGACGGCCATATCACCGCCGGTGGCGGCCAGGAACTCGGCGCCGAGGATGACACCCAGGCCCGGCATGCTGGTGATCACTTCGAAGTGGTGGTGTTCGCGAAACCGGGCCTCGATTGCCTTGTCGATCTCGACGACCTGCTGGTTGAGAGCCATCACCTCCGCTGCCAACGTGTGCACCAGCTGGGCGGTCAGCCTCTCGCCCGGCAGGCTGGTGTGCTGGCACTCGGCGGCCTCGAAGGCGGCCTCGGCCAGCTGGTCGGCGCGGTGGACCTTGCGATTACGGAGCCACGTTTCCAGCCTCTTGCGGCCGGCCCGGCGGAGGGCTGCCGGCGTTTGGTAGCCGGTCAGCAAGACGAGCGGGCCGGTGTTGGTGACGTCGAGAGCGCGCTCCAAGCCGGGAAGATTCCGGTGAGCTGGGCGCGCAGCCGGTTGACGGTGCGGAGCCACTCAGCTACCTAATCCCAGGCCTCAACCGCATGGGTCGGGCCGACACCTCACTAGCTGTTCGTGGCACCAGCTCACCCCACGGGCCCCGGTCTATGCAGGAGCTCAGAGGGCTCGGGCATCGCAAGAGGTCACCGCACGATGGGCTCGCACCACCAACACCAACGAGTGATCAAGTGGTCGGTGTTGACGCTTGACGGCGTCGGACGCCGCGCAGTCTGGTGGAAGGCGTCAAAGCCCGGCATCACAAAGGCGTCCGCCCGGCGCCGACAGGCGCCAACACCGACCTGCTGGTGGTGGCGACCACGAAGGCGTCGGACGTCGCCGCTCTACGTTGAGGCATTGATGCCTGGGAAGTTTTAGCCATCCGTCCGGCGCCCACGCGACCGCCACCACCCTGAGCACCAAGATCGCCCACGCGGTCTACGTTGAGGCCTGATCAGCCCGGCTGCCCATGGATGTCACAACCTGGTACTCGAACATCCCGAGAAGCACCCGCTCCGACGGAACGTCCCTAACTACGGATTAGGGAAGTTTGAGTGATGTCAGCGTACTGATTGAGAACCGATCCAGAACATGTCTGAAATATGCAAGATTGCACCAGAAGTGCAAGATGCAACAGTCTGGCGGGGGAGAGTCCCAGAAACGGGCCTGCTGGGGTGCGTACGTGACGACGGCCCTGCCTCCCGCAGGCAGGGCCGTCGTCAGCAGGCGGGCTTGAAGCCGTTCAGCTGGTTTCGTCGGCGTACGACTCCGAATTCCCTGTCTCGGCGTTCGGCAGACAGCTGTACCGGGCATCGTTGCCCGTCGAGTCGTAGCCCGTGATGAGGAGGCTGCTGGTGGTGTATGCAGTGATGGCGCTGGAGGTGTCCTGGCCAAGCTCCTCTTCCTGCAGATCCAGGATGTGGCCGACGTTAGGCAGACAGCCGGTGTTCTGAATTGCGGGCGGCGTCGGGTCAGCTTGGGCCAGCGAAGCGCTCGCGGTCAGGACGGCGCCGGCGAGGGTGATGGCGGCGAGTACGCGTCTGGTGTTGTTCACGGCCAGTGAACGATCCTCAACGCGCCGAGTAACGACGCCCAGTCCGGCTGCCCTGCTCAGCACGGTCGCGACCTGCGTCATGACAAGCATCCATCCCCGCATTCTGCCGCCTCCCCGTGACATCGCCGGGCCTCAGCCGCAGAGCGGTTGGTCAGGACGGGCACTCAACCTTCCCTACATTGCTCTGCGGGACCGGGCGAGCCCTTCGTATGGTTGGCCCACCCGGTCCGGTGTGGCTTTCAAGGTTCTGCCGCTTGCGCCGGGCACGGCACTGTCGCACCATGCACCCGCGATACCTCCCGGCCCTCCTGGCCGTCGCCCTGCCACTCGCCCTCTGTGCGGTGGGGTGCGTCGCAGTACCCGCTGCTGTCCCCGTCGCCCGGCCCGCGCTCCCCGTCGAGCGCCCGCAGCTCGCGCATGCCGTCCCGCTCTGGCCGGCCCCCATCGAGCCGCCCGCCATCACCACCCTGGGGCCCGCCGGAACACCCCCGCTGGAACCCGCAGCAACTCCCGATCACAGAAGAAGAGTTAATGCGGACCGGGCGGAACCCGCTCCCCGGGAGGGCCGGCCCCGGGCACCGCGCCGCCGGGCAACTCCCCCGCCGCGCTACTTCGCACGAACGGGCCCGTTCCCCCAGCAGACGGCTGCGCCGCCCCGTACTACTCGCCGGGCGACACCGGCCGCTCCCCGGCCCGCGAAGCCCCGCGCACGGCAGGAGTACGACGGGAGCATCGTCTGTTCCTGGGCGCAAGGGATCGCCGCCCCTGCCACGGTCGCCGCGTGCCGCAAGCAGCACGGCCGATGATCAACCAGTGAGGACCGGCCGGCCGATGTGCGGGGTCCGGTCTCCACTCCGTACCCGGCGGCGCGCAGACAGCCGGCCACATCCTCGACGACGCGACCGACCGGTGCTACCTCCCCCGCACGCCCCGGGCGAGCGGCGCACGGCCCTGAGCGCCTGCCCCGAATGCCGGGCTCAGTACATCACCCGCACCACCCGTCACAGATTTGCTCACTTTCGCCGTCCAATTCCGCCACCGGGTACTACCAGGCGAACACCCGCCAACGACACCACGGAGACGCAATGAGCGATCACAACCCCGAGGGGCACTACGACGAGTGCCCCGCCCTCGAATCCCCCTCCAAGCAATGCCTCTGCGCGGGCATCACGGCAGAGGCCAAGGCCTACTACGCGGAAGACGACAACAAGATCGCCCAGCAGCTGAGCTGGCGTCAGCCGCTCTGACACTGCCCCTCTGGGGGAGCGGGTCATACGACTCTCGACGGCCCGTCGCTCGGCGGCTGTGGGCTCGGTGCCGCGGGGCCAGCTGTCGCCGCTCTCGTCGAGCAGTCGCTCCAGCATCGCCGGATAGCGAAGTAGGAAGTCGAGTTTGGCCAGTTTGGTGAGTCCTGCAAGGCCTGTTCGTGCCGTGGTGAAGCGTCCGATCAGCAGCAGGACTCTCGCCTCGTGGTAGTGAGCCTCACGGCGCTCCTCGCTACGAGCCTGCACCTTGATGCGCGTCTCGGAAGCCAGACGCTCGGAGGCGTTACTCACGATGCCTCCTCGTCGGAGATCGTGAAGACGTCGGAGAAGTAGTAGTCGCAGTCGTCGCACAGCTGATACGCGAGGCCACGAAGATGCTTGCCATTGATCTTGAACGGCAGGGTCACCGACATCGCCTCAGGCATCAGCCGCTGCCTCAAGAGCCGGTTCGTCCGCGCCCCGTACGGATTGCCCTCCGCCGTCTCGCTCTGCGCGTCCGCACGGCAGTCGAAGGCGGTGTCCAAGACCTCCAGCCGCATATTGGCGAGATCGGCACTGTCTCCTGGCAATCCCGACTGGTGCTGTTTCCAGGCGACGAGTGCTCGGAATATGCTCCCGTCCTTCCAGATCCCGCCCGGATTCCTGGCGGCTTCCGGCGTGCGGAGACTGGCTGCCCTTGCAGTGGGGCAAAGTGGCGCGTCCAGCCTCGTCGACAGGGGGGAACGTGGTACCAATGCGGTCGCATCCAAGGGTGCTCGGCGCACTGGGCGGAGTTGTTGTACTGATCGCTCTGGCCGCGGTCGTCTGGCTGCCCCGAATGGTCTATCCACCCCTCGCGTCGCGCGAGCTGGGTCAGGTGACAAGCGCAGAGAAGCGCGTCGAGCTGCAACAAGCCCAGTCCCGGGTACAGAACGACTTCCGCAGCCAATTGCTGCGAGCCATGGGCGGGTTGGTCGTCGTCGCGGGCGCAGCCGTCGGCTGGCAGCAACTCCGGCTCGCCCGCGAGGGGCAGATAACGGAACGCTTCACCCGCGCGATCGATCACCTCGGCAGCGAAACACGCGATGTTCGGCTCGGGGGCATCTACGCCCTCGAACGGGTCGCCAAGAACTCTCCCGACGACCGACCGACCGTCACCGACACTCTGTGCGCGTTCGTCCGTGAACATGCTCGATGGCCGGTTGGCGCCCTCGACGGACCAGAACACCCCACGCCCACCGTGGATCGCCAAGTGCCCTGGCTGACCGCCCGGGCCCCAGACGTACAGACCGCCCTGTACGTGCTGGGCCGCCGCCCTGGGCATCCTCAGGAACACACGTTGTACCTGTCGCGAGCAGATTTGCGCCGCGCGCACCTCTCCAGGGCACAGCTGCAGGGTGCCAACCTGCGCCATTCGAATCTGTCCCGTGCCTACATGCCCAGTAGCAACTTGGAGGACGGACAACTGGTGAACGTTGATCTCCGTCACGCCCTCCTTCGAGGTGCCCGGTTGTCGCACGCTGACCTGCGCGACGCGCATCTGGAACACGCCGACCTGCGGCAGGCAATCTTGCACGGTGCTGATCTGCGGGGAGCCAACCTGTCGGACGCCTACTTGGACGGTGCCGACCTCACCGATGTCCGCGCGGACGACACGACAACCTGGCCCGACACCCACCGCCGTCCATAGTGTGCGCAACCGTGCTGGGCAGAAGCGCTCCCCCGACTCCTCTCAGCCGGTTTGCACGGGGAGCTCCAGGGCGTCAGAACGCCGCCGCGTCATCCCACGCGGTTCGAACTCTCGTGGCAGCCACGGTTCGCCGTCACCAGTGCCAACGATGTCAGGCCGTGTCCGACGGCGCTCACGTCATACGAGCTGATCGCCTCTCGGGCGGCGACACGATGAGGAAGCGCTCCGGTCGGCCGCCTCGGTTCGCGGCGATCCCCAACGAGACCGTCGACGACGCGGTCTGCCTCGACTTCATGGCACTGGCGCTGCTCACCGTGCTGATCCGTCATCAGGACGGGTGGGAGATCACGCTCGCCAAGATCAGCGCGAAGTACGGCTACGGCCGGGACGCCATGGCGGGGGCCATGGGGTACTTGCAAGTGGCCCGGTACGTGGTCAAGGTGAGGATCATGTCGGGGAGCGCAACCGGTGGTCGACCGAGGTCGTCGTGTACGACACCCCAGCCACCGACGACGAGGTCGACCAGCTCCTGGCCTCCCTCGCCCTCGAGCCCGACATCCGCCGAGCCGAGGTCGTTCCACCGACGAAGACGGCCGTCGAACAGGGGCAGAAGCGGCGGGTCAAGCTCCGCAAGAAGCAGCGCCACGGGCCGACAATCACCATCCCTGCCCGAATGCCGGGATTCCCGACAGTCGGGGGACCCCGCAGTCTCTAACTGAGCGTTTGGGACTGTTTCATTTGTGTTCGGGATGATTTTGAGGCCCTCTGGTTCCGGGGCGGGAGGTGCAGTCGAGCTGCGCGGCTGTGTGGTGACGGCAGAGGACTGTTTCGTTCCAGCACCTCGCGCCTCCTCCCAACCCGTCCCCGCGCACGGCCCTTTGTCCCCTGGACCCGGCGCCCTCCGCGCGGTACATCACAAACATGACCCCGCGCGACGGGTATCCCAGCGACCTCTCGGACGGACGCCGGGCACTGATCGAACCGGTCCTCACGGCCTGGCGGACCAGGCGCCGCAGGGACGCCCTGGACATCGGGCGCCCACCCGAACACGATCTGCGCTCCCTGATGAACGAGGTGCTCTACGTGGACCGCACCGGCATCCCCTGGCGCTACCTGCCGCACGACTTCGCCCCGTGGGCCACGGTGTACGGCTACTTCGCGAAGTGGCAGCAGGACGGCGTGTCCGAAGAACTCACCGGCCTGCTGCGGCGCTTGGTCCGGGAGAGCGAAGGACGCGACGGCGAACCGCCGGCCTGCGTGCTGGACTCCCAGACCGTCAAGACCTCCGCCAACGTGCACCTCACCGGTCAGGGCACCGACGCCGGGAAACGCATCATCGGCCGCAAGCGCCACCTCGGCTGCGACACCCTCGGCCTGCTGCTGACCGTCCTGGTCACCGCCGCCAGCGTCTCCGACACCGCGGCCGGTGTCACCCTGCCGACCCGCATCGCCGCCGCCCACCCGCACGTCACCAAGGTCTGGGCCGACGCCGGCCACCGCACCACGGCCATCAACCACGGCGCCCGCCTGGGCATCGACGTCCACCCCGTCCAACGCCCGCCAGGCACCAAGGGATTCAAAATCATCCCGAGACGCTGGACCATCGAACGCAGCATCGGCCGGCTCATGCACCACCGACGCCTCGCCCGCGACTACGAAACCCACCCCCACCGCTCCGAAGCCACGATCCACCTCGCGACGACCGACCTCATGACCCGCCGCCTCACCGGCGAAACCACCCCCAACTGGCACGGAACCACCACAACGAGGGACACCATCGGCTCCAGGGCCTCCCGGCACTGCACGGTTAGATTCGCATCCCCGAGTTACCGAGAGGCCCTGCCTTCATGCGCGTACAACGGGAAGATCACCCCGGCGGGAAACTTGTTCGATCCACCCGTTCCACGATCGGTTGAGATAAGGCTTCTCAACTCACACCAGGGCTGAATAGCGATCCGGTGATCTTCCCGGAGGTGGTGGCCGTGGCGGATGCACTCGCGTCACGAAGCCCGAGCGGTCCTGACTCAATCCCACCCGCACCATCTGAACAATCCGCAGGTCACAGCCCCACCCTCTGATCATCTTCCCCCGTCAACGACACCTGCATAAATGCCTGCGCTATTGGGCGGCTTCGCTGCCGCCTTCGCCGGCGAACAGTCGCGCCAGTTGCGCATCGGTGGCTTCCGCGCGTGCGAGGCTCTCCTCGACGACGCAGTGCAGCAGAGTGCCGTCGCGCCGGTCGAAGGCACTGCTTATGACCACGCCCTTACGGGTGTCGGGGTCATAGGAAAGACCAGCATCCGTGAGAAGCTGGACCGCCGTATCGAATGAAGGAACTGACCAGCCCTTGGGCCAGAATCCCTCGAGTAGAATACGGTCCTTCATGAAGTCCCGGCCGACGACCTTCTCCCCGATGATGCGATACACGTGTGTCGAGCCGCTGACACGCCCGTTGTACTCGGTGAAGAACACCTCGCCTGCAGGAGTGATGAGACCGTCCGCGCCGAGTGTGCCGCGGTACCCCATGGCCTGCAGTGGCTCGCACAGGCGCCGCCCCTGGCGGGTGAGTTCTTCAAGCACCTGCGGAGGACACTCCGGGGGCGGGATGATCTGTTTCGTCACCACCGGTTCGGACAGCATGTCGCCGTTTGCCCCGAACACGATATCGTCGTCGGTGATGGAGAATTCCGCGAAGCATGCGACGCTTCCCGGATGGTATTGCTCCACGACGAAGCGGTGCCTGCCCCCGTCGCTGAGCCAGTCCCATCGCTCTTCCACGTACCTGTGCACGGATTCCTCGTCGGTGGCCGGCACGACATTCTTCGCGCCCACCGGGGTGACGTCGGGTATGGGACTCACGATTTCGTTTCCGGCGCCTCCGGACATGTAGTCCTTCTTCAGCATGGCGATGTGGCCTGCTCCCACCAGTTCCCAGATCGCGTCTGCCGCGTCCTCGTGATCGGCGCACACGCGCCCGCGCGGCAGCCCAACGCCGGCGCCCGCGGCGATTGCTCGGAACGCCGTCTTGCTGTTCAGCAAAGCGCCCCCGCTCTGTTCGGCGAAGCCGTGTCCGGCCAAGGCATTGGGCACGCCCAGAGCGCTGGCCATGCGAGCGACCGAGGCGCTGGGCCATAGCGGGAAGACGCTGGTGACAGCGCGTCCGGCAAGTGCCGTACGTATCTCGCCGAGCAGCCGCTCGTCCGTAAGGCTCCGCCCTGACAACGTGTCCGAGCGGCCACCGTCTCTGGGTGGCACCAGTACCGTCAACGATGAGCGCTGAGTGCCCGTCATCGTGGTTACGTAGGAAAGGAAGGATTCATCCGGCTCCGCCGGCATGATGACGATGTCGCCGTCCTCCGCGAACCATGCCACGCGCTGGTTCCACCAGCCCGACGCCGGGCGAGTGCGCAGGACATCATCGAAGTCGTTGCCGACCAGGATCCTCACCATAGCGGTCACCTATCCAAGACGGGACATGCAGCGGACGTGCACGGATACATCACGAATGATCACCTCGCAGCTAGTCCTTGCCGATTCAGTTCTTGTCGCTGACGGATACGTCGTCCTGGCTGTTTTGCTTATCGCCCCCGAGGTCTGGTCCGGGGTGATCAGCATTCGAGCCGAAGCGCCGCAATGCGGGGAAATACAGCGCAACGACTGCTAGGGCGACAACACATGAGAGGCCGCCTGTGAACGCGCTGATCGAAGGTGTGGCGACGGAAGCGACGACACCACCGCGGAAATTTCCCAGATGCGGGCCTCCTGCACCGATGACGAAATCGACGGAGGTGGCACGTCCGCGGAACTGGTCGGGAATGCTGGACTGCACAATAGCCCCCCGCAGCACGACGATCGTCGCATCGGCGGCACCTGCGATCCCCAAGAGCCCTAGCGCAAGCCACAACTGATCGGTCAGCCCGAGGCAGGCGATCGCCCCGCCCCACAGCATTCCCGTGCCCAAGAGCCAGGCCCCCTTGCGTCGGGTGCGGCCGACCGCACCCGACAGCACCATGGCCAGCACTGCTCCGACACCCGGTGCGGCGTTGAGTAGTCCCAGCGTCCTGGGGGAGCCGCCGAAGTTGAGGGCGTTGAGTGCCGGGAGGATAGCGAAAGGCATTGCGAGCGCGGTGGTGCTCAGGTCGGTGAGCATCGCGCCGCCCACTATCCGATTGCGGCTTATGTAGCGCAATCCCTCCCAGATGGATTTAATCCCAGGTTTCGTCTTCTGTTCCTCCACACGCATCGTGGGCAGCCGGAAAGCCGCGTAGAGAGAGACGAGGAAGGTGAGAGCATCGATGAGGTAAATGACCTTCACCCCGCCCGCCGCGGCTAGCATTCCCGCCAGAATGGGGCCTGTCATCACGCTGGTATGGAAGGCCAGCATCTGCAGGGCAAGCCCAGCGGGCAGCAACTGCTCGGAAAGCAGCCGCGGGACGAATGTACGGCGCGTCGGCGCGTCAACGGCCAGCAGCAGCGACTGCAGGGCGGTGAGGGCGTAAAGCGGCCACACCTGCTGGTTGCCCGCCCAGGCCAGTACCGCGAAAAGGACCGCTGTCCCGGTCATTCCGGTAGTGGTCGCCAAGACCAGCTTGCGGCGGTCCAGCGCGTCTGCCAGTGATCCTCCGATGAGCCCGACGATGAGCATCGGCACCACGGTGGCAAGACCTACCGCGCCCACCGCCACCGAGGATCCGGTGAGTTGGTACACCTGGAGGATGACCGCGAAGGAGGTCATTCTGCTGCCCACCGAGGACAGCGCGCCGCCGATCCAGAGTCTGCGGAATGATGCGCTGGACTTGAGCGGCTCGATATCGACAACCAGCTTGCGCAGCAATACCCTCACCGCTCCTCATGCGTCGTCAGCAGTCTGCGGTACAACGGGTGGCTGTGCAGCAGTTTTCCGTGGTGCAGAGATGTGTGCTGCGCGTGCAAGTCGCTGCCTCCAGCACGGAGCGTTGCCTTGATGTGGTAGTCGGGATGCGTGTGATCGTCGCTCAGTTCGGTTCGGAAGGTGACGTGGAGTTGGTCACCGGGCTCCACGGGTATTTCGTGATCAAACAGGGGGAAGTAGACGGAGGCCCAGCTGGTGTTGTCGCGCAGTGCGTCGAGTGGCACTTCATCAGGCAGGCAGGCGATCTGCAGCCAGGTCAGTATGCCGTCCATATGGCCGGACCGCGTAACCTTGAATGTCACCGACTGTTCCTGCTCGCAGCGCAACTCCCCATTGAAGTCGAGCACCTCAACGGCTTCCTGGGTGGAGATGACTGCATCGCGATCAGGGTTCCGGATACGCAGGCGAACGTCAAAAGGAGCTCTGTTCCAGCCGATGATCCGCTCCAAGAGCGGCACCGCCTCGACCGCAAAGGCCGGCTCCCGGCCGCCTAGGACCTTGCGGAGGGACACGGCGGCGGACTGCGTGTCACAGTGATGGGGGATGATGACAGCCCCGGGCTTGAGCAGACGGCGCCGGGCATCGCTGAGGATGGCCGCCGCGCCTTCCGCGCCCGCGACGGACCCGATCACTTCGGCAACGCATACGTCCGCCGGGCGACCGACCGACAGGTCCGTTGACGCCCCGTGAAGCAGGGTGATGGCCTCACCCGTGCCGCTCCGGCCGACATTCTCGGCGGCGGCGGCAAAGGCGTCTTCCATCACCTCCATGGCCACTACGTGGCGTGCACCGGCGGCGATGGCCTCGCGCGCCCAGAAGGCTTCCTCGCCGGTACCGATGTCGAGTACAACCTTTCCCTGGGACAGCTTTTGCAGCGCCGCCCTGAATCTGTTGTTGCGGGTCTCGTCCGAGGTGAGGGACCGGTACAGGTCGGAATTGTAGATCGGGTATTCCCCGATGGCAGGCCACATTGCTGGCGAATCCGGAGGCAAGGGTGATTCGTGGACGAGGGCATTCACCGCGGGCCGGACGTTCTTGAGTTCGATGTACCGTAATGTATTGCGCGGCCCGTCAAGGTGCGTCATGGCTTCACTCCGATGTGCAGGCCGTGTTCGTACGGGAGGTTCCTGAGCGTTCTGATCTGCCCGAAGCCGGCCTGTCGCAGCCACGCCTCGTAATCGCACGCCGGATAGGCCATGCCTTGGCCACTGGCCAGCGCGTTGAGGTAGAGCGAGAGGCGGGCGGAGTACCAGCCTTCCGTCTCGTCGTCCGACGCGTTGAACCCGTAGATGAGGACTCGTCCGCCGGTTGGAAGAATCTCGCATGCCTTCCGCAGCAGCGTCGTGATCTGGTCGCCGGAGAAGACTTCCAGCACATGGCTGAACAACACGGTGTCGTGGCCCTGAGGAAAGGGATCGGTGAACAGATCCCCGGGGTGCAGGGTGATCCGGTCCTCGAAGCCGACCACGGTCGCTTGACCGGCGAGGCGGGACACACTCGGAATGTCGAATACGGTCGAGGTCAGTTCGGGGTGGCGGGCCGCGAGGCGGACGCTGGTGGTCCCGTCGCCGCCGCCCACGTCGAGCAGTCGGCGCACCGCCGTGAACTGACCGCTGTCAACAAGGGCATCGATGGTGCGCAGGGTGAAGGCGGTCATGGCGCGGTGGAAGACGGCCTCAAGCCGCGGCTGGTACGGCAGCCTCTGGTAAAGAGTCGGCTCGTCACCCGGATACGCGGACAGCGCGGTGTTCGTACCGGTTTTGAGCGCTTCCGTCAGGTGGGTGAAGGCCGGGTAGTACACCTCCCGCCAGCCGGTCAGAATGTTCCGCCAGCTCTCGGGCCCTGTCGCGGTAAGGAGGTCGTCGGCGACCGCGGAGTTCGCATACCGGCCGTCGCGCCGCACCAGCAGCCCGGTCGTGCACACGGCGTGTAGCAACACACGTAGGGAGTGGGGCGGCAGACCCGTCTCGGCCTGCAGATCTTCGAAGGTAGCCGGGCGCCCGAAGAGGGTGATGAACAGATCCAGTTCCAAAGCAGTGGTCAGGGCATTGACCAGGGCCGGGGCGTTCACGAGGAGATGAAATCGCTCCAGGACCGGGTCCACAGTGCCCGTGCCCTCGTTGGTCGGCACAGAGTTCATCGCAGCAGGATCCTCATCGGTCGGAGGGCATGACGAGGGACGGAGTCAGGGTGGGGAGCCCGCTCCCCACGGGCTTCAACGGTGCCTCGCCCGCCATCGCCCGGTGGATCAACCGCGGCGAAGCCCCGTGATCCATGACGTAGTTGTGCAGCAGCCGGGCGTTGTCCCAGACGGCGATATCGCCCTCGGCCCAGCGCCACCGCGCTGTGCGCTCGGGCACGAGGGTGTACTGCATGAAGAGCTCGAGCAGGGTATGACTCTCCAGATCGGAGAACCCTTCGATGGTCCTGACACAATTGGGGTTGAGGACCAGAGACCTGCGCCCGCCGGCCTCTTCGTCAACGGCCACGAGCGGCTGACTCACCACCGGCATCTCCAGCAGCTTCTCCCGCAGGAGCGGATCGGCCCCGGGCTCCAGCCAGTCGGCGTACAGCAGCCGCACATCATGCGGACATCGCAGGCCGTCGGCCAGGTCGCGCAGCGGCGCGGACAGTGCCGCGTAGGCGCCGGCCAGGTCGGCGAAGAGAGTGTCGCCGCCTACCGGCGGCACCCGCGCCGCCTGAAGCAGGGAGTACGTCGGCACCTCACGGACGAAGGTGCAATCCACGTGCCAGTTGGTGCCGTGCCGATTGTGTGCGTCGCGGCAGCGGAGGTCCTGCGGTCGCACCCCGCCGGTCTGGTTGGCCAGGACCTCGGGGTGGTCCGGCAGACCCGGTTTGAGCGGGTGGGCGGGCAGCACGTCACCGAAGAGGCCGGCGAAGGCGACAAGGGTTGCCGGATCCGTCGGCTGACCACGTAAGAACAGCACGCCGTGCTTCCGGACCAGATCGCACAGCACGTCGGCGTCGGCCGGTCCCGTCCGGCGGACGTCGAGCCCCGACACCTGCGCGCCGATGCATCCGGTAAGTCGGTCGACCTTCCATGAGGCATTTCCCATTCGGCTTCGTCACCTCCTGTTCGGCAGCACAGTTCCCTGCAGTCGCGGTCAGTCGCTTCCTGGGAGCACCACGTTCTCCATCGCGCCGCCCTGGGCCACTCCGACGACTCCGCTGCGGCCGTCCGGGTAGTAGCGTGCATAGATGCCGCCCGGACGACCGCCAAAGAGGAGCGGACTGAGCACCGGGGCGACCGAGGCACGGTACGGCTCCGTGCCGGGCTCCGCGGCCATCTCCAGCTCATAGCGAGCCGGCTCCACATACTCCTGCACGATGGCGTTGCCGGAATCGAGCACCTGGGTGACATCGGCCTCCCACTGCGTCGGCGAGCGAAAGCGCCCGATGACCACTCCGTGCCCCATCATGCCCACCGCCGGCTTGATCACAAATGACTCCCGCCGTACGGTCAGGAGCCGCCGCAGATCCTCCCACTCACCGCGCCAGTCGACCTTGCCGTCCCGGGCAAGTCGCGTCCATGGCACATATCGCTGCACCAGTCGCCGGTCGCTGTCAGACATCCAGTCATGGGGCTTCGACAGTCGGGCGAGCAGGCGTTTGTTGGCCAGGAGATAGCTGCTTTCGGGAGGGTAGAGGACGCAGCCGACGGCGATGAGGGCACGTACCGCATCGAGAGACTCGCCGCGGGAGACCCAGTCGGCGGGCGCGAAATACCGCAGGGCCAAGGGGAAACGCAGGCTGCCCGGCCGGCCGATCGCCTCGGGGAGCGCGCCGGGTTCGACCACCTCCGCGAGGAAGCCCCGCCCCCGCAGGTAGGCGGCCTCGCCGTCGAAGTAGCGGGTGGTCTCGCCGCGGCGGTCCACTCGATTTCCGACCAGCGCCACCGCCTTCGGCACGCCCAGCTCGGCGCAGACCTTTTCGAAGAGGTCGGCCCGTGCCGAGAAGGGGTCATCCATGGTGAAGGGCAGGCTGGAACCCACTCCGCCGTACAGGCGGGTCCAGGCCCGCCCGAACCCATGCGCTTCGGTGGGTCCACCGAACGCCCCACTGACGTTGAACTCCAGAAACCGGGGACCGTCACGGCCGATCACGACATCGGGGCGTGCCATCGCGGCACAGTGCCGCAGCTCAAACTCGTCGTCGTCGACGAAAAGCGGGTACGAGTGCGTGCCGGGACGTCCCCCCAGGGCGTCCAGCCTGCCCTGCCGGGTCGGCGCCGCCTCCAGCAGGGCCCGGCGCAACAGGCCCAACAGGTCGCGCGAGACAGCGAACAGTTCGTCGTATGACTGGCGGGAGGTCGGGAAGGGCTCCAGAGGCACCGGCTGGACATCCACCCATGTGCCGCAGTCCTTCAGCTCGTCGCGGAGCACTCGAATGATTTCGTCCGGATGACTCCGGTGCATTGCCGGAAACGGCCGGGAAGCGAACCACGCATGGGTTTCCAACTCCTCTTGCACCAACCTTTCGCGACAGGAAATAGGGGTGATTACTGGCACGCGGGCGTAGTGGCTGCCGACGCGTCATGCCGGGACAGAAGAGTGGCAGCCGCATCGGGGTGCAGGAACGTATCGAGATCGAGATTCACTGCGCTCGCCATGCCCGCAGTTCGCCAGGGCAGGCGAGTTCGGCCGGACCGTCGGCTGTCGTTGAAATAGACCGCTGTGAGCCGGTTCTGCGCGTCGAGAGCGATCACCGGGTTCTCGACGAGGAAGCGACGTACGGGCTCGGTATCGTTGACCACGGTGAAATGCAGACGCTTGTGGCGGAAGTGGTTGGCGGGCAGCACCACTTCGGGGTGGAGCTTGCGTTTGAACTGGAAAGTCCCCTTGCTGATGAAGGGTTCGCATCCGCCGAGGTCAACCCGTGCCATTCCATTTCGCGCGGCCCATTGTAGGACGTAGAGAAACAGAGCGGTATAGGTGCCCCCGTGATAGTGGGCGAGGTCGCCGTCCGCCACTCCGACCAGGCGCAGAACCAGAGTTCTTCCGGCGGGCTGCACGCGGCACAGAGCTCCCACCACGCGCTCGCCCGACTGCCGCAGGAAGAACAGCGCCCCCTTGCGGTAGATTTCCGCGTGTGCGGTGGCGCGGCCTTCGGAGCGGGCACTGTCGCCATGCCGGGCCCGCATGGTGGGCATGTGCATTCGGTCGTAGAAGTACGCGAAATCGGCGTCCGAATCGGCCACTTCGAGAGTCCATCGACTGCTGCGCTGCTGACGGGCGAACTGCTGGCGGTCCTTGCGTGAGACGCGTTGCAGCACATCTGTCCCGTCGCCCAGAGCCACCACCAGTGACACACGGAAGGGGAGGGTGAGCGAGCGGGCCTGCGGAAGCTGCCGAGCGCGGCGAGTGTCGTAACCGGTGACGACCAGATCGGTGTCCGACCCGGCCATCTCCGCAGACAGCCGGTCCCAGCGATGGCGGGACGAGATCCGTACGGTCTCCGCGGCGGCCCCGCGCCGTTGCTCGAGAAACGGAAGTGTCAGATGGATGCCTTCCGGCAGACCGGCATACGCCAGGCTCGGCGCGCCGTCGCCTCCACGTGACTTCACCCACACCGCACGACGTGAGGTCACGGCGTCGACGGAGCGGTGGGCGCTGCGGATCAGGGCGCCTTCGCCATTGCGCCACAGGTAACCACCGGTGGTCCAGAGCCGGTCCACCCTCATGCGCGGCCCCTGCCGAGTCCGGAGGCGACTGGCACGGTCGGCTCGCCGGCGGGCAAGGACCGCAGCCGCGTACGCAACGCGGTCAGGCGGGTTCGTGCAGAGTCCAGGTCCTGGACAGGGAATCCGTCCACCCATTCGTCAGCACCCGCCAGACGCAGGGCGTTCCGCACACGGTCGGTGAAGCGGACCATTCCGTCGATGACCTCGATGCCGTCTCGTGCTCCCGCGCGGCGGTTCCATGCCGTGGCGGCACTGCGGCTCAGGCCTGCAGGCAGGGCGAGCTCCAGGCGTCCCTCACGCACCCGCACCGGATAGCCGCCGGGCAGGCCCCACGGTCCTGGGACGCTGGTGTCCAGGTCCATGCCGTGCAGCAGCGCCGTGATCACGCGGGCGGCGGTCTGCCCGGTCACCAGGTTCAGCCGCTCGCGAGGTGTCTGCCGCATCCGGGCCAGATACCTGGCCGGGTCCGCCACCTCTGTGTCGTCCAGCCAGACGCGTGCCTCATCCTCGCCGGTGCCGGGCGGGGCGAGGTGAACATGGTGCGCCAGGACCCGTAGCCGTGCGGTGTCGTCCACTTCCAGGGCATGCGCGAGCGAGGCAGCTACGAGGCCCGCGTTGCCGACCCCGCACAGCACCCGCAGGCCCAAGGCGTCCAGCACCGGGTTGACCGCGTCGGGGAAACAGGCATTGACCACCTGGGCACTCGACCCGGTGGCGGCCACCGCGCGCACGGCGCGCACGGCAAGGTCCGCCTGGAAGGGCAGCGTGAGGCCGAAACCGGCAGCGGTGACCAGGTCCGTCCATGCGCTGGGGGTGCGCTCGCGCTCCCAGGGGGAATGCGACGAGGCACATACCAGCACCAGATCCGGTGCGGCCTGGGCAACCAGCTGCTGTGGATCCTGAAGCTGCTGTCCGGCCGGGGCGGCATCGAAGGTGACCGGGACCGCCGCGCTGTGCGCCCGTACGCCGGCGACATGAGCCAGCTCGGCGGCGGCCCGTGCGCTGCGGCCCGCCACGGTGACCTGCAGGTCACCGCCGGGGGCGTGCGCCAAGGCACAGCACACCGCGGTGGCCAGGGAACCTGTACCCAGCACAAGGAGACGCGGCATTCAGTGCACTCCGAGGGCAGCGGCGATATCGGCGTCGTTGTAAACCCAATGGAATTCGTCGTCCCGCAAGGTCTCGTAGTCTCCGTGGGCATACGTGCCCGAGGCGTGGACCACAAGAGTGCGGTCCGGCCCGATGAGTCCGCGCCGCACGCCCTCCCGGACCCCCGTCATGGCCATCACCAGCGACCACTCCGCGAGCCGCTGCGGATCGTCGGGGAGTGGGATTCCGGCTTCGGCCAGCTGGCTGGCAATCGTCGGGTAATGGTCCAGGCACTCGCGCCGGGACACCACGATGCCGCCGCCCCCGAACTTGCCGATGATCTCGTTCATACGCTCCGAGGTGGGGGGCCGGTGCGTATAGAAGGTGGGGTCGAGAATCTCGTTGGGGCTATGCGTCACGTAGGGAAAGCATGGCTCCTGATCCTGGCGGTACAGCTCCGCCTGCGCGTCCCACGCATAGGCGGGTGCATTGCGGTGGTCGAAGCTGCCGAACCGTTGGCTGAGCACCATGTCGGGGATGTGCAGGTGCTGCACCAGAAAGGACTCCGGGCGCTGACCGCCGGCCGCCTCGCCGGTGCTCTCGAGGATCTCCCGGCCGAGGTGGTAGCCGAGCAGGCCGAAGGCGCTGGATACGGCATGTGCGTGCAGGCGTGTCTCGCCCGGTGCGATCGGATCCACATCGTGCTCGAAGAAGGCCCGGGTGGTGTCGGCCACCATGTAGTTGGCCAGGTCCAGCGAGAACCACAGGCGGCCGCCGGTGCGCCGCGCCCAATTGGCGGCGTGTGCGTGCACGAAGGCACGAGTCAGCGGCTTGACGTCTTCGGCCTGCTGGCCCGTGTGTACGAGGACGGGGTTGAGCGCGCGCAGTTCGGGGTCGGTGGCCAGCCGGCTGCGCCGCAGTTTTTCCCGGCACACAGCCGGACAGACCGTCACCACCCGCAGCTGGTGGGGTTCGGCCAGGCCGAGTTCCAGGGCGCGCAGCACGGCATCGCGCAGTGCGGTGCCTTTGTTGGCGGAGGTGGGGGTGATGAGTACGACCGGCATCCCAGTGCGGCGGATGTGTGCCACAGCACGGGCGACGATCAGCAGCGAGGCCAGTGTCTTCGTCGTCCTCGTGTGCGGGTTGCCGGTGAGGTCCATCAGCCGCATCCGGCGCCCTGCCAGATCCGGGAGGGTGCGCAAGGAAACGGCTGCGGGTGAGAAGAACGCGCGGACGGTGTCGTCGAGGTCAGGAAACTCGAAGTCGGGCTGGAACCCCTCCGGATCCGGATGGCCCGCCTTCTCCTGGCCGCAGGCACGCACGATGCCGGACAGCCGGTGATAGTGGTCGAGGACCGGGTTTCGGGACATCGACCCGGTGCTGGGATGCGTCGTGGACGTCATATTCCGGGCACCTGCCCGAAGCGCGCTTCGAGAGCGTTCACTGTGGCCCTGCACTCTCTGTCGTCGAGGTGCCCTTGGCGCTCGTCCGTGGGCGGAATGGGTGCGCTGCACACACACCAGAAGGTCTTGATCACCTGCCGAGGATCGACCTCAGCACCGCCACATAGTCGGAACCGGTGTCCAGCGGCGCGTATTTGGGGGGACTGGCCGGGCCGGTGAGTGCCTCCAGGGGCGCGACCACGACGCCGTAGTCGGGGCGGTGCTTGTACTGGATCGACATCCGGTCACGGTCTACCGCGCTCACCCGGTGCGGGGCAGCCCTGTGGAGGCCGTTCGACCAGCGTTGTACGTAGTCGGCAAGGAACACGAACAACGCTCCGTCCACGCTCGGCACCTGCCGCCACTTGCCGTCGGTGTCCCGTACGTCCAGTCCCGGTTCATCCTGGTCAAGGATGGTCAGCAGCGATAGGTCGATATGCGGCGACATCGCGTAATTCACCTTCGAGGAAACCTTGGACAGGTGACTCGCGCCGTAGTAGTTGAGGCCGAGACGGTGCAGCGGTGTGCCGAGGTATCCGGTGAAGAAGTCCGCTGCCAGACCCAGGTCCAGTGCACACGCGGCGAGGATTCCGTCACCCAGCATGGTCAGATACTCGAAGAGCTCCATGGACTTCGGGAAGTGCTCGTGATAGAAGCCCACCGATTCCAGCAGTGCGAGATCAGGTGTTGTGTTCCCGACCCGGTACTGCTCGCATGCCTCGGTGCCGCTGTGAGTGCGGCTCCGCTCTCTTCCCAGGCCGCGATAACCCAGAAACTGGGACTTCTCGGTGGCGTCGTATTTGCTCTTCTGTTCCGGCGGCAACTGGTAGAACCGCTGCGTTTCTGCGTAGACGTCTTTGATGAGTTCATCGGGAATGCCATGGTTGTGGACGAACAAATAGCCTTCGCGCCGACAGATGCCGCCGATGTCGTTGGCGACCGTTTCCAGGTCCTTTGACGTCCATCCGGCCGCGGGCCCCGGCAGCTGTATCTGGGGTATCACTCTGCGTCCTCCTGAGTCGTCCCTGACTGAAGGTGTTGAGTCGCGCGCAGACCACCTGGATCAGGACCCGTGCGGGCCCCATCGCTGAGCGGAGGAGAAAGGCCGACCATGACGCACCGACGCGGTACATACATGTCATCGCCGCAGAGCACTCGACTGTCGGATGCGTCTGCGCGGACGGTCAGTTCGACGTCCGAGCGGTAGCAACGTCCCGGATGGATAGTCATCCTGCGAGCCGCAAGGAGCGCCGCACAACCCCTCGGGGATGAGTTACGGACAGCATCCGGAGGGGCTGAAGTGGAATAGTGAGGAGATGCTGATCCGGCCAGTTGATGGCCGCACCTTCCGCGTTTCTCGATTGTCGCCGCGGGACCGATCTGTGTCCGGAAGCGCACCCATTGTGCCGCAATGGGATGGCCGAAACCCATCAGGTCGCCGTCGACGCGTCCTTCTCTCGGTTCGGCATGTGTCCAACACTGATGGCGCCGACGGGAGCGGCATGTGAATCCTGCACATGAACGGCTGCCTCAGGGCGGTGTCCGCCAGAGCGCTACCTCCGCACGGCCGCGGCGGCGTGGCCCAGGACGAGATCGATGGAGCTCTCATGATGTTGCTCAATAGCTTCGACGATTGGTCACCGCTCAAGGAGGTGGTGGTGGGCTCGGCCACTTCCTACGCGTCACATCAACGGGAGCTGTCGTTCGACCTCTTCTTTCATGACAACATCGCCGGCGACAACTCGACCCGCTCTGAGTGGTATTACCCCCGGCTCACGGCCCGAGGCCGGGACAGGCCGCCGTCCAGGGGAACGGTCCCCATCAAGCAGAAGTATGTGGAGGAGCTGGCCGAGGACCTGGCCGGCATCGTGGACGCACTCACCACGCTCGGGGTGACGGTGCACCGTCCGATGGACCTGGATGCGAACACCGTCGAGGTCCGCACTCCCGCCTGGAGTGCGTCGGTCGTGCCCCCGCTCAACGTACGGGACAACACGCTCATCGTCGGCGACGAGATCATCGAGACGTCGCCCATGATCCGCTCCCGCTACTTCGAAACGCAGTTCCTCAAGCCCGTCTTTCAGCGCTACTTCGAACAAGGAGCGCGCTGGACGGTGATGCCGCGTCCCCTGATGACGGACGCCTCCTTCGACCTGTCGTACGCACGCGTTAGCACTGTGGGCGGCCCGACGGAGCCCATCAGCGACCCGCAGCCCTCCTGCTACGACGTCGGCACCGAGATGATGATCGACGCTGCACAGGTGCTCAGGCTCGGCCGGGACCTGGTGGTCAACGTCACCACCGCCAACCATGCCCTTGGCTGCGACTGGCTGGAACGCCATCTGCAAGGGCGATTCCGCATACACCGGGTGGAGCGGCTCAGCGACAGCCACATAGACAGCATGGTGCTCGCGCTGCGGCCCGGCACACTCCTCGTCCGCTCGGCCACCGTCCGCGACAAGCTGCCCGAGCCACTGCGTTCATGGGATCTGATCGTCCCGCCGGCCCCGGATGCCAACCACTTCCCGACGTACGACGGCAGCGACCTCGTCCTGGCCAGCCCTTTCATCGACTTGAACGTGCTGTCCGTATCCCCGGAGATCGTGCTGGTCAACGATGCCTGCCCGGAGCTGATGCGCACCCTGGAGAAGCACGCCTTTACGGTGGTGCCTGTCCGGCACCGGCACCGCCGCCTGTTCGGCGGCGGATTCCACTGCTTCACTCTCGATACGGTCCGCGAGGGATCAGCCGAGGACTATCTGTCGTGACCCCGCAGGGCCAGGGGCACGAGGAGATGAGCCGCCACGCCCGGCTCATCGGAGTCGGAACCGCGGTGCCATCCGTCTCCTACAGCCAAGCGGAGCTACTGGAACGACTCGAAGTCTCCGATCCGGCGATCCGGTCCATCTTCCTCAACAACGCCATTGAGCGGCGCGGCCTGACACTGCCGGCATCCTTGCCCGACCGTCCTGACACGGCCGAGACCCAGGGCGAACTACTGGCCAAACACACGGAAGAGGGCCTCCGGCTGGGCCGGGAAGCGGTGCTGTCCTGCCTGGCCGACGCCGGTCACGAGGTCACGGACGTACGCCTGCTGTGCTGTGTCACCTCGACCGGATTCCTCACCCCAGGGTTTTCCGCCCTGCTGCTGAAGGACATGAACCTCAGCACCACCTGCGCCCGCCTCGACATCGTCGGCATGGGCTGCAACGCCGGGCTGAATGCGATGACAGCAGTGGCCGCATGGTCTCAAAGCCACCCTGGAGAGCTCGCGGTCATGGTGTGCATCGAGGTGTGCTCCGCTGCCTACGTCTTCGACGGCACCTTACGCACCTCCGTGGTCAACAGCCTGTTCGGCGACGGCGCTGCTGCGGCGGCGGTGATGAGCGGCGGGCCCGGCTCCGCTCAGGCCGGGCCGGAGCTGCTTCGCTTCAGCAGCCGGACCATTCCCGAGGCCGTCGACGCCATGCGCTACGACTGGGACGACGAACAGCACAGGTTCAGCTTCGGCCTCGATCCCGAGGTGCCCTACGTGGTCGGTGCCCACGCGGAAGCCGCCCTCGGACAGCTGCTGGAGAGCACCGATGTGCCCCGGTCCGGTGTGGCCCACTGGGTGGTGCACGCCGGCGGCAAGAAGGTAGTGGACGCTGTGCGCGTCAACCTGGGACTCAGCCGCCACGATGTCCGGCACACCACCGGAGTGCTGCGTGACCACGGCAACCTGTCCAGCGGGTCATTTCTTTTCTCGTACCGACGGCTGGTGGACGAGGGAAAGGTGACGCCAGGAGATATCGGCATCCTGATGACCATGGGTCCGGGATCAACCATCGAAATGGCACTTGCACGGTGGTGAGGTGCCGTAAGGAGGTTGCCGCGGTGCGACCGAGCAGCGAACATGAGCACACCTCTGACGAGCTTTGTCTCCGGGTGGATATGGACGGCACGTGCCCCCTGCCCGAGCTGACGGCGCGGCTGAACGCGGCCTGCGATCAGGTGGAGGACCCGGGGGAGCACACCGTGCTGCGGCTGAGTCTGCTGCCGACGCCGGCCCGCCGTCGGCCGTGGCCGACACATGTTGGCGTGCGCGAAGTCAATCGCTGGGAGCGCGCTGTCCGCCGCCTCGAGCGGCTGCCAGCGATGATCGTCTGCACGGCGGAGGGGGTCTGCGGAGGTCCGGCGCTCGACCTGCTCCTAGCCAGCGACTTCCGGATCGGCGGCCCCGGTCTGCAGTTGTTGCTGCCGGTGAACGACGGACACTTCTGGCCCGGCATGGCCGTTTACCGACTCGCTCAGCAACTGGGCACCACCCGTGCTCGACAGATCGTTATGTGGGGAGACGACCTCGGTGCCCAACGCGCCCACGAGCTGGGCCTCCTCGACCAGCTCAGCGAAGACCTGGCCGGAGCCGCCCATACCGCCGTCGTACTGATGGGGCGTATCTCCGACCGGGAACTGGCCGTGCGCCGGCAACTCCTGTTGGAAGCACCGACGGCTGAATTCCAGGACGCACTCGGCGCGCACCTGGCTGCCTGCGACCGGGAACTGCGCCGACTCGCCAAGGTCGGCGACGGCGACGAGGACCAGCAGCCATGACCTCCGTATCGCCCGCCCTCCCCGCCGGCTCCCTGCCGGCCATGCCCGTCCTGACTGGCCGGATCGACGCGGACCGAGCAACGCTGCAGCGCTACAGCCGCAGCACCGACCGGCTCCTGAGCGCACTGCCGCCCCGCGCTGCTCGCAATCCGGAACACACAAAGAGGGCGACAGCTCTCCACGAGGCACGCCGCACTGCCCGCCACACATTCCTGACCCGCTATTCCACACAGGTCTACGACGCGCTCACCAACGGCCGCGCACTGCGGCCTCGGCTGCCGGATCTGGTGCAGCGGGCACAGACCCACTTCCCAGGAGTGCTGCCATCCCCCGCCCAGCTGGCCGAGGATCGCGGCCGCATCCAGGCACACAAGGAAGGACACGAGATCGATCTCGGCGTCTTCTTCGGCGCCTTGTTGCACTCCCCGGCGGCCGGCACCCACCTGATCGACACCATGCTGCAGCCGGCGCCGGGCTCCCTCGGCCATCTGGACTGGCTCCGCCGCCACGACCTGCTGGAACTGGACACCGTAAGGGTGGAGCGCCTCGGCCGCGCCATGCATATCACCTTCCAGAACCGTCACTGCCTCAACGCCGAGGACAACAAGCTGATTGCTGACATGGAGACCGCGGTCGACCTGACCCTCCTCGACGAGCGGGTCAGCGTGGGAGTCATGCGTGGCGGCGTAGTCGACCATCCTCGCTACGAAGGGCGCCGCGTGTTCAGCGCCGGAATCAACCTCAAGGCCCTGCGCAATGGCGAGATCTCCTATCTGGACTTCCTGCTCGGCCGCGAGCTCGGGTACGTCAACAAGCTGATGCACGGGCTCATGCCCACGGAATCCGGATGGCGCGCACCGTCCGCGGTGCACAAGCCCTGGGTCGCCGCAGTCGACTCCTTCGCCATCGGCGGCGGCATGCAGCTGCTGCTGGCGGCCGACCGGGTGCTCGCGGAAGAAGGGGCGCTCTTCAGCCTGCCCGCGGCGAACGAAGGCATCGTCCCCGGCCTCGGCAACCTGCGTCTCCCCCGGCTCACCGGCGGCCGGATCGCACGGCAGATCCTGCTGTCAGGACGTGCACTGAGGGCCGGCGAGCCCGACGCCGAGCTGCTGTGTGACAAAGTGGTGCACGCTGATCGGCTCACGGACGCCGTGGACCAGGCGGTGGCGGAACTGTCCAGCCCAGCGGTGGCGGCCAACCGGGCCATGCTGTCCTTGGCCGAGGAGCCGCGGGAAGCGCTTCGTTCCTACCTCGCCGAGTTCGCGGTGGTGCAGGCGGAGCGCATCTACAGCGCGGACGTGCTGGACCGTATCGAGCGCCGCTGGGCCCGGCCGTGAGCGGACCTGCACCGCACACCACGGCTGAACTCACCCGAGCACGACTGCACGCTTCACTCAGTGACCCGGTACTGAGCTCCGTGGAGTTCCTCAACGAAGTGATGCGCCGGCATCCGGACGCGATCTCCTTCGCACCCGGCGCACCCCACCCCGACACGTACGCGGGCCTCGACATCGAGCGCTACCTGAGCCGCTTCGTCCGGCACGCGGTCACGGAGCTGGGCCATCCGCCGTCGACCGACCGCCGCCTGCTGTATGAGTACGGGCCCAGCAGCGGTCTGATCAACGGCCTGATCGCCGAGCTGCTCCGACGCGACCACGCGGTCCGATGCCCCGGAGCGGGCCGTGGTCGTCACCGTAGGGGCACAGGAGGCGATGCTTCTGGTGCTGCGTGCTCTGATCCGCTCCACCGACGACCTCCTGGCCGTGGCGGACCCCTGCTACGTGGGCATCACGGGGGCCGCCCGGCTGCTCGACGTGGAAACCGTGCCCGTGCCCGAGGGACACGACGGGCTGCGGCTACAGCAGCTGCGGGCGGCCTGCCGGGCGGCCCGGCACGCCGGCCGGCGTATTCGCCTCTGCTACGTGGCCCCGGACTTCTCCAATCCCGGCGGCAACCGCATGCCCAGGCACCAGCGCGAACGGCTACTGGAACTGGCCGAGGCGGAGGACTTCCTCATACTCGAGGACAACGTCTACGGATTCACCGCCGCCCCTGGCGACGAGCTGCCACCGCTCAAGGCGCTCGACCGCAATCGCCGGGTCATCCACCTCGGCACCTTCGCGAAGGTGTGCTTTCCCGGCGCCCGCATTGGCTATGTCGTGGCCGACCAGACCGTGCGCACCGCGGATGGCGGCAGCACCCTGCTTGCCGGTCAGCTCGCCCGGCTGAAGTCCATGGTCACCGTGAACACACCGCCGCTGTCGCAGGCCGTGATCGGCGGAATGCTGCTGGAGCACGGCGGTTCCCTCGCAAACCGCTGCCGTGCGCTCTCCGCGACCTATCGGCGGAATCTCGCACTCCTGCTGGACGGTCTGGACCGCTTGGCGAAAGCGGGACTGCCTCCCGGGGTGGAGTGGAGCCGTCCCGCGGGCGGCCTTTTCGTACGCATGCGGCTGAGCATCCCGGTCGACGATGCCCTGCTCGCCCGCTCAGCCGACTCCTACGGCGTGCTGTGGACGCCGATGGCTCACTTCCACCTGGGACCCGGCGGCAACGACATGCTCCGACTGTCGTGCAGTTATCTCACCCCAGAGCAGATCAGAACGGGTGTGCTGCGGCTCGGAGAATTTCTGCACGGGGAGATACGCAGATGACGACAGCGGACCATCCCACCACCCTGCCCACCAAGAGGGCCAACCCGTTCGATCCGCCGCTGGAACTGGCCGGGCTGCGCGCGCACTCACCCATCTGCCGACTGCGCTATCCGGACGGTCACCTCGGCTGGCTGATCACCGGCTACGACCTGGCCAGGAAGGTCCTGGCAGACCCGCGGTTCAGCGCGCGCTCCGAGCTGAAGCGGGTTCCAGTGGCCCGCCGGAGCCTGGACCCGTTCTACGGCGCCGAGGCGCTGCCCGGCTGGCTGGTCGATATGGATCCGCCGCAACACACCCGCATCCGCCGGCGGCTGGCGAGGGCGTTCACCGTGCACCGCATGAGGTCGTTGCGGCCACGGATCGAAGAAGTCGTGGCCGAGCACGTGACCGCGATGGCCGCGGCCGGAGACCCCTGTGACTTCGTGGAGTCGTTTGCGCTGCCGATCCCGTCCCTGGTGATCAGCGAGCTGCTGGGAGTCCCGTATTCCCAGCGGGGGGACTTCCAGCGCAACAGTGCCACCATGTTCAGCCTGACGGCGACGGCGGAGCAGGCGGCACGTGCTGTAGCCGATCTGGAAGCCATACTCGCCGAACTGGCCGCGCACAAAGCACGCCAGCCGGGGGAGGATCTACTCAGCGTGCTGGCCGTGGACGGCGAACTGTCCATCCCGGAAATTGCCGGAGTCGGGACGCTGTTGCTGTCGGCGGGCCACGAGACGACCGCGGGTTCGCTGAGCCTCGGGGTCTTCGCGCTGCTCAGTCACCCGGACCAGCGCTCACGACTGGTGGCGGACCCGACGCTGGCCGACACGGCGGTCGAGGAATTGCTCCGCTACCTGACGATCTTCCATTTCGGCGTGCCGCGTTCTCCGCTGGAGGACGTAACACTGGCGGGGGAGACCGTGCGAGCGGGCGAATCCGTCACCGTTTCCCTGCCGGCGGCCAACCGGGACCCGGAGCGGTTCCCGGACCCCGACCGTCTCGACGTCGGGCGCAACTCGGCGGGGCATCTCGCCTTCGGACACGGAATGCACCAGTGCATCGGCCAGAACCTCGCCCGGCTCGAAATGCGCGTTGCGTTTCCCGCCCTCTTCCATCGTTTCCCCCGGCTGCGCCTCGCCGTGCCATCGGAACAGATCCTGCTCGGCGAGGACACCGGGTTCTACTGCGCACACCGGCTCCCTGTGGCGTGGTCTTGAGGTAGGCACCGGATTTGGAGGAGAGCATGACCGAGGCTACGTCATCGCTGTGGCGGTCCCTTCCAGTCGTCGTCGTTCGTTCGGCCGGATATCCGGCGTCCTGGCTGACCGAACTGAGCTCCGGGGCAACTGTGGCGGCACTGCACGAGGCCGGCGACGACGCCCTTATCCACGCCGTGTACGACGCCGAGCTGGCCAAGGGCACCGAGGCGGTCATCGACCGTTTCCATGCCGAACCTGGGCTACGGGACGCGGTGCAGTTCGCCAACCCGGGCCTGTGGCGGATTCTGGCGCCATGGCTGGAGCGGCGCGTGCGGACCGCGGAAGGCTGGAACACGAGCGACCGACAGCGCACGGATACGCTGGCGAGAATGCTCCAGCGCTACTGCGCCAAGAATGAGACCACCAGCCACGTAGGGCCGATCACGACCGCGCAGTTGCGTACCGACCGGGTCGGAATCACCATCGGCAGCGGCACACCACGGCGACATGTACGCCTGTCGCACTGGGCGGCAGAGCGGATACAGGCATCGCTCCTGAGCGGCGCTGGCACAGCGGCGCAACACCTGTGGCGGCCGCGCGTGACTGCGGGTTGCGCCGTGGCAGAGCGTGACGTGCACGTCGTGCAGTACGACTTCACGAAGCGGCACACCCGCTTTCCCGACGCGGTCATCGCAGTGACCCGGCGCCGGTTGTCCGAGGCCGAGGAACGGGTGCTGGGGTGGTGCGACGGCAGTAGATCCGTGGCAGACATCCGCCGTGCGTATGAGCGGGCTTGCGGCACGCTGCTGGCTGAATCCGACCTCGTGGGAATCCTGCGGACCTTGGAGGAATTCGGGGCAGTCGCACTCGGGCCTGAGCTTCCCTACGGAGTGCACGACTCCATCCCTCTGCTGCGCAATTGCGCGGTGGCGGTGGGCAATCGGAAGGCCGAGCGGCATGTGGTGGCCATGGCATCGTCGCTCGACGCCTTGGCGGCGGCCGACGACGAGGCCAGCCGGGCCGCAGCCGCGGCAGCTGTCGAGACGGTTTTCACCGCCGCGACCGGTGAGCTGCCGCATCGCGCGGCGGGCGTCACCTACGGCGACCGCACGGTCTTCAATGAGGACTGCGACAGCGAATACGGTGCCATGGTCCTGGGGCAGCCCGTCAGCGAACTGATCGAGCGTGAACTCGCCTTCGTATACGACATCTTCATGGCGCAGCCGAGGGCCCGGCTGCATGCCATGCAGAGAAGGATGCGGGACTGGTTCTGCGGTGCCTTCGGCATCGGGGCGAGCGTCACGGTATCCGACTTCGTGAGCGCCTGCTTGCGCGACGATCTCGAGCTGTCCGCGGGTTACGACGCGATCGATGCGGAGATGGCCGCACAGGCGGAGAAGCTGCAACAGCTCTTGGCGCCAGCCGAGGGCACATGCTCCGTACACCATTGCACCCAGGACGCAATCGTGGAGGCCTCCGCGCTGGCCGACAGTTCCCTGCCCGCCGTGTGCAATCCGGACCTGATGATCGCGGCCGATGGGCCTGAGGCGCTGGAGCGAGGGGAATTTCTGGCGGTCGTCGGTGACCTGCATGCGGCCGAGGAAGGACTATCGCACAGCCTGTTCGCACCCTGGGTGGATGCGGCCATGGGTGCAGACGGCGGACTGGGAGAACGCGTGGCAGCGGCATACCGGCCGCTCCTCCGCCCCGACGAGGATCTTGCCGATGTGACACACCGGCACCGCACCAAGCATTACGCACGTGTGCGGATGCCCTGCCTGGATATCGAAGCAGGCGACCGGTCACCGGCGCCCGCGCCGGAAAGAGTGCGGCTGCACGAGCTGATGGTCAGCGACACGCCCCACGGCCTGCGGCTGCACCGTCCCGACAGCAACCGTGGCCTCCGGCTGACATCGCCGCCGCTGTACTGGCAGGGGGTACGGAACCGGAATCCATTCGCCATCTTCTCGTTCCCACAGCGGGTCGACGGCCTGCCCGTTCCCCTGGGCGAACGGCAGTATCTGCCGCGCCTGGTGCACGGCAGGGTGGTACTCCAGCGGGCGATGTGGGGCGTGCCCGCCTCGGCGTGCCACGGTGGCAAGGACTGGTACGAGGGGTTCCGGGCCGTGCAGCACCTGCGGACGGCGCGCGGTATGCCCCGGCACGTATTCGTGAAGTTTCCCCAGGAAGTGAAGCCCCTGTACTGCGATCTCGACAGTCCGCTGCTGGTGCGCCAGGTCTCTCATCTGGCGAAGGCAGCCGGCGACGGCAGGCTGGTGTTCTCGGAGATGCTCCCCGAACCAGGCAGCCTGTGGCTCACCAGCAGCCGCGGAAGGGTCACCTCGGAGCTGCGCTACGCCGTATTCAGCGGAATCGGTCAGGGCACTGCGAAACGGCTGGCTCAGCGGTGAGGGTGCCGACCTCGGTGTCGATCGTGGCCCCGGCGCCGAGGGGGATGGTCGGGGGTGCAGGCCGTGTCCGGCGGACAGGCCGCCGAGTACGGGGGCCTTTGCCCAAGGCCGGGAAGTTAGCGAACTCGCAGTTCGCACAAGGGTCCTTCAAGCATTCCTGACGTAGGAACAACGGAGCTGGGTGCGGCTCCTCTGAAGGTCGCCATTCCCCAGACGCTACGGCTGCCGGGCAGTTGGCCCCCGCCGACCACGGCACAGATCAGGGACATCATCCGGCCGGACACGACCAGGCCCAGCATGGCTCCCGCGAGTACCCCCGTGACCGCCACCACGAAGGTGATCAACAAGTGCAGGCGCACAGGCAACCAGCGACGCCCTGGCGGAGGACTTCGCCCCCGGAAGGGACCCTGTGCTACCCGCTTCGGCGGTATGGGCGTTGGCCGACTTCGTCAGCGGCCACCGGCCGCCCCTCCCCCGCCTTCTCCCGACGCCCCCGGCCGGAGGACGCCGATCTCGTACCCGCAGGCGACCGCGTAGGGCAGCGTCCGCGCCCGCAGCCCGACCCGTACCCCGTACCCCGTACCCCGTACAGCAGACGGCCCGCCGTCTCCGGGCATACCCGCGCGGTGGCGATCTCCAGATGGTACAGACCGCGCGCGAGGAGCCGCAGCGCGGCCAGCTCGTGCACAGTCAGGGTCGGCTGCCAGCTCACGGGTAGGAGCGGCCGGTCGATGTGGTGGTGCTCAGTCTCCACGCCGAACCCGGCGGCGCGCAGGCGATCGGCCACCTCTTCCGCGACCGCCACCGACCTGTGGCGTCCGCCCCGCACACCACGTGCATGGCTAGGGCGGCCGTCAGCGGCTCCACCGAGGCGAGCCGAATCGGGGGTGGAATTCGACGAGGCGCTGCGGATCCGGGCCGGGGAGCTGACCTGCTGGCACGACGACCTTCTCCGGCTGATGGCCGATCCGAGGAGGAAAGGCGCCGGGAGAACCCCTTCAGCCCTCTCCACGACGAGTACGGCAGGGCCTGTGGAGTGCTGTTACGGGTGGTACTCAGAACCGCGCCTGCGTCGTCACGGTGTGAGCGGGTTTCCCGCGCCCCTTCCACCCTCCCCACCCACTTGGCTGCGGTGGGAGCCGCCCCCTCAGCAGGGTGGCCGGGGGTGCAGGGGGCTGGCCCCCTGCGTATGGCGTGGGCAGCCACGGATCCGGGTGACGTTGCGGAATCGGTTGCACAGCCGTCGGCGAGTGAGGTTGTGGGTGGCGTGCGGGCGTTTTGATGCATTAATAGGACTCCGTTAGGTCTTCCTGTTCTCGCTGATCGGGAGCACGTTGGGAGTGTGGACAGGCAGCAAGTTGAGGATATTCGTGCCGAGTTGGTGGACTTCGTAGCGGCGGTGTTCGCGTCGGTCCCGAGGCGGGACCAGCGCGCGAAGGGGGACCGCTATCTGCGCGGGCTCATGCTGGATGGGCGCCGCAAGTCCATCCAGGCGATGGCCGACCGGCTCGCGGAGGGCAACGAGCAGAACCTGCAGCAGTTCGTGAATCAGTCCACCTGGAACCCCTCTACCGGTGCAACGGCGGCTCGCCGAGCGGATGACGGCGCTGATTGGCCCCGAGGCATGGGTGGTCGACGACGTGTCCTTTCCCAAGGACGGCCGGATGCCGGCCGGTGTCGCCCCGCAGTACTGCGGCGCCCTGGGCAAGCGGGCCAACTGTCAGGTCGCGGTGAGCGTCCACGCGGTCACCGCCGTGGCGTCCTGCCCCCTGCAACGGCGCCTGTTCCTGCCCAAGGAATGGGCCGACGACACCGGCCGCCGCACGGTGTGCAAAGTGCCGGCCGACATCGTGCACCGCGAGAAATGGCGGCTCGCCCTGGACATCCTGGACGAGCTCACCGTCTGGGGCGTCTCGCCCCGCGTCGTACTCGCCGACGCGGCCTACGGGACCAACGCCACGTTCCGAACAGATCTCGCCGACCGTGACCTGGACCATGTGCTGTCCATCGGCTCCGGTGTCACGGCCCATCCCCTCGACGCGGTGCCCGAGACACCCGCCCGCAAGGGTGCCAACGGCTGCTGGCCTCAGCCCCGCTACCGTCAGACCCCGCCGACCGTGGCCGCTCATGCGGCCGGTCCGGGGCGCCGCGCCTTCACCGCGGTCACCTGGCAACAAGGCTCTCGCGGTCCGATGCGCTCGCACTTCGCGGCCCTGCGCGTCCGCCCGGCCGGCAACTCCATCGTCCGACCGCTCAGGGCCCGGGCCTCGGCCGAACAGAGCCGGCGGGACGGCCTCCTGCCCGACCTGTGGCTGCTGGCCGAGCGGCCCACGGAATCGGAAGCACCTACCGAGTACTGGTTCTCGAACCTTCCCGCCGATACCGGGCTGGAGAACTTGATGCACTGGGCCAAGCTCCGCCGGCGTGTCGAGCACGACTACCGAGAACTCAAACATGACCTGGGCCTGGACCACTTCGAGGGACGCTCCTGGCCCGGACGGCACCACCACGTCACCCTCGTCACCGCAGCCCACACCTTCCTCACCGAACAACGGCTCTCCCCAAAAGCACCCGAGCCGGACTCACGCTCTACCAAGTCCTCCACACCCTCCAGGACATGCTGAGGTGCTGGACCGACATCTGCACCACCTGCCACCGCCCGCTGCCATCCGCCCGCCGAACCAGACGAAGAGGGCGACAACAGACCTAACGGAGTCCTATGAGACGAGTGTTCCCAATCCACATTCCACTGATTGGCCGCTGATGTTCACACCCCGCGAGTGTGCTTTCGCCGCCACCGAGGATCTCGGCGGTGCGGCCAACTACCGCAGGGTCTGCCGCGCCGCTGCTCTCACCCCGGTGCCCGACGGATACGGACTGCTCCTGGCCGTCGACGACGAGGGCGAGAAGCACACCCTGGCCACCGCAGACGTGGAGTACGTACGGGCAATCGCCGAGGCCTCTTCCACACCGGAAGCGTTGGCCAGGCTGGAGTTGCCCACCAAGGAGTTCGTTGCTCGCCCGGGCTGGCCCGACGACTGGATCTGAGCGCTGCTCGCCCGGGGGTTCGCCGGGTTGGGGTGCCGCTGCGGTGGCGCCCGGCGGGTGCCTCCATGCAGCGGGCGCGCCGCCGGGCATGCGGCAGCTCACCTATCCCTGCGGCGGCCTAGCTTCTTGCATGGCCCTTCCCAGAGCAGCGGTGAACGTCCAGGACCCATGCTCGGCCACCAGCGGTGCCCGCAGCTCGTGCGCGCGTGCCGTCGCCGCGTGAGTGGCCGTCCAGCGTTCGGCCATGGTGTCCGAGTCGCTGTCCGTCCACGCTCCCACCGCGGCAAGTGTCTCTTCCGCCTGCAGCTGTGCAGCCACCATCTCTGCAGGGATCACTAGGTCATCGCTCATAGATTCGGCTCATATGGCGTCGGCCGGGCAGTGCTCCGCGTGCCGCTCCCCCGGCCCCGCCTGGGCTGGTTGCTGTAGATCCCCATTCGGAGTGTCCCGTTCCGTTGAAGCAGCCTGCATGTTTTCGTCTCGTCTCATTCGTGGGCCACGGCATCCCGTCTCACGATCTTGGCCTTCCGGCCCAGGTCCACATTCGACCTTGACGCCCCGCTGAAGGGAAGTTGCGGCAACACCTGGGGCCGTGAAGACTCGGCATCGAGTGCGCAGTGCGGCGAGTTCGGCTGCGGCCGGGTGGGCACAGCGCCCGACCCGGCCTTCTCGCCCCCGTTGAAGACCACCATGATCAGGGGCGGTGGCAGCGGGGAGTCCTTCGGCTCATCCCCTGCTGTGTGCACCTCTGCGCCCCCTCGGTCCCCTGCACCCCCTGTGTCCTCGCGATTTAAGTGATCGTGTCGACGGTAGGGATGACAGTGCTTAGGGGAGGGCCACCGGCAGCGGAGGGAAGGTCTGCGGGAGTGCGCGCGAGGCTGCGGGAGCGGTTGCGGTACTGGTTCGACGGGACGATGGACCGGGGGACGCAAGCCTTGATCGGCTGGCTGGTGCTGGCCTCCGTCATGTTGATCGTCCTGGTGACGGCTCTCGTGGTTGCGTTCACCGACGCGGATACAGAGAAGAACGGCGGCTGGCTGGGCGTGGCCTGGATGAGCCTGCTGCGTACGCTCGATCCCGGCACGATGGGCGGGGATACCGGAGGTCGGCTGTTCCTCGGTCTCATGCTGGCCGCGACCGTCGGCGGGATCTTCATCGTCAGCGCGCTCATCAGTGTGCTGACCGCCGGCCTGGAGGCCCGGATCCACGAACTGCGACGGGGCAAGTCCCGGCTGATCGAGCGCGGGCACACCGTCGTGCTCGGCTGGTCGGAACAAGTCTTCACGGTGATCGCGGAGCTGGTCGAGGCCAACCAGAGCGAGCGGCGTTCGTGTGTCGTGATCCTCACCGAGCGCGACAAGGTCGAGATGGAGGACGAGATCCGCAGAAGGATCCCGGACACCGGACGCACACGGGTGATCTGCCGCTGCGGCAGCCCACTCCAGCGGGCGGATCTGGAACTGGTGAGCCTGGACACAGCCAAGTCCATCATGGTGCTGCCGCCCGTCGCGGACGACGGGGACACCGACGTCATCAAAGCTCTGCTGCTCCTGAACAACCGGTCGTGGAACGGCCCGCGCCCGAACATCGTTGCCGCCGTGCGCAGGTCGCCCAATCTGGCGGCTGCCCGCCTCGCCGCCGGCGAAGACGCCCTGGTGATCGACGTCGACGACATCGCCGTGCGCCTCATCGTGCAGTCGCACCGGCAGACCGGCCTGTCCACCGTCTTCAACGAAATGCTCAGCTTCGTCGGCAACGAGTTGTATCCCTACCCCGTAACCAGGCTGGCCGGTACCACGTACGGGGAGGCGCTCAACCGATTCGACCTCGGCATCCCGGTCGGACTGCGCAGGAAGAACGGTGAGTCCCTGGTCAACCCGCCGATGAACACGGTCATCGCCCGCGATGACGAGGTACTCGTCCTGGCCGAGGACGACCTACTCATCCGGCTGGCAGACGCCCGGCCCACGATCGTCGGCTCGGCGATCACCTCCGCCCCCGGCCGGCCCCCGACACCCGACCGCACGCTCATGATCGGCTGGAACTCCCGCTCGGCAAAGATCATCACGCTGCTGGACTGCCTGGTCGAGCCCGGATCGCATATCGACATCGCGGCCACTCAACGCCCCGAGAACGACCTCCAGGAACACTTGGAGAACCTCACCGTGGGCTACAAACCCTGCGAACCCACCCTCCGGCCATCGCTGGAGTCCTTGGGACTGGACAGCTACCGCAACATCATCGTCCTGACCGAAGGAGACGACATCGACCCCGAATCGGCCGATTCCCACACCCTGGTGACGCTGCTTCACCTCCGCGACATCGCCATCCCGTACGGCAGCCCATACTCGATCGTCACCGAGATGAACAACGACGCCAACCGCGAGATCGCCCAGGTCACCAAGGCGGACGACTTCATCGTCAGCACCAAGATAATCAGCCTTCTGCTGACCCAACTCATCGAGGACCGCCACCTCTACGCCGTATTCACCGATCTCTTCGATCCGGCGGGATCGGAGATCTACCTCAAGCCGGCCACCAATTACCTCTTCCCGGAAACCCCGGCGAACTTCGCAACAGTCATCGAGGCGGCCCGGCAACAGGGAGAGACCGCCATCGGCTACCGCATCGCGCGGCGCCGCGACGAACCTCCGACCTACGGCATCTTCCTCAATCCCGCCAAGACCGCGCCGCTGTCCCTGAGCGAGGACGACGCCATCGTGGTACTCGCCGAGAACGGCCGCCCGGCCGTCAACATGCCCGCGGCCCGAGCCGGACACGGCACCGGCGGCGCGGAGGCGGTACCGCCGTTCAGTTCCGGTCGCGGGCCGTCTGCACCGGGTCCTTCTTGAACACCCAGGGCATCTTGGGCTCCATCGCGGCGGACAGCACCACCCAGCTTGATCCCACACCTGGAACAGGGATTCGACCCCGCTCCTAAGCTTGTGGACCAGGGGTATGTCTCACCGCGCTGTCCCTTGGGCCGGACAGGGGCCACCGTCAATGAGAAAGGGACAGCGGAAACACGAACCTACACCCACGTCCCCTTGCCGCCCGGCCGCCGGGCGCGGATCGACACCACCGCATGATCGTGAAGCAGTGGCCTCGACTCGGCAGCTCTGGACTCGTGGTGCCGGAACACCGCGACGATCAGCCCGCCGTCGCGGATCGGTTCGCGGCATTTTCCGCCGCTCCCCCACCGGATCTGCGCGACCGCCTTGCCTACCCACGCCAGCGTCTTGGCCACGGGGATGTCCTGGCACAGCTCCAGCACCCGTCGGTGTCCGTCATCCATCAGCGCCCACGCGATGTGTGCCGTCGGCGGCGGCCGGAACGTGAGGTCCATGCCAAACCAGGGCGTCCGCTCCTTGGCCTTCTCGGTCTTCGGTGACCGGTTGTGCTCGATGGGCCTGCCCAGCACGGTCGCCCGCCGGGCCTTCACCGGATCGTCGCCCGCCTGGAGGCGCTCGCGCTCGATCCGGTCGGCGTCAGGGTGCCGGCCCTCCCCCAGGAGAAGTTCCGCCTGCCGCTCGGTCACTACATCCCCGGTCTTGAGGCCGACCGCAGCCAGGCCCTCGCCCTTCCAGACGCCAGGCGGGACACCGGCCTCGTCCTGGGCGTCGCGCAGCGCTTTGCCCGCGGGGCGGTGGCCGTCGCCGACCATCACGCCGCGGAAGTAGTCGTTTCCTTGATGATTGCGCGTGTTCAAGCGTCAGAGGAGGCGTCAGTTGAGCGCGTGGCACGTGGTGCGAGTTCCAGATCCTGGGCGGTTGGGAGCCTCGTCAGCGGAGGGGGTCCTGGGCGTACAGGGCCTGCCGGAGGCGGTGGCCCGGATTGGGCTGCGGCCAGGGGATCCGGTGTTCGTCAGACCTGACGGCATGGTCGATGTGGACCTGCTGGACTTCGTTCGGTCCAAGGAATTCCGCAATCTGGAACGGAAACCGAAGCGGAATTACGCCACGGACACACGGCAGTTCTACGAACGAATCCGCAAGGAAACCAAGGGAATTCCGGAATCCGAGATCCGTCTCCGGAAAACCGTCACCCAACTCAAGAAGACCATCGCAAACCAGAGAGCTGAGATTGAAGAACTCCGCCAACTGATCAGGAACCTCACCCTCGCCAGCGCCGTTCTGATCCAGACGAACACCCCTCAGGAACCCTCCGCCCCGACCTCTGGCAACGTCGTTCAGCTGCGACCGCCCACCACCTGACCAGTGGCAAGGAGGGGCCGCGCAGGTCGCGAACGACCTGCGCGGCCCCTCCTTGTTCGGGTGTGAGTAGCTGAGGTACAGGAAATGCGGGTGAGAACGATCTTGCTGGGATTCCCCTTACCTCGTAGCCGCGAAAGATTCGCCGGAAACGGACATGCCGTGATCTTGGGCGCCTGACCGTCGGGGCGTTCTTTCCCAGCAGCGAAGGGGATACGGTCCGTCGCCTGCTGTGGCGGACCGTGTGTCCCAAGGGACGGGGCAGGTGGTGGGTCAGCTGTTGCCGCGGTGGACGCACAGAAGGTGGCCTGCGGTGCCGTGCTTGTCGCGGTAGCTGATCAGGCCGGGGCCTTCTCCGCTCCAGTGAGTGCCGGGGAACTGGCGGTCGGGGCTCCAGCTGGTGCCGTCGAAGGTGGTCCACCACATGCTGTCGTCGTCGTGGGCGTCGTGCACGCAGTAGAGGTGGTCCCGGAAGACCGCGAGTGCGGGCGCGTCCCGGGAGTCGGCTCCGATGGGCTGGTCCTCGCTCCATTTCTCGCCGTCGAAGACCGTGTGCCACAGCTTCCGGTCGTCGGTATTGCCCCGGTGTACGCAGTGCAGCTGGTCCTGGAACACGGACAGGCCCGGCTCGACGCGGGTCATGTGGTTGGGGAAGCGGTTGTCCGCGCTCCAGCTGTCGCCGTCGAAGACGGCCCAGTACAGGTTGGTGTCCTCGCCCGAGCCCTGGTGTACGCAGTACAGCCTGTCCTGGAAGACGGCCAGGGACGGGCCCGAGGCCGAGAAGTGCCGGGGGAAGTACTGGGCCGCGCTCCAGGTCGAGCCGTCATAGGTGATCCAGTACAGGCAGTCGTTGTCCGACCCCCGGTAGGCGCAGTACAGCTTGTCCCGGAAGACAGCCAGGGCCGGCCCGGAGCGGGTGGTGTTCCCCTCGATCACGGTTGCGTCGCCCCAGCCGTTGTCGGGGTCGTAGACGGTCCAGTACACCTTCTCGTCACCGGCACCCCCGCGGTATACGCAGTGCAGGTGTCCGCCGGAGTCGGCCAGGGCAGGGACGATGACGCTCTCGCCGTGTGGCAGCGGCTGGTCCGCACTCCAGCCGTTGTCGGGGTCGTAGACGGTCCAGTACAGCTTGTAGTCCGGCGGGGTCTCCGGGATCGGGATCAGCCACAGCGGGCAGATCCACGGCGAGACCAGCTTCACCGCCCCGCCATTGGCGACCGCCTTGATGACGGCTGCCTGGATTTCCAGGGCCCCCGCGATGATCTCCCCGACCTCGGGGATCTCCCCGACGATCTTCTGAACCAGTTCGTCGATGTCGTCCAGTAACTCCACCGCCTCGTTGTTGAGATGAAGCTCGAACCCCCACCATTCTCTGCTCGCGGTCACCGTCGGTTCTGCCACCGCACACCCCTCCCCTGCCCCCTGGCGGCCCTGCCGTGCTGCCCCATCCCAGCCCCCGGGGCAGGTCCTGACAAGAGACCCGATCCGGACAACCCCGCCCGCCACCACACCGGGTGTAAGTAGCTGCGGTACAGCATGTGCTGCTGGAATTGCTCTACCTCGCTGGTACTTCGAGCTGGCGGGGCACGGTGCCAGTGCGCAGCTCGCGCAGGTCGGGGATGTGGTTGTAGAGGGTGGCTGTGGCGGTCTGAGCGGGCTCTGGTCCACTTCGTATGGAGTCGGCCGAAGCCGCAGTGGCCGAACGGCGGGCGACTCCGAACCTCGCAGGTCAGGCGCCTTCGTCAGAAGCTCGGGGCAGCCCGCCAGGCTGGCACCACACGAAGTGGACCAGAACCTCTGAGCGGGAGTCATTTCGAGGCGGATGCGGGAGTCGCTGAGCATGATCAATCGCGACGACTTGTGATGTCACTTACGCGTGCTGGGGTGCGGACTGCTCATCGAGTTCTGTCGTGATCTCGTGCTGAGACCGAAATTCCGTAACGAGATCATGGGCATGAAGGCAAGTGGGGCAGGTGCCTTGACCGGGAGGCTGGTCGGATTCCGGTGCGGTACCTGTCATTGCGCGTCGAGCTGCCGCTCCGGCTTCTGCCCGCTGGTCGAGACTCGCGCGTATCCGATCTTGATCTCGGCGCGGACGAGTGGTTCGGCGACGAGGAGGTCCGGTTCGAGGGCCGTCGTGGCCCCGGATCATGCCAGAAAACGGTGGTTAGGGATTGTTGAATAACCCGGGTTTTTCAAGGGGTTATTCAACGCCCTACGGAGTTCGGGCGGCCCTGTGGGGCGATCTTCAGGTAACGAAGGTTCTTTGAAGATCCGGCAGGTGCTCAGGCAGCACGAAGGGGCGTTTCCCGCCGCTGGCAAGTTGAGTGGCGTCCGCCGATGTCTGCTCAGCCGTGGCCGCCGGTCTTGTGCGGACCGGCGGCCACGGGGTGGTCAGTCGAGGGTGATGGTGCCTTCGGTTTCGGTGGCCTGGTAGGCGGACTTGCCGGAGTAGCTCACCTTGTAGGGGCCGATGAGCCGACTGGTGTCGATGGCCTGGGTGTCGGGGTTGATCGGCAGCCAGAGGTCAACGGTGTGGTTGACCCGCCCGTCGGTGCCGGTGGTGGCGATGCCCAGGTCGAGGCCGCCAGCGGAGGTGAAGCGCACCGGTTCGCCGCTGATGGGGGCGCCGTCGGCCGTGGTCAGGCGGGTGGTCAGGCCGGGGATGCGGAGGGGGACCAACGGGCGGGTGCTGCTGCCGTCTTCGAGCTGGGTGGAGTGGGCGCCGATGGGCGCGGCCGTGATGACGGCGACCGCCCTGCCGGGCAGTTTCCCGTTCAAGCTCGGCACGTACTTCGCATCCTGGCCCAGCTCCAGCCCGGCGATGACGATGCTGTCGGTGGCCGAGCAGACCGTCGCGCCGTCGGGCGACAGCGCGATCGGCAGGAAAGATTCGCTGCCCCCTGATTCGAAGGGGATGTCCATGGCAACGTTGAAATAGCCCGCGATCTCCCGGCTTTCGGCGTTCCACACCTTCCCGACATGTGCCTGCCGGTCGGACGCCACGATCAGCGGCCCGCCGGTCTGGGCAAGGATCCGGGGCACTGTGGAGAGCAGTTCCCAGTCTTCGACCGTGGCCAGGGTGGAGGCGTCCAGCTCCCGCAGACGGGAGGAGTCACCAGGGGAAGGGACGTACAGGCGGCCGCCGTCAGCGGAGAGCGCGATCGTATCGACCGACCCCAGGCTCTCGCTGGACACGTGGTCACCGGTGGCGAGGTCGTACTTGACCACCCAGTTTCCCCAGGCCCCGTACAGGTACTTGCTGTCGGCGGAGACCAGCAACTGCTGGTAGCGGTAGCCGGTGCCCGCTGTCAGGGTGCGGACCACGGTGCGGGTGTCCGTGTCGATCTCGGACACGGTGCCCCTGCTGGCGACATAGAGACGGCTGCCGTCGGGCGCGACCGCCAGGGCTTCCCCTTCGTTGTCGGTCGCGTCGATGGAGGCGGCGACCGCCAGGGCGGTCAGGTCGATGACCCGGATCTCCGCCCGGTCGTCCACCAGCGCGTACAGCAGCGTCCCGCCCGGCGCGGCCGCGATGTCGATAACCCTGGCCCCCAGCGGCACGGTCACGTGCACCTGGCCGGTGGCCGGATCGACGGCCGACACCCCGTTCCCGTTCGCCCCGTCTCCCGTGTGGGCCACGTAGAAGAAGTACTCGCTCACAGCAGACCTGCCCCTCCCAGACGCCGCACCCGGACCTTCCGTCCAGGGCATCGGGCTGTCCTTGACGTTAAGTCCCCTGATCAGCGCGGGAAAGGAGAAGTTCCAGCCGTACCAGCCCCGTCCGTTTCAGTCGTCGTCCTCAAAATCCTCGGCGGCGGCCGGGTCCCGGAAGGGGTCCCATGCAGTTCTCGCCGAAAAGGCAACGCTAGGGGCTGAGTCCCAGGTCAGGCCGTGGACTCTGGAGCGGCTGTGGCTGTCTGCTCGTCGTGTTCGCGCAGCATCCGCATGACGGTCGCGGGCGAGGGGTGCCGGCCCTTCTTCTTGCCGGTGGTGATGACGAGCCGTTTGGCGATGTCACGCAGGCTCATCGTTTGCTCCCGCAGATGGAGGGCCATGGAGAGCATGTTGCCGTCGCTGACGCCCGCGCCGCCGATGGTCTTGCCGCGTTTGCGGGCGGACTCGTGGCCTTCGAGGGTGCGGTCGGGGATGTACTCGCGCTCCATGCCGGACATGGCCGCCAGTACGGTGAACACGATGCCCGAGGGGCCGTGCGAACCCTGGAGTTCCCCGGTGAGGAACTCCAGGCCGACGTCGCTGGCTTTCAGCTCTTCGGCAAGCAGGGCGAGCTCGATGCCACGGCCGAGTCGTTTGTGTTCGTGGACGACGAGGGTGACGCGCACGCCAGAGGAGCGGATCTCTCCGGCGAGCTGGACGGCTGCCTCCAGCTCGGGGCGCCGGGCGGCGCGGGTGGAGACCTTCTCCTTGAAGATCCGGGTCACCTCGGCATCGCCACTACGCACTGTTAACGCTGAATGGGCACTTTCCAAGAGGTGTAACAAGGCCCCCGTCGCGCTCGAAGCCGATGCACGGGGGCCTCCGCCATGCTTGCGGCCTCGGCCGCCAGGGCATGACGGTAGGGCCGGAGTAGGACCGCTCCGAGGCCGCTCAGTAGGGTTCCGGTCATGGACTCCGCCCTGGCCATCGCCTTCCTCAACGCGTTCGCCCTGACCGCGTTCGCCGCCGGGCGCCTCACCGTCCGGGCCCTCCGCCGAGGCCCTCGGTGGATCTATTTCGGGCTCCCGCCGATCATCACGCTGCTCTCCGGCTATGCCGCGGCGGCACTGTTCTGGCCGTCCTACTACGCGGGCCTGTTCGTCCTGCCCTGGTGGGGTGCCGCGTTCCTCGGCAACATCACCGCCTGGGCCTGCCCCGGTCCCCGACGCGGCGTACGCCCCTACCTCGAATCCGCCCGCCGACGGTGCGCCTCCCGGGCGGCGCGGGCCTGAAGCGCAGTACCGCTTCGGACTGTGGGAGCGGACCCTCCACTACGTACCTGCCGAGGACATCCCGCACGGGCGCAGGAGCGCCGTACGGGGCAAGCTCGTCTGCCGGGTTTATGGGCTGGGAGCGCAAGCCGCCATCCGAAGTGCTGGCAGCGTGACAGTCATCCACTGATCCGGTTCGGTGACCTGGCCCGCCACCCAGGAGTACTTTCCTTGCAAAACGTGTGGACGCAAGGGAGTTGAGGCGTGGACCTTCCCGACGACCTGCCGATGAACGAGCGCATCCGTCTCCTGCGGGAGTCGCGTGGCATGTCCCGTGCGGTTCTGGCCGGTTTGTGCGGGAGAGGGCCGGACTGGCTGAAGAAGATCGAATCAGGTGAACGTGACCTCGACTCGTTCACACTGCTGATGCGGATTGCAGGGGCACTCGACGTGGGCGATCTGACAGCAATCACCGGCCCTGCTCCCCTTGTGCAGCCGGTCCGTACGGGCCGGCTGAGTCACCCGGCCGTACCGGCCATCTGGTCGGCGGTGATGGAACGGGCCATGGTGCCCAAACAGTCCGGGCCGGTCGATGTCGCCGCTCTGCGTGGGCGGGTCGAGCAGTCGTGGCGGTTGTGGCACACCTCGGGCCACAACCGGACCGAGGTGGGGGCGCTGTTGCCCGACCTGATCCGGGACGCGGAGCAGGCGGTGCGCTCCACCGACGGGGCGACCAGGCGTGAAGCGAACGTAGTGCGTTCGGACGTCTACCGGCTGGTGGGTCAGGCGACCGCGTACGTGGCGTCCCCCGAGCTGGCCTGGCTGGTCGCCGACCGGGCCGTGGACGCGGCCCGGGACGCGGACGACCCGGCCGCGATCGGATGTGCGGCATGGAACCTGGGCAACATCATGCGCGAGACCGCCTACCCGGGGGAGGCGCTGCGGATCGTGGTGGACGCGGCCTCCCAGCTCCGCCCGCACCTCGACGACGGACCCGAGGACTGGAGGGGCATCTACGGAGCCCTTCATCTCCACGCAGCGGTCACCAGCGCCCGCGAGGGCAAGGCCGGGGAAGCCTGGCGCTACTGGGACACCGGCAACGAGGTCGCCAAGTCTCTGCCGCAGAACTACGTCCATGCCTCCACGGTCTTCGGGCGGGCGAACGTCGACTTCCACGCGGTGTCGGTGGCGACGGACCTCCGGTCCTCGTCGAAGGCGCTGAACCTTGCCGACGACCTGGACCCCGATGTCATGCCGTCCGTGGAGCGGCGGTCACGGCTGTGGGTGGAGATCACGCGCGGTCATCTCCAGCGCGGAGACACCACCGCCGCGTTGCACGTGCTGACCAAGGCGCACCGGATCTCGCCCGAGACGGTGCAGTTCACACCGTCGGCACGGTCGGCTGCTGCTGAGCTGTGGCGCAAGGCGCCACGGGCGCTGCGCGGTGAAGCCGGGCATCTGGCTGAAGCGATCGACGTGACCCCTCCCGGGTAGACACGGCGAGGGGACAGCGCGGGCAGGGGGGACAGATTGTCCCCCCTCCTTCGTCTCAACAGCCCTACCGTTTGGCCCCGTTGATCGGAGCCGAGGAGGGCTGCAACGGTGGCAATACAAGGCTGGCATGCGTCCCCGCGTCGAGACGCGGAGGTGCTGTGCGACGGCAGGACCGGCGAGGTTCGTATCCCGCTGCGCCTCATGCACGTGGACACCCCGCAGGGTGACGTGGACTTCGTTCTCAGCGGCTCGGAGGCGGCCGTTCTTCTGGAACGGCTGACCTTGTCGGTGGGCGGCGCGCGGTGAGCGCGCCGGGCGCGGACGGCTTACGCCGCCATCTCGCGCCGCATCCCGTCAAGGGCCGCCCCCGCCGTGTCCCGCACATCGGGCAGGCGGCCGGCAGTTGCGCGGATGATGCGCTGCAGCTGGTGCGGAAGACGCTGGCGGACCGCTTCTCCGAGCGCCATGGCCAGGGCGTCCGCTGCCCCCGTGCGGTCACCGCCGAGAAGCCGCACGCGAGCACTCGTGATGCGGGCGATCACCGCCCACTGCGCACCTGTCCCCATCGCGTCCGGGGTGTGGTCGACGAGTCGTATGGCCGCGTCCGCACGTCCCGTCGCGACGAGGCCGCGCAGCCGGATCTCGTGGAGTGCGAACGGGTTGAACAGCGACGTGTGTTCCGTGTGCTCCAGGAGCTGTTCCGTCTCACGCACTGCCGAGTCGAACAGGGTGCCGTCGTGGAGAGCTCCGGCGGCTCGGGCAAGCAGAGGAAGTACCGCAGCTCGGGCGGTGTCGTCGGGGGCGAGAGCCGCGGCCTGGTGCAGCCGGTGGACGGCGGCCCCGGTCAGGTGTGCCTTGCGGAGCTCGTTGCCGTGCATCCGCAGCACCTGCGAAGTGAACGCCGGGTCGTCGAAGTAGCGGGCGATCGTCAGGCTTCGGCCAGTCCAGCTCGCGGCCGTGGGCAGGCGTTCTTCGGGCAGCACGTTGCCCAGGGCGACGCCGAGGCCGACCCGGGCTTCGGCGAGCAGGTGCAGCACGTCGCGTTCGGCATGCCCGTCCTCGACGCGGGCCTCCAACCGGGCCACCAGCGGCCACAGTTCAGCAACCGCCTCGGAGGCGTGGCCTGCCTGGCGGGCGATCTCGGCAAGCCGCACGGCGGACTGCCCGAACTGGAGCATCGCCCGGTGGTCGGCATCAGCGGGATCGGTGACGCCCAGGACATGCGGAGGGATGCGCAGCCGCTCCGCGACATGGCGGCGGGCACTGGTGTCGTTCAAGGGGCGCTTGCCCAGCTCCATCGCCGACACCATCGTCTTGTCGTAGCCCAGCAGGGCGCCGAGCTCAGACTGATTGATGCCGTGCACCGCTCGGTAGAACCGCAGAATCGGACCCAACTCGCGGGCAGCCAAAAGAGCTTGAGCCTGAGGCGTCGCCCAGTGCCACAAGACATGGCGTGTCGACGGCCGCTGCGCCAACTCACCCCCGGTCATCGCCGGTTACCCCTGGAGCCCGTACCAGGCAGCGATCGACTGCTTGTACCCGTCCGGCATGCGCAGTTCGGGAACCTCGTCCGCGGTGAACAGCCCCACCTGCTTGTGCTCGTGACTGACAACCGGGGTGGTGTCCGGGGTGAGGACGGTGCACCCGTAGGTGACGATCACGACACGCCGCTCGGGCTTCGTCTCGGGGAGCGGCTGATAGATCCACACGTCCAGCAGTGGCCCGGCCTTGACCGCCCACCCGGACTCCTCGCTGATCTCCCGCACCACCGCCTCCTCCGGGGAATCGTCGGCGGGCTCCAGACGGCCTCCCGGCAGCTCCCACTCCTCGCGTTCGTTCTTCAGCAGCAGCACCCGGCCCCGCCCGTCCAGGGCGACGCCCTTAACGGAAACGGGCCAGGTCGGAGGCGTGTAGGCCATCGCATTCCCTCACGGTTACGGCGGTTCACGGGTCTTCGGAACGTAGCACGCCGACAACAACTCGCGTCCGGTATAGGTGAATTGACCGGGTCGACAATCTGTCGCTTTACCCCCGGGCCGCGCACCCCCACGTTGGTGTTCCACCCGAGACGGGCGACGTGCTCCTGGTCCAGCCCTCCTACAAGAAGGGCTTTCAGCTCGTCGGCGGTGGCGCGATGCCGGACGAGGAGCCGCAGCACGCCGCCTACCGCGAAGCCGTCGAAGAGACCGGGATACCGCACCTGACGGTCGGAGACCTCCTGCTCGTCGACTACATCCCCACCAACCCCAAGACCGGCGCCGCGGAAGGCCTGAACCTGGTGTTCGACGGGGGGCGTCATCCCCGACGACGCCACGATCAAGCTCCCCGCCGCGCTCCCCGGCCAGGATCCCGAGCTGGTCGGCGCGCAGTTCTGCCCGCCGGACTCCCTGGACGATGTCTGCGCCCCCTACAACAATGCGAAGACTTTGGGCCATCGGGCAGGCGAGGCCTGATGATTCGACCAAAGCGGATGTTGCCCCCTGATGGTTCGAGCTCGGGGCGATCTTCACGCTCGCCAGTTTTTCGCCATTCTGGATGCGACGCCCTGTCTTTGCGTGCTGCCCCGTTCTTTTCCGCTCCGCTCGCCTCTATGGTGCTGGAAACGTTCGAGCGAAGGGGGATTCATGTTCAAGGTTCGGCGAATTTCCGCGATCACGGTCGTCGTTGCGGCGACCCTCGCCACGGTCGTTGCACCAGTGCATGCTTCGGAGCAGCCGACTAAGGCACCGGCAGTCAAGACCTGCTACGGCGATGCGAAATACTTCACAACGTATTCGGGTACTCCCCCGTTCTACCCTGCCAGGGGGACTTACCTCAGGGTTCGTGGTATCGCCTGTAATGACATCAACGTCAAACTAAACGTTGCGGCTGACGCAAGGGTCTGCACGAGGGCGAAGTGCTACGGCTGGGTCAGTGCCCCAAAGGGTTCCTGGAAAGTAATCTTCAAGAATTCGGTAAAGAACTACGAGTTCTACATGCAGTTCAGTCGATCGACTTCCGGGCTGCATGCGGACTGAGGCGGCTCAGCCGATCGTTTACCGCACGACGGCACGCACGCGATAGAGCTCCCTCCGGGAGGTGGGAGCTTCGTCGTGCAGGGCTCACGGCCTAGGTGTATTGATCACGAGCGTTGTTGACACTGGCCGGGCTTGATCATGGCGAAGACCTCCGGTGTGGTGGAGCTGTCTAGGAACGCACCACGCGGAGGTCTTCGTGTCCCACCGTAATGCCCGGCTGACCGTCTTCGGGAGGCGACTGCTGGTCGAGCGCGTCTGCCCGGGCCGCCCGGTCGCGCACGTGGCGGCCGAGATGGGGATCTCGCGGGCAACGGCCCACAAGTGGCTGCGGCGCTGGCGGACCGAGGGCGAGGCGGGCCTGGCCGATCGCTCCAGCAGGCCCCGCACGACACCGCACCGAACCCCCGCGGACATGGAGGCACGCGTCTGCCGGCTGCGGACCGACCGCAAGCTGGGGCCGGCCCGGATCGGCCCGGTCCTGGGGCTGCCGGCCTCGACCGTCCACCGCGTTCTGACCCGTCACCGGCTCAACCGCCTGTCCTGGACGGACCGTCCGACCGGCGCCGTGATCCGCCGCTACGAACGTGAACACCCCGGCGAGCTGATCCACGTGGATGTGAAGAAGCTCGGCCGGATTCCCGACGGCGGCGGCCACAGGACCCTGGGCCGCCAGGCCGGCCGGGCCACCCGCAGCCGGGTGGGCTTCGACTACGTCCATTCCGCCGTCGACGACCACTCCCGGCTCGCCTGCAGCGAGATCCACCCGGACGAGAAGGCCGCGACCTGCGCGGACTTCCTCACCCGCGCAGCCGCATTCTTCCGCGGCCAGGGCATCTCCCGGATCGACCGCGTCCTGGCGGACAACGCCTGGGCCTACCGCAAGGCCCTCGCCTGGAAGACCGCCCTGGCAGACCTCGGCGCGACCGGCAAACTCACCCGCGCCTACCGGCCACAGACCAACGGCAAGGCCGAACGCTTCAACCGCACCCTGCTCGAAGAATGGGCCTACCAACGGCCCTGCACCTCAAACAACGAACGGGCAGCGGCCCTGACAGACTTCCTCCACACCTACAACCACCACCGCTGCCACACCGCACTCGAAGGCAAGCCACCCATCAGCCGTGTGAACAACCCTGCGGGTCAATAGACCTAGGGACTGTTTCTCGGATCATGTTCTGAGCCAGATGACGAGGGCTGCGAGCGTGACGGTTCCGAGGTAGATGTAAGCGCGCTTCTCGTAGCGGGTAGCGACGGCCCGGAAGCCCTTGAGGCGGTTGATGGTGCGTTCGACGGTGTTGCGCTTCTTGTAGCGCTCGCTGTCGAAGCCGGTGGGTCGGCCGCCTCGGGAACCTCGGTTCCTGCGGTGTCTTTGCTGGTCGAGACGTTCGGGGATCGTGTGCGGGATGCCGCGTCGTCGCAGGTAACGGCGGTTCCTGCGGGACGTGTAGGCCTTGTCCGCCAGGACGCGGTCGGGCCGGGTGCGAGGCCGGCCGACTCCGGTCCGCGGCACCGACACCTGCTCCAGGACCCGTTCGAGCTGGGGTCCGTCGCCGTAGTGTCCGGGTGTCAGGACGAGGCCGAGGGGCCGGCATCGCCCGTCGGCCACGAGGTGGATCTTGGTGGTGAACCCGCCGCGGGAACGTCCCAGGCATTCGCCGATCTGACCACCTCCTCCAGACGGGCGGCCAGTTTCCGCAGTGCCGGATCGACCTGGTTCGTCCCCCGCCCGGCCCCCTTTTGAGGAACGGCGGACGGGGACACCTTCCTTGCCCCGGCGGCGTGCTGGTGGGCTCGTACTGCTGTCGAGTCCACCGACACGTCCCAGTCGATCCCGCCCGCCGCGTCCGCGGCTGCCTGGATGCGGGACAGCAGCATCTGCCACGTCCCATCCGCCGACCAGCGACGATGCCGCTTGTAGACCGTCTCCCACGGCCCGAACCGCTCGAGCAGATCCCGCCACTGCACGCCGGTCCGCACCCGGTAGAGAACCCCGTTGATCACCCGGCGATGGTCGCTCCACCGACCACCACGCGTACCCCCGGGAGGCAAGAACGACTCCAGCCGATCCCACTCCGCATTCGTCAGATCCCCACGACCCATGAAGCCAGCCTGGCCCCAACATCCCACCCACGTCAGGAGATCCGAGAAACAGTGCCTAGTGCTGTGACCGGGATGGTCCACCGTGATCGGAAGGCGGCTCGCGGGACGAGCGCACGCGCAACGGCTGGTATTACTGGGGCATGCAGGAAGAGACAGCACGCTCCGCGATCGACACGTTCATCTCCGCGTTCAACGCCTCGGACGACAGCTATGTGACTGCCCTGCTCTCCCAGGCCCTGACCTCAGACGTGGTCTTCTGGGGACCGTTGGGCCGCAGCGAAGGAATCGCGGCGGTCGAGCGGTTCGTGCTGGACATCCGGCGCCACCCGGCGGGGACCGGCACGATGGTGCGCTGCTCAGCGGTGGACATGCCTGACGAGTGGGCCCGGTACCAGTGGGTCTTCACCACGCCGGACGGAGGCCCCCGCCTGGCGGGAACGGACGTCGTCCATCTGCGGCGGAGCCTCATCGACCAGGTCATCGTCTTTGCGGGGGAGATCGAGCCGTCCGCCTCCTGAGTCGTCCTTCTGTCGCTGTCCTTCTCGTGAACTTGTCCCTTTCGGCACTCCGGGGCTGAGGTTCGCGGTCGGTCAGGCTGCGGCGTTGAGGGGGCCCCGCTGCACGGGAGGTGGCTGCTTCCTTTACCAGAAAGTCTGTGACCTGGACGGTGAAGTCCTCACCGCCGCGGAGATCGGCCGCGGCTACGAAATGTCCAAGGACACTATCGTCGAGATCACCGACGAGGAGCTCGGGGCGATGCCGCTGCCGACCGCGAAGGCGATCGAGGTCGTCGCGTTCGTGCCCGCGGAGTCGATCGACCCGGTGGCTCTGTTCACGAGTTCCGGCTCTGGCCCACTTCGTGGGCTCTGTCGCTGTTTTGGGATGCTGTTGGTGATCTTCAGTGGGGCGTGTTCCGGCAGAGCCGCTGGAATTGACTGGTGCGACGGGGCGGGCGGGGTGGGGTGGTGCCCGGTGGAAAGTGTCCGCCGAGTCGGACGATGTTGGTTCCGGCGGCGATGAGGACGTGCTGGACGTGGGTTTTCGCAAGGTCGTGGTAGCGGCAGTGCCGCAGGCCGTGGGCATGGACAGTTTCTGAGACGGTGGCTTCGCAGCCAGCGCGGATCGCGGAGTGCTGCTGCCACTGAGGAGTCTCCTGCTCGTGCCGAACCCGGGTCTGGATCTCCTGCAGTTGCTGCGGCAGCAGGATGATGTGGCGGCCCCGTCCGTCGGCGTTGCCGGTGCACTCCAAACGGTCGGGGCAGGCCCGGCAGGCGGGCTTGGGAAACAGGACGGACAGCCGCTCGTGCCCGTCACCGAGCGTCGGTTTCCACGGAGGGCTGGTGACGCCGCGGGGGCAGGTGAGGGTTTGCGCCTCCCAGTCGGGAACGAAGTCCGCCTTGGTGAAGCCGGGATGCGCACGGGCCCGAGGGTCGGGGCGGACCGGGCCGGTCAGCACGAAGCCGTGCACGCGGGCGGCCTGGTCGATCGTCTCAGGGGTGACGTATCCGGCGTCGACGAAGTGTTCCAGACCGGTGAAGCCCTGCCGGGCCAGCCCCTGGTGAATCGCGTCGAGCGCGTCGATGTCCTGCTCGGGCGCCGGTTGGGTGACAACTTGCACGATCACGCGCGGGCCGTCGTCACAGATCTCGGTCTGGTGATCGCGGTAGCCGATCCAGTGCTTCTTCCCGGCCGCGGTGAGCTTCTGGCGGTAGCGGGCCTCGGGGTCATACGGCGAGAGGATCTCCAGGCTGGCCCACGGAACACTGGCCGTGTCAGGGTCCGGACGGCCCTCCGCGCCGGGCTGCAGTGCGGCCCTGCGGGCCATGTTGCGCCGGCTCAGACGGTCTTTGTGGGACTTCGGATCTCGCCAGCGCAGCCGGCCCGAGCTGTCGTGCCAGTACTGCTGGACCCAGACCTGTCGCAGCAGTTCCACCTGCGGCAGCGCACGCAGCCTCGGCGGCGCATCGTCGGCGAAGACGGCCGTCAGCAGACCCAGCCCGTCCGCGCCGACCTGCGGCACGTACTCCTGCAGGGCCGCTTTCCCCTTGGGAAGCCGGTGGTAGAAGGCCGGACGCCCGTACCGGTCCGCCCAGTCCGCAGTGATCAATGTTGTCAGCCATTGTCCGTCGGCCAGGGCGAGTTGCTCCAGGGCGGCCCGCAGGGTTTCGGTGACCAGCTCCGTCCGGTTCAGCGTCCGGACCGCGGCCAGCACATGGGTGGAGTCCGTCCGTACTGCCCCCCGCCGCTTGACCAGGCCCGCGGCAGCGAGACGGTCCACCATCACGGCCAGCAGCCGGTCCGCCCGGTCGTCCTGGGCCATCCGGGCGCGGAACTCGCTGAGCACCGAGAAGTCGAAGCCCGCATCGTCCAGTTCGAGCCCGAGACAGTACTTCCAGTCCAGGCGGCAGCGGACCGCCTCGGCGGCCTGCCGGTCGGTCAGGTTCTCCGCGAACTGCAACACCGACACCATCGCCAGGCAGGCCGGCGACAGACCCCGCCTCCCGTCGGCCGGATACCAGTCGGCGAAGTCCTCGTCCGTGAACAGCTCGTCCAGCCGGTCCCGCACCCACATCGCCACCGTGCCCCCCGGGTTGCTCGCCCGCGCCACCCGCACCGTCAGCGACGGAACCACCCGCCCCGCGCCTGAGCCCATCGCCATCACGGCCACCCCCGACCGCTCGGTCCACCCCGCACCGGAACCAGCAGACCACGACACCTCGATCAACAGGGAAGAACTCAAGAGGTCTTCACCAGGACGAGCGAAGATCACCAACAGCATCGATCTTGGGGAGCGCTCGCGGAGGGTTACCTCGGTGTTCGACTGCAAGGAGGAGCTGTGATGGGTCTCCAGGATGCGAGGTGAAAGCCCACGTGGTGGTCTGTTCGTATGCTCCCGGCAAGCGTGGCTGCCGGACGGTGAGGTGACGGAGGGAGACGGCCGTGAAGCACCGCCGGGCGTCGGCTGTGAAGCAGGGCAAGAAGACCTGCGGAACGTGCGGTCGGCTGATGGTGGACCGCTGGCGCCTGGGGAGGCTGCGGAGGAAGTGCACGCCGAAGCGGTGCCGTACGCAGGACCGCGGGGTGGGCGTCGGGGAGGCATCGGCAGAAGCGGCTACGGAGGGGACCATGGAGGCGCTCTTCCATGGTGCCGTCGGCACGATCGGCACCGGCGCGAAGGCCGTCGTTCGAGTCCTGTTTGACTAACGGGCCTGTCCCATATGCTCCCTTCCGGCCCATGGCGGAAGGGAGCATATGGGACAGGGCGAACGGGAATACTGACAGGGGCGAGCTCACCCCGGATATGCCGTGGCTTCGCAGGCGCGCCAGTTTTCCGGGCGGAGTCGGCCGTGGTCCGGGATGTGGGTTTGTTCGCGAGTAGGGATGTCGATGTTCTCGATCACATGAGGTGAGTGGTCCACTGAATGTTGGTCGGCTCCGGCGGGAAGAACGGCGGATCGATGCGGATTGGCCCGGTCTCGGCACCCGTGGGTACGTACCGTGACAGGCCCGTGAAGCTGTAGAGGGATTCGGGCCCCGAGCCCGCCGCCAGCGGTGCGATGATCGTCGGCCTCTCCGTGCAGTTGCCGTAGTGCATCGTGACGGTTGTGCCGGTACCGCCTGGCTGTTCCCACCGTGTGCCGCACTGGTCGGCGAGCGCTCGTGGGGAGCCATCGGCGTTCGAACGGGACCCTGGGGAGGGGCCGATTCGGGCTCCGCCGCGCTCGAAGCCGTCGTGTGCGGAGACCGGACCTGGCTGATCACTCGCCTCGCGAGCATCAGCGCCGTTCTCACTCCTCCCGCGTTCCGGAGTGGGGTCCCAGCAGTGTGTCACCGACTGCATGTTGGTCGGCACCGGAGGGAAGTAGGACCGGTCGATCACCCACGAGGTCACGCTTCCCGGAGGCACGATTCTGCAGATCCGGGCGAATGTGTACTTCGTCTCCGCTGCTGGCTCACCGACGGCGAACGGCGCCACGACCTGGGTGGTGTTCGAGCAGTTCGCAAACTGCATGAAGACGGGTGTGTACGCGCCTCCGGGCTGCTGCCAGTGTGCTCCGCACGCCGGGGCTGCAGCCGCAGCTCCTGTGCCCGTCGCACGGCTCTTCTCCGTGCCTGCCGTCCCCGGACGACAGTCGGTGTGCGGGTTGTCGCGGGTCAACGCACAGGCCAGCAACCGGCCCTGCCCCGATGCCGCATACCGGTTCTCCAGCCCCTGCATCAGATCCACCCACTGCAGTCGGGTGTCGGTGACGGCAAGCTGTACAGCTTGGTTGAAATTCTGGCCGATCTTCCCTCGATGGCTGGTTGGGGCTGTGGTCTGTCCGGTGTTCGGGTCGATGTCCCCCGTGTCCTTGTTCAGGCCGCGATCCTCGCCGTTGAATGTGGCGCCATGGCGGACCCGTCCCCTGCAGCGCTCCGGCGCACTGAGGTACCAGCATCCGGTGGTCAGATCACGCGGGATCTGACTGGTTGTAGGGCCGGGCCCGAGGAAGTTGAAGAACAGCGCCGGTTTGGGCAGGTTGAGTCCGGGCGGATTGGCCGTGCCGGGCGCCTCGCTGGGCTCTGCGATGTCGGCCCAGTTGGAGTGGGAGTAGAAGTCCTGCACCGTATGCAGTGCCCATCCCCAGTCATCGATCACTTTGCGTTTGGCCCGGCCGAACTCCTCCCCGGTCTTCAGCTGGTTGTTGGAATCCAGCATGTGCTGCGCGCCGTCGACGGCGCGACCGAAGGCCTCGCGTGCGTGCGCGACGCAGGCCAGCAGGGCGGCAGAGGCTTGGTCGCGGGTCTGCGGATAGGCGTTGCCTGCGTTGTGTGACGGATCGAGATAGTCGGCGTTGTCGCAGTGCGCTGCTGCCGGGCTGCCACTGACCGGGTTGTCGGGCTTGCCAACTCCACCCCAGAAATCTGGGTTGTTCCAGGGTCCTCCGTTGCCGGCGAGCATGTCGAGCGACCGGGGATCGAAGCAATGGCTCCGGTCGGTTCCACTCTGCGGGCATCGGAGCGCAGCCCGCGTGACCTTGGAGTGTTCACGCCCGGGCACCGTCCCGAACGCGGTGGCCTCCGGCGCCGACGCCACCGCGACGACAGCGAAGCCGACCAGCAGGCTCAGCACAGCTCCGAGACAGATCAGACGATTCCTATGACGAGAACGAGGTCTTCTGGGAGGCATCGGGCAATCCCCTTCTGAAGGTGGCCGCCACTGCACACTCGGTGATGTCATCGCGCATCATGGCCGCCACCACCGGGCCGGGCAACACCTGCATTCGGCCTCCTTCTCGGGGTCCTGGTCACCGCCGCGTGTGTGCAGGACACCATCGCCGGCCAGACCCTGATCGAGAAGATCGCCGCCGAGCACCCAGGAGTCTGCAAGACCTGGGTCGACGGCGGCTACCGCCAGCGCCTCGTCGAACACGCAGCCACCCTCGGCATCGACATGCACATCGTCCGCCGCGACCCCGCCACCAAGGGCTTATCCGTTCTGCACAGCCGGTGGACCGTCGAGAGAACGCCGCGGGGACGGCTCATGAACCACCGCCGCCTAGCCCGGGACCACGAAGCCCACCCCCACCGCTCCGAAGCCGTGATCCACCTCGCGATGATCAACCTCATGCCTCGCAGGCTCACCGCCGAATCACCCCCACATGGCGCGGAGCATAAATCGGATTCAACCCGGTAATCAGGGATGAACCATCTGGAGGAAACGCCCTCTTGCGAGGATTCGTCATTCCTGTTAACCGACGTCACCGACTAGATCAAGGGCTGGAGCGAGAATCCCCGGCTGTTTCGTGTGGCACAAGACCGCCGACGGGATCCTCGACAGCCTCGCCCGCTGCTGCCGACACATCACTAACTCAGGACACTAGGAGCCGATGGGCTTCTTGCTCTTGGCGATTTTCTCCCGAATCTTGGGGTTCTTCGCGAGTTCCGCAGGCAGCACAGTGCGTGTATCAACCTGTGCGCCAAGCAGTTGCTCCACGGTGATTCTTGCGGATCTCTTCGACCGCCACTCCGAGGGCTTGCCGTTGACCAGCCGTCCGGGTTGGTCTCGCAGGTAGGCACCTCGCAGATCCGTTCCGGCGAGGTTGGCTCCGGTGAAGTCAGCGCCTCGCAGGTCTGCGTTGCGCAGGTCCGCACGTTGCAGGGACGCGTTGACCAGTGAAGCGTCCACGACACTCGCCTCGCGAAGTTGTGCCTGGTCGAGCTGGCCGTCATTGAGGGTGGCTTGGTACAACTGGGCTGCGCTCAGGTCCGCCCTGGTCAAATCCGCCTTGTCCAATTCTGTTCCGACCAGGTGGGCCTTGCGGAGGTCGGCACCGGACAGATTCGCGTCGCGCAGGATCGCGCCGCTCAGGTTTGCCTCGGCCAATTGCGGACTGCCGGTAGTGCCGTCAGAGGCTATGGGGCCGCGCAGGCCGATATGCGGTATGTACGCCTCACGCAGGTCCACCTCCGCCTTGTCATCGTGCAGAGGGAGGCGCCGGGTCAGGACTTCGAACGCCGAGTGCACATCGGCTTCGGGCCGTCCCTCGTAGCCGACACTCTCCTTGCCGGAGGACCGTGCGTGGGTTCGAACGTAGGCGGAGAGCACGTCCACAACGGCAGGCTGGTAGTTGGGCGAGTCCCGCATGAGCCGCTGCATTGCGTAGATACCCCCCAATCGCACGTCGGGTGACTGGTCGCCGAGGTTGGTGACGGCTGCGGTGTAGCGTTCCGCAAGCTGCCCTTCCTGCGTGGTACCTGTGTCAGCCTTGCCCTGCTGCACGGTGAAGAAGACGGCCGCGATGGCAGCCAGCGCCGTCACCGTGCTGCCTACTGCGGTGCCCAGGACCTCGATCCGCCGAACCCAAGAGCGTTCCTCCTCTGTCTCTGTCCGCGCGCCGTGACGGCCCGCCACGCTGGCCCTGCGTTCAGTTATGCGTCGAATCTGCTGTGCGCGTCCCCGCCCTCGTAAGGCACCCATCGTCATGAGAAAGATTGGACCCGCCAGACCGGCGCTCTGCCGGGCCTTTACCGAACGGACACCAATGAGATGAGTCCGTCCAGCCGGCGGGCGAGGAAGCGGGCCCGCCACTTGGAGACCGTCTCGCAGGTCACCCCGACCTGAAGCGGGCGATCCCTGAGTCGTCCCGCTCGACCGCCCGGCGCTCAGGCCGTTGCAAACTCCAGCCCAGTCGTGCGGTGAGCAGACGCCAGACCGCCGCCCGCGACAGCAACACCCCGGTCACCCGCTCAACTACCAGACCGACTCGCTCCAGCGTCCACAGATCAGCCTCGAAGTCGTACTCCTGGGCGTCTCGCTCCAACGCGGCCCCCGCTTGCCCTACTTGGGCGTCGCTCAGCTTCGGCCGGCGTGAAGCCGTCCGGGCCAAGGGCGGCACTCCCGACAGCGAGAAGCAGCTCCGCCGCCGGATCCGCAAACTCAGGGGGAACTCAGGGCCCAGGTCGCCACGGAACTGCATCAGCTCCGCAGCGACGTCGATGCGTTGGTCGGCATCGACGCCTGGAAGGGCAAGGGCTGCTGCGCAGCCCCCGCCGCCACAACGGCGCCGAAGTCGTCATCGCCGCCATCATGATCTGGCTCCGCTGATCGACAGGACACGCCCTGGCCGGGTTCCGGCGTGGCTTGTTCAGGGGTAACGCGCGCTCGACCCTCTGTGCTGAGGTGGCCCCCGTACAGGAATCGGCTCGTGCGACACGGACCGACCACCGAGCAACAGGGAGAGAACATGCCCCGCACCAGACGTTGGGCCGCAGTGACCGCCGCCGTCGCTCTCGCCACCGCCATGGCCGGCACCGCCACAGCGAGCGAGCGCCCCCAGCCCGCCCCCAAGCCCGTGCACTGGACCGCCCCCACTCCGGGTCTCACCGCTCCAGCACCGCAGAGGGTGCTGGACGTACCCGTGCGCATCACCAATGACTTCGTGAACCGCCCCACCACCCAGTGCCTGGACGTCGACGCAAACGGCGGCGGCAACGGCACAGTCGTTCAGGTCTGGCAGTGCAACGGAACGAGCCAGCAGCGCTGGTACCTCTGGAACAACGGCGCGCTGGAGAGCTACCGCTTCCCCGGCAAGTGCCTGGACGCCGACCTCAACGGGGGCGGCCGCAACGGCACCAAGGTGCAGATCTGGGACTGCAACAACACCTCACAACAGAGCTGGTCCCACCCGGCGGGCGACCGCGCGATCTACAACGCCCGCTTCTACGGCGGCGGCAACATCGTCATGGATCGGGACGCGAACGTCTGGGGCAACGGCGCCCGCGTCCAGCTTTGGCAGAAGAACTTCCAGTCGCAGCAGTGGTGGAACGTCTGGGCGGACTGACCACGGGCACCGACACGTGATGCAGCGTCAGTACAGGCCGAGCAAGGGCCGGGAGACACTCGTGGGAGACCGCTGTCAGCAGCCTCTGCAGCAACCGAAGAAGTCCTGACAGGAGGCCGCTTGTCGTCTCCCGCCTGTCCGTCCGGGAGAAACACCAGACTCACCGGTGGGCTCTCACGGCGCAGGCTCGGCCGGCGCGGGCAAGCCAGCGGAAGGCAGCGACAGGCAGCGGCAATCCTCGTCGAGCAGTCCGGCGAGCACGCCACGGGATACGGGGGCGGGCGAGGTCGATTCTGGTCCACTTCGTGTGGAGCCGGCCGAAGCTGCGGGCCTGGAAGGCAGGCGACTCAGTACCACGCAGGTCAGGCGCCTTCGCCAGCAGCACACGACAGCGCGCCATGCTGCCGCCACACGAAGTGGACCAGAGCCCGTCTCTCATCGACACAGCCACCCCATCGGCCCGCGTGCCGCTCAGCTGAGTGGCTCGCCGGATACTGGTGGGTCGTCGCACGTCGCCTCAACGATGGGTTGGTGGAACCAGCTCCCGCCAAGCTTCAGCGTGGGGCGTCCTTCAAGGGAGGCGGGAATGCTTTCCCGTGCTGAGACGGAAGCCAGCATTGTGCGAAGTGAGATGCAGAGTGCTAACACCCAGGCATCTGTGATGATTGCTGTCGTAGCTATTACGGCAAGCGCGTTTGCGGGGCAGCCTGAAGGACTTTTCCGGCACTCGTGGATCACAACCACCCTGGCCACTACAGAAGTCGTGGTGGCATCAGGCACGGTCTGGCTGCTTCTGGATGTCGTTCTTCCTCGCCTGGACGCCTCTGGAAGAGGAAGTTTCCAGACGGGCAGATTACAACCGTGACCAGTTGCATGACGCGCTCACAGCCGACTTCCAGATCGCCGGCCGTTGTCGATGTCGTCCTGCCGCAACCACTTCGACAACGTGACGGGATGGATACCGAGATCGATCGCCATCTGCTTGGCCTGCTTGCCGGCGCGGACCAGCGCGATCGCACGCGCCCGGAACTCCGGAGGATAGGGACGAGGCATGACTTCCAGCCTTCCGTGAAGGACTGTCAGTTAGCCACCAGAACTGGAACCCAGGACAGGGGGCAGGTCAAACCTGTCACCCAAACCTGCAGCAGCCCCTCGCGGCAAGTTGTTCGCGAAGCGTGGCAAGGCTCTCCAGACTAGGACCCGTGAACCTTCTTTCGACCAAGACGCTCGGTGTGATCACCGAGGTCGCCAACGACTGCTCCGCCTCGGAGCTGAAGAACATGCTCATGGGCCAGTGGTCTGTCGGACGGAGACCCTCCGCGGCTCGACAACAAATACGAGATCGTGAGGAAACCTCTCCTGGCCGCCCGCACGGCCATCCAGGACGCGGGTGACACAGAAGCGCACCGGGAGATGCTTGAGTTCGTACGGCTCGTGAGCGAGTGGCTCCACCGCTATCGCCGGGCCAAAGAACTCGATGCCCTCCGCGAAGCGCTGCGGAGCGATGGCTACGAGTTGCAGACCGACGTCAACGGCCAAGGCCGTTCGGCCTGCCGCCTCCTCCCGAGTGAGCCGGAAGCTGCCCCGCTCGCTCCTCAAATCACGGCATTGGAGGCGGAACTGGCCGCTCGCGGCTATGCAGACGCGCTTGGCCACTACCGGCTGACGGTGAAGCACTTCGCTGAGCAGGACCACGCGTCCTCGAACGGTCAGCTCCGAGCAGCGCTCGAAAGCCTGATCGTCAACCTGGCCGTCGACCACACCGGCTACGTCGACAACAACCAGGCTAACCAGGGCACAAACGCGATCAATACGCTCTACGTGAAGAGTGGGAAGCCTCCTGCCGTCCTCGGCAAGCCACTGCCGGAGCGCGACGGCGGCGCCATGCTTCATGGCATCTGGCACATCTCTCACACGAACGGCTCGCACCCGGGACTGTCGGATGCTCAGGAGGCACGTATTCGTATGCAGCTCATCACTGGGCTCGCCCAGTTCCTCCTGCGGCACTTCCCTGTCTAGAGTGCCGATCTGGTGCTGTCCGCGACAGTTGTCGCGGACAGCACCCCTCCGTCGAGCTGCAAGGATCACCGCTTGCGATCCGGACGCCCCGAGAGAAGCGACATGGGTGAAGTGGGCGGTCCAACCGGTACGGGAGCGGTCCGCCTTGTGCCGGGCCTGGTGGTCGCTCTGGCAGGGGTAGTCGGATGTTCAGTGTGCGGTGACGAGCAGCACGAAGACAGCTGCGAATATGGGGGCCCTCCGGTCTGATGACGGATTCGGGCGGATGAGGGGCGGTCGGTCGCTTGGCCGTGGACGGCCGCCCCTGCTGTCAGCTTTCGGAGCTGATGGGGCCGGTGCCGAGGGCCTGGCGCTGGCCGGCCTCGTACAGGCGCTGCGCGGTGGACCGCTTGGTGGCGTCGCCGAGGAGGATCTCCGCGACCTGGGCCCAGGAGAGACCGGAGTCCTTGAGCTTGACGGCGAAGGCGCGGGAGCGGCGTTCCAGGAGCTGCTGGACGCGGTACGCGGGGGCGGCGTTCTCGCGGATGCGGTCCAGGTCCGCGTCGGGGGCAGGCCGATCACGGTCAGGGCGCCGTCGAGGCGGCCGGACTCGATGACTTCCGAGAGGTGGCCGGCCGGGTCGTCGGCCCGGTGCTTCCAGGTGATCTCGGCTTTGCCGGTCTCGGTCTTCGTGACGTCGACGCTCATGGGGGTTTCCTTCCCTCACGCTGTACGCAACGCGTACAGCGTGAGGGAAGGGCAAACCACAAGATTCTTCTGGTCAACTCCCTTGGCACTGGCACATGTTGACTGAGCCGTGGGAAGGGACTCCTTCCCACGGCTCACGCAGTCCCGCAGCTTTCGGCCCCACCTCGTTCGCTTTCAGCCGCAGGGGTTCACGGGCTGTTCCGGCGCGCTAGCATCCGCACGCTTCGACTGTGGGGGATGGTGCGGATGAAGGTGCTGTACGCCTGGGCAGAGGCTGCTTTCCAGCGGGTCATGGATTTTGCCGAGCCCAATCCCGAGGACGTGTACCTGCGCTGTGTCCTGCGGTCAGCGGACGGGCAGGAGGTGACACGACTGCTGGAGAAACGTGAGGGCGTCACCCGCAGCGCGGTTATCCAGACGATGCACCAGTCCGCCTACCGGGCTTTCGTCCGCGCCCGGTGCGAGGGAGGCTCGGAGGAGCGGCGCTATGACAGAGCCCTGCGAGCCCGGTACGAGCTGGGCCTGAGCCAGGCCGCACACATGCGGGAGGCCGGAGGGGGCTGGTGGGGGGTCTGTCTCGCGGCCATCCTGCTGCCCTACCTGGCCCTGAACCACGGGGGCCTGATCGGTCTCGCCGTGCTGGCGGTGAGCAGCACAGTCCTGCTGACGGCCCTTTCTGTGTGCGGAATCCGGGCCTGGACCCGCGTCTGGCATAGCCTGCGGGTGGGAGGGTGCCTTTTCCGGCGGGCGGTCCAGCGCGGCGAACTCGGCCTCCTGGCAGGCTACTGGGGCCAGGAGCAGCAACTCGTAGGCACCGACCCGGTGGTAGCGAGCGCGGTACGCCACCTTCTGGGCGAGGACGCCGATTCGCTGTTCATCCCCGACGCGGTGGAGGGGCTGCGGGCTCCGCGGGCGCCCGACTATTTCGTGGAGAGTGCGGCGGTCCGCCACCTGGTGGGGAAGCTGAGGAACATGCAGGACGGCACGATCGCGGTCTGCGGGCCGCGCGGGGTGGGCAAGAGCACGCTGCTGGAACACTGCGTGAAGCGGGCCGACTTCGGAGTGCTGGTCCAGGCCCCGGCGACATACACCCCGCAGGACTTCCTGGTCACCCTCTCGGTACGCCTGTGCGAGCGCTACATGGTCTCGCAGGGACATCCGGCACCCGCACTCAGCCGCCTGTCGTCGCTCGGCCGGTGGCTGCGGAAGGTGCGCACTCGGCTCGCCCGCTTCGCCCGGTGGACGGTGTTCGCGGTGCCCGCGCTGGCCCTGCTGACGCTGGGGCTGTCCGCCCCGGTGCGCACCCTGTACACGCAGTACGGCACCCGCATGTGGCACGCGCTGCAAGACCAAAGCACCGGCTGGTATGCCCAGCTGGAGAGCGTCTGGGACGGCCGGTCGGTCGTGTTCGCGGTGGTGTCCGTCCTCATCGGGACGGCGTGGTGGATGGCGCGGAAGTCCTCCCCGCTGCCCGCGATTTCAGGGTTTGCCTTCCGCCAGTTCGTCTCCTTGAGCGGGACTCTCCTGATGGTCTCCTGCGCCATCAGCTTCCTGGGCGACCCGGGCGTCATGCGCCGACTGATCGAGCCCCACCCGCCACTGTCGCTCTTCTTCAGCAGCGGGTTGTACGTGCCGGTCTTCCTGTGGCTGCTCCTGCGCAAGCTGCGGGAGGCCGGGACCGTCACGGTCGGCAAGCGGCACTTTCCTGTCGGGACGCTCGCGACGATGTTCGCCACCCCGTGCGGGCTGTGGGCCCTGTTCCGGCTGGTGGAGCTTCCGCAGATGTACGGGGTGCTCGCTGACGAGCAGAACCCGCTGCGGCTCGCCGGGATCGTGGTGGGGTCGCTGTTGTCGAAGGTCGAGGGCTGGAGGCGCAAGGACAAGGAGGGACCGCTGGTGACCCGGTGCCGTGATTACCTCTACCGGCTGCAGACCCTGCAGTCGTCCACCAAAGGCCTGACGTCGGGCGGCGCCCTGGCCGGCCTGACGCTGGGGAGCACCCACGCGTCCACCCTTTCCACGCTTCCCCCAAGTTTCCCTGAACTGGTGGACGGCTTCCGTGAACTCCTGGGCGCGATTGCCGACGAGAAGGCACAGAAGCGCCAGCGCGTTGTCATTGCGATTGACGAGGTGGACCGGCTGGGATCGGAGACGCAGGCACTGGCCTTCCTCAGCGAAGTGAAAGCCGTCCTGGGAGTGCCGCACGTCCACTTCCTCATCTCGGTCGCCGAGGACGTCGGCGCGACCTTCGTACGCCGCGGCCTGCCCCACCAGGGCGTCACGGACAGCTCTTTCGACGACATCGTCCACGTCCAGCCCGGCACCTTCGCGGAAACCGCCAAGGTCCTGACCGCCCGCTCCACCAACCTGACCGAGCCGTACGCGATGCTCGCGCACGCCCTGTCCGGCGGTGTGCTGCGCGACGTACTCCGCTACGGCCTGCAGATCATGGAGCAGCAGGAGAAGGCGCAGTCCTTCGAACTCACCCAGATCTCACGCCACCTGGTCCGCGAAGAGCTCGCCGAAACGCTCTCCGGTTTTAGGACCCTCCTCGGTGGCCACCAGTGGTCCAGCGGCAACAGCCAGGTCCTCACCGCCCTGCACGCCCTGACCAGCGGCCTGCGCGACCCGTGTGCATGCACCGAGACGCTGCTCGACGGAGCGCTCGCCGACCTCGCCCATCTGGCGCCCACGGCGTCGGAGATACCCGACGAGGCCCGCCAGGTCGTCGACGAGGCCTCCGCCTACACCTACTTCGCGCTCACCCTGCTCGACATCTTCGGCGAGGAGAACTTCGAGGCCCGCCGACGGGACGCAGCCGACAACGGCCTCGACGGGTACCCGCAGCGCCTCGCCGAAGCCCGCCAGGAACTCGGTATCTCCCCGCACAGCGCCCGCCCCCTGATCGACGCGGTCCGCAACGCGTGGTCGCTCCCCCTGGAACCGGGCACCAGCCCGCGGCGCTTCCGCCACTGCACAGCCCACCCCCAGCCACAGGGAGACCCGCGCCCAGACCACTTGTGACCCCCGAGAACAACTCCTTCCCGAACAGGCGAAGCGGTGCGACGCCTGCCTCCAGTCCCCTTCCCGCGTCCACAGGCCCGGTGTGCCACCGTCGGTTTCATGACTCAGGGCACCACCGGGTCACCGGCCAAGACACGCACGGCGACGACCTCCCGCCCACCTAGGGCCCAGACAGGACAGACCGATCTTGTTGAACCGGTGGATCACGTCCCGGACCGTGTCCTCGTCGGCCTGCACCAACTTCGCGATGACCGGCACCCGGCTCCCGCCCGCCGAGGCCAAGAGCATCATCGCTCGCCGGTATCGCACCGAACTGGTGCTCCCCCGGCGCACGATCTGCTGCAGCCTCTGCTCCTCTTGGTCAGTCAACCCGCGCACACGGACAAGTACAGCCACCGCACCCCCAGCACTCGGACGGCCCCGTCAAGACATCCAACCGCGGCAACCACCACCCCGGCGAACCAATCCGGCCAGAGCACTAGGGTCAGCCCATGCGAAATGACCTGGTCCAGGAATCATGGGACCGCATCGACGCTTGGCTGCGCGAGCGCGCGCCTCGTACCTTCGCCACGCTTGGGCCGCCCGCGGGACATGAGGAGATCGCGGCAGCGGAGGAGGCTCTGGGCGTCACCTTTCCTCCCGACCTGGTCGCGTCGCTGCGCCGGCACAACGGGGCTCTGGACGGGGCGGAAGCTTTCCAGTTCAGCACGCACGACCGGCTGCTCGGAGTAGGCGAGATCGTCGAGGACACCCAGTGGATGCGCGACATCGCCGAGGACCTGGACGAGGAGGAGGCCGAGTCCTACTGGATCGACGGCTACCTGAAGTTCGGTTCCTACGGGGTGACGGCTGACGGTCTCACGATCGACTGCCGCCGTGGGCAGGACTCCTACGGTGCCATCGGACGGTTCTTCGACGAGACCGGGACCGACTTCGGACGGGCCGACTCACTGGGTGGGTATCTGGAAGAGCTGGCCGACCTGCTGGAGAGCGGCCAGGACGGGGGTGCCGTCACGTTCAACGGACGGCTGTTCTGGGAGTGGGCCATGCCTCCCGGCCCGGACTGGGGCAGTGCCGACGACCCCCTTCCCGGGCCGGATGAGCAGTTGCCGGAGCTGGACCTGTCCTGCAGCCCCACCGATGCCCTCCATGTCGGAGCCCTGGACGGGCTTGAGGAACTCGGGGCGCTCCTCGCGGTCCTGCCGCGTGAGCAGGTGGCCGAGGCCGCACGGAAGCAACTGCGCAGAGTGGCCGTCGACACGGGCCTGAACAAGTACCCGGAGATCAAGTCGGCCCTGGACGCGCTGGAACGGGGCGAAGCCCCGCCACATCCGGAACGAACCGGCCCGCTCGCCCTGCGACTGCGCACGGTGATTGTTCAGGCGGACACTCACCGGGACTCTCCTCGCCGGTGGGCCGCGGAGAAAATGGTGCACGGAATCTGGGGCTCGCCCTACAGGTCCGTGTGCGAGAGCGCGAGCATCCGCGGCCGCCTCACTGTCGACTGGCGTACGGATCTGCACGCGGACCTGGGCAACCCGCCACTGCCACCGATACCTGACGATCGCTTCTGGGGGACCCTGCGCAACCCCGCCATCGACTCCAGCTGGCACGCAGCTCAATACGCCCAAGACCAGGGCTGACCCCAGGAAGTTCCGGTTCCACATGAGCGCTTCATCTGGCGGGACCCGCCAGACGAAGGGTTCTGGCGGCGCTTCCGTGACGACTACGCCAGAGACACGGCAAGTGTCCAGGTGCTCGGATGCGGCGACGCTGTCCGTCGCATGGCAACGGTGTGTGGCAAGGCGCCGTCGGTACTTGGCCATTCGACCACGAGGATCTCCTCGTCTGTCACTTGATCCTCGGCGTTCTTCATCTCTGCGGATTGCACGCTGACCGGCTCATGAAGCCCGCTGCCAGGAATGGGGTGCCACGGGCTGACATGTCTGAAACAGGTCAGTGGAACGCTTTCTTCGTTTCTGTGGCGATGACAGGTCGGTCAAACGGTGCCAGAGTGTGCGCGCACGGTACGTCGTGGGACTCCGGCCGGACCCGTCCCCGCACCCTGGTGCCCGCCTTGGCGCCAGGGACTTGAGAGCACGTCTCACTTCAGCATGCCCCCGTCCGCTGGAGCGGGTCGTGGGCCGGAGAGGGAACGCGATGGGTTCATGGCACTGGAGCGACCAGGAAAGGCCCACCACCACAGTCGGTGTCCGGGCCACGATGGGCGCCGTCACGATGAAGGACGACCCACAGGCCGTGCAGCGGCCGTATGTCTTCGTGCGCGGCTACGACTCGCGGCTGCACGTCAACTGGTGGGACGGCAAGGCGTGGCACTGGAGCGACCAGGGAACGCCGGCCGGGCGCACGATCATCGAGAAGGTCGGCGCCGTCACCATGCAGGACGACGCCAACGCACAGCAGCGCCCCTACGTCTTCGTCATCACCGACGACTCGAAACTACACGTGAACTGGTGGGACGGCAGCAAGTGGCACTGGAGCGACCAGGGCGCGCCCGCCGGACGTCTGATCCGTGAGGGCGTCGGCGTCATCTCCGCCCGGGACAACCCGAGCGCGGCGCAGCGCCCGTACGCCTTCGTCATCACCGACGACTTCCGCCTGTGGGTCAACTGGTGGGACGGCTCCAAGTGGAACTGGAGCGACCAGGGCGCCCCGCCGAACCGCACCATCTCCCGCCCCATCGGCGTCACCACCATGAAGGACAACCCCAACGCCTTCACCCGCCCCTACGCCTTCGTCATCACCGACGACTCCAAGGTCTGGGTCAACTGGTGGGACGGCTCCAAGTGGAACTGGAGCGACCAAGGCGCGCCGTCCGGGCAGCCGGTCAAGAAGGGCGCGGGCGTCATCAGCGCCCAGAACGACCCGAACGCGTCGGAGCGACCGTACGTCTTCGTCCAGGGCTACGACTCGAAGCTGTACGTGAACTGGTGGGACGGCACCAAGTGGAACTGGAGCGACCAGGGCGCGCCCAGCGGACGGCTCATCCTCGACTCCGTCGGCGTGGTCACGATGAAGAACGACCCGAACGCCTTCACCCGCCCGTACGCCTTCGTCATCGCCGACGACTCGAAGCTGTACGTCAACTGGTGGGACGGCAAGGCCTGGCACTGGGCCGCCCAGGACACCCCACCCGGACGCGTCATCGAACGCCCCGGCGAGGCGATCACCATGCAGGACAATCCGAACGCCGCACAGCGGCCGTATGCCTTCGTCATCACCGATGACTCCGACCTCTGGGTCAACTGGTGGTCACTGGCCTGAGCAGCGCCATGGGTAGGCCGCAGGGAAGGGCCCGGCGGCCTACCCATGAACTTGACTCTGTCGGGGATCTTGGAGTTTCCCGGCGCGGCAGCATGATCAACGGGCATGCTCGGGCAGTTCCGCCGACCGATGCAGCTGTCGAGGTGCCCGGTGTCCCTTCGCCCCCGTTCCGGTGAGCAGGTCCCACCTCTGACTGCGCAGATCGCACGGTCGAGCAACCCGGACGGTACGACGGCGATATGGGTACGCGACCGTCTCGATGGCCTGTGGTGCGACGAAGACTTCGCCGACTGGTACCCGCGGGACGGACGTCCGGGTCTCTCGCCAGCTCAACTGGCCACCGTCTGTGTGCTGCAGTTCCTGCTCGGCCTGCCGGACCGGCAGGCCGAGCAGGCGGTTCGCTGCCGCATTGACTTCAAGTACGCGATGGCCATGGAACTGGACGATCCCGCCTTCCATCACAGCGTGCTGGCCGACTTCCGCGACCGTCTTGCCGAAGGCAACCGTGCTGACCGCCTCCTCGACCTCGCACTGGCCCGCCTCAAAGAGGCCGGCCTGGTCCGCGAGCGCACCACCCGGCGCACCGACTCCACCCACGTCCTGGCCGCGGTGCGGGACCTGACCCGACTGGAACTGATCACCGAAGCGGTCCGCGCTGCACTGGAAGAAGTCGCCGCCACCTCTCCTCATCCGCTGGACGAGCTGGTCGATGAGGACTGGGGGCGCCGCCAGGGCCGACCGGTCCGCCTGGGCAAGAACCCCACCAAGCCCAAGACCAGGATCCTCGCCACCGGAAACGACGCCGTCCAGCTCCTGGAACACCTCTACCGGCACGGAACAGACCGTACCTCCGGCCCTCGTATCCAGGCCCTGCGCCAGATCATGGTGCAGAACTACCACCGTGACACGGCAGGACACCTGCGCTGGCGCACCGCCGAGACGGAAGGCGGGCCCGGGCTGCCGCCCTCGTTCCGGGCGGTCGTCTCTCCCTACGACACCTCAGCCCGCTGCGCACGGCACGGACACATCATCAGCTGGAAGGGGTTCGCCGCTCACCTGACCGAGACCTGTGCTCCCGGCGGCCCCAACGTGATCACGGACGTGGCCACCACCGCGGCGACCACGCACGACAGCCAGGTCCTGCCCGGTATCCACACCTGCCTGGCCCGCCGCGAACTCCTGCCCGCCGAGCACCTGGTCGACGGCGGCTGCACCTCGCTGCCCCACCTGGAACAAGCCACCCGTGAACACCAGGTCACCGTCTCCGGGCCCCTCCGGAGCAACCCCACCCGGCAGCACCGCCAGAACGAGGGCTTCGCCCGGGACGACTTCCACATCGACTACGACCGCCAGCAGGTCACCTGTCCCCAGGGACAGGTCAGCGCGGGCTGGCACGGCCCCTATCCGACCTCCTCACCCACGGCGGCCCCGCTGATCGTGGCCAGGTCCACCAAGAACCAGTGCCGCCCCTGCCCGGCCCGCACGCAGTGCACCACCGCCGACAGCGCCCGCACCGTGGTCTTTCCCCCACGAGAACTCCGCGACCTGCAACTCCGCGTCCGCACCGAGCAACAGACACCCGAGCGGAAGGCACGCTACGCGGTCCGCTCCGGAGTGGAGGGCACGGTCAACGAGTTCGCCCACGGACACGGCATGCGGCGCTGCCGCTACGCGGACAGGGAAGAGCCCACATCCAGCACGTCCTGACGGCCATCGCCGTCAACATCGAGCGTCTCAGCGGACTGTCACCGGCCGAGGGAACTCCTAGGCCTCGCCGACCGACTGCCTTCCAGAGCTACCTCGACCAGCGCAAGCTACCCCGACCGAAGTCCTGTCGAACCCTGGGCAGCTGACCTCGACGACTCCAAGATTCCCGACCTCCTGTGCTCGCTGGCCTCAGAACTCGTAGGGTTCCGGTCATGGTGACTGCGACTGTTCGCTGGTGGAGCGATGAAGAGGGTTGGGGTGTGCTCGACTCGCCCGAGACTCCCGGCGGCTGCTTCGGCCATTACTCCAACATTCAGATGGCTGGCTTCCGTGCATTGTCGCCCGGGCAGCAGGTGAACCTCACGTGGGAAGCCCCCGGCTTCAAACAAGACGGTTACGACTACCGTGCGGTGCGCATCGTGCCTTTGCCTGCCTGAGCGCCCGCCACGGCCACCTTGAGGATGGTCAGCACTTCAAGATCCCCGACAGCGTCAAGCTCACCCTCAGCGCGGACCGGATGCGGGCTGCGCTGAACATGCGGCTATGTGCTGTCCATCGGCTCCGGTGTCACGGCCCATCCCTTCGACGCGGTGCCCGAGGCACCCGCCCGCAAGGGTGCCAACGGCTGCTGGCCTCAGCCCCGCTACCGTCAGACCCCGCCGACCGTGGCCGCTCATGCGGCCGGTCTGGGGCGCCGCCTTCACCGCGGTCACCTGGCGCCAAGGCTCTCGCGGTCCGATGCGCTCGCACTTCGCGGCCCTGCGCGTCCGCCCGGCCGGCAACTCCATCGTCCGACCGCTCAGGGCCCGGGCCTCGGCCGAACAGAGCTGGCGGGACGGTCTCCTGCCCGACCTGTGGCTGCTGGCCGAGCGGCCCACGGAATCGGAAGCACCTACCGAGTACTGGTTCTCGAACCTTCCCGCCGATACCGGGCTGGAGAACTTGATTCACTGGGCCAAGCTCCGCCGGCGTGTCGAGCACGACTACCGAGAACTCAAACATGACCTGGGCCTGGACCACTTCGAGGGACGCTCCTGGCCCGGACGGCACCACCACGTCACCCTCGTCACCGCAGCCCACACGTTCCTCACCGAACAACGGCTCTCCCCAGAAGCACCCGAGCCGGACTCACGCTCTACCAAGTCCTCCACACCCTCCAGGACTTGCTGAGGTGCTGGACCGGCATCTGCACCACCTGCCACCGCCCGCTGCCATCCGCCCGCCGAACCAGACGAAGAGGGCGACAACAGACCTAACGGAGTCCTACTAGGTGCATCGCTGACTAGCACCGATGCAAGCCGTCTCACACCGCGGCCCCGCGAATTCTTCTCACTTCCGTGTCCCTCCCCGCACTGTTCAGCGGCAGTTGAGAGAGCCCGCGAAGCGCATCTGGCAGATAGCAGGTCGCCGATCAGCGGTACTGGGCGGCGATGTTGAACATCCAGCTGATCCTGAACTGCAACCAGCGAGCCCGCCTCGCCGCACCACACTGGCTCTCACCATCCCTGACCAGGCCGGAAATGATCGTTTGGTTCCGGACAGTCTTCCGCTTGTCTCAATTTTCCTCACCAACCACAGGAGCCACTCCCTACATTGGGTGACGGTACAAGCACTAGATGTAGGGAGTTACATGCGTAAGCAGTGGCGCGTCCTCGGCGCGCTCGCCATCCCGGCCGCCCTCACTCTGACGTTGACCTCTCCGGCCGCGCACGCGGACGGGAAGGCGGAGGCGGAGACGACCGCGGTCACCTTCGACACCTCCGGGGGGCACGAATGGACGGTCCCTGAGGGAGTCACCAGCATCACCCTGGACCTTTGGGGCGGGGGCGGCGGCGCCTCGGGCGGCACCGGCGGTGCGGGCGGCGGGGGCGGCGGGGGCGCCTCGGGCCAGTCGGCGACCGGCATCGGCCAGGGCGGCACGGGCGGCGGCGGAGCCGCCGGCAACGGCGGCGGGGGCGGCTCCTCCGGCTGGCACTCGGTGTGCACGGTGGCTGTCGAGCCCGGTCAGACCCTCCAACTGCAGGTCGGTGGCGGCGGATCCGGCGCCACGGGCACGGCAGGGTCCACCGGTGTCGGCAAGCGAGGCGAGTACGGCACCTTCAAGGCGAGCGGGGGCACCAACGCGCCTGCCGCCACGCGGAGTGAGGCGCCCCGTGCGGAGAGCATGGGAGACCCCACCAGCGTCGCGTTCGATAGCTCTCCCTTACCGCTCGCCAGTGCCGACGGCTCCGGCGCCATGATCAAGAAGGGTCCGGTGGGGGCTCCGGGCGGCGGCGGTGGCGGCTGGGGTGCCGCGAGCTTCGTCTCCGGTGTCCAGGGCTCCGGCGGCACTGCCAACGGCTCCGGCGGCACGGGCGCCTCCACCAGCCTGGGCGGATACAACTCCTGCTCCGGGCAGCTGGCGGACATCGACGGCAAGCAAGTCTGGCCGAAGGCCGAGCCGGGCCAGGGCGGCAAGGTCGGCGCGAACGGCCGCCGGGGCAACAGCGACGGCGACTCCAACGGCGGGATCGGCGGCGCCGGAGGCAAGGGCGGCAGCACCGACCCCCGCGGCTACGGCGACGGCGGCACCGGCGGAGCGGGCGGCAACGGCGGCGACGGCGGCCAGGGCGGCGAGAGTGCAGGCGCGAACGGCGGAGACGGCGGCGCGGGCCATGACGGTGCGCACGGCGGCAACGGCCACTCCGGTGCGGCCATCATCACCTACCGCACCTCCTGACCGGCAGGCCGTGTGACGGTGCCCTCCCCGCCGCCTGCGGGGAGGGCACCGTCGTCTCCGACGGCCGGTGCCTGAGTGTCCTGTCGCAGTGCATCTGGAAGATGCCGAGCCGCTGGCCTAGGCGTGATGGTCGGGTAGCCGGAGCCCGTCACCGGGCCCCGGCCCCCTCAGAACCGTGCGTGCGCCTCACAACGCACACGGCTCAAGCCCTGCATCTGCGCCTCCGGTGTCTAACTTCTTGGTTCCGGTGTCCTTGCGTCGGAGCCTCCAAAGGCTCACCTGACCCACGTGGGCGCCCTTTCGGGCCGGGCCACCAGAGCCCGTATCCGGCGAGTCATACGGGAGTGGGTGAAGGCCCCAACTTCCCGCTTTCCTCTGGCCTTTCGGCCCGCCGGCATTCGCTTCTTGGGTCATCCTGTTCCCGCCAGGGAATTCAGCTCTCCTTACGGTCGGCCTACCAGGCCGTTGGCCTGGACCCCGACGGGGTTTCCCGTTCCGCACCAGGAAGATGCGGCTGGGGAGGGCGCCCTCTCCACCCCGGAACCAGCGGTATCCGCCCCCCTGGAATGAGATCCCCAGGGGTCGCTTCGTACCTTCCAGCACGCGGGTCCTACGGCTGCCGCATACACGCCATCGCGCAGCCTCAACCTCACGGGGCATGATCAAGGGTTCACTTGCGTTCGCCCGTCCAGCCTTCCCCTCACCTGTGGTTCCTCGATGGCCGAGACACCCTTGGGCTTGAACGCTCAGCTCCACACCCCGCCGTTGCCAGCGACGCATGCGAGCGCGGGGACGAGCCTGGATACTGGCTCGAAGTCCAGCCATCTATCTCTCCTTCATCTGGCTGTCCCTACTTCTCTGGTGCGACCTCGTGTCGCACTCTCATGAGGTTGGTGCCACGGCTGCGAGCTGGTTTCCGTGCCCTGCTCGACTGGGGTCGGGCGGGAGAGGAGATCGTTGGTCGCCGCCAAGCGATGAAGGCGGCCGGGATCACAGGTTGGGAGCCTGCGGGACTGAGATTCCCTGTGTCATCACTTTGGGTGACGTGAGATTTGCCCGTGAGCGCCAGGGGGACAAAATGGCTGAGTCCGCCGCATCGACGACAGTTGAGGTATTTCGCATGCGTCACACAGCCATCACCGCAGTTGCGGCGGTGTTCGCCACGACCTTGCCCTTCTCCACGGTCACGGAACAGACCGCACAGGCCACGCCGCCGGGGCGGGTCTGCTTCTGGACCCAGCCCGGAATGATGGGCCAGTCATGGTGCTACGGCCCGCCGGGTTACGCAGAGGCTGAGAACGGTACCCAGCGCAACGCCCACTCCTTCGAGTCCCGGTACAACGGCACTGTGTACGCGATCAGTTACGGGTCGGGCAGCAGCTGCGTGTACCGGGAGATCCGCACGGACGACTACGACGAGGACTGGGCGTGGGCCGGCAAGGTGGACGGCGTGAGCCACGAGACGATGGGGTGCGAGCCGGGCTGAGCCACGCACCGCCGTGATCGGTCTACGGAGTCGTTGCTGGGACACGGACCGTTGACTACGGGGGCACTCGACTCAAGAGGAGAGCCCCCGTCAGGCCACTGCGGCCAGGAGCGAGGCGCTTGAAGTGCGATTGGCGCGGGCCCTGGAAGGTCTGTTTCAGCCGGTTGAACTGCGTGGTGCTGTCACCGTCTCAGCGATCCACCGTGGCTGGACTGCTGCTGCTTCGTCCCCACCCGCCAGTGCACCTGCGCGCGTTGTCGCTCATCAGCCGGACCGCTGGCCCTGGTCGAAGTGGTCGTGATCGTAGAGCCTCACGGTGTGTCTCCATCTTCTTCATCTTCGCGCCGCCGAGGCCGTTCACTTCCCCGGCGAGCTCCTCGCGGATCTTGGTAGCAGGATGTTCGTCTTACTGCGCGTCGTTCATGCCTCCCCCTCTGGGAGGGCGGTATGTGACGTGATGCCGTGTTTGCTGTCGCTGGAACGTGTGGCACAGGAGTATCGGGACTGATCGGAGAGTCCTGTCGTGCTGGAGTGTTCTTCGTGAGTGACCGCCAGCCCTACAAGAGCGACTTGTCCGACGAGCGGTGGGCCCTGATCGAGCCCGTCATCGCCTCCTGGAAGGCCCGGCATCCCTCCGTCAGCGGCCACCAGGGCGCCTACGAGATGCGGGAGATCGTCAACGCCCTGCTCTACCAGTCCCGTACCGGCTGCCAGTGGGACTACCTCCCCCACGACCTGCCCCCGGTCGGCGCGGTGAAGTACTACTTCTACCCGTGGCGCGACGACGGCACCGACCAGACCATCCACGACCTGCTGCGCTGGCAGGTCCGCGAGAGCCGGGGGCGCAAGGCCGACCCGAGCCTGGTGGTGCTCGGCACCCAGAGCCTGCACGCGGCCGTCGGGGTGCCCGCCGGCACCACCGGAAGGGACCCGGCAAAAGAGTCCCAGGCCGCAAGCGCGGCCTGGCAGTTGATGTTCTCGGTCTGGTGATCGCGGTGGTGGTGCTGGCCGCGTCCACGCACGACAACGCCGTCGGCATCGCTGTGCTGGACAAGGTCGCCGCCGGCACCGACACGGTGCACAAGGCCCTGGTGGACCAGGGGTTCTAGACCGCCGTCCTCGATCACGGGCAGAAGATGGGCATCGACGTCGAAGTCGTCGAGCGCAACTTGGCAACCAGCGGGTTCGTCCCGCAGCCCAAGAGGTGGG
>NZ_JBIRQJ010000020.1:0-156397 GCF_044333135.1 Streptomyces sp. NPDC021093 | reverse complement strand
CGGGCGGGGGGGGGGGGGGGGGGGCCCCCCCCCGCGGGGGGGGGGGGCGCGGGGGGGCCCGGGTGGGGTGGGGGGGGGGGGGGGGGGGGGGGGGGGGGGGGGGGGGGGGGGTTTGGTTCCCCCCGCCCCCCCCCGCCCCGCCCGTCAGTCCAGTTCCTTGCGGCGTTCCGCCCTCAGGCGTTGCTTCTCCGACCTGCGGAGTTTGCGTTCCACTCCCACGCCGCCCATCAGTGCGAAGCCCGTGACCTTGACCCGGGGGGAGCCCGGGGTGCCCTGGCCCGTGGCCTTGTCGTCGAAGCCGCCCATGATGCCGAAGCCCGAGACCTGGACGGTCAGCTCCGGCGGGACCTTGACCACCATTCCGCCCATGATCGCGATGCAGCGGATCGTCACGTCGCGGTCCTCGAAGTTCGCCTCGCGCAGGTCGATCTCACCGCCACCCCACATCGCGAACGCGGTGAAGCTGCGTGCCACGCTCCACTGGCCCCACCGCTTGAACCCGCCCCAGAAGGCGAACGCGCCCTTGGAAGTGGCGGGAACTCCCACCCGGCCCGCCCAGCTGGCCGCCTCCCCGCCCGCCTCGCCCTCCGCGTGAGCGGGAAGCACGGCCGGCGCAGACCCCGCCGACACCGGCAGGTCCCTGACGAGGAGCTGGAGTTCCCCCTGGGTGCGCGACTTGTACGCCGCGCCCAGCCGCTCGTCGAACTCCTCCATGTCGAGCCGCCCCTCGGCGACCGCATCGCGCAGCACCTCGGCGATCCGCTCGCGGTCGGCGTCCGATGCCCGGAGTTCAGGAAGGTCACTGGTCATACATGTCACCCTAGCCGGGCGCCCGTCGCCCCGCCCGCCCCACCGGCGTACATTTTCGCGATCACCGCCTCGATGTCCGGCTCCCGCACCGAGAGGTCCAACAGGGGGTACTTGGCTGCCAGTTGGGCCACCAGTGGCGCCGCCGACACCGACGCCGGGAAGGCGAGCCACTGCCGGGGGCCCTCCACCTTCACCACTCGCGCCAAGTCGGTCTCGACCGGCGGGAGTTCGCGTTCCAGGTCGACCACCAGGGTGCGTTCGCTCTCCCCCACCTCGTGCAGCCCGGCCAGCGCGCCGTCGTACATCAGCCGCCCGTGGTCGATGACCATCACGCGCTTGCAGAGCTGCTCGATGTCGGTCAGGTCGTGGGTGGTGAGGAGGATGGTGGTGCCGTTCTCGGCGTTCAGGTCGCGGAGGAATTCGCGGACCTTGGATTTCGATACGACGTCGAGGCCGATGGTCGGCTCGTCGAGGTAGAGGACCTCCGGGTCGTGGAGCAGGGCGGCCGCGATGTCGCCGCGCATCCGCTGGCCGAGCGAGAGCTGTCGTACGGGGACGTCCAACAGCTCGGCCAGGTCGAGGAGTTCGACGCAGCGGGCCATGTTCGCGGCGAACCGCTCGTCGGGGATGCGGTACATGCGGTGCATCAGGCGGTACGAGTCCTTGAGCGGGAGGTCCCACCACAGGGTCGTGCGCTGGCCGAAGACGACGCCGATGCGCTGGGCCAGCCGGGTGCGTTCGCGGGAGGGGTCGATGCCCGCGACGCGCAGCCGGCCGCCGCTCGGGGTGAGGATGCCGGTCAGCATCTTGATGGTGGTGGACTTGCCCGCGCCGTTGGGGCCGATGTAGCCGACCATCTCGCCGCGCGGGATCGTGAAGCTGATCCCGTCGACCGCCCTGACCTGGCGTTTCTCCCGGCGCATAAAGCCCGTCTTACGTCGTACGTCGAAGACCTTCTCAACGCCCTCCAGCTCGATCAGATCGCCTGTTCCCACCACACCCATTGCCCGCCTCAACTCCCCGTACTCCGGTACGACCTCAGCCCCGCCCGCCACAGCAGCCCTGCCACCACCCAGAACCCCACCGCCACCACCGGCGACAGGAACGCGAACCACTCCGGCACGTCGAGCGGATACGGCCGCCCCAGCACGTACATCGCCGGAATCCAGTTCACGAACCCGAGCGGTACGAGGAAGGTGACACCGCGCACGAGCTCCTTCGCGAACACCGTCGGCGGGTACTGGAGCAGCGCGTTCCCCCCGAAGGTGAACGCCGACTGCACCTCCGCCGCGTCCTGCGCCCAGAACTGGAACGCACCCCCCATCGTGAACACCGCCGCGAAGATCACCCCGCCGCTCAGCACCGTCAGCGGCACCATCAGCACCTTGAGCGGCGTCCAGTCCACGGCGTTCGCGGCGTTCAGCTGTACGAGCGCGTACGTGAGCACCGCCAGCCCCTGCGTCGTCCGCCCCAGTCTGCGCAGGGCGAACCGGTCCGCCGCGAGCTGCGCGAGCACCGGCGCGGGCCGCACCAGGAGCACATCCATCGTGCCGTCGCGCACCTTCTGGCCCAGGCGCCCCATCGTGCCCATCGCGAGGTCGGCGAATCCGAGCGCCGCACCCGCCAGCCCGTACAGGAAGGCCACCTCGCCCAGCGAGAACCCGCCGAGCGTGTCGATGTGCTGGAACATCAGCAGTACGGCGACGAAGTCGAGCCCGGTCCCCGCGAAGTTGCCCACCGTCGTCAGTACGAAGGACGCCCGGTACGCCATCGTCGAGCGGATCCACATCGCCGCGATCAGCCCGTACGCCCGCAGCCCGTCCCGCGCGAGCGCCGCCCGGCCCCGTGCCGGTACGACCAGTTCCGCGGCCGCGCCACGCACGTCGGCCGCCTCAGTCGCCTTGTCCGCCTCAGTCGCCTCGCCCGCCTCAGCCACCCTGCACCACCACCCGCCGTGTGGCCGCTCCCTGCAACAGCCTCCCGCACATCAACAGCGCACCCGCCCAGCCCACTTGGAAGGCGTACGCGCCCACCAGGTCCCACCCCGTCCGCTTGCCCAGGTAGACGTCCGCCGGCACCTGGAGCAGCGAGGACCACGGCAGTGCCCGCGCCACCTCGCCGAGCGACCCTGGGAAGAGGGTGAGCGGCAGCAGCATCCCGGAGAAGAACATTCCGGCCAGCCAGGAGATCTGCACCGCCCCCGCCCCGTCCATCAGCCAGAACGCGCTCAGCGCCACCAGGTACCGCAGCGCGAAGCTCACCACCAGCGCGAGCGCCACCGACCCGAAGAACGCCACCCACACGCCTGCGGACGGCGGCAGCGCCACCTCGAAGGCGAGCGCCCCGGCCACCATCGGGACCACCCCGCGGCCCAGGAGCTGGAAGCCGCCACGCCCCACGTCCGCTGCCAGCCACCAGAGTTGGAGGTCGGCTGGGCGGTAGAGGTCCGTGACGATCGCGCCCGTACGGATGCGTTCCATCAGCTCGTCCTCGAAGCCGCCGCCCATCAACGAGGCGGCGGCCAGGAGGCCCTGGCCCAGCCAGACGTACGCGAGGGCCTGCGGCAGGTCGTACCCGCCGAGGCCCGGACGCTGGTCCCAGAGCGCGGTGTAGGCGTACGCGAGGATGAATCCGAAGACGGTGTTGGTGAACACGCCCGCCACCGTGGCCGCCCGGTACGTCGCGTACCGGCGGAAGCCGCCCGCCGCCACCAGTGCGTACAGCCGCCAGCGCAGCCGCACGTCCCGCAGTCGCGCCTTCCGCAACCGCACCTTCCGTAACCGCGCCTCACGCACCCGCGGCCGTCTCACCCGCACCTCCCCCACCCCCTCACTCGTTGTGCCACTTGGCCCGCCGCCCGCTTCCGGCACCAAAGCGCCCGACCCTAGTCCAACGGGGTCACCGTCCGCGAGCGATTACTCGCCGAGTGCGAGGACGAATGTGAATCGCGGTAATGCACGGTGTTTTATGGAGGCGCAAGCGAATCGCCCGATACGACACTGTTATGCCGGAGTGTGAACCTCTGGCCGCGCCCGAGGAGTCTTCACAGGCATGAGTGACGAGCCACAGCAGCCGCCGGGCTGGGCCCCCCGGGACCCCTCCGTCCCGGCCCCGGGCCCGGACTCCGCCTCGGACCCCGCCTCGGAGAGCGGCGAGAACAGCGAGGGCGGGCAGCCGGGCAAGAAGGGCAAGAAGCCGAAGCGCCCCAAGCGCAAGGGCTGGCGCCGGCTGATCCCCACCTGGCGCATGCTGCTCGCGACGTTCCTGCTGGTCGCGCTCCTGCTCTGCGGCGCTTTCGCGGCCGGCTACATGATGGTCAAGATCCCCAAGGCGAACGACACCGCGACCGCGCAGTCCAACGTCTACCTGTACGCCGACGGCACCCCGCTCGCCCGCGACGGCGAGGTCAACCGGGAGAACGTCAAGCTCGCCCAGGTCCCCAAGGCCGTCCAGCACTCCGTGCTCGCCGCCGAGGACCGCGGCTTCTACAGCGAGCCCGCCGTCGACCCGCAGGCCATGCTCCGCGCCGCCTGGAACACCGCCACAGGCAAGGGCAAGCAGTCGGGCTCGACGATCACCCAGCAGTACGTGAAGAACTACTACCTGGCGCAGGAGCAGACCGTCACCCGCAAGGTGAAGGAGTTCTTCATCGCGATCAAGCTCAACCGGGAGGAGTCCAAGGACTCGATCCTGGAGGGCTACCTCAACACCAGCTACTTCGGCCGCAACGCGTACGGCATCCAGGCCGCCGCCCAGGCCTACTACGGCAAGGACATCGAGGACCTCGGCGCCCCCGAGGGCGCCTACCTCGCCTCGCTGCTGAACGCCCCCAACGCGTACGACGTCGCCACCCACCCGGAGAACCGCGGCAAGGCGCTCGCCCGCTGGAACTACGTCCTGGACGGCATGGTCAAGGAGGGCTGGCTCAAGCAGGCGGACCGGGCGAAGATCAAGTTCCCGCAGCCGCAGCAGGCCAGGCCCGCCTCCGGACTCTCCGGGCAGCGCGGCTACATCGTGCAGGCCGTCGAGGACTACCTCACCGACAACAAGGTCATCGACGAGGAGACCCTCAACACCGGCGGCTACCGCATCACCACCACCCTGGAGAAGCCCCGCCAGGACGCCTTCGTGAAGTCCGTCGAGGACAACGTCATGAAGAAGGTCGACGCCAAGGAGCGCAAGGCCGACCGCAACGTCCGGGTCGGCGGCGCCTCCATCGACCCGGCGACCGGCAAGGTCGTCGCCATGTACGGCGGCATCGACTACACCAAGCAGTACGTCTCCAACGCGACCCGCCGCGACTTCCAGGTCGGCTCCACCTTCAAGCCGTTCGTCTTCACCGCCGCCGTCGAGAACGGCTCGGTCACCCAGTCCGGCGTCCCGATCACCCCCAACACGGTGTACGACGGCACCAACAAGCGCATGGTGCAGGGCCCGAACGGCCCCACCGGCTACAACCCGGAGAACGAGGACGACCGGTCCTACGGCCAGATCTCGGTCCGGACCGCCACCGACAGGTCCGTCAACTCCGTGTACGCGCAGATGGCAGTCGACGTCGGCCCGGCCAAGGTCAAGGAGACGGCGGTCGCGCTGGGTCTCCCCGAGGAGACGCCCGATCTCGTCGCGCGCCCCTCGATCGCGCTGGGCGTCGCCACCGCGAGCGTCCTCGACATGACCGAGGCGTACGCGACCCTCGCCAACCACGGCAAGCACGGCACGTACTCACTCGTCGAAAAGATCTCCAAGAACGGCACCGACCTCCCGCTCCCCAAGCAGGAGGTCAAGCAGGTCGTCTCGCGCGCCGCGGCCGACACCACCACCTCGATCCTGCAGAGCGTCGTCGAGGGCGGCACGGGCGCGGCGGCCAGGGCCGCGGGCCGCCCCGCCGCAGGCAAGACCGGCACCGCGGAGGAGGACAAGGCGGCCTGGTTCGCGGGCTACACCCCGGACCTGGCGACCGTGGTGGCCGTGATGGGCGCGGACCCGGACACCGCCGTCCAGAAGCCGCTGTACGGGGCGCTGGGTCAGGAGCGCGTCAACGGCGGCGGCGCCCCCGCCGAGACCTGGGCGCAGTACACGGCGGCCGCGCTGAAGGGCAAGGAGGCCAAGGACTTCGAGCTGGAGCTGGAGGCGGGCGCCGAGGCCCCGGTCGTACCCCCGCCCACCCAGCAGGAGCCCGTCCGGCCCCCGCCGGGCGACACCGCGGGCCAGGACCCCGGCGCCGACACCGGCGGTGCGGCGGCGGACGGCGGTCAGCAGGGCGGCCAGACCGGCACCGGAGGCGCGGCCACCGGCGGCACCACGGACGGCGGCCTGATCGGCGGCAACAACGGAGGTACGGCCACCGGCGGCACCGACACCGGCGGGGCGGCCGACGGGGGCGCCGCCACCGGAGGAGCCGCGGACGGCGGCGGTGACGACACCGGCGGCACCACCAACCCGGTCGGCGGCCTGATCGGCGGCGGAAACGGGGGCGGTGACGACGGCGGCGACACGGGCGGCGGCGCCCGCCGCCCGGCGGGCGCGACAGAGCGTCAGTGACCGGAGGTCGCCTTCAGCCCCACCACGGCGACCAGCAGCAGACACACGAAGAAGATCCGTGCGGCGGTGACCGGCTCGTTCAGCACGACCATGCCGACCACCGCCGCACCGGCCGCACCGATACCGACCCACACGCCGTACGCGGTGCCGATCGGCAGCGTCTTGGCGGCCTGCGAGAGCAGCAGCATGCTGACGACGATCCCGGCGCCGGTGAACACACTGGGCCACAGCCGGGTGAAACCCTCGGTGAACTTCATCCCGATCGACCAGCCGACTTCGAGCAGACCGGCGACGATCAACAGAACCCATGCCATGACGGCACCTCCGAAACGAGAAACGCAAGAACTCACGGGGTGCGTCGTCTTGTCGAAACCCGGTACGGCGCGTCTCGTCGGGGTCCCTACAAGGTAGCAAAGGGCAAGCAGAAGGGCCCGGTGACGATGGTCACCAGGCCCTCACGCACGTACTCCTACGGGTCGCGCACCCCTGCGGGTCGCACGCCCCTACAGATACAGACCGGTCGAATCCTCCGACACCCGCTCCGACGCCACCGCGTGCAGATCCCGCTCCCGCATCAGTACGTAGGCGGTGCCCCGCACCTCGACCTCGGCGCGGTCCTCGGGGTCGTACAGCACCCGGTCGCCGGGCACCACGGTCCGTACGTTCTGCCCGACGGCGACCACCTCGGCCCAGGCGAGCCGCTTGCCGACGGCGGCCGTGGCCGGAATGAGGATGCCGCCGCCCGAGCGGCGCTCGCCCTCGGGCGAGTCCGACTTGACCAGCACACGGTCGTGCAGCATCCGGATCGGCAGTTTGTCGTCGTGGTCGCTCTGGGGAGTGGTCTTCTCGCTCACGTCACGCAACCTACCTGTCCCCACCGGTCCCGCCGCAGAGCGGGGTTCAGCCCTTGCGGCGGCGCGAGGACACGACGAGCAGTCCCACGACGGCGACCGCGACCACGGCGACCGGCACCAGGCGGTCGATCCGCGGCGCACCTTCGGCGTCCACGAACTGGGCCCGTACGTCCGTGACCTTGCGGTTGACCGCGACGAACGCCCGCCCCGCGGTCTCGTCCACCGCCGACCGCGCCTTGGCCTTGGCGTCGCCCACGATGGTCTTCGGGTGCAGCCGTACACCGATCTCGTCGAGCGTCACAGCGAGCTGGTCGCGCCTGCGGACGATGTCCGCCTCGATCTGCGCAGGGGTCCTGGCTTCCGACACTGCGCCGCCTCCGTGGTCCGGTCCGGTAATCCGTCGTGAACAGTCTGTCAGCTCCCACCCGCTCGCACCCATCGGCACCCCCATTACGCTCAAGCCGTCCCCTCTTTCCGAACCAGCCCTCTACCCCCTGGGAGTCCCCATGAGCGAGCGCCTCGCCCCCGGCGACACCGCCCCCCTGTTCACGCTGCCCGACGCCGACGGCGCCGATGTCTCCCTCGCCTCCCACCAGGGCCGCAAGGTCATCGTGTACTTCTACCCGGCCGCCCTGACCCCCGGCTGCACCAAGCAGGCCTGCGACTTCACCGACAACCTGGACGTCCTCGCCGCCGCCGGGTACGACGTCATCGGCGTCTCCCCCGACAAGCCGGAGAAGCTCGCGAAGTTCCGCGAGAAGGAGTCGCTGAAGGTGACCCTGGTCGGCGACCCCGACAAGACCGTCCTGGAGGCGTACGGCGCCTTCGGCGAGAAGAAGCTCTACGGCAAGACCGTGACCGGCGTCATCCGCTCCACGATCGTCGTCGACGAGGCCGGCAAGGTCGAGCACGCCTTCTACAACGTCAAGGCGACCGGCCACGTAGCGAAGATCATCAAGGACCTGAAGATCTGATCCGACAGCTGTGACGGAAGTCCCAGAAATCTGGGACTTCCGTTTGCGATCGTCGCGATCGTGCAGAAGAAACCCTTGGATACATGTCCGAGGAAAGGAACCTGCACCATGGCGCCCACCGTCTCCGAGAGAGCCGAAGATCCCGAGGCGGTCAAGCGTCACCGGAGCCTCTTCCGCGCCGTGGCGCGCCGCAGGAATCCGCCGCTGCGCCGGTCGGACATCACCGTCACGGACGAGGCCGCGGTCAAGCGGGCGACGAAGGCCGCCTCCCTCGGCAATGCCATGGAGTGGTTCGACTTCGGCATCTACAGCTATCTGGCCGTCACGATCGGGCAGGTCTTCTTCCCGTCCGGGAACGACACCGCGCAGCTCCTCTCCTCCTTCGCGACCTTCGCCGTGGCCTTCCTCGTACGACCCCTCGGCGGCATGTTCTTCGGCCCCATGGGCGACCGGGTCGGCCGCAAGAAGGTCCTCGCGCTCACGATGATCCTGATGTCGATCGGCACCCTCGCCATCGGCCTCATCCCCTCCTGGGACTCCATCGGCATCTGGGCCCCGATCCTGCTGATCCTCTTCCGGATGGTCCAGGGCTTCTCCACCGGCGGCGAGTACGGCGGCGCGTCCACCTTCATCGCCGAGTACGCCCCCGACAAGCGCCGCGGCTTCTTCGGCAGCTTCCTGGAGTTCGGCACGCTCGCGGGCTACGTCGGCGCGGCCGGCCTGGTCACCGCCCTCACCGCGATCCTCGGCAACGACGTCATGCGCGAATGGGGCTGGCGCATCCCCTTCCTCGTCGCCGCCCCCCTCGGCCTGATCGGCCTCTACCTCCGGATGAAGCTGGACGAGACCCCCGCCTTCCAGAAGCTGGAGTCGGAGACCGCCCGCGCGTCCGAGGCCGCCGACGCCGTCGAGAAGACCACCAAGGGCGACCTCGGCCGCATCTTCCGCGACCACTGGCCCACTCTGATCCTCTGCATCTGCCTGGTCGGCGCCTACAACATCACCGACTACATGCTGCTCTCCTACATGCCCACCTACCTCTCCAAGGAGCTGGGCTACTCGGAGACCCACGGCCTCCTGATCCTCCTCGCGGTCATGGCCTTCCTGATGGTGATCATCAGTCAGGTGGGCCGCCTGAGCGACCGCTTCGGCCGCAAGCCCCTCCTGATGACCGGCATGGTCGGCTTCTTCGTCCTCTCCCTCCCGGCGTTCCTCCTCCTGGGCCAGGGCAGCATCCCGGCGATCGTCACGGGCCTGCTGATGCTGGGCCTCTCCCTGGTCTGCCTCCTCGGCACCATGTCCGCCGCCCTCCCCGCCCTCTTCCCGACGTCGGTCCGGTACGGGTCGTTGTCCGTCGGCTACAACCTCTCGGCGTCGATCTTCGGCGGGACGACGCCGCTGGTCGTGACCGGCCTGATCGCCTGGACCGGCAACAACCTCATGCCCGCCTACTACTCGATGGCGGCGGCCCTGGTCGGCATCATCGCGGTGGCCTGCATGAAGGAAACGGCCCAGCAGCCGCTGGAGGGCTCACCGCCGTCGGTCGAGACCAAGGAAGAGGCGGCGGAACTGGTCGAGTCCCAGGCGCGCGAACCGAAGTTCTGACGGCCCTCCCACCCGGCCGTGCGCGCCCCTTACGATGGGGGCGCACGCGGCCGTGGTGGAACTGGCAGTCACGCTGGGTTTAGGTCCCAGTGGGGTAAAACCCGTGGGGGTTCGAGTCCCCCCGGCCGCACTTGGCACGAAGGGCCGCCCGTCTCGTACGGGCGGCCCTTCGGCGTACATGCAACGCGACGCTCAGCCCACCAGCTCCCGCAGCACCGGCACCAGTGCCCTGAATGCCTTGCCGCGGTGGCTGATCGCGTTCTTCTCGGCCGGGGACAGCTCCGCGCAGGTGATGTCGTAGCCGTCCGGCTGGAGGATCGGGTCGTAGCCGAAGCCGTTCGTGCCGACCGGGGCGTGGCGGAGGGTGCCGGGCATGGTGCCCTCCACCACGCGTTCCGTACCGTCCGGGAGGGCCAGGGCGGCCGCGCAGGCGAAGTGGGCGGCGCGGTGTTCGGGGCCGATGTCGGCGAGTTGGGCGAGGAGCAGGTCCAGGTTGGCGTGGTCGTCGCCGTGGGCGCCGGACCAGCGGGCGGAGAAGATGCCGGGGGCGCCGTGCAGGACGTCGACGGCCAGGCCCGAGTCGTCGGCGATGGCGGGGAGGCCGGTGGCCTGTGCCATGGCGTGGGCCTTGAGGAGGGCGTTCTCGGCGAAGGTGACGCCGGTTTCCTTGACGTCGGGGATCTCCGGGTACGCGTCCGTGCCGACCAGCTCGTAGGGCAGGTCGGCAGCGGACAGGATGGTGCGGAGTTCGGTGATCTTGCCGGCGTTGCGGGTCGCGAGGATCAGGCGGGTGCTCATGCGCCCAAATTTACGGCGTGCAGACCTTGCCGATTTCGCCCGCCGCGTCCGTGACCGGCTTCAGGTCGGGGCTGGTGTCGCCCGAGTCGATGGCCTTGCGGACGTTGGAGACGCCCGCGGTGAGGTCCTTGACGGCCTTGGAGAGGTCGGCGTTGTCGGTCTTGTCGCCGAGGGACTTGAGCTCCCGGTCGATGTCGTCCAGGGCCTGCTTGGACTGGAGGGGGTTGTCCGCCGCCGAGCCGATCGCCTGCGTGAGCTTGTCGACGCTCGCGGCGATCGTGGTGGCGGTGTTGGCGCAGTCCATGACCTTGTCCAGGGCACCGCACCCGACGGTGGTGGCGAGTGCGAGGGCCGTGGCGGCTATGGCCAGGGCGGTTCGGCGACGTACGTACGACTGCATGGAGCGGGTCCTCCCCCGAGGAACGAGACGATGGGACGGGCGCACGGGGTTGAAGCCGTGCGCCCGTAACCGTCAGGACGCGTCGGGGGTCTGCACGGTTGCCAGGGCGCGGGCCTGGAGCGCGGCGAGGTCCGCGCAGCCGCCGGCGGCCAGGTCGAGCAGGGCGTTGAGCTCCTTGCGGTCGAAGGGCTCGGCCTCGGCGGTGCCCTGGACCTCGACGAAGCGGCCGTCGCCGGTGCAGACGACGTTCATGTCGGTGTCGGCGCGGACGTCCTCCTCGTAGCAGAGGTCGAGGAGGGGGGCGCCGTCGACGATGCCGACGGAGACGGCGGAGACGGTGCCGGTGAGGGGTTCGCGGTTGGCCTTGATGAGCTTCTTGGACTTGCCCCAGGCGATGGCGTCGGCGAGGGCGACGTACGCACCGGTGATGGCGGCAGTGCGGGTGCCGCCGTCGGCCTGGAGGACGTCGCAGTCCAGGACGATGGTGTTCTCGCCGAGGGCCTTGTAGTCGATGACGGCGCGGAGCGAGCGGCCGATCAGGCGGCTGATCTCGTGGGTGCGGCCGCCGATCTTGCCGCGGACCGACTCGCGGTCGCCGCGGGTGTTGGTGGCCCGCGGGAGCATCGAGTACTCGCCGGTGACCCAGCCTTCGCCGCTGCCCTTGCGCCAGCGCGGGACACCTTCGGTGAAGGAGGCGGTGCAGAAGACCTTCGTGTCGCCGAAGGAGACGAGGACGGAGCCCTCGGCGTGCTTGCTCCATCCGCGTTCGATGGTGACCGGGCGGAGCTGTTCGGGGGTGCGGCCGTCGATTCGAGACATGGGTCGAGCGTAGTCGGTGGGTGTGGGGGGTCCGTTCCGGAATGTGCGAAGGCCCTGTTCCAGTGACTGGAACAGGGCCTTCGCGGGAGCTCAGCGGCTCACATCATGTCTTCGATCTCACCGGCGATCGGGTCGGCGTCGGTGCCGATGACGACCTGGATGGCGGTGCCCATCTTGACGACGCCGTGGGCGCCGGCGGCCTTCAGCGCGGCCTCGTCGACGAGGTCGGGGTTGACGACCTCGGTGCGCAGGCGCGTGATGCAGCCCTCGACCTCTTCGATGTTGTCGAGCCCGCCGAGCCCGGCGACGATCTTCTCAGCCTTGGTGGCCATGTGTTTCTCCCTGAATGGTCAAAGGTCGCTGCATCACGCTGCGTCGGCCCAGCGTTGGCCGCTTTGTCACGTTAGCTCACGGTTGGCCCAACTTCTCGGGCACATGGGGCGTACGTGGCAAAGGATGACGATCACCGGTGGTGCGCGGTCGGTCGTACTGGTCAGCCGTACTCCGGGACCGTATCGCAACTGGTCTACACCAGTGTGCAACACCCGCGTGGGATGGCTTGTTCCGGGAGGACGTCCATGAGTGTGCAGAGCGCGGCGGCGCCGTCGCCGAAATGGTGGAACGGCCTCTTCCAGGGGCTGCAGAAGATGGGGCGCAGCCTCCAGCTGCCGATCGCGGTCCTCCCCGCTGCGGGCATCCTCAACCGGCTGGGCCAGCCGGACGTGTTCGGCAAGGACGGGCTCGGCTGGGAGAACGTCGCCAAGGTGATGTCGGGGGCCGGCGGTGCGCTGCTGGATCCGAACATCGGGCTGCCGCTGCTGTTCTGCGTGGGCGTCGCGATCGGCATGGCCAAGAAGGCGGACGGTTCGACGGCGCTCGCCGCGGTGGCGGGCTTCCTCGTGTACTACAACGTGCTGCACCAGTTCCCCAAGGACTGCGCGAGCGGCGCGAAGGCCGCGGCGACGGGGTGCCAGGCGGCGGACGGGGCCGTGACGGCCTTCTCGTACCAGAATCCCGGCGTGTTCGGCGGCATCGTGATGGGGCTGCTCGCGGCGTACTTCTGGCAGAAGTACCACCGGACCAAGCTGGTCGACTGGCTCGGCTTCTTCAACGGCCGGCGGCTGGTGCCGATCATCATGTCGTTCGTGGCGATCGTCTTCGCCGCGCTGTGCCTGTGGGTGTGGCCGCCGGTGGGCAGCGCGCTGGAGAGCTTCAGCGACTGGCTGATCGGTCTGGGCGCGCTGGGTGCGGGCATCTTCGGCATCGCCAACCGCGGGCTGCTCGTGATCGGCCTGCACCAGTTCCTGAACGTGCCGATCTGGTTCCAGTTCGGCAGCTTCACCAAGCCGGACGGCACGGTGGTGCACGGTGACATCAACCGCTTCCTGGCGGGCGACCCGACGGCGGGCCAGTTCACCACCGGCTTCTTCCCGATCATGATGTTCGCGCTGCCGGCCGCGGCGCTGGCCATCACGCACTGCGCCAAGCCGCACCGCCGCAAGGTGGTCGGCGGTCTGATGCTCTCGGTGGGTCTGACCTCGTTCGTCACCGGCATCACGGAGCCGCTGGAGTACTCGTTCCTGTTCATCGCGCCGGTGCTGTACGCGATCCACGCGGTGCTCACGGGTGTCTCGATGGCGGTGACCTGGGGCCTGGGCGTCAAGGACGGCTTCAGCTTCTCGGCCGGTCTGATCGACTACGTCATCAACTGGGGGCTGGCGACGAAGCCCTGGATGATCATCCCGATCGGGCTGTGCTTCGCGGTCGTGTACTACGCGCTGTTCCGGTTCGCGATCATCAAGTTCAACCTGCAGACCCCGGGGCGTGAGCCCGAGGAGCTGGAGGAGGAGATCGAGCAGGCGAATGTGAAGTAGCGCTTGGACGGCGAACAGCCGGCAAGTACCTGTAGGCGGCAATGGGTTAGGGGGCTTACGCCCCTCCCCCGCAGGCCCTCGGACCCTCACGGTCCGGGGGCCTTTGTCCGTTCTGTTCAGTTGTGTCCCGGACCACCGGAATCGTGGGTTCCTTATCCCGCCCTCACCGTGTTACAACTGGTCTACACCACTGAGTGGTGTAGACCACGCGCCCGGCCGATCGGTCCGCGTGAACCCCCCGGAGACGCCGCCGTCACCAACTTCTCGATGTCCATGGCGGCGCCTTGCCCCCATGGAGGATCTTGATGTCCAAGGCCAGCGCCGCCGCACCCGCGGCCGACAAGAAGAAGAAGGGCGCGGGCGTGATGTCTGTCATGCAGCGCATCGGCCGCAGCCTCATGCTGCCGGTCGCCGTGCTGCCGGCGGGCGCCCTGCTCATCCGCCTCGGCCAGGACGACATGCTCGGCCGCGACTCCCTCGGCACGGTCGTCAACAAGATCGCCACCTTCATGCAGGCCGGCGGCAGCGCGATCATCGACAACATGGCGATCCTGTTCGCCGTCGGTATCGCGATCGGCTTCGCGAAGAAGTCGGACGGCTCGACCGCGCTCGCGGCCGTCACCGGCTACCTGGTCTTCCAGAAGGTGCTCGCCACCTTCACCGACGGCAACCTCCCGAAGGTCGCCGCGGTCGTCGACGGCAAGATCGTCATGAACGAGGCGCCGGTGAACGCCGGCGTCCTCGGCGGTGTCGTGATGGGCATCGTCGTCGCGCTGCTCTACCAGAAGTTCTACCGGACCAAGCTGCCCGACTGGGCGGGCTTCTTCGGCGGCCGTCGTCTGGTCCCGATCCTCTCCGCCTTCGCGGGTCTGTTCATCGGCGTCGTCTTCGGCTACATCTGGCCGGTCCTCGGCACGGGTCTGCACAACTTCGGTGAGTGGCTGGTCGGTTCGGGCGCGGTCGGCGCCGGCATCTTCGGTGTCGCCAACCGTGCGCTGATCCCGGTCGGCATGCACCACCTGCTGAACTCCTTCCCGTGGTTCCAGGCCGGTGACTTCAACGGCAAGCACGGCGACATCGCCCGCTTCCTGGAGGGCGACCCGAGCGCCGGCCAGTTCATGACCGGCTTCTTCCCGATCATGATGTTCGCCCTCCCGGCGGCCTGCCTCGCGATCGTCCACTGCGCCCGCCCCGAGCGTCGCAAGATCGTCGGCGGCATGATGTTCTCGCTGGCGCTCACCGCCTTCGTGACCGGTGTGACCGAGCCCATCGAGTTCACCTTCATGTTCCTGGCGCCGGTGCTGTACGGCGTCCACGCGGTGCTGACCGGTGTCTCGATGGCCCTGACCTGGGCGCTCGGCATGAAGGACGGCTTCGGCTTCTCGGCCGGCGCGATCGACTTCCTGCTCAACCTGGGCATCGCCACGAAGCCGTGGATGCTGATCCTGGTCGGCCTCTGCTTCGCGGTGGTCTACTACTTCGTCTTCCGCTTCGCGATCACGAAGTTCAACATTCCGACGCCGGGCCGCGAGTCCGACGAGGAGCTGGCGGAGCTGCAGAAGGCCGAGGCCAAGTAGTACGCGGCACGCACCGACGCGGTACGCACTGCGGAAGGGCCCCCGGAACCGATCGGTTCCGGGGGCCCTTCCGCGTTCTCACATCTACGGCTACACCTCGTAGACCGCACCCCTGGCCGCCACCTCCGCAGGACCCGGGTACGCCTCGCGCGCGTCGCGCAGGTTGCGGTCGGCGTCCGTCCACGGGGGGATGTGGGTGAGGACCAGCCGGCGGGCGGCCGCTCGGGCTGCGTACTCGCCCGCTTCGCGGCCGTTGAGATGCAGGTCCGGGATGTCCTCCTTGCCATGGAGGAACGATGCTTCACAGAGGAAGAGATCGGCGTCCTCGGCGAGCTCGTGCAGTGCCTCGCAGGGGCCGGTGTCCCCGGAGTACGTGAGCGTGCGCCCGCCGTGTTCCAGGCGGATGCCGTACGTCTCGACGGGGTGGCGCATCTTCTCCGTACGGACGCTGAAGGGGCCGATCTCGAAGGCGCCGGGCTTCAGGGTGTGGAAGTCGAAGACCTTGCTCATCGAGTCGGAGGTCGGGGTGGTGCCGTGCGCCGTGGTCAGGCGCTCCTCGGTGCCGTCGGGGCCGTAGACGGGGATCGAGGGGGCCATGCCGCCGTCGTGGCGGTAGTAGCGGGTGACGAAGTAGGCCGTCATGTCGATGCAGTGGTCGGCGTGCAGATGGCTGAGGAAGATCGCGTCCAGGTCGTACAGACCGGTGTGGCGCTGCAGCTCGCCGAGGGCGCCGTTGCCCATGTCGAGGAGCAGCCGGAAGCCGTCGGCCTCTACGAGGTAGCTCGAACAAGGCGATTCCACGGACGGGAACGACCCCGAGCAGCCGACGACGGTGAGCTTCATGGAGCGGGAACCTCCGGGTGCGGGTGCGAGTGCGGGATCCGGGTGCGGGGATTCGGGCGGGGAGGGGATTCGGGCGGGGAGGGGATTCGGGCAGGGAGGGGTGCGGGGAGGGGCTGACTGCGCGCGGCGCGGGACGGGGAGCGCGCGGATGGATCGAGCGTAAGTCGCGGTGGGGGCGCCCGCTCCTCGGTGGTGTGCCGTTGTGGGGGAACTCACCTGTGCTGTCACCGGTTCGGGGGGAGTGCGTGGGGGCGCGTGGGAGGAGAGGGGGGTGGGGGCGCGGGCGGGATGAACTGGGGGCGCGGGGCAGGGGGTTGGAGGGCGGGAGCGAGCGCGGGCCGGGGCGAGGGGCGGGGCCGCTCCCTTTGCCCACTTGTTCCGCCCCCCGGGGGCGGCCCCGCTGCCCAAGGGGGCCAGCGATGGTGGGGTGGTGGGGGCGCCGGTACCGTCGGGCGCATGGATACCTCGTGGTGGCTGGCGCTGCTCGGTGTGGTGGTGCTCGCGTTGATCGCTGCGCTGACCGACGGGTGGGGGCGCGGCCAGCGGGCCAAGCGGCAGCGGCCCGGTGGGCGGACCCGGCCGCCCGGACGGCCCACCGGTCCCCGGCGGAAACCCGGCAGGCTGCCCAAGCGGATGCCGCAGGCCGGGGAGATCTGGTGGGCGGAGGTGCCGTTCGAGGACGGGCCGGGGTCGAAGGACCGGCCGTGCCTGGTGCTGTCCGTACAGGGCGAGAACGCCCTCGTCGCGAAGATCACGAGCAAGTGGCACCACGACAGGTCGGGCGTGATCGCGCTGCCGCCCGGGTCGGTCGGGGACGCCGAGGGGCGCCCGAGCTTCCTGGAGACGGACGAGCTGCGGGACGTGGCGGTGTGGGAGTTCCGCCGTCGCGTAGGCGTCGCGGACCCGACGGTGTGGGACCAGGTCCGCCACCTCGCACGCTGAACGGACGGGGCGGGGCGGGCCTGGCGGACGGAGCGAGGCGTACGCCGGGTGCAGGCGCACGGCGGGTGCAGGCGTGCAACGGGTGCGGCGGGTTCAGGCGTGCAGCGGGCGAGCGAAGTGCGGCAGGCAGCCGGAGTGCACCCCGCGAGCCGTATGCGCCGGACAAGCGGTACGCGGCGAGCGCAGGCGCGCACCGGGTACGGGCCTGCAACGGGCGAGCAGAGTGCGGCAGGCAGCCCGAGTGCACCCCGCGAGCCGTATGCGCCGGGCGAGCGGTGCGCGGTGGGTGCAGGCGCACAGCGGGTACAGGCCTGCAACGGGCGAGCAGAGTGCGGCAGGCAGCCGGAATGCACCCCGCGAGCCACATGCGCCAGACAAGCGGTACGCGGCGAGCGCAGGCGCACAGCGGGTACAGGCATGCAACGAGCGAGCAGAGTGCGGCAGGCAGCCGGAATGCACCCCGCGAGCCGTATGCGCCGGGCGAGCGGTGCGCGGTGGGTGCAGGCGCACAGCGGGTGCAGGCATGCAACGGGTGCAGGCATGCAACGGGTACGGAGGCGTGCAGCGGGCGAGCGGTGTGCGGCGCACGAGCGGAATGCACCATGCGAGCCGTGTAAGCCGTGTGCGGCGGGTAAGCCGTGTGCGGCAGGTGGAGTGCACCGCGCGCCGTGTGCGGCGGGTGAGTGGTGTGGGCCGGATGTGCGGCGTGCGTCGCGCGAGCCGTGTGCAGCGCGCGGGCGGAGTGCGCCATGTGCGGCTGGTGAGCGGAGTGCGCCATGTGCGGCTGGTGAGCGGAGTGCGCCGTGTGCGGCTGGTGAGCGGAGTGCGGGTGTCCGGTGGGCGAACAGTGACCGAGACCGTGTCCGGCCCCCGGTGTGGAAGGTTAGGCACCTCGTCCTGGGTCTGTTCGTCGTACTGCGGCCGCCGGCCCTTCCCGAAGAGCCGAAGAGATGCCTGTGCCTGTCTCCGCTTCCGCGACCACGATCCCCGCTCCCCGTTCGCGCCCGGCCCTCCTCCCCCGCCCCGTCCTGCGTCCCCTGCGCCCTTCCCTGCCCGACCGGCTGGACTGTCTCACCAGCCTGCGCTTCTTCGCCGCGTTCGCCGTGTTCACGCACCACTTCACGGGGCTCGGCAACCACACCGGTTACGGCACCGCGCCACTGGTCTTCCCGTACTCGCTGATCGGCGGGCACGGGGTCACCTTCTTCTTCGTGCTGTCCGGGTTCCTGCTCTCCTGGGGCCACCGGCCGGGGCAGCACATCGGGGCGTTCTACTGGCGGCGGGTGGCCCGGATCTGGCCGGCCACGCTGGCCGTCGTACCGCTCGCGGTGTACGCGTTCTACGTCCTGCCGGGCAAGGACATCGACTGGAGCAGCCTGCTCGCCTCGGTGTTCCTGGTGCAGTCGTGGTTCCCGGGCGTCACCCCGAACCTGCCGGGCAACGGGCCCACCTGGACGCTGGGCGCCGAGCTGTTCTTCTACGCCCTGTTCCCGCTGGTCATCCGGTGGGCGCGGCGGACCAGGACGGGGACGCTGCTGACGGTGAGCGGGCTAGGTCTGGTGGCCATGTTCGCGGCCGGTCTGGTCTCGGACGCCTACCTCGACGGGCCGACGGCGAGCTGGGTCCAGCGGCATCCGGTCTATTTCTTCCCGCAGTTCGTGCTGGGGCTGACCTTCGCGCTGGCGCTGCGGCGCGGCTGGCGGGTGCCGGTGCGGCCGGCCGTCCCCCTGCTGGCGCTGGCACTGGTGACGTACGGCTACTACCAGGGCAAGGCGCGCTGCGCGCCGGAGGTCGTGGCGTACCTCGACGCGGCGGTGCGGCCGGTGCTGGCGGTGCTGGCCGTGCTGATCGTGGTGGCGTTCGCGCAGCGGGAGGCGGCGGGGCACCGCGGGGTGCTGCAGTCGCGGGCGATGGTGCTGCTCGGGGTGTGGTCGTACTCCTTCTACCTCGTCCACCACGCGGTGAACCGGGTGCTGATCGACCGGTGGGGGCGCGGCGACGACGACAACAGCGTGCTGATCGACCTGCTGGGGGTGGCCGTCATCTCGCTCACGCTGTCGTGGGTCGTCTACCGGTACGTGGAGGACCCGGCGGCGCGGTGGCTGAACCGGCGGGTGCCGAAGCGGTGGCGGACAGCAAGGACATAGAAGCGAGGACATAGAGCCGTAAGGGGATAAGGCGTAAGAACATAAGGCGTAAAGGGCGTCAAGGATTGAATGGCTTGAAAGGATTGGGGGTGCAGGGCTCACGCGCGGGCAACAGGCGCATCTCCACCTGCTCGCGCTAGCCTGACCTTGACATGTCCGCTCTGCACGGCCCCCGCACCCGTGCTTTCCACGAGCGGTCCCCCCATGCTTGAGGACTTGCACATGGCTCTCCTGCCCGCCCCCACGAAGGACCGAATATCCGCTCGGACCGACACTCCGAGGGACATTTTCTTCGTCAACAACAGCGTGGACGAACTCGGAGGCGTCACCAGCTGGTCGCACCACATGGCGCGGCTCTTCAGCGCCCGCGGTCACGGCGTGCATGTCATCGGCATCACCCCGGCGCCGGAGGACCGCAGGGCGGAGCTGGGCGACGCCCTTCCGTACGGGACGACGACGCTGTACGACGCCCACCCGCCGAGCGCCCGGACCCTCAAGGGCGTCAAGGGCCGGCTCAACGTGGCGGAGCAGCGCAGGCAGGCGGCGCGCCAGGCGGGCATGGTGGAGCAGGCCGCGAAGCTGTCGCTGCTGTTCGGGTCGGCGCGGCCGGGCAGCGTCGTCATCGTCACTCAGGTGTGGGCGATGGAGTGGGTGGCCCTCGCGGAGACGGCCGGGGTGACCGTGATCGGCATGAGTCACGAGTCCTTCGAGGCCTCGCGGAAGTCCTCGCGGTTCCGCCGGGTCAAGCAGTTCTACAAGGACGTGGACCGTCTGCTCGTCCTCACCCGCGAGGACTCGGACCTGTGGATATCGCGCCAGCGCATGGACAACGTGGGCTTCATGCCCAACCCGCTGCCCTTCTTCCCCGACGAGCCCTCGCGGCGCGAGGCGAAGACCGTGGTCAGCATCGGCCGGCTGTCGCACGAGAAGGGCATCGACCTCCTCCTCGACGTCTGGGCGCAGGTCGTCCCCCGCCACCCGGACTGGAAGCTGCGGATCTTCGGCGCCGGGCAGGACGAGCGGAAGCTGCACAAGCTGGCCGCCGAGCTGGGTGTCACGTCGTCGGTGGAGTGGATGGGGCGCACCGACGACGTTCCCGGCGCGCTGCGCGACAGCTCGGTCTTCACGCTGACGTCGCGCGCCGAGGGGTTCCCGCTGGCGCCGATGGAGGCGATGGCGACCGCCGTGCCGTGCGTGTCCTTCGACATGGCCCCCGGCATCCGGGAGATCATCACCGACGGCGTGGACGGCTTCGTCGTGAAGCCCGGCAACACCACTGTCTTCGCTGAGCAGTTGGACGCGCTGATGTCCGACAAGGAGCTGCGCGACAGCATGGGCGAGGCGGGCCGGACGAACATCCAGCGCTTCTCCACGGACAAGATCACGGCTCGTTGGGAAGACCTTTTCGCCTTCCTGGAGCGGTAGTTCCACTGGTATGTGCGAGGGGCCCCGGTGGTGTTCACCGGGGCCCCTCGCACATCAGTGGTGAGGCGTCACGCCCAGAGCTGGCCGTGCAGCGTCTCGATGGCGGCTTCCGTCGTCGGGGCCGTGTAGACGCCCGTCGAGAGGTACTTCCAGCCGCCGTCGGCGACGACGAAGACGATGTCGGCGGACTCCCCCGCTTTGACCGCCTTCCTGCCCACGCCGATCGCCGCGTGCAGGGCGGCGCCCGTGGAGACGCCCGCGAAGATGCCCTCCTGCTGGAGGAGTTCGCGGGTGCGGGTGACCGCGTCGGCGGAGCCCACGGAGAAGCGGGTGGTGAGGACGGAGGCGTCGTACAGCTCGGGTACGAAGCCCTCGTCGAGGTTGCGCAGGCCGTAGACGAGGTCGTCGTAGCGCGGCTCGGCGGCGACGATCTTCACGTCCGGCTTGTGCTCGCGGAGGTAGCGGCCGACGCCCATGAGGGTGCCGGTGGTGCCGAGGCCCGCGACGAAGTGGGTGATCGAGGGGAGGTCGGTGAGGACCTCGGGGCCCGTGGTCGCGTAGTGGGCGCCCGCGTTGTCGGGGTTGCCGTACTGGTAGAGCATCACCCAGTCCGGGTGCTCGGCGGCCAGCTCCTTGGCGACGCGCACGGCCGTGTTGGAGCCGCCCGCCGCCGGTGAGGAGATGATCTCGGCGCCCCACATGGCGAGCAGGTCGCGGCGCTCCTGCGAGGTGTTCTCGGGCATGACGCAGACGATGCGGTAGCCCTTGAGCCTGGCGGCCATCGCGAGGGAGATGCCGGTGTTGCCGCTGGTGGGCTCCAGGATGGTGCAGCCGGGGGTGAGCCGGCCGTCCTTCTCGGCCTGCTCGACCATGTGGAGCGCGGGGCGGTCCTTGATCGAGCCGGTCGGGTTGCGGTCCTCCAGCTTGGCCCAGATGCGGACGTCCGCCGAGGGCGAGAGCCTGGGCAGGCGTACGAGCGGGGTGTTGCCGACGGCGGCGAGCGGGGAGTCGTACCGCATGTCAGCGGGAGCCGCCCGCGACGGCGGGCAGGATCGTCACGCTGTCGCCGTCGGCCAGCTCGGTGGCGATGCCGTTGAGGAAGCGGACGTCCTCGTCGTTGAGGTAGACGTTGACGAAGCGGCGCAGCTCGCCCTTGTCCTTCTCGACGATGCGCTCCTGGATGCCCGTGTGACGGGTCTCCAGGTCGGCGAAGAGGTCGGCGAGCGTGGCTCCGTTGCCCTGGACGGCCTTCGCGCCGTCGGTGTGGGTGCGGAGGATGGTGGGGATGCGGACCTCGATGGCCATGGCGTGGGCTCCAGTCAGGGAGAGCGTGCGTGGGAAGGGCGCGCGGCTGTGCTCCCCCGCGCGAGGGGCGTGCGTGCTGGCGGGCGGCGGTGCGCGCGTCAGGCCGTACAGATGGCGCTGTCGAGCCTGCACAGGTCGACGTGCAGGCGCGCAACGAGCAGCACGGTGCTGCTCGGCGTCCTCTTCGCTGTCACGTCGTGGGCAACCATGCGGTCATCGTATAGATTCCCGCCCCGATTCCCGGCATGTGATCTCACATGGTGAGCGATACCTGCTCAGTGGGTGGACGGTGGTAGGTAGACCACCGTCGGTGCGCCGGTTGCCGGATGCACGCTGACCTCGGCGTTCACCCCGTACACCTGCTTGAGGAGGTCGGGGGTGAGGACCTCTTCGGGGGTGCCGTCGGCGACGATGCGGCCGGTGTCCAGGACGTAGAGGCGGTCGCAGTAGTACGCGGCGAGGTTGAGGTCGTGCAGGGCGAGGAGGTTGGTGGTGCCCAAGTCCCTTACCAGGGACAGGACTTCGAGCTGATAGCGGATGTCGAGGTGGTTGGTGGGCTCGTCGAGGACGACGAGGGCGGGTTCCTGGACCAAGGCCCGTGCGACGAGGGCACGTTGGCGTTCACCGCCGGAGAGGGAGAGGAAGGAGCGGCCCTCCAGGTCGGCGATCCCGACCCGCTCCAGTGCGTCCCGTACGAGCACGGCGTCGGCGGCGGTGTCGGCCTCCCAGAACTTCTTGTGCGGGGAGCGGCCCATGGCGACGACCTCGCGCACGGACAGCTCGAAGACGGCCTGGCCGTCCTGCGGGACGGTGGCGAGCCGCTGCGCACGCCGCTTGGCACCCATGGTGTGCAGGTCCTCGCCGTCGAGGAGGGCGCGGCCGTGGGTGGGGGTGAGGGTGCCGTACACGCAGCGCAGCAGGGTGGTCTTCCCACTCCCGTTGGGCCCGACGAGCCCGACGGTCTCACCGGGCCGGGCCTCGATGTCGACGGAGTCGACGAGATGCCGCCCGTCGACGCCGTACGAGAGTCCTTCCGTACACAGATGGCTCATACCGGGACTCCACTTTCTTTAGGGGCGCGGGGAACTGCGCGCCCAGCCACGACGCACCCGCACGTACTCAACGTCCAAGCCGCGCGGCGAGCGCTTTGGGGAAGGGGCGGGGAGGGGATGAAGCCCGCATGCCCTCACGACGGCGCCCCCTCCGGCCTCCGCCTCAGCAACCACAGGAAGAACGGCCCGCCGATGAGAGCCGTGAGGATCCCGACGGGGATGTCCTGCGGCTCGGCGATGACCCGCGCCCCGAGATCGGCAAGCACCAGGAACGCCGCCCCGGCCAGCGCGACCACCGGCAGCAGCGTCCGGTGCGAAGCCCCGACGAGCATCCGGGCCGCGTGCGGGACGAGCAGTCCGATGAAGCCGATCGCCCCGGAGACCGACACCAGCACGCCCGTGACCAGCGACGTCAGTACGAAGACCGCCGCCCGGAAGCGCGAGGTGTCGAGCCCGAGCACGGTCGCGCCCTCCTCCCCCACCAGCATCAGGTCCAGCGGCCTGGCGAGCGTGATGAGCAGTGCGGTGCCGGCGGCGAGGACGACGGCGGGCAGCAGCAGCATGTCCCAGCGGGCGCTGCCGAGCCCGCCGAGCGACCAGTACATGGCCTCCTGGAAGTGCTCGCGCTTGGCGGAGGTGACCATGATGAGGCTGGTCAGCGCGGACAGGATGTACGCGACGGCGACCCCGGCGAGCACCAGCCGGGAGCCGGTCATCTGCCCGCCGCGCCTGGCCAGCGAGTACACCAGGACGAGCGCGAGCAGCGACCCGGCGAAGGCCCCGGCGGGCATGGTGACGGTGGTCGCGATGCCCAGCCCGCTGCCGAGCCCGAAGACGATGACGAGCACGACGCCCGCCGAAGCCCCCGACGAGATGCCCAGCAGATACGGGTCGGCGAGCGGGTTGCGCACGAGCGCCTGGAGCACGGTGCCCACCACCGCGAGCCCGGCCCCGACGATCGCCCCGAGCAGCACGCGCGGCATCCGTACGTCGAGGACGATCGTGCGGAAGGGGCTCGGCTCGGCGCCGCCCGTGACGATGTCGAGCACCTGGCCGGCCGGGATCCGGACCTGTCCGAGTGCGAGCCCGGCGACCATCGCCGCCGCGAGGGCGGCGGCGAGGACCGTCAGGACGAGGGTGTAGCGGAGCGGCCCGCGGGCGGGCGGGGTCTTGCAGCCCACGGCCGGCTACTTCTTGAGCTCGGGGTGGAGCTGGAGGGCGAGGCGTTCGATGGCGGCGGGAGCACGGACGCCGACGAGGATCTCGGACAGCGGCATCACCGCGAACCGCTTGTTCTTGATCGCGGGGACGTCCTTCAGCGCGGGGTCTTCGAGCAGCCGCTTCTTCTTCTGCTCGACCGTCGTCGACCCGTAGTCGATGATCATGATGACGTCGGGCTTGCGGGTGACGACCTGCTCCCAGGAGGCGTCGGTGAAGGACTTCGGGATGTCCGCCATGACGTTCCTGCCGCCCGCGCGGGTGATCATCTCGTTGGCCATGCCCTTGCCGCCCGAGGTCTGGGCGGTCTTGTCGCCGCTGTCGTACGCGAAGACGCTGACCGGCTGCACGCCCTTGAGCTGCGCGGCGGTGCCGTCGATGGTCTTCTTCGCCGCGGCGACCCACTTGTCGGCGCGGGCGCCGACCCCGAAGGTCCGGCCGACCTCGGAGATCTCCCGGTAGATGTCGTCGACGGCGCTGGAGCCCTCGGTGCAGTACTCGATGTTGAGGCGGGACTCGATGCCGGACTTCTTCAGGTCCGCGCGGCTGCGGCCCTGCTTGGGGTCGAAGGCGGTGGCGTAACCGCCGTACACGAAGTCGGGGTTGGCGGCGAGGAGCTTCTCCTGGGAGGGGTACTCCTTGGCGACGACCGGGATCTTCGCGTAGTCGGCCGCGTACTTCGGGAGGACCTTGTCGTCGAGGTAGGCGCTGCCGGTGACGGACTTCGCCAGGCCCAGCTCCAGGAGGACCTCGGTGGCGTGCTGGTTCATGGGCAGCGCACGCTCGGGGGCCTTGGTGTAGGTGGTCTTCACACCGCAGTTCTCGACGGTGTACGGGAAGCCGGCGGCCTTCGCGGCGGGCTTGGTGTCGTCCTGCTTCCCGTCGGCGGAGCCGCAGGCGGTGAGCGGCAGCAGGGCGGCGGATATGACGAGCGCGGTACGGGCGCGACGGGGCACGGGCATGGCGGTGGGCCTCCTCCGGGGATCACCTCGTCCCCTGGTGGTGCGTGGGAGGCGGCAGGTCAGTTCCTGGCTTCCGGACGGGGCTGCGGGGCCGCGTCCGGTCACAGTGGCGGGACCGTGCCGGATTCGCACCGGCTTCCTGGGTCCTGCCGCCCAAGTCGCGCACAGTCTCTCACCCGGCGTCTCGCCGTCAGTCGGTGACCTGCACGTCTTCCTCCGTGATGACCCCGTCCACGATCCGGTACGAGCGGAACTGGAAGGGCCCCGCGCCGTCGGTGTCGGCGGTGGAGACCAGGACGTAGTGCGCGCCGGGCTCGTTGGCGTACGTGACGTCCGTACGGGACGGGTAGGCCTCGGTCGCCGTGTGCGAGTGGTAGACGATCACCGGCTCCTCGTCCCGGTCGTCCATCTCGCGGTACAGCTTCAGCAGGTCGCCCGAGTCGAACTCGTAGAACGTGGGCGAGCGCGCCGCGTTCAGCATCGGGACGAACCGCTCGGGGCGGCCGGTGCCCTCCGGGCCCGCGACCACGCCGCAGGCCTCGTCGGGGTGGTCGGCTCGGGCATGGGCGACGATCTGGTCGTGCAGGGTCCGGGAAATGGTCAGCATGCGGGCCAGGATATGCAAAGGGTCCCGCCCGTACCGAGGGATGGTACGGACGGGACCGAATGCCGAGACGCTCGCCGGGAAACTACTTCTTGGCGGCGAACTTCTCCGGGCTCCTGGCCTTCATGACCAGGTACGAGACCCCCAGCAGCAGCGCCCACACCGGCGCGCAGTACAGCGAGATCCTGGCGTCCTTGTCGATGCCCATCAGCACGATGACCATGCCGATGAAGAGCAGCGCGAACCAGCTGGTCCACGGGGCGCCCGGGGCGCGGAACGAGGACTTCGGGAGCACGCCCGCGTCCGACAGCTTCCGGTAGCGGATCTGCGAGCAGAGGATCATGATCCAGGCCCACATGCCGGAGATGGTCGCGAAGGAGACGACGTAGTTGAACGCCTCGCCCGGCCACTGGTAGTTGATCCACACGCCGACCAGCATCAGGGCGGCGGAGAAGGACGTACCGGCCAGCGGCAGCCCGCGCGCCGTCAGCTTGGTGAAGAACTTCGGCGCCTGCCCGTTGAGGGCGAGGTCGCGCAGCATGCGCCCGGTGGAGTACATGCCGGAGTTGCAGGAGGAGAGCGCCGCCGTCAGGACCACGAAGTTCACGATCGCGGCGCCGACGCCGAGGCCCATCTTCTCGAAGGCCGCGACGAACGGGGAGATGCCCGGCTGGAAGTGCGTCCACGGCACGACCGACAGGATCATGATCAGCGCGCCGACGTAGAAGACGGCGATGCGCCACGGGACGGTGTTGATCGCCTTCGGCAGCACGGTCTTGGGGTCCTTGGACTCGCCCGCGGTCACACCGACCAGCTCGACGGCGAGGAAGGCGAACATGACCATCTGGAGCGTCATCAGCGTCGAGCCGATGCCCTTGGGGAAGAACCCGCCCTCGGACCACAGCAGGGACACGGAAGCGGTGTCACCGGCGTCGCTGAAGCCGATGGTGAGGATGCCGGCGCAGATCAGGATCATGCCGATGATGGCCGTCACCTTGACCATCGAGAACCAGAACTCCAGCTCGCCGAAGAGCTTCACCGAGATCAGGTTGGCGCCGAAGAGGACGACCGTGAAGATCAGTGCGAAGACCCACTGCGGCTGATTGATCCAGCCGCTCGCGTCCTTCGTCCAGTACTGCATGTACTCGGAGGCGGCGGTGACCTCGGTGATGCCGGTGACGACCCAGAAGAGCCAGTACGTCCAGCCGGTCACAAACCCGAAGAACGGGCCGAGGAACTCACGTGCGTACTCCGAGAAGGAGCCGGACACCGGGCGGTACATCAGCAGCTCGCCGAGCGCCCGCATGATGAAGAAGATGACCAGGCCCGCGATGGCGTACGCGAGGATCAGGCTGGGGCCCGCCTTGGAGATGCCCTTGCCCGCGCCGAGGAAGAGGCCGGTGCCGATGGCGCCGCCGATGGCGATCATCTGGATCTGGCGGGCGCCGAGTCCTCGCTGATAGCCCTCGCCGGACTCGCCCTGCGCGTCCTCGGCCTCACTGCCGTCGCCCGGCTTGTTGTCGACCTGCACTGAGGTCATGGTGGTGCGCCTTTCTCCATGCGATCCGGCCGTATTCGCTCAAAGTGCGCGGCTCGGACCGACTGTGACGATCCTTGCTCGGGGCGTGTGCCCCCGGATGTGGATGGAGTGCATCGCCGGGTTCCTCCGGCGTCAGCGCCCCCACGGGACAGGGGTGGCGTCCGTGGGTGGTCGTGCAGATTTATCACGCCCGGCGCAGTGATCGACTAGCACTTTGTGCCCTATTGCACAGAAAAAAGCAGACAAAACTCCCCTGCGGCGGCAAAGCACACAGGGGAGGTAACCCGATCGTTATTCGAATTTGAGCGTCCGCTGAGCGAACGCTTACGTTTCGAGGGTTGGTACGTACGTTTCGAGGGCTGGTACGCGGCTCACGGCATCAGGGTCTCGACCAGGGTCTCCTGCAGTCCACCCAGCCACAGGTACGCCATCACCATCGGCTTGCGCGGGTCCTCGTCCGGGAGGTGGAAGAGCATGTCGCTCTCGTCCTCCTCGGTGATCTCCAGCCGGGACGCGATGGTCAGGCGCAGGTCGTTGAGCGTGCCGAGCCAGCGCCGGGACTCGTCGGGGGTCAGCTTCAGTACGAGGCCGCTGCCGCCCTCGTCGGTCGCCGAGGCCAGCGCGTCCAGGTTCCGTACGACGGACAGTGCGTCCTCGCGCTTGCGGGTACGCAGGTCGTTCTCGGTGAAGCGCCTGAACTCGGCGGAGGCGGCCCGCTGTTCCTTGTCCGGCTCGCTCCGCGGATCGGCGTACGCCTCGGGGAAGAGCCGGGCCAGCGCCGGGTCCGTCGGGGCCTCGCTCGGCCCCTCGGCGAAGAGCGCGGCGAGCGGATCCTCGCCCTCGACGGGATCGTCGCCCGGCCCGATCAGTTCGAGCAGCTGCACGGCGAGGGAGCGCAGGATGGACGTCTCGACCTCGTCCAGGGCGACGGCCGCGCCGTCGCCGGGGACCGCTTCGAAGTAGCCCGGCATCAGTTGCGGTCCTGGGAGAGGGTCGCCCACAGTCCGTACCCGTGCATGGCCTGCACGTCGCGCTCCATCTCCTCGCGGCTGCCCGCGGAGACGACCGCCCGGCCCTTGTGGTGGACGTCGAGCATCAGCTTCTTCGCCTTCTCCTTGGAATACCCGAAGTACGTCTGGAAGACGTACGACACATAACTCATCAGATTGACCGGGTCGTTGTGGACCAGGGTCACCCAGGGGGTGTCCGGCTCGGGGACGGCGGACGTTTCCTCGGCCGACTCGGGACGTTCGATCTCTACGGGGGCGACACTCACCCTTCCCATGCTGCCACCGGAGGGCAGCCGTCGCACAAACGGGCCCCGCTCGCCCTTTGTCCGGCCCCCGCGCCAACCCGTCCGCCCGTTCGGCCGACCCCATTTCGTCACTCTGACGAGATCGGGGGTAGCATCCGTCGTATGAACACAGCGGATCTCGGCCTGCCGGTGGATGTTCCCTCGACAGCGCTCTTCACCGACCAGTACGAGCTGACGATGCTCCAGGCGGCGCTGCGCGCCGGCACCGCCGACCGGCGCTCCGTCTTCGAGGTCTTCACCCGCAGACTCCCCTCCGGGCGCCGCTACGGCGTCGTCGCGGGTACGGGGCGCGTCCTGGACGCCGTCGAGAACTTCCGCTTCGACGCGGACCTCCTCGCCTTCCTCCGCGAACAGAAGATCGTCGACGAGCCGACCCTCTCCTGGCTCGCCTCGTACCGCTTCAGCGGCGACATCTGGGGCTACCCGGAGGGCGAGGTCTACTTCCCGGGCTCGCCGATCCTCCGCGTCGAGGGCAGCTTCGCGGAGTGCGTGCTCCTCGAAACCGTCATCCTCTCGATCCTCAACCACGACTCGGCGATCGCCGCCGCGGCCTCCCGCATGGCCGCCTCCGCCGGGGACCGCCCGCTGATCGAGATGGGCGCCCGCCGCACCCACGAGCTGAGCGCGGTCGCCTCGGCGCGCGCCGCGTACCTCGGCGGCTTCGCCTCCACCTCCGACCTGGCGGCGGGCTTCCGCTACGGCATCCCCACCGTGGGCACCTCCGCCCACGCCTTCACGCTCCTCCACGACAACGAGCGCGACGCCTTCCAGGCCCAGGTGAACTCGCTCGGCAGCGGCACCACCCTCCTCGTCGACACGTACGACGTGACCGAGGCCGTCCGCACGGCGGTCGAGGTCGCGGGCCCCGAGCTGGGCGCCGTACGCATCGACTCCGGCGACCTGCTCCTGGTGGCCCACCGCGTCCGCCAGCAGCTCGACGAGCTGGGCGCCACGAAGACCAAGATCGTCGTCACCTCCGACCTCGACGAGTACGCCATCGCCTCCCTCGCCGCGGCCCCGGTGGACGCGTACGGCGTGGGCACCCAGCTGGTCACCGGCAGCGGCCACCCCACCTGCTCCATGGTCTACAAGCTCGTCGCGCGCGCGGAGTCCTCAGACCCCGAGGCCCCGCTCCTCCCGGTGGCCAAGAAGTCCATGGGCGCCAAGTCCTCGCGCGGCGGCCGCAAGTGGGCGGCCCGCCGCCCCGACTCGTACGGAATCGCCGAGGCCGAAGTCATCGGCACCGGCCCGGTCCCCGCCGACCTCATCGACCACCAGCTCCAGGTCGAACTCGTCAAGTCCGGCGAGGTCGTCGCCCGCGAGCCCCTGGACACGGCCCGCGACCGGCACATCGCGGCCCGCGGCGCGCTCCCGATGTCCTCGGTCCAGCTCTCGCGCGGCGAGCCGGTGATCCCGACCGAGTACCTGTGACCCACCCGCGCCGGGCACCCCGGACGCCCACTCCCCCCAGGGGGCCGAAGTCTCTACTCTCAAGAGACATGACCGCCCCCACTAAGGACATGCCATGCACCGCGCCCTGATCGTCGTCGACGTGCAGAACGACTTCTGCGAGGGCGGCAGCCTCGCGGTCGCGGGCGGCGCGGACGTCGCCGCCGCGATCACCGACCTGATCGGCGAGTCCCAGGCCGGCTACTGCCACGTCGTCGCCACCCGCGACCACCACATCGACCCCGGCGACCACTTCTCCCCCACCCCCGACTACGTCGACTCCTGGCCCGTCCACTGCGTCGCCGGTACCGAGGGCGTCGGCTTCCACCCCAACTTCGCCCCCGCGGTCGCCTCCGGCGCGATCTCCGCGGTCTTCGACAAGGGCGCCCACTCGGCGGCGTACAGCGGCTTCGAGGGCACGGACGAGAACAACGTGACCCTCGCCGCCTGGCTCCGCACCCGCCACATCACCGAGGTCGACATAGTCGGCATCGCCACCGACCACTGCGTCCGGGCCACCGCCCTGGACGCGGCCCGCGAAGGCTTCACCACCCAGGTCCTCCTGGACCTGACGGCGGGCGTCGCGGCCCCGACGACGGAGGCGGCACTGGAGGAACTCCGCGCGGCGGGCGTGGAGTTGACCGGCAAACCGGTGGTCTGACCCGCCCCGCTCACTCCGGCGGACGGCTGTACCGCTCCAACGTCGCCTTCGAGGTGCTGGTCTCCTTCTTGACCAGCTCCCAGGGACCCGTGTTCACGTCGAAGTCCTTCCCGAACCCGACCCACTTGCCCGCGAGCCGTCGCCCCGTCGGCTCCGCCAGCATCTGCAGGGCACCGTGGTAGCGGGCGCCCTGGTAGTAGCCGTCCGTCGCGGTCTGTTCCGTCCAGGAGCCGGTGACCACGTTCCGGTCGAGGGTGAGGTCCAGGGCGAGCTGGCTGTCCGGGTTGGCGGACCCGCCCGGCAGCGAGCGGCCGGTCAGCCGGTTGCCGTGCTGGATCAGGACAACGTAGTGAGCACCCACGAAGGTCTCGTCGCGGCTCGACGAGTAGAACTCGTACCGGGACAGCCACACACCGTTGTACTGGGGCTCCCCGGCCTGCTGCGCCGTGGGCCGGGGCGATGACGCAGGCAGGGCGGAGGCCACCCCTTCGGGACCCGGTTCCATGTCGTGACCTCCCGCACCGTCCTCGCGCACCCGGGCCTTCGGCACCGCCAGGCTGAAGCCCAGCGCTTCCACGGACAGACCGGTCACGCGCTCCAGCGCACGTGCGTACACCGGGCGCGGGGTCTTGCTGATCCCGGACTCCCACCGCTGGACGAGACGCTTGGAAGCGTCGTTGGGATCACCTGCTTCGTCCCCGGCCCGCCTGATCGCGCGGGCAAGGTCGTCCTGGCTCATCCGCAGGCCGATGCGTACGGCCCGCAGCACGTCGTTCGACACCACGGCTGTCGTCGTCATGCCTCCACGCTAGACCCAAGTGGCGCCCTATGACACCGAATTGACGCCCTTCGAGTGACACCCTCGCGACACCTCGCATGCCGTCGCAGCGGCCGACAGCGACCGGGAACATCGGAGCCGTCGCCAACCGCACGGAGGCTCCCGTGAGAACACTGAGGACGGGCATGGACGCCCCGGTCCACCTGACCCTGCCCCTGGCCCCGCCGAAACCCGCGCCCGGCTGCGGAGTCTGCGCCGCGCTGGCCGACCAGCGGCAGGGAGCCCGGAACCGGGGCGACTACTCCGCCGTCACGGATGCCGACGTGGAGATCAGGAACCACCCGCACCGGACCCGGGCGCACTCACCCAGCCACCCCCGCCGGTGCTTGCCGCGCTCTGCATCGGCTGCGAGCGCGCCACCACCGCACCCGTGCCGGTCCGGTGGACCCAGGGCGCCAGTGGCGGCCTCTGAGCCATGCTTTACGGCTGTCCCGCATGCACCCCGACTCGAAACGGCTGCCGGGCCGCACATGCCCTCGGCCCGCGCGCGGGGGTGGGTGGGGCAACTGGGCAGGCCCTCGGTGCCGCGAGGGGGCAGACGGGGCCCAGGAGGCGGGCCGAGCCAGGAAAAGGCCCAGAGATCAGGACGCGGGCCTCGTCAGGAAGCGGGCCTCGTCAGGTCGCCGGGCGCAGCAGGGCTCGTATCGGGTGCCAGAGTTCTTCGCGGGACTGGGGGGCCGTGCGCCAGAGGAGGCCGTCGGGGTGGTGGAGGACGGCGGTGATCTCGTCGAGGGTGGGGGGTTCGGCGTTGCCGCGGAGGTAGACCGCGCGCAACCCCAGGTTCCTGAGCCTCGTCAGCGCCCTCGCGCGGTTGGCCGCGTGGACGAGTATGCGGACCTTGGCGCCCGAAGGGCCTGGGCGGGGCAGGGTCAGGGCGACCACCACGCTCCCGTTCGGGAGTCTGTTGAAACCTCCTGCGGACATACCGATCACTCCCCCGTAGGACGCCACGGGTCGCCCCGTAAGACGTCGCGTCAATAGTGAGCACGTAAGAGGCATCTAAACGCGATCGGCCGCCGCCCGCTAGAGGGGCGACGGCCGATCATGCTCTGACCTGGGGGTATGGCCTGAAAGTGACCTTTAGCGGCCGGCCTTGCTGACCAGGATCGACATCGTCTGGCCGTCCAGCGGCTGGCTGACGATCGAGATCCGGGTGTTGGTGTCAGTTGTCTTGACGCTGCCCGTGGGGTTGTCCTTCGACCAGTAGGTGTTCTTGTGGTCGTCGAAGTACGGGACCCCGAGCTGGGCGGGGATCTTGGTGGCGACGCCTTCCTTGTGGAGGGTGAAGCCGGGGTTCGGGTACCAGCTGAAGGCGGCGTCGTACGGCTGGATCTTGTTGGAGATCAGCTTGCCGGTGTTCTGCCACTTCAGGGGCTTGGAGTGGGCGTCGACGGGGAGGAGGAGACCCTGGCCCGGGTGCTCGCTGACGTTGTTGTTGCGCTGCGAGGTGTCCCACTGCCAGATCATGAGGCCGGGGCGGTAGGCGTAGTGCTCGACCCAGTCGGGGCGCTCGGTCTTCTGGAAGCCGAAGTTGTACGGGCCGGACTTGAGGGTCTTGTCGTACGAGACGTACTGACGGTTCTCGGCGATGTAGTACTGCTCGAAGTCGCCGTTGATCGACTCTCCGACGCGGGAGAAGCCGCGGACGGTCCAGCCGTTGTCGCCCTCGGTCTCGGCGTCGTCCGTGAAGATCGCCGCGCCGTCGGCCTGGACGGTGAGGTTGTCGGACGTGAAGCCCTTGCCGCCCGCGCCGCCGTCCGTCTTGTAGCGGAAGCGGACGCCGATCTTCTTGCCCGCGTACGCGTCGAGCGGGAAGACGAGCTTCTTGTGGGTCTTGGAGACGCCGGTGATGGCGGGCTTGTCGCCGCCGTCACGGGTGATCGGCTCGCCGTCGGCGGTGCCGTCGATGGACTTCCAGCTGGCGCCGTTGTCCGTGGAGACCTGGGTGTAGAGGTAGTCGTAGTCGGCCTCGATGTCCCACCAGCCGGTGAGTTCGAGGGAGGCCTTCGACTTGCCGGTCAGGTCGACGTCGCGCGTGAGGGTGTTGGAGAGGTCGTCCCCGTAGTCCGACCACCACTGCTTGGCGCCCCCGGCGGGCTTGACCACGTCGGTCGTGACGTTCTTCTTGGGCAGTTCGACGACGACGGCCTGCGGGTTCTTGGTGTTGTACTCCGCGACGCCCAGCTTGTGGAGGGAGGTCTTGGCGGCCTTCGCCTTCTCGTAGTCGAGCCAGCCGAGCTGCAGCTTGTCCCAGGCGGTCATGTCGCCGGGGAGGTCGCCGATCTCGTTCTTGCCGGTGCCGAGCCAGGAGCCGGCCGACATCAGGGACCAGAAGCCGACCGAGTTCTCGGCGGTGTTCGTGGTGTCGTAGAGGTCGGGGAGGCCGAGGTCGTGGGCGTACTCGTGGGCGAAGACGCCCAGGCCGCCGTTCTCGGGCTGCGCGGTGTAGTCGCCGACCCAGATGCCGGTGTCGCCGATCGGGGTGCCGCCGGCCTTGAAGCCCGCCGGGCCCGTCTCGCCGTCGTCGCGGCCGAACGCGTAGCCGCGGTGCGCCCACACGGCGTCCGTGCCCTGCTCGCCGCCGCCCGCCGAGCCGTCCTCACCGGCGTGCACGACCTGGAAGTGGTCGATGTAGCCGTCGGGCTCGTTGAAGTTGCCGTCGTTGTCGTGGTCGGTGCGGTCCCACGCGTCGTACTTGGACAGGTCGGCCTTGATCTGGGCGTCGGTCCGGCCGGCCGCCTTCTCCTTGGCGACCCAGGCGTTGACGCCGTCGCGGACCAGGTCCTCGACGTTGGGGCAGTTGTTGCTGCCGCAGTAGTCGGAGCCGTAACGGGCCTCGTTCCAGTCGACCTTGACCCAGTCGGAGACCTTGCCCTCGACCGAGTAGCGGCCCGACGAGGTCTTCTCGTAGTACGTCTTGAGGGACTCGACCGGCTTCCCGTCGGGGCCCTTGCCCTTGCCGAAGTACAGGTCCTGGAAGTGCGCCTGGTTGTAGTCCTTCTTCCAGGCGGTGGAGTTGTCCTTCTTGCGGTCGGGCTCGGCTATTTTGTTGTGGAGCGGGCCGGGCTTGCCGCCGTACTTCGGGATCGGCGGCTTGGGGCCGCTGCCGTCCGGGTCGTACATCGTGGTGTTGTCGACCTTGTCGCCGAACTCGACCAGGATCGTGAAGATCTGGTCGGTGCGCTCGCGGCCGAGCTCGACGTACTTCTTGTCGGCGAGCTTCACGACGCTCGAACTGCCGCGCTTCTCCGCCTTCTTGGTCCCCTTGAGGACCTCCTCCAGGGCGGTCTTGCGCTGCTGGGCCTGCTGGGCGCTGTACGGGCCGTCGATGACGTGGCCCTTGTCGCCCTTGCCCCCCTTGCCGCCGTCCGGCTGCGCCGGGTCCTGGTGGCCCACGGCCGCCGGAGCGGCCTGGGCCGCCGGAGCCTGGGCCGCCGGGGCCGCCTGCGCGGTGGCGAAGGCCGAGGCGGTGGCAGCGGTCGCGGCCAGCGCCACGAGCACGGCGGTGCCTCTCAGGGCACGTCTGTTACTGGTCACTTGGTGGTGTCCTCCCCCGCGGGCCGGCCGGCCCGAAGGGTGAGGGGTTCCGTTCGCGGCGCGCGTCACAAGTGACGACATTCGACCGGAGTTATCAGAGAAAAGACAGACCTTGACATCAACTCCACACGCACGCTAGGCAGTTCACGAACTCCGCTATCCGGACTTCCGCCAGGTCACAACTTCCTCACGGACCTTCGCACAGGCCCGTCGGCGCGCCGCGTACAGGCGCTCACGTCTCACTGGGCGGACGACCTCATGACACTGTGCGCCCCCCATGCATCGGCACCGTGTGTTAGGTCACGCTTACCGGCCGTTCCGCGCGGGAACCTGATGGTCGTAGGGTCGAGCTCAGACCCCGCGACCCCACTCCCGTGCTCCGAGGACGGAACTGCCATGCAGCGGACGACGCGCCAGACTCCGATCCGGACCCAGCTCCCGACTCCGACCGTCGCCCAGTGCACGTACGGCGCGATGACCGCGGTCTTCTCCACCCTCGCCATGCTGCTGCTGTCGCAGACCACTTCCGGCGCCTGGATCGCGGTGATCGCGTGTGCGGCGCTGGGACTCGGGCTGCTGGTGGCGATGACCGTACCGATGCCGCTCGTGAAGAAGGCGGCTCGCGGGGCCCGTACGCGTACGAGTCCCACGGCCGCCTCCGTTCCCGCCGCCACCGCCGAGGCGTACGACGGGGTCCGGGTGCCCGGTCCCCGCGCACGCTCCTCAGCGTCCTCAGCGTCCTCGGTGGGCGAGCACTCCCTGCGCGGCTAGCGCTACGGGGCCGCGGTGACCACCACGGTCTTCGCCGCCTTGTCGTGCAGGCCCTGCTTGTACGGCTTGTCGACGGCGATCATCACCAGGATGATGATCCACCACAGGCAGGGGCAGCAGATCAGCGCGGGCAGCAGCAGCACCGCGGCGCGCGTCAGGGCCGCGTTCGTCTGCGGGACGCTGCCGTCGTTGAGCATCCCGACCCGCAGGCCCAGCAGCCGCTTTCCGACCGTCGCGCCGTTCTTCTTGGTCATGTAGGTGTCGTAGGCGAGGTACACGGCGATCGAGATCAGCTGGAAGACCAGGCTCTTCCCGCTGCTGACCTCGGTGATGGTGTCGCCGAAGTCGTCGGTGGTCTTCGTGATCCGCTCGTACGTGCCGAACGGGATGCCGATGATCGCGAGTGGGATCGCCACGATGAGCAGGTCGACCAGCCGGGCCAGGAACCGCTTGCCGAGCGGTGCCAGCGGCGGCATCCCGGCCAGCGGGTCGTCCCCGCCGTAGCCGTAGCCGCCGCCTCCGCTTCCGTGGTTTCCGTCGTACGGGCCCCCGCCGTAGGGGGGCAGCGAGCCTCCCGCGCTGCCCGGAGGCTGGTCGTAGGGGCTGCCGGCGCCGCCCTGCGGGGGCGGGGGCGGCGGGTACTTCTGGAACGGGTCGTTCTCAGGCGGCACGCCGGGCGGCGGCTGGTCGGTGCTCATACCGGCAGTCGACCCCCGGCCCACAGGGCCCGCAAGGGCTCGGACGCCGTTCGGGGGACGGCGGGGGCCAAGCCGGTGACACCGGGTCAGGGTGGGGCCGGGGGCGGGGGGTGGGTGGGGCCTGGGGCGGGTGCGGTACGGGCTCAGCTCCTGCCCGCGACGAAGGTGCGCGCCGCCTTGTCGTGCCAGCACTGGCGCCACGGCCGGTCGACGAGGCACCACAGCACGTTCAGCACGCCGACGCCGAGGATGCCCAGCACTCCGTACACCAGCCAGCGGCGCAGCGCCCCGCCGAACCGGGGCGGCTCGTGCTCCTCGATGTCGCGGACCTGGAGACCGAACGCCTTCTTGCCGAGCGTGCGTCCCCACTTCGCGGTGGGCACCGCCTCATAGAGGACGCCCAGCACCAGGAACGTGCCGAGGATGACGCCGAGGATGCCGAGCGTGGTGGCGTCCAGCAGGTAGACCGTGACGGTCGTGCCGGACAGCTTGGCCGCGCGGATCTTCTCGTCGATGTGGTCGACGGCCTGCGTCACCAGGGGTACGGCGACGGCGGCGACGGCCGCACCGAGCACGACCGTGTCCAGCAGGCGGGCCCCGAGCCGACGGCCGAGACCGGCCGGGCGGGCGGCGGCCTGCTCGCGGGCGGCCTTCGCGAAGACGTCCTCGACGGGAGGCTTCCAGGGGACCACCGGCCGGCCCTCCGCGTCGGGGGCGGGGGCAGGGGTGCTGGCGGGGGTGGTGGCCAGTTGGTTGACCTGCTGGGCCCAGGAGGCGGCGGGGGGTGTCGGCTGGGCCCCCTGCGCGGGAAGCCGGCCCTGCGGGGCGGCGGGCTGTCCGGCGGAGGGCTGTGGGGGTACGGGTTGTACGGGGCGGGGCTGCGCCGGAGCGGGCCGGCGGGCTGCGGCGGGGGGCGTGGGCTGCTGCCGGGGCGTGACCGTACGGATGGACATGGTGCCGTCGGGGGTGGGGGCACCGGAGGCCTGGAGCGGCGTCGGGGCCGCCTGGCCCGCGCGGGCCGGAGCGGCGGCAGCAGGGGCGGGGCGGGGCTGCTGTGCGCGGGGCTCGGCGCGGTCCTGTGGGACACGGGGCTCGGGGGCGCCGTGGCGTCCGCGGGGCTGCGTGTGGCCCGGCTGCTGTGCGTGGCCCGGCTGTTGTGCGTGGCCCGGCTGCTGCGTGCGGCCCGGCTGCGGGGAGGACGGTGAGGATTCCAGGGCAGGGCGCTCGGCGCGGGCGGGGAGGGCGCCGGGGGTCCGGGGGTCGGCTGCCGGGGCCCGGCCCTGCGCGGGGGTCAGACCGGGCGGTGTCGACGCTGCCGGGTGCCCCGGTGCCGTGCCTCCGGCGGGAGCCGCACCGGCGTCTCCGGGAGCGGACGGGGAGCCCCACGAGACGCGGCGGTCGCGCTCGCCGCCGAAGCCGTTCTGGCGGGCGGTGTCGGCCTGCCAGGCGACGGCGGGTTCGGCGGAGCGGCGTACCTCCACCTCGTGGCCGGTCGCCTTGTGACCGGCCGACCGGCCGGGGCCGTCCGGCCCGTCCTCGTCCTCGTCGAAGAAGAAGGGGCCGGTCTCGTCCACCGAGGGCCCGGCGGGGGCAGTGGGGACGGCGGGGGCCGGGGCCGGGACCGAGGCAAGGTTCGGGAGGCCGGAGTGGGGGACGGGAGCGGGCGCGGCCCCGGGCGGCGGGGTCGGCATCGGCTCGCCCGCCGCGGGGGCGGGCCGACTGGTCCCGGGCACCCAGGAACTGCCGTTCCAGTAGCGGACGTAGCCGGGGATGGACGGATCGGGATAGAAGCCGTGGCCGGGTGCGTGTCCGCCGTTGGCCGGTGTGGGGGCGCTCATCACCGTGTCCCGTATCTGCTAGAGGCCTCGTTGTCTTGATTTCCGGGGTCCACATCTACCAGACCGCCGCCCACCACCGGGCCCGTCCGTCCGGATGCACCACTTTTCGGTCAATGCCGGTCCTGCGGAAAAACTTCGCGCGAAGTCGCGTAATGAACGGCGGGGAGCGCGCTCTCACCCAGTACGGCCCGCCAGTGGGCCCCGTACCGGAAAGGAAGTGCACCCATGCAGCACACCGTCGTGGAACGCGAGCTGGAGCTCAACCTCGTCCTGTCCCCCGAGCGCACCATCCCCGTACCGGCACGGCTGATGTACCGGACGAACGACCCGTACGCCGTGCACGTGACCTTCCACGTCGGATCGGACTACCCGGTCAACTGGACGTTCGCGCGCGAGCTCCTCGTCGACGGGGTGTTCCGGCCCTGTGGGCACGGAGATGTCCGGATCTGGCCGACCAAGGTCGACGGGCGTTCGGTCGTGTGTGTCGCGCTGACTTCACCTGAAGGGGACGCCCTCCTGGAGGCGTCGTCACCGATCGTGTCGGCGTGGCTGGAGCGGACGCTGACGATGGTCCCGCCGGGGACCGAGGGCGGGCAGCTCGGCCTGGACGACGCACTGGCCGAGCTGCTGGCCACCTCGCAGGACGGCGAGGGCTAGTCGACCACGTGCGTGTGGGTCATGAACTCGAGGAAGTGGTCGTTCGGGTCGCGGAAGTAGAAGCCGCGGCCCTGGTGGGCGTGGTTGATCTGCTGGGGCTTCTCGCTGAACGGGTCGGCCCAGTAGGGGATCTCACGCTCCTTGATGCGTTCGAGGATGGTGTCGAACTCCTCGTCGTCGACCAGGAACGCCAGGTGCTGCGAGACGATGGGCGCCTCCTTGTCGCCGTAGTGCTCGCCCGTGGCGTCGGCGTAGTCCAGGGTCACGCCGTTCGCCAGCGGCACGCTGACGAACGGGCCGAAGGGTGTGGGTTCCGGGGCGCCCAGGAGCTCCGTGAGGAAGCGGGCTGAGCTGAAGCGGTCCCGGCTGTGGACGACGGTGTGATCGAGTCGAGCGGACAGAATTCCTCCTCGGGCAGGGGACGGACACTTCATCCGGCCTTCACCCCAAAGGTATGGACGGAACGGCGCATGCCATATCGGGCAACGGACCCATTCCCACACCATCCATCGCCCTACGTCCCAGGACTCAGAACAACTTTCCGGGATTAAGAAGCCCGAGCGGGTCGAAGGCCGCCTTGACGCTCCGCTGCAACTCCACACCCACCGGCCCGATTTCACGGGCCAGCCACTCCTTCTTGAGCACACCGACGCCGTGCTCCCCGGTGATCGTCCCGCCCAGTTCGAGCCCCAGCGCCATGATCTCGTCGAAGGACTCGCGGGCCCGCCGCGACTCGTCCTCGTCGGCGGCGTCGAAGCAGACCACGGGGTGGGTGTTGCCGTCGCCCGCGTGCGCGCAGACGCCGATGGTCAGGTCGTACTTCTCGGCGATGGCGGCGGTGCCGTCGATCATCGCGCCGAGCTTCGAGCGGGGTACGCAGACGTCGTCGATCATGGTGGCGGTCTTGACGGCTTCGAGCGCGGTGAGCGACAACCGGCGCGCCTGGAGCAGGAGTTCGGACTCGGCGAAGTCCTCCGCGGGGACGACGCCGGTGGCACCGAAGGCGGTGCAGATCTCCCCCACGGCGGCGAGGTCGACGGCCGGGTCGGGGGTGTCGAAGGCGGCCAGCAGCAGGGCTTCGGTCGACTCCGGGAGACCCATGTGGGCCATCGCGTTGACGGCGCGCAGGGTCGTACGGTCCATGAGTTCGAGCAGCGACGGGGCGTGGCCGCGCGCCATGATCTCGCAGACGGCCTCGCAGGCGGCGGCCGCGGACGGGAACTCGGCGGCCAGCGCGAGCTGTTGGGGCGGCGCGGGCTTGAGGGCCAGTACGGCGCGGACGACGATGCCGAGGCTGCCCTCGGAGCCGACGAAGAGCCGGGTGAGGTCGTATCCGGCGACACCCTTCGCCGTGCGGCGCCCGGTCGTGAGCAGCCGGCCGTCCGCGAGGACGACGTCGAGGCCGAGCACGTACTCCGCCGTCACTCCGTACTTGACGCAGCACAGCCCACCGGAGGCGGTGCCGATGTTGCCGCCGATGGTGCACATTTCCCAACTGGACGGATCCGGCGGGTAGTAGAGGCCCTGGGCGGCGACCTCGCGGGACAGGACGGCGTTGATGACGCCCGGTTCGACGACGGCGATCCGGTCGACGGGGCTGATCTCCAGGATGCGGTCCATCTTGACGAGGGACAGCACGATGCAGCCGTCGGAGGCGTTGGCCGCGCCGGACAGTCCGGTCCTGGCGCCCTGCGGGACGACGGGGACGCGGCAGGCGGTGGCGGTGCGCATGACGTGCTGGACCTGCTCGACGGTGCGGGGCAGGACGACGGCGGCGGGCGCCCCGGCCGTACAGAAACTGGCCATGTCGTGGGCGTACGAGGCCATGACGTCGGGGTCGGTGAGGAGAGCTTCGTCCGGGAGACCGTCGCTCAGCAGATTCCAGAGTTTCTGAAGATCATCCATGCTGCCAAGACTGGCACCCGGGGCCATCGGTGTGAACCCGTCTGCGTATCCGTTCGCGGCGGACGGGTGTGCTCGTCGTACTGGCGCACAGTGAGCGGCATGGACGCCATGGAGCCGGAGCCCGCCACGGACCTCGTCAGGGAGCCCGCCGTCGAACCGCCGGAATCGGGGGCGGGGGCGGGGGCGGCGCTGGGACCGGGGGCGGGGGCGACGGTGCGGCCTGCGCCTGTGGCCGGGCCTGTGGCCGGGCCTGTGGCCGGGCCTGTGGGCGGGCCTGTGGGCGGGACTGCGGGCGGACCCGTGGCCGGGACTGCGGGCGGGCCCGTGGGCGGGACTGTGCCCGGTCCGAAGCCGAGGAAGCCTTCGCCTCTGGTGCGGCGTGCCGCCATCGCCTCGGTGGCGGCGGCAGCGCTGGCTGCCGGGGTGCTCGTCCTGCTGCCCCAGTCGGGGGACCGGGAGCGACCGGCGGCGAAACCGGCGGCGGGCGCCCCGGGGGCAGCGACTTCACTGGCCGCCCTGAACGCCCGGGTGAAGGCGAACCCTCGGGACGACGGTGCGTGGTCGGCGCTCGGTACGGCGCTGGTGGTGCGGGGCCTGCGGGCGGCCGACGCGGCCTACTACCCGAAGGCGGAGGCCGCGGTGAAGCGCTCCCTGGCCGTGCGGCCCGCGGAGAAGGGCAATGTCGCCGGAGTGGCCGCGCTGGCCCAACTCGCCTATGCCCGCGGTGACTTCGCGGAGGCCAGACGGTGGGGCGAGATCGTGCGGGGGCAGTCGCCCAAGGAGTGGACGACGTACCCGCTGCTGATCGACAGCTACGGGCGACTCGGCGACCCGAAGGCCGCGGCACGGACCGCGGAGGAGCTGACGGAGAGCCGGGGCGGGGCAGTGGCGCTGGGCTGGACGGCGCAGACATACCGCGACAAGGGCTGGCGGGAGGACGCGGCGGTCCTGGTGTCGGAGGCGGCGGCGGTCGCGGACTCACCGCAGGAGAAGGCCGAGCACCTGCGCAGCGCCGCCGAACTCGCCTGGGAACGCGGCGACTTGACGGAGTCCCTCGGCTTCTACGACGCCACGCTCACCCTGGACCGCAAGCAGGGCGCGGCGATCGCCGGCCGTGCGCGGGTGCTGGCGGCGCTGGGGCGTACGACGGAGGCGGTGAAGTCCTACCGGACGGCCCTCACCCTGACCCCGCGTCCCGAATACGCACTGGAGCTTGGTGAGTTGACGGAAGCCGTCGGCGGGAACGGCGAGCCCCAGTACGGGGTCGCCCGCGCCCAGGTCGCCTGGAACAGCAAGCAGGGCGTGCACGGCGACCTGCTGCTCGGCCGACTGGAGGCCGACCACGGCGACGCGGAAACGGCCGTGGAACTGCTGCGGGAGGAGTGGTCGCGCCGCCCGGGCCCCGAGGTCGCGGACGCCCTGGGCTGGGCGCTGCACCGTACGGGCGACGACGAGGCGGCCGTGGAGTACGCCAAGAAGGCGACGAAACAGGGGCTGCGCAGCGCGCTCTTCCTCTACCACCGGGGCGAGATCGAACGGGCGACGGGCGACTACGGGGCCGCGCGACGGCACTTGGAGGAGGCGCTGCGCGTGAACCCGGTCTTCTCCCCGCTCTGGGCGCCGCGCGCACAGACGTCCCTGGCCCGGCTGGGCGATCCGCCGGAGGGCGGGCCGCGCAACGTGTGGGCGTACCGGCCGAAGAAGTCCGGGAGCGGTTCCGGGCAGTCCGCCCGGCAGGGCTCGGGCACGCGGAACCAGGAGGCCCGTACGGCGGCTCCCGCACCCCGCAAGAAGCGCTGACACGGGTCAAGCCCGCCCCCTTCGCGTCGGTCGCGGTGAGGGACACCGCGACCCCACGGGGCAGGTCCGTGGGGTCGCGGGGGTCGAGCGAGGGCCAAGCGGGGTCGAGTAAGGGCCGAGCCGGGGCCGAGCAGGGGCCAACTAGGGGCCAAGCAAAGCTCCGACAGGGGAAGTTGCCGGAGCCGGGCCGGAGGGCTACAGGTTGCCGCGCTTCTCCTGCTCGCGCTCGATCGCTTCGAAGAGCGCCTTGAAGTTGCCCTTGCCGAAGCCCATGGAGCCGTGCCGCTCGATCATCTCGAAGAAGACGGTCGGGCGGTCCTGGACCGGCTTGGTGAAGATCTGCAGCAGGTAGCCGTCCTCGTCGCGGTCGACGAGGATCTTCTCGGCGCGCAGGATCTCGACGGGGACGCGGGTCTCGCCCGCCCACTCGCCGAGGGTGTCGTAGTAGCTGTCGGGCACGTCGAGGAACTCGATGCCCGCGGCCCGCATGGCCTTCACCGTGGCCACGATGTCGTTGGTCGCGAGCGCCATGTGCTGGACGCCGGGGCCGCCGTAGAACTCAAGGTACTCGTCGATCTGCGACTTCTTCTTCGCGATCGCCGGCTCGTTGATCGGGAACTTGACCTTCTTGGTGCCGTCCGCGACGACCTTCGACATCAGCGCGCTGTACTCGGTGGCGATGTCGTCGCCCACGAACTCCTTCATGTTCGTGAAGCCCATGACCTTGTTGTAGAAGGCGCACCACTCGTTCATCTTGCCGAGTTCCACGTTGCCGACGCAGTGGTCGATGGCCTGGAAGATCCGCTTGGCGGGGGGCTCCACGATCGGCTTCGCAGGGACGAAGCCCGGCAGGTAGGGGCCGCTGTAGCCGCTGCGCTCGACGAGGGTGTGACGGGTCTGTCCGTACGTGGCGATGGAGGCGCGCACGACGGTGCCGTGCTCGTCCTTCGTCTCGTACGGCTCCTCGATGCCGGTGGCGCCGTGCTCGACGGCGTAGGCGTACGCGGCGCGCGCGTCAGGAACCTCGATGGCAAGGTCGATGACGCCGTCGCCGTGCTCGGCGACATGGGCCTCAAGGAAGCGGCCCCAGTCGGTGGCGGCCTTGATGACGGAGGTGAGGACGAAGCGGGCTGCGCCACTCTCCAAGACGTAACTGGCGGTCTCGCGGCTGCCGTTCTCCGGTCCGGAGTACGCGACGAGCTTCATGCCGAAGGCGGTCGAGTAGTAGTGGGCGGCCTGCTTGGCGTTGCCGACGGCGAAGACGACCGCGTCCATTCCCTTGACCGGGAAGGGGTCGGCCTCGCGCGCGGTGCTGGGGGTGGTGTGCTCAGTGGTCTCAGTCATGGGGCGAGCGTCGCCCCACATCGCAAGGTGCGCAATAGTTTGCGTAAACGCTGGTCAATGTGTGCAGTGAAGAGTGAGGATGGGCGGGCGATCTGTACAGGATGACCAGTGGTTGACCAGCGATGACTGGCGTTGAGTGACGATGACTGGCGATGACTGGCGTCGACTAGCCCCGGGAGTGCGAGTGGCCGTGGACGAGCTGGACGGGCGGCTGATCGTGCTGCTGGCCCGTGAGCCCCGGATAGGAGTGCTGGAGGCGTCGCGACGGCTGGGTGTGGCCCGCGGGACCGTGCAGGCGCGGATGGACCGGCTTCAGTCGAATGGCGTCATCAGGGGGTTCGGCCCGGACGTGGACCCGGCGGCGCTCGGATACCCGGTGACGGCGTTCGCGACGCTGGAGATCAAGCAGGGGCAGGGCGCGGACGTACGGGCGCACCTGGGGTCGGTGCCCGAGGTCCTGGAGCTGCACACGACAACAGGGCACGGTGACATGCTGTGCCGCCTCGTCGCACGGTCGAATGCGGACCTTCAACGTGTGATTGACCGGGTTGTAGGTTTTGATGGCATCGTCCGGGCCTCCACGGCGATCGTCATGGAGAACCCCGTTCCGCTGCGGATCATCCCGCTGGTGGAGCAGGCTTCCGGTCTGACCTGACGCGTGTTCCGGAGCTGGCGCGTGCTCTTGAGCTGACTCGTGTTCCGGAGCCGGCGCGTGTTCCCGAGCGGGCGAGTGTTCCCGAGCTGGCGAGTGCCTTCGTCCACCTGTCGACGTCGAGGAGTGGCCCGTGAACTTCTGGGAGTACCTCGGCAGCCGGTACCAGCAGTTGCTGGCGGATGCCTTTCAGCACGCCAGCGCGGTGTTCCAGTGCATGGTCGTGGCGACCGTACTGGGCGTACTGATCGGCATCCTCACGTACCGCAGCGAGTGGGCCGGGAACCTCGCGACCACCGCCGCCTCCGGGATCCTGACCGTGCCGTCGCTGGCGCTGATCGGTCTGCTGATCCCGGTCGTGGGCCTCGGCGTGGCGCCGACCGTGATCGCGCTGGTGCTGTACGGGCTGCTGCCGATCGTTCGGAACGCGATCGTCGGGCTGCGCGGCGTCGACCCGACGCTGGTCGACGCGGCGCGCGGGATCGGAATGTCGCGGTCGGCCCGTCTGGTGCGGGTGGAACTGCCGCTGGCGTGGCCGCCGATCCTGACCGGGATCCGGGTCGCGACGCAGATGCTGATGGGAATCGCGGCGATCGCCGCGTACGCATCCGGGCCCGGTCTGGGCAATGAGATCTTCCGCGGGATCGCGTCGCTGGGCAGCAAGAACGCGCTCAATCAGGTGCTGGCAGGGACGCTGGGAATCGTACTGCTCGCGCTGCTCTTCGATGCCGTGTACGTCCTGGTGGGGCGTCTGACCATCCCTAGGGGGATCCATGCCTGAGTCCACGTCCGGCGCCGCTGATCGGGGCGCTGCGTCCGGCGCCGCCATTCGGCTGGAGAACCTCACCAAGCAGTACGCGGGCAATCCGTACCCCTCCGTCGACAACGTCAGCCTGGAGATCCGGGCCGGGGAGACCGTCGTCTTTGTCGGCCCTTCCGGCGGCGGCAAGACGACGCTGCTGAAGATGATCAACCGGCTGATCGAGCCGACGTCCGGGCGGATCCGGATCGGCGGCGAGGACGTCACGGACATGGATCCGGTGAAGCTGCGCCGGCAGGTGGGGTACGCGATCCAGTCGTCGGGCCTGTTCCCGCACATGACGGTGGCTCAGAACATCGCGCTCGTACCGAAGATGGTCGGCTGGAGCAAGGCACGGGTGAACTCCCGGGTCGAGGAGATGCTCGATCTGGTGGGGCTGGACGCGGGCCAGTTCCGCGGCCGGTACCCGCGCCAGCTGTCGGGCGGACAGCAGCAACGGGTGGGTGTGGCAAGGGCGTTGGCCGCCGACCCGCCGGTGCTGTTGATGGACGAACCGTTCGGGGCCGTCGACCCGATCACCCGGGACCATCTGCAGGACGAGCTGATCCGGCTCCAGCACGAGCTGCACAAGACGATCGTGTTCGTCACCCATGACTTCGACGAGGCGATCAAGCTCGGGGACCGGATCGCGGTGCTCCGGGACCGCTCCCACATCGCCCAGTTCGACACTCCGGAGGCGATCCTGACCAATCCGGCGGACGACTTCGTGTCCGGGTTCGTGGGCGCGGGAGCCGCGCTGAAGCGGCTGAATCTGACCCGGGTGCGGGACGTGGAGATCGCGGACTTCCCGACGGTGACGGTCGAGGACCCCCTCCAGGAGATCTTCGACAAGCTGCGGGACTCGTCGACCAACGAACTGCTCCTGCTCGACCGGCACCGGCGGCCGTACAAGTGGCTGCGGCGGGGCGACCTGATGCGGGCGAAGGGTTCGCTGGCGCGGGCGGGGACGCTCGTGCACGACACCGTCACCCGGGATGCGACGCTGCGGGACGCGCTGGAGGCCGTACTGATCGACAACGCGGGGCGGGTGGCGGTGACCGGGCGACGCGGGGAGTTCACCGGGGTCGTCGACATGGCGACGCTGATGAACTCCGTGCAGGAAATGCTGGAGGCCGACCGGCTGGAGGCGGCGGAGCACCGCTCTCCGTCCGTACGGGATCCGGAGGAGCTCTCGTGAGTCCGGCGGGCGGCGCCGACGGGGGGCGGCCCGAGGGCGAGCGGGGGCGAGGGCGGGGGCGGGGGCGGCCCGAGGGCGAGCACGAGGTCAAGGGGGTCGCGTTCCGGGACGAGGGCGGCGGGGCCGCGGAGGCTGCCGGGGTCGGGTCGGCGGTGGCCGCCGAGCGGCTGCCGCGCCGGGTGACATGGCTGAAGGTGGTACTGATGCCGGCGGTGCTGGCGGTGGTGCTGCTGGGGACCTGGGTGTGGTTCCGCTCCGCCGACCTGGACTCGATCGCGCAGAACGCGCTCGCCGACGGCAACGTCTGGCTGCGCTTCAAGGAGCACGTCGAGCTGACCGCGATCTCCACCTTCTTCGTACTGATCATCGCGATTCCGCTGGGCATCCTGCTGACCCGGCCGGGGCTGCGGAGGGCCGCTCCGGCGGCGACGATGCTCGCCAACATCGGACAGGCGACGCCTGCGATCGGGCTGTTGGCACTGCTGGTGATCTGGCTGGGGATCGGGAAGCGGGCCGCTCTGATCGGGATGATCATTTACGCGGTGCTGCCGGTGCTCTCCAACACGATCGCGGGGCTGCGGGCCAACGATCCGACGCTGCTTGAGGCGGCGCGCGGCATCGGCATGTCGAGGGCCGGGGTGCTGGCGAAGGTGGAGCTGCCGCTCGCCGTGCCGCTGATCCTGGCGGGCGTACGGACGGCGCTGGTGCTGAACGTGGGCACGGCGACGCTGGCCGCCTTCGGCGGAGGCGGCGGGCTCGGCGACCTGATCACGACGGGGATCACCACGCAGCGGATGCCGGTCCTGGTGCTGGGGTCGCTGCTGACGGTGGCGCTGGCGCTGTTCGTGGACTGGCTGGCGTCCCTGGTGGAACTGCTGCTGCGGCCGCGTGGACTGGAGGTCGGGGCATGAGGCGCTGCGCCACGGGACTGGTCGCCCTCGCCGTACTGGCGTCCGGGTGCGGCCTGACCAGCGGAAGCCCGATGGTGGACGACGTACGGCCGGGCACGGTCGGTGCGGGTCTGCCACTCAAGGGGGCCCAACTGACCGTCACCTCCAAGGAGTTCACGGAGCAGCTCATCCTCGGGCAGATCCTGGGGCTCGTCTTCGAGGCGGCGGGTGCGAAGGTGCTCGACCGGACCGGGATCCAGGGCTCGATCGGGGCACGGGAAGCGGTCAAGGGCGGCGACGCGGACGTGATGTACGAGTACACGGGCACCGCGTGGATCACCTACCTCGGGCACGACAAGCCGATCACCGACCCCAAGAAGCAGTGGGAGGCGGTACGCGCCGCTGACGCGGCGAACGGCATCAGCTGGCTGCCGCCCGCCACCCTCAACAACACGTACGCGCTGGCCATGAACAAGGCCAACCAGAAGAAGTACGGCACGAGGACGCTGTCCGACGTGGCGGCCCTGTCGAAGAAGGACCCGTCGGCGGTGACGCTGTGCGTGGCCCCCGAGTTCGCTTCGCGGGACGACGGGGCGCCGGGGATGCAGAAGGCGTACGGGATGCGGATCCGGCCGTCCAACATCGCGAAGATGGACAGCGGGATCATCTACACCCAGGTGTCCGGAGGTTCGTCGTGCGCATACGGCGAGGTCTTCACAACGGATGGCCGGATCAAGGCGATGGACCTGGTGGTGATGGAGGACGACAAGCGCTTCTTCCCCAACTACAACGCGGCCCCCGAGGTCAACAGCGAAACCCTGAAGAAGCACCCGGCAATCGCCGACCTGCTGGCCCCGGTCACGGCGAAGCTCAGCAACGAGGTGGCACAGGACCTGAACGCCAAGGTGGACGTGGACGGCGACGATCCGCATGCGGTGGCGAAGGAGTGGCTGGTGGGAGAGGGGCTCATCAAGGAGGGGTGAGGGGTAGCGGGTGGGAGTGGCGGGTGGTGGTAGCGGGTGATGGCAGCGGGTGGGGCGTTGGACCCGCCCAGACTTGCAAAGAAGTAGTTGCAAAAAACCCTTGCAACGGAATCTTTGCAACTTTACGGTGGGGCCATGCCCGAAGACGACGTCCCGCTGGACGGCCAGGACCACCAAACCCACCAGGAACTCCAGGAACTCCAGAGTGAGGCCTTGGGCCGCCAAGCCTCGGCGCGGAAGGTCCAGTACCTCGACGCACGCACCCTGCGCGGGCTCGCCCACCCCCTCCGCATCCAACTCCTGCGCGCACTACGGGACTTCGGGCCTGCCACCGCCTCCCAACTGGGTGAACGCCTGGGCGAGTCGAGCGGCGCCACCAGCTACCACCTGCGCCAACTGGCGACGTACGGCTTCGTGGAGGACGCCCCGGAGTGCGGCAAGGGCCGCGAGCGCTGGTGGCAGTCCACCCACCAAGGAACCCACTACGACGGCTCACTGGCCGACAGCCCCGACCCGACACTGCGCGGCGCCTCGGACCTCTTCATGCACGAGGTCGCCAACACGCACACCCGGGACCTGAGCACCTGGCTCGGCACCTCGCGCGACTGGTCGGAAGAATGGCGCAAGACCTCCACCCTGAGCGACTACACCTTGCCCCTGACACCGGAGCAGGCCAGTGAACTCAGCAGCCGCATCGGCGACTTGATCGAGAGCTACCGCCCCAAGGGCAAGGACAAGGGCGCGGGGGGCAGCGAGAAGTTCCGCTTCCACTTGCACGGCTTCCCCCTGCCCAAGGACTGACCCACCCCACCGGACCCAGCACCGCACTCCTCCCCCAGGCACACCCCCAGGCACGTCCCCCAGACGTGCCTCCCAGGCATGTCCCCCAGGTACGACGAAGACCGAACCGAGAGGAAGCACTGCCATGCACCCCGACACCTTCCGCCACCTCCACGCCGCCCGTTCCGCAGAACTGCGGCAGCAGGCCGCCGTTGGGCGCCAGGCCCGCTCCGCGGCGCGCGAGGACACCTCCCGCCACCCCGCACACACCCACCGCATACGCACTCAACTCGGCTGGGCCCTCGTCGAGTTGGGCCTGCGCCTCGTCCGTACGACCGCCGCTGCCACCACCACGGGCGAACACCGGCTCCGTACGACCGGCACCGCCTGAGCGGCTGGCTCCGCGCAGGAGGCCGGCTCCACGTGCAGGCGCTGCATGTGCAGGCGCTCCGCGTGCAGGTGCTCCACCTGGAGGCGCTGCGCGTGGGAGGCGGGCCCCGTCAGCAGCTCGGGACCGTCCCCGTCCCGCCGGGCTTCGCGAGCTCCCTGAGCGCGGTCACAGCCCCGTCGAGGGTGCTCACGGGAACCAGGCGCATCCCGGCCGGCAGGCCGGTCTTCGCCTGCGAGCACTCGTTCTGCGGTACGAGGAAGACGGTCGCGCCGTCCGCCTTGGCTCCCTTGATCTTCAGGGGTACGCCGCCGACCTGGCCGACGGTTCCGTCCGCGTCGATGGTCCCCGTACCGGCGATGTCGCGGCCGCCCGTCAGGTCGCCGCCCGCGCCGTTGCCGTCGATCTTGTCGATGATGCCGAGCGTGAAGAGGAGCCCGGCGCTGGGGCCGCCGACATCGGCGAGGTGGAGATCGACCTTGGCGTTCTTGCCCTTCGCGTCCTTGCCCTTGTCACCGAGGTAGCCGAGCGCGGCGGAGACGGCGCTGTTCTGCGACTTGAGCATCTCCCCCTTGTTGTACTCGGCGATCTCCTCGTCGTCGCCGCCTGTCGGGTAGACGACGTCGTGCGGCATGACCGCCCGGTCGTCCCGGAACCAGGCATCGGCCAGCTCACCGACCCGGTGGTCGATGGACGGGCCGGTCGCCACGATGGTCGTCATCCGCAGCTTCCCGGTGGTCTCCCGGGTCGGCACACCGGTCACGCTGATGACCGGACGGCCCTCGCTGTCCTTGCCCAGGACGTCGGTGGCCGACCCGGGCTGGGCCACCGCGAACGGCAGCGGCGCCAGGGCGGCCACTCCGAGCAGTACGACGACGGGCAGGGCGCAGACGGCGAGACGGCTGTTGCGGGAGAGCCGAGAGAGAAGAGGGAGCACTCCCCCAATCTAACGGCCGCTCCCGCACCCCCTGCGCCCACGGGAGCGCGCCCCTGCCACCACCGGAGCGCACCCTGCCATCGCGCGCCCTCAGCACAACCCGCCCGCACCCCCAGCCCAGCGCGCCCGCACCGCCTACTCAGCGCGTCGGCACCCTCAGCTCGGCACACCCGCACCCCCAGCCCAGCGCGCTCGCACCACCTACACCGCACGCCCGCACCGCCTGCCCAGCGCGTCAGCGCCCTCAGCGCAACGCGTCCGCACCACCTGTTCCGCGCGTCCGCGCCCTCAGCGCAACGCGTCCGCGACCTCCTTGGCCGCGTCGACCACCCGGGGTCCGACCCGCTCCGGCACCGAGTCCGACAGCATGACGACGCCCACGCTGCCCTCCACCCCGGTGACCCCTATCAACGGGGCCGCGGCCCCGCTCGCACCGGCCTCCAGCTCGCCGTGGGTGAGGGTGTAGCCGGGCTCGGTCATTGCGGTCTGCCGGGCGGACAGGATCGCCCGGCCCGCGGCGCCCCGGTCCAGCGGGTGGCGGAAGCCCGCCCGGTAGGCCACGTGGTAGTCCGTCCAGGTCGGCTCGACCACCGCGACGGCAAGGGCCTCCGCGCCGTCGACGAGCGTGAGGTGGGCCGTCGCCCCGATGTCCTCGGCGAGGGACCTGAGCGCGGGCAGCGCGGCCTCCCGCACCAAGGGGTGGACCTGCCGTCCCAGCCGCAGCACCCCGAGCCCGACCCGGGCGCGGCCACCCAGGTCCCGGCGTACGAGCGCGTGCTGTTCGAGCGTGGCCAGCAGCCGGTAGACGACGGTGCGGTTGACGCCGAGTTTGTTGGACAACTCGGTGACCGTCAGCCCGTGGTCGGTATCGGCGAGCAGCTTGAGGACCCGCAGTCCTCTGTCGAGCGTCTGGGAAGTCTCCGCGGTCACGACGCCCACTCCTCTGTGGTGAGTGCGAGCGGTCCTCTTACGCATCGTGCACGTCACCGGTCCCATCGGCGACGCGCGCAGAGGCCGCCGGCAGGCCATGGCACCGGCTGCGCTCCGGGGCGGCACTGCCACGGGGCGTTATGCGTTGCGGGAAAGGTAGCGATCCAGTCCGCTCAGCGGAAGACCTCGTCCAGAATCCGGGCGCAGGAAGGGAGTTGATCATTCCGTAGGCGATCGCCCACCCCTCGGGACCAAAGTCACGACGGGGCGGGACTTTTGGACATATGCCTGCGCTGACCTGCGCAATACCGTGACAGACATGCCGGGGGCCGACCGTGGGGGCCGCCCCTCGGACTGATCCCGTCCTCGCTGGACGGCAGGGCGGGACCCGGAACACGCACAGATCCGGATCCCGCCCTCAGTCGCACCCCGGGCCCGCTGGACCTGCCTGGACCCCACTGAACCGTGTGGCCGCCTAGGACCCCTGCTGGGCCACCTGAACCCACTGGCCCCACTGAACCCACGGGCCTCACGGCAGCCACCGCAGGCTGCGGGTGTCAGTGCCTCAGCGCGCGGAGGCACCCGGCCGACCCACCCCTCGGACGCTCACCGCATCCGGGTGGCCCACTCCTGCACCTTCTTGATCCGCTCCTTGAGCTGCCCGGCCGTCGCCTCGGCGCTCGGCGGCCCGCCGCAGACCCGCCGCAGTTCGGTGTGGATGACACCGTGCGGCTTGCCGCTCTGGTGGACGTACGCCCCGACCATCGTGTTCAGCGACTTGCGCAGCTCCAGCAGCTGCTTGTGGGTGACGACCGGCCGGGCCTCGGCGGCCTTCTCCAGCAGGTCGGCCTCGGCGGCCGGCTTCTGGCGGCTGTGCGCGATCTGCCGGGTCTGCCGCTTCTGGAGCAGTAGCTGCACCTGGTCCGGCTCAAGCAGTCCGGGGATCCCCAGGTAGTCCTGCTCCTCCTCGCTGCCCGGGTGCGCCTGCATTCCGAACTCGGCGCCGTCGTACAGCACCCGGTCGAAGACCGCGTCGGACTCCAGCGCCTCGAACGGCAGTTGGTCCTCGGTCTCCTCGTCCTCCAGCCGCTCCGCGTCGGCGAGGAGCTTGTCCTCCTCGGAGAACGGGTTCTCCTCCTCGCTGCCCTTCTTGGGCTTGTCAAGGACGTGGTCCCGCTCGACCTCCATCTCGTTCGCGAAGTCGAGCAGCATCGGGATCGTCGGCACGAACACCGAAGCCGTCTCGCCCCTGCGCCGCGAACGTACGAAACGTCCGACGGCCTGCGCGAAGAACAGCGGGGTCGAGATCGTCGTCGCGTACACGCCGACCGCGAGGCGCGGCACGTCGACGCCCTCCGACACCATGCGCACCGCGACCATCCAGCGGGATTCGTCCGCCGCGAACTGGTCGATCTTCTTCGACGCCGCCTTCTCGTCGGAGAGCACGACGGTCGCCTTCTGCCCGGTGACCCTCTTCAGGATCTTGGCGTACTCGCGGGCCGAGTCCTGATCGGTCGCGATCACCAGGCCACCGGCATCCGGAATCCCCTTCCGGACCTCGGTCAGCCGCTTGTCGGCGGCGGCCAGCACGTTCGGGATCCACTCGCCGGTGGGCGCGAGCGCCGTCCGCCAGGCCTGCCCGATCGCGTCCTTGGTCATCGGCTCGCCGAGCCGTGCCGCGATCTCGTCACCGGCCTTGGTGCGCCACCGCATGTTGCCGCTGTAGCTGAGGAAGATCACGGGCCGGACGACGCCGTCCGCCAGGGCGTTGCCGTATCCGTAGGTGTAGTCGGCCGAGGAGCGCCGGATCCCGTCGTTCCCCTCCGCGTACTCCACGAAGGGAATCGGATTGGTGTCCGACCGGAAGGGCGTACCGGTCAGGGCCAGCCGACGGGTCGCCGGGTCGAACGCCTCCTGGCAGGCCTCGCCCCACGACTTCGAGTCACCGGCGTGGTGGATCTCGTCGAGGATCACCAGGGTCTTGCGCTGCTCGCACCGGTTGCGGTGCAGCATCGGCCGTACGCCGACACCTGCGTACGTCACCGCGACGCCCTGGTACTCCTTGCTCAGCGGTCCCGCGCTGTACTCCGGGTCGAGCTTGATCCCTACCCGTGCGGCGGCTTCCGCCCACTGCTTCTTCAGGTGCTCGGTGGGGGCGACCACCGTGATCTGCTGAACCACATGGTGGTGCAGCAGCCACGAGGCGAGCGTCAGCGCGAAGGTCGTCTTGCCGGCGCCGGGCGTCGCCACCGCGAGGAAGTCGCGCGGCTGGTCCTGGATGTACTTCTCCAGCGCCCCCTGCTGCCAGGCTCGCAGCTTGTTGGCGGTACCCCAGGGGGCACGGCCGGGGAAGGCGGGTGAGAGGTGGTGGGAGGCGGTAGTAGTCACGGTCTCCGGTCGCAGCGTCGGGTACGTGGCAGCTGTCGCGGAGAATGACCGGGGCACGGCCCGGTCCCGTACGACAACCGGGCCACCTTACCGGCGCCCCGACCGGAACGCGCGGTGAGCACGTCCGGCCGGGCCGTGGGTGGGACTCAACTCACAGTCCTCACACGGACCTCACGGGCATGCCCCGAAGGTGCCGCACACCCGATCGGCCCCGGAGCCCGGAGCCCGTGAGCCCGGAGCCCGTGAACCGTGAACCCGCCGGGACCTGGCGCGGAACCCGGGAGCCCGGGAACCCAGGAGCTCAGGAGCCGAGGAGCCGAGGAGCCTGCCGGGACCTGGTCCGGACCCCGCCCGGTCGCGCCCCTACGCCTCCCGCTCCCGCAGCCGCGTGGCCACCCAGGCCCCCACCAGCGCCACGCCTGCCATCGGCAGGAACACCGCCGCGAACGCCGCCGGGTGGGAACCGCCGCCCGCGCCCACTCCCGTCGAGTGCGCCGCGACCGTGCCTCCGCCGAGAGCCGCGAAGACCGCGCCGCCGATCGCCAGCAGCATCACGTTGGACAGACCGTCGGAGATCTGGAGGGCGGCCGAATTGGTGCCCGCCTCCTCCGGGGCGGAGAGCTTCAGCAGCAGGACGCTGGTCGAGGCGATGACCATGCCCATCCCGAAGCAGCCGAAGCCCCACGCGACGGCGACCACCCACACCGGCACGGACGGAATCAGTACGGTCGGCACCACCGCGATGGCCGCCGCCACCAGGACCATGCCGAAGGAGACCAGCCGCTCCCGGTACGGCTCCATGCGCGGGCGTGACTGGACGAACGAGCCGAACGCCCAGGTGCCGCCGCCGACCGCGAGCGACAGTCCCGCCATGGTCGGCGACAGCCCCCGCTCGGTGACCAGCATCAGCGGCACGAAGGACTCCGCCGCGATGAACGAACCTGCCGCGACCCCGCGCAGCAGCACCACCGACGGCAGCCCGCGCGCCGCCCGGTAGGTGCCCTTGGGCAGCAGCCCGAGCACCGCCGGCACCAGCAGGGCCGCACCCACCGCCGCGGGCAGCAGCGACAGCCACCGCAGGTCCTGGCCCGCGTACTGGAGGAGCCCTGCGCCCAACGAGATCCCCAGCGCCAGCCGGATCTGCTTGCCGTCAAAGGGCGGGACCGGCGCATCCGGGTCGGCAGGACCGCCTGCCATCCGCCGTATCGCGGGCAGGGCGAGTGCCAGCGGGAAGACCACCAGGGCCGGGATGCCGACGAACACCCAGCGCCAGCCGAGGCTCTCCGTGATCGCCCCGGACGCGAGCGGCCCGACCACCGACGGAACCACCCAGCTCGCCGCGAACGCCGCCAGGATCGCCGGGCGCAACCGCTCCGGATAGGCACGGCTGATCACCACGTACAGCGCGACGATCACCAGTCCGCCGCCCAGTCCCTGGACGGCCCTGCCGAGGATGAACAGCATCATCGTGCCCGCCGTGCCCGACAGCAGCAGACCGACGGCGAAGGCCGCGATCCCCGTGGTCAGCGGCGCGAGAGGGCCCCGCCGGTCGGCCCACTGACCGGACAGCACCATCGCGAAGAGGCTGGTGGTGAAGTACGCGGAGAACGCGAAGGCGTACAGGGGGATGCCGTGCAGTTCGCGTGCGGCGACCGGCATCGCCGTACCGACCGCCGTCGCCTCGAAGGCGATCAGCAGGACGACCGAGACAATGCCGATGCTCAGCGCCCGGTGCCTCTTGCCCAGCACCCCCTCGGGAGAAGGCTGGGGTTCGGACGAGGGCGGGGGCTCGGCGGATATGTCGGTCGGTGCGACATCGACGTCGCGTGGTCCCAGGGCGGTCATAGGCCCAGAGTAAGGGCCGTATCCCGGGTTGAACCCTGTCTCCGGGCGGTACCCGGCTCCGCCCTTGGTCGTACGACCGAAGCAGGATCAGTGCACGACAAAACCCGTGCTCAGGGCCAGGACGGGGCAGGTGTACGGCCATGCCGCGCCACCGCTCGTACGTCGGACGCCGCACTCTTCTACCGGGGGCCGGGTGCGGACGCCGCGGCCGGCAGGCGGTCCTGGCAAACCTGCGAGAGGTGCCCTGCCCGGTGCTCGTGGTGACGAGCGATCTGGACACGATCACAGGCGTTCTCGTGGGGAAACGGTCGCGGCTTCCTTTCCCCACGGCGAATGGCGGTGGCTTCCCGGGACGGGCGGGCCGCTGTCCGTGGACCGCAATCCGTGCGCGGACGATCCAGCCCCTCTCCGCGCAGTGGTGACCTCGTTCCTCGGAGCGCCGTGAACAGCGCCGTGAACAGCGCCGTGAACAGCGTTCTGTGAACGGGGTGTGGCAGTCCTATTGCGGCGCGCCCGGGGCCTTGAACGGGGCCCAATTCCGTTCTACCGTTCTGGAGTTGTCAAGGAACAAACAAGCACACGGCCGTGTGCCCGAATGGCTCAGGGGCTCGCCTGCAAAGCGAGTTACGTCGGTTCGATTCCGATCACGGCCTCCATTACCAGCCCTTTCCGCGCTGGCCACCGGTCTTTCCAGCGCCGCGTGCCGCACCACCTCCACCTCTCTTCCGCACGCAAATTCTGCGTACGGAAAAGATTAGGCGACGCCACTGACAATCGGCCGTCCGCGCATCAAATCCCCTGCTCAGAGCGGCAATACGCAAACCGGAATCGGCGCTTCGAGCGCCGGTCCTGCCGAGGTGAGCCGCCCCGTTCCCCGGTCCACGCGGAAGGTCGTGACCGACCCCGACTTCTGGTTCGCGGCGAACAGTAGCGTGCCCGCCGGGTCGAGCGTGATGTGCCTCGGGTACGAGCCGCCCGACGGCGTCACCGACCGGAGCCGCAACCGGGCGCCTCCGCGGCCGGCGGAGAAGACGGCGATGCTGTCGTGGCCTCGGTTGGAGACGTACACATGGCGCCCGTCGGCCGAAACGACCACTCCTGCCGGGTAGTTGCGCTCGCCGGGATCTGTCCCCGTCGGAAGTGTGGCCTGCGGTTCTCCCGGCTTCAGTGTGCCGGTGCGCGAGTCGTATCCGCAGACCACCAGCGTGTTGTCGAGTTCATTGACGAGGTACGCGTACTTCCCCGAGGGGTGGAGGGCCAGGTGCCGCGGCCCGGCACCGGGACGCGTCGCCGCCCGACCCACTTCCCGGAGTTGCCCCTTCCGCTCGTCCAGGCGGTAGGTGTGCACGGAGTCGGTGCCGAGGTCGACGGCGAGGATGTGGCGGCCTGCCGGATCCGTGACCACCATGTGCGCGTGCGGCCCCTCCTGCCGCTCCGGGTCGGGCCCGGAACCGGTGTGCCGGACGATGTCGGAGGCCTCGCCCAACGCGCCGTCACGCCCGATGGGATGTACGGCGATGCTGCCGCCCGTGTAGTTGGCGCTGAGCAGGAACCTTCCGCCGGGGTGCACCGACGCGTGGCACGGATCGGCCCCGCCGGTGGGACGGCTGCCCAGCACCTCCGGAGGCCGCCCCGCCCTCAACCGGACGGCGGTGACGGCCCCTTCGGCCTGCTCGTTGACGGCGTACAGCGTCCGCCGGTCGGGCGAGAGCGTGAGGTACGAGGGGTTCACGACCCCGTCGAGCACACCGGTCGCGACGATTCCGCCGCTGCCCTGCCGGTACGAGGCGAGGCCGATGCCGGTGCCACCGCCCGGATTCGTGGTGTACGTGCCTAGGAAGGCGGCGCGCGGTCCGGCCGGAGTCGGCGATGGCGCGGAACCCGGACCCGGAGCCGGACCCGGAGCCGGACCCGGAGCCGGACCCGGAGCCGGAGCCGGACCCGGAGCCGTTGCCGCGACCGAGCTCCCGGGCAGCACCGCCGCGGTGATTCCCGCACCTGCGAGAACGCCGAAAGCGCGGCGGCTCAGGCCTGCTTGAGCACCCCGGCCACCTGCGGACGCCCTTCGCGCCGTGCCTGCCTCAGGCGCACCCCGTACCTCATGGTCCCTGTCTGTCTCACGCGCCCCGCGCATTGCGTCCATGGAGTCCCACCCGCCTCTTGAGTCCCATCCGCCAGTCGTGTTGCGCCCGCATGGTGGCCTGGGCCGCCGTACGGGGGCAAGGGGGCGTGCCCCGGGGCTCGGCCGACGGGTGGAGATCCCCGATTGTCAGACCCGGCTGCCACACTCATTTCCACTCGCAGAATTCGCGTTCGCGAGTGATGCGGGTGAGCCGCCGCGGCGGCCGGTTCCTTGTGAACTGCATAGAGATGTCTGACTGCATGAGGTGCCCCGAAATCTGCGGGCGGCGCGGCAGCGCCCTACTGCCTGGCCTCGTCCAGCCGCGCAATGATCTCGTCGACGGTGCGCTGCGGAGTCTGACCGGAGGAGTCCAGCCACAGCCCTCTCTTCGGAGTCTCCTCGCGCATGGCCCGGTCCAGGACCTCGGGAGTCCAACCGCCGCCGTATCCGGTCTTCGCCCGACCCTCGTCGCGGACGGCGAGGGTCTGAGGGTCGGGGGCGAGCACGACGACGTACATCGGCCTGGTGCGCACCAGGCCGATGTACTCGTCCAGGTCCTTGCCGATGACGATGTCCTGCACGACCGCGGTGAAGCCCTCGGCCGCGTACGCATCGGCGGTGCCGGCGGAGAGCCGGTGGCGCAGCCGCAGTTGGGCCAGCGCGTCCTCGCCCGCGCCTGGCGCCATCTCCGCCCGCCCGGACACGACCATGCGCCGGAAGACGTCACCGCGGACGTGGGCGGCGCGGGGCAGGCGCTCGGCGAGCGCCTGGGCAATGGTGGACTTCCCGGCCGCCATCGCTCCGGTCACGAGCACGACGGCGGAGTCCAGTTCTGCAATCTTGGAGTCGACCATGAAAGGAACCGTACGCAGAACTGCCGTACGCAGCTCGCGAGTTTCGCCCTACGGGCTCGCCGTTCAAGGCCTGCGGCGCGAAGGGCCTGCGATGCCGGGCCTGTAGCGCACGGGCCTCCCCGCCGGCCCCGGGAAGCCGGCCGGGCTCCCCGGGTCGGGGCCCGGGTTCAGGGGTTGCTCACCGCTGCCTGCGGCCTGATCGGCAGCCTGTTGATCGGGCGTCCGGTGGCCGCCCGCACCGCCGACGCCACCGCCGCGGGCGAGGTGACGACCGGTACCGCGCTCGCCGGCTTGGCGCCGAAGGGGGCGACCACGTCGCGCTCCTCGACGAGCTTGACGATGCGGATGTCCGGGGCGTCCAGGGCCGTCGGCAGGGCGTAGTGCGTCAGGTCGGGGTGGCGGACCAGGCCGCGCGGGGTGCGGAGGTTCTCCGTCAGGGCTGCGCCGACGCCCTGGGTGACACCGGCCTCGATACGGGCGGCGAGCTGCGCCGGGTTGAGGATGCGGCCGACGTCCTGGGCGACCGCCATCTCCACGACCCGGATCGAGCCCAGTTCGATGTCGACGTCCACGACCGCGCGGACGGCACAGAAGGCGAGTCCGACGAAGGCGTCGCCCTGCCCGCTTTCGTCCAGGGGCTCGGTGGGGTGCGGGCGGCACTGGGCGGTGGCCCACAGTTCCTTGCCGTCCATGGCCTCGGTGACGGTGGTGCTCAGGACACCGTCGTACGAGGTGATCTTGCCGTCGGCGATGGAGAGCAGCTCGGTGGACATGCCGAACTTGTGCGCCAGCGGCTGGAGGAGCTGGGTGCGGACCATCTTCGCGGCCCGCTCGACCGCACCGCCCGAGACCCAGGTGTGGCGGCCGTGGGTGGCCGGACCCGCCGGGGGCTGATCGGTGTCGACGGAAGCCACGTGCACCTCGTCGATGCCCAGGGTCTCCTGGACGATCTGGCGGGCGAGCGTCGAGAAGCCCTGGCCGGTCTCGACGGCGGCGCAGATGACGGTGGCGACGCCGTCGTGGACCTTCACGGTGGCGGTGGAGACCTCGTCGGTACCCTCAGCGCCAAGCATGTGCACCATGCCCAGGGCGTAGCCGACGCCGCGGCGCACGGCGCTCGGTTCGCCTGCACCCTCGGGGCCTCCGGGCAGCAGCCAGCCCTCCTCAGGGGAGTCCTTGGGGAGAGTGGGCAGCGGGAAGTCCCGTACGGCGCGCAGGAGTTCGGCGACCGGGGCCGGGCAGGTAACGGTCTGGCCGGTGGGCAGGAGGTCACCGGTGGCCATGACGTTGCGCATGCGCAGTTCGGCCGGTTCCAGGCCGAGCTTGGCGGCGAGCTTGTCCATCTGGCCCTCGTACGCGGCGCAGACCTGGAGGGCACCCTCGCCCCGGACGTGGCCGGAAGGGGGGTTGTTGGTACGGACGGCCCAGCCCTCGACGAAGGCGTGCGGGACGACGTAGGGGCCGCACGCGAAGGAGACGGCGGCGGCGAGGGACTCGGACGAGGCGTCGGCGTACGCGCCCGCGTCGAGCAGGATCTGTGCCTCGACCTTGACCAGGCGGCCCTCGGCGTCCGCGTGGTGGCGGTAGCGCAACAGGGTCGGGTGGCGGTGGGCGTGGCCGAGGAAGGACTCCTCGCGGGTCGCGGCGAGCTTGACCGGGCAGCCCGTACGCAACGCCAGCAGGCCGAGCGGGAGTTGGAAGCCCGCGTCCTCGCGGTCGCCGGTGGCACCGGGCACGCCGGTGACGACGATCTTCACGCGCTCGCGTTCCAGGCCGAAGCTGGCGGCGGCCAGGTCGCGGTCGGTGTGCGGATCAGTGGAGGCGGTGTAGATCTCGACGCCGCCGTCCGGGCGGGGCACGGCGAGGCCAGCCTCGGCGCCGATGGGGGCGGGGTCCTGGCGGCCGATCCGGTAGAGGCCCTCGACGACGACCTCGCCGGTGATCTCGGGGTCGCCGAAGCTGAGCGGGATGTGCCGGATCAGGTTGCCGTCGGGATGCAGGGGTTCGGCAGCGAAGGCCTTCTCGGGGTCGGTGACCGGTTCGAGGATCTCGTACTCGACGGCGATCGCGGCAGCCGCCAGCCGGGCGGTGTCGGGGTGGTCGGCGGCGACGGCGGCGATCGGCTCGCCGTGGTGGCGGGCCAGGTCGGAGGCGAACACCGGGCGGTCGACGATCTTGCGGCCGTAGTGCGGGTCACCGGGGACGTCGGCGTGGGTGACGACGGCGCGGACTCCCGGCATCGCGACCGCGGCGCTGGTGTCGACGGAGAGGATGCGGGCGTGCGCGTGCGGGGAGCGCAGGATCGCGGCCCACAGCAGGCCCTCGGCCCACAGGTCGGCCGCGTAGGGAAAGGTGCCCTCGGTCTTGGCGCGCGCGTCGGACGCGGGGAGCGAGGCGCCGAGGCCGTGGGCGGGCGGTTCCTGCTGCGTGCCGCCGACCGCTGCGGTCGCGGTGGCCGCGTCGTTGCTCACGCCATGCCTCCGTCGTGCGGGTGCTGAAAGGTCTGCTGGGCACTGCCCGCGCCGGGGGGCGCCTGGTGCGGGATGCGGGGCTCGTCGGTGGTGTGGCCGGTGGCAGCGGCCTCGGCGCTGGCCTCGCGCTCGGTGACGACGTCACGCACGGCTTCGAGTACGCCCCGGTAGCCGGAGCAGCGGCAGAGATTGCCGCACAGGGCCTGCCGGGTCTCCAGCTCGGTCGGCGCGTGGTTGCCTTCGAGCAGGTCGTGGACGGTCATCGCCATACCCGGGATGCAGAAGCCGCACTGCACCGCGCCGCAGTTGGCCAGGGCGCGCTGGACGTCGGAGGGCTCGCCGTCGGTGGCCAGTCCTTCGACCGTACGGACCTCGGAGCCGGCGGTCGTGGCGGCGGGCACCAGGCAGGAGGCGACGAGTCGGCCGTCGACCTGGACGGCGCAGGCGCCGCACTCTCCCTGGGAGCAGCCGTCCTTGGCTCCGGCGAGGCCGAGGCGTTCGCGCAGCACGTAGAGGAGCGACTCGCCGATCCAGGCTTCGGTGACGGGCCGGTCGGCGCCGTTGACCCGCAACACGTAGGAGGCGTGCGGGTGTTCGCTGGGCTCGTTGTGGAAGAAGTGGGCGGGCTCGTGCGGGGCGGCGTAGGACGGTTCGATACCGGCTTCCGGGGCATACCCGGCGACGGGGTCGGTGCCGGGCGCGGCCGGGGCTCCGGACTCTGCTGCTCCGGCTTCTGTTGCTCCGGCTTCTGTTACTCCGGCCTCCGCCGCTGTTCCCGGTTCTGCGGCCGCGTCGGGCCCGGCCTCAGCCTCGGGCGCCGTCTCGGGCTCGGGATCGCGCTCAGCCTCGGGCCCGGCAGTTACGTCGGCGTCCGCTTCGGCCACGAGGGTGTCCGGGGCCGGGGCGTCCGGGGCCGGCGCCTCGGTGGTTCCGATTGCCACGGAAGCCACGGAAGCCGCGGAAGCTACAGATGCCTCGGGTGTGGAGGCGGGGTCGACATCGAGATCGGGGCCGGCGGGGGCGGAGTCCGGCTCCGTGGCCGGTGGCGCGGTCTCCTGGCCGTCCTCGCTCCCCTGGTCGGCCTGGCTGTCCCTGTTGTCCTGGCTGCTGACGCTGCTGGCCCGGCTGTCCTGCGTACCGTCGTCGGCCGGGGCGGTTCCGGCGACCGCTGCGGGTGCACCCGGACCGTCTTCCGGGCCTGCGACCAGGAGGGACTCGGCAGTGAGGCCGTGCCCGGCCTCCGTACCCGAGGCCGAACCCGAGTCCGTACCTGCGTCGGCATCTGCGCCGGCATCTGCGACAGCTTCGGCGCCGGGTGCTTCCTCGGCATCAGGGGTGAGTGCGGGCTCGGCCGGCGGCGCGTCGGCCGACGGCTCCTGCGGGACAGCGGCGGGCGGAGCCGCAGCGGTCCGCATTCCCGGGATTGCCCAGGGTGCGGGGGCGCCGCCCGGCAGGGTCGCCGGAGCTCCCGGGGCGTGCCAGGGCGCCGCCGGGGTGGCGGGGAACTCGCCGGAGTCGTCCGGGGCTTCCTCGTCGGCGGGCGGCATCGTCCACTGCCCGGTGGGCAGGCCGGAGTCCGGGCCGAAGGAGCTTGCCGGGCCGGCGGCCGGGGCCGGAGCGGGAGCAGGCGCGGGAGACGGGGCGGGAGACGGGGCGGTGTCGAAGGCCTCGGTGAAGTTCCACTGGCTGGTGGCGCCCGCGTCGTGGCCAGCGACCGGCCAGCCCGCCGACGGCCCGTGGGACTGCGGCTGATGCGACTGATGCGACTCGTGCGACTCATGCGGCTGGTCGGGCTGCAGCTGATGCGACGGCAACCCGTGCAGCGGCGACCCGTGCGACTGCGACTCGTGGGGCTGTGACCCGTGCGACTGCGACCCGTGCAGCTGCTGCTCGTGGGACGGGAACGGCTGATGTCCGTGCGGCTGCGGCTGATGCGGCTGCTGCGTCTCGTGGAACTGCGGCTGGAAGGCCTGGGGGTCCTGGTGGAGGTGGACGTTCCAGGTTCCGGTCTCCAAGGGAGCCGAGATGTGCGGCGGAACGTAGTCGTGGCCGGGCGCGGCCAGCGGGTCGCCGGTGCCGGAGAGGTCGAAACCCTCGGGGAGTTGGACGAACGCCGTGGCGTCGGCGTCGTACTCACCGCTCTGCGGCGTCGGCTGCCAGCCGGCCGACGCGGGTCCCACTGCCGGGCCGACCTCGTGACGGTGCCCTGCGTGATCGGCAATACCGGGGAGATCGGCAATACCGGGGAGCGCAGCGCTGCCGGGGTGATCGGCAATGCCCGGGTGATCGGCGTTCCCAATGTGGTCGGGGTTGCCCATGTGGTCGGGGCTGCCCGTGTGGTCGGGGTTGCCCATGTGGTCGGGGTTGCCGATGTGGTCGGGGTGCTCGGTGTTGTCGGTCACGAGAGTGCCCTCCCCAGTGCTCGTCGGGCCAGCGCGGCGACTGTGCGCCGCAGGTGCAGTACGGCGGGGGGCAGCGACTGCGGCTCTTCCCCCTCGGCCGGCTGGGGCGGGTCCGGGATGCAGGCGGCGGCGACGTACTCGCCGAAGGCCTCGCAGGCTTCCGGGGCCAGGCGGCGCTCTCCGTCCCAGTCGATCAGCGAGGCGATCCAGGCCTCGGCCTCCAGCGGGCGCAGCGGCATCTGTGCGATGGCACCCACCGCGCAGCGCACTCCGCGTCGTGCCGGGTCGAGGACCAGGGCGACCGAGGCCGTCGCGCGGCCGGGGCCGGTGCGGCCGGTGGCCTTGAAGAAGACCTGCGGCGCGTGCAGCAGCGGTACCCGCACGAAGGCGATGAGCTCGCCGGGCTCCAGCATCGCGCGCCCCGCGAGGAGATGGGACACCGGAAGGTCGCGCTGTCCTCCGGGGCCCGCGACGACCAGGGTCGCTTCGAGGGCGGCCAGCACCGGCAGGGAGTCGCCGGTCGGGGCGGCGGTGACGATGTTGCCGCCGAGCGTCCCCGCGTTGCGGATCTGTGGCGGGCCCGCCGCGCGGGCGGCGGCGGCGAGGGCAGGGATGAGCGCCGCGAAGTCGGGGCGGCCCATGCGGGCGTGGGTGAGGCCGGCGCCGAGGAGGGCGTGTCCGTCCTGGTACTGCCAGCCGCGGATCTCGCTGATCCGGCCGAGGCCGACGAGGCCGGAGGGCCTGAGGTGCCCGGAGTTCACGGCGGCCATCAAGTCGGTGCCGCCCGCGACGGGCACGGCGGCGGGCATGGCGGTGAGTGCCGCCACGGCCTCGTCGATCGAGGCAGGCAGCGTCACGGACTGCGCCGCCTGCGGTGCGTGCGTGGTCAACCCAGCTGCCCCTTCCCGGTGTCCCGCCTTGTTGCGCCGTACGGTACGTGCTCCCGGCCCGGACGTGGCAACTCTGGCACATCTTCGGATCCGCCCGACGCGAGGGTCCGCCATGGGACTTCTCGCCCGGGTCAGGGCATGGATCCAGTTTCGTCCCTCATCCCCGAAATCCCGGAAATCGGCGAAATCCCGTAAATTGGCGATGCGGTGTGGATGAGGCGTGAATGACCGTCTTGGGGCATTTCAGGGCGCTGGGGGATTGTCGTACGGCTGGTTGTTCAGGCGGTCGTACGACTGGGTGTTCAGGCGGTCGCACGGCTGACGACGTGCGACCGCCCCAGCCCGGGGAAACGGTCCCGGGGCCGGGGCGGCGCCGCGCGGATCCCACCGCCCGGCTCACACGTTTGGGGGCGACCCCTCGATCGGGCGTCCGATCACCCCGGGGCGCCGCTGATGCGGCTGCGGCCCGCCCGGCGGTCGGTAGTCGACACCGAGGGCGTCGAGCCGTCCGTAGTGGGCGGTCATTCGCGACTCGAAAGCAGCGAAGTCCCGTGCGGCGGGGGCGGGCAGAGCCGACCAGGCGACCTCGGCGAAGGCGGCGAGGCGGGGAAAGACCTGGTAGTCGACGCGGCCGCGGTTCTCCATGACCTCGGTCCAGACGTTGGCCTGGGTGCCGAGGACATGGCGGGCCTCCTCGGCCGAGAGCTCCGGCGGTACGGGCTCGAAGCGGTAGACGTCCTCCAGCGTGCGGACGTACCCGATGGGCATCGGCTCGTCGGGGCCGCCGTGCTGACGGTGGTCCAGGTACACCTGCTGCTCGGGGCACATGACGACGTCGTGGCCGGCCTTGGCGGCGGCGATGCCGCCCGCGTAGCCCCGCCAGGAGGAGACCGCGGCGCCGGGGGCTAGGCCGCCCTCCAGGATCTCGTCCCAGCCGATCAGCCGGCGGCCGCGGTCGGCGAGCCAGCTGTCGAAGTGCCCGACGAACCACGACTGGAGCTCGTCCTCGCCCGCCAGGCCGAGTTCCTCGATGCGGGCCTGTGCGGTCGGGGACTTCTTCCACTGGTCCTTGGGGGCCTCGTCGCCGCCGATGTGCACGAAGCGGGACGGGAAGAGGTCGAGGACCTCCTCGAAGACCTCCTCGTAGAAGCGCAGTACGTGATCGGTCGGGGCGAGGATGTTGGGGTTGACGCCCCAGGTGTCCCAGACGCCCAGCGAGGTCGTGTCGACGACATCGGTGTTGCCGAGTTCCGGATAGGCGGCGATGGCGGCCTGGGAGTGGCCCGGGATCTCGATCTCGGGGACGACGGTGATGTGGCGGGCGGCGGCGTACGCGACGATCTCGCGGATGTCGTCCTGGGTGTAGAAGCCGCCGTGCGGGGTGTCGTTCCACAACTCGGACGCCCGGTGCCCCCACTTGGAGCGGGGCCGCCAGGAGCCGACCTCGGTGAGGCGGGGGTGGCGCTTGATCTCGATGCGCCAGCCCTGGTCGTCGGTGAGGTGGAAGTGGAAGACGTTCAGCTTGTGCGCGGCGAGCAGGTCGAGGTAGCGCAGGACGTCGTTCTTGGGCATGAAGTGCCGGGCGACGTCGAGCATGAGGCCGCGCCAGCCGAAGCGGGGCGCGTCGTCGATCACCTGGTGGGCGATGCCCCACCGTGTGGGGCCGGCCGAGACGGGCGCACTGCGGAACGCCTCGGGACCGAGCAGCTGGCGCAAGGTCTGGGCCGCCCAGAAGAGGCCCGCTTCGGTGCCTCCCCGCAGTTCGACGCCCCGGCCGTCGGCCACGCTGATCCGGTACGCCTCCGCGGCCAGGGTGTCGTCGAGCAGCAGCCGCACCGCCGCGCCGTCGGCTTCCGCCGCGGGCGCCAGTGGCAGGCCGAGCACGGAGCCGAGCGTGGCGCGCAGCCACCGTGCGGTGGACTCCGTACCGGTTCCTGCGTACAGGACCGACGCCTCGTCCAGCCACTCCGTGCCCGGGTGAGGGCCGTCCACGGCCACCGGGGCCGGAATCAGGTTCGTCACTTTTGCCTCCAACAGTCCGTCGGTTTCCATCAGTCCTTGACCGCTCCGCCCAGCCCCGAGACCAGGCGCCGTTGTACGAGTACGAAGAAGACCAGTACCGGGATGGTCATCACCGTCGACGCAGCCATGATCCCTCCCCAGTCGTTCTCGTCGGGTTTGAAGAAGACCAGCAGCGCCATCGGCAGCGTCGACTGCGCGGTGTCGCTGATGATGAAGGTCTTCGCGAACAGGAAGTCGTTCCAGGTCGAGATGAACGAGAAGACGCTCGTCGCGACCAGCCCCGGGAAGACCAGCGGGAAGAGGATCTGCCACAGGAAGCGGGTACGGCTCGCCCCGTCGATGTAGGCCGCCTCCTCCAGCGCCTCCGGCACCGCCTTCACGAACCCCCGCAGCATCCACACCGCGAACGGCAGTGAGAAGGCGAGGTGCGGCAGGATCAGCGCGCCCAGCGTGTTCAGCTGACCGAAGTCCCGCATCAGGAAGAACAGCGGGATGCTCAGCGCCTCCACCGGCACCATCTGCGCCACCAGGAACATGATCAGCAGCGTGGTGCGGAACTTGAACCGGAACCGGGTCACCGCCGTCGCCGCCAGGAACGCGATCAGTGCCGAGAGCACCACCACGGATCCCGCGACCAGCAGGCTGTTGAGGAAGTACCGCCCGAAGTCCTGCTGTTCGAAGACCCGCCGGAAGGAGTCCAGGGACGGGGCCAGGGTCCAGGGCCTGGCCTCCGTGGACTGGATCTCCCCGGCCGGCTTGAAGGCGGAGAGCACCATCCAGTAGAGCGGGAAGGCGACCGCGACGGCGATCAGCAGCGCGGAGGCCTCCGCCGCGAGCCGCCACGGACGGCGTACCCGGAAGCGGGACCTCGACCGGGACTGGGAGCGGGACCGGGAGCGCCCGGTCGATTCCGTACCGGAACGCCCGGACACATCAAGAGCACTCACAGCTCTTCCCCCTGACGTCGCATCAGCCGCAGGTACACGAGCGTCACCGCCAGCAGGATCAGCAGCATCACCACCCCGATCGCCGAGCCGAGGCTGTACTGCGACGAGGCGAAGGCCTGTTGGTAGGCGTACACGTTCAGCACCAGGTTCTGGCCGGCGATGCCGCCGCCGTTGGTCATGACGTAGATCTGGGTGAAGACCTTGAAGTCCCAGATGATCGACTGGATCGTCACGACCACCAGGATCGGGCGCAGCATCGGCGCCATGACGGACCGCCAGGTCCGCCACTGCGAAGCCCCGTCCAGCGACGCCGCCTCCAGCACCTCCCCCGGGATCGCCCGGATCCCGGCGTACACCGTGACCATCACGAACGGGAAGGAGCACCACACCACTTCGAGCAGTACGAGCGCGAAGGCGCTGAAGCGGCCGTACGTCCAGGAGAAGTCGCCAAGCCCGAGCAGCCGGTTGACCGGCCCGAAGTCGGGGTCGAAGAGGAACACCCAGACCGTGGAGCCGGTGACCGCGGGCGTCGCCCACGCCCCGAGCGCCGCGAGCATCAGCGCGAGCCGGGGCAGCGCCCGTATCCGCGTCAGCAGTACGGCCAGCGCGCAGCCGACCGCGAGCGTGGTGACGACACAGGCCGCAGCGAAGCCGACGGTCGCGGCGAGCACCTGCCAGAACTGCTCGTCGGCGAACAGGTCGGTGTAGTTGCCCAATCCCCGGAAGGAGGTCGGCTCACCACCGCTGACCTGGGCCTGGGTGTACTCCAGGAAGGAGATCAGGCCGAGTTGGTAGATCGGGTAGAGGAGGAGCGCGGCGAGGACGACGAGCGCGGGGGCGAGGTAGAGCCAGGGCGTCCACCCGCCCCGGGAGCTCGGCGATCCACCCTTGCCGCGCCGCGGAGGCTTGGCGGCAGCCGCACCCTCCGCCCGGGGCGCGGCCTCCCGGGTCTTCAGCGGCACGGAACTCACACCGCCACCCCCCGCGCCCGCACAGACTCGAAGCCCGCGCCGCCGTACCCCCGAGCCCGCGCAGGCTCGAAGCCCCCGCCGCCGTACCCCCGGACCCGCGCAGACTCGAAGCCCACACCACCGTGCTCCCGCGCCCGCGCACACACCAACGAGCCCGTACCACCGCACCCCCGGACCCGAACAAGCACGAAGCCCGCGCCGCCGCGCCCTCGCACCTGCGCCTGCCCCCACGTCTGCGCCTGCGCCTGCCCCCACGCCCGCACCCGCACGCGGGCCCGCGCCCGCGCCCGCGTCCCCGCAGCTACCTGTACGTGACTCACTTCGCCGACGCCCCGAACGCCTCGTCCATCTTCTTCGCCGCCTCGTCGGACGCCGCCGTCACGTCCTTCTTGCCGCTGACGATCTGCTGGAACATCGTCGGAAGTACGAGCGAGGCGTCGATCTTGCCCCAACCCGGCGACGCGGGAACGAACTTGGTGCCCGCGGCCAGCGTCTTCACGAACGGCGCCACGTACGGCTTCCTCTTCGCCGCCGCCGCACGCACGTCCCCGTACGTCGGCAGGAAGCCCATCGCGTCGAAGAGCTCGCCCTGCGTCTTCTTCGCCGTCAGGGACTTCATCAGGTCGACGGCGAGCGTGCGGTGCGAACTGCTCTTCAGGACACCGATGTTGTTGCCGCCGGCGAAGGCGGGAGCCACCGAGCCCTTCTCGACGCCGGGCAGCGGCACCACCGCGTACTTGCCCTTCGCCTTGCCCGCCTCGACGGCCGCATGGCTGAAGTCGCCGCCGATCGCCATCGCGGCCTTGCCCGCGGCGAACGCCGTGATGGTGTCGTTGCCGCCCATCTCGGCGCACTTGGCGGCGGGGCAGTTGTCGTCACCGAAGAGCGAGGTGTACGCGGTGATGCCCTTGCGGGACGCCTCGCTGTTGATGGCCGACTTGTACGAGGAGCCGCTGCCGGTGGCGAGTTCACCGCCGTTGGCCCACACGAACGGCATCGCCCCGTAGGTGTACGCACCGCCGACCGCGAGCCCGTACAGCCCCGGCTTCGCCTTGTGCAGCGCCTTCGCGGCGGTGATCAACTCGGCCTGGGTGGTGGGGACTTCGACCCCGGCTTCCTTCAGTACGTCCGTACGGTAGTACAGCGCGCGCACGCCCACGAAGAGCGGCGCCCCGTACACCTTCCCGTCGACGGTGACGGACTGCTTGGCCGTCGGGTCGGCGTCCTTCGCCTCGTCCCACGCCGCGAACTCGGCGCTGACGTCGGCGAGTCCGCCGTCCTTGACGTATCCGGCCGTGTCGGTGTTGCCGTACTCGATGACGTCCGGTGCGCTCTTCGGGTCGTTGAAGGCGGCCTTGATGCGCTGGGCGCGAGTGTCGACGGGTATGTACTCGACCTCGACCTTCGCGCCCGCATGGGCCTTCTCGAAGGCCGCGACGGCGCGCTCGACGACCTGCTCCTTGGGCTTGTTGGCGACCTCCTGGAACAGCCAGACGCGGAGCGTTCCGCTCTTCTCGTCCTCCTTGGCACCGCCGCCGGAGGTCTGCGGGGCGCAGGCGGAGGCGGCCAGCACGGAGGAGAGGACAAGTGCCGCTGCGGGCAGGGAAGTTCGGGCGATGCGCTTCATGTACGTGAACCCCTGTCGAGTGAGCGCACGTTGCATCATGTGCAACGGACGTTTCGTACTGCACAACACAACAGGCAGGAGACTAGAGCGCGCCCTCACTGCGGACAAGACCCGAACGCGAAACGGCACCAAGGGCACACGGAGGAGCGCACGAAGAGGCACCCGAAGGGGCACGCCGAGGCACCCATGAAGAAGCACACGAGAAAGCACACGAAAACGGCCCCCGCAGCACGCCGAAGCGCACCGCGGGGGCCGTCCCCAAGATCGGACGAACACGCCGGACCCGAAAGGACCCGGCCTCAAGAGCTACTTCTTGTCGCCCTTGCCGTCCTTACCGCCCTTGCCACCCTTGTCGCCGAGAGACTCGAAGATCTCCTTGCACATCGGGCAGACCGGGTACTTCTTCGGGTCGCGCCCCGGCACCCACACCTTGCCGCAGAGCGCCACGACGGGAGTGCCCTCCAGGGCACTCGCCATGATCTTGTCCTTCTGGACGTAATGGGCGTACCGCTCGTGGTCCCCGTCGCCGCGCGACGTCTGAGGAACCGGCTCTACAAGTGTCCCCGTACCTGCCCCGCGCTCGGGCTCGGGCTCAAGAGTGCTCATACGAGCCAAGGGTACAAGGCCCCTCGCGCCCCGGTCCTTCCCAGCACCGCCGAGGTCCTTCCCGGTTCGACGCGAGGCCCCTCCTGGTCCCATCAGGTCCAATTGGATCCAACTAGGTCCGACTAGGTCCAACTAGGTCCGACTAGTTCAACGAAGGATCGTCCGGATACGTCGCAATCATCGCCAGCCCGCTCCGCTGCCTCCGCAGCACCGCCCGCCAGAGCCCCTCCGGCTCCGGCGAGGACACGTCCCCCGGCTCCGACTCCACCACGTACCAGGCCCCGTCGGTCAGCTCGTCCTCCAGTTGGCCCGGACCCCATCCCGCGTACCCGGCGAAGATGCGCAGCGATCCGAGGGCGGCGGCCAGCAGCTCCGGCGGCGCGTCCAGGTCCACCAGCCCGATCGCGCCGTGCACCCGCCGCCACCCGATGGGGCATCCCCTGCCCGAGCGCAGCCGAGAGCTTGGGGAAGGATCCGCACCCGGGACCACCGCCACGCCCAACGCCGAGTCCATCGACACGGGACCGCCCCGGAAGACCACCCCGGGCGCACCGGCCAGCTCCGCCCACGGGGCGAGGATCTGGTCGACGCCCACCGCCGTCGGCCGGTTCAGCACCACGCCGAGCGAGCCCGCGTCGTCGTGGTCGATCAGCAGTACGACCGCACGGTCGAAGTTCGGGTCCGCGAGTGCCGGGGTCGCCACCAGCAGCCGCCCTGTGAGCGAGGACACCTCCGTCATGCGCCACATGATCCCGCAGATTCGCTCTCCGCGGGGAGTCCGTGACAGCCGGAAAAGGTCCGCAGCTCAGGGCGCACGGCAGCAGTGGGAGCGCGCAGCACGCAGCACAAACGGACCGTAACCCTCCGGTGATGGCCGTCGGACAGAGCGTGTTGTGGCGAATTCATGACGTACGTCCACCCCGTTCGACCACACGGAACGGGGCCATCGGCCCATTACCCTTTGCTCTTGGCCCCCTGTCCGACGATTCCGGAACGCGAGATACATGACCGGCACAGACGATGTACTGCTTGTCCACGGCGGCACCCCGCTGGAGGGCGAGATCCGCGTCCGCGGCGCCAAGAACCTCGTGCCCAAGGCAATGGTCGCGGCGCTCCTCGGCAGCGGGCCGAGCAGACTGCGCAATGTGCCCGACATCCGCGACGTGCGCGTCGTACGCGGGCTGCTCCAGCTGCACGGCGTGACGGTCCGCCCCGGCGACGAGCCGGGCGAGCTGATCATGGACCCCTCGCACGTCGAGTCCGCGAACGTCGCCGACATCGACGCGCACGCGGGTTCCTCGCGCATCCCGATCCTGTTCTGCGGCCCGCTGCTGCACCGCCTGGGACACGCGTTCATCCCGGGTCTGGGCGGCTGCGACATCGGCGGCCGGCCGATCGACTTCCACTTCGAGGTGCTGCGGCAGTTCGGCGCGACCATCGAGAAGCGGGAGGACGGCCAGTACCTGGAGGCTCCGCAGCGGCTGCGCGGCTGCAAGATCCGCCTGCCGTACCCCTCGGTCGGCTCGACCGAGCAGGTGCTGCTCACCGCCGTCCTCGCCGAGGGCGTCACCGAGCTGTCCAACGCGGCCGTCGAGCCGGAGATCGAAGACCTGATCTGCGTCCTGCAGAAAATGGGCGCGATCATCTCGATGGACACCGACCGCACGATCCGCGTCACCGGCGTGGACAAGCTGGACGGCTACACGCACCGCGCGCTCCCGGACCGCCTCGAAGCGGCCTCCTGGGCGTCCGCCGCGCTGGCCACCGAGGGCAACATCTACGTGCGCGGCGCCCAGCAGCGCTCGATGATGACCTTCCTCAACACCTACCGCAAGGTCGGCGGCGCCTTCGAGATCGACGACGAGGGCATCCGCTTCTGGCACCCGGGCGGCGCGCTCAAGTCGATCGCGCTGGAGACCGATGTCCACCCCGGCTTCCAGACCGACTGGCAGCAGCCGCTGGTCGTCGCCCTCACCCAGGCCACCGGCCTGTCGATCGTCCACGAGACGGTCTACGAGTCGCGCCTCGGATTCACCTCCGCGCTCAACCAGATGGGCGCGCAGATCCAGCTCTACCGCGAGTGCCTGGGCGGCTCCAACTGCCGCTTCGGCCAGCGCAACTTCCTGCACTCGGCGGTCGTCTCGGGCCCGACCAAGCTCCAGGGCGCCGACCTGGTCATCCCCGACCTGCGCGGCGGCTTCTCGTACCTGATCGCGGCCCTCGCCGCCCAGGGCACGAGCCGTGTGCACGGCATCGACCTGATCAACCGCGGCTACGAGAACTTCATGGAGAAGCTCGAAAAGCTCGGCGCGAAGGTCGAACTGCCGGGCGGCGCGCTCGTCTAGCGACGGCGCTCGACAGCACTTCCGTACGTCCTCGGGGGCGGCCACCGTGAGCACGGTGGCCGCCCCCGGGCGCGTGGAGCACCCTGCTCAGCGCCCGTAGTTCACGGTGTCCGTGCCCGGCAGTTGCAGGCTGCCGCGCGTCTCGTAGCTGCACCCGGTGTACGTGTAGCCCGCCTGGATCCGCTGGCCGTAGGCCGAGTTGCTCTTCCGCCCGCCCTCCGCCGCCTTGTAGAGCAGGTGGTACGTGCCGGCCGGGAGCAGCAGCCTGCCCTTCGGGTACGATTTTCGGCCATCCTTGCAGGCCTTTCCCTTCGCCGCCTGCGTGCTCGGGTACGCGGTGCAGCCCGCGCACCCGGGGATCGTGAGGCTCCCGGTGATCGGCCCCGTGTAGAGGATGACCGTCGCCGTCGGCGCGTCGTTGCTGACGACGACCGGCATCCGGTCCCCGCCCGGCGTCCCCGTCGGCGGCAGCCGGTCGCCCGCCGCCGGCCGTTCCGCGGCGATCTCCGCCGCGATGGCGATGGTGCGGGCACGGGCCGCGTTGCCGCTGTTCCTGTACGTGGCGGCGAAGTCGGCCATCGTCGTACGGGCCGCCGAGAACTTCCGGTCCCGGAACTGGTCGAGGCCGCAGGACCAGACGCCCGACTCGACCGCCGCGTTCGCGTCGTTGCGCAGGGTGGTGGCCGCGGAGCCGGGGAGCCCGCCCGCGGTGGTGCCGATCTTCCGCAGCTCCTCGGTGACCGGGCAGGGGTCGCTGCCGCTCAGCGCCTTCGTACGGTCGGCGATCCGGGCGCGGATGCCGGGTTCGACCTTCCCGGCCTGCTCGGACTCGGGGAACGTCCGCATCAGCTCGCCGAGTTCACCGCCCGCAGAGGCCGCCACTCCGAGTCCCCGCATCCCGCACTCGTACAGCGAGACGGCGAGCGGCCGGTCCGGCCACCCCGCCAGCTTCCCGAGCACCCCCTCGTCGATCTGACCGGGAACGGTGCGCAGGTACGTCAACGGCCGTACAGCCGCGCAGTGTTCGCCCTGTCCGTACGGGGCGGAGACCGCCTTGTAGTACGCGTCGAGCCGGTCAGGCACGAGCTTCGCCGCCCTGGACTCCGCGTGCTCGCCCACGAGTTGGCGGTACTTGACCAGGGCCGTCCGGTAGTCCTTCTCCCCCGCGGCGAAGTCGCGCCCCTTCGCCCGCGCCACGTCCCGGTCCGCCTCGGCGAGCCGCCCGAGCAGCATCTTCTCGACGGCCTCGTGCTGCGCCCCGCGGTAGACGACCGCCCCACCGGCAGGCACGGCCAGCAGCACCACCCCGAGCAGCACGGCCAGTTGGGGACGCAGGGGCAGCGGCCGTCGCGCCCGGAACCCCTGCCGCGCCCCGTCGAGAGCGGCCAGCACCAGCAGGACGGCATACCCGACGACCAGCCACCCCGACGTGCCGTCCACATCGGCCGGCAGCACGAGCACCAGCAACGCGACGGTCGCCGCCAGGCACACGGCAGCAGGCACCCACTGCCGCAGCAGCACGTACCCGAGCCCGAGCCCGGAAAGATTCAGCAACCCGGCCCCGACGGCCCGCACCTCATCGGCCTCCGGCAACGGCCCAACGGTCGGCGGCTGCCCGGGCGGAGGCGGCGGTGGCTGCGGCGGAGGCGGCGGCGCCCCTCCGAAAACCCCACCGGCCGACCCGTACCCGGGAGGTCCGCCACTGGGAGGTCCACCACTGGAAAGACCGCCGCTGGGAGGACGGCTGCTGGGAGGACCGCTGCCGGGCCCGTACCCGGGAGGTCCACCGCCCGGAGGCCCGCCACCGGGCCCGTACCCGGGAGCCCCGCCGCCGGTAGGCCCACCACGGGGAAGCCCGCCACTGGGAGGCCCACTGCCCGGAGGTCCGCCTGCGGGAGCCCCACCGTGAGGAGAGGTCGCGCCCGTGGGAGCCCCACCGGGAGCCCCACCGTAGGCAGGCGCTCCACCGGGCGGCACTCCGGTATCGGGTTCTCCGTCAGGAGTCCCACCACCGGAAGGCCCCCCGTCAGGAGGCCCGCCCCCGGCAGGTCCCCAGCCGGAAGGCCCATGGCCCCATGGCTCACCCGCAGACGCACCGGCACCCGGAGCGGGAGCACGCCCCTCGCCCCCGGAAGGCGAAGGCCCGGACCCGGAAGGCGGTGGCGAAGGCGGTGGCGGAGACGGCGGCGGTCCGAAGGACCCCTCCGGCTGGCCCTGTTGGGCCGAGGGGCCCGACGGACCAGGCTGGCTCTGCTGGGCCGACGGGCCCGGCGCTTCCAACCGACCGTGCGCGTCCGGCCGTTCAGGCTGCCCCCGCGATCCTGACCCGTCCTCCGGGGCGCCTGGTTCCTGCACCGCCTGCCGGTCCTCCGGCCCTCGCGAATCCCGCACGCCCGGCCGGTCCTCCGGCTCGGATGCCTCCCGCGCCCCCGGCCGGTCCTCCGGTTCCCGCGGGTCGCGCCGTCCGGGCCGGTCCTCCGGTTCCCGTGGGTCCCGCCCGCCCGGTTGTCCCGGTTGGCCCGACTGTCCCTGCCGTCCCGCCGGATCCTGCCGGTCGTCCGCCCCCATGCCGCCCCCCGATCTAGCACGTAGCTCGGGTGCATGGGCGAAACTCACCGGCAGTACCGGCCCGCCCCACCCGGCTCCGCCCACGATCCGGCACCGTACGGGGGCCGTCAACGGCTGTGACGTCAGGACGCCCGAGCGTTACTTCCCCGCCGTGACCTCGACCTTCGCTCCCGCCCCCGACGCACCTTCCGTACGCGGCGAACGCTCCGACACCAGTACCGGGTTCTCGTGCGGCGTCACCACGCACCGCGCGCCCACGCCCAGCTCCGACGCCTCCCAACTCGGCAGGTCCGCCTTGAACTCGCCGCCCGCGTCGGCACGCAGCTGCAGCCGGGTCGTCGCCCCCAGGAAGGTCGCCACCTTGACGGTCGCCGCCACCCCGGAAGCCCCGTCCGCGTCCTCCGTACCCTCCGCCCGTACCGAGAAGCCCTCCGGCCGCAGCAGTACGTCGACCTCTGCCCCCGCCTTCGGCGAATCGCCGTGCACCGGCAGTCGGCGGCCGAAGAGCTCGACGACTCCGCCCTCGCGGACGACGCCCGGCAGCCTGTTCATCGTGCCGACGAACTCGGCGACGAACGGCGTCGCGGGCCGCTCGTACAACTCCGCGGGCGCGGCGCACTGTTCGAGCCGCCCGTCCTTCATCACGGCGACCCGGTCGGCCATGGAGAGGGCCTCCTCCTGGTCGTGCGTGACGAAGACCGTCGTGATGCCCAGCTCCAGCTGGATCCGCCGGATCTCCTCGCGCAGCGTGAGCCGCACCTTCGCGTCGAGCGCGGACAGCGGCTCGTCGAGGAGCAGCACCTTGGGCCGGACGGCGAGCGCCCGCGCCAGTGCGACGCGCTGCTGCTGGCCGCCGGACAGCTGGTGCGGGTAGTGGCCCTCTCGTCCCGGCAGCCCGACCAGTTCCAGCAACTCCCTTGCCCGGTCGTCACGTTCGGTGGCGGAGACACCCCGTACCCGCAGCCCGTACGCCACGTTCTGTGCGGCGGTCATGTTCGGGAAGAGGCTGTACGACTGGAAGACCATGCCGATGTCGCGGCGGTTCGCGGGCACCGAGGTGACGTCCTCACCGCCCATCAACAGCTCACCGCCGTCGGCGGTTTCGAAGCCCGCGATGATCCGCAGCGCGGTGGTCTTCCCGCACCCGGAGGGGCCGAGCAGTGCCACCATCTCTCCGGCCGCGATGTCCAGGTCGAGCCCGTCGAGTGCGACGGTCGCCCCGAACTCCCTTCGCAGGCCCCGTAGTTGTACGGCAACACTCATCAGACAACAGCCTTCTTCGAAGATTCACGGTCACGGTCACGACTACGGTCACGAGCACGGCCACGGGTACGGGCACGCGCCCGCCCTCCGGCCACGGTGGTGAGCAGGAGCAGCAGCCCCCAGGTGATCAGCAGGCTCAACATCGAGGCGGCGGCGGACAGTTGGGGTTCGGCGTCGCCGACCTCGACCATCCACACCGCGAACGGCGCGAAGCCGAGCACCGAGGCCACGGTGTACTCGCCGAGCACCATCGCCAGGCTGAGCACCGCCCCGCCGACCACCGCGGAACGCAGGTTGGGCAGGACGACCCGCAGCAGCGTCTGGGTGCGCGAGGCGCCCAGACTGCGCGAGGCCTCGACCAGGGTCCGCAGGTCAAGGGAGCGCAGCCCCGCGTCCAGCGAGCGGTGCAGGAACGGCAGTGACATCACCGTGTAGACCAGCACCAGGATCAGCGGGAAGTCCTTGTTCAGCAGCGCCTGGAAGGTCCCGTAGAGCGGGGTCGTCGCCAGGTCCTGCTGCCAGGACAGCACCGTGCTGACGCCCGCGACGAGCGCGATCGGCGGCACGACGAGCGGCATCATCGACAGCACGGACACAACGCCGCGCAGCTTCGGGAAGTACAGCGCGACGGCCACCGACGTCGGCACCATCAGGAGCAGCCCGAGGACGACCGTGGCCAGCCCGATCGTCACGGACAGCAGCAGGCTGCCGGCCATCCCCTCCGAGGTGAGCCCCCGGGTGTACGCGTCGAAGCTGATCCCGCCGCCGCTGTCGAGCGTGTACCAGAGCGCGGCCCCGATCGGTACGAGGAAGTAGAGCGCGGCCACCGACAGCACGGGGCCGCGGGACGTCAGGGCCGAACGCGACGTCATCCGAGCCATCGTGCACTCCTGCGCTGAAGCGGAATCTGGACGGCCATCACCACGAGGGCGATCACGACCATGTTGAGGCTCATCGCGAGCGCCAGGTTCTCCTGCCCGACGAGCACATTGCCGTTGAGCGCGTTCGAGATCTGGAGGGTGATCAGCGGTACCGAACTGCCGGTCATCACCGCCGCGGTGGCGTGCGAGGCGAAGGCGGTGCCGAACATCAGCACCGCTCCCCCGAGCAGCGCCGGGGTGAGAACCGGAATCCCGATGTGACGCCAGAACTGCCCCCGGGTGGCGCCGCAGGAAGCGGCCGCCTCCTGCCACTGCACCCGCAGCCCGTCGAGCGCGGGCAGCACGGTGACCACCATCAGCGGCACCATGAAGTACAGGTAGGCGAGCACGAGCCCGGTGAAGCTGTACAGGCTGAAGCCCGTCGACTGGAGCGAGAGCAGCTTGGTCAGCGTGCCCGTCGTGCCGAGCGTGGCGATGAACGCGAAGGCGAGCGGCGCCCCGCTGAAGTTGGCGAGCACACCGGAGGCGGAGACGACCAGCTTGCGCAGCGTCGGCCGCTTCGAGGTGACGACGGCCTGCGCGATCAGCGCCCCGAAGACGGTCGCGAGCAGCGCGCTGAACAGCGACAGCTTGACGCTGCCGACCAGCCCGGTCGCGTACGCCCCGGACAGCGAACCGGTCACGTTGGTGAGGCTGTAGGCGCTCTCGCCGGTGACCTGGTCGGTCACGACGAACGCGTTGTACGCCATGGTCCCGGCCGGCAGCCCGAAGCACACGGCCAGGAAGAGGAAGAACGGGAGGACCGCGGGCCACCGGTGCCTGCGCGCCCCCGCACGCCGGCCGCCCCCGGGGCGCACCGAACGTGCCGGACGTGCGGAGGTTGCCACTCCGTCTCCGGAGGCGACGGAAGCGGCGGGGGTGACGGGGGTGAGGACTTGTTCGGCCATGCTCAGCTGACCGCCTTGCCCCAGCCCTGGACGACGGCCTCCTTGGCCTTCGCCTCCTGCTGCGGCGTCACGGTCTTCGGGGTGCCGGAGACCTTCGGGATCTTGGCGGCTGCGGCCTTGTCGGCGGTGCCGTCCTTGACCATGACCTCCAGCATGGCGGGCCGCGAGAAGCCCTTGAGCCAGATGTTCTGGCCCTCCTTGCTGTAGACGAACTCCAGCCACAGGCGGGCGGCGGCCGGGTGCGGGGCGTGCTTGTTGACGCCCTGGTTGTAGTAGTTCGAGTACTGGCCGTCGGAGGGGACGGTGACCTTCCAGTCGACGCCCTTCGCCTTGAGCTTCTCCCCGTATCCCAGGTTGAGGTAGTCCCAGTCGATCGAGATCGGGGTCTCGCCCTTCTGGATGGTGGCCAGCGTCGACTCGGCGGGCACGTAGTTGCCCTTCTGCTTCAGCTGCTTGAAGAAGTCGAGTCCTGGCCGGATGTCGTCGAGGGAGCCGCCGTTGGACAGCGAGGCGGCGAAGACGGTGGCGAGCGCGGAGCTGGACTCGGCCGGGTTGCCGTTCAGGGCGACCTTGTTCTTGTACGCGGGGTCCAGGAGGTCCTTGAAGGTCTCCGGGCACTTGGCGACGGCCTTCGCGTCGCAGCCGATCGAGATGTACCCGCCGTAGTTGTTCAGGTAGGAGCCGTCGGGCTGCTTCTGCGCGGCGGGTATCGCGTCCCAGCCGGTGACCTTGTACGGGGCGAGCAGCTTCTGCGCCTTCGCGCTCTGCATGTACGCGGTGCCCAGGTCGAGCGCGTCGACGGCGCGGTCCTGGCCCTTGCGCTTGGCGGCGGCGTTGAGTGCCTGCTGGCTGCTGCCGCCGGGGTTCTCGTTGTTGACCTTGATGCCGGGGTAGCGCTTCTGGAAGGCCGCGACCATCTCGCCGTAGTTGGCCCAGTCCGGGGCGAGCGCGTACACGTTCAGCTCGCCCTCCTTCTCGGCCGCCGCGACGAGCTTGTCCATCCCGCCGAGGTCCGCCGCCGACGTCGCCTGCGCGGCCTTGCTCGCGGCGGCGACCGACTCGGGCGCCGAGCCGCAGCCGGTGGCCAGTGCGGCGGTCGCGACGGCCGCGGTCGCGAAGAGAAGGGAACGGCTCGGTCGGAGAGAACTCGGACGAGCTGGATGCACGGTGTACTCCTGGGTCGTCGGCCGGCCCACCTGTCTGGACAAGCCATCAGTCAGTAAGCCAGCGGAATCTAACAGCCCAGACGCCCCGTTTCCAACCGTCCGGAAGATGAAAACTGCAGGTCAAAAGCGTTACCGGGAAGGTGGTTTAGGGGTGGGTGAAGTGGTGAGAAGTAGAGCCCCGGCCCTGTCCTGGTGCGCACTGTTGCGCACAGGTGTCATCATCGTCACTCACCGAAGAGGAGCGATGTGAACCAGCCGCACCACCCGCCGAACCGGCGGCACCAGCAGATCACCGCCGCTCTGCGCGAGGCCATCGCCGACGGCCGGTACCCGGTCGGCTCCACCCTTCCCTCGGAGTCCGAACTGGCCGGCCTGCACGGCGTGTCCCGGGGCACCGTCCGCCAGGCCGTCAGCTCGCTGCTCGCCGAGGGCCTGGTCGGCTCCCGGCAGGGCGCCCGCAGCGTCGTGCTGTCCACGGCGCCCCGGCAGAGCTTCGGCGAACTGCGCAGCTTCTCCGAGTGGGCGTGGGCGTCGGGGCACACCCCCGGCGGCCTGGTCCTCGCCTCGGAGCGCGCGGGCGCGAGCCACCAGGAGGCGGCCCTGCTGCGGCTGGCCCCCGGCTCCCCCGTCCTGCGGGTACGCCGGCTGCGCACCCTGGACGGCTCCCCCGTCCTGCTGGAACGCACCGTATACACGGGCTGGACGGCCGACGCGGTCGAGGCGCTGCCCGACGACTGCGAGTCCGTCACCCGTGCCCTCAGGGACGCCACAGGACTGGTCTTTGCGCACGGCGAGCACCACCTGGACGCGGTCGCCGCGGGCACCGCCGACGCCAAGGAGCTCGGCGTCCGGCGCGGCAGCCCGCTGCTGCGCGTGCGCCGCACCACGACCACCGCCGACGGCCGCCCGGTGGAGACCGGGGACGACCGCTATGTGCCCGGTTCGGTGGTCTTCACCGTCCGCAATTCCGTCGGCGCCAACCCACTGGCCCGTACGCAGCCCACGCAGGCCCCCTGAACCGGCCCGTACGCAGCCCACCCGAGCCCCCGAGCCGAGAGGTCTTCACCGCATGCCCGTCATCGCCCCGCCCGCCGCACTCCTCTGCGACATGGACGGCACCCTCGTCGACACCGAGCACCAGTGGCTGGAGGTCGTCGCCGCCCTGTTCGAGGAGCACGGCATCGCCCCGACGTCCGAGGTCCTGGCCCCGTTCGCCGGGGCCGCGATAGCCACCGCGGCGGCCCTCTTCGCGGACACGCACGCCATCACCGGTACGGCGGAGAGGCTGGACCGCGAATTCACCGCACTGGTGGCAGCCGGGGTCACCGTCCAGCCCGGCGCGCTGCGCCTCCTGGACCGGGCCCGTGAGCTCGGCGTGCCCGTGGCGCTCGTCACCGCGTCCGAGCGCAAGGTCGCCGATCTGGTCCTGAAGGGCCTGGGCGTCGACCGTTTCGCCACCTCCGTCGCGCAGGGCGACACGGAGCGCGGCAAGCCCCACCCGGACCCGTACGCGGCAGCCGCGAGGGCGCTCGGCGTGGACCCGGCGGACTGCCTGGCCGTGGAGGACACCCCCACGGGTGCGGCGGCGGCGCTGGCGGCGGGCTGCCGCCTGCTCGCCGTCCCTTCGGTGCCCGGCATCGACGCGGGCCCCAGGACGGTCGTGGTGACCTCCCTGGAGGACGTGGAGCTGGGCGGGCGCTGAGCCTCGCGGAGCGGCCCCGTACGGCAGTGGCTCCGTGCGTACGGGAAATCCCCCGGGCACGCCGAAGGGGGCGCCCGTCCGGCGTATTCCGGACGGCCGCCCCCTTACGGTTCTGCCTTGATGCCTAGGGGTGTTACTTACCCTTGGCGGCTTCCTTGAGCTTGGAGCCCGCGGAGACCTTCACGCTGTAGCCGGCCGGGATCTGGATCGGGTCGCCGGTCTGCGGGTTACGAGCGGTACGAGCGGCACGGTGGGTGCGCTCGAAGGTCAGGAAGCCGGGGATGGTGACCTTCTCGTCGCCCTTGGCGACGATCTCGCCGACGGTCTCGGCGAGCGCGGCCAGCACGGCGTCGGCGTCCTTGCGGGTCACCTCGGCACGGTCGGCCAGGGCGGCCACCAGCTCACTGCGGTTCATGTTGTTACTCCCGTGTTCTTCTTGCCTGTGAGGCGTGCCACGCGGCGGAGCCGCATGATGGGTACAGCTTTAGCCGATGCTGCCAGGGGCTTCGGACAGTCCCCGGACCCGGGTCTGTTTTCCAGACCCTCGCGCCCGATTACGCATCCTGCCCCCACCAGCGGCGGGAAAGCCAATCCGGCACCCGTCGGAGTCACACGAAGAGCGCCACTGCCTCGCCGTGGTGACGCTCCGTCGACTAACTGAAGCGGACTGCTTACGGGCCGCAGCGCTCGGCCATGAAACGCTGCGTGCATTGCCCGCCACCCTAGAGGTGCCCCGGATGCGCTGCGACCCGCGACGCGCCGCGCGTCAGGCGGACGTGGGACCCGTCACAGTCGCCCCGGCAGCCTTCGCCGCGGTACGAACGGCACCCGCGACGGCACCCGCGACCTTGTCGTTGAAGACCGACGGAATGATGTAGTTCGGGTTCAGTTCGTCCTCGGAGACGACGTCCGCCAGCGCGCTCGCAGCGGCCAGCATCATCTCCGTGTTGACGGTCCTGGACTGCGCGTCCAGGAGGCCGCGGAAGACGCCGGGGAAGACCAGCACGTTGTTGATCTGGTTCGGGAAGTCCGAGCGGCCCGTGGCCACAACTGCCGCTGTCTGACGGGCGATTGCGGGCTCGACCTCGGGGTCGGGGTTCGCGAGCGCGAAGACGATCGAGCCCTCGGCCATGGCGGCCACGTCGTCCCCGTTGAGGACGTTCGGGGCCGACACGCCGATGAAGACGTCGGCGCCGACGACGGCCTCCTTGAGGGTGCCCGTCACCCCTTCGGGGTTGGTGTTGTCGGCGATCCAGCGCAGCGCCGCGCCGCCGGCACCGGGAGCGTCGGCGGCGACCAGGTCTTCGCGGCCGGCGTGCACCACACCGTGGATGTCGGCGACGACGGCGTGCTTGACGCCCGCCGCGATGAGCAGCTTCAGGATCGCCGTACCGGCCGCGCCCGCGCCCGACATGACGACGCGTACGTCGCCGATGGACTTGCCGACCACCCGCAGCGCGTTCGTGAGTGAGGCGAGAACCACAATCGCGGTGCCGTGCTGGTCGTCGTGGAAGACCGGAATGTCCAGTGCCTCGCGCAGCCGGGCCTCGATCTCGAAGCAGCGCGGCGCGGAGATGTCTTCGAGGTTGATGCCCGCGAAGCCGGGGGCGATGGCCTTGACGATCTCGACGATGGCGTCGGTGTCCTGGGTGTCCAGGCAGATCGGCCAGGCGTCGATGTCGGCGAACCGCTTGAACAGGGCCGCCTTGCCCTCCATGACCGGCATGGCCGCCATCGGGCCGATGTTGCCCAGGCCCAGCACTGCGGAGCCGTCGGTGACGACCGCGACGGTGTTGCGCTTGATGGTGAGGCGGCGGGCGTCCTCGGGGTTCTCGGCGATGGCCATGCAGACGCGGGCGACGCCCGGCGTGTAGATCATCGAGAGGTCGTCACGGTTGCGGATGGGGTGCTTCGACTGCATCTCGATCTTGCCGCCGAGGTGCATCAGGAACGTACGGTCGGAGACCTTCCCGAGCACGACGCCGTCGACTCCGCGCAGCTTCTCGACGATCTCGTCGGCGTGCGAGGTCGAGGAAGCGGCGATCGTGACGTCGATCCGCAGCTTCTCGTGGCCGGATGCGGTGACGTCGAGGCCGGTCACGGAGCCGCCGGAGGCTTCGACGGCCGAGGTGAGCTGGCTGACCGAGGTCCCGCTCGCGGGGACCTCCAGTCGGACCGTCATCGAGTACGAGACGCTGGGCGCCGTTGCCATGGCCGACTTCCTCTGCTTTCCCTAGCTTCATTGCTGCGCCGCTCCGGCCGGGAGCCGTGCGGCGCAGTCCGATCGTCGCACCTACCTGCGAGTAGCGGGTAATGAGTGCTCCGGTTTCGGAAACAGTTTTCCACCATACGAGAAACACTCGCCTCAGTGGAAGCCCCAAAGCGAATCGGCGGAAGCGCCAAGAGGCACCGGGAGGCGCCGAGGAAGCACCGGGGAGGCGCCGGGGAAGCACCAAAACGAAGAGGTCCGGAGCGCTCCTGGGAGCGCTCCGGACCTCTTCCTCAACGATTGGGCGACACCGACCCGCCATGCTCGCCTCGCGGCAAGTGGTCGCTCGAAGCGACTAAGGTTGGGCCCGGGGGCTTGGATCGAGCCGGTGTCACATTCGAGACTAACAAACCCTCCCCGGAAGTGATTCCCCTGTGGGGGCTCGACTCGAAATCAGCCCCGCAGCAGCGCCGGAACCCCGTCCGCATCGGCGGCGTCCCGCTTCCCCGACACCACCGTGAGCTGCTGCGTCGCACGCGTCAGCGCCACGTACAGCACCCGCAGCCCGGCCGGGGACTCCTCGGCGATCTCCGCGGGGGACACCACCACCGTCGCGTCGTACTCCAGCCCCTTGGCCTCCAGGCTGCCCAGCGCGACCACCCGGTCCCCGAGCTCGGCGAGCCAACGCCGGGCCTGCACACGCCTGTTCATGGCGACGACGACGCCCACGGTGCCGTCCACCTGCGCCAGGAGGCGGCGCGCCTCGTCCCGTACGGAAGCCTCAAGGTCGTCCTGGCCTGCGACGAACCTCGGCACCACACCCGTCGAGCGCACCGCGCGCGGGGAGCGCATGTCCGGCGCGGCGAGGGCCAGCACCTTCGCCGCCAGCTCCGCGATCTCCGCCGGGTTGCGGTAGTTGACCGTCAGCTCGAACTTGCGGCGCGGGCGCGAGCCCAGCGCCTCGTCGCGTGCCTCGGCGGCCTCCTGGGGGTCGGTCCAGGAGGACTGGGCGGCGTCGCCGACGATCGTCCAGGTCGCGGTGCGGCCGCGCCGGCCGACCATCCGCCACTGCATCGGCGTGAGGTCCTGCGCCTCGTCGACGATGACGTGCGCGTACTCGGTGCGCTCCGCCGCGAGCCGCTCGGCGCGCTCCCACTGGGTCTCCTCGCGGTGCGGCATCAGCTCTTCGAGGCCGGTCAGCGCGTCCAGCGGGTCGTACTCGCGCTTCTTCCTGGGCTTCGCCGGCGTGCCGAGCAGGAGCTGGAGCTCGTCGAGGAGGGCCACGTCGTGCACGGACAGCTCGTCGCGGCGCAGCGAGCGGGCCAGCTGACGGACCTCGCGCGGGTTGAGGATGCGGCGGGCCCACCGGGCCAGGCGCTTCTCATCGGACATGGCGGCGAGCACCCCGCGCGGGGTGAGCTCCGGCCACCAGGCGTCCAGGAAGGCGAGGAAGGAGTCCTCGGAGGCCACGTCCTCGTCGAAGGAGGAGCGCAGTTCGGCGGCGAGTTCCGGGTCGGTGTGCCGGCCCCGGCCGCCCGACCTGGACCAGAGGGCGTCGAGGAGGAGCTTGCGGGCGCGCGGGCGCAGCAGGTTGACCGGGGCGGTGCCGCTCAGGACGTTGTTGCGGATCCGCTGGAGGTCGTTCGCCTCCAGCTCCAGGCGGGCGCCGAAGGCGACGACGCGCAGCAGGTCGGTCCGTACGGCGGGCTTCGCCCCGTCCTCCTCAAGATCGCCCTCAGGCCCGTCGAAGCCGCCGAACGAAAGCTGACCCTCCTCTTCCGGGAGTTCCGCGGCCACAGGGGCCTCCAGGGCCCCTCGTGCCACCTTCCGCAGCACCTTCAGCATCCGCGAGGAGCCCTTGATGCGGGCGATGTTCGGTTCGTCGTACGTGGTCGCCTCGGCGCCGTCGACGAGCGAGCCGAGCGCACGGATCGCCACCTGGCCCTCCTCGCCGAGGGACGGCAGGACGCCTTCGGTGTACGAGACGAGCAGCGGGGTCGGCGAGACGATCAGGATGCCGCCCGCGTACCGGCGGCGGTCCTGGTAGAGGAGGTAGGCGGCGCGGTGCAGGGCGACGGCGGTCTTGCCGGTGCCCGGACCGCCCGCGACCTCCGTGACGGAGGCGGCGGGGGCCCTGATGACCAGGTCCTGCTCGGCCTGGATGGACGAGACGATGTCGCGCATGGTGTGGCTGCGGGCCTGCCCGAGGGCGGCCATCAGCGCACCGTCCCCGATCACGGCCAGCTTCTCGCCGCCGAGGTGCGCGGCCAGCTCCGGCCGCATCAGGTCGTCCTCGACACCGAGGACCTGACGGCCCTTGGACCGGATGACCCGGCGGCGCACCACCCGGCCCGGGTCCTTGGGCGTGGAGCGGTAGAACGGCGCGGCGGCGGGCGCGCGCCAGTCGATCACCAGCGGCGCGTAGTCGGAGTCGAGGACTCCGATGCGGCCGATGTGGAGCGTCTCACCGATCTCGGCGGTGAGATCGCCCTGCACGGCGTCGTCGGCGGGCTCGATCGACGTGAACGCGCCGTCCGGGCCCTTCTTGCCGTCCTTGCCGTGCAGCAGGTCGATCCGGCCGAAGAGGAAGTCCTCGAACTCGTTGTTGAGACGGTTGAGGTGCACCCCCGCCCGGAAGACCTGCGCGTCGCGCTCGGCGAGTGCGCCGGGCGTACCGACCTGACCCCGCTGGGCGGCGTCGTTCATCAGGAACTCGGCCTCGTGGATCTTCTCCTCAAGACGGCGGTACACCTGATCCAGATGATCCTGTTCCACGCCGATTTCTCGGTCGCGGACCGAATCGACAGCGGCATCCTGCGCGGCCACCGAGGCCCCCTTCTGACGTGCACTGGGCAGCCGTCAACCGTACGCGAAGGGGACCGTTATGTCAGGCGTCGACTTTTCGTAAGCGGTGCGGGAGTCGCGGGCGGGAGATCGCGGGGGTCGCGGGCGGGGAATCAGGCGTCGACCTGCACGAGCCGTTTGCCGTCGAAGGTGCGGACCTCGAAGTGGTCGATATCGTTGCGGGCCATGGCCGCGCCCCCGTGGACGTACAGCGGGTTCTTGGCGCTCTTGTTCGGGCTGTCCGGGATGCCGTACCCCCACTTGGGCACGGACCAGCTGCTCACGACCTCCTCCTCGCCCTTCTTCGAGACGGCGATCAGGCTGCACTTGAGGGGGCCCTTGACGTTCTTGAGCTCCAGGACGGTGTGGGTGCCCCAGCCCTTCTTCTCGGTGCCGACGACGGCGCTGACCCGGGTGACCGGGTCGGTGGCCTCCCGCTTCTCCTCCATGTGGTGGAAGAAGGCGTCCTCGGCGGGGCTGGTGGGATGCGGGTCGGGGAGGGCCCGGACGGGTCCCGGATCGTTGTTCGCCGCCGCCACGACGACCGCGCCCGAGCCGCCGATCACCACCGCCGCTGCCGCCGCGACCAGGTACAGGCCGCGCCGCTTGCGGCGGGCGCGCAGGTCCCGCTGGGCGGTGACCTCGTCGAGGAGGCCTTCGAGGAGTGCGGGCCGAGGAGGCGTCAACTCCCGTGGCGGGCCCGGTGGTTCGGCGAGCGCCGCCAGCATCGGCTCCATTCCTGCGAGGTCGTCGAGCTGGGCGGCGCAGAAGTCGCAGCCGGCCAGGTGTGCCTCGAAGGCGGTGGACTCGGCCTCGTCCAGAATGCCGAGGGAGTACGCGGCGACGGCGTCGTGGACGGACTCGTTCTCCTGTGCGCCGCCCCTCTCCGGTGCGCTCATGCCGTCACTCCTCGTTCCTCAAGCGCCAGCTTCATCGAGCGGAGCGCGTAGAAGACCCGGGACCTGACGGTCCCACTGGGTACGCCGAGGGCCTCGGCCGCCTCACCGACCGTACGTCCCTTGAAGTAGGTCTCGACGAGCGCTTCCCGGTGGGCGGGCGTCAGGTCGTCGAGCGCATCGCTGAGCGTCATCAGCCACAACGCCTTGTCGATCTCGTCCTCCGCGGGCATGACCTCCAGCGGCGACGGATCGACCTCCACCGGCCGGGCCTGCCGGCTGCGGTGGTTGTCGATGACGATCCGGCGTGCGACCGTCACCAGCCAGGGGCGGACAGAGCCGGTCGCCCGGTTGAGCGAACCGGCGTTCTTCCAGGCACGGATGAGCGTCTCCTGCACCACGTCCTCGGCACGCTGGCGGTCACCGGCGACGAGACGCAGTACGAAGGCGAGCAGTGGACCGGCATGGTCGCGGTAGAGCGAGCGCATCAACTCCTCTTCTGGAGGTGGTGAGTTGACGGCTTGCTCCGCGCTGCGATGCCGTGCCCGACGGTGCGGACGGTCATCGGCCACGGCGGCATCTTCGCGCACCTGAACCTCCCGGTCGAGACCCTCTCGGATTTCCTCGACGTGGAGTACGGGCGAGTGGGTGCGGGCGACTCAGCGGACGAGCAAGATCTTTTACGTCCCTCCGGTCACGCCTGCGCGGCGACCGCCGCGCGGCGGCGGTGGCGGGCCACCCGCTCCCGGTTGCCGCACACCTCGCTGGAGCACCAGCGGCGACGGCGGCCGCGGGACGTGTCGAGGTACAGGCGACGGCAGTTGTCACCCTCGCAGCGACGCAGGGCGGCCCGCGCGGCGGGGTCGGTGAGCAGACCCACCGTGTCCCGGGCGACGGCGGCGAGGAGCTGTTCGCAGCGGGGCTCGGCGGCGAGGACGTACACGAGCGAACCGTCCGGGACGCGGGCCGCGCGGGGTGCGGGAGGGGGCACGGCAGCAAGGGAGTTGACGGGTTCGAGGGCGGCGTCCGAGCAACCGCCCTCCAGCAACTCTCCTATGAGTGCGCGGAGTTGCCGGAATGCCTGCACCCAGCCGACGTCCATGCCACCGAGCGGGGTACCGACGGGAACCAACCGGGCACCGAGCAGCCAGGCGGCCAACTCGCTTGTCCCGCACAGCAGTTCCTCGCCCCTGGCGCGGGTCGCGAGGAGGTCCAGACAGACACGGCCGGAGTCGAACCACCAGGGTGGGGGGCCTGTACCCGTACCTGAGTTAACTGAGCGTGTGCCTGTGCTGCCCACGTCGCCCGAGCCCATGCCGATGCCCTCCGGGATCGCCGGTGGTCGCCGCCGATTTTCCAGCTACCGCTGTCTTCAGAGTGCCTGGCGCCGCCCCGCACCGGAACCCCCGGTACCGGGTCCGTAGGCGTCAGTACCGTGGGCGTATGACGATCACCGAGCCCGCCCTGAACACCGACGGTCTGACGCTGCGCCCCTGGAAGGCTGCGGACGCCGCCGCGCTCACCGAGATATGCCGCACCTCCGACATGTCCGAGACCTTCCTCCATGACGCCTCGACGGAGGACATCACGGCATGGCTGGAGGTACAGGCCCAGGGGCATGCCGAGGGCACCCGGCTGGCGTACGCGGTACTGACGGCGGACACCGGTGAGGTGGTCGGCAACGTCGTACTCAAGCGCCTGGAGCCGGGGACGCGGACTGCGGAGGTCGGTTACTGGACGGCGGGGCTGATGCGGGGGCGCGGGGTGGCGCCGCGGGCGGTTGCGGCGCTGGCGGAGTGGGCGTTCGCCACGTACGGCCTGGAGGAACTGGAGCTCTTCCACGGCATCGACAACGTGGGATCCTGCCGGGTCGCCGAAAAGGCGGGCTTCGCTTTCGTTCGGGAGTTGCCGCCGCATCAGGACTTCCCACGCAAGGGGCACCTGCACGTGCGGCGGGAAGGGTAGGCCTGGGCGACGGCGGGTTGGCGTCGAGCGGGCTGCTGGGCGCAGGGCGGCGGGGTGGTCTTCGTGCGGGTGCGTCGTGGCTGGCCGCGCAGTTCCCCGCGCCCCTAAAAGCCTGCCCCCTAGCCTCCTTGGGCAGCGGGGCGGGACGGGTGGGCAAGGGGGCGGCCCCCCACTACGGCACGCCCCTCCGCGACCGCCCCCCCCCCCGCTCCCTCAAGAAGCTACGACTACTACTTCTGTTTCTTCTTCGCCCCGTTCGGCCAGAGTCTCGGCTTCCGTTTCGCCGCGACGTCCTCCGCCCAGCCGAACGAGGCGATCGCCGCCGCGATCAGTGGCCACGCCAGGATGAACATCAGGACTTGGTACAGCTTGCCGAGATACGGGCTGATCAGCTCGCCCACCACCGGCAGGCTCCACATCTGGTCGATCATCGGGATGGTCAGCATGATCGCCATCTCGTGCCAGAGGTAGATCGTCACGGCCCGGTTGTTGGCCAGCGTGATCGGGGTGTCGAAGCCCTTGAGCTTGTCCGGGAGTTCCTGCCAGGACGGCGAGTAGTGCAGCAGGATCGCGCAGAAGCCGAGCGACCACAGCGCGTTGGCCATGGGTATCTCGTCGAAGTTCCAGCCCGCTTCCCCGATGTGCGTGCCGGCCCACCACAGGCCGAGGCACATCAGGACGGCGGCGAACGACGGGATCATGTACGCCTTGAGCTTCTTCAGCGTGCCGTCGTTGTGCGCGAAGCCGAGGATCCAGCAGGCCGCGAACGTCGAGAAGTCCTGGATCGCGTTGCCGGTCTCGCCCGGGATCTCGACCAGCTTCAGGCCGAGTACGAGGCAGATGCCGAGCGGCGCCAGCAGCGTCACCCACGGCAGCTTGCGGAACGCCTTGAGCATCAGCGGCGACAGCATGACGAACCACAGGTACGCCCGGATGTACCAGAGCGGACCCGAGGTCTGCGCGGCCCAGCTGACGTCCAGCAGACCGCCAGGAGAGCCGATCTCGTCCGGTCCCGAGGCCGCGCCCACGGGCACGAACCACCAGGCGAGCTTGATCCACCACCAGATGACCGACTCGCCGTCCTCGCCGGCGGAGGGCTTCCAGCCGCCGTTGAAGATCAGCGCGAGGGTGACGATCGCGAACAGCCACACCGGCACCATCAGTCGCCGCACGCGGCTCTTGATGACGCTGAACGCGGGCCGGGCCAGCGAGCGCGCCATCAGCGAGCCCGCCAGCGCGAACATCACGCCCATGGACGGGAAGATGATCGTCATCCACGCCTGGCCGTAGACGTGGAAGAGCACGACCCGGACCAGGGCGATGGAGCGGAGCAGGTCGAGGTAGCGGTCGCGGCCGGGCTTCTTCGGGGCCGCCTCGGCGTCCTTCTCCGCTGCCTCGGCTCCCGGAGCACCGGAATCCGCTTCCGCTGTCAGGGCCGGGTCGGCCGTCTCCGGCCAGGCCGAAGTGCTCGGCCCGTACGGATCGTCCACCGCGCCGCCCGCGACCGCGCCGCCCGCCTCGGGGCCGCGGCCCCAGGCCGGCTGCTGCCGGGTCGGCGCACCGACCGCGGCCCGCGCGAACGCGGGAGTCTCCTCCTGCTGCCCGCCCTGACCCGGGTGGGCCGGGAACGCCGTGGTGGCGCCCTCCGCCGCGTAGGCCTGGTCGGCGTAGCCCGGTTCCGCGTAACCGGCGCCCGGGTACGCGGACGCCTCCTGCGGGGCGTAGCCGCCCTGCTGCGGGTATCCGCCCTGCGGGCGGCGGTTGTTCGTCTGCGGCCAGCCACCGCCCTGGGGCTGGGCCTGCGGCACGTGGTTCCCGGCCTGGGGGTAGGCGCTGCCCTGCTGGCCCTGTCCGTACATGGACGGGCCGGGGTTGTTGCGCACCGTCGGCCAGCCACCGCCGCCACCGCCCTGCTGGGGCGGCGGCGCCCGGTGGCTGTCCAGCTGTCGCGGGAAGCCGTCCGCGTCGTACTCCGAGTTGCCGGAGTACTCGGGGTCCTCCGAGTGGCCGTTGCCGTTCGGGCCCGGATAACCGTGGCTCATCCGACCGGCCACCTCTCCTCTTCGCGCCGCTGGCCCGGCAGGGCCCCCGGCGCCTCGACCACACCGGTCCGGCGCAGCTTCTGCCAGCGCAGCCGGCCGCCGGTGAGGGCGGTGATCCAGGACTGGAGCAGGACGACGTACATGATCTGGCGGTACAGGATCTGCTGGAGCGGGAAGGAGATCAGATGCGTCATCTTCTCCTTGTCCAGTCTGAACGCGTAGGCCGCGCAGACCACTTGGAGCATCAGCACGCCGAACCACGCGATGACGGTCTTGCCCGTCGGGCCGAAGACCAGGCCGTAGATCAGGAAGATGTCGATCAGCGGCGCGAGCAGCGGGAAGACGATCATGAAGAGCGAGACGATCGGCAGGCCGATGCGGCCGAAGCGGCCCGAGGGGCCCTTCTCGATGATCGCGCGGCGGTGCTTCCAGATCGCCTGCATGGTGCCGTACGACCAGCGGTAGCGCTGCGACCACAGCTGCTGCACGGACTCCGGCGCCTCGGTCCAGGCGCGCGCGTCCTCCGCGTACACGACCTTCCAGCCGTCGCGGTGGAACGCCATCGTGATGTCGGTGTCCTCGGCGAGGGTGTCCTCGCTCATGCCGCCGACCCGGTGCAGGGCGTCCGCGCGGAACGCGCCGATCGCGCCGGGGATGGTCGGCATGATGCCGAGCATGTCGTAGAGGCGACGGTCCAGGTTGAAGCCCATCACGTACTCGATGTGCTGCCAGGCGCCGATCAGGGAGTCGCGGTTGCCGACCTTGGCGTTGCCCGCGACCGCGCCGACGCGCGGGTCGCCGAACGGCTGGACCAGCTCGCGGACCGTGGACGGCTCGAAGACCGTGTCGCCGTCCATCATCACGATGATGTCGTAACGGGCGTGCCGGATGCCGTTGTTGAGGGCCGCGGGCTTGCCCGAGTTCTGCTGGCGGACCACCCGGACGTTGGGGATGCGCATCTGCTCGACGATGTCGGCGGTGCCGTCCGTCGAGCCGTCGTCGATGACGATGACCTCGATCGGATGGTCGCTGGACATCAGCGAGCGCACGGTGTTGGCGATGCACTCGCGCTCGTTGTAGGCGGGCACGAGGACCGTGACGGGCCGGGTGACCTCGGGCCCCCAGCGGAAGCCTCGCTTGCGGACCTTGCGGGCGTGCACGAACGAAAGGATCAGCATCAGGCCGAAGCGGGCGATGACCAGCGAGCCGACGATCGCGAGACCCCAGGTCAGGGCGTCGGTGATGGAGTCGGAGACGGTGATCGCGGCGATGAACGCCTTGCTCTTCCACAGCTCAAGACCGGTGACCTGGGTGTGCGCGGTCGGTGCGCCCAGCGCCTCGGTGAGGTTGGTGAACCTGAAGCCGCGCTTCTGCATGTCCGGCAGGAACTGGTCCAGCGCCGCCACGGTCTGCGAGCGGTCACCGCCCGAGTCGTGCATCAGGACGATGGTGCCCTTGGTGGTCTTGGGCGTGGCGCGCTTGATGATCTCCTTGACGCCGGGGCGCTTCCAGTCCTCACTGTCGGTGTCGTTGACGACGGTGAGGTAACCGAGCTCGCCGACGTACTCGGCGACCGGCCAGCTGGCGTTGTCCATCGCACTGGAGGTGGAGGAGTACGGCGGCCGGAACAGCGAGGTGTGCACGCCGGCCGCACCCGCGATCGCCAGCTGGTTCTGCGAGAACTGCCAGTCGATGCCGTCCCGCGTCTTGTACGAGAGGTCGGGGTGGTTGAAGGTGTGCAGCCCCAGCTCGTGGCCCTCGTCGACGATCCGCTTGACCAGCTCCGGGTAGCGGGTGGCCATGGTGCCGGTGACGAAGAAGACGCCGTGGGCGTCGTACTGCTTCAGCTTGTCCAGGACGCGCGGCGTCCAGGTCGGGTCGGGGCCGTCGTCGAAGGTGATGACGACGTGCTTGTCCCGGACGTGCAGCGCCTCGGGCTTCTTCTCCTTGGGCTTCGTGGCATCGATGACCGGCCCACCCTTGAGGATGTTGTCGGGCACCGTGTCCGCGTCGATCGACGGACGGACCCGCTGGTCGGACTCGATCTCGCTGTGTACGTAGCCGCGCAGCATCAGCATCGCCATCAGGGCGACGAGGATCAGCGAAGGCAACAGGTAACGCATGGGGAACCAGCGCCGCCTGGGGCTGCGCTTGCGCGCGGCGGAGCGGCGGGCGCCCGATGAGGAACGCCTGCGGGGGTTGGACATCTACGTGCCGTGCCTTCTACTGAGTCGAGGTGGCGGGGTCAGGAACGGGCTCGCCGCCGCTGGGCGTACCACCGGCGTCGTCACCGCCGGGAGTGCCACCGGGGGTACCGCCGGGAGTGCCACCGGGGTCACCACCACCGGGAGTGCCGCCCGGAGTGCCGCCCGGGTCGCCACCACCGGGGGTACCGCCGGGAGTGCCACCGGGGTCACCACCGCCGGGGGTACCGCCGGGAGTGCCGCCGGGGCCGGTGCCGCCCGCCGGGTCGACCGGCGGAGGCTTCTGGTTGCCGCCCGCTCCCGCGCCGCCCGCTGCCGCGTTGCCGCCCGCGGCCTTGCCGGGATCGGTCGGCGGCTTCTTGCTGGCCGGGGTTTCCTTGGGCTCGTCCTTCTTGGCGCCGCCCGCGGGGACCTTGCCGGTGCCGGGCGTCTGCCGGCCCTGGCCGGAGGGCTGCTGGTTGTCGGAGACCGGGGGGATTCCGTCCGGTTTCGGCACGGACGGGGTGGGACTGGGGTCCGACTTGACCTTGTCGGACTTCTCCTCGGCCTTGACGCCGGGGAGGAAGAGGTCGGGCGCTATGGAACTGCCGCCGATGAGGGAGGCGACGAGCATTGCCGCGTAGCAGGCGCAGACCGCACCGAGCACCCAGCCGAGTCTGCGGAACTTCTTGCCCCGCCGGCCGCTCTCGTCGACGAACACCGGGCCGTTGCCGCCCTCTGCGGGCAGCTCGGGGAGTACGGGGCCCGCCTCCTCGCGACGCGTGAACTGCGACCCGACGGAGTCGAGCTGCATTGTCCGGTCGTCCACGTCGCGTATCTGGCGTATCTGGCGGGTCTGCCCGGTCTGGGCACCCTTTTTCATGTTGTCCATAGCTGTCCGCACATCCCCCACTGACTGATTCATCGGTGGGCGCACGCGACTAGCTGGACTCTGCCATTGATCCGGGCCCCCACCCGTCCAAGCGTCCCTATCACACTGCACCCGGAGGATGAATGTAACGCACTCGGGTGACCCGGCTTCTCGCGAGTGGCCCCTTGTCACACATCAATGACATACCGTCCGCCGGAATGAGTCATTCCATGTCCGTTTCGCACCATTTACCCCCTATCTCTAGGGCGGATAAGACATCACGTGACGCATACGACAACGAGTCGGGCGGCCGGAACGGGGTGCGGGCAGATACGACGAAGGCCCGGCTGCCGTAGCAGCCGGGCCTTCGCCTCACATGGGAATTGTGGAGATGGCGGGAATCGAACCCGCGTCCAACGGTGCAAAAACAGGGCTTCTCCGTGTGCAGTCTGCTGCGATTTTCTCGGCCCCGGAGATCACGCAGACAAGTCTCCGACGGGCTCAGTCACTGTTTGATTTCCTCCCAGGCCCCGTGACCGGGTCTAGGAGTTTAGATCCCTTGATGATGCCAGGATCCGGGTCGGGATCACCCCCGGGCTGACACTTCGCAAGTCGCTACTTAGGCAGCGAGGGCGAAGGAATCGCGCTTGGTGTTGGCGATTATTGGTTGCGACATATGGTTTACGAGATCATTGCCGCTTCCTCGACACGCTTCCCCTGCTTCGACATCCGCTGTCGAAACCGATCATCCCCATGTTGATTTTTCAAGGTGCGCCCCATCACCAAGTGGGGTGCGTTGCCATCGTACGTGACCAACGTCCGACGGTGCCAACCTATTTCCGTGCGGACCTGCGAGCGGCGCCTACAGGTGCCCGCGCTCCTTGCGCTTCACCGCGGCGATCGCGCGGTTCGTCTCCCTCGTGTCCTGCTTCTCGCGGAGCGTCTGCCGCTTGTCGTACTCCTTCTTGCCCTTGGCGAGCGCGATTTCGCACTTCACCCGGCCGTCCTTGAAGTACAGGGCGAGCGGGACGACCGTGTGGCCCGTCTCGTTCGACTTGGACTCCAGCTTGTCGATCTCGGCCCGGTGCATCAGCAGCTTCCGCTTGCGCCTGGCCGCGTGATTGGTCCAGGTGCCCTGCGAGTACAGCGGTACGTGGATGTTGTGCAGCCACGCCTCGCCGCCTTCGATCTGCACGAAGCCGTCCACCAGCGAAGCCCGGCCGAGCCGCAGGGACTTCACCTCGGTACCCATCAGCACCAGCCCGCACTCGATGGTGTCGATGATGGTGTAGTCGTGCCGGGCCTTCTTGTTCTGCGCGATGATCTTGCGCTTGGGGTCCTTTTCCTTAGCCATAGTGCGGTCATTTTCGCACTACGAGCCCCCCTGCAGGCCACTCAATACTGTCTGGGCCCGCTCCCGGGCCCGCTCGGTGACCGCGAGGTCCGGGGTGATGCCCCGCCCGTCCAGGTTGTGTCCCGCGGGGGTGCGGTAGTGGCCGACCGTCAGCTCGGCGACCGAGCCGTCCGCCAGCCGGCTCGGCTTCTGCACCGAGCCCTTGCCGAAGGTCCGCGAGCCGACGGTCAGCGCCCGGCCCCGGTCCTGGAGCGCGCCCACCGCCAGCTCGGCGGCGCTCATCGTGCCGCCGTCGACGAGCGCGACCACCGGTCTCTCGGTGTCCCCGCCCGGCTGGGCGTGCAGCGCCCGCTGTCTTCCCCGGTCGTCGTACGTCGCGACCAGACCGCCGTCGAGGAAGGCCGACGCGGCGGTGACGGCCTCGCCGACCAGCCCGCCCGCGTTGCCCCGCAGGTCCAGCAGGACGCCCTTGCCCGCGGGAGCCCCGCGCACCGCCTCCCGCACCCGCTCGCCCGATCCCCTGGTGAAGGAGGCGACTTTGATCAGCAGGGACCCGTCGGACAGCTTCTCCACGGTGACCGCCTCGGTGTCGAGGGTGGCCCTGCGCAGCTTCTCGGTCCAGGTGTGCGTACCGCGCCGGAGGCCGAGCGACACGGACGTACCGGCCGGTGAGGACGTGCCGGAGGGTGAGCCCGCGCGCTCGCCGCGCAGCAGCGAGACGACCTCCGTGACGGGCCGCCGGTCGACCGGGTGGCCGTCGATCGTGCGGAGCGTGTCCCCCTTGCGTACGCCCGCCTTCGCGGCGGGGCTGCCGGGCTGCACCCGGGCGACCTGGACCCCGCCGTCGGCCAGCCGCTTGGCCCACAGGCCGACGCCGGTGTACTCGCCGTCGAGGGACTGCGCGAACTCCCGGTACTCCGCCGGGTCGTAGACCGCGCCCCACCGGTCGCCGCTGCGGCTGACCTCTTCCTGGGCGGCCTTCTTGCCGGACTTTCCGTCGGCGACCGCCGCGGCCGCGGCCCGGGACACCGCGTCGCGGTCGGCGCTCACCCCCGCGGGCCTGATGGCCGAAGACGGCTGCCGTCCGTCCTCGTCGCTCCATGAACCGGTCGCCGAGACGGTGGCCAGCGCACCCGCGAAGACCAATGTCAGGGCCGCCCCGCGGCAGAGTCCGCGGGGCCGGACACCGAACTCCGGGCCTGACATGGCGACGAGTCTAGGACAAACCCCGTGCCCCGTACGGCGGGATGCCGCAGGGAACACGGGGTTCGGGTGGGGCTGTTGTCACACGGTGGAGGCCGCGGCTACACCTTCAGGTACTTGCGCAGTGCGAAGAAGGCGGCGAGCGCGGGCATCAACAGACTGATCGCGAGCACCAGCGGCAGCTTGGTGAGGACCGCGTCCCAGCCGATGAACTGCACCAGTTCCATCTTCTCGGCGAGCGCGATGCCGTGGTCGATCAGGAAGTACCGGCCGAGCACGAGCAGCACACAGGCGAAGGCACCGCCGATGAGGCCCGCGACGGCGGCCTCCATGATGAACGGCGCCTGGATGTAGAAGCTGGACGCGCCGACGAGCCGCATGATGCCGGTCTCGCGCCGTCTGCTGAACGCGGACACGCGCACCGTGTTCACGATCAGCATCAGCGCAATGACGAGCATCAGGCCCATCAGGACGAGGGCCGCGACGTTCATGCCGTTCATCAGCTCGAAGAGCTGGTCGAGGATGGAGCGTTGGTCCTCGACGGACTGCACCCCCGCACGGCCCGCGAAAGCGGTGGCCACCACCTTGTACTTCTGCGGGTCCTTGAGCTTGACGCGGAAGGACTCCTGCATCTGGTCCGGCGTGATGACGTTCGCCATCGGGGTGTTGCCGAACTGCTCCTTGTAGTGCTTGAACGCCTGATCCGCGTTCTCGTAGAAGACGCTCTCGACGACGTCCATCTTCTTCAGGTCGGTCTCGACCTGCTTCTTCTGCTCGGCGGTGACGGCGCCCTTGGCGCACTGCGCCACACCCGTCTCGGCGTCGTTCTTGTTGCAGAAGTAGATGGAGATGTTGACCTTGTCGTACCAGAAACTCTTCATCTCGCTGACCTGGTTGCGCATCAGGAGGGCGCCGCCGAAGAGAGCGAGGGAGAGAGCCACGGAGACGATGACGGCAAAGGTCATCGTGAGATTCCTTCGGAGACCGACACCGATCTCCGACAGGACGAACTGGGCGCGCATCGGCGTCCTTTCAGTGCTGGTAGCCGTAGACGCCGCGAGACTGGTCGCGTACGAGACGGCCCTTCTCAAGTTCGATGACGCGCTTGCGCATCTGGTCGACGATCTGCTGGTCGTGGGTCGCCATCACCACAGTGGTGCCGGTGCGGTTGATGCGGTCCAGCAGCTTCATGATGCCGACGGAGGTCTGCGGGTCGAGGTTGCCGGTCGGCTCGTCCGCGATCAGCAGCATGGGGCGGTTGACGAAGGCCCGCGCGATGGCCACGCGCTGCTGCTCACCACCGGAGAGCTCGCCGGGCATCCGGTCCTCCTTGCCGCCGAGGCCGACCAGGTCGAGCACCTGCGGGACTGCCTTGCGGATCTCGCCCTTGGGCTTGCCGATGACCTCCTGCGCGAAGGCGACGTTCTCGGCGACGGTCTTGTTGGGGAGGAGCCGGAAGTCCTGGAAGACGCAGCCGAGCTGGCGGCGCATCTGCGGCACCTTGAAGTTGGACAGGCGCGCGAGGTCCTTGCCCAGGACGTGCACCTGACCCTGGCTGGCGCGCTCCTCGCGCAGCAGCAGCCGCAGGAAGGTGGACTTGCCGGAGCCGGAGGAACCGACCAGGAAGACGAACTCGCCCTTCTCGACCTCCAGGGAGACGTCCCGCAGGGCGGGCCGGTTCTGCTTCGGGTAGGACTTGGACACGTTGTCGAATCGGATCACAGGTGCACCACGGTCGCCGGGAGTAGGTGTGCGTGACCATACGCGACCCGGCCGTACGCCCGCAGGCTGCTTCCCTGCGATGAGGGGTTTGCTCCGGTTTGCCGTGTGCCCGCGGGTGGCCGGCGACCTCGGGCCGCGCCGATCGGGCGGCCAGCTGGCACAGTGGAGGGGAACGGATGCGTTTCCCCGGGCGTTATGGGGAGAGAACGCGAAGTGTCGAGGGACGTTGCTCGGAGTGTGCGGCCGGTGACCGGAAAAGGAGAGCGCATGACCTATGACCGGTTGGTGTGCGCGAACTGCGCGGGACCGGTGGCCGAGGGCCGCTGCCCCACGTGCCGGGCGAGCAGGCAGCGCCTGGAGCAGCAGCAGAACCCGTTCTCCCAGCTCAGCCCGGCGGCGCTGATCGCGCTGCTGCTGATACTGGTGACGGCGATGGCCCTGGTGGCCCACCAGGCCGCGTAGCGGTTCGATACGTACGAAGAGGGGCCCGGGGCGCTGGTGTGCACCCCGGGCCCCTCCTCTGTCGCAGTGCGGCCGCCTACTCACCGCTGTGACTGCGGACTCCGCTGTGGCTGCGGACTCCGCCGTGGTCGCGGATCAGGCCGCGTCGCCGCCGCGGCCGCCCAGGCGGGGCAGGAAGCGGAAGGCGACGCCGCCCGCGATCATCGTCGCGGCGCCGGCCAGCAGGAGCGTGGTGTCGCCCGCACCGGTCGCGGCCAGCTCGTCCTTCGGCTTGGCCTGCTCGACCGGACGGTTGGCGATGCTGTCGACGTCGGTGTTGTCACCGGTGCCACCGGACTGGCCGGTGTTGTCGTTGCCGCCGGTGCTGCCGGGAGCCGTCGGGTCGCCGGTGGGCGGCTTCGTCGGGTCGGTCGGCGGCTTCGGGTTGTCCGTCGGCGGAGGCTTGGGCTTGTCCGTCGGCGGCTTCGGCTTGTCGGTCGGCGGCTTCGGGTCCGAGGGGTCGGCCGGGTCCGTGGGATCGGCCGGATCCGTGGGGTCGGCCGGGTCGGTCGGGTCGGTCGGCGGCTTCGGGTCCGTGGGGTCGGCCGGGTCGGTCGGGTCGGTCGGCGGCTTCGGGTCCGCGGGATCGGCCGGGTCCGCAGGATCGGCGGGGTCCGCCGGGTCCGCGGGATCGGCCGGGTCGGCCGGGTCCGCGGGGTCGGCCGGCGGCTTCGGGTCCGCGGGGTCGGCCGGGTCGCCCGGGTCCGCCGCGTCGATACCGGCGTTGATCTCCACGCCGACGCCGCCCTGGGCGTCCGTGCCCGTACCGGCGGCCTGGGCGACACCCGCGACGGTCAGCGACGCACCGGCGGCGATCACCGCACCGGCGGCGATCCGCGCGACGCGGACGCGCATCTTGTTGGTCATCTGGTTGCTACCCCCAGTAGCTGGCTGAGCTCTTCGAAATCGAGTCGATGGAGCAGCAATGCAGGGGCAACGGCTTCGGCGGGGATGTCAGTTCACGGGACCGCCTCTCAAGAGGCCGCCCGCTCGCCCCCGTTCACACCCGCCCCAGACATACGCATGCTGCCCGCCACACTCCCCCAGCCCTAAGAATTGCGTCAAGGTCGTTCCGGGCGTTGTGTCGGTTTTACGAACACTTGCCCGCGCGATGTACACAGCACCGTGACATGTCCGCTCTCGTACCGGGAACGCGGAAGCGCCGGAACCCCTCAGGGTCCCGGCGCTCCTTCGTTGCTCGCCCGCCTACTTCTCCTGCTGCTTGCGCCAGCGGATGCCGGCTTCGAGGAAGCCGTCGATCTCGCCGTCGAGGACCGCCTGCGGGTTGCCGACCTCGAACTCCGTACGGAGGTCCTTGACCATCTGGTACGGGTGCAGGACGTACGAACGCATCTGGTTGCCCCAGGAGTTGCCGCCGTCGCCCTTGAGGGCGTCCATCGCGGCCTGCTCCTCCTGGCGGCGGCGCTCAAGGAGCTTCGCCTGGAGGACGTTCATGGCGCTCGCCTTGTTCTGGATCTGGGAGCGCTCGTTCTGGCAGGAGACGACGATGCCGGTCGGGATGTGCGTCAGGCGCACCGCCGAGTCGGTGGTGTTGACGCCCTGGCCGCCGGGGCCCGACGCGCGGTAGACATCCACGCGCAGCTCGGACTCGTCGATCTCGACGTGGTCGGTCTTCTCGACGACCGGGAGGACCTCGACGCCCGCGAAGGAGGTCTGCCGGCGCCCCTGGTTGTCGAACGGCGAGATGCGCACCAGCCGGTGCGTGCCCTGCTCGACGGAGAGCGTGCCGTAGGCGTACGGAGCCTTGACGACGAAGGTGGTCGACTTGATGCCGGCCTCTTCGGCGTACGACGTCTCGTAGACCTCGGTGGAGTAGTTGTGCCGCTCGGCCCAGCGCAGGTACATCCGCTGGAGGCGCTCGGCGAAGTCGGAGGCGTCGACGCCTCCCGCTTCGGCGCGGATGTTGACGAGGGCCTCGCGCTCGTCGTACTCGCCGGAGAGGAGGGTACGGACCTCCATCTCGTCCAGCGCTTTGCGTACGGAGACGAGCTCGGACTCGGCCTCGGCGAGGGCGTCGGCGTCGTTCTCGTCGGCGGCCAGCTCGAACATCACCGCGACGTCGTCGATCCGACCGCGCAGCGCCTCGGTCTTGCGGAGCTCGGCCTGGAGGTGCGAGAGCTTGCTGGTGATCTTCTGGGCGGCATCGGGGTCGTCCCACAGGGACGGCGCCGCGGCCTGCTCTTCGAGCACGGCGATGTCGGCCCTCATCCTGTCGAGGTCCAGGACGGCCTCGATCGACCCCATGGTCGAGGAGAGGGACTTCAGCTCTTCGGATACATCGACGACTGCCACCGCACCAGCGTAACCGGTACGGGGTGAAGGCCGGTCCGGGCGTCCCATTCAGCCCGTCCGGCGTTTGAGGACGCGCGGCGCAGCCGTGCACCGGGCGCAGCCCGGGACACCAGCCCCCACCGGCGCGAGCCGTGACCCGTCTTTGCCCCGCGGCGAGCGGTTCAGGTGAAGGGGCGGGGAGGGGCAGCGCCGCAGGCAAGGCCCGCCACCCACCGGCCCGCACGGCACGGCCACACAGCGCCGCAGCACAAAGGGACCGGAGCCCGCCGCAGGCGCAAACGCCCCCGCCCCGCCCTACGGCTCCGCCGTCCCCGACTGGCTGGTCCCCGGCCCCGGTCCCGCCCCCTCGTCCGCCGACGAGGCGACCAGCCAGCCGCCGACCCCCACCGCCGCCAGCAGGGCCACCCCCGCCGTCGTCATGATCAGCCGCCGCTTCCGCACCTCCGACCGGTGCCGCGCCGACCCCGGCCGCCGGTCCCCGGTCGCCCGCGGCACCCGCGCCGTGCCCAGCGGGCCGCCCGCCAGCTCGTCCGGCGCCGGCACCCGCATCGACGTGTGTGTGTCCCTGTTGGACGAGTCGAGCGTCGTACCGGGCACAAGCGGAACCGCTCCCCGGCGCGGCTGCGGGTCCTCGTCGCGGTCCCCCGACTCACCCTCGTACGCCACCGACTCCGTCGGAGCCTGTGGCTCCGAATCCGGCTCGTCGACGTCCAGCGGTCCCATCCCCACCAGCAGCGGCAGCTGCTCGCGCAGCCCCGCCGCCAGCTCCGAAGCCCGCAGCCGCGACGCGGGCGCCTTCGCGAGGCACTGCACTATGAGCTGCCACAGTTCCTCCGGAATCCCCGGAAGCGGAACGACCGTCTCGGTCACGTGCCGACGCAGTACCGCCCCCGGGTGCCCCCCGCCGAACGGCGTGAAGCCCGCGAGTAGCTCGTACAGGACGGTCGCCAGCGCGTAGATGTCCACGGCCGCGCGCGGTGGCAGCCCCTCGACGATCTCGGGGGCCAGGTAGTCCGGGGTACCGATGATCTTCGTGGCCCTGGTGCGGCGCGGGGTGTCGATCAGCTTGGCGACACCGAAGTCGGTGAGCAGCGCGGGGTGCGAGCCGCCGGGGCCGAGCGGCCCCTGCATGTCGAGCAGCACGTTCTCCGGCTTGACGTCGCGGTGCACGATCTGGGCCGCGTGCGCGGCGGCGAGACCGTCGGCGATGTCGATGGCGATGGCGACGGCCGCCTCGGGGGCGAGTCTGCGCTCGCGGTCGAGGCGGGTGCGCAGGTCGGTGCCCCGTACGAGGTCCATGACGAGCGCGAGGTCGTTGCCGTCGACGACGAGGTCGCGCACCGCGACGACGTGCGGGTGGTCGAGCTTGAGGAGCGCGGTGCGCTCCTGGACGAAGCGGCCGACGAGTTCCTGGTCGGAGGCCAGGTCCTCGCGCAGCATCTTGATGGCGACGGGTCCCTCGGGACCCTCGCCGAGCCATACCGTGCCCGCGCTGCCGCGCCCCAGGATCTGGTGGGCGGTGTACCGGCTGCCGATTTTCCGTGCCAAGACTGCTCCCTCAGCGGCTGGCGTCGGCCCTCAAAGTACGCCGCCGACGAGGCGTTGAGTGCCCAGGATGGCCCCTGAACGGCGTCATTCCGCACTCCGGGGGTGAAATCCACCCCCGGAAGTCGACATGTCTCCCCAGTGAGCACCCGGAGCCCGTTCCAGGCGCCCCGCTCCAGGCGCCCTGTTCCCGGCACTCCGTTCCCGGCACCCCGTACCGGCGTCCTCTTCCCCGTTACGGCTTGGAGCTGCCGCCCAGGCTCTCGAAGAAGTCCTTGACGCTGGTGAACCAGTCGCCGATCTGGTCGAAGTAGCCCTTCGTGGTGCCGATCCACCCCTGGAGCGGGGACAGCTCCCAGACCAGCCAGCCCGCGACGAACAGCAGGACGACCGTGACCAGACAGCCCTTGAGGCAGCCGAGGCCGGGAATCCGCATCGGGTTGGCGCTGCGGCGCCGCGGCTCCCTCGGCGGCCGGGGCTCGCGCGGGGCGGGCGCCTGGGGCTGCTGGGGCTGGGGCGCGTACTGCTGCTGCGGGGGCGGCGCCTGGGGCTGGTGGTGCTGAGGCACGTAGTTCTGCTGCGGCGGCTGCTGGCGCTGCTGCCTCTGGGGCGGGCGCTGCTGCTGCGGCGGGTACTGCTGCTGGTTCTGCTGGTGCTGGGGCGGCATCGGGGGCTGCTGCCCGCGCTGCTGCTGCTGGCGCTGCGGGCGGCGGCGCAGCGGGTCCTGGCTCGGGTCCAGGTACTGCACGGAGGTCTGCTCGTTGCGGTCGCGGGCCGCGCGCAGCTGGTTCTGCCAGGGGTGCGGGTCCTCGGGCCCGGCCCCTGAGGGCGAACCGGCGGGCGCCCCGGCCGGGTGCGGGGGCACCGGCGGCATGACGGCGGTCGGGTCGGCGGCGCCGCGCGGGCCGTTCCCGCCCGTGGAGGGCAGCACGCTGGTCGCGCCGTTGGGGTCGTACGATCCCGCGTTGCTCGGCAGCACCTGCGTCGGGTCGGCCTCGTTCACCGAGCCGGTGTCCGGCACGGGCGCGGGCGCCGGGTCGGGTGCGAGCAGCGCACCGACCCCCATGGCCGCCTCGACCTGCGCGGCCGTGGAGTGCACGCCGATTCCGGCGGCGACGGTACGCAGCGCACGGGCCAGGTTCTCGGCGCTGGGCCGCTCGTCGGGCTCCTTGCGCAGGCAGCGCTCGATGACCGTCCACAGGGGTTCGGGGACGGTGGTGGGGCGGCGCGGCTCCTCGCTGAGGTGCCGGTGCAGCACCTCCAGGGCGGTGCCGCCGGCGAACGGGGGCCTGCCGGTGACCAGTTCGTACATCAGGATGCCCGCGCCGTAGATGTCGACGGCGGAGGTCTGCGGGCGGCCCTCGGCGGACTCCGGCGCGACGTAGGCCGGCGTACCGACGAACTCGTGGGTGCGGGTGAGGCCGGGGGAGTCCGCGAGGCGGGCGATGCCGAAGTCGGTGAGCATCGGGTGCATCGCACCGTCGCGCTCGTCGACCAGTACGTTCGCGGGCTTGAGGTCGCGGTGCACGACGCCGTCCGCGTGGCTCGCGGCGAGGGCGTCGGCGATCTGCGCCGTCAGCAAAGAGGCGGCGACGGGTGTGAAGGGGCCGTTGTCGCGGAGGTAGCGGTGCAGGTCCGGACCGTCGATCAGGTCCATGACGAGGGCGAGGAGATCGCCCTCGACGACGAGGTCGCGGGTGCGCACGATGTTGGGGTGGGTCAGCCGCAGGAGTACGGAGCGTTCGCGCAGGAAGCGCATCACCACGTCCGCGTCGTTCGCCAGCTCCTCTTTGAGGACCTTGATGGCGACGGTCTCGCCGGGCTGGCCCGCGACGGCCGCCTCGGCTCCCGCGGTCTCCCGCTGACGGGCCCGCCAGACGGTGCCTGTGGCTCCGCGCCCGAGCGGCTGCTCAAGCAGGTACTTGCTGCCTACCGGCCGCACGTCATGCACTCCCTGCTGGTCGGTGACTGACCCTGATCGTGGTTCGCGTGTCGGGCTGCTGATGTTCCCGCTGCCGGTTATTCCGGTTGTCCAACTCTAGTGCCGCCGAACGGGGCACCGGCCGAACGCGCGTCCCGCATTCCGGAACGAGCGGCGGAAAGTGCCGCGTACGCACTGCACACGTGTTCCCGGGGAAGACGCGCACGTCTTGCGGATGGTTGCCGCACACCCGTGCGGGGTGTGTCACTGTCGTTCGGCAAGGCCGCCCCGGCACTGCCGCCGGACCGCCCCGGCAGTGTCCGAGCGTGCCTCATACGGGCTCTTTTGCGTCCACAGCCGACCATTCAAGATCACTTGGCGACGGGCGGCGGGCGGGTTGTCAGTGGCAGGTGCGAGGATGCCATCAGCACAGACCTCTGGGGTAGTCGAGGGCGCACGAGTCCCTCAACACCCCGTGGTGGGTGCCGACCTGTACCGGACGACGCGTCCGTGCCGGGTGGGGGGACTTCGCGGGGGCGGCGGGCTGGACGGCTCCTCCTCGGCCCCGCCGCCGGGCACCGCGCGCAGAAGGGACCGCTGACGCGATGCAGATCCGGCTGACCGTCCTCGCGCCGCGCAGCGGCCAGAGCAGAGTGACGACCACGGGGGGCCCGGCACCCGGGACCGCTCCGGGTGCCGCGGCGCCGGGGGCCTCCGGGCCCGTGCCCCGGGCCGCCGCCGCGGTCTGCGACGTGCTCGTGACCGCGCCCGCCGGGACCGCGCTGGCCGCGGTCGCCTCCGGCCTCGCCGCCGCCGTGCAGGGCCAGGGCAGTCCGGAGACCACGGGCGCGGTGGTGGTGTACGCCGGGCGCGAGCGCCTCGACGCGCAGCGGTGCGCGCTGGGCGAGCCCCCGCTGGTGGACGGCGCGGTCCTGTCGCTCCAGTCCCCGGCGGACGCAGAGGCGCCCGAGCTGTCCGACCTGGCCCAGCTCCAGGTGGTGGCGGGCCCCGACGCGGGCGGTGTGCACCTGCTGCACGGCGGGCAGGTCCGGATCGGCCGCTCGGCCGACGCGGACGTACCGCTGGACGACCCCGACGTGTCCCGGCTGCACTGCACGGTGACGCTCACCGGGGACGGCCGGGTCACGGTCGCCGACCTCGGCTCCACGAACGGCACGACGCTGGACGGCACGGACGTCGGCGCCCGCGAGGTCCGGCTCGCCCCCGGTGCCCTGCTGCGGGTCGGCGAGTCCGCCCTGCGCCTCGCGCCCGCGGGCGCGCACGGCACGGCGCTCGCCACGGCCCCCGACGGCGAGGGCCACCTGCGGGTGACCAGGACCTCCACCGCCACCCCGGCAGCTTCCCCCGGGCGGTACGGCGGCGGTGCCGCGCACCACAAGGTGAGCGGCCGCGCGGCGGAGTCCGCGGCCAACAGCGGTCCCCACCAGGGGAGTTACGGGACGGTACCCGCCCAGGGCACGGGCCCCGACATCCGGACCGACCCGGCCGGGGGCCAGGGGGCGTACGGAACCGGACCGACCGACGGCCAAGGGGCGTACGGAACCGGACCGACCGACGGCCAAGGGGCGTACGGAACCGGACCGGCCGACGGCCAGGGGGCGTACGGAACCGGACCGGCCGACGGCCAAGGGGCGTACGGAACCGGGCCGACCGACGGCCAAGGGGCGTACGGAACCGGACCGGGGCACCCCGCCGGACCCGGGAGCCCCGCGGCGCCCCCGGCGGGCAGGGGGCAGGGCCCCTTCGGCGGGACCTCCGACCGTACGCACGGATCGGGGCGGGTCGTCGAGACGGGCGGCCGGGGCACCGACCACGGAGCGGCGGCCGGGGCAGGCAGCGGCCGGGGGGACGACCGCGGCGACGACCGCAGGGACGAGCCCCGGCGGCGCGGCGGCATAGGGGGCTGGGCGCGGCGCCTCGCCGGAGGCCGTGGCGAGGCCACCCACGACTACGCGGGCGACGGCGCGGGCACGACGCCCCCGCACTCCGCGACCACCGGCGCCCGGACCGCCGCGGCACCGTCCGAGGCCGACGCCTCCGCCGCGCGCGGCGGCGCCCACGGCACCGGCGGCGCCCCCGCCGTGGCCCCCGACACCTGGCCCGACGCGGCGACGCTGCTGCTCACCGCGCTCCAGCCGGGCCCCCGGCTGTGGGAGCGCGGGCCCGGCCACCCGGAGTCCCTGGTTCTCCGGCTCGGCACGGCGGACCGGTCCGCGCCCGGCGGCGCGGGGACGACGCTGCCCGCGGTGCCGGTCACGGTGGGGCTGCGGGAGGCCGGTGCGCTGGGTCTTGCCGGACCGCGCGCCCGGCTGGCCGGACTGGCGCGCTCCGTGGTGGCTCAGCTCGCCGCGCTGCACTCCCCCACCGATCTGGAGATCGTCCTGATCAGCGCGGACCGAGCGCGCTCGATCGAGGAGCGGGCCCGGGAGTGGGGCTGGCTCGGCTGGCTGCCGCACCTGCGCCCCGCGCACGGCCAGGACTGCCGGCTGCTGCTCGCGTACGACCGCGACCAGGCGTCCGCGCGCGTGGCCGAGCTCGTACGGCGCACGGAGGAAGGCCCCCTGGATCCGGGCGGTCCGCGCACGGTGGTGATCGTCGACGGCGACCCCGGCTCGGCCGGACTGCGCGAGGCGACGGCCCGGCTCGCGGCCCACGGCTCGGCGCACGGCATCCACTTGCTGTGCCTCGCGGAGACGGCCGCCGCTTCCCCTCTCTCACCGGTCGAGGCGACGTACGGTGCGGCCTGCGCGGTGTCCCCCGCCTTCCGCGAGTGCGGGGCGGTGGCGCTGCTCAGCGGTGACGTCGCCACGGCGGTACGAGTGCTGCGCACCGCGGGCGGGCAGAGCGCCGGGCACGGCACCCTCGCCTCGGTGGACGCGGTGTCGGCGGCATGGGCGGAGCGCTTCGCGCGGGCCCTGGCCCCCTTGCGCACGGACGCGGCGGACACCACGGGCCAGGGGCAGGGGTACGGCCCCGGCGCGGGCGGCACGGCGTCCGGCGGCAGGCCGGGCCGGCTCTCGGTCGCGGCCCTTCCCTCGACGGCCCGACTGCTCGACGAGCTGGGCCTGGCCAGGGCGACTCCCGCTTCGCTGATGGCCCGTTGGGCCGCGGCGGCCGACGACGAGCAGGCTCCGGGCGCCACGCGCGCGTGGGCGGTGCTCGGGGCGGGCCCGCGCGGCCCGGTCTGCGCGGACCTGGCGACCGAAGGACCGCATCTGCTGGTCGAGGGCCCGGCGGGCAGCGGGCGCACGGAGCTGCTGCGTTCGGCGGCGGCCTCGCTGGCGGCGGCGGCCCGGCCGGACCGGCTCGGCCTGATCCTGGTCGACGGCGCGGGCGGCGACCGCGGCGACGGGCTGCGCGCCTGCACCGAACTCCCGCACGTCTCCACGCACTTGGTGGCCTCTGACCCGGTGCGGATGCGCGAGTTCGCGCAGGCCCTGGGCGCCGAGCTGAAGCGCCGCGACGAACTCCTGGGCGCCCTGGGCTTCGCCGACTGGCACGCGGGCCGCACCCCGCACCCCTCTCCGGGACCCGAGGCGGCCGCGGGCCACCTGGTGGGCCAGCGCCGGGCCCCGGAGGCTTCCCGGGCGGGCATCACCGGGACCTCCGGGACCTCCGGCGCCACAACGGCCTCTGCCGCCTCCGCGGCCTCCTCGGCCTCCTCGGCCTCCGGGTCGGACCTCCTCGGGACCCGCAGCACCAGCACCCGTACGGGCAGCGGCAGTTACCCCGATGCCGCGTCCGGCGCCGGTACGAGCGTGGGGGCGGGCACCGGTGCGGGCGCGGCACCCGGCGCCGGGAGCGCTCCCGGCAGGGCGGGCGCCCCGTACGCCTCCATCGGCGCCCAGCGCACGGACACCCACGGTGGCGCCCGTGCGGAGGCCCGCTCCGACACCCGTGCCGACGTCGAAGCCCCCGGCACCGGCACCCTGCGGCTGCGGCCCGCGGCGACGCGGGAGCGGGAGCGGCAGGCCCAGGCCGGCTGCGGGCCCTCGCCGCTGCCCCGGCTCGTGGTGCTCGTCGACGACTTCGACGCCCTGGTCGCGCCCGCCCTCGGCAGTACGGGACGACCCTCCGCCGGTTCTGTCGTACGCGCCCTGGAGGCGGTGGCCCGACACGGCGAGCGGCTCGGGGTGCATCTGGTGGCGGCCACGGCCCGCCCCGACCGTACGGCCGACACCGAACTGGCAAAGGGGGAGCGGCTGTTGCGGGTGGTACTCGACCCGCCGCCCGCCGCACCCGCTCCGGAGGAGCCCGCCCCCGGCCGCGGCCGGCTGCTGCACGCCGACGGTGCGGTGACGCCGTTCCAGGGCGGCCGGGTCACCGGCCGCATCCCGCGGACGGCCACCCAGCGGCCCACCGTGGTCCCGCTGGAGTGGGAGCGGATGGGCGACCCGCCCACCCGCCGCCCGGTCCGCGAGCTGGGCAACGGCCCCACCGACCTCGCACTGCTGGCCAGCGCCCTCGACCGCGCGGCCCGTACGGTCAACGCCGCCCCCGTGCCCCCACTGGACACACCCCAGGAGGTGCGCTGATCCGCCGACCCGACATCACCGGGACCGCCGACCCGACATCACGAGGCCGTCGCACCGACACCACGGGCCACCGGTCCGACGTCGTGCGATCGCCCGCCGGACGCCGTGCGCGTCCTGACTTGACGTCACGAGGCCATTACGAAAGCCGAGTTGACACCGAAGGCACTATTGCGGGCCACCACCGCCGGGCGTAGGACTGACCCACGGGAACGTAAACGGGACAGTAGAGAGCGGCGGTCGGGCCGGTCAGTACGTGTACGGGAGAGACGGGGCCAGTGATGCGCACAACTTCTCGCGAGCGAAACCAGCAGGACCGGCGGAGCAGTGCCGGCAGGTCGGGCAGGCAGGCCCGCCGGGCCGCCGTCGCCTTCGCCGCCGTGGGCGCACTCGCGCTCACCGGGTGCGGCGGTGAGGACAAGCCGGGCGACGGCAAGGCGACGGGCAGCGCCTCGGGCGCCCCCAAGCCTCCTGCGGACACCCTTCAACTGCCCAAGCTGGACGGCGAGAAGCTCCAGGTGATCGCGGTCTGGACGGGGCCCGAGGGCGAGAACTTCAAGAAGGTGCTCAAGGAGTTCGAGAACCGCACCGGGGCGACGGTCAGCTATGTGCCGACCCAGGACGCCATGCTCACGTACCTCGGTTCGAAGATCTCCGGCGGCACTCCCCCGGACGTGGCCCTGCTGCAGCAGCCGGGGGCGCTCAAGCAGGCCGTCGAGAAGAAGTGGCTGAAGCCACTCGACACCGGCACCCAGGCCCAGTTGGACAAGAACTACACCAAGGGCTGGAAGGACATCGCGGCCGTGAACGGCACCCAGTACGGGGTGTACTACAAGGCCGCCAACAAGTCCCTGGTCTGGTACAACACCAAGGCCTTCGAGAACGCGGGCGCCACCGAGCCCAAGACCTGGCCGGACTTCCTGAAGACCGCCGAGACGATCTCCCAGTCCGGCGTCACCCCGGTCTCGGTCGGCGGCTCGGACGGCTGGACGCTCACCGACTGGTTCGAGAACATCTACCTCTCGCAGGCGGGCCCGGAGAAGTACGACCAGCTCGCCCAGCACAAGATCAAGTGGACGGACCCGTCCGTGAAGGACGCGCTGACCACCCTCGCGCAGCTCTTCGGCAAGGACAACTACCTGGTCGGCGGCGCCAAGGGCGCGGTCGGCACCCCGTTCCCCAAGTCGGTGGAGCAGACCTTCACGGGCGGTGACACCCCCAAGGGGGCGATGGTCTTCGAGGGCGACTTCGTCGCGGTCAACATCGGCCAGACGAAGGCCAAGCTCGGCACCGACGCCAAGGTCTTCCCGTTCCCGGCGGTCGGCGCCAAGTCCCCGGTGGTGACCGGCGGCGACGTCGCGGTGGCGCTGAAGGACACCAGGGCGACGAAGGCGCTGATGACCTTCCTGGCCTCCACCGACGCGGCGAAGATCTCGGCGGGCGCGGGCGGCTTCATCTCGCCGAACAAGTCCCTGGACATGTCGGCCTACCCCAACGACACGCTGCGCGACATCGCGAAGGCGCTGGTCGGCGCGGGCGACGACTTCCGCTTCGACATGTCGGACCAGGCGCCGCAGTCGTTCGGCGGCACGCCGGGCAAGGGCGAGTGGAAGACCCTCCAGGACTTCCTGCGGAACCCGAAGGACATCGCGGGCACGCAGCAGAAGCTGGAGACCGACGCGGCCGCGGCGTACAAGAACTGACGCCATGACCTCACCGACCGCGGGGGCCGTGGCCAGCGTGACGCCGCCCCCCGCCACCCCGGACAAGCACAAGAGCGTGACCGGCACACGCAAACTGGTCGCGGCCGGCTTCCTGCTGCCCGCGCTGGTTCTGCTGGGCGCGCTCGTGGTCTACCCGATCGGGTACTCCGTCTACCGCAGCTTCTTCGACAAGGCGGGCACCGGCTTCGCCGGGTTCGACAACTACGCCAGCCTCTTCACCGACGACACCATCCTCACCGCGATCAAGAACAACCTGATCTGGGTGGTCGTCGCCCCGACCGTCTCCACCGCGCTCGGCCTGATCTTCGCCGTGCTCACCGAGCGGATCCGCTGGGGCACCGCGTTCAAGCTGGTCGTCTTCATGCCGATGGCGATCTCGATGCTCGCCTCGGGCATCATCTTCCGGCTGGTGTACGAGCAGGACCCGGACCGGGGGGTGGCCAACGCGGTCTGGGTGGGCGTGCACGACACGTTCGCCGAGTCCTCCGGCTTCCCCAAGGCCCGTCCGCTGCCGGTGCATCCGCTGAAGGCGGCGGGCGGCGGCGCGTACCTCACCAAACAGCCGGTACGGGCCGGGCAGCAGGTCAATCTGCCGCTGATCGGCGTCGCTCCGGCCCAGATGCCGGGCGACGCGCAGCCCGCGAAGGCCCCGCCGACGGCTCCCGACCGGGTCACCGGGACGGCGTGGCTGGACTTCACCAAGGGCGGCGGCGGCAAGCCGAACGTGATCGACAGCAAGGAGTCGGGCCTCAAGGGCATCAAGATCGAGGCGGTCAAGGACGGCCAGGTGGTCGACTCCACCGAGGCCGCCGCGGACGGCTCCTTCTCGCTCTCCGCCAAGGCGGACGGAGCCGAACTCCGGCTCCCGGCAAGCAACTTCCGCGAGCAGTACAACGGCGTCAACTGGCTCGGGCCGAGCGTGGTGACCCCGGCCATCATCGGTTCGTACGTCTGGATGTGGGCCGGATTCGCGATGGTGCTGATCGCGGCGGGCCTGGCGAGTCTGCCGCGTGAACTCCTGGAGGCCGCGCGGGTGGACGGGGCGAACGAGTGGCAGGTGTTCCGCCGGATCACGGTGCCCCTGCTGGCTCCGGTTCTCGCGGTCGTCACCGTCACCCTGATGATCAACGTCCTGAAGATCTTCGACCTGGTCTTCATCATCGCGCCCGGCGACTCGCTGGACGATGCGAACGTCCTCGCGCTCCAGCTCTACCAGTCGTCGTTCGGGGACGATGCGGACCTTGGCATCGGCAGTGCCATCGCGGTGTTCCTGCTGCTGCTCGTGATCCCGGTGATGCTCTTCAATATCCGTCGCATGCGGAAGGAGCAGGGCCGATGACAGTCGCCACCGACATCGTGAAGGCGAAGCGGTCCCTTCCGGCACGCATCGCGGCCGGGGCCGGCGGCGGTGTGATGCGGATCTTCCTGATCCTGGTCGGGCTGTTCTGGCTGATGCCGACCGTCGGGCTGATGATCTCCTCGCTTCGCGACGCCTCCGACATCGCCGCGACCGGGTGGTGGAAGGTCTTCACCGCGCCCGCGGAGCTGACCCTCAAGAACTACTCGGCCATCCTTGAGAACGACACGGTCATCAACTCCCTCCTCAGCACGGCCCTGATCACCGTGCCCGCGACGGTGCTGGTCGTGGTGATCGGCGCGCTCGCCGGATATGCCTTCGCCTGGATGGACTTCCGGGGCCGGGACTGGTGGTTCATGGCGGTCGTGGGGCTGCTGGTGGTGCCGGTACAGGTGGCGCTCGTACCGGTGGCGAAGATGTTCGGCGTGATCGGCATCTTCGAGACGACGATGGGCGTGGTCCTCTTCCACGTCGCCTTCGGCCTCCCCTTCGCGATCTTCCTCCTCCGTAACTTCTTCGCGGAGATCCCGCGCGAACTCCTGGAGGCGGCACGGCTCGACGGGGCGGGCGAGATCCGGCTGTTCACCCGGGTCGTCATGCCGCTGGGCGGTCCGGCGATCGCCTCGCTGGGCATCTTCCAGTTCCTGTGGGTGTGGAACGACATGCTGATCGCGCTGATCTTCGCGGACGCCACCAACCCGCCGATCACGGTGGCGCTCCAGCAGCAGGTCCGCCAGTTCGGCAACAACATCGACGTCCTCGCACCGGGTGCGTTCATCTCGATGGTGATCCCGCTGATCGTGTTCTTCGCGTTCCAGAAGCAGTTCGTGTCGGGCGTGATGGCCGGGGCGGTGAAGTAGCCACCGGACCGACCAGCCACTCACACCACTCACCACTCACCACTCACCACTCACCACTCACGCCAACTCTCCGCTGCGTAAGGGTGGTTCGGGATCGGCTCCCCGAACCACCCTTACGGGTAACCCGTTCTCCTAACTTCCCCCGTATGCCACATCCCGCGTAACCGTCCCGGTCCAGGGTCCGTTGCCGGGCATACGACGCGCCCGCCTGCCGGGCGCGGCCGTCCTGCCCGCGTCGACCCCATGGATGTGCCGTGCCCCGGTTCAGCGTGATCGTGCCCGCCTACCAGGTCCAGGAATACCTGGAGGAGTGCCTGGACTCGGTGCTGACCCAGTCCTTCGACGACCTCGAACTGATCGCGGTGGACGACTGCTCACCGGACGCGTGCGGCGACCTCATCGACGAGTACGCCGCCCGGGACCCCCGGGTCCGCCCCGTGCACCTGACGGAGAACGGCGGCCTGGGCAACGCCCGCAACATGGGGCTCGAACTGGCCCGCGGCGACTACCTCCTCTTCCTCGACAGCGACGACACCCTCACCCCCGGCGCCCTCCAGTCGATCTCCGACCGTCTCAAGGAGTCCGACTCCCCCGACGTCCTGGTCTTCGACTACGCCCGTACGTTCTGGACGGGCGAGGCAGAACGCAACCAGTTCCGCGCCGAGCTGCACGAACAGGGCCCCGCCTCCTTCGCCCTCGCCGACCGGCCCGGTCTGCTCCGTGTCCTGATGGTCGCCTGGAACAAGGCGTACAGCCGCGAATTCATCGAACGCCAGGACTTCGCCTTCCCGTCCGGCTACTACGAGGACACCCCCTGGACCTACCCCGTCCTGATGTCGGCGTCCTCGATCTCCACCCTCGACGAGGTGTGCGTCCACTACCGCCAGCGCCGCCAGGGCAACATCCTCTCCACCACCTCCCGCAAGCACTTCGACCTGTTCGACCAGTACGACCGGGTCTTCGCGTTCCTCGACGCCCGCCCGGAACTGGCGGGCTGGCGGCCGGTGATCTACCGCCGCATGATCGACCACTTCGGCACCGTCTTCACCCGGCCCGGCCGCCTCCCCAAGGGCTGCCGCGCCGAGTTCTTCCGCCGGGCCCGCGCACACTGCCGCAAGTACCGCACCCCGGACGCGGCCCTCTCCCGCACCCCGGCCCGCCCCCGCGGCATCGCCGCCCGCAGCGCCGCCGCCCGGAACGCCGCGGCCCGCGCCGCCGCGACCGCGGTCGCCAAGGCCGCAGTCACCGACGAGACCGCCTCGTCGACAAGCTCCCCGACCCCCGCCACGACCACGGGTGTCGCTCAAGGCGGCCCCGGCCGACCCCAGGGAACCTCCGCCACGGACGGCAGCGCAGCACGCGACACCCCAGCACGCGGCGGAGCCACAGACGCAACTGCCACCACAGCCACCACAGCCACTGACAACGCCGCAGCAGGCCCCGGGGCCACCACCGCGTTCGGCACCGCGGCGGGCGCCGCAGCCACCACCGCGGACAGCACCGCCGCGGGCGCCGCAGCACGTACCACCCCTGGTACCGCCGCCGAGGACAACGACGCCCTGCGCATCGCCGCCGCGGGCCCCGTGGTCACCGTCGGCTTCGGCGCCGTCGGCACGCCCGCCGCGCCCCGTATCGCGGCCCCCTCGCCCCGCACCCGGCTGCGGCAGGCACTCGTCCGGCTGGGCAGCCACCGCACGTACCGGACGCTGGCCCTCGCCCAGGCCGTGCGCCGCACCGTCACCGGCCGGACCCGCGCCGTCCTGCGCATCACCCGGTCTGCCGCCATGCAGCTGCACTACCGCATCCAGCTACGGCTGCCCGTCCGCGACAACCAGGCGGTGTTCGCCGCGTACTGGGGCCGCGGCTACTCCTGCAACCCGGCCGCCCTGGAGGCCAAGGTCCGCGAACTCGCCCCGCACATCCGCACGTTGTGGCTCACCACCCCCACGCATGCCCACACCGTCCCGACCGGCACCCGCCGGCTGCGGCCCGGCTCGGCCGCGTACTGGAGTGCGCTGGCCCGCGCCAAGTACCTGGTGAACAACGTCAACTTCGACCACCGTCTCGCCAAACGCCCCGGCCAGGTCCTCCTGCAGACCCAGCACGGCACCCCGCTGAAGTCGATGGGTCTCGACCTCCAGGACCGCCCCGCCGCGGACATGGACTTCGAGAAGCTGCTCGCGAACACCGACAAGTGGGACTACCTGCTCTCCTCCAACCGCCACTCCTCCCTCGTCTGGGGAAAGGCCTACCCCTCCGCCTACACCACCCTCGAACACGGCTATCCGCGCAACGACGTCTTCCAGACCGCCACCGCCGGCGACGTCGCCCGGATCCGCGAGTCGCTGAACATTCCCGAAGGCACCACCGCCGTCCTCTACGCTCCGACGCACCGCGACTACCGGCGGACCCAGCGCCTCACGCTCGACCTCGAACGCATCGCCCGGTCCCTCGGGCCCCGGCACGTGATCCTGACCCGTGCCCACTACTTCACCAACGGCCCGCTGCACCACGCGAGTTCCCACAGCAGCGCCCGAATCGTCGACGTGAGCGAACATCACTCGATCGAGTCACTCTGCCTGGCCTCGGACGCCCTGGTCACGGACTACTCGTCGCTGATGTTCGACTACGCCAACCTCGACCGTCCGATCGTCCTGCACATCGACGACTGGGAGGCGTACGAGGCGGCCCGCGGCACCTACTTCGACATCCGCGAGTTCCCGCCGGGCGCGATCGCCCGCAACGACGACGAGTTGATCGACATCTTCCGGACCGGCCACTGGCGCGGCTCGCGCTCCGCGCAGCTGCGTGCCGCCTTCCGCGCCCGGTTCTGCCCGTACGACGACGGGTTCGCGGCGGAGCGCGTCGTCCGCCGTGTGTTCCTCGGCCAGACCGAGGGTCTGCCCCGTTTCGTACCGCTGGAGGACCGCGCTCCGGCCCCCGCGTCCGGGTCGACGGCCGCCACGTCCGTACTGCCCGCCCAGCAGGACGCACAGACGACAGCGCACGCGCCTGCGCAGACACCCGCACAGGCGACCGCGCAGGCGACCGCGCAGGCCGTCTCCGACCTGCTGCCTGCAGAGCTGCGCTGAAGCAGGCCGGCATGCGAACAGACACGTACGTACGCACATGTGTGCGACGCACGCGTGCGGGAGGGGCCCGAACGGAAACCGCCAGGCCCCTCCCCCGTACTCAACGCCTCACCTGCTCAGCGCCTCACGGCTTGATCGCGATGCGCCCCTCGTCCATGCGCAGCAGCAGCAACTGCTCGCCCGTCTCCTCCAGGAACTCGTCGACGGCCTGCCGCGAGCCCTGCCAGTACCCGTAGTCGTCGATGAGCAGTACGCCGCCGCTCACCAGACGCGAGTAGAGGTGCTCCAGCTCGTGCTTGGTCGAGGCGTACCAGTCGGTGTCCAGGCGCAGGATGGCGATCTGCTCCGGTGCCTCGCCCGGAACGGTGTCCTCGACCTTGCCCTGCACGTAGTGGATGTGCTTGTCCGGGTAGGGCACCTTCTCAAAGCCGGACTTGACGTCGTCCAGGGTGGCGACGGCCCAGATCGGCCGGTCCTTGCCCTGGACGTCGAGGAGTTCCTGCGCGGACTTTCCGTCGAGGCGCTTGTCCTCGTCGGTGGGCGGCGTCATTCCCTCGAACGTGTCGAAGAGGTACAGCTCGCGGTCCTCGACCCCCTCCGCCAGCAGGGTCTTCGCGCAGGCCTGCATGCTGCCGCCGCGCCACACACCGCACTCGACGATCGCGCCGGGGATGTTGTGCTTGACGACGTGGCGGGTGGCCAGGATGAACGCGTTGAGACGCTCCGGTGAAGTCATCGAGAACGGCTTCACCGCACGGATGATGTCCTTCGCACCGTCGTCGTAGTCGGCGGGGAACTTGATGCCGGGGTTGGGCTTGGGCGCGGGGGCCGCGGCGACAGGCGCGGGACGCGCTGCCCGACGGGGTCGTTGGCCTGGAACCGGGACGCGTCGCAGCTGGTAGCCGGTCAGTTGCTGAAGGACGCCATTCACGGCGTTACGCCATACCATGCGCACGGACAGTACGCGGAAAAGCGAGCTCCCGCCTATATCTCGTCAACATTCAGTCACGTGGTTTACCGGCGTCAACAGCGGAGAGCGACGCGTACCAGCCGTACCCCGTCGGGGCCTTCCGCCGTCTCAACAAAGCCCTGACCGGGCGGGATTGACTGTCCTCCGGTGAGGACGAGCCAGTCGGCGCCTCCTCTGCACACCGCTTTCCTTCTCTCGCTCCCGGTCGCCCGCGCGTCCAGGGCCAGGGCCACGTCGGCGGTCCGCCGCATGCTCTCCGACCTGGGGATCTCCGGCTGGGGCCAGGCCGGCATCACCGTGTAGACGCCGTAGCCCGGGAGCATCCGCAGAGCTTCGTAGTCATTGGTCAACACCACCTCTCCGTAACGGAAATGGCGGGCCGCCCAGTCGAATCCCGGCCAGGTGGGCAGGTATTGCGCCTTGGCGGTGAAGGCCACGGGCAGCCGATGGGCGGGCACCACGTACAGCAGCGCGCCCGCCTGCACCCGGGCGCCGTTCAACAGGGCGACGGCGAAGACCGCGGCGAGCAGGCCCCGGCCCGTCCGGGCGCGCACGCCGCGCGGCCACGGGGCGCACAGCTCGACCGCCGGCGCACACTGCAGCCCGAACAACAGATGGGGAATGACCCGCCCCCACGTGTAGTGCCCGGTGAACCAGCCGCACACGGCCACGGTGGCGGTACCCAGGCACATCAGCACCAGGGGGTCGCGCCGGGAGCGGCGCAGCCTGAGCAGCAGGACGGGCAGGCCGATGAGTGCCAACCCGTAGTGCTGGGGGATCAGTTCGTAGGCCGAGATGTGGAAGGCGTCCAGGGCGGAGGCGTCCGGGAGCGACAGGATGTTGCCGTACGGCCAGACGACGAGCAGCAGTGCCGCCGTGACCGCGCCCGCGGTGCAGCGCGCCAAGGTGCGCGGGCCGATCCGCCGCACCGTCCCCGCGAACATCGCCGAGCAGCCGATCAGCGCCCCCATGGCCATCACGGGGTGGATCAGTACGAGGCAGCCGGCCAGCAGCCCGGTCACCGCCCAGTGGACTACTCCGGTGTCCTCGCGCCCCGCCCTCAAGAGGCGCGACCACAGGTACAGGCCGAGAGCGAAGGCGAACAGGCTCGGGTACGACAGCGACAGACACAGGGCGGACAGCGACGCATGGCCGCTCCACAGGAACAGCTGCGTTCCCCACAGGAAGAGCATGCACAGTGCGGTGAGTGCGGGTGCCCAGAGGCGGTCGGTCAATGTCCGGACAAAGATCCGGAGTCCGGCCAGCAGCGCAAGGGAGTTGACCATCCCGCAGACGCTCATCACCGACAGCGACGCCGCGCCTGTCGCACGGGCGAGGAGAGCGGCCGCGACGGTGTAGGGCGTGTAGTACGGGCTGCCGCTGCCCGGGCGGTCCACGAGAGGGCTGCCGGGGTCGGCCAGGTCGTGCCGCAGCCGGTCGATGACCGCCGCGTGCTGGCCCAGGTCGCCGGCCCAGGGCAGCCGCCAGGCGACGCAGCAGAGGAAGCAGAGGATGCCGCAGAGGACCAGATCGGGCGCCGTCACCCGCTGCCGGGGGCAGTTCCGCGCCGTTTCCCCGGGGCCGTGACCGACGCCCGTGCGCAGGCCGCTGTCCCGCACGCCGTCGCACTCTCTTGAGGGGGCGGCGGGATGTGTGGTGGCCATGCTGCGCCGCCCTCCGGAGGGAATCGCTGTCCTCCGTCACCCTGCAACGGCCCGGAGCGGGCCCTCGGCCTTCGACGTGCGGGCGTTCGGGTGACAGCGCGGGGGCACCTCGGGCGCGGGCTGCACACCTCCGGTGCGGGCGGCGTCATGGGCACGTGCGGTGCCGTGGGCGCGGGCAGCATCATGGGCACGTGCGGTGCCGTGGGCGCGGGCAGCGTCATGGGCGCGTGGGTGCCGTGGGCGCGGGCGGCGCCTTGGGCACGGGCGGCGGACCAGGGCTGCTCGGAGTGTGCCTGGTCCGCTGCCACCGTGCGCGGCTGCTGCTGTGCCCTGCGTCTGCGCCCTGTGCCCTACTTCGACGCTTCGGCCGGGGCCGGAACCTGCTTGGGCCTGCCCGCCAGTTCGCGTCCGGCGATCGCACCCGGCACCGGGATGCCTTCGACGCCGCCGATGTGGTTCGCCCAGCGGATCGTCACCTCGCGCACGATCGCGCGCGAGATGCGGTACGGCAGGTGGGGTGCGCGGCGCGGCTTGCGGAAGACGCCGACCGAGTCGCCCCAGTAGGCGTGCTTGGCGTCGATGGCCTGGTAGTCGTGCCGGATGCCCTTCGACGGCGGGAAGTCGGTGAACGCCTCGCGCAGTTCGAGACCGCAGTACGCGGCCATCGCCCGGAAGCCGTCCGGGTAGTAGCGCCAGCAGTCCTGTGCGTCGTGCGCGTTGCCGCGCGACGGCGCGGTGATGAAGGCGTGCCCGCCGGGACGCAGTACGCGGCCGATCTCCATGATCGAGGCCCAGAAGAACGGAATGTGCTCGAAGGCCTGGCCCGAGAGGACGATGTCGGCGCTGCGCGACTTGAGCGGAATGCGGTACGGGTCGGTCATGACCCGGTTCACGTTCGGCCCGTCGAGGACGTCGACACCGACGTAGTCGATCTTGTGGTCGGCCAGCAGGGCACGATGGGTCAGGCTCTGACCAGGTGAAATGCGCGAACCGAGGTCGACAACGCGGTGTCGCTTCGATACGGGCATGTACTCCTTCACGCAGAGTGCCATCTGGTCGTAAGCGGACTGGTGCATGGTTTCTCTCCCTGTGACGTCAGCCCAAGGAGGATCCCTCAACGGGGCTTGTTCTTCACCCCTGTTGTCAACATTGTGCCGAAGGCGGCATCCGTTCAGGTGACGAGCGCGGCGACGGCGGCGTCCGCGAGGCCGTCCAGATAGGCGGCGTGCCCGGCGGGCGGCTCGGTGCGGACGACGACCAGTCGCCAGTAGAGCGGTCCCACGATGAGGTCCAGAGCCCGGTCCACGTCGGCCCCCTCGGGCAGTTCGCCACGTGCAACGGCGTCCCGGACGACTCCGGCCGCGACTCCGTGCTGGGGGTCGAGCAGGGCGGCCCTGATGGCCTGGGCGATCTCCGGGTTGCGCACGGATTCGACGAGCAGGTCAGGGATGACCTGTGAGGCGACAGGGTGACGCAGCGCGTGCGAGGCGACTTCGAGGAGGGCGCGCACGTCCCCGCGGAGCGAGCCGGTGGCGGGCGCGGGGAGCCCCTCCGCGGCGAAGGCCTGCACCAGGTCGAGGACGAGGTGCAGCTTGGAGCGCCAGCGCCGGTAGACGGCGGTCTTGCCGACTCCCGCACGGCGGGCGATGCCTTCGATGGACATCCGTGCGTAGCCGACCGCGGCCAGCTCGGCGAAGACGGCGGCGCGGATGGCGTCGGTGACGTCCTCCCGCAGCACCGCCGCACCGGCGGGCGCCCTCTTTGAGGCGGCGGAGGACAGGGGGTCCGCCTGGTCGCCCGTCGTTTCCGCCCGGTCGCCCGTCGTTTCCGCCCGGTCGCCCGTCGTTCCGGCCCGGCCGCCCGTCCGGCCGCTCGTCCGCCCGTTCGTCCGGCCGCTCTGGTCGCTCGTCATGGCCCGCATCCTAGCGTCACGACGGAACGGTTGCGTTTCGACGTCGGTTCGACCTACTGTCAACGCCACGACGATACGGGTCCGTCCCGACGTCATCTCAGGTCTCGGCGAAAGCAGCCCGCATGAGTCGTCCAGCAGCCCTCCCGTCCGGCCAGGCCGTATCCCTTCCACCCGGTCAGGCCGTACCCCTTCCAACCGGCCCGGCACCGACCCTCCCACCCGATCTCGGCGCATACGCCGCCCGGCACGGCCTCACCGTGAGCGGCGCCCGCGCCCCGCTGCCCGAGTACGCCCGCCTGCTGTGGTCCCGCCGCCACTTCGTCGCGGCCTTCGCCACCGCCCGGCTGACCTCGCAGTACAGCCAGGCACGGCTCGGCCAGCTCTGGCAGGTGCTGACCCCGCTGCTCAACGCGGCCGTGTACTACTTCGTCTTCGGCGAGCTGATGCACACCAAGGACGGCGTCGCCGACTTCGTCCCGTACCTGGTCACCGGGGTCTTCGTGTGGTCGTTCACGCAGAACACCCTGACGGCGGGCACCCGGGCGATCAGCGGCAACCTCGGCCTGGTGCGCGCCCTGCACTTCCCACGCGCCGCGCTGCCCGTCTCGTACGCCCTGCTCCAGCTGCAGCAGCTGCTGATCTCGCTCGGGGTGCTGGCCGCGATCCTCGTCTGCTGCGGTCAACTCCCGCAGCCGTCCTGGCTGCTGGCGATCCCCGCGCTGGCGCTCCAGGCGGTCTTCAGCACCGGCCTGTCGCTCGTACTGGCCAGGCTGGCGGCCCGGACCCCGGACCTGGCGCAACTGCTGCCGTTCCTGCTGCGTACGTGGATGTACGCGTCCGGGGTGATGTGGAGCATGGCCAACCTGCTCAAGGACGACAGCATCCCGGCGGGTGTGCGTCTGCTCCTGGAGTGCAACCCGGCGGCCGTCTACATCTCTTTGATGCGGTACGCGCTGATCGACAGTTACGGCGCGGCCGGACTCCCGCCGCACGTCTGGGCGCTGGCAGCCGGCTGGGCGCTCGTCGCAGGTGCGGGCGGCTTCGTGTACTTCTGGCTGGCGGAGGAGCGGTACGGACGTGGCTGAGCACATCGATCCCGTGAGCGGGACCCCCACGGTCGTCGTGGACGGCCTGCACGTCGTCTACCGGGTGCACACCGCGGGCACCGGACGCGGCAGCGCCGTCTCCGCGTTCCGCCGGCTCGTCTCCCGCGCACCGTCTCCGTCCGTGCGCGAGGTGCACGCCGTGAAGGGCGTCAGTTTCGTCGCGCACAGGGGCGAGGCGATCGGCCTGATCGGCTCCAACGGATCCGGCAAATCGACGCTCCTCAAAGCGGTGGCCGGGCTCCTCCCCGCCGACCGGGGCCGGGTGTTCACCCAGGGGCAGCCCTCACTGCTCGGCGTGAACGCCGCGCTGCTGAACGATCTGACGGGCGAACGGAACGTCGTGCTCGGCGGCCTCGCCATGGGCATGACGCGCGCACAGGTCAGGGAGCGCTACGACTCGATCGTCGACTTCTCCGGCATCAACGAGAAGGGCGACTTCGTGTCGCTGCCCATGCGGACGTACTCCTCGGGCATGGCGGCCCGGCTCAAGTTCGCCATCGCCGCGGCCAAGTCCCACGAGGTGCTGATGATCGACGAGGCGCTGTCGACGGGAGACGCCCGGTTCCAGCACCGCAGCCGGCAGCGGATCGACGAGCTGCGCGAGGAGGCCGGCACGGTCTTCCTCGTCAGCCACAACAACCGGACGATCACCGACACCTGTGACCGGGCGCTGTGGCTGGAATCGGGCACGCTTCGGATGGACGGGCCCGCGCGGGAGGTGGTCGCCGCCTACGAGGAGTCGACCGGAGGAAAGGCCCCGTGAGGCGGCCGAGGAAGGACCCGGTGAGCCGGGCGAGAAAGGGCCCGGTGAGCCGGATGACGAAGGACCCGGTGAGCCAGCGAGGAGGGGCCCGATGGGCGGGCGGGAAAGGCCTGGCGATCCAGGTACGGAAGGGCCCGGCGGGCCGGCTCCCGGGGCCGCCGGACCGCAAACCGGACGTGGACGTTTTAAGATCCCGGCGATGACGCCCCAGCAGCTCGCCTCCAGCACCCCGGCCGCTCCCCCGGCCCCCGCCGCCCCTCCCCGGCCCTCCCCCGTCCCGCTCGCCGCCGCCTGGTGCGTCACCCGCCTCCTCCAGGTCGCCCTGGTCGCCGGTCTGTTCGGCCAAGTCGGGGACGAGATCAACGGCGAGGTCCACCGCATCTACCACGGCTGGTACGAGCAGCTGATCACCGGCGCCTTCCCGCTCGACGACGTCATGTGGCAGTACCCGCCCGGCGCCGCCCTGGTGATCCTGTCCCCCGCCCTGCTGCCGGGGCTCAGCTACTTCCAGGCGTTCGTCGCCCTCACCCTCCTCGTCGACGCCGTCGTCACCGTCGCGCTGGCCAGGTCCGGCGACCGCACCCCCGTCGGCACGGAGACCACCGGCGCCGCGCGTGCGCGTACGCGCGCGTGGCTGCGGCACACCCCACTGTCCGGCGCCTGGGTGTGGGTCGCGGGGCTGCCGCTGCTGCTGCACGTCCCCCTGGTCCGGTACGACGTCCAGGTCACGGCCCTGGCCGCCCTCTCGCTGCTCGCCCTGCGCCGCCGGCCGTGGCTGGGCGGCGCGCTCGCCGCGGCCGGTGCGCTGGTGAAGGTGTGGCCGGCGCTGGCGCTCCTCGGCACGCCCAGGGGACGTACCACCAGAGCGGCCTGGGGGTCGGCCGTGGCGTCGGCGGCCGTGCTTCTCGGCGTCCTGGCGCTGGCCTTCTCGCACACCTTCGACTTCCTCCGCCAGCAGGGCAACCGTGGCGTGCAGATCGAGTCCATGGGCGGCACCCTGCTCTCCCTCGCACGGCTGGCCGGACTGCCGAGCACCGGGGCCTACCGCGTCGAATACCGGTACGGCGCCATGGAGTTCATGGGCCCTTACGTCTCAACGGTCGCGCACGCCTCTTTGATGCTGACCGCGGTCGCGTTCGTCTGGCTGCTGGTCTGGAGGGTGAAGGCGCGGAGCTGGACTCCGGCGACGGCGTGCGACGCAGCCCTGTGCGCCGTACTGCTCTTCGTCGTCACGAGCCGTGTCATCAGCCCGCAGTACATGATCTGGCTGATCGGCCTGTCCGCGGTCTGCCTCACCGCACGCAGTACGGTTCAACGTCCGGTCGTCGCACTGCTGTTGGCAGCGGCTGCCGTCAGCACCCTCGCCTATCCCCTCGCGTACGGGCAGGTCACCTCGGGCAGCGCCTACGGGTGCCTGCTCATGGTCGTGCGCAACGGGCTCCTGCTGGCCGCCGCCCTGTTGTCGTGCCGCCGCCTCTGGGTCTCCTCCATGGCCCCTCCCGCAGCACGGTAGGCTCCCCTCGCGCCGACCACGGGGGCACCAGGGGGAGTTGGGCATGCGCGACGGGGAAAGCAGCACGGACAGCGGCCGGAGCGCCGGCAGAGGCAACGGCAACGGCAACGGCAGAGCCGGACAGAGCACCGGCAGCACCGCGCTGGTGCCGCTGCGGGCGGACGATCCGCGCGAGCTTGCCGGTTACGTGCTGGAGGCACGCATCGGCGAGGGCGGCATGGGCACCGTCTACCTGACCCGCACCCGCGGCAACCAGCCCGTCGCCCTCAAGCTGATCCGCCGGGAGTACGCGGACAGTGCGCAGTTCCGGCAGCGCTTCGCCCGCGAGGTCGAGGTCTCCCGGCAGGTGCACGGCTACCACATCGTCCCGGTCGTCGACCACGACAGCGGCAACTCCCCGGGCAGCGGCGGCGGTACGCCCCCGTGGCTGGCCACCCGTTTCGTGCCGGGCATCGCCCTGGACGACGCCCTCGACGCGCACGGCCCGCTGCCCGTCCCGGCCGTCCTGCAGCTGTTGTGCTGCACCGCCCGCGCCCTCGACGCGATCCACACCGCCGGAGTCATCCACCGCGACGTGAAGCCGGGCAACCTGCTGCTCGCGTCCGACGGGCCCTGGATGCTCGACTTCGGCATCGCGCGTGCCGCGGGCGCCGTCACCCTCACCACCGTGGGGCGTCTCGTCGGCACTCCGAAATTCATGTCCCCCGAGCACGCCCTGGGACGGCGGCTGACGCCCGCCGCCGACGTGTTCGCGCTCGGCCTGATCGGTGTGCTCGCCGCCACGGGCCACCATCCGTACGGGCGCGGCAACGGCCTCGCGGTCGCCGCCCGCATCGCCGGTACCGACCGCGAGCCGCCGGACCTGAGCGGCTGCCCCGAGCCGCTGCGCACTGTCCTGGGGCGCTGCCTCGCCGCCCTGCCCGACGACCGCCCGTCCGCCGCGGAGGTGGCCGAAATGTGCCGTGCGGCCGTCGGACGCGACGTACGGGACTTCTCGGGGTGGCTTCCCGAGCCCGTGGCTGCCGCTGTACGGGCCCGGGAGGCGGCCGTACGTCCCGACAGTCGCACGGCCCTCTCCGAGGCGCCCACGGTGACCGCTCCCGCTCCGCACGCACCCCCGCCGCCCGTGCTCGCGCCGACGGTGCCGATGACCGTGCAGGACCCCCGGGCGGACGAGTGGTCCCGCCGGGTCCGCCGTACGACCTGACCCGCTCCACGCCCCGACCCGCTCCGCCGGTCGATCCGCTCCACCGGTCGACCCGCTCCACTGATCGACCCGCCGAAAGACCCCGCCGATCGACCTCGTCGGCCGGTCCCGTCGATCGACCCCGCCGATCGACGCCACGCGCGTACCGACCGCGTGGCACCACCCCTACCGTCCCCACCCTTCGACCCGGGAGGCTCCCCATCAGCAACTCCGTCGGCGACATCCTCAGTCCGCTCGGCCCGGAGGACCCGCGCGAGACCGCCGGTTACCACCTCCACGCCCGCATCGGCGAGGGCGGCATGGGCACCGTCTACCTCTCGCACACCCGCGGCAACCAGCCCGTCGCGCTCAAGGTCATCCGCCGTGAGTACGGCCAGAACCCGGACTTCCGGCGCCGATTCGAGCAGGAGGTGCAGGCCGCCCGCCGGGTGCAGGGCTACCACATCGTGCCGGTGGTCGACCACGACACCAGCGGTACGCAGCCGTGGCTGGCCAGCGCTTTCGTGCCCGGGCTCGCCCTGCACGAGGTGCTCGGGCACTTCGGCCCGCTGCCCGAGGCGGCCGTCTTCCAGCTGGTCGGCTGCGCGGCGCTCGCGCTGTCCTCGATCCACGCCGCCGGGGTCGTGCACCGCGACCTCAAACCGAGCAACATCCTGATCGGCTCTGCCGGTCCTTTCGTCATCGACTTCGGCATCGCGCGTGCCGCCGACGCCACCCAGCTCACCGCGAGCGGCGGCCTCATCGGCACCCCGCAGTACATGTCGCCCGAGCACGCGCTGGGCGAGCAGGTCGGCCCGGCGAGCGACGTCTTCTCGCTCGGCCTCATCGCGGCCGTCGCCGCCACCGGACGGCACCCCTTCGGCGACGGCGGCGCGATCACCGTGGCCGCGCAGATCGCCAACGCGGGTCACCGGCCGCCGGACCTCTCCGGCTACCCGGACTCCCTGCGCCCGCTCCTGGAGCGCTGCCTGACGGCGGACGCGGCGGACCGCATCACGCCGGGCGAACTGATGGCCCTGTGCGAGCAGTCGGCGGGGCGCCCCTTGAGGGAGTTCACCGGGTGGCTGCCCGAGCCGGTCGCCGAGGAGATCGTACGGAGGGAACAGACGGCCCAGTACGCGGCCCAGCAGGCGCAGACCGCACAGGCCGCCCGTGCCACGCAGGCACCCCCGCAGCCTCCGGTGCCGCAGCAGCCCCCGGCCCCCCAGGGGCCGCCCACGCAGGGCCCGCTCACCCTGAACCCGCCCACCCAGAACCCGATCACTCAGGGAGTGCCCCAGCAGGCGCCCCCGACGGGCCAGTTCGGGGCGCCCACGCATCCGCCGACGTACCAGCACACCCCGACCGCTCAGGGGGCCCACATCGGCCAGGGCACCCCGACGTTCAACCTGGGAGCGCCCCAGCCGCCCGCCCCTGACGCCCCGGTCACCCAGGCGCCCGCCGCGAAGAAGCGCGGCAAGGCGAAGGCGATCCTGGTCGCCGTCGCCCTGGTGGTCGCGGTCGGCGCGGGCGCGGGGGCCGCCGTGTACTTCCTCGGCAACAAGGACAAGGGCGGCACCGAGGCGAACGGCAAGCCGGCCGGCCGGTCCACCCCCACCGCAGCCACCCCCACGCAGCAGCCCTCCACCCCGGCCGCCGAGGAACCCACGTCGGACACGAGCGGCACACCCGTTCCCGCGCCGCCGGAGACCGCGACGTACACGGAGGTCTTCAAGAGCAAGCCGCTGACGATCCGCACGCCGAACAGCCTCTCCACCACCTATGTGGACCTCGACCTCCCCAAGACCGTCGCCGAGGGAGACATGACCTCCGACGTCCGCGACCTGACGGTCCGCGACACGGAGTGGGACTTCGAGGCCACGATGGGCAAGAGTGCGGGCATCACTCCCCAGGAATGCCGCACCGGGGCGGAGACCAACGCCCTGCCGGACTCGATCGGCCCCCGGAGCTTCGGGGAGCGCGGCACCGTCCCCAAGGGGACCCGGCTGTGCATGGTCACCCAGGACGGCAACCTCGCCATGTACGAGATCACGCAGATCACCGCCGCCTCCAGCGCGTCCGACGTGCCGACCGTCGTGGGCAACCTGACGCTCTGGAAGATCAGCCAGTAGCGCGGCCTCGCCGCCTCATAGAGGAGGGCCCCACCGCTGTTGCGGTGGGGCCCTCCTCTATGAGGCCTGCGCGATCGGACTGCGATCAGCCTGCGGTTCAGACCCTGTTGCGCAGCAGCGTCCGCATCGTCCGCATCGCGACCGACAGGTTCGCCAGGTCGAAGTCGTCCGAGCCCTGGATCTCCTCCAGCGTGGTGCGCGCACGTCCCAGCAGGGCCGCGTTCTTCTCCTCCCACGCCTTGTAGCGCTGCTCCGGCGTGGAGCCGCCGTTCCCGGTGGACAGGACGTCCTGGGTCAGGCCGGCATGAGCGGCGTACAGGTCCTCGCGGATGGAGGCTCGGGCCATGGACTGCCAGCGGTCGGCGCGCGGCAGCTCGATGATGCGGTCCATCAGCTGCGTGATGCCGAGCCGGTCACCGAGGTCGTAGTACACCTCGGCGACGTCCATCGGGTCCTTCTGGATGCGGTCCGCGATGGCGACCACGTCGAGGATCGGGAAGGCCGACGAGAAGCCCGCCACGCGCAGTGCCAGGGACTCCGGCACGCCCGCCGCGGTGAGCTCCTCCAGGATGCCCTGGTACCACTCCAGGTCGGCACCGCGCAGCAGCCTGGGCAGGTCGGCCCAGACCTGCGCCACGCCCGCACTGAAGAACTCGATGGTCTCGCCGATCTCCAGCGGCTGCGGGCGGTTGCCGAGCAGCCAGCGGGTGCCGCGTTCGACCAGGCGCCGCGAGTGCAGCCTGATCTGCGTCTGGACGTCGGCCGGGACCTTGTTGTCGAGGGCCTCGACGGCGTTCCAGACGTCGCTGAGACCGAAGATCGCGCGGGCCGCGAACTGTGCCCGTACGACTTCCTCGATGGAGGCGCCGGTCTCCTCGCGCAGCCGGTGCAGGAAGGTCGAACCACCGGTGTTGACGGTGTCGTTGACCAGCACCGTCGTGATGATCTCGCGGCGCAGCGCGTGCGCGTCGATCTGCTCGGCGAACTTCTCGCGCAGTGCGTGCGGGAAGTACTCGTGCAGCAGCACCCGCAGGTGCGGGTCGTCCGGCAGACCGGTGGAGATCAGCTCGTCGGCGACGGTGATCTTCGTGTACGCGAGGAGGACGGCCAGCTCGGGCTGCGAGAGGCCCTTTCCGTTGTTCAGCAGTTCCCTGATCTGACGGTCGTTGGGCAGGAACTCCAGGGCCCTGTTCAGGTGGCCGTCCCGCGTCAGGCGACGCATGAAGCGCTGGTGGGCGTGGAGCAGCGAGGGCGACTGCGCGACCGCGTTCGACAGGGCGGTGTTCTGCGCGTAGTTGTTGCGCAGCACCAGGGTGCCGACCTCGTCGGTCATGGTCGCGAGCAGCTTGTTGCGCTGCTTGACGGTCATGTCCCCGTCCGTGACGAGGGCGTTGAGCAGGATCTTGATGTTCACCTCGTGGTCGGAGGTGTCCACACCGGCGCTGTTGTCGATGGCGTCGGTGTTGATCCGGCCCCCGGCCCGCGCGAACTCGATGCGTCCCAGCTGCGTCGCACCCAGGTTGCCGCCCTCGCCGACGACCTTGACCCGCAGGTCCTCGCCGTTGACGCGGATCGCGTCGTTCGCCTTGTCGCCGACGTCCGAGTTGGACTCGACGGACGACTTCACGTACGTACCGATGCCGCCGTTCCACAGCAGGTCCACCGGCGCCTTGAGGATGGCCTGCATCAGGTCTGCGGGGGTCATCTTGGAGACGCCCACTTGCAGTCCGAGCGCCTCGCGCATCGCGGCGTTGACCGGGATGGACTTGGCGCTGCGCGGGTGGATGCCGCCGCCCTGCGACAGCAGTTCCTTGTTGTAGTCGGCCCAGGAGCTGCGGGGCAGCTCAAAGAGGCGGCGGCGCTCGGCGTACGAGAGGGCCGCGTCCGGGTTCGGGTCGATGAAGATGTGCCGGTGGTCGAAGGCCGCGACGAGCCGGATGTGCTCGGAGAGCAGCATGCCGTTGCCGAAGACGTCGCCGGACATGTCGCCGACGCCGACGACGGTGAAGTCCTCGGTCTGGCTGTCGTGTCCGAGCTCCCGGAAGTGCCGCTTCACGGACTCCCACGCGCCCCGGGCGGTGATGCCCATGCCCTTGTGGTCGTAGCCGACGGAGCCGCCGGAAGCGAAGGCGTCACCGAGCCAGAAGTCGTACGCGACGGCGATCTCGTTGGCGATGTCGGAGAACGTCGCGGTGCCCTTGTCGGCGGCGACCACGAGGTACGTGTCGTCCTCGTCGTGCCGTACGACGTCCCTGGGGGGTACGACCTCGCCCGCCACCATGTTGTCGGTGATGTCGAGCAGCGCCGAGATGAACGTCTTGTACGAGGCGATGCCCTCGGCCAGCCACGCGTCGCGGTCGACCGACGGGTCCGGGAGGTTCTTCGCGACGAAGCCGCCCTTGGCTCCGACCGGCACGATGACGGTGTTCTTCACCATCTGCGCCTTGACCAGGCCGAGCACCTCGGTACGGAAGTCCTCGCGCCGGTCGGACCAGCGCAGACCGCCGCGCGCGACCTTGCCGAAGCGCAGGTGCACACCTTCGACGCGGGGCGAGTACACCCAGATCTCGTACGCCGGGCGGGGCGCGGGGAGGTCCGGGATCGCCTGCGGGTCGAACTTCATCGAGACGTAGGAGTGCGGCTTTCCGTCCTGTGCCTGCTGGAAGAAGCTGGTCCGCAGCGTCGCCTTGATGACGGTGAGGAACGACCGCAGGATGCGGTCCTCGTCGAGCGAGGCGACCTGGTCGAGCGCCCCGTCGAGCTCTTCGAGCAGCCCGTCGGTGAGCTCCGTGCCCGCATTCTGGCGGCCGGGCGACATCCGCGCCTCAAAGAGGGAGACCAGCAGCCGGGTGGTGTGGACGTTGTTGCGGAGGGTGTCCTCCATGTAGTCCTGGCTGAAGGTGGAGCCGGCCTGCCGCAGGTACTTCGCGTACGCGCGCAGCACCACGGCCTGCCGCCAGCTCAACCCGGCGCGCAGGACGAGGGAGTTGAAGCCGTCGTTCTCGGCCGCACCCGTCCAGACGGCCGCGAAGGCGTCCTGGAAGCGCTCACGGGCGTCGTCGGCGAGGTAGTCGCCACCGATCAGGTGCTGCGGCAGCCGCAGCCCGAAGTCGTAGATCCACGCGTGCGAACGGTCCGCGCAGCGCAGCTCGTACGGCCGCTCGTCGACGACCTCGACGCCGAGCCGCTGGAGGACCGGGAGCACGGCCGACAGGGAGACCTGCTCGCCGGTCCGGTAGATCTTGAAGCGGCGCTCGCCCGGTCCGGCGCCCACCGGCTCATAGAGGCTGAGGGCGAAGTCCTTCTCGCCCTCGCCGAGCTGCTCCAGGTGAAGCAGGTCGGCGACGGCGGAGCGCGGCGAGTGGTCGGCCTTGTAGCCCTCGGGGAAGGCGTGACCGTAGCGGCGCAGCAGTTCGGCGGCGCGCTCCTCGCCCAGTTCGGCGTTGAGGGCCTCGGCGAAGCCGTCGGCCCAGGAACGGGCGGCCTCGGCGAGGCGGGCCTCGATCCGCTCGACGTCGGCGTCGGTGAGGACGGTCAGCTCCGTACCGGTTTCGACGCGTACGACGAAGTGCAGGCGGGAGAGGATCGACTCGGTGTTCCACGCGGTGAAGTCGACGCTGGTGCCGCCGAGCTCCTCTTTGAGGATGTCGATGAGCCGCAGCCGTACACCGGTGGTGTAGCGGTCGCGGGGCAGGTAGACGATCGCCGAGTAGTAGCGCCCGTACTCGTCCTGGCGCAGGTACAGCCGCAGCCGGCGGCGCTCCTGGAGGTACAGCACGGACGTGACGACGGAGCGCAGCTGGTCGACGGGCGTCTGGAAGAGCTCGTCGCGCGGGTACGTCTCCAGGATCTGCAGCAGGTCGCGGCCGTCGTGGCTGTTGGCCGTGAAGCCCGCGCCTTCGAGGACTTCGGCGACCTTGCGCCGGATGACGGGCACGCGGCGTACGGACTCGGTGTACGCGGCGGAGGAGAACAGGCCGAGGAAGCGGCGCTCGCCGACCACGTTGCCCTCGGCGTCGAACTTCTTCACACCGACGTAGTCGAGGTACGAGGGGCGGTGCACGGTCGCGCGGCTGTTGGCCTTCGTCAGGACCAGGAGCTTGTGCTCACGGGCCTTCGCACGGGCGTCGGCGGGCAGTCGGCTGAACGAGGGCGAGACGGGGTGCGTCTCGTCGTCCTCGTGGTGCTGGGGGTCGGAGCGCAGGACGCCGAGGCCGGTGCCCGGCACGGCTCCGAGGGAGTCGTCGCCGGTCAGCTCGTACTCGCGGTAGCCGAGGAAGGTGAAGTGGTCGGCGGCCAGCCAGCGCAGCAGCTCGCGGGCCTCGTCGATCTCCTGGTCCGGGAGGTCGGCGGCCTTCGGCTCGTTCGGCAGCTCGTCGGCGATGCGCAGCGCGGAGTCGCGCATCTTCTCCCAGTCCTCGACGGCCTCACGGACGTCGGACAGGACGCGCAGCAGGTCAGCGGTGATCTGCTTGAGGTCGGCACGGTCGGTCTCGCGGTCCATCTCGACGTGGATCCACGACTCGACGGTCGCGTCGTGCGGCAGCTCGCCGGTGATCTGCTTGGAGAGCACCTCGATGAGCTTGCCGGTCACGTCACGGCGCACCAGTACCTGCGGGTGGATCACGACGTGGATGCCGCGGCCCTGCCGGGACAGTTCGTTCGTTACCGAATCAACGAGGAAGGGCATGTCGTCGGTCACTACCTCGACGACGGAGTGACTGCACGTCCACCCGTTCTCCTCCACCGTCGGCGTGTGCACCCGTACGTTCGCCGTACCCTGCGGGCGGTTGGCCGCGAGGCGGTAGTGCGAAAGTGCCGCACCGAAGACGTCGACCGGATCGCGGTCTCCGATGTCCTCCGGGGCCGTGTGCAGGTAGTAGCGCTGGAGGTACGCGAGTAGGGCGTCCTGGTCGGGCGCCCCTTCACTCTCGGACCCAGTCGGAGTTAGTCCCCCCGCCGGGCTGTTCTCAGCTACCCGGGCGGCCCGTGCGAGCAGCTCGGCCTTGGCTTCGTCCAGCTTGGTCTGCATGTCCTCTGGCTCCTGTCGCGCGCCGTTGCGTGACGTAGGTGAAGAAGGAGACACAACGCCACGACGCGGGGTTTCCGGTCGATGTCGACGTTATGCCGCGATGAGAGTTACCGGTGACACCCATGACGATTTTCGGCATATTTGGCGTCGCGTCCGGGTTCGGAAAACCAGCGAGGGCCCGGGCACGGTAGTGCGCCGGGCGAAGGCCGGGGGCTGCACCGCCCCCGAGGCGTATCGCGCTGATCACGGGACCAGGCTATCCCCCCTTGCCCGGGAGGCGTTATTCGCCGGTCGTTGGACATAACGCGGAGAAGTTCGACGCTTTGTCCACCCGTGCTGCAAGGGCCCCGTGCAGCACGGGCGTTGCAGCAGGGCGCACCGGGTTGCCCGGGGGCGTACTGGGTTGGCGCACGCCCTCTTGGCAAAAGCCGCGCCCGGGGGCACGTTGACCGGACCACCGTCCGTCCACTCCCCCGGAGAGCCGCCATGTCAGCGAAGATCCTGATCGTCACGGGCGATGCCGCCGAGTCGCTGGAAGTGCTCTATCCCTACCAGCGGCTGCGCGAGGAGGGCTACGACGTCCACATCGCGGCGCCGTCCCGCAAACAGCTCCGCTTCGTGGTGCACGACTTCGAGGCCGGGTACGACACGTACACCGAGAAGCCGGGCTACACCTGGCCGGCCGACCTCGCCTTCTCGGAGGTGGACCCCGGAAACTACGTCGCGCTGGTCGTGCCCGGCGGACGGGCACCGGAGTACCTGCGCAACGACCCGGAACTGCGCAAGATCCTCAAGTCGTTCTTCGACACGGACAAGCCAGTGGCTCAGATCTGCCACGGCCCGCTGCTGACGGCGGCCGTGGGCGCGCTGAGCGGGCGCAGGGTCACCGCGTATCCGGCGCTGGAACTGGACATGCAGAGCGCCGGGGCCACCTTCCAGGACGCGGAGGCGGTGGTCGACGGCACGCTGGTGTCGGCCAGGGCCTGGCCGGACCACTCGCGGTGGATGCGCGAGTTCCTGACGGTGCTCAGGGCGAAGGCACCGGTGACCTGAGACACCAGACAGCCTGCGCCCGGCGCCTCCGGACACCGTACGACCAAAGGCGCCGGGCCGGGCGGGCCTCGGGCGCTGGAGCCTGAGCCTGAAGCCTGGAGCCTGGCGGAAGTGTCAGGTGCCAGGGGGCGGTGTCCGGGCGACGCCGTCAGGCACAGGCAATCAGACCCAGACTCGGGCACTCAAGCGCGGGAGCAGGTGCGCGGGCGCAGGTGCTCAGGTGCAGGTGCTCAGGCTGCCGATATCTCTTCGGCCACCCGCACCGCGTCCGCGAGCGAGTCCACCACCGGAACCCCGGCCGCCGCCAGGACCGTCCGGCTGTGCGAGCCGCCCGTGTAGAGCACCGCGCCCGCTCCGACGTGTGCGGCCGCCAGTGCGTCGTCGACGGCGTCACCGATCACCACCACCCGCTGGGGATCGACCCCGTCCAGCGCCGCGAGGTGTCGCACCATGTGCGCCGCCTTGGTACCGCCCGACGGGCCGGTCCTGCCGTCGACCCGCACGAAGTGCCGCTCGATGCCGTATCCCCGCACCACCGGGACCAGTTCATCGTGTCCGTACATGCTCAGCAGCGACTGGCTGCGTCCTGCCGCACCCCATCCCGTGAGCAGTTCCTCGACGCCCTCGGTCAGCCCGCAGGCCGCGCGCAGCGAGACGTAGTGCCGGTGGAAGGCGGCGTCCATCACCAGCCATTCCGCGTCCGTGGGCATCCGGCCCATCATCCGCTCGTAGAAGCGCGGGATCGGTATGCAGTACAGCTCGCGATAGCGCTCCAGGGTGATCGGCGGGATCCCGATCTCCTCGAAGGCGGCGTTGGTCGCCCCGATGACCGCGTGGATGTCGTCGAGCAGCGTGCCGTTCCAGTCCCAGACCAGGTGCGTCCTCATGAAAGAACGGTACCCACGGGGTCTGACAACGCAGTCGCCCGGATGAAAAACCCCAGGTCGTCCGCCTCCGGCCAGTCTGACCCGTCCGGCCGGAGACGAGCGGAAGTCAGCCGATCAGTCCGGGAATCTCCTGCACTCCGAACCACAGCAGTTCGTGGTCCTCCGCCCCGTCCACCGTGAACTGTGCGTCGTCGTCCCCGAGGTCCGCCGCCCCCAGCGCCGCCGCGGCGGCCGTCACGTCGTCCTTGGCGTCGTCGGCGTCCGCGTGCACCGCCGCGAACCTCTTCGCCGGTACGGAGCCCTCGACCCGCACCTCACCGATCGCACCGGCGTCCATGCCTCGCCCGTCCGGGTCCGCGGTCACCAGGCCGTCAGCCACGTCGACGGCGAGCACAACCCTGCGGCGCTCGGCCGCCGGGTCCCCCGCCACCAGGCGCAGCGAGGCCGCTGCCGCGCGCCCGAGCGCCGCGTACTCCAGCTCCTCGATGTCGTCCGAGACGTACCACTCGCGCAGCCCCGGCGTCACGGCGTACGCGACGAGCGGGCCGGGCGCCAGCTCACCGGCCTTGTACGCCGCTGCGAGAGCAGGAAGGGTCAGGGGTACGTAGGCGCGCATGACTGCCGCTCTTCTCGTCGGGGTCGTCTGGTCGTGGAGGTCTTCGGGACGGAGGCTTCACCGACCGAAAAGGCCTCCCGACAGGCCTCAAGGATACGTTCCGGGTCCCCCATCGGGGCGGCGGTACCCCCTCGATCACGTCCACTCTGCGCCGCGCGCCCCCCGCGTCCGCGCCCGCACCCCGGCCCGGGGCCACTCTGATAGGTGATTCGCAGACCCCCTCGCCGCTGCCGCGCGCGCCCCTTGCCGGGCTGCCCGCCGGGCCCGTACAAGATCCCCAGGCAAAAAGTTACCGTCCGGTATCCCACCGGCCAGGCAGAGCGGGGCGATCAGCATGAACAGGACGACGACCCGGCCCGGCGGCACCCGCAGCGGCTCCAGCGGCCCGGGCCGCCAGAGCCGCCAGGGCCCCGTCACGGCCGTGCGCAGGCCACGTGTCCCGGCAACCCCGCAGCACCAGTTCGCGGAGCGCCTGCTCGCCGTGCTGAGCGGCGAGCGCCCCGCACACAGCATGCTCAACCTGATGTTCAGGGGGGCGTACGACCAGTTGCTTGAGCTCGCGCCGCGGACCCCGTTCCGCACCAGGGGCGTCCGCCCCGTCGTACGCAGCTGCGGCGGCTTCCGGCCCCGGCCCGACGTCATCGAGGCCTTCGCCAGGATCGGGGCCGGCGAGCAGCTCCGCGCCATGGCCTTCCGCCTGGAACAGAGCGCCGACCAGCGCTGGCGCTGCACGGCCATCGAGCTCGGCGGCGAACGCGTACCGGCGGGGGTCTGACCCGGGCCGGGCGGCCCCGGAAACGCGTCCGGGCGCGCACCCCGCAAGGGATGCGCGCCCGGACCTTACAAACCGGCGGAACCACCGAACCGGCGGCTGCCGCATCGACGGCCACCGAGGCAGGCGGCCACCGAGGAGGCGGAGCTACTTCTTCCGGCGACGCCCGCCCGTGCTCTTCTGCGCCTTGCGGCGCTCGGCGCGGGTCATCCCGTCCGACTCGGAGCGGGTCGGCCCGTCGGCCGTGTTCTCGAAGTCTCCCTCGACGACCCCGCCCTCACCGTCCACGGTGGGCGCGGAGAAGTGCAGCCGGTCCGGCCGCTGCGGCGCTTCGAGCCCCTTGGCGTGGATCTCGGGACGCGCGACGCCGGCGGGCACCGCGTCCTCCTTGGTGAGCGAGGGACCCGCGTCCTGCACCGGAACCTCCTCGACCTGCTGCTCGACCTGGACCTCCAGGTTGAACAGGTAGCCGACGGACTCCTCCTTGATGCCGTCCATCATGGCGTTGAACATGTCGAAGCCCTCGCGCTGGTACTCGACCAGCGGGTCCTTCTGCGCCATGGCACGGAGGCCGATGCCCTCCTGGAGGTAGTCCATCTCATAGAGGTGCTCGCGCCACTTGCGGTCCAGCACGGACAGCACCACGCGCCGCTCCAGCTCGCGCATGATCTCCGAGCCGAGCTGCTTCTCGCGGGACTCGTACTGCTCGTAGATGTCGTCCTTGACGGACTCCGAGATGAACTCCGCGGTGATCCCGGCGCGGTCGCCCGCCGCGTCCTCCAGGTCGTCGACGGTGATCTTCACCGGGTAGAGCTGCTTGAAGGCGCTCCACAGGCGGTCCAGGTCCCACTCCTCGGAGAAGCCCTCGACGGTCTCGGCCTGGATGTACGCGTCGATCGTGTCGTCCATGAAGTGCCGGATCTGCTCGTGCAGGTCCTCGCCCTCCAGGACGCGGCGGCGCTCGCCGTAGATGACCTCGCGCTGCCGGTTGAGCACCTCGTCGTACTTCAGGACGTTCTTGCGGGTCTCGAAGTTCTGCTGCTCGACCTGCGACTGCGCGGACGCGATCGCGCGGGTCACCATCTTGTTCTCGATCGGTACGTCGTCGGGGACGTTGGCCATCGCCATGACGCGCTCGACCATCGCGGCCTTGAACAGCCTCATGAGGTCGTCGCCGAGCGACAGGTAGAACCGGGACTCGCCCGGGTCGCCCTGACGGCCGGAGCGGCCGCGCAGCTGGTTGTCGATGCGGCGGGACTCGTGCCGCTCGGTGCCCAGTACGTACAGCCCGCCGAGCGCCTTGACCTCGTCGTGCTCGGCCTTGACGGCGAGCTCGGCCTTCTCCAGGGCGGCGGGCAGCGCGGCGGCCCACTCCTCGATGTGCTCCTCCGGGTCGAGGCCGCGCTGACGCAGCTCCGCCTCGGCGAGGTCGTCGGGGTTGCCGCCGAGCTTGATGTCCGTACCGCGGCCGGCCATGTTCGTGGCCACGGTGACGGCGCCCTTGCGGCCGGCCTGGGCGATGATCGGCGCCTCACGGTCGTGCTGCTTGGCGTTGAGCACCTCGTGCTGCACACCGCGCTTGGCGAGCTGCTGCGAGAGGTACTCGGACTTCTCGACCGAGGTGGTGCCGACCAGGATCGGCTGGCCCTTCTCGTGCTTCTCGACGATGTCGTCGACGACCGCCGCGAACTTGGCGACCTCGGTGCGGTAGATCAGGTCGGACTGGTCGATGCGGACCATGTCCCGGTTGGTCGGGATCGGTACGACGCCCAGCTTGTAGATCTGGTGGAACTCGGCGGCCTCGGTCATCGCCGTACCGGTCATGCCGGACAGACCGTCGTAGAGGCGGAAGAAGTTCTGCAGGGTGATCGTGGCAAGGGTCTGGTTCTCGTCCTTGATGTCCACCCCTTCCTTCGCCTCGATCGCCTGGTGCATGCCCTCGTTGTAGCGGCGGCCGGCCAGCACACGGCCGGTGTGCTCGTCGACGATCATGACTTCGCCGTCGATGACGACGTAGTCCTTGTCCTTCTTGAAGAGTTCCTTGGCCTTGATGGCGTTGTTGAGGTAACCGACGAGAGGCGTGTTGACCGCCTCATAGAGGTTGTCGATACCGAGCCAGTCCTCGACCTTGGAGACGCCCGGCTCGTGGATGGCGACGGTGCGCTTCTTCTCGTCGACCTCGTAGTCGCCGGTCTCCTCGACGCCCTTCAGCGGGTTGCCCGGCTCGCCCTTCTTGAGGCGGGTGACCAGCTTGGCGAAGTCGCCGTACCACTTGGTGGCCTGGTCGGCCGGGCCCGAGATGATCAGCGGCGTACGGGCCTCGTCGACCAGGATCGAGTCGACCTCGTCGACGATCGCGAAGTTGTGGCCGCGCTGGACGAGCTCGTCCTGGGACCACGCCATGTTGTCGCGGAGGTAGTCGAAGCCGAACTCGTTGTTCGTGCCGTACGTGATGTCGCTGGCGTACTGCGCACGGCGCTCGGCGGGCGACATGTTGGCGATGATGCAGCCGACTTCCAGACCGAGGAACTTGTGCACCCGGCCCATCAGCTCGGAGTCGCGCTCGGCCAGGTAGTCGTTCGTCGTGATCAGGTGCACGCCCTTGCCCGAAAGGGCGTTGAGGTACGCGGGCAGCGTGCCGACGAGGGTCTTGCCCTCACCGGTCTTCATCTCGGCGACGTACCCGAGGTGCAGGGCGGCGCCGCCCATCATCTGGACGTCGTAGTGCCTCTGGCCGAGGACTCGCTTGGCCGCCTCGCGGACGGTCGCGAAGGCCTCGGGCATCAGGTCGTCGAGGCTCTCGCCGTCGGCGTACCGCTGCTTGTACTCGTCGGTCAGGGCGCGCAACTCGGCGTCGGAGAGGTTGACGAAGTCCTCTTCGATGGAGTTGACCTGGTCCGCGATGCGGTGCAGTTTGCGCAGGATCTTGCCTTCGCCTGCACGCATGAGCTTGTTGAAGACGGACACTGAGGCTGGTCTCCTTGCCGGTCGGGCCTGTGCACTGGGTCGGTGTGACTTTGGGTCGGTACTGACTTTGGCGCGGGCACGGCAGGCGGGCCCCACCGCAACGGCCATCGTAAGCGAGGACCCAGCCGCCTCGGGAGGTCCGTCACTACGAAGGCGCACCGGCATCCACAAGGTGCACACACGGCACGCGTACCCAGATGAACGCACGGCACCCGCCGAAGGTGCCGGGCACCACTCGAAAAGTGTTCGCCCGCCGCCCCCTCCCCGACCACAATCTGTTCATGGAACCCTTCGTGCTGACCACCGGGCGCCTCGAACTGCGGCCCTTCGCCGACGCCGACACGGACGAAGTGCTGCGCACCGTCCAGGACCCGGACATCCTGCGTTGGACGACCATTCCTTCGCCGTACGAGCGCAAGGACGCCGTCTTCTTCGTCGAGCAGATCTCCGGCGAGGGCCTGCGCACCGGCACCGGCTTCCACTTCGCGGTGCGTCCGCGCGGCGGCGGCCCGCTGCTCGGCGCGGTCGGCGTCGGCCTGCACCTGCTGCCCGGCACCTGGGAACTCGGCTACTGGACGGCGAAGCCTCATAGAGGACGCGGTTACGTCACCGAGGCGGCGACGGAGGTGATCCGCTGGACCCTCGCCGCCCATGCCGTCGACCGGCTGCTCTGGCGGGCCGAGGTCGGCAACGAACCGTCGCGTGCCGTCGCCCGGAAGCTCGGCTTCACCATGGAGGGTGTGCAGCGCGCAGCCACGGTCCACCAGGGCACCGCACGCGACGCCTGGGTCGGTTCGCTGCTCCCCTCGGACCTGGGCCTGCCAGGTCTGCATCCGTACCTCCCGGCCACCGGAAGCCGGGCGCCGGAGCCCGATGTCAGTGCCGCCCTCTAGTCTTTCGGCATGACCTTCCAGCCGCCCGCAGCCGTCGCTCTCTCCACCGACGAAGCACGTCGGATCGCCTTGCACGCGCAGGGTTTTGTGGGGGCGCCGGACCGCCGTGCCGGAGTGCGGGGCGTGCTCCGGCACCTGGGCGCGGTGCAGCTCGACACGATCTCCGTACTGGCCCGCTCGCACGAGCTCATTCCGTACGCCCGGCTGGGCGCGGTGGACCGCCCGAAGGTCGAGTCCGCGTACTGGTCCCCCGACTCCGAGGACGCGCACGCCTTCGAGTACTGGTCGCACGCCGCCTGCATCCTCCCCGTCGAGGAGTGGCCGCACTTCGCCTTCCGCCGCCGCGCCTACCGCTCCCGCCCGCAGTGGCACCACGAGCTGACGGAGGGCGCGTACGAGCGGGTGATCAAACAGCTCCACGCCGAAGGCCCCCTCACGGCAACGGAATTGGGCGGCGCGAAGAACGGCGGGGAGTGGTGGGACTGGTCGGAGTCCAAGGTCGCCGTCGAGCGCGCCCTGATGTACGGCGATGTGGTCTGCACCCGGCGACGCGGCTGGAAGCGGGTGTACGACCTGGCCGAGCGCGCGATTCCCGGCGAGCTCCAGCACGACGACCTGACCGACTCCGAGTGCGTACGACGCCTGGTCGCTCTCGCCGGCCGCTCACTGGGGGTCGGCACCCGGGAGGACATCTCCGACTACCACCGGCTGAAAAACGCCCAGGTGGACGCGGTGATCGCAGACTCGGGCCTGGTTCCGGTCGAGGTCGAGGGCTGGGGGAAGCCCGCCTGGGCGGACCCGGAGGCCCTGGCCACCGCCCCGCGCGGCCGGCACCGCACGACACTGCTGTCGCCCTTCGACTCCCTGATCTGGGACCGCCCGCGCACGGAACGCATCTTCGGTTTCACGCACCGCCTGGAGGCGTACGTCCCCAAACCGAAGCGCATCCACGGGTACTTCGCGATGCCGCTGCTCTCGGGCGGCCGGTTGCTGGGACGTGCGGACCCGGCCCGGGAGGGCACCACTCTGGTTGCCCGGCAGGTCTCACTGGACTCTCCGAAGGCCGTCCCCGCCATGGCGAAGGCCCTCCGGGAAGCAGCCTCCTGGGTCGGCTGCACGGAGCTGCGGGTGGACCGCACCACCCCCTCCGAGCTGCACAAACCCCTGCGGCATGAGCTCGGCTAGCCGTGGGGCCCACGGGCTTCGGGGTCAGCGGATTTCGAGGATCTTCTCGCGCATCGCGTAGACCACGGCCTCCATCCGGGAGTGCAGCTGCAGCTTCTCCAGGATGTTGCGCACGTGGTTCTTCACGGTGTTCTCCGAGATGAACAGCTCCTTGGCGATGTCCCGGTTGTTCATCCCGGTGGCGACGAGCTTCAGTACTTCCAGTTCCCGGTCCGTGAGCCGGGGCGCCGGTACCAGTCTCCGCTCGTCGGAGCGCTGGATCATCGACTTGAACTCGGTCAGCAGCTTCGACGCCATGGAGGGGCTGATCTGCGACTGGCCGTCCGCCACCGCCCGGATCGCCGTGGAGACCTCGTCCGTCGAGATCTCCTTCAGCAGATATCCCGTGGCACCGGCCTTGATCGCGTCGTAGAGGTCGGCCTCCTCGTCGCTGATCGTCAGCATGATGATCTTGGCGCTGGGGGCCACCTCCTTGATCGAGGTGCACGCCTCGATCCCGCCCCGCTTGGGCATCCGTACGTCCATCAGCACGATGTCCGGCAGCAGATCGGCCGCCTTGTCCACGGCCTCGGCCCCGTCCCCGGCCTCACCGACGACCTGGATGTCCTCCTCCTGGGCGAGAACGATCTCCAGCCCCCGCCGGAAGAGCGCATGGTCGTCCACCACGAGAACCCTGATCGGCTCCTTGCGGGACCCGCCCACGTCCGTGTCCGTCTCGGCATCGGCGACGCGGTCGGCGCCGCGGGCGTATCGGCCGCTCTGCACCGGACCGAAGCTGTCCGCCATCGTTCCTCCCCCTGAGGCCGCTGAGACCATGGCCCGAAGTTCATGTGCTGCGCCAACCACAGTCCGCAGAGCACCTCTTGACTTGCGGTGACATGATTCCATGCCCGTGCGACGGAACGGCCTCTTCAGGACGCACACGAGGGTGCCCCCGGAGGCGCACACGCTCTCCGGGGGCACCATCACCAGGTGGCACGGCGCGCCGGGCGCCGCCGCCCTGACGGTCAGCCGCCGAGTGCGCCACCCGCACCGCCGGCTTCGGAATCGGCAAGCGGGTCCGTGTTCAGGCGGATGACTCCGTAGTCGTACGCATGCCGCCGGTAGACGACACTGGGCTCCTTCGTCTCCGCCTCGACGAAGAGGTAGAAGTCGTGCCCGACCAGCTCCATCTCGTAGAGCGCCTGGTCGAGCGACATGGGTGCGGCGACATGGGTCTTCTCGCGGACCACCAGCGGCCCGTCGCCCTGTACTTCGAGCGAACCGATCTTCTTCGTGGGTACGGACGTGTCCGACTCGGCCTGGTCCACGGCGAGACGGCCGTCTCCGTCGATGACCGCCGCATCGTGCACCGTCGCGCCGACCTCTGCGGCGGACAGGCGGCCGGTGCCGCGGCGGGTGTGGCGCTTGTCGTGCTGCTTCCGCAGCCGCGCCTCCAGCTTGCCGGTCGCCAGGTCGAGCGCCGCGTACGGGTCGCCCGCCGACGCCTCTGCCCTGATGACGGGCCCTCGCCCGTGAACCGTGATCTCCACACGGTCCGAGCGGTCCGCCTGCCTCGGATTCGGCTCCTTGGACACCTCCACGTCGAGGCTGATCACCTTGCCGTCGAGCTTCTGGATCCTCTCCAGCTTGAGCTTCTCCGCCACGTGCTTGCGGAACCGCTCGGGTACCTCTGTCTTGCGGCCCTTGACGACGATGTCCACGCAGAACTCCGTTCCCGGATTGCTCCGCTCGCTGGCGGAGCGTCTCCCTCTTGCACCAGACTCCGGTCAGTCCCGAAGTCTCGGACTTGGCGACTTCACCTCCTCCTCCCCCGTCGGGAAGATCCACACCCCCGAATTCTCGGGGTGCGAGGGAAAACCTGAAGCACGGCAGTGCAATAAGTGAGGCACAGCAACCGCTATTCCTCACTTCTGAACATAGCCCGCCCGGCCGGGTGTCGGCACCCGCTACCGGCGCGTACCTCCGTTCAGGTGGTTTTTCCCTCTCACTACCTGCAACGATGCAAGTTCCCGTTCAGTTCCAGTTTATTTCGAAAGATATCGGCGGAGCCGCGACAACCGCAGCGACAGGACCCCGGTTTCCGGTATTTCCGGGTCTTCGCCCCGTCGATCTCCGTACCGGTACTCGGCGTCCTGGTACGGCACGTTCCGGTACTCCGGCCGGTGCTGCCAAGGCCCGAGCCGCCTCCACGAGCGACGCACCCGTGGTCATGAGGTCGTCCACCAGGACCACCCGGCCGCCCTCCAGCAGCCTGCGGCCACCCGCCACCACTTCCAGGGCCCCGGACAGGTTCACCAGCCGCTGCCGGGCACTCAGGCCCGCCTGGTCGTCCACCGTGCGCCGCTGCCGCAGGACCGGCGCGACCCTGGCCGGTGTCCCGCTCCGGCGCAGCTCGGCTGCGGCCGCACAAGCGATCCGCCGCGCCGGGTCGTGCCCCCGCGCGCCGACCGAACGCCGCGCGGACGGCACGGGCACCAGTACCAGCTCCTGCGTCGCGTCCACTGCTGGACCGTTTACCCATCCGGGCCGGGGATACGCCACCCCCGCCCCACTCGTCACGCCGTCAGCAGCCTCGTCCACACCGTCCGCGGCCCCTCCCCCGGCACCCGCAGCCCCGTCCCCGCCGCCTCGGACGGGGTCGTTCACTGCGCTGCGCACCGCCCCCGCCAATGCGGCCCCGAGCGGCCGTGCCAGCCCCAGCGCGCCCCGTTCCTTGTGCGCGAGCAGCACCGCACGCGGCGCGTCCTCGTACCGTGCCGCCGCGTGGACGGCGGGCAGTCCCGCCGGCTCCGGCGCGGGCCGCACCCGCCCCGGCCGACCCCCGTACAGCGCGCCCGCGCACTCCTCGCACACACCCGACGGTGCGCGTGGCCTGCCGCAGCCGCCGCAGGCCACCGGCAGCACCAGACCGGCGAATTCCCGCCACCATCCCCGTAGTTCTCGCATGCCTCCACTGTGCCCACGGCCGCCAAGACCGTGCCACTCCTGTGGAAAACCTGCCGAAGACCCTCAACTCCCTGTGGAAAACAGTGAGTCGGAGCATCGGTCCACCGCCCCGGGAGGACCGAGAGCGACCCCGTGCCGCCCCGGACAGACCAGAAACGGCCCCCGCTACCCCGGGTAGACCGGAAGCGACCCCTCCCGTGCCACCGTCTTCCAGTTGGCCCCGGGGTACAGGCGCAGAATGCCGTCCTCCTGCGACTGCGCCAGCAACGGGAACCGGTCCACGTCCGACGCGGCGACCGCCGTCACCTGGTTGGCGCCGGGCAGGAGACCCGCGGCCGACGTGGAGCCGTCGGTCTGGACGTACCGCATCTGCTGGACCCCGTCCTTCTCCCGACCCACCACGACCAGCCTGCTGTGCCCCGCCCAGGACATGGCGGTCACTTGCTCCATCTGCGGTGCGCCGGCCCGCAGTCCGACGACCGCGACCGCGCTCTCCTCCCCCGCGCCGCGACGCTCGATCCGGCCCACCCGCAGCGTTTTGCGGCCCTTCTCGTCGACCACCAGCAGCGCGATGCGCACTCCGTCGGCCGACACCCGCAGCGAGTCGACGTACCCGTCACCGAGGCCCTCGACCGGGATCTCCTCGGGCTTGCCCGTGCCGTCCGCCATGCGCAGCAGCCGCGGCGCCTTCGGGTCCCGGTCCGCGATCCACAGGTCGTTGCGACTGTCCCAACTGGGCGCGGACAGCGGTTCCTTGGTCTTCGCCTTGCTGGTGTACAGCGGGTCGGGGGCACCACTGCCGGCCGCCATCGAAGCGACCCGCAGGTGGTGCCCGTCGGCCGACACTCCCGCGACGTACCTCTCGTCCCGCGACACACCGACCGACTTCAGCTGCGGACCGTTCTCACCGAGCGCCCCCGGGACGGGCTTCGCCTCATTGGTGTCCACGTCGTTGGGATCGTTGGGGATCCGCACCAGACGCTGCTTGTCGTTCAGGAAGTACTGGAAGTCGGGGGTCCTGGAACTGCCGCCCGGTGCGTACGCGCCGGCCTGGTCGCCGGTGAGTACGCACAGCTGGGACTCCTCGCTGTCCTCGATCTCCACCTGTTCGAGCCTCGACGTGGACGTCAGGTCCCGGAGCGTGAAGAGCAGTTGGGCGGCCATTTCCATGCAGCCCCGGTGATTGACGTTCGCCGCCTTCGCGTTGAGCGGCACCTTGAGCGAGTTGTGGTCGCCGATCGTCAGGGCCTTGACGCCGCCCTTGAGGGTGGCACCGGTGGGGAAGCGCGAACTGACCACGGGCTTCAGCCAGTTGGAGGGGCCGTCCAGCAGAGCCGTGACAGCCTGCGCCACGGGGTCCAGCCGGGACTGCGGGTCGGTCCGCTTGCGTACGTACACGGGGTCGGCGACGAGCCACCGCTCCTTGGGGTCGATGGTCGCCGAGTCCGACGCGAAGTAGTACTTGTTGACGGACCGGAAGATGCGCTGGAAGTCGGACGCACCGAGCACCAGTCCCTTCGGCGGTGTGTCGATGCGCCACTCGCCGCTGTCCGGCTTCTTGTCGGAACCCTTCTCCCTGACCAGGCGGAGCTTCTGGCTGTACTGCTTCTTGGCGGGCTGGTAGGCGCTCTGCTTGTCGAGGAGCGCGACCTGCCGTCCGGTGAGCGTGTACACGGGCGTCGCCCCGTTGTCCCGGACCGACGGCTCCTGCCTGCTCGGGCCTTCGTCCAGCACAGCCGTGGCCTCGCTCGGGTTCCACTCCCTGGAGGCGCTCTTCGTCAGGTACTTGCGGGCGGTGTCGAACCCGGGGTCGTCGCTCTTCATCGCCTCCAGGAAGCCTTCGACGATCTCGTCCGGCCTGGCCCCGGAGCGCGGCGGCACGCTGTAGACCCGTACCTGGGAGTCGACCGCCTGGGGACCCTTGACCTCGCGTACGTCCCCGTGGTCGGGCATCGACCCGCAGCCCACGGCGGTCATCAGCAGTCCGGCGGCCACCACGAGGACGGTCGCTTTCCGGCCACGCTCCGGACCACCACTGCTAGCGGCGCCACCACTGCTCCCGGCGCCACCGTTCCTGCCGGCGCCGTCACTCCTGCCACTGCCGCTGCCACGACGCTCAACGCCCACGCGGAATGTCCTCCCGGTCCATGTCCTGCGGCGCGCTCTCGCCCGTCGCGCGGCCGTCGCCGCCGTAGCCACCGCTGCTGTCGCCGCTGCCGCCGTCACTGTTGCCGTCGCCACTGCCGTCACTGTTTCCGCCGTCGCCGTGACCGTCACGCGGCTCGTCCCCCGCCCGTCGCGACACCACCCGTGCACCGCTGCCGGGCAGCGCCGTCGGATCCGCCGCAGGCACGGTGGCCGTACGGGGCGGGGATATCGGTCCGGACCTCCGCTCCCCCATCGGCTGTACGGGCACGGTGGCCAGCCGGGTGTTCGCACCGTCCGAACCACTGCCCGCCCGCTCCGCCTCCGCCACGCGCGCACGCGCGCGCCGGGAGTCCTCCGGCTCCAGCGGTATGGGCGATCCGCGCAGCGGCTCGTCGACCGTGCGAGGCAGGGTCAGCCGGAACTGCGATCCACCGCCGGGCTCGCCCCAGGCCTGCAGCCACCCGCCGTGCAGCCGGGCGTCCTCGACGGCGATCGACAGGCCGAGCCCGGTGCCGCCGGTGGTGCGCGCGCGTGCCGGGTCCGCCCGCCAGAAGCGGCTGAACACCCGGGTCGCCTCTCCGGGCTTCAGCCCCACGCCGTAGTCCCGTACGGCGACGGCGACAGCGCCTCCGGCGGCCCCCAGCCGTACCACCACATCCCGTCCCTCGCCGTGCTCGACAGCGTTGACGACGAGGTTGCGCAGCACCCGCTCGACCCGCCGGGCATCGGCCTCGACGACCACGGGCTGCTCGTCCCCGACGACCCGGACGACGCTGCCCTTGCGCTCGGCCAGGGGCTCCGCCGCGTCGATCACACGCCGTACGACCTCACGCAGATCTATCGGCTCGGCCTCCAGGGCCGCGGCGCCGGCATCGAAGCGGCTGATCTCCAGCAGGTCGGCGAGCAATGACTCAAAACGATCGATCTGCCCGACCAGCAGCTCCGCCGAGCGCGCCGTCACGGGATCGAAGTCTTCCTTGGCGTCATGAATGACGTCGGCAGCCATCCGTACCGTCGTCAGCGGGGTCCGCAGCTCGTGCGACACGTCGGAGACGAACCGCCGCTGCATCCGCGACAGGTCCTCCAGCTGCTGGATCTTCAGCTGCAGGTTCTGCGCCATCTTGTTGAAGGCCTCGCCGAGGCGCGCGATGTCGTCCTCGCCGGTGACCTTCATACGTTCCTGGAGGCGCCCCGCGGAGAGCCTCTCGGCGACCCCGGCAGCCATCCGTACGGGCGTCACGACCTGCCGTACCACCAGCCAGGCGATCGCCCCGAGCAGGACCACCACGAACAGTCCGGCGGTCGTCAGCGTGTTCTTGACGACCTTGAGCGAAGCCTCCTCCTGCGCCAGCGGGAAGAGGTAGTAGAGCTGGTACGGCTGCCCGCTCACGTCGTTCAGCCGCTTGCCCACGATCAGGCCGGGCTCGGACGGCTGTGCGTCGTTGCTGTAGACGATCCGTACGTACCGCTGATACGCCTCGGCGCCCTCGTCGACGGCGTCGCGCACATCCTGCGGCACGCTCGCCAGAGGGTCGACACCGCCCGAGGCACGCGGTCCGGGCTGACTGGTCTCCTCGTCGGAGACGGCGCTGAGCGCCACCACGTTGAAGGCCTTCTGGCCACCGCTGGCGAGCTGTTCCACCAGGTCGGAGCGCCAGTTCGCGGCATTGCGGCGGTCGGCCTTGTGATCGGGGCTCTCGCCCTCCTGGCCGCCTGGGTCCGCCGGGGCACTGGCCCGCTCCTGGGCCGCGGCGAAACCGCCGCGGGCCTGGTTCTGAGCCGCCTCCAGCTTCGAGTTGAGCAGCCCGTTCTTCACTGCGCTGATGACGACGAAGCCGAGCAGCAGCACCACTCCGAGCGACATCAGCAGGGTCGCGGCAACCACCCGCAACTGAATGTTGCGCCGCCACAGCCGTACGGCCGGCAGCAGCGGACGCCGCACCAGTCGTACGACGAGACGCAGCACGGGCCCGCCGGGCGCCCCGTCCTGGAGCAGCCGACCGCCCTGGAGCAGTCGGCCGGCCCGGGACGTACGACGCCCGGGACGACCAGAAGCACCGGGTCCCGGACCAGGTCCGGGGTCGGCTCCAGGTCCGGGTCCCGGTCCCGCAGCCCGCTCCGTACGGCCTCCCGGCTCCCCGGGCTTCGGAGCAGCGCTGCCTCGGTTCATGTCAGCTCGGTCCGGCCTTGTAGCCGACACCGCGCACGGTCACGACGATCTCCGGGCGCTCCGGGTCCCTCTCGACCTTGGAGCGCAGCCGCTGCACATGGACGTTGACCAGCCGGGTGTCCGCGGCGTGCCGGTATCCCCAGACCTGCTCCAGCAGCACCTCACGGGTGAACACCTGCCAGGGCTTGCGGGCCAGCGCGACCAGCAGGTCGAACTCCAGCGGGGTCAGTGCGATCGACTGGCCCTCCCGCTTCACCGAGTGACCGGCCACGTCGATGACCAGGTCACCGATGGCCAGCTGTTCCGGCGCGGGCTCCTCCGACCTCCTCAGCCTCGCCCGGATCCGGGCGACGAGCTCCTTGGGCTTGAACGGCTTGACGATGTAGTCGTCGGCACCGGACTCAAGACCGACCACCACATCGACGGTGTCGCTCTTCGCCGTGAGCATGACGATCGGCACTCCGGACTCGGCCCGGATCAGCCGGCACACCTCAATGCCGTCCCGTCCGGGCAGCATGAGGTCCAGCAGCACCAGGTCCGGCTTGGCCTCCCTGAACGCAGCCAGCGCTTTGTCACCGTCGGCGACGAACGACGGCTCAAAACCTTCTCCACGCAACACAATGCCGAGCATCTCGGCGAGTGCGGTGTCGTCGTCAACTACAAGAACGCGACCTTTCATAAACGCCATCATCCCATTAGCTCATCGTTGCCCGTCGTGACCTGGCACACAGCTCTGCGAGAGCGGTCCCGGTCACCGGTGAAACGACGCCCTCCTCGGTGACGATCGCCGTCACCAGATCCGGCGGCGTCACGTCGAAGGCGGGGTTGTACGCCTGCGTCCCGAGCGGTGCCACCACCAGTCCGCCGCCTCCTTCCGCACCCGTCGCCGAGAGCCCCGCGGTGAATTCCGTCACTTCCGACCCGGGCCGCTGCTCCACCTCGATGGCCGCTCCGCCCGCCGTGTCCAGATCCACCGTGGTCAACGGCGCGACCACCAGGAACGGCACGTGGTGGTACTTGGCCAGCACCGCGAGCGGATAGCTCCCCACCTTGTTCGCCACCGAACCGTCGGCCGCGATCCGGTCCGCCCCGATCAGCACGGCATCCACCTCACCCGCCGCGAACAGCGAGCCGGCCGCGTTGTCCGTAAGCAGGGTGTACGCCATCGAATTGCGCGCCGCCTCGTACGCGGTGAGCCGCGCCCCCTGCAGGAGCGGCCGCGTCTCGTCCACCCACAGCCGCCGCAGCCGACCCGCCCGGTGCGCCGCCAGCGCCACGGCGAACGCCGTGCCCTCGCCGCCGGAGACCAGCGCCCCGGTATTGCAGTGGGTCAGGATGCGATGGCTGCCGCCGGGCAGCAGCTCGTCGAGGAACGCGAGCCCGTGCCCGGCCATCGCCGCACTGGCCTCGGCGTCCGCCCGGTGCAGCTCCCGGGCGGCATCCAGCGCCGCCGTGGCAGCTCCGGCGTCCCCCGCCCCCTTCTCCAGAGCCTCCCGGTACGCCCCGAGGGCCCACCGCACTCCGTATCCGAGGTTGACCGCGGTGGGCCGCGCACCCGCCAGCAGCGCCGCCGCGTCGTCCACGTCGAACCCGCGTCTGGCGGCGAGCGCCACCCCGTACGCTCCGGCGATGCCGAGCAGCGGGGCACCCCGTACCGCGAGGGTCTGTATTGCCTGCACCAGGGCGGGCACGTCCGTACAGACCAGCTCCGCTTCCTCCATCGGCAACCGGGTCTGGTCGAGGAGCACCAGCACCGGCCCCTCCGGCGGCTCCTCCCATCGCAGCGAGGGCAGTGCGGACGGTTCTGCGCCCACCGTGCTGTGTGCGTCCTGATCAGCCATCCGCCCAGTCTGCCCCGTACCGCACCGACAATTGAAGGTGCCGAGGGGAGAGAGCGCGTACGGGGGCCGGTCCGCCGACGCACCTCCCGTGGCACGATGGCTGCCAACCTGCCGCCGCACATGCGGACGGGCACCGTGAAGGAGCGACGATGAATGACTCTCCGGGCTGGGCCTCGCCCGGACCCGCCCCCTCCGACGGCCGTCCCCCGGAGAACTCCGGGGCCGCCGAGCCCGCCGACGAGCGGGACGCCGACCAGGCACCCGCCTCGAAGTGGTCGAAGGAACAGCCGCCCGCGGGCCAGTGGTCCGCGCCGGGCGCCGCCCCACCGCGCAGCCACGCCCAGACCCCGCCCCGGCAGGGCTGGAAGGGTCCGCAGCAGGCCGGCGGCTGGGGAACACCCCCGGGCCCGGGCGGCTGGGGCGGCCCGCCGCCCGCCGCCAAGCCGGGCGTGATCCCGCTCCGTCCACTCGGCGTCGGCGACATCCTCGACGGTGCCGTGTCCACGATGCGCGCCCACTGGCGCACGGTGCTCGGAGTGACGGTCACCGTCGCCGTCCTCATGCAGATCGCGGAGATCCTGGTCCAGCGCTATCTGCTGCCCGAGCCGGTCACCATCGACCCGAACGCCGACCCGACGGAGGCCGTCCGCCAGCTCGGCGAGTCGATGCAGAGCACCCTGATCAGCATGGGCCCGACCACCTTGATCGGCCTCATCGGAACGCTCTTCACGACGGCACTGCTGACCATCGTGGTCAGCCGGTCCGTGCTCGGCCGCCCGGTGAATCTCTCCGACGCGTGGCGCGAGGCCAGGCCCCGGCTGGTCCCGCTGCTCGGCCTCACCCTGCTGTTCCCCATCGGCGCCCTCGCGATCATGGCCGTGGGTCTGGTGCCGGGCATCCTGATCGGTTCCGCCGGCGGCGCGGCCTTCGCCGCACTCGGCGGGCTCGCGGCATTCGTCGTCGCCATCTGGCTGATGGTGCGCTTCTTCCTCGCTCCCCCGGCGCTGATGCTGGAACGTCAGGGCATCGTCCAGTCCCTGCGCCGCTCGGCGAAGCTGGTCCGGGGCGCCTGGTGGCGGGTCTTCGGCATCATGCTGCTGACGATGCTCCTGACCTTCGTCGTGACGATGATCATCGGAATGTTCTTCGGCTTCATCGCCGTGCTCGTCGACGGCGACGGCTTCGGCAACCTCCTCAAGGGTGCCGACCCGAACTTCGGCTGGGGCTTCCTCATCATCAGCGGCATCGGATCGGTGATCGCCGCCTCCATCACCTACCCGCTCACCGCCGGGGTGACGGTCCTGCTCTACATCGACCAGCGGATCCGCCGCGAAGCCCTCGACCTGGACCTCGCCCGCGCCGCAGGCCTCCCCGGCCACGGCACCGAACAGCCCGCCGACCAGACTCCAGGGAGCTGATTCACCGGTGTCGGTGACGGGGGACACTGCGACACTGCTGCGGGTTCGTACGGCTGACGACCCTCCCGTGGACATCCCTCGCGTCCCGGCCCGCGAAGCCGCGGAGCGCGAACTGTCCCACCCGATGTACCACGAGAACGACCCCAACCTCCTCCAGCGCGCGCTCGACCGTCTCTGGGAATGGATCGGCAACCTCTTCGACGCGGCCTCCGGGGCAACTCCCGGGGGCACGCTCGGCCTGGTCGTCATCGTTGTGGTCGTCGCCCTGCTGATCCTCGGCCTGTGGTGGCGGCTCGGTACCCCGAGCCGCACCCCCGCTTCCCCCGCCTCCCTCTTCGACGACGGCCCGCGCAGCGCCGCCGAACACCGCACCGCCGCCGACGCACACGCCTCCGCCCACCGCTGGAACCCGGCGGTCCAGGAACGGATGCGCGCCATCGTCCGCTCCCTCGAAGAACGCACCCTCCTCGACCCGCGCCCCGGCCGCACTGCCGACGAGGCCGCTGCCGACGTCGGCCGCACCCTGCCCGACCACGCCGCCCGCCTGCACGCCGCCGCCCGCACCTTCGACGACGTCACATACGGCGACCGCACCGCCGACGAGCCCGCATACCTGCGCCTGCGCGAACTGGACCTCGACCTCGACCGTACGAAGCCGTCCTTGTCCGGCGCCTCTCCCCATGGAGCCGCCGAATGACCAGCACCACGGCGCCGCCCTCCACCTCGGTCTCCCCCACTCCCCGCCAAGTGTGGAAGCGCACCCGCGGCCTGCTCCTCGTCCTCGGCGTCCTCCTCACTGCGGGCATCGTCATCGCCGTACTCCAGTCCGGTGAGCAACACGGCCGTCTCGACCCCCGCTCCGCCGACCCCCAGGGCAGCCGCGCCGTCGCCGAACTCCTCAAGGACCGCGGCGTCTCCACCCGCGTCGTCACCACCCTCGCCGAAGCCACCGCTGCTGCCGGCTCCGACACCACCCTCCTCGTCACCTCCCCGAACCTCCTCACCCGGTCCCAGCAGACCGAGCTCCACCGCGCCACCGCTCCTTCCGGCGGCCGCACCGTCCTCGTCGCCGCAGGCCCCCCTTCGGTCCCCACCCTCGCCCCGGGCGTACGCGCCGCACCGACGTCGGTACCCGTCACCACCCGCGAGCCCCGCTGCGCCCTGCCCGCGGCAACCACCGCCGGTACCGCGGAACTCGGCGGCATCCGCTACACCACCGACGCACCTCACGACGCCTGTTACCCCGTCGAGGGCCGCCCCTCCCTGCTGCGCCTCAACGCCTCCACCGGCGACACGATCCTCCTCGGCGCCCCCGACCCTCTCCACAACGAGCGTCTCGCCCACCAGGGCAACGCCTCGCTCGCCCTCCAACTCCTCGGCTCCCGACCCCATCTCGTCTGGTACCTCCCCTCCCTCAACGACCCGTCAGCGAGCGACGCCACCGACCCCGACGGCGAACCCCGCTCCAGCACCGACACCACCAACGGCTTCCTCTCCCAGGTCCCGCCCGGCTGGCTCTGGGGAACCCTCCAACTCGCCCTGGCCGCCGTGCTCGCCGCCCTGTGGCGAGCCCGCCGTCTCGGTCCCCTGGTGACGGAACGTCTGCCCGTCGCCGTCCGCGCCTCCGAGACCACGGAGGGCCGCGCACGTCTCTATCTCAAGGCCAACGCCCGCGACCGGGCCTCCTCGGCCCTGCGCACCGCCACCCGCACCCGCCTCGCCTCCCTCCTGGGCGTCCCAGCTGCCCACTCCCACTCACCGGCCGCCCTCCTCCCATCCGTCTCCTCTCACCTCCCCCATACCTCCAAAGACCTCAACTCCCTCCTCTTCGGCCCCGCCCCGTCCGACAACGCCGGCCTCATCCGCCTGGCAGACGAACTCGACGCCCTCGAAAGAGAGGTCCGCGCCTCATGAGCGCCCAGCACGCAGAGATCCCCGCCGAGACCCCCGACAGCGCCCGTGCCTCCCTGGAGGCTCTGCGTACCGAGATCGCCAAGGCCGTGGTCGGTCAGGACCCGGCGGTCACCGGCCTCGTCGTCGCCCTCCTCTGCCGCGGCCACGTCCTCCTCGAAGGAGTCCCCGGCGTCGCCAAAACCCTGCTGGTGCGTGCCCTGGCCGCGTCCCTCGAACTCGACACCAAGCGCGTCCAGTTCACCCCCGACCTGATGCCCAGCGACGTCACCGGTTCCCTGGTCTATGACGCCCGCTCCGCCGAGTTCTCCTTTCAGCCAGGCCCGGTCTTCACCAACCTCCTCCTCGCCGACGAAATCAACCGCACTCCGCCCAAGACCCAGGCCTCCCTTCTCGAAGCGATGGAAGAACGCCAGGTCACCCTCGACGGCGTCTCGCGCCTCCTGCCCGACCCCTTCCTGGTCGCCGCGACCCAGAACCCGGTCGAGTACGAAGGCACCTACCCCCTCCCCGAAGCGCAACTGGACCGCTTCCTCCTGAAGCTCACCGTCCCCCTCCCCGGCCGCCAGGACGAGATCGACGTCCTGACCCGCCACGCGGAAGGCTTCAACCCCCGAGACCTCAAAGCAGCGGGCGTACGTCCCGTCGCCGGTCCCGCGGACCTGGAAGCCGCCCGGTCCGCCGTCGCCAAGACCTCGGTGTCGCCCGAGATCACCGGCTATGTCGTCGATATCTGCCGTGCCACCCGTGAATCCCCCTCACTGACTCTCGGCGTCTCCCCGCGAGGCGCCACTGCCCTGCTCTCCACTGCCCGCGCCTGGGCCTGGCTCACCGGCAGGGACTACGTCATCCCCGACGACGTGAAGGCGCTCGCCCTCCCCACACTCCGCCACCGCATCCAGCTCCGCCCCGAAGCGGAGATGGAGGGCGTCACCCCCGACTCCGTCATCACCTCCGTCCTCGCCCACGTCCCCGTCCCCCGCTGAGCGCCGGCGACCATGGCCCTCACCGGACGAACCGCGCTGCTCGCCGCCCTCGGCTCCCTCCCCGTCGGCATCCTCGCGCCGAACTGGTCGGGGATCCTCGCGATCAACGCGCCCCTCACACTCGCAATTCTGTGCGACTACGCTCTCGCCGCGCCAGTGCGAAAGCTTCAATTCACCCGAACCGGTGACACATCCGTTCGACTCGGAGAAACCGCCACAGTCCAACTCACCGTCACCAACCCTGCTCCGCGACGCCTGCGCGCCCACATCCGCGACGCCTGGCCGCCCAGCAGCTGGAAACCCGGTACCGAATTCGCCGCCTCCCGCCACACGGTGACCATCCCGTCCGGCGAACGCCGGCGCCTCACCACGGAGTTGCGTCCCACCCGACGGGGCGACCGCCAGGCGCAGCGCATCACCGTGCGCTCGTACGGCCCCCTGGGTCTGGCCACCCGTCAGGGCAGTCACGAGGTCCCGTGGAACTTGCGTGTCCTGCCTCCCTTCACCAGCCGGAAGCACCTTCCTTCCAAGCTGGCCCGGCTACGTGAACTTGACGGCCGTACCAGCGTGTTGACCCGCGGCGAAGGCACCGAATTCGACAGCCTCCGGGACTACGTACCCGGCGACGACACCCGCTCCATCGACTGGCGTGCAACCGCGCGCCACAACACGGTCGCGGTCCGCACCTGGCGCCCGGAACGAGACCGCCACATCCTGTTGGTCCTGGACACCGGCCGCACCTCAGCAGGCCGCGTGGGCGACGTCCCCCGCCTCGACGCCTCCATGGACGCGGCTCTGCTACTGGCAGCGCTGGCTTCACGCGCCGGCGACCGGGTAGACCTCCTCGCCTACGACCGCCGTACGCGCGCCCAGGTCCAGGGCCGGTCGGCAGGCGAGCTTCTTCCCGCTCTGGTCAATGCCATGGCACCGCTGGAATCGGAGCTGGTGGAATCCGATACCCGTGGACTCAGCGCTACGGCTCTGGCCTGCGCTCCCCGTCGTTCTCTCATCATCATCCTGACCAACCTCGAAGCCGCTCCGGTGGAAGAGGGTCTTCTCCCCGTCCTCTCTCAGCTCACCCAACGCCACACGGTCCTCGTCGCTTCGGTGGCTGATCCCCGCATTGAGGAAATGGCCGCTGCCCGGGGCTCGATCGAGTCTGTATACGAAGCCGCAGCCGGCGCTCAGGCCCAGGAAGAACGCCAACGGACCGCAGAGAAACTCAAGCGTCACGGGGTCACTGTCGTGGACGCCACCCCCGAAAACCTGGCACCCGCTCTCGCCGATGCCTATCTCGCTCTCAAAGCAACCGGTCGCCTCTAGCGTTCTCACGTCAGAGCGGAGCCGAAGGACTCCACCTGGCCGTAAACGCAGAAAAGCCCCGCACCAGTTACCTGGTGCGGGGCTTTCCCACAATGATTGTTCGGCGGCGTCCTACTCTCCCACAGGGTCCCCCCTGCAGTACCATCGGCGCGGAAAGGCTTAGCTTCC
>NZ_JBIRQJ010000019.1:0-184928 GCF_044333135.1 Streptomyces sp. NPDC021093 | reverse complement strand
GCAGGGGGGACCCTGTGGGAGAGTAGGACGCCGCCGAACAATCATTGTGGGAAAGCCCCGCACCTTATGGTGCGGGGCTTTTCTGCGTTTACGGGTCGTTTTAATCGCGTTGCCGTCGGGGTGGCCCGTGGCCAGGATTGGGGCATGGAACACCTCGTACGCCGTGTGCGCGCCGATGAATGGCAGCAGGTCCGGGACCTCCGGCTGGCTGCGCTGCAGGACCCTGTCGCCTCGATCGCCTTCCAGGAGACGTACGAGTACTCGGTTGCCCAGCCCGACTCGTTCTGGCAGGGCCGGGCGAGTGGTGCCGCCGTCGGCGACGAGGTGGCGCAGTTCGTGGCGGAGGGGCCCGACGGGAGCTGGGCCGGGTCCGTCAGCGTGATCGTGGAGCGGGTCGGTGGCAACAGCCCGTTTGCCCACCAGGTCTCGGTGGACCAGGCGATCGTGGTGGGGGTGTTCGTACGGCCCGAGGCCAGGGGAGCCGGGCTGGCCGATGCGTTGTTCCGGGCGGCCGTGGACTGGTCCTGGGGGGTCCAGGAGCCGAAGATCCAGCGGGTGCGGTTGTTCGTGCACGAGCGGAATGCAAGGGCCGAGGGGCTGTACACGAAGCTCGGATTCGAGCGGACCGGGGTCACCGTCCCGATGGACGGCGACCGTTCGGACGAGTTGGAGATCGAGATGGCCGTGCGCCGTTGAAGAGCTGGACGAGCTAGAAGAACTGGACGGGTTAGAAGAGCTGGACGGGTTAGTGGGGTGCGTTGCAGGCGCAGCCCGGGGTGGCCGTGGTCGGGGCGGCTCCTCCTTCGGGAGGGGTGCTCTCGGCTGCGGCCTTTTCTATTGCGGCCAGGAGGCGGGTGCGTTCCTGGGGGCCGATGTAGCGGCCCGCGTTGACGACGGCGTGGATGCGGCGGGTGTTGCGGATGTCGGCGAGGGGGTTCGCGTCGAGTACGACCAGGTCGGCGGGGCGGTCCTTCGGCAGGCGGAGGAGGCGGGCCGGGACGGTGGTGGCCGAGGCGAGTACCTGGTGGGTGGAGAGCCCCGCCTCCGAGAGCCGGCGGAGTTCCTCGTGCAGGGAGAAGCCGGGGACGGCGTAACCGGTGCCGGTGTCGGTGCCCGCGGCGAGCTGGACGCCGGCGCGGTGCATCTCCTCGACCATGCCGAGGCGGTGCTCGTAGATCTGGCGGATCCGGGCGGTGTCCTCGGGGGTGCGGGAGCCGACCAGGGACTCCCAGGTCTGCGGCCAGGAGTTGGTCAGCCAGGCGGGGAGGTACTTCCACTCGTCGGCGGCCGCGGGGAGCTCGTCGGTGCGTTCCAGGGAGTGGTGGACGGTGAGGGTCGGGGTGACGGTGATGCCGCGTTCGGCGAGGGTGTCGTAGAGGCGGCGGGCGCGGGACCTGTCGTACGAGCGCATGGCCTGCCACTCCAGGGGGTGGACCTGGCGGAACCAACTGCTGTAGCGGGAGATGCTGGAGGGGTCGTTGGGGTCGATCCTGACCTTGGCCAGGGCCTCTCGGATCTCGCGCTCGCGGGAGGAGGTGGCGAGGAGCATGGCGTGCAGGTGCTCGATGGAGTGCTGGCCCGAGGTGGCGGCCCGGGACATCGGGAGGCTGTCCGGGCAGTGGCCGGCGAAGGGGATGCGCTGGCGGGCGGACTCGTCGGCGATCGCGTAGTAGGCCTCCGGGGAGAGGCGTGAGTAGACCTTGACGAAGTCGGCGCCGTCGCGCTTCACCTTGCGTACGGCGGCGCGGGCGGAGGCCTCGTCGGTTACCTCTATGAGGGGGAGGCCGATGTCCCGGGCCCAGATGGAGGGCGGACCGTCGACGATCGGGCTGGCGATGACGAGGCGGGGGCCGAGCAGCGTGCCGGACTCGATCTTCTTGCGCCAGGTGTGGTGGAGGGGCTGGCCCCACATTTCGCGGACCGCGGTGATGCCGGTCAGGGGGAAGAGGGGCGGGGTGAGGGCTTCGTCGCCGCTGGTGTGGATGTGGGACTCGACCAGGCCGGGGACGACGTACTTGCCGGTGAGGTCGACGACCTTGGCGTGCGGCGGGGGCTTGAGCTGGGCGCTCGGGCCGGAGTCGACGACCCTGCCGCCGGTGAGGACGAGGGTGTGGTCGAGGAGCGGGCGGGAGTTTTCGCCGGTCAGGACGGTGGCGTGGGTGAGGGCGAGGACGTCGGTGGGGGCGCCTGGGCGGTCGGTGGCGGTCGTTGCCGCCGCTGTGGCGTGGGGCGCGAGGGTGATACCGGTCAGGGCTGCGGCGGTGCCGAGGCCGGCGGTGACGAGGGTGGCGCGGCGGGTGGGAGTGGCGGCGGGTATGGGTGCCGGGTTGGGGGCCGGAGTGCGGGCCGGAGTGCGGGCCGGGGTGGGATCTGTGGGCATGGGTGGTCGTCTCCGAGGGTGGGGAGTAGGGCGTGCTCCCGAGTGGGGCACGTACGACTCTCCCGGGTTCGGAGGCGGGAAGCAGTGGGGGTGGACGGGTGAAGCGGGGTGTATGTGGGTGCACCCCTGGAGGGGGCTCGGGGCACTAACGGGCTTGTGGCCAGCGGGAGTTGAACTGTTCCTGGGAACGGAGCAGGGCCAGGGTCGGCAGACCTTGGCCCTGACCGGCCGTGAGGAGCTCCGGGAGCTGGGGAAGTGGAGCCACGGCCGCGACGTCGTCCAGGACGAGCGTCATTGGTGGGTCGAGCCGACCGTCGGATGACCGTGCGGCCATGCGGCGGCCGTGCTCGACCACGTGTGAGGCGAGGGCGGTGAGCAACGGCATCGCACCCGGGCCGGCGGAGCGGGTGCGGGGGTCCTCGATGGATTCACCGACCACATAAAGCGTTCCCCCCTCGTCCGCAAATGATTCCAAGGTGAGCGCATCTGTTCGGTTTGGGGTGCAAGCCTCGCGGATGTGGATCGAGGAGAGGGCGGAGAAGGCCCGGATGGTCAACTGCTGTGCCTGCTCGCGGCGTTCGGGGTACGCGGTGAGGGCGGACTCCAGGAGGCCGGCGGCGCCGGACTGGGCCTTGGGGTGGGTACGGAGGACACGTACCGCTTCGTGAGCGCCTGTGCCCTGGGCCCAGCGCAGGAGGTGCTTGAAGGGGCGGCCGTCTATGGCGGCGGCGTGCAGCCAGCTGCGGAGGAGGGTTTCGGCGGTCTCCGCGACCGCCGCGTCGATACGTGCCTGGGGGCGGACCGGGGCGAGGAGCGCGGCGGCGCGGGCGGCGGCGACGGCGGGGTCCTCGCAGCCGGCGGTCGGGGACCAGTGGAGGCGCGCGGGGGTGTCGCAGCGGTGCTCGGGGTCGTAGAGGAGGACGGGGCCGAGCTTGGCGCGGGCGTCCTTGGTCTCCTCCCAGAGGGAGGGGTCCGAGGTGAGGACGAGGGCGGGGCCGGGGGCTTCGAGGATGGTTTGGAGGGCGGTGGGGCGGTGGGTGGGGCGGTTGTAGAGGGGGCCTGGGGTGGGCGGCGTGGGCAGGGTTGCAGGGTCGGGCGGTTCGGTGGGGTCGAGCGGTCGCGGGGTGGGCGGCGTGGGGGTGGGCGGTGCGGTGTCGTCGGGCGGTCGTGGGGTGGGCGGTCGCGAGGGGAGCGGCTCCGCCGGGGGCCGCCCAGTGCCCACCCGTTCCGCCCCATGGGCGGCCCATGTGCCCACTGGGCGGCGGGCGGCGTCGGCCGGGCGTGGGATCTGGGCTTCCGTACGGGCCTGGCGGCGGGTTTCGCGGGTTCGGGCGCGGACCAGGCGCCAGCGGGTGAGGACGCCCATGATGAAGATGGTCAGGACGATGAGGACCAGGAACTGGCCGATGAGCAGGCCCCAGAAGAGGCCGTAGCCGGAGAGTTCGGTGGGGGGTGTGGACGGCCAGGCGGCGGGCAGGTTGTGGGGTTCGGTGACCAAGTGGCGTAGGGCGACCGGGGTGTTCGGGAACGTCACGCCCGTGGGCCAGGCGCCGTGGGCGAAGAGGCCCGCGAGGCCGGTGCCCGTCCAGGTGAGGACGCTCAGGCCCAGGATGAGGCCCAGGAGGCCGAGCAGCAGCCCGTCGGGGACGCCGCCGGAGCGCCGGCCGTCGGGGCGGTCTTCGTACCGGCCGTAGTGCCGGCCGTCGTGTCGGCCGTCGTGCCGGCCTTCGCGGTCGCGACGGCCCGAGCTGTGGGGCATGTCAGGCCACCGTTGCGTCGGAGGACTCGACCTCGTTCATCTGTTGCTCGATGAGGGTGGCGCGCTGTTCCGCCTCCCAGTCCGCGGCGCGGGCGTCCTCGTTGAGGAAGCCGTCGTCGGCGGGGGCCGCGGAGGATTCGGTCATGGCGCGGTCGGTGAAGACCAGGGGGCGTTCGGCCTCGGTGATGAGGTGTTTGACGACCTGGACGTTGCCGTTGACGTCCCAGACGGCGATGCCGGGGGTCAGGGTGGGGATGATCTCGACGGCCCAGCGGGGGAGGCCGAGGACCTTGCCGGTGGCGCGGGCCTCGTCGGCCTTCTGGGCGTAGATGGTGCGGGTGGAGGCCATCTTGAGGATGGCTGCCGCTTCGCGGGCGGCCGCTCCGTCGACGACGTCGGAGAGGTGGTGGACGACGGCCACGAAGGACAGGCCGAGGCGGCGCCCGAACTTCAGCAGCCGCTGGAAGAGCTGGGCGACGAACGGGCTGTTGATGATGTGCCAGGCCTCTTCGACCAGGAAGATCCGCTTGACCCGGTCGGGGCGGATCCAGGTGTGTTCCAGCCAGACGCCGACGATCGCCATCAGGATCGGCATCGCGATCGAGTTGCGGTCGATGTGCGAGAGGTCGAAGACGATCAGCGGGGCGTCGAGGTCGATGCCGATGGTGGTGGGTCCGTCGAACATGCCGCGCAGGTCGCCGTCGACCAGGCGGTCGAGTACGAGCGCGACGTCCAGGCCCCAGGCGCGTACGTCGTCTATGTCGACGTTCATCGCCTCCGCAGACTCCGGCTTCGGGTGGCGGAGCTGCTCGACGATGTCCATGAGGACGGGCTGGCGGTCGGTGATCGTGGTGTTGACGTAGGCGTGCGCGACCTTGAGGGCGAAGCCCGAGCGCTCGTCCAGGCCGTGGCCCATCGCGACTTCGATGATGGTGCGCAACAGGGCCAGCTGGCCGGTGGTGGTGATGGACGGGTCGAGGGGGTTCAGCCGGATGCCGTCGTTGAGGGCGGCCATCGGGTCCAGCCGGATGGGAGTTATTCCCAGCTGCTGGGCGATGAGGTTCCACTCGCCGACGCCGTCCTCGCCCTGCGCGTCGAGGACGACGACCTGGCGGTCCTTGAAGCGCAGCTGGCGCAGGACGTACGTCTTCTCCAGGGCGGACTTGCCGTTCCCGGATTCGCCGAGGACCAGCCAGTGGGGGGCGGGCAGCTGCTGTCCGTACAGCTGGAAGGGGTCGTAGATGTAGCCCTTGCCGCTGTATACCTCGCGGCCGATGATCACGCCCGAGTCGCCGAGACCCGGCGCCGCCGTCGGGAGGTAGACGGCCTGCGCCTGGCCCGTGGACGTACGGACGGGCAGGCGGGTCGTCTCGACCTTGCCGAAGAGGAAGCTGGTGAAGGCATCCGTGGCTGCGGACAGCGGGTCTCGCATGATCTGTCCCTTCCGGGGAGCTGAGCGGGGAGCCGAGCGGTTAGCGACGGATGCCGGTGGCGAAGGGAAGCGTGTTCACGAAGGCCCGGTGGTGCTCGCGGTCGCACCACTCCAGCTTCAGGTACGACTTGCCGGCGGAGGCCCGGATGGTCCGCTTGTCGCGGGCCAGGGCCTCGGGGCTGCGGGAGGAGACGGTGATGTAGCCGACGATGTTGACCCCGGCGGCCCCGCTCGCGAGGTCCTCGCCGCGCTGGTCGAGGCGGCCGTGGGCGGCGATGTCGCGGGGGTCGACGGTGCGGTTCATCTTGGCGGCGCGGGAGGCGTCCGCGTCGTCGTTGGTCTTCTCCGTGAGCATGCGCTCGATGGCGACCTCGGTGGGTTCGAGGTCCATGCAGACCGCGACCGTACGGATCACATCGGGGGTGTGTACGAGGAGGGGGGCGAGGAAGTTGACGCCGACCGGGGTCATCGGCCACTCCTTCACCCACGCGGTGGCGTGGCACCAGGGCTCGCGGGTCAGGGACTCGCGGGTCTTGGCCTGGAGGTAGGTGGCCTCCATCGCGTCCAGCTCGGCGGGCCAGGCGTTGCGCTTGGTCATGGCCTGGATGTGGTCGATGGGGTGGTCCGGGTCGTACATGGAGTGGACGAGGGAGGAGAGCCGGCCCTGTCCCAGCGGCTGGCGGACCCGGATGTCGGCCTCGGCGAGGCGGGCGCAGATGTCGGTCAGCTCGCGAGCCATGACGATCGCGAGACCGGCGTCCTTGTCGAGCTTCCGCTGCCCCTTGGGGCGGGTGGCGCGGGCCATCGCGGCACCTTCGGACGCCAGTTCGCGCGTGTAGTGCATGCAGGCGACGAGATACGCGCGGTGCTGCTCGCTGGAGGTGGACACCATCGACTGGAGCTGGTCGTACGAGTCCTGGAGCCACTCGGGGGAGGAGCGGTCGCCGCGCTGGGTGACGTCCTTGGCGTGCGCGTCCGGGTCGGCGGGCAGGGTGCGGGCCAGCATCTGGAGGCGGGTGACGAAGCCGTCGCCGTTCGCCACGTGCTTGAGGAGCGTGCCGAAACGGTCCACCAGGGCTTCCTGGTCCTCGCTGTCGCGCAGTCCGACGCCAGGGCCCTCGATCTCGATGGCGGCGGTGACGGTGCGCCGGTCGGCGTGCAGGAGCACCGCGATCTCGTCGGGGCCGAACGGGGCGGCCAGCCAGTTGATGCGGCCGATGCCGGGGGGCGGGCCGATCTCGACCTCGCGGCCGTCGCCCTTGGTGCCCGCGTCCATCGCCTGGGAACGGTACGTCGTCCCCTTGCGGAGGTTCCGCTTGTAACTCCGGTTGATCTCGAACCACTTGTAGAAGGTGCGGTGCTTGTACGGCACGTACACCACCATCAGGGCGAGCAGCGGGAACCCGATGAGCAGCATGATGCGGAGGGAGAGGGCGGGGACGAGAAGCCCGCACATCATGCCGACGAACCCGCCGGCGATGATCAGTGCGATCTCGCCGGTCTCGCGGTTCTTGCCGACGATCGCGTTCGGCCGGGCCCGGCCGATGAGATACGTGCGGCGGGGCGTGATCGGCTGGGACTGCGTGGTCAACGCCCTCCACCTCCTGTGTTCTTGCGGTGGCTGTGGGGGTTGCCGGATGTTCCGGTGTTGCCCGTGCCCCGGTTGCTGTGGGTGCTGTTGCTACGGGCCGACGGCGCGGCGGACGGGATCGCTCCGCCGCCTCCGGATCCGCTTCCGCTTGAGGGGCTGCCCGAGTCGCCCGCGCGGGAGCTGTGGGCGGCCATTCCGCCGCTGGCGTTGGCGGCCTGGCGGGGCGCGGGTGCGCTGCCTCCGCCACCTCCGCCGCCTCGGCTGCTGTGGGTCTTGATGCCCTGGGAGACGAGGTTGGCCGGGGAGGAGAGGACGGCGGAGGCGCGGGCTCCGTCGGTGACCTGCTTGCGGCTGGCGCTGGCGGCGGCGATGTCGTCGCCGAAGCCGGGTACGAAGCGGTAGATCATCGCCGAGGCGAAGATGGCGAGCAGGATGATCGCGAGGCCGGAGACGACGGCGGAGAAGGCGTTGGGTCCGTCACCGGTGGAGAGCGCCCCGGCGAGGCCGAGGACGATCACGATGACCGGTTTGACGAGGATGACCGCGATCATGATGCCGGCCCAGCGGCGGACGTGGCCCCACAGGTTCTTGTCGACCAGGCCCGCGTACACGACGGTTCCGAGGAGGGCGCCGACGTAGAGCAGGGCGGCCCGGATGACGAGCTCCAGCCAGAGGACACCGGCGGCGAGGATCGTGACGAGGGCGACGACGATCAGCATGATCGGGCCGCCGCCGATCGAGTCGCGGTTCTTGAGGGCCTCGGCGAACGAGCCGAAGAAGACGTCGGTCTGGCCGCCGGACGCGGTGGAGATGACCTGGGTGACGCCGTCGGTCGCCGAGACGATCGTGTAGAGGATCAGCGGGGTGAAGGCGGAGGCGATGACCGTCAGCCAGAGGAAGCCGATGGCCTCGGAGACGGCGGTGGAGAGCGGCACCCCGCGCATCGCCCGCTTGGCCACGGCGAGGAGCCAGAGGACGAGGGTCAGGATCGTGGAGGCGGCGAAGACGACCGCGTACTGCTGGAGGAACTTGGGGTTGGTGAAGTCCACGTTGGCGGTGGACTTGACCGCTTCGCTGAGCTTGCCGACGATCCAGGCGGCGGCGTCGGCACAACCCTTGGCCAGGGAGGAGAGGGGGTCGAGGGAGGAGGCGTCGGCGGGGGAGGAGCCGGAGGGAGCGGCGGGGGTGCTGCCCGGCTGGGCGTTCCCCTTCTCGCAGTACTCCTTGGCGAGGCCGACGATCAGGTCGCAAGGGTTGTCGCTCTTGCTGGGCGCGGGAGACGGAGGCGGAGTCGGTGCGGCGACGGCGCGCGACGCCAGCAGGATCGCAGCGACCTGGACGGTGCCAAGGAGCGCTGCGACCGAGCGTGCACGGGGGGGCTGGTTAGCGGGCATAGACGAAGCCTCCGTATCCCTCAACGGCTCCGGCGATCTCGTCGGAGGTCGAGGCGCGGTTGTCCCCGTTGACCGGCGTCGGGCCTTCCTTCTGGGTCGAGGACTCGACCTTCCAGTCGTTGCTGGCCCACTTCAGCTTCTGGGTGATGGTGAACCAGGTCTCGGTGACCGGCTTGGTGGAGTCCTTGCCGGCGAGACCGACGAGGCCGGTGCACCAGACCTCCACGGTCGCGGCGTTGGCATCCTGCTGGACGACCTTGGTGCCGACGGGGACCGTGCGCGAGACGAAGGTCTGGCCGGCGGGCGCACGGCCGGTGTCGTCCAGGCCGACGTTCTTGAAGAAGCCGGGGGAGTACGCCTTGTCCAGCGAGCCCAGGAGGCTGTCGACCACCTCGGGTACGTGGATGGACCGGACGATCTCGTTCCGCGAGGCGGCGGAGAACATGCCCTCGGAGCCCAGGGACACCGCGTAGTTGGCGGCCGCGCTCTGCGCACCCTGGCTGGTCCGGGCGAACCCGGAAGGGATCCCCGTCGCGCCCTTGCCCGTCACCGGCTTCTCGCCCGTCGGTGCCGTCGAGTTCGCCGCCGGTGGTGCGCCCTCCTGGCCGCCCTGGGCCGGGCCGTTCCCCGGGCCCCGGTTGGCGAAGGCGATCGCCGCTACCAGCAGCACCACCACCCCCACGACCGTGACCATCGACCGCGACGCCCGTACCCGTGGCGCGCGCGGCCGGCCCGTGCCCGCGTCCTCCGGCATCCGGGTACGCGTCTGACGGGTGCCGCCCATCGTCGTGTAGGGGTCGTCCGTCCCCCTCCGGTCGTCGTCACCGAGGCTCATGCCGCGTACGCCCTCTCAGCCTTTCGCAGGCCCGCGTCGTAGTCGCCGTATCCGCACTCGCATTCGTATGCGTAGTGCTTAGACGGTAGCGGGGCCGCTTCCCGCGTGGGCGCGGTGTGGTGACTCGTCACATGAGTCGGCATCAGAGAACGCAACCTCGGGGGGAGTTCCGGGCACGCCCGGTGAGGACTGGGGGGAGAGGTGGCTAGACGGCCATTCCGTACACGATGGTGAACAGTGTCCCGAGCGACCCGATGATGAAGACGCCGGTCAGGCCCGCGACGATGAGCCCCTTGCCCTGTTCCGCGCTGAACGTGTCCCGAAGCGCCGTCGCACCGATCCGCTGCTTCGCCGCACCCCAGATCGCGATGCCGAGGCAGAGCAGGATGGCCACGGCCATCACCACCTCGATCATGATTTTGGCTTCGGTGCCGAGGTTTCCGAACGGGCCCCAGTTCGGCGCGATACCGCCGATGATGGTGGTGATGTCGCCCTTGTCGGCTGCCAGGATCATTAAGTCACCGCCCCTGTCGGTTAGTTCGTGTCTCTGCCGGACGGCAGAGAGCATCGCCCTATCTTCCCTGATGAAACCGCCCCGGTATGTCGACTTGGCGGCTCTCTTTGCCCGACCTCCGCACCAGAGGCCGGTCTCACCGCCCTGACCTGCGGTGCGGGGGTGATACGGGACCGGATGTATGCAAAAAGCCGTATGGTCACTCTGTGTATCACGGAGGGTGACTCCGGGCAATGACTGGCGTTGTGCACCCTGGCTCTGTTACGTCCGGTCGATGCGTGCGACCCCGTGCGCGGGCGGTGCGTCTGCGCGCGCGGGCTCGTCATCGGCCGCTTCTGCCGCTTCGCCGCCGTCGGCCCCGCCCGTGCGTGGTCCGTCGTCGCCGATCCGGGCCGCAGTCGCGAAGAGGTGCCGCTCGGCGGGTTCGGCGAGGCGTGCTCGCCTGGACTCTGAGTGACCGTCAGTGTCCAGGCGAGGCGGGTCCGGAAGTTCCGGTCGGTGTCGACTTCGTACGGTGCCCGGTCCTGCCCATCGAGCGGGTGGTGGCTCTCCTTCCGGATGGCCCGACCGTGGAACACGTTGTCGGCGGGCCCGGCGACAACACGCAGGTCGATCGGGTTGTAGAGGGTCAGTGCTTCTACGCTGCTCGGCTGAGGGGGGGGCCGTCTTGTGGGCGGCCCAGGCCGAAGCGGCGAGGGTCGCGGTGGGCGGCCCCGCGGCGCTCGCCCGCCGCCGGGTAGGTGTTGTTCATGAACATCACGTCGGCGCCGGGACGGGAAGTACCGGGACAACCCCATGGCGGATGGGCCCGGACTGCCTGGCATGCAGACCCAGATAGGTCAGGTCTTGCGCTGAACTTCCAGTGGATCAGTGGTCGTTCGTCAGCTACCCATGACAGGGGTCCGGGTTTGCCGCTCGGGTCGTCGGTGGCTTCGGCGAGGCCCGGCTGCGTCCAGCCGTCACGCGATGATTGTGAGGGCAGGGGCCTGTGACTCGGCCCCGCAGACCCAGGCCGCCCAGCCGCGTTGGCTGAGGATCCGGGACGAGTTCAGGTCCGCGTGCTCAACGAAGCCGCAGGACCTGCATACGAACCGGGCCTGTGCGGGCCGGTTGCGTCGGTCGACGTGATGGCACTGGGAGCATTCCTGGCTGGAGTAGGCCGGGTTCACGTACACCACCGGAACCCCGGCACGCCCCGCCTTGTAGGCGAGGAAGGCGCCGAGCTGGTGGAAGGACCAGGAGTGCAGTGTGACGCGTTGGGGCTTCCTCAGCCGTACCCGCTCGCGGATTCCGCCCAGGTCTTCCAGGGCGATCCCACGTGCGGTGCGTTGAGCCTCCGCCACGATCTGCTTGCTGATCCTGTGATTGATGTCGCGGGCCCGCCGGGCCTCCTTGCCCGCATGCCGCTTCGCCCGCCGCTTCGCGGACTTCGTGCCCTTCTTCTGCAGCTTGGACCGCAGCCTGCGGTCCGCCTCCCGCCGCTGGTTCAGACGCCGACCGGAGTAGCGCTTGCCGGTGGAGGTGGAGGCGATGTTCACGATCCCGAGATCCACCCCGAGGAACCCGTCAGGCTCGGTGTTCAGTGCGGTTGCGGGGATCTCGCAGGTGGCGATCAGGTACCACTGCCCGTTCTGGTGCAGCAGGTCCGTCTCGCCCTTGCGGTGTGCGGCGAGGACGGCGAGTTGCTCGGCCTGGCCGGTGAAGGCCATGCTCTTCATGCGGCCGGCGGTGGTCCAGATGGACACCGTGCGGTTCTGGTGCTGCCAGGACAGGCAGCGGTCGTCGAAGGGCTGAGCTGCATTCTCACGGAAGGCGACCGGCTTGCCGGTGGCCTTGGTGTGCCGTTTCGAGCCGGGCTTGCCGAGGTTCCCGGCCTTCAGGCTCGCCCGCAGTGTGGTGTAGGCGTCGGCAACTTTGCGCAGCACATGCAGGGCAGGCTGCGCGGACAGACCGCGCGCCTTCAACTCCGCATAGGCCAGTACCTGCAACCCGGCCCGGGACGTCACCTTGCGCTCAAGCGCTTCGGCGGCGAGCCAGTTCGCCGCCTCATTGCAAGCGTGCAAGGTTGCCTCAAGTGCCGCCGCCTGTAATGGCGTTGGCAGCAGTTTCACCCGCACCACCAGCTTCACGCCCGTACCGTACAAGGCTTCCGGCACCACTACGAGAGGAATCAGATCCGAACGTCTGTATGGGTGATCTATTGGTCGATCCCTTCGATGAAATGGTCGAACTCGCCGGCCTGTACGCCGAGGACGAAGGCGTCCCACTTGCGGCGGTTCGTGGTGACGACGGTGTCGGGGTCGCTGGTCTCGCGGAGGTAGACGGGGTCCTCGGGCCCCTCGCCGGGCCCGAAGGCGATCTCGATCCAGGGCCCGGGACCGGTCTCGCCTTCGGGCGCGGCGCGGGCCCAGCTGAGGCTGGGGGTGGGGGTGGGGTCGGGGGTGGTCATGGGGCTCCCTGGGGGTGGGGCGGTGGGTGGTTGCGCGGGTGCACGCCGTGCGGGTGGGTGGGCCGCTTCGCGGATTGGCCCCTCCCCGCCCCTTCACCTGAACCGCTGCCGCGGGGCTGGGAAGGTTCACGGCTGGCGCCGGTGGGGGCGGGGGTTCCGGGCTGCGCCCGGTGCCCGGCTGCGCCGCGCGTCCTCAAACGCCGGACGGGCTGGGTGGGGTGCTGCTCTTGAGGGCGTGGGTGAGGGCGGCGAAGGCGGTGGGGATGGTGCGGATGACGACGCCATGCGGGTCGCCGCTCTCGGTCAGGTGGACCGAGTTCTCCGCGGAGGAGATGTGCATGCATGCCTCGCCCTCCCCGCAGTACGACGACCTCTGCCAGGCGTCGGTCATGGCTGGCCCTTCAGTACGCGGGTCAGCGCACTGAATGCGCTCGGTGTTGCCCGGAGTATGCCCCCACTGGGGTCGCTGCTTTCGGTGAGTTTCACGGTGGAGTCGGCGGTGGCTACGTGAATGCAGGACCCGCCCTGCGCGCAGTAGGACGACTTCTGCCAGAGGTACTCCGTCATGGGGAATCCTTCACAGCTCGGTGGTCATGGTGTGGATAAAGTCGCGCGACTTGGACGGGGTGAGCGCTACGGACTCCATCCGCGCCAGTAGAGCGCGGTATGCGTCCAGTTCTGCTTCGGCGTCCACCATGAGCGGTCCGTGGGACTGGTCGAGGTACACCGTGTCGAGTTGCGGCACGACGCCGTGTGCGTACACCAGGGTCTGGCCGGAGCCCGGGTAGGCGCCGATGGCGAAGGGGATGACCTGGAGGGTGATGTGCTCCCGTTCGCTCTGGTCGAGCAGGTGTGCAAGCTGCCGCTTGGCTACGTCACGGCCCCCGACCGGGACGCGGAGGGCTGCCTCGTGGACGATCGCCTGGTACGGAACCGGCTCCGCGCCCTCCAGCAGGCCCTGGCGCTGGAGCCGGAGGTTGACCCGGTGCTCGACGTCCGAGCGGGAGAAAGCGGGTACGGCCTGCCGCATGATCTCGCGGGCGTGATCGGTTGTCTGGAGCAGGCCAGGAACGTGTGCGGTATTCGCGGAGCGCAGGGCCGTGGAGTAGTGCTCCAGTTCGGCCACGTCCAGGAGGGGGCGGGGCAGGACCTCCTGGAAGGTTCCCCACCAGCCAGGCTTGCGGTCGCCGGCGAGGTCGATCAGGCCCTCGACGTACCTCTCGTCCGCACAGCGGTAGTTGAGCGCCATGGCCCGGATGCGCTCCGGGCTCACGCCGAACCTGCTTGCCTCGATGTTGCTGAGCTGTGCCTGGCTGATGCCGAGCAGGCGGGCTCCCTCGGTAGCGGTGAGGTCGGCTCGCTCCCGGAGTCTGCGCAGCTCAGTGCCGAGGCGCAGGCGCCGCAGGGTCGGGGCGGTCCTAGCTGCCATGGTCAACACTCCTAGTCGTACAGGGAGTTGGGCGGTCACCCACACGAGGGGTATCTCTCATGTAGTTGCGACTTCTGCAAACACTTTATGTGGCGAGCCGTTAACTTCAATGTCGGGCCCACCGCCTGGAAGAACCCCGCTCGACGGAGCGGCATCGTCACCGGGCAGCAACACGCGAGCACGCCAACTCCCTTCACCGAACGGAGACTTCCGTGTCAACGGTATCCAAGCCCTGGTCCTACACCCTCCAGCTCCCGCACGAAGCGCACTCCCCCCGCATCGCCCGCTGCACCCTCCGCTCCATCCTGAAAGCGCACCAGCTCACCCAAGTAACCGACACGGCCGAGCTGTTGGCCTCCGAGCTGCTCACCAACGCCCACCTCCACTCCGACGGCGCCTACGCCCTCCGACTCCGCTCCGGGCAACCAGGGCAGGTGCGCATCTCTGTCTGGGACACGAACCCGGAGATCCCGACCGCCTTCGTGAAGGAGCCCGAGGCCCCCGACGACTCCGCCGAGTGCGGGCGCGGGCTGCTCCTCGTACGACTCTGCGCGGACGCCTGGGGTGCGTACCAGCTCGGGGACGCGGCCTTCGGCTGCACCGGAAAGCTGCTGTGGGCGGAGTGCGGGTCCGGGAAGTAGCGTCTCCGACCTGCGTAAAGTTCCACTGGGCCCGGCGTTTGCGGGGGCGGCGCGGCCCTTGGTCGTATCCCCGCGCACAGGGGACGACGGGGGTACGAGCGCGATGAGCAGCGTCGAGTCGGCAGACGGCAGGGCGGACGAGCGGGCGGCTGGCGAGAAGGTCGGGGACAAGCCGGAGTGGGGGCTCGTGCTGGTCCTCTTCGCGCTGGCGTCCCTCACCCTCCGCTACGGCGGCGTGTGGAATTGGTGGGCGCTGCTCTGGGCGCCGCTGTACGTCGCCGCCCTGGGCATGGCCGCCTGTGACTGGCAGGTGCTCGCGCGGTGCCGGTGGCGGATGCCCGTGAAGGAGTGGGTCCTGTTCGGGCTGACCCACGTCAGCGCCCTCTCCTCGTTCGCGATCCTGGTCGGTCTCCTGCCGGTCTGAGATCCGTCTCCCCCGAGCGAGGGGGACGGATGCCCCGTACGGGGGAGGTGGGCGGGGTGGTGCGGCTGGGATCTTCGGAGGGGGCCAGGGGTCCGGGCCCGTGTCCACCTGATCGGAGGCTGTGCCGTGAGTGCTTCGTACGTACAAGTGCCCGTGGGCGGCGGCAAGTTGCGGAGTGCTTGGCGGAGGGCGCACGCGCCCGTGGCCGGGGTGCCGCGCTGGGCTCGGCTTGCCGCGTACGCCGTGCCGTTCGTCGTTCTGCCGTCGGGGCTGTGGCGGCTGGCGTCGCTGTTCGTCGAGGCGGAAGGCGGAGGCGGTGATGGGGATCTGCCGTCGTGGCTGGCAGGCGCTCCCTACATGGTGCTGCTGTCGGCCGTCTCGGAGCTGTTGGCCTTCACGGCGGTGGGGCTGATCGCCGCCTGGGGCGAGGTGTTCCCGCGCTGGGTGCCGTGGCTGCGGGGGCGGCGGGTGCCGGTGGTCGCGACGACGGTGGTGGGCGCCCTGGCGGCGGTGGTGCTCACCGTGCTGTGGACGGCGCTCTTCCTCGTCACCGAAGTGGCCGGCACGACGATCACCGGCGAGCCCTCGCCCGCCGACTACCCGGGGAACGTGGGCGGTTGGTTCTCGGTCGTCTACTACGTGTCGTACGTACCGCTGATGCTGTGGGGGCCGCTGCTAGGCGCGGTCGTGGTGGCGTACTGGAGGCGGCGTCGGGGGGAGGGGTGAGAAGGGAGTGATGGGTTCAACTCTCCTTACCTGTAGGCGAGTACGGCTGGGTAAGGTCACCGCGTGGAATCACTCAGACCTCGGCAGGACCCGGCGGACATCGGTGCGTACATCCTTCTGGCGCGGCTCGGGACCGGTGGGATGGGGCAGGTGTACCTCGGGCGGTCGCCGGGTGGCCGGCTCGTCGCGATCAAGGTGATCCGGGACGAGATCACCGACCACCCGGAGGCGCTGGCCAGGTTCCGGCGCGAGGCGAACACCGTGCGGGCGGTGCGCAGCGCGTACACCGCGAACCTGATCGACGCGTCGCTGGAGTCGGCTCCGTACTGGATCGCCACCGAGTACGTGAGCGGCCCGACCCTGGCGCACGCGGTGCGGGAGCGGGGGGCCTTCCCGGCGGACACCGGGCGGGGGCTGTTCGCCGCACTGGCGGAGGGGCTCGCGAGCGTCCACGCGTACGACGTCACGCACCGGGACCTCAAGCCGATGAACGTGATCCTGGCCGGTCAGGGGCCCCAGCTGATCGACTTCGGTATCGCGAGGGGCGTGGGGGACACCGCGCTGACGGTGACCGGGATGGCGCCGGGCACACCGGGCTTCACCGCTCCTGAAGTGCTGATACGTAATCAGGTCGGGCCGGAGGCAGACGTCTTCGCGCTCGGCGCGACGGTCGCTTACGCGGTGACCGGGCGCCCCCCGTTCGGGAGTGGACCGACCGACGCGGTGTCGTACCGGGCCGTGCACGAGCCGATCGACGTGGGGGGAGTGGCCGATGCGGGGCTTGTTGGGCTGATACGGGCGTGTGTGGAGAAGGAGCCCGGGGACCGGCCCACGCCCGAGGAGGTCATACGGGAGTGCGGGGTGCGGGGCGCGCTGGTGGACGACCCGTTCTACGGGGGCGTGGTGCGGGGGCTGGGCGAGGAGGTTCCCGAGGCGCCGGATGTGCTTCATGAACTGCCCACCGGGGGACCGGGGTTGGGGTACGTACCGACGTTGGGCGGGGCGGGGGACAGTACCGCTCCGGCGGGGAAGGGGAGGCGGGCCCGGCCGTGGGTGGTGGCCGCTGCGGTCGGGGCCGTGGTGGGGGTGTCGGTGGCGACGACGGTGTGGCTGCTGCCGCCGGGGAACAAGGACGGTGACACCTCGGGAGGCGGCGGAAAGCAGACCGGCGCGGCGCCGAACCCTGGCGGGGGCAAGCAGACGCAGGCGGGGAGCGCGGGCGGGAGTGCGGCAGGGAGCGCGGGCGGCGGGAAGCAGACGCCGGGGGCGGGGGCGGGGGACTCGTCGAAGGATGAGGTGCCGGCGGGGCCGCCCACCTACGTCGAACAGACCGCGCCCGCCGCCAACCTGTGGAACGGGTTGCGGGACAGATGCGCACTGCCTGAAGAAGCGACCTACCCGCTGGACTTCCAGGGCTCCATCCCACGCGGAGGGTCCACGGACGAGAGGGAGCCGGGCAAGCTGCAGCTCGGGTTCCGCCTCAAGAACGCGGTCACCGACGCGCCGCCCTACTACGTGTCGATCGCGGTGAAGCCGATCAAAACGGCCGGTGGGGACAGGGGCAAGGGGGAGGACAACACGTCCCTGGGCTATCTGACCAAGCCCGTGAACCTGCACGCGGGCGACCCCACGGAGTGGAGGTACTTCACCTACCCCGACGACTTCACGAGCCGGGTCGACGGCAAGGACCTGCCGGCCGCGCCCCTCTCCACGTACACGGGTGAGTGGACCGTGAACTACCTGCACGTCAGATCGGTGCGGGAGTACCAGAGTTTCTTCTGCTCCGGGTTCATGTACCCGGTCGAATGAGCGGCGCGATCGCGGTACGACATGCGTGAGCCGAAACGGACGTACATCCGCCCCGGATGGGGGAGGGTTGGGGAGTGCGCAAAGTCTGGGTAGTGGGCGGGATCGGGACCGGGTTGTTCCTGGCCTTCATCGCGCTGCTTGTCGTCGGTACGTTCTCGGCCGCTGCCGGTATCGCCGGGCAGGGTGGTGCGGGCGGGCGGGCCGTCGGGCTCGCCAAGGGCGCCGTACCCGCGCTCTACCAGCCGATCGTGCAGAAGTGGGGCAACCTCTGCCCGGCCATCAACCCCGCGCTGCTCGCCGCCCAGCTCTACCAGGAGAGCGGCTGGAACCCGAAGATCTCCAGCCAGGCCAACGCGCAGGGCATCGCCCAGTTCATCCCCGGGACGTGGGCCACTCACGGCATCGACGGGGACGGGGACGGGGACCGGGACGTGTGGGACCCGGCCGACGCCATTCCGTCGGCGGCCTCGTACGACTGCGAACTCTCCGGGTACGTGAAGAAGGCCCCGGGGGACCCGACGAACAACATGCTCGCCGCTTACAACGCGGGCGCGTACGCCGTGATCAAGTACGGGGGCGTCCCGCCGTACCCGGAGACCAAGAACTACGTAAAGATCATCCGCTCCCTCGAACAGAGCTTCGCCAAGCCCATCGGCCGCGTCGCCCCCTCCAAGCAGGCCGCCGCCGCCATCTACTACGCGCAGAAGAAGCTCGGGACGCCGTACCTCTGGGGCGGGAACGGGACCGCCGACCAGCAGGGCCGGTTCGACTGTTCCGGGCTGACCGTGGCCGCGTACCGGACCGTGGACATCGAGCTGCCGCGCGTGGCCAACGACCAGTACAACGCAGGCCCGCACCCGTCGAGGGAGGAGCTGCTCCCCGGGGACCTGGTCTTCTTCTCGGACGACCTCACCAACTCGCGCAAGATCCGCCACGTGGGCATCTACGTCGGCGGCGGCTACATGATCAATGCTCCCTTCACGGGGGCCGTCATCCGGTTCGACAAGATCGACACCCCTGACTACTTCGGTGCGACGCGTGTGACGGAGGATGGCGCGAAAGCGCTGCCCACGACCCCGCCGGAAGCCTGAGACGGGTCGTGCGGAAGCTGACGAGGAGTCGGACAAGGCCGGAACTCTCCGTGATCACTCGGCCCTGAGCTGGGACGATGAGTCTCTCTTCGATAACGTCATGGTGATCGTTCGGTAGAGAGTGGAACCCGGGCCGGTCGCGGGGCGTTCCCTGGACGGGGACAGCGGCACTGACCACGCACTGACCACCCACAGACCACACCAACAGAGAACTGTCACGGGGAACTGTCACGGGGGTGATGGACCCGCCACGCACACCGGTGTGCGTACGGCGGGAGACGTGCGACTGCGACTGCGACACAGCAAGGCAAGGGGCCGTGCAGATGGCTGGACTCTCAACGGACGGGTCGAACCCGGATGTCAGCCTGCTCTACGACATCAACGGGATCGCCGCCGATGCGCCGGGCTGGGTCGACCGGACCATGGAGTACGTCGGCGAGTACGGCATCATGCTCGGCCTCGTCCTGGTGGCCCTCTGGTGCTGGTGGCGCGGGCGCAGCCGTGGGGCGGCGGAGGACTCCGTGGCGTCGGCCGCCGCGATCGTGTGGGCGCCGCTGGCGGCCGGGATCGCGTTGCTGGTCAACATCCCGATCAGGGGGTTCGTGGAGCGGCCGCGCCCTTTCCTGGAGCACAGGGGACTTGAGGTCCTGGTGGCGGGGAAGACGGACTTCTCGTTCGTGAGTGATCACTCGACGATCGCGATGGCGATCGCGATCGGTGTCTTCATGGCGAACCGCAAGTGGGGTCTGTTCGCCATCGGGCTGGCGCTGGTGGCGGGCTTCTGCCGGGTGTACATGGGGGTCCACTACCCGTCCGACGTGGTCGGTGGGTTCGCGCTGGGGACCGCTGTGACGCTGCTGCTCGCGCCGCTCGCGATGATGGTGCTGACGCCCGCGATGGCGGCCGTCTCCCGCTGGGGCGCGACGAGTTCGCTCGTACGGTCGCGGGACGCGCGCGACGGCGACGCCGAGCGGCGGGCCGCCGCACTGGCCGGCCAGGCACGGGCGGCGGCTGCTTCGCGGCGGCGGGGCGGCGGCGGGGATTCGGCAGTGAGTGATCTCGCTGCGTGAGAGCCGCTGCCTGCGAGTCGGTGTTTGTGTGGAGTTTCAGAGCGCCTGCGGGAAGTCGAACAGGCGGGTCGGGTCGTAGCGGGACTTGAGCTCGGCGAGGCGGTCGGCGGCCGTGCCGTAGTAGGCGCGGCGCCAGTCCGGGAGGGTCGCGTCCGGGTAGTTCTGGTAGGCCGAGCCGGATGCGTGGCGGCGTAGGGAATCGTGAGTGGCCGTCAGCCACTTCTGCTGCGCGGTGCCGGGGGTGCCGGGGCGCCAGGAGGCCGTGTACTGGGCGAGCACGCGCATGTTCCGGTGGACGAACGCGGTGGCCTCCGGGGCGACGCGGTTGATCGCGCCGCCCAGTGGGGTCAGCGCGACCGTGCCTCCGCCGCCGCCCTGGGCGGCCGTGACGCGGGTGAAGTTCTCGACCCCCGCGAGGAGGGTCCGTACCCCCGCGGGAGTCAGCGCGCGGGCGAAGAAGTCCGAACGGGAGGCGTACGTCTCACGGTTGAGCGCGCCCTCGGGGGTGCGGCCGGGGGTGCTTCCCGGGAGATGGCACTGGGCATCGGAGAGGTCCGCGCAGCCCGCGTACAGGAGCATCGAGTCCTGGAAGCCGCGCGCGCGGAGCGTGGTGGAGCGGGGGGCTCCGGTTCTCGCGGTGAGCCGGTCCAGCGCGTTGGCCAGGCCGGACCGGGTGCCGATGGAGAACGCGGCGAGGGAGAGGGTGGGGTTGCCGCCCGCCGCCCCTGCGGAGAGGTGCAGGGAGGACCAGATCTCGTCGGGCTGGCCGGGGCCCCAGTCCTGCCAGGCGGTGAGTACGGCTGCGGCCTTGGACCAGGGCCAGGTGAGGTACCCGGTGACGGCCCGGGGCGCCGGGTGGGTGCGGAACTCCAGCTCGGTGACGACGCCGAACTGGCCGTTGCCCGCGCCCCGTAGGGCCCAGAAGAGGTCGGGGTGCGTCGTTGCGTCGCAGCGGACGGACTTGCCGTCGGCGGTGATGAGGGTCGCGGCGGTGAGGCTGTCGCAGGTCAGGCCGTACGCGCGCGAGACGACGCCGTGGCCGCCGCCGAGGGTGAGGCCGGAGATTCCCACGGTGGGGCAGGAGCCGCCCGGGATCGTACGGCCTCTTGAGGAGGTCAGGGTGCGGTAGACGTCGAGGAGCTTCGCGCCGGCACCGATGGTGGCGGTGTGGGCGGTGGGGGTGTCGATGGTGGCGAGCTTCGACACGTCGATGACCAGGTGGTCCGTGCCGCTGGACCAGCCGGTGTACGAGTGGCCGCCGTTGCGGATCGAGACGGGGGTGCGGGTCGCGCGGGCGAACGCGAGGGCCTCGCGGATGTCGGCCTCGTGCGCGACGTAGGCGACGGCGGCGGGCTTCTGGTCGTCGAAGCGGGGGTTGTAGAGCTGGCGGGCGGTGGGGTAGGCGGGGTCGCCGGGGCGGACCAGGGGGCCTTCCAGGGAGCGGGTGAGGGCGGGCCAGTCCTGGGGGGTGGGTTTGGGTTTGGGGGTCGGCTTTGTGGGAGTGGGGGTGGGGGTGGGGGATGGGCTTGGCGCCCGGCCGGGCGGGGTGGGGTCTGGGCCGCCGCGGCAGGCCGTGGCTGTGGCAGTGGCAGTGGCCAGGGTGAGGGTCGCGGCGGTGGTGAGCAGGGTGCGGCGGTGCAGTGTCATGGGGCCTCCCGGGGGAGAGGACGGTGGGGTGGGAGGTGGGGTTCCCCCGGGTGGGGTGTGGGGCGTGTGCGGGTGGGGCCGCTGCGCGGGGCCCTTTCCCCTACCCGCCCCTTCCCGAAACCGCTGCCGCGGGGCTGGGGGTTCTTCGTGCGGGTGCGTCGTGGCTGGTCGCGCAGTTCCCCGCGCCCCTAAGACTGCTGCTTCGCGCAGTTTCCCGCGCCCCTAGAGCTGCTGTGCGTGTTCTGTTGCGTCCGTGCGGGCTCTGTCTCTGCTTCGGCGGGAGGGGCCGCGCCAGCCGCAGGTGCAGTGGGCGTGGCAGAAGGAGCCTCGTTCGGTGGTGGTCGTGCGGTGGGGCTCGGGGCCTGTGGAGGGCTCGTTCTCGGGCACAGGTCCACGGTACGGCGTGACGAAGTTGCGCGAGGGCTCGTTGAACGGGGCGAGCAGAAGGCTCGTAATCCGGAGGCGTACGGATGGACAGGGTGAGCGGTGGGGCGGTCGCACTGGCCGTCGTGACCGGGCTGGTGGGGACCACGGCAGGGTGCGGCGGGGGTGGGGCTGTCGCCGATGACCGGCGGGGAGCCGATCCCGGTGGGGCCGTGCGCAGGGCCGCCGACGTGGTGCTGCGGGCGGGGAGCGCGGGCGATGTGCGGACGGCGATGGAGATGGCGGCCGGGGGGACCCGGGTCACCATTCGGGGCACCGGGAACTACGACTTCCGGGGGCGGAGCGGGCAGTTGAAGGTGCTGCTGCCGACCGGGCCCGCGGGGCGGCAGGAGCACCGGCCGATGATGGAGGTGTTCGCGCCCGGGGCGTTGTTCATGAAGAACCGCGGCGCCGGGGTGCCCGCCGACAAGTGGGTGCGGATCGAGACCGCGTCGCTCGCGGACGGGAACCTGGTGACGGGCGGGGCCACCGACCCGTTGGCGGCCGTGGAGTTGCTGCGGGGCGCGCGGGACGTTTCGTACGTGGGGGAGGAGGGCGGGCTGCGGCACTACCGCGGCGTCGCCGACCTTGGGCAGGCCGCGCGGACCGCGACCGCGGAAGTGCGCGGCCCGCTCGCGGCGGCGGCGAAAGGGTTCTCCAGGAAGGGCGTGGCGTTCGACGCGTATCTGGACGAGCGGGGGCGGGTGCGGAAGGTGCGGCACCGGTTCAGCTTCGTGAACGCGGGGAAGGCGGTGGCCGTGATGTCCACGACCGCACTGGAGGGGTTCGGGAGGCCGGTGCGCATCGTGCTGCCGCCCGCGAAGGACATCTACGTCGGGAAGATCCGTCAGTAGGCGGCGGCTCACGGGGAGGTCACCCCGGCGCGCCCCGGCGCATGGCGAGGGCGGGTGGGGGCGAAATGGTCCGTCCGTGCCATGCGCGGTACGTGTCGTCCTCCCTACGCTAGGAAGGCGCACGCTGGGGAGTCGGCCCGCGGCGGAAGAGGTCGGGAAGAGGTGATGCAGGTGGTTCCGATGCGTGGTGCGGCCGTACAGGACCGCGTTGCCCTCGCCGAGATCGAGCTGTGCGGTGAGTTGATGATCGCGGCGTCCTCGACGGACGGGGAACGGCTCAGTCCGGACCGGATCGACGAGGTGCTGATGCTTGCGGCGAAGGAGTTCGAGTAGCGGCTGAGCCACTGGCCGAAATGAGGCGGGGAGGGGAAGCGGCACCGGCCGCTCCCCCTCCCCGTACGTACGAAGAAGGCCCCGGGTCAGGTGCGCAGCAGGCGGGCGATCGCCTTCGTCGCCTCCGCGACCTTGTCGTCGATCTCGGTCCCGCCCTTGACCGCCGCGTCCGCGACGCAGTGCCGCAGGTGTTCCTCCAGGAGCTGGAGGGCGAAGGACTGGAGGGCCTTCGTGGAGGCCGAGACCTGGGTGAGTATGTCGATGCAGTAGACGTCCTCGTCGACGAGCCGTTGGAGGCCGCGGATCTGGCCCTCGATGCGGCGCAGGCGCTTGAGGTGTTCGTCCTTCTGCTTGTGGTAGCCGTGGGTCGTGGCAGGGGCCGGCGATGCCGCGTCCGTCGTGGCCACGTCGGCCGCCTCTTCGGTGGTCGTCATCGCGTCCTCCTGGGGAAGCTCAGCGGGGTGAAATACCCCTCGTGGGTATATTCTACGGGGCTTTGGAGCGGGCCGCGGGGGTCCGTGCCCGCCACTCTGCCCGATGGGCGACACTGAGGAACGCCGGTTAGCCGTGGCCGGATGATGCGCCTAGCATCAGCCTGACCGAATCCAATGCACCCCGAGGACCCCACGTGCGCTTTCGTCTGACCCCCCGGGAGACGAGCTTCTACGACATGTTCTCCGCTTCAGCGGACAACATCGTCACGGGCTCCAAGCTCCTCATGGAACTGCTTGGAGCGGACTCCTCCGCCCGGGCCGAGATCGCGGAGCGGATGCGGGCAGCGGAGCACGCGGGCGACGACGCCACTCACGCGATCTTCCACCAGCTGAATTCCTCCTTCATCACGCCGTTCGACCGCGAGGACATCTACAACCTCGCGTCGTCGCTCGACGACATCATGGACTTCATGGAGGAGGCCGTCGACCTGGTCGTCCTGTACCAGGTGGAGGAGCTGCCGAAGGGCGTCGAGCAGCAGATCGAGGTGCTGGCGCGGGCGGCCGTGCTGACCGCCGAGGCCATGCCGGGGCTGCGCACGATGAGCAACCTCACCGAGTACTGGATCGAGGTCAACCGGCTGGAGAACCAGGCCGACCAGATCCACCGCAAGCTGCTCGCCCAGCTCTTCAACGGCAAGTACGACGCCATGGAGGTGCTGAAGCTCAAGCAGATCGTGGACGTGCTGGAAGAAGCAGCCGACGCCTTCGAGCACGTGGCGAACACGGTGGAGACCATCGCCGTCAAGGAGTCCTGACTTCGTGGACACCTTTGCGCTGATCGTGACCATCGGGGTCGCGCTCGGTTTTACGTACACCAACGGCTTCCACGACTCGGCCAACGCGATCGCCACCTCGGTGTCGACCCGCGCGCTGACGCCGCGGGCCGCGCTCGCCATGGCCGCCGTCATGAACCTCGCCGGTGCCTTTCTCGGGCAGGGCGTCGCCAAGACGGTGAGTGAGGGCCTGATCGAGACCCCGCACGGTCAGAAGGGCATGGGGATCCTGTTCGCCGCGCTCGTCGGCGCGATCGTCTGGAACCTCGTCACCTGGTACTTCGGGCTGCCGTCCTCGTCCTCGCACGCGCTGTTCGGCGGCATGGTCGGCGCGGCGCTGGCCGGCGGGACGGAGGTGATCTGGGGCGGTGTGCTGTCCAAGGTCGTCATTCCGATGTTCCTGTCGCCCTTCGTCGGCCTGATCATCGGCTATCTGGTGATGGTCGCGATCATGTGGATGTTCCGGAAGGCCAACCCGCACAAGGCGAAGCGGGGCTTCCGTATCGCCCAGACGGTCTCGGCCGCGGGCATGGCGCTCGGACACGGTCTCCAGGACGCGCAGAAGACCATGGGCATCGTGGTGATGGCGCTGGTCATCGCCGATGTCGAGGGTCAGGACGACGCGATTCCGGTCTGGGTCAAGATCGCCTGTGCGGTGACGCTCTCGCTCGGTACGTACGCGGGCGGCTGGCGCATCATGCGCACGCTGGGCCGACGGATCATCGAGCTGGACCCGCCGCAGGGATTCGCGGCGGAGACGACCGCTGCCTCGGTGATGTACACGGCTTCGTTCATGTTCCACGCGCCGATCTCGACGACGCATGTCATCACCTCGGCGATCATGGGCGTCGGCTCGACGAAGGGGTCGCGGGCCGTGCGCTGGGGCGTCGCCAAGAACATCGTGATGGGCTGGTTCATCACGATGCCGGCGGCGGCCGTGGTCGCCGCGGTCAGCTTCTGGGCCGTGCAGCTGGCCTTCGGCTAAGCGCTCCGCTGGATGTGCTGCGAGGTGCCGTCGCTCATCTGCGGCACCGTCGTGGCTGGTCGCGCAGTTCCCCGCGCCCCTATGGGGCGCTGCCGAACCGCGTACGAGAGATGTGAAGGAAGGGCCCGCCCCCCGGTTCGCACCGGGGAGCGGGCCCTTTCGCCTTGCGGTGGCACCGCCATGCAGCACCGCAAGTGTGTGGGGAGGCCCAGCAGGGCCTCGTACCGTTCGTGGGGTCTAGCCGAAGCGGCCCGAGATGTAGTCCTCGGTGGCCTGGACGGACGGGTTGGAGAAGATCCGCTCCGTGTCGTCGAGCTCGATCAGCTTGCCGGGCTGGCCGACCGCGGCCAGGTTGAAGAAGGCCGTGCGGTCGGAGACACGGGCGGCCTGCTGCATGTTGTGCGTCACGATGACGATCGTGAAGCGCTCCTTGAGCTCGCCGATCAGGTCCTCGATGGCGAGGGTGGAGATCGGGTCCAGGGCGGAGCAGGGCTCGTCCATCAGCAGGACCTGGGGCTCGACCGCGATGGCGCGGGCGATGCAGAGGCGCTGCTGCTGGCCGCCGGAGAGGCCGGAGCCGGGCTTGTTGAGGCGGTCCTTGACCTCGTTCCAGAGGTTGGCGCCCTTGAGGGACTTCTCGACGATGTCGGCCAGCTCGGACTTCTTGTACGAGCCGTTCAGGCGCAGGCCCGCCGCCACGTTGTCGAAGATCGACATGGTGGGGAAGGGGTTGGGGCGCTGGAAGACCATGCCGACGGTGCGGCGTACGGAGACCGGGTCGACGCTGGACGCGTACAGGTTCTCGTCGTCCAGGAGGACCTTGCCCTCGACGCGGCCGCCCGGGGTGACCTCGTGCATCCGGTTGAGGGTGCGCAGGAAGGTGGACTTGCCGCAGCCGGACGGGCCGATGAAGGCGGTCACGGAGCGGGGCTCGACGGTCATCGAGATGTCGTCGATGGCCTTGTGGGTGCCGTAGAAGGCCGAGAGGCCGGATACGTCGATTCGCTTTGCCATGATGTGGTCACTTCGCTTTCAGGGTGTCGCGTCAGCGACCGGTCTTGGGGGCCTTCCAGCGGGCGATGCCGCGGGCCACCAGGTTGAGGATCATGACGAAGGCGATCAGGACCAGGGCGGCTGCCCACGCGCGGTCGTAACTCGCCTCGCTGCCCACCCGGTACTGCTCCCAGATGTAGAAGGGGAGCGAGGACTGGGCGCCGTCGAAGGGGTTCGAGTTGATCAGCTGGGAGCCGAAGACGAGGAGCATGATCGGGGCGGTCTCGCCCGCGATGCGGGCGATGGCCAGCATGACGCCGGTGGTGATGCCGCCGACGGCGGTCGGCAGGACCACCTTGAGGATCGTGCGCCACTTCGGTACGCCGAGGGCGAGGGAGGCCTCGCGCAGCTCGTTCGGCACCAGCTTCAGCATCTCTTCGGTGGACCGTACGACCACCGGGACCATCAGGATCGCGAGCGCCAGGGCGCCCATGAAGCCGGAGGGCTGGAGCTCGAACATCAGCATGATCGAGAGGAGGAAGAGGCCCGCGACGATGGACGGGATGCCGGTCATGACGTCCACGAAGAACGTGACCGCCTTCGCCAGCGCGCCCTTGCCGTACTCGACCAGGTAGACGGCCGTCAGCAGGCCGATCGGCGCGGCCACGAGGGTGGCGATGCCGACCTGCTCCACGGTGCCGATCAGGGCGTGGTAGACGCCGCCGCCCGCCTCGAAGCCGGGCACGCCGGCCATCGAGTGGGTGAGGAAGTAGCCGTCGAGGGCCTTGATGCCGCGGCTGACCGTCACCCACAGGAGGGAGGCCAGCGGGATGATCGCGAGCAGGAAGCAGACCCAGACGACGCTGGTGGCGACGCGGTCCTTGGCCTGGCGCTTGCCCTCGACGACGGCGCTGGCCGTGTAGGTCAGTACGACGAAGAAGAGGGCGGCCAGCAGGCCCCACTGGACCTTGCTCTGCCAGTTCAGGGCCGTACCGAGGCCGACCGCGACGGCGAGGGCGACGACGGCGAAGGCGACCGGGGACCAGCGCGGGAGGCTCTTGCCGGAGAGGGAGTTCGTACGGGCGACGGGGGCGGGGATCGTGTCCTGGGTCATCGTTGCCTGGCTCATGCGTTGGCCCCCGAGTACTCCTTGCGGCGGGCGATGATCAGCCGGGCCGCACCGTTGACGAGGAGGGTGAGGACGAAGAGGACGAGACCGGAGGCGATGAGCGCGTCACGCCCGTACTCGTTCGCCTCGTCGAACTTCGCCGCGATGTTCTGCGCGAAGGTGCCGCCGCCCGCGTCGAGCAGGTGGCCGGAGAAGAGGAAGTTGGGGGAGAGGACGGTGGCCACGGCCATCGTCTCGCCGAGCGCGCGGCCCAGACCCAGCATCGAGGCGCTGATCACACCGGAGCGGCCGAAGGGCAGGACCGAGAGGCGGATGACCTCCCAGCGGGTGGCGCCGAGGGCGAGGGCGGCCTCTTCGTTCATCTTCGGGACCTGGAGGAAGACCTCGCGGCTCACGCTGGTCACGATCGGCAGGATCATGATCGCGAGCAGGATCCCGACGGTGAACAGGTTGCGGGCGGGGCCGATCTCGGTCTTCTCGAAGATGAGCGTCCAGCCGAGGTACTCGTCCAGCCAGGAGTTCAGCCCGCCGAGGTACGGGACGAGGAAGAGCGCGCCCCAGATGCCGTAGATGATCGACGGCACGGCGGCCAGCAGGTCGACCACGTAGGCGAGGGGCGAGGCCAGCTTGCGCGGCGCGTAGTGCGAGATGAAGAGCGCGATGCCGACGGCGATCGGAACGGCGATCAGCATGGCGATGACCGAGCTGACCACGGTGCCGTAGAGGAGCACGGCGATGCCGAAGACCGGGGGGTCTCCGGAGGGGTTCCAGTCGAACGTGGTGAGGAAGTTGCCCTCGTTGCCCGAGATGGCCACTACCGAGCGGACCGTCAGGAAGGTGGCGATGGACGCCATGACGACCAGCAGGAGGATGCCGGAGCCGCGGGAGAGGCCGCGGAAGATCTTGTCGCCGGGGCGGGTGGTGCTCTTCGCCTTGGCGGCGGGCGGGGGTGGGGGCGGTGCGGGTGGGGAGTCTGTGGGTGCTGCGGTGGTTGGCATGGCTGATCTTTCCGGTCTGGGGAGGGAGCGGGGCGCCCCGGGTGGGGGTGCGGCTCCCGGGCGGCGGTGCACCGGATGGAGCGGGATTGCGGTGGGGCGGGATTGCGGTGGGGCGGTGTCGGGGTGGGGCTCCGCGTGGGGGCCGCCCCCTTGCCCACCCGTTCCGCCCCCGGGGGGCGGCCCCGCTGCCCAAGGGGGCTGGGGCGGGCGGCCCCGCTGCCCGAGGGGGCGGCGGCGGGCGGCCCCGTTGCCCAAGGGGGTTGGGGGCTAAGGGTGGGGTGGCGGCCCGGTGGGGCCGCCACGCCGCCCGGGTTACTTCAGGCCGGCGATGGTTTCGCGGACCTTGGTGTTGATCTCGGTGGGGATCGGGGCGTAGCCGTTCTCGGAGAGGATCTTCTGGCCCTCGTCGGACGCGGTGTAGCCGAGGAAGGACTTCACGTTGCCGAGCGAGTCGGCCTTGTTGCCGGAGTCGCAGACGACCTCGTACGTGACCAGGACCAGCGGGTAAGCGCCCTCGGCCTTGGTCGTGTAGTCCAGGTCGAGCGCCAGGTCCTTGCCGGTGCCCTTGATCTTGGCGGCGGCGATGGCCTTGGAGGCGTTCTCCGAGTTGGCGGCGACCGGGGCCGCCGCGCCCGTGTTGACCTTGACGGTCGGGATGGACTGCGAGGTCGCGTAGCTCAGCTCGAAGTAGCCGATGGAGCCCTCCACCTGCTTCACCTGGGCCGCGACACCGGCGGAGCCGTTCGCACCCTGGCCGCCGGGGGCGGGCCACTTCTTCTCGGCCTCGTACTTCCAGTCGGCGGGGGCGGCCTTGCCCAGGTACTTGCCGAGGTTCTGGGTGGTGCCCGAGTCGCCGGAGCGGTGCACCGACTGGATCGCCGAGTCCGGGAGCTTGGCGCCCGGGTTCAGCTTGACGATCGCCGGGTCGTTCCACTTCTTGATCTGGCTGTTGAAGATCTTGGCGGTGGTGGAGGCGTCGAGGACGAGGTTGTCGACGTTCGGCAGGTTGTAGCCGATCGCGATCGGGCCGCCGACCATCGGCAGGTTGATGCCCTGGCCGGACTTGCAGACCTTCTTCGACGCCTCGACCTCGTCGGGCTTCAGCGCGGAGTCCGTACCGGCGAAGCCGACCGTGCCGGTGGTGAAGTTCGAGATGCCGTCGCCGGAGGAGGAGGACTTGTAGTTGATCTCCACGCCCGTGCAGGCGGCCATGTAGTTCTTGACCCAGAGGTCCATGGCGTTCTTCTGCGCCGAGGAACCGGAGGCGAGCAGCTTGCCCTTGGCGCCGTCGCACTTGACGTTCTTGGCGGCGGAGCTGTTGCCGTTGCCTCCGGTGCTGCCACCGCTGTTGTTGTCCGAGCCGCACGCCGTGAGGAGCAGGGCGCCGGAGACGGCGAGGGCGCCGACTGCGGTGGCGCGGAGCCGGTTCTTGCGCTGGAGCTTCATCACTCTCTGGGTTTCCTTCCGGATGCCGCCTGTCCCTTGGGCGGGCGGCGTGCGTGGAGTCTTTGGGTGTACGTGAGTACGGCAGGTTCCCGGCTGCTCGCCGGACACCTTGTAAGTACGAAATTAGGCAGATCAGGTGAAGCGGCCTACGGGGGAGAGTGAACGCGAGGTGAACCGTGGCGGGCGGTGGAGTGTCAGCGCACGCCGGGGAGCGCGCGTCGGGGAGCGGGCGCCGCACGGCTCGCGCCGGTGGGGGCTGGTGTTCCGGGCTGCGCCCGGTGCACGGACTGCGTCCGTGCGTCCTCAGACTCCCCCAAGGTCTTAAAGACCAGGGAGGTGCCCCCTCGACGGGCTGCTGCGCAGCACGCCCAGCAGGGCGGGTATCAGCTCGCGGTCGCGGCGTTCGGTGAGGCGGTTTCCGGCCGCGACCGGGGGCAGCCAGAGGATCCGGTCCACCTCGTCGCCGGGGACGAAGGCGCCGCCGGTGGACTCGGCCGCCCAGTAGTCGACCTTCTTGGGGCGGCCGCCCACGACGTATCGCACGGAGGGGAGCCTGGCCCCCGGCCGGCAGTGGTGCCCGGTCTCCTCCAGCACCTCGCGCAGCGCACCGGTCAGCGGGTCCTCGCCGCGCTTGAGCTTGCCCTTGGGGTGCGACCAGTCGTCGTACCGCGGCCGGTGGACGAGACAGACCTCGATCTCACCGTCGTACGGGGCGCGGCGCCAGAGGACGCAGCCGGCGGCGAGGATCGTGCCGCCCTTGCTCGTACGGCTGCCTGTGCGGCTGCCCGTGCGGCTGCCTGTCGGTTCGCTCATCCGCGGACCACCCCCGTCGTCTCCGTCGCCTCCACCGTGCGCCGCCACTGCCGCTGGAAGGCGAAGCGGGCCGCTTCCACCTCGTGGCGCTGTTCGGAGTGGAGTACCCCGAGCGCGTACGCCGTAGCGGGTGCGATGCGGGCGGTACGGGCCGAGGCCGCTGCCGCCGATGCCGCTTCCGCCGCGTCGCGGTGCAGGTCCAGGGTGCGGCTCGCCTCGGCGAGTGCGGTGGTGTCGCGGCCGGTGACCTCCTGGGCGTACCGGTGCAGGCGCAGCAGGAGACGGACCTGGTGCCAGGGGGAGTCCTGGCCCTCGTGGACGGCCTCCGAGTTGTACGGGCGGGCCGCGCGCCCCAGCGGAAGGGCGGCCACCGCTTCGGTCAGCCGGTGTTCGGCGAGGGCCGCGTACGGGGCGGGGTCGCCCGGTTCGACCGGCGCGTCGGATGCGAGCAGGGCGACGGCGTCGGCGATCGCGTGGAAGCGGGAGGAACCGAGGGCCTGGAGGGCCGCGGAGTGGGCGCGGGTCCTGGCCAGGGTGAGCTGCCGCTCCAGGAGGGCCCCGGCACGGGCGATGCCGAGGGCGGCCTCGTGGGAGGGAGCGGGGGCGGAAGCCTGTGAGGGGGCCTGGGCAGTGGCCTGGGCGGAGGCCTGTGGGGGAGCCTGGGCCGAGGCCTGCGCGGGCGTCTGGGCGGAGGCGGTTTCGCGGGGCGGGAGGGCCCCGTTCCCCCTCGCCGTCGGCAGGACGGTCGGTGCGCCCAGTCGCTGCAGCGCGTCCAGCAGCCGTTCCAACCGCTCGGTGTACGCGTGCTCGCGCGCCAACGTCCCCGAGAGCCAGGCGAGTTCGGCCCGCAGCGGGTCCGCCCAGCCGCGGTCGGTCAGGGGCCGGAAGGTGTGCAGCGCGCCGCCGATCCGCCGCGCCGAACGCCGCATGTCGAGCGTGGAGCGCGCCGACCGGTCCTGGTCGGTGGCGTCCGAGCTCTCCCGGTGGCGGCGCAGCGCCCGCAGGAACTCGGCGGCCTGCGTGTGCAGATAGGAGGCGAGGAGGTCGCCCTCCGCCCTCGTGGGGGGAGCGCCCTCCCCTCTCATGGGCGGTGTGCCCTCTGTCCTCATGAGAGAGCCGCCCTCGGTGAGCGGGGCGCCCTCTCCCCTCGTAAGAGGTGCGGGGTGGTGGTGTGTCGTGAGTGGCTCATGGCGTGGCACGTCGGCGCCTCCGGGCGTCGATCAGCATTTCCTGTACGTGGCGCAAGGGGTGTCCGTCCGCATCCGTGGAGTGGCGGGTCCAGTTGCCGTCCGGGCCGAGGTGCCAGGAGGCCGTGGTGTCCGACATCCCGGTCTCCAGCATTCGGCTCAGTGCCGCGCGGTGCGCCGGGTCGGTGACCCGTACCAGCGCCTCTATGCGGCGGTCGAGATTGCGGTGCATCATGTCGGCGCTGCCGAACCAGACTTCGGGCTCGCCGCCGTTGCCGAAGGAGAAGACCCGGGAGTGTTCGAGGAAGCGGCCGAGGATCGAGCGGACCCGGATGTTCTCGGAGAGTCCGGGGACCCCGGGCCGTACGGCACAGATCCCGCGCACCCACACGTCCACCGGCACACCGGCCTGGGACGCCCGGTACAGCGCGTCGATGACGGCTTCGTCGACCATCGAGTTGACCTTGACGCGGACGTACGCGGGGCGGCCCGCCAGATGGTGGGTGACCTCTTTGTTGATGCGTGAGACCAGGCCGTCGCGAAGGGACTTGGGGGCGACGAGCAGTCGGCGGTAGGTCTCGCGGCGCGAGTACCCGGAGAGCCGGTTGAAGAGGTCGGAGAGGTCCGCGCCGACCTGCGGGTCGGTGGTCAGCAGGCCCAGGTCCTCGTACAGCCGGGCGGTCTTGGGGTGGTAGTTCCCCGTCCCCACGTGGCTGTAACGGCGCAGGAGTTCGCCCTCCTGCCGTACGACGAGCGACAGCTTGCAGTGCGTCTTCAGCCCGACGAGCCCGTAGACGACGTGGCAGCCCGCCTCCTCCAGCTTCCGCGCCCACTTGATGTTGGCCTGCTCGTCGAAGCGGGCCTTGATCTCGACCAGGACGAGGACCTGCTTGCCGGACTCGGCCGCGTCGATCAGCGCGTCCACTATCGGCGAGTCGCCCGAAGTCCGGTACAGCGTCTGCTTGATGGCGAGTACGTCGGGGTCGGCGGCCGCCTGTTCGAGGAAGAGCTGCACGGACGTCGAGAAGGAGTCGTACGGGTGGTGCAGGAGCACGTCGCGCTCGCGCAGGGCGGCGAAGATGTCCGGCGCGGACGCCGACTCGACCTCGGCGAGGTCCCGGTGCGTGCCCGCGATGAAGCGCGGGAACTTCAGCTCGGGCCGGTCGAGGCGCGCGATGCCGAAGAGCCCGGTGAGGTCCAGCGGTCCGGGGAGCGGATACACCTCCGCGTCCGAGACCTTCAACTCCCGTACGAGCAGGTCGAGTACGTACGGATCGATGGACTCCTCGACCTCAAGGCGCACCGGCGGCCCGAAGCGCCGCCGCATCAGCTCCTTCTCCAGCGCCTTGAGGAGGTTCTCGGCGTCGTCCTCCTCCACCTCCAGGTCCTCGTTGCGGGTGACCCGGAACATGTGGTGCGCCAGCACCTCCATACCGGGGAAGAGCTCTTCGAGGTGGGCGGCGATGACGTCTTCGAGCGGTACGTACCGCTCGGGCGAGGCCTCCAGGAAGCGCGACAGCAGCGGCGGCACCTTCACCCGGGCGAAGTGGCGGTGACCGCTGACCGGATTGCGCACGACGACGGCCAGGTTCAGGGACAGGCCGGAGATGTACGGGAAGGGGTGCGCCGGGTCGACGGCCAGCGGCGTCAGCACCGGGAAGATCTGCTGCCGGAAGAGCGTGAAGAGGCGAGCCTGCTCCTTCTCGGTCAGATCCGGCCAGCGGATGAGGTGCACCCCCTCGTCGGCGAGGGCGGGCGAGACGTCCTGCTGGAAACAGGCGGCGTGCCGGGCCATGAGCTCGCGGGAGCGCGTCCAGATCAGATCCAGCACCTCGCGCGGCTGCAGCCCGGACGCGGAGCGCGTCGCCACCCCGGTCGCGATCCGCCGCTTCAGGCCGGCCACGCGCACCATGAAGAACTCGTCGAGGTTGCTGGCGAAGATCGCCAGGAAATTAGCCCGTTCGAGGAGGGGCGTCGCCGGATCCTCGGCCAGCTCCAGCACCCGCTCGTTGAAGGCGAGCCAGCTGCGCTCCCGGTCGAGGAAGCGGCCCTGGGGCAGGGGCACCCGCGTACCGTCGCCGTACTCCTCCTCGCCGTCCCCCTCCCTCTCCTCCTCCACATACGTGTCGAGGTCCGAGTCGAGGTCGGGGTCGAGCCCGGGGGAGGGCGCCGCCGCGAGGCTGTGCGTGCGGTGCGCGGCTATGGAAGCGACGGAGGGCTGCGCGGCCTGGGCGGGCTGGGAGTGCTGCACGGGGACGTCTGCGCCGGGTCCGCCACCGGCACCGCCGACACTGCCGGTGCTGTGGGCGCTGCTGCTGGGCTGCGACTGCTGGCTCATGGCCCCATTCTTCCGCGCGGGACCCTCGGCGGGCGCGCCGAAATAGAGGGCGGCGGGCGGAGAGTGCACGGGGGGTCGCATTGAGCGAGGGTCGCAAGCGTGTCTGAATCGGGGGTTACGGGGAGGTGGCGCCTGGGGGATCGGGGGCTTGCAGACATCTCAGCCGGACCGCATCCACTCAGCCCGTCGAGGGGGTACCCCCTGGTCCTTAGGACCTTGGGGGAGCTTGAGGACGCGCGGGCAACCTCAGCCCGTCCGGCGTTTGAGGACGCGCGGCGCAGCCGTGCACCGGGCGAAGCCCGGGAGGCCCACCCCCACCGGCGCCGGCCGTGCCGCCCCCCAGCCCCGCGGCGAGCGGTTTAGGTGAAGGGGCGGGGAGGGGCAGCGCCGCAGGCAACCCGCACTACCCACCGTCCCACACCACTCATCGCCCTGCCCCGCGCCCCGCGCCAAGCGCCCCGCGCCAAGCGCCCCGCGCCCCGCGCCAAGCGTCCCGCGCCAAGCGTCCCGCGCCAAGCGTCCCGCGCCAAGCGTCCCGCCCCGCGCCAAGCGTCCTGCCCCGCGCCAAGCGCCCCGCGCCAAGCGTCCTGCCCCGCGCCAAGCGTCCCGCCCCGCGCCAAGCGCCCTGCCCCGCGCCCCGCGCCAAGCGCCCCGCGCCAAGCGCCGCGCCCCGCGCCAAGCGCCGCGCCCCGCGCCCCGCGCCCCGGCTGCCGCCTACCCGTGCATCCTCCGCAGCACCCGGAACGACACCCACACCGCCCCCGCCGCCAGCACCACCAGGATCCCCGTCTCCACCACCTGAAGCACCCAGAAGTGCGACTCGGGATGGAAGTCCACGTACCGCTGCGTCGCCCCGCGCCCCGTCATGCAGTCCTGGAAGGTCGTCTGCTGAGGGGACTTCTCGATGGCCCGGAAGCACGTCTCCGCATCGAGCCGCTCGCCGGACGCCGTCTGCCAGCCCGCGCCGATCTCCATGGCGTGCGCGTCGACGCTCAGGTCCACCCCGATGTCGGCCGGTCCGAGGCGGGTCACGGCCGGCCACAGGTACCCGCGCACGCTGCTGACGGCCAGCATCACCGCACCCGTGGCGAGGCCCGCCGCCCCCATGGCGAGCGCCGTGCGCCGCACCAGCAGACCGGCCAGCGCGCCGAGTGCGATGCTCAGGACCGCGTACCCGACGAGGGCCGGGCCCAGCGGCACGAACACGGTCGGGTCGTACCAGGGGAAGCGGTCGTGGCCGCCCCCGGCGAACGGCTCCCGCAGCACCCGGTAGAGGACTCCGAGCACCACGGTCGCCGCCACCGCCCCCACCAGCGGCGGCGCGAGCCTCGCCGTCAGCCAGCGGGCCGGGGAGACGGACTGCGTCCAGGCGGTCTTGTACGTTCCCGTCTCCAGCTCGCGGGCCACGAGCGGCCCCGCGACGAACATGCCGACGGCGAACGGGACGAGCAGGAGGACGATGCTGCCGTGGTCGGCGAGCTCCATGAGGAAGGCGTTGGCCCGCTCGAAGGAGGCCGAGTCGGGCCCGGACGGGGCAGGCGGCGTGTTCCCCCGCCACCCGCGCGCGCCGACCGTCACCAGGGCCGCCAGCGCGACCAGTGCTCCGGCGGTCCACACCGCCCGCCGGTTCTGCCGCAGTACCACCTGGACGGGAGCGGGCAGGAGCACCGTTCTCGTCGATCCGCTCATGGAGCATCCCCCCGGGAGATGCGCCGAAGGAGCAGAAAGGCGACAGCCACCGCCATGACCGAGCACACCAACAGGGGCACGGTCAGGGTGAGTTGATCCCTCAACGTGCTCGTCGGCTGGGACCGCATCAGCACCAGGGTGAAGGCGAGGGCGAGTGCCGTCACCGTCATCGCGCCGCTCGTGTGCCGCACCAGCAGCCCGGCCAGCGCACCGACGGCGACGGCCAGCAGGGCGTAGGCGTACGGCGCCGTCGCGAAGACCGGTTCACCGGCCCTCGTCCCCTCCGCCCCCACCCACCACAGCAGTACGGACAGCGGGACCGTCAGCCCGAGCAGTACTCCAGCCGCCACGACCAGCTTCGCCGTCAGCCAGCGGGCCGGGGTCACCGACTGCGTCCAGGCCATCTTGTACGTGCCCGACACCAGCTCGTCCGCGACCATCGGCCCCGCCACCAGCACCCCGCCGAGCGGCGGAAGTGCGATGCGCATCGCTTCGGCGGCGGTGAACGCCCAGCTGTGGTCCGCCTGTTGCGGCCCCGACCACACCAGCGCGCCGACCGCCAGCACTGTGACGAGGACGGTCAGGATCACGGCGACCCGCAGCGCCGCCCGGTGCTGGTGCAGCACGTGCCGGTACGGGACGAACCGGCGCGGTGCGCCGCCCGGTACGGCACCTGACGCGGTCCACTGCCGTGCGGCAGCCGGCGCGCTCATGACGCACTGCCCGCGTGCCGCTTGCCCAGCACCCGGAAGGCGACCGCGACCGCGAGGCCGGCGAGCACCAGCAGGATGCCCGTCTCGACGAGCTGGATCGGCCAGAAGTGGGACGGCGGGTGGACGTCCGCGAAGTACGTCACCCCGCCCTTGCCCGCCATGCACTGCTCGAACGTCATGCCGACGCCCTCGGGACCCCAGCACGTCTCGCTGAGGATGCGGGTCCCGTCCGAGGTGAGCATCCCCTCCGCGAAGTCCCACACGCCGACGGTGTTCACCACATCGATCGGCGTCTTCGACACGAGGGACTGCACCGGCCACAGCAGCTCCCGCAGCCAGAGCACGAAGGCCGACTGGACGACGAAGACGATCAGAACGGTCACCATCATCGCGGGCACCGTCCGGCGCACCAGCAGCCCCACGAGCGTGCCGACGCCGATGCCCAGTGCGCACTGGGCGACCGCGACCGGGCCGAGCATCTCGTAGGCGCTGTCGTGCCAGCTGAAGATCATGGCGCCCTTTTCCAGGCTGTTCCTGGCCGTACGGAACGCCATCACCAGGACGGTCGTCCCGGTCAGCGTCACCGCGGTGGCGAGAGTCAGCCTGGCGGCCAGCCAGCGGGCCGGGGAGACGGACTGGGTCCACAGCCAGGAGTACGTCCCCGTCTCCAGCTCACGGGCCACCAGCGGGCCCGCGACGAACGCGCCGACCAGGGCGGGCAGCAGCGCCAGTGGTGTGATGGCACGGTGGAGCAGCATGGACAGGCCGGTGTCGGCGCCCTGGGAGACGGAGCCCTTCGGGTCGGTGCCCAGGGCGATCAGCAGGCCGGTCACGAGCAGTGCGGACACCAGCACCACGATCGTGAACACCTTTGCCGTGGTGCGGTGTTGGCGTGCGGCGACCCAGTGCGGGCCGCGCAGCGGAGGGAGGATCGTCAGGGCGCTCACGCGGCGGCTCCCGTGGTGCGGACGGCCTTCGCGGAGGTGAGGTCGCGCGGCTCGGCGCTCGGCGTGAGCAGCGGGGGCACCTCGGGCGACCGCATGTGGGCGAGCAGCAGCTCTTCGAGCGTCGGCTCGATGACCTCCCAGTCACCCCTGATGGGCCCCTCGCGCCGTACCAGCGCGGTCATGTGACGGCCGGTCACCTTGGACTCGACGACGGTCAGGTCGGCGTCGAGCTCGGCCACGGGGCCCGACAGCAGCGCATGCGCGGACAGCAGCTCTTCGGTCTCGCCGCCGAGGCGCACCCGGCCGTGCTCCATGAGGAACAAGTAGTCGCAGGCGCCTTCGAGTTCGGCCAGGATGTGGGACGAGATGACGACGGTGGTGCCGCTCTCGCCGGCCTCGGCGAGCAGGTTGCCCATCAGCTGGTGGCGGGCGAGCGGGTCCAGGTCGGCCATCGGCTCGTCGAGGAGCAGCAGGTCGGGCTGCTTGCCGAGGCAGAGGGCGAGGGCGACGCGGGTGCGCTGGCCGCCGGAGAGCTCGCGGACCTTGGCGGAGAGGTCGAGATTGCCGTCCGCGACGATCCGTTCCGCACGCGCGTCGTTCCACCGCCCCGGGTTCAGCTCGCGCCCCATGCGCAGGGTCTCCCCGATGGTGAACTGCGGGTACAGCGGCTTCTCCTGTGCGAGGAAGGCGATGTGCTCACGGGCCTCGCCCGGGACCTTCCCCATCACCCGCACCTCGCCCTCGCTGGGCCGGACAAGACCGGCGAGCTGCCCCAACAGCGTTGACTTTCCTGCCCCGTTGGGCCCGACGAGCGCACAGATCCGGCCCTGCGGCAGCCGGAACGAGCAGTCCTGCACCGCCCGCTTCCCCAGTCGTCCGTACCTCTTGCCGAGGCCGACGGCCTCGATCGCGGCAGTCGTCGTCATGCCTGCTCCCCTTCGCTTGCGGTGCGGTAGATCTCGTCCAGTACGGAAGTGATGAGCGCGGACACGTCCTCCCGGTCCATCCCGGAGGTACGGGCGCGCTTCCCCCACTCCTTCAGCTCGTCGCGCAGTGGCCCCGATTCGGCGGGCTGCACGGCCCCCAGGGACCGGGTCACGAAGGTCCCCATCCCGCGCCTGGCCTCCACCAGGCCCTCCCGTTCCAGCTCGCGGTAGGCCTTGAGCACGGTGTTCGGGTTGATGGCCGTGGCCTCCACCACCGCGCGGGCGGTGGGGAGTTGGTCGCCGGGCTCCAGCAGTCCGAGCCGCAGGGCGTGCTTGGTCTGCTGCACGATCTGGAGGTAGGTGGCGACGCCACTGCGCCGGTCGATGCGGTAATCGACCATCACGCTCACCCCCCTTTCACTAATCAAGTAGTGAAAGGGTGATCCAAAGAAGGGCCGGTGTCAATCGACACCGGCCCTTCGGGTGAATCCGAGGGTGTTACGACTCGGTTCGGTACATCAAGTCCGTTTCGTACGTGGTGAAGCCGAGGCGCTCGTAGACGGTGACGGCCGCGATGTTGTCGGCGTCGACGTACAGCGAGGCGGTCGGCAGGCCCTCGGCGGCGAGGTGCCGGAGCCCGGTCGCGGTGAGCGCCTTGCCGAGGCCGCCGCCCTGCGCGCCGGGCGCGATCCCGACGACGTACACCTCACCGAGCTGTTCGGCGCGGTGCACCTTGGTCCAGTGGAAGCCGACGAGCTCCCGGCCCTCCCCGCTCTCCCCGCCCTTCTCGGCGAGGAAGAACCCCTTCGGGTCGAACCAGTCCTCGCCCATCCGGTCGTCGAGGTCGCGCTGCGTCAGCGAACCCTGCTCGGGGTGGTGCGCGAAGGCGGCCGCGTTCACGGCCAGCCAGGCGGCGTCGTCCTGTCCTGGCACGAAGGTCCGGACGGTGACGCCCTCGGGGTAGGTCGGCTCGGGAACGTCCAGCGGGCTCAACGGCCGCCGCAGCTGCCGCAGTTCACGGAACATCGTCAGCCCCAGCACCTGCGCGAGGTGGCGCGCCGCCGACTTCCCGCCGTGCGCCCAGACCCGCAGCCGCCGACCGGAAGCCTCAAGCAGTGCGTCACCGAGGGCCCGCCCGTGCCCCTTCCCGCGCTTCTCGGGATGTACGACGAGCTCGGCGGCCGGCGCCTCGACGGGATCGGTGTCCTCCAGCTGGGCGTACCCGAGGAGGCCACCGGATTCGGGATCGCTGAGCAGGAAGTGCCGTACGCCCTCCCGCCTGCCGCCCCGCAGCTGAAGCCGCCCCTGCTCGGAAACGGCCTGCACGCCGTCGGAGCGGGCGGCATGGGCAAGGAGATCGAGTACCTGCGCGGCCTGTTCCTCGGTGAGGGCGTCGAGGACCGTCAGGCGGTGGCCGGGGGTGGGGAGGGGTGCGTCGCTCGTCATGGGGTCGAGGGTACGGGGGCGGGATCGAACGGGTGGCTTCTGCACAAACACTGACGTGCAGCCAACGGAAACCACCTCGTAACCCGTCACCCCCTGTTGCGCTACGCGCGTTGACTTTAGGCTGCCGAACGCAGCCCCACCTTCACGCTGAACTCACAAGGGGACAGATGTCAGCGAACCCTCGTCCGAACCGCACCGCCCGGCGGTTCCTCGTCGCCGCAGCAGGTCTCACCACCGTCGGCGCCCTCGTCGCCGCGATGCCCGCGTCCGCGAACGGCCACGGCGGCGGCAACGGGAACGGCCCCGGCCACCCGAAGCCGTCCTCCCGCACCGTCGACGTGCAGCTCCTCTCCTTCAACGACCTGCACGGCAACCTGGAGCCCCCGGCCGGTTCCTCGGGCAAGGTCGGCACCGTCGACGCCGGCGGCGCCGAGCACCTCGCGACCAGCCTCCGCAAGGCTCGCGCGGGCAAGAAGTACTCGGTCACGGCCGCCGCGGGCGACATGATCGGCGGCAGCCCCATGCTCTCCGGGCTCTTCCACGACGAGCCCACCGTCGAAGCCCTGAACAAGATGAAGCTCGACGTGACGTCCGTCGGCAACCACGAGTTCGACGAGGGCTCCGCCGAGCTCCTCCGCATCCAGAACGGCGGCTGCCACCCCACCGAGGGCTGCTACGAGAAGGACAAGAAGGGCAAGCCCAAGAAGTTCAAGGGCGCCGACTTCCCGTACCTCTCCGCGAACGTCACCAAGGAGAAGACCGGCAAGCCGCTCCTCAAGCCGTACACGGTCTGGAAGAAGAACGGCGTCAAGATCGGCTTCATCGGCGTCACGCTGGAGAACACCCCGGGCGTCGTCACGGCCAACGGCGTCAAGGGCCTCAAGTTCCACGACGAGATAGAGACCGTCAACAAGTACGCCAAGGAGCTCGACCGGCAGGGCGTGAAGTCCATCGTCGCGCTCATCCACGAGGGCGGCGCCCCCGCCTCCAGCGCGTACGACTACAACTGCGACAGCCCCGGCCCCGGCGACGGCATCTCGGGTCCGATCACCGCCATCGCCAAGGGCATCAGCCCCAAGGTCGACGCGCTGGTCACCGGCCACACCCACCAGTCGTACGTCTGCACCATCCCCGACCCGGCGGGCAACCCCCGCCTGGTGACCTCCGCCGCCTCCTTCGGCAAGGTCTACACGGAGACGACGCTCACCTACGACCGCCGTACCAAGGACATCGTCCGTACGACGGCCAAGTCGCCGGCCTCGCGCAACTACATCGTCACCCGTGACCAGCCCGAGCGGAAGAAGCTGGGCAAGGACATGCGGGACCTGATCGAGCGCTGGAACGTCCTCGCCGCGCCGATCGCCAACCGCCCCCAGGGCTACATCTCCGCCGACATCAACGGGCGTGGCTCGACGGCGTACGAGAAGCCGCTCGGCGACCTGATAGCCGACGCGCAGCAGCAGGGCCTGTCCGCCGCCGACAAGGGCGGCGCCCAGCTTGCCCTGATGAACCCGGGCGGCATCCGCTCCGACCTCGTCTTCAAGGCGTCAGGCGCCGAAGGCGACGGGGTCGTGACGTACGGTGAAGCCTTCACCGTCCAGCCCTTCACCAACCTCATGAACGTCGTCGACCTGACCGGCGCCGACCTCATCGCAGCCCTGAAGCAGCAGGTCAGCGGCGCGAACGAGGCCTCCCCGAAGATCCTCCAGATCTCCAAGGGCCTCACCTACACGCTCGACCTGACGAAGAAGGGCGCCGACCGCGTCGACGCCGCGACCATCAAGCTCAACGGCACGGCCATCGACCCGGCGAAGACCTACCGCGTCGCGATGAACGAGTTCCTGGCGGGCGGTGGCGACAACTTCCCCGCCCTCGCCCTCGGCAAGAACAAGCTGAACGCGGCCTCCGACCTGGACGTCTTCAACGCCTACCTGGCCGCGAACTCCACCGCCGACAAGCCGATCGCACCGCCGGCGGCGGACCGGATCACGGTCGTCAAGTAAGCGGTATGGGTACGTAGTTGGGGCGGTGGTCCCGGGGATTCCCCGGGGCCACCGCCCTCAATCGTTCACGCGCCGTGCTTCACGACATGTACGAAGTCGGCCCACGCGTGGTGGCTGAAGCTCAGGACGGGGCTGTCGGCGCGCTTGCTGTCCCGTACGGGCACGGTGCCCGGGAAGCCGTCACCGACCTCGACGCACTGACCGTTTCCGCTGCTGTAACTACTGGTGCGCCAGCGTGATTTGGGTGAACTGTGCTGCACTCGATACACCGGCCTTCTGGGTGTTTGTGCACCTACTGCTTGGCGAAGGTCAGGAACGTGTTCCAGGTGCTGTCGTCGACGGTGATCACCGGGCTGTCGTCGGCGAGTTTGGTGTCGCGGAACATCGTGTGGCCAGGGGTGTTGTCGGCGACCTCCACGCAGTCGTTGCCCGTCCCACCGCTGTAGGAGGACTTGTGCCAGTTCAGGGCCTCGCCGCTCAATGCAACCTCTTCAGTGCGTCGTGGATTGCCGCCGTGGACGCATCGACCGTCAACGCGTGGTCGGCGAGCCGATCATAGACCTTTTGGAGAAACAGGACTTGGTCCGCGTCTTCGCTGTAGCGGCCGCTGTCGAAGCCTTCGTGGTATGCGCCTCGAACGCCTCCGGGGAGCGTGAGGATCGTCATGGTGCCGAGGACGTGTCCGGCCCTGCTGGGGAGTACCCGGATGCTGATGTTGGGCATCTCCTGGGCGTTGAGAAGCCTTTCGAGCTGCGGCCCAGTGGATCCGTGCAAGGCGGCTTCGGCCAGGATGCAGGACATCCATGGTGGGTCTTCGCGCTCCCAGACGGCCTGACGCGTCATGCGGTGCTCCACCAGGGCGTCGACGTTTCTCGGGTCCGCTGCTTGGCCGGTGAGCATCAACTCCCGGGCGTAGTCCGATGTTTGGAGCAGTCCGGGTACCAGGAAGCTGGAGGTGTGCATCATCTCCGCCACCGCCTGGCGGCGCAGGAATGGCTTCGCGTAGTCGCTGATGATGTCCTGCTCCAGAATCCTGATCAGGTTCACCAATGAGTCGGGCCGCAGCCCGAGCGCCGATTCGAGCTTCCTCGCCAGGTCGACGTCCGGTGGAACATCTCCCGTCTCCACCTCGGAGATCCGGGACTGACTGACGAAGACCCGCTTTCCGAGGAACGCCTGCGACCAGTCTTCGCCCGGAATCTTTGCCCTCGCCTTGGCCAGCCGGGCTTCCTGGACCGTATCGCCGATGTACTGCTCGATGTTCTGACTGGGGTCTGGCTCCCGTGCTTTTGGCATATGCCCTATACCTCGATCGCACTCCGGTACCGAACTCCTACCGATCGTAACGAGGAGTAGCCAATCTGGAGGAGGAACAACGGAGTTCGGCAGCACGAGCAGGAAGAAGCCGCATGCCCCCCACGATCAGACCGCGCACCGCGCATCAGCGCGACAGCGCGCTGGAGAAGCAGAACCAGGTGTCGACCATCGCCTTCAACGAACTGTTCGCCGCCCTGGTCAAGGCGGGCACCACCCTCCCCCACCTGAGCCTGTGCCTCGACGAGCCGGGCGTACCGCTCGACCTCGGTCGCCTCGGCGCAGCCGACTGTCTGGGCCTGGCCCGCCGGATCAACTTCCTGCTGTCGCTGGAAGCCGAGTTCGACAGGCCGCAGGCCCTGGATCACTGGCGGGCGGCGAGGCAGCCATGAGCCGCAGTGAGGAGGCGGCAGGGGAAGGGGGTGGCGAGGTCGTCGTGCTGCGCTGGAGCCGCGACCCTCGCGCCGTCGGCCGCGCCCGTGCCGAGTTGCGCAAGGTGCTGGCCGGGTGGGGGCGTACGGCCGTGGAGGACACGGCGACCCTCGTACTCTCCGAGCTGCTCACCAACTCACAGCAGCACGCCCGCACTTCACATGGGTGGGAGATCGAGACCCGGTTCAGCAGGGTCAGGTCCGACGGCGTGCGGCTGGAGGTGTACGACGCGGACGACAGACTGCCCCAGCCCCGCGCCGGAGGCGACACGTACGACTGCGACGGGCGCGGCCTGCACCTGGTGGACGCGCTCGCCGACCGGTGGGGCGTCACGGACCGCGACGGGCCGGGGAAGTGCGTCTGGGCGGAGTGCGGCACGAGTCGCACGGGGGCGCCCGCCTGAGCACTGACCTTCGGCTCTCCCTGGTCACCCCCCGTACAGTGGCAAGATCCCGCATTCCACCCGGGATGCGGGGGCTGTAGATCCACTGAGTGGGGGGCCTGACATGGCACTGTTCGGAAACGCGCACACCGTAGACCCGGCGAAGGCGCAGAACGAGTACGCGCGGCTGCTCGGGCACGGCGAGCAGGTGCACGCCGCGTACGTGCTGATACGCGACACCATGCTGTTCACGGACCGTCGGCTGATCATGGTCGACAAGCAGGGGATCACCGGTAAGAAGGTCGAGTACCACTCGGTGCCGTACCGCACCATCACGCACTTCGCCGTGGAGACGGCCGGGCACTTCGACCTCGATGCGGAGTTGAAGATCTGGATCTCCGGCAACCCGACGCCGATGCAGAAGACGTTCACGAAGGGCGTCGACATCTACGAGGTCCAGGCGATCCTCACGCAGTTCGTGGCCCGCTGACACGGTGACGAACGGCCCCGGGTGCGGGCCCCGGCGGGGACCGCACCCGGGGTGGCGGTGGCTGGTTCTCCCGGTCACAGACGACCAGTTACCTCAAACGCTCGGCTAGTTGTACGAGGCGCAGTAGGCGTACGCAGTGATCGGGAAGGTGGTGGCTGAGGAATCCATCTGCTGCCAGGACACCTTCCACGAGTTGGTCGCCAGGTCGGCCTTGCTCTGCCAGAACCAGTTGTTGAGACTCCCGCTGGCGTTGGTCCGGTTGCCGTGGGCGAACCCGCCGCCCACCACCTGTGTACCGCTGGGGCACGTGGCGGTCGCGGTGATCTGCCCCGAGGAGGCGGCAGGCAGCGTCACCGGGGTTCCCGCGACTTCGGTGATCGTCGGCAGCTTGTTCGGCCCAGGGTCACCCTTGGCGCCTGCCGGGCCGGTCGCACCGGTCGCGCCTTTGGCGCCGTCCGCGCCTGCTGGGCCGGTCGCGCCGGTTGCGCCCTTGGCGCCGTCCGCGCCTGCTGGGCCGGTCGCGCCGGTTGCGCCCTTGGCGCCGTCCGCGCCTGCCGGGCCGGTCTCTCCCTTGGCGCCTGCCGGGCCTGCCGGGCCGGTGTCGCCCTTGGCTCCTGCTGGGCCTGCTGGGCCGGTCTCGCCCTTAGGGCCGTCTGTGCCCGCCGCACCTGCCGGGCCGGTGTCTCCCTTGGCGCCTGCCGGACCCGGGTCGCCCTTCTCGCCCTTGGCGCCGTCCGCTCCGTCCGCGCCTGCTGGGCCGGTCGCGCCGGTTGCGCCCTTGGCGCCGTCCGCGCCTGCCGCGCCCGCCGCGCCCGCCGGGCCAGTCTCTCCCTTGGCGCCTGCCGCGCCTGCCGGGCCGGTGTCGCCCTTGGCTCCGTCCGCACCCGCCGGGCCCGGGTCGCCCTTCTCGCCCTTGGCTCCGTCCGCGCCGTCTGCCCCCGCGGGGCCGGTTGCGCCCTTGGCTCCGTCCGGGCCTGCCGGGCCGGTCTCTCCCTTGGCCCCGTCCGCACCTGCTGGGCCAGGCGCGCCGGTCTCGCCCTTGGGACCGTCCGTGCCCGCCGCACCTGCCGGGCCGGAGTCGCCCTTGGCGCCTGCCGGGCCCGGGTCGCCCTTCTCCCCCTTGGCTCCGTCCGCGCCAGCGGGACCAGCGGGACCAGCGGGCCCCGCTGGACCAGCGGGACCAGTCGCGCCGGTGTCGCCCTTCGCTCCCGCAGGGCCCGGGTCGCCCTTCGGACCGCCCGGTGTTCCCGGGTCGCCCTTCTCCCCCTTCATCTCGGCCTTCTCCGCGTCGGTCCACTCCGTCGGACTGATGCGGGGCCCCACCTGGCCGCGTGGGCCTGCCGGCCCCGGCTCGCCCTTCGGCCCGGATTCGCCCTTGGGGCCTGCGGGACCCTGCGGTCCGGCGGGGCCGGCAGCGCCCGGGTCGCCCTTGTCGCCCTTCGGGCCGGGCCTGCCCGTGTCGGGCGTGGGACACCACGGCACGGAGCCGGAGCTGGCGACGTAGCGGGCGCTCATCCACCCCGTGCGGTCGTACAGCTTGTACCAGATCGCGTTCCCCGCCACGTTCTGCGAACGGACCTTGCACTTGAGCGAGACACGGGCGCCCGAGCGGTACTCGCCGAGCTTGCGGGCCGACGTGGACGGTGTCGCCCGGACGAACTGGCCGATCCGGGAGGTGACCTTGCCCGTTGCCGGCGGGGCCGCGAACGACGCCGCCTGCGCAACCGCAGGGGCCGTCAGCGCGAGTGTCACGCCCAGGGTCACCGCACCCTGCACCGCGCGGCGGGGCAGGCGGGCCTGATGGGTCTGACCGGTCCGATGGGGGGAGGACAGCACAGGAACTCCTTCTCACAAAGAGATCGGTGCCGTCATGACACCTGCGCCGATGCTGTCCAGAGCGATGCCGCCCTCCCCAACAACCACGCGAGAACCATGCCCTTTTGTCATTCGACCGGACCAGCATCACGGGTGAAGAACCCACCGAATGGCCGCACCGTGCGCGAGTCGTACGGCGAGATCAGGACCGTTCGGCTAGGGAACCTCGCTCGGCGGCGGCGTCGGCGCCCCCGGCAGCCGTACGACCGCCTCCGTGCCCGGCCCGCCGTCCTCCGGCGCGCGGAGGGAGACCTCGCCGCCCGCCTCGCGGACCGTGCGGGCCACGATCGAGAGGCCGAGGCCCGAGCCGGGGAGGGCGCGGGCGGACGGGGAGCGCCAGAAGCGTTCGAAGACGTGCGGGAGGTCGGCGGGCGGGATGCCGGGGCCGTGGTCGCGGACGGTGAGGACGCCCAGGTGGAGGCGGACGGAGATCGTGCCGCCCGGCGGGCTGAACTTCACCGCGTTGTCGAGGACGTTGACCAGGGCGCGTTCGAGGGCGGCCGGTTCGGCACGTACGTACCAGGGGGCCAGCGAGACGTCGAAGTTCAGCTCGGGGCCGCGCAGGCGGGCCCGGTCCAGGGCGATGCGGGTCAGGTCGTGCCAGGAGACGACCTGGGGGGAGGTGTTGCCCGGGGTGGACTCCGGGCGGGCGAGTTCCTGCAAGTCCGTGATGAGGGCGGCCAGTTCGGTCATCTGGGCCTTGACCGAGGTGAGGAGGGCCTTGCGGTCGGCCGGGGGGATCGGGCGGCCGGTGTCCTCGCTGCGGGAGAGGAGTTCGATGTTGGTGCGGAGGGAGGTCAGGGGGGTGCGGAGCTCGTGGCCCGCGTCCGCGATGAGCTGGGACTGGAGGTCGCGGGAGGAGGCGAGGGCGGCGGTCATCGCGTTGAAGGAGGCGGAGAGGCGGGCGATCTCGTCGTCGGCGGCGCCGGACGGCGGGATGCGGACGGTCAAGTCCTCGGTGCGGGCGACGTGTTCGACCGTCTCGGTGAGACGGTCCACCGGGCGCAGGGCGGTGCGGGCCACCCAGAGGCCGGCCGCTCCCGCGCCGAGCACGCCCAGTCCCGCTACGGCGAGCAGGGCGAGGGCGAGACGGTTGAGGGAGTTGTCGATCTCGTAGAGGGGGCGGGAGATGGACACGGTGAGGTTGGTGTTCCGGTCGCGGCTGGTCACCACGCGGACCTCTTTGCCGTGCTCGTCGAGCCCGTCGTGCAGGACCTCGGAAGCGAGGTTGAGGGAGACCGCCACGTCGGAGCGTTCGACCGTGACCGGGGTCGAGCCGGGACCCACGCAACGGCTGCCGTCCGGCAGCACGATCTGGACGTTGGTCTTGTCGGCGGACGGCGAGTGCCCGGTGGTCGGCACGCCGGAGCGGCAGGAGTTGTACGTCTCGCGCAGGTAGCCGGAATCGGCCTGTGTCGTCTGGAGGGTGTTGTCCAGCTGCGAGTGGAGCTGATCCCGCGTCAGAAGCCAGCAGGCCGCCGCCGACAGGGCCACCGCGACGGCCACCGCCGTTGCGACGAGGAGGGCGAGCCGGGTGCGGATGCGGAGGGTGCGCAGACGGTGGGCGAGCGAGGTCACGCCGTGCCGCCCGGGTGCGTACCGGAGTCGGCGCGCAGGACGTAGCCGACGCCCCGCACCGTGTGCACCAGGCGGGGTTCGCCGCCCGCCTCGGTCTTGCGGCGCAGATACATCACGTACACGTCGAGGGAGTTGGAGGAGGGCTCGAAGTCGAAGCCCCAGACCGACTTGAGGATCTGCTCGCGGGTGAGGACCTGGCGGGGGTGCGCCAGGAACATCTCAAGCAGGGTGAACTCGGTGCGGGTCAGCTCGACCTGGCGCTCGCCACGGGTGACCTCGCGCGTCACCATGTCCATGCGCAGGTCGTCGAAGGTGAGCACGTCGCCGGGGGCCGCGGGCAGCCCCGCCTGCTGGGCGTACGAGCTGCGCCGGAGCAACGCCCGCACCCGGGCGAAGAGTTCGTCGAGCTCGAAGGGCTTGACGAGGTAGTCGTCGGCGCCGGCGTCGAGCCCCGACACGCGGTCGCCGACCGTGTCGCGGGCCGTCAGCATCAGGATCGGGGTGGTGTCCCCGGCGTGCCGCAAGCGGCGGGCGGCGGTCAGGCCGTCCATCCGGGGCATCTGGATGTCGAGGATGATCAGGTCGGGTGCGTACGTGGCCGTCTTCGTCACGGCCTCGATGCCGTCGACGGCGACCTCCGTCCCGTACCCCTCGAAGGCCAGACTGCGCTGGAGCGCCTCGCGCACGGCGGGCTCGTCGTCGACGACGAGGATGCGCTCGGTGGCGGGCCGGTCCTCGGGGGGTGTGGCTGCGGGGGTCATGTCGCTTCTGTCCTGCTCTTCTCCGGTACGGGGCGGGGGCGCACCCAGCTTTGCACGGCGCTCTACGCAGCGACGGGCCCTGGGGCCCTACACGCCGAGCCCGCCGATGAGTCCGCCGCCCCGCTGGTCCTGTCGCTGCTGGTCCTGCTGCTGGTCCTGGCCCCCGGACCCGCCCTTGCGGAGGCTGTCGAGGTCGGCCTTCACGGTGTCGACGGGGATGGCGAACCCGAGGCCTACGCTGCCCGATCCGCTGCCGCCGCCCGAACTCGGGGCGTACATCGCGGAGTTGATGCCGATGATCTCGCCCCGCATGTTGATGAGGGCGCCGCCGGAGTTGCCGGGGTTGAGGGAGGCGTCGGTCTGGATGGCCTTGTACGTGGTCTTGGACTGACCCGTGTCGCCGTTGAACTGCTCGCCGCCGAACTCGAACGGCCAGCCGCCGCTGCCGCCGCCCTGCTGTTGCTGCTGCGGCTCGTCCTTCGAGACGGTCACATCGCGGTCGAGGGCGGAGACGATGCCGCTGGTGACGGTGCCGGAGAGGCCCTCGGGCGAGCCGATCGCCACGACCTGCTCGCCGACCTTGACGCCGGAGCTGCTGCCGAGCTTGGCGGTGGGGAGCTTGTCGGCCCCCTGCACCTTGATCAGGGCGAGGTCCTTGTCGGGGTCGGTCCCGACGACCTTCGCGGTGTACGTCTTGCCGGTGGAGAGGGTGACCTTGACGGTGTCGGCCCCGGCCACGACGTGGTTGTTCGTGACGATCTCGCCGTCGGCGGTGATGATCACGCCCGAACCGGTGGAGGCACCGGCGCTCGACTTCGCGCTGATCTCGACGATGGCGGGGCCGACGGCCTGGGCGACTCCGGCGACGGTGCCCATGCTCGACTGGGAGACGTTGCTGCCGGCGGCGCCGACGCTGCTGCCGCCTTCGCTGTCACCGGCGTACCGCTGGGTGAGGTACGCGGCCCCGCCGCCGAAGGTCGCCGCGACGACCGCGACGGCGGCGAGCAGGGCGACGGGCCGCCCGGCCCGGCGGGACCGGTGCGGGGCGGGAGCGTGGGCCGGGGGCGGAGGGAACCCGGCGTACGAGTACGAGGACTGCTGCAGGGGCTGCTCGGGCTGCTCGCCGCTGGGGCGCGGGGTCTCGGTCGTCATGCTCATGAGCTTGGGGCCGGTGCATGAGAACTGTCTGAGGGGCGGTTAAGAAGCCCGGCAGATTCCCGTATGCCGGACATAAGGGCGGGCAGGCATTTAGGGGCGCGGGGAACTGCGCGATCAGCCACGACGCACCCGCACGGGACGCGGGAGCGGGGGTGCGGTCGCGAGGGCGTGCGGTCGGGGGAGGGGGCGCTCCGCGTGGGGGCCGCCCCCTTGCCCACCCGTCCCGCCCCCGGGGGGCGGCCCCGCTGCCCAAGGAGGCTCGGGGGGGAGGGGGCAGGCTTTTAGGGGCGCGGGGAACTGCGCGATCAGCCACGACGCACCCGCACGACGACAACGAACCCCACCCGCCGCGGACGCCTAGCCGCAGCCGCAGGAGCGGCGGACTATGAGGGCCGAGGGGAATTGTTTTACGCGCTCGCGCCGCGACCCCACCACCCGCAACCCGTCGTCGAGGACCAGATCCACCGCCGCCCGCGCCATCGCCGGCCGGTCCGAGGAGACGGTCGTCAGGGGCGGGTCGGTCAGGGCCGCTTCCTTGACGTCGTCGAAGCCCGCCACCGCAAGCTCCCCCGGCACGTCGATGCGCAGCTCCCGCGCCGCCCGCAGCACGCCGATCGCCTGGTCGTCGGTGGAGCAGAAGATGGCAGGGGGGCGATTCGGCCCCGAGAGGAGCCCGAGCGCCACCTCGTACGCCGCGTACCGGTCGTACGGCGCTTGGACCAGCCGGCCCTCCGTCGGCCGTCCGGACTCCCGCATCGCCCGCCGCCAGCCCTCGATGTGGTCGGCCACCGGGTCGCCCACCGAAGGGGTGGACTCGACGCCGCCGAAGCACACCACGTACTCGTGGCCGTGTTCCAGCAGGTGCCGCGTGGCCAGCTGCGCACCGCCCACGTCGTCCGTGACGACCGCGACGTCGTCGATCGCCTCGGGCCGCTCGTGGAGGAGCACGACCCGCGCGTCCCACGCGTCGATCTCGGCCGCCGCGCTCTCGCTCATGCCCTGGCTGACCAGGATGAGGCCCGAGACCCGCATGCCCAGGAAGGCGCGGAGATAGTGGATCTCGCGCTCGTTGCGGTAGTCGGAGTTGCCGACCAGCACCATTTTTCCGCGTTCGGCGGCGGCCTGTTCGACCGCGTGCGTCATCTCCGCGAAGAACGGCTGCCTGGCGTCCGGCACGATCATGCCTATGAGATCGGTGCGCCGGGACGCCATCGCCTGCGCGACCCGGTCCGGCCGGTAGCCGAGTTCCTTGATCGCGGCGAGGACACGCTCGCGCGTGGCCGGGGCGACCGGCCGGGGTCCGTTGTTGATGACGTAACTGACGACCGCGGTCGACGTACCCGCCAGTCGTGCCACATCGTCCCGCGTCACCTTGGCCACGCGCGGCAGTCTACGCGGATGGACCAGGTCACAGGCCGGTCGTCGCAAGGATCATGCCGAGTTGAGACCTTCTCACTCCGGTACGGGCGATTCCGCCGACTGGCCTACCGACCGGGCGACCGAGGCAGAGGCCCGCGCACGTGCCTTCTCCGCGTCCCGGCCCGCGACCTTCTCCTGGTCCTGCTTCGGCTCCGGCTTCTCCGGCTTCTCCGGCACCACGAAGCGGTAGCCGACGTTCCGGACGGTCCCGATCAGCGACTCGTTCTCGACGCCGAGCTTCGCGCGCAACCGCCTGACGTGCACGTCCACCGTCCGCGTACCGCCGAAGTAGTCGTACCCCCACACCTCCTGGAGGAGCTGCGCCCGGGTGAAGACCCGGCCCGGGTGCTGCGCCAGGTACTTCAGCAGCTCGAACTCCTTGAAGGTCAGGTCCAGGACCCGCCCCTTGAGCTTCGCGCTGTACGTCGCCTCGTCCACCGTCAGGTCGCCGTTGCGGATCTCGGTGGGGATGTCGTCGGCGGCCAGGTGCTGGCGGCCCATCGCCAGGCGCAGCCGCGCCTCGACCTCCGCGGGGCCCGCCGTGTCCAGGAGTACGTCGTCGATGCCCCAGTCGGCGGTGACGGCGGCCAGACCGCCCTCCGTGACGACCAGTATCAGCGGGCAGCCGGGACCGGTGGAGCGCAGCAGCTGGCACAGAGACCTGACCTGCGGGAGGTCGCGCCGGCCGTCGATCAGGATGGTGTCGGCACCGGGGGTGTCCACGAGTGCGGGGCCCTCGGCGGGGGCCACCCGCACGCTGTGCAGCAGCAGGCCGAGGGCGGGAAGCACCTCCGTCGACGGCTGGAGGGCATTGGTGAGGAGCAGCAGAGAGCTCATCGCGCTCCACCTGCTCGCCTGATCGTCGTTTTCGGTTGGTGCACGGTTCGCTCGCCCATAACGTCGGTTCCTCCTCGGTCCCTGCGAGGACGTTTACGGCACTGCTTCGTACTGCTTCTGCTTCGTACTGCTTCGTACTTCCAGGTAGGTCGAAGACCCCCGCGCCCAGGGGTCCGACGTGCCCGTTTTCCTGCTCTCTTGCCCTGTTCTTTCCGAGCCCTTTAGGTCTCCCGGAAAGCACAAAAGGACCCGGGGGCAACGGTGCCCGAGTCCTCTGCCCAGCAGAATAGCCCACATGAGAGGTGCTCCCGCTGTTCCCTTGATCACTCCTACGGTCCGGCGCACCACGCTCCGTACGGACGATTCGGTGGCCGTCGAGGCGGTGTACGAGCCCGGTCCGAGCCCCTCCGCGGACCCCTCGGCCGTCCCGCTCTTCGTCCTCGCGCACGGCTTCACCGGGTCCGCCGAGCGGCCGGCCGTGCGGCGGGCAGCTCGGGCGTTCGCGCAGTACGGGGCCGTGATCACGTTCTCGTTCCGCGGGCACGGGAGGTCGGGCGGGCGCTCGACGGTCGGGGACCGGGAGGTGCTGGACCTGGCCGCCGCGGTCGCCTGGGGGAGAGCGCTGGGACACCGGCACGTGACCACCGTCGGGTTCAGGGGGGCACCTCCCATGCCCTTAAGGCATGGGGGAGGGCGGGTCCGTGGTGCTGCGGCAGGGGGCGCTGTACGGACCTTCGTACGAGGCGTTGCAGAGGGGGCGCACGGAAGCGCGCTCGGGCGCGGGGGACGGCGCAGAGTGGGATGCCGGGACGGACGCCAAGGTGGACGCCGTGGTGGCGGTCAGTGCTCCGGCCCGGTGGTTCTACCGGGGGACTGCTCCGATGCGGCGGTTGCACTGGGTGGTGACGCGGCCGGCCGGGCGCCTGGTGGGGAGGGCCGGATTCCGTACCCGGATTCACCCCGGGGCGTGGGACCCCGTACCGCTGTCGCCGGTGGAGGCCGTACCGCATCTGGCGCCGACACCGCTGCTCGTCGTGCACGGCGAGCTTGATCCCTACTTCCCGCTGGACCACCCGCGCGCGCTCGCCGCGGCCGCGCCCGGCTCCGAGCTGTGGATCGAGCCGGGGATGGGCATGCGGAGAACGCGGCGGACGCAGAGCTCCTGGCCCGCATCGGGCGATGGGGTCTCCCCTGTTCGAGCGAAGCCGAGAACTTGGGGAAGGGCGGGGGCGCGTTCGCGGGAACGGGCCGGGGAGCGTTCGCCGGAGCGGGCGGCCGGATGGCCCATCATGGACAGCTGAGGAGCCCGAGGAGCCCTGAGGGACTTGAGGGCTGTGGGAGTTCGCGCGAGAGGAGCGCCGCTGTGGCAGCGGGAACCATCCGCTTTTGGGCGGCGGCCAAGGCCGCTGCCGGAACCGGCGAGGAGCCGTACGCGGCCGAGACGCTCGCCGAGGCGCTGGACGCGGTGCGCGCACAGCACCCCGGGGAGCTGGTGCGGGTGCTCCAGCGGTGCTCGTTCCTGATCGACGGCGACCCCGTCGGGACACGTGACCACGGGACGGTACGGCTGGCCGAAGGCGGCACGGTCGAGGTGCTCCCGCCGTTCGCAGGAGGGTGACCGGGACCATGAGCAGCAGCAACGAACAGCAGTATCCGCCGCAGTACGGGCGTGATCAGTACGGGCAGGACCAGTTCGGGCAGGACCAGTTCGGGCAGGGCCAGTACGGGAACGGGCAGGATCCGTACGCGCAGGATGCGTACGGTCAGCAGGCCCAGCAGCCTTCGTACGGTGACCAGCAGTACCCGGAGCCGCAGCAATACCAGCAGCCGCAGCCGCAGGAGCCGTACCCGGCGCCCGCCGCCCAGGACCCGTACGCGACGCAGACCTGGCAGGGGCAGACCTGGGACACCCAGTACCAGCCGGTCCAGCAGCTCCGGAGCCAGCCCCCGCAGCACCAGGCTCCGCAGCACCAGGCCCCGGCCGCGGCCGACACCGCCTACCTCCCGCCGCAGAACGGCCACACCGGTCCCAACGGCCACAACGGCCACGCCGGTCCCACCGGAACCCCCGGCAGCCCCTCCGGCTCGTACCCCCTGCCGCCCGAGGTCCCCATGCAGAGCCCGCTCCAGACCCCCGAGCCCTCCTACGCGGGCACCCCGGGCCCGTCCCCCCAGACCGAGAACCCGACCCCGCCCCCCGCCCCCGCCTACAGCTCCCCTGCGACCCGCGGCAACACCCGGATCACCGACGCCCAGCGGGCCCGCGCCGAAGGGCGGTCGCCGATCATAGAGCCCGGCATGAAGCCCGCCCTGCTGACCGCGGCACTGGCGGCGCTGCTCGCAGGGGCGGCCGTGTTCGGGCAGTTCGCACTGGTCGTGCCGGTGGTGCTGTTGCAGGCGGTGACGGCCGCCGGCTGGTTCCGGCTGAACGGGATGTGGCCTGCCAGGCAGGGCATCGCGCTCGCCTTCCTCGGCGGTCTGGTCGCGGATGTCGCGCTCCTCGCCGTCGACGCCGCGCAGGCGCCCGCCGCGATCCTGGGCACGCTCGGCGTGTGGGTCCTGCTCACCGTCGTCCTGCACCTGCGCAACCGGATGCCCGCCGACGAGCGGATGTACGCGCTGACGGCCGGGGTCACCACGGCCGCGCTGACCGTCGTCGCCGCCGGGCACCTGGCAGCCGACTCCAAGGCCATGACGGTCGGCGGACTCGCGGTCGCCGCCGCGATCGTCGCCCGCGCGCTGCCGCTGCCCGTACCCGCCTCGGTCGGTGTCGCGCTGCTCGCGGCGGCGGGCGCCGGAATCGCGGCGGGCGGGGCCACCGGCCTCGGCGCGGGCGGTGCGCTGATCGGTCTCGGCGCCGGGGTGTGCGCGCTGGTGGGGCACCGGGTGGCGAGCTACGACTACCCGTCGAAGTTCGTGCACATGACGGCAGGCGTCGCACTGCCGCTCGCACTGGCCGCCCCCGCCGTCTACCTGCTGGGCCGGGCCTTCGCCTGACCCGACGTGTGATCTCCGAGACCCGACTTGTGATCTCCGAGGTTGGTGCGAACCCCACCGGTTAGGCTCACCGTCAGTACGGGGGCCAACGATCGCAAGGTGGGGGAAACACCGACAATGCGCGCACTACGCATACTTCTGATCCTGGTGGTGATCTTCGGCGGCATCTTCGTCGCCGCGGACCGCTTCGCGGTGAACTACGCCGAGGGCGAGGTCGCGGCCAAGGTCCGCACCAGCCAGGGGCTGTCGGCGGACCCGCAGATCGACATCAAGGGCTTCCCCTTCCTCACCCAGATCCTCGGCAAGAAGCTCGACCAGGTCGACGTCACGATGGACGGCGTCGAGGCGAGCACCACCCAGGGCCGCAATCTGAAGGTCGGCCGGATGACCGCCGAGCTCCACGACGTGACCCTCTCGAACAACTTCTCCTCCGCGACCGCGGCCCGTGCCACCGGCACGGCCGTGATCTCGTACGACGACCTCACGCGTGCGGCGGGCGACAAGGACGTGAAGCTCGCCTACGGCGGGAACGGCAAGGTCAAGGTCACCGGCACCGTCTCCGTCCTCGGCCGGGAGATCCAGCGCAGCGTCCTGTCCAGCGTCAGCCTCAAGAACAGCGGCAAGTCGGTCGCGGTGCGCGCCGACGAGGTGCCGGGGCAGGGCATCCCCGGGCTCGAAGGCATGATCCGCAAGAAGATCGACTTCGAGCGCCCGATCGGCGGCCTGCCGAACGGCCTGGTCCTGGACAAGATCACCCCGGTCGAGACCGGCATGCAGATCGGCGTCACGGGCACCAGCGTGCATCTGGCCGGCTAACCGGGCCCGTGGCCGGATGACGTGAGCCCGGCCGGATAACGAGACGGAAGGGTCCACTCCGCAGGACAGAGGGACACACAGGTGTGACGAGGGGCCGGGACCGACGCCCCGGCCCCTCTCTGCATCTCACACACCGGACGATCTCGTCTCACCATCCGACACACCGGTGACACGCGCCCCCGCACGTCCCTACGATCGGTCCCATGCAGCAGCGACAGGCGGACCTCACGAAGCGGCGGGCAGTAGACCTGTGCCGCGTCGCCGCCATGCTCTGTCGCCGCGCCGTCTGAGCGGGAACCGCTGGGCCCGACGCCCCGAACTCCCGCTTCCCCAGGGCGACTTGCGCCTGCTCCCACCGCACCGCGCCGCCGTACGCACGGCCCCGCCGCCGTACCGGCACGCACCCCGAACCCGCACTTCGAGCCCGCACCGTGGGCTCGCACCGCGAACCGCGCACCGCGAACCCGCACTTCGTATCCCCCCGAAACTGCCCCGGAGGAGAAACACATGAGCCGCACCGACGTACTGGTCGACGCCGACTGGGTCGAGGCCCACCTGGACGACCCGAAGGTGGCCCTCGTCGAGGTCGACGAGGACACCTCGGCCTACGAGAAGAACCACATCCGCAACGCGATCCGGATCGACTGGACCAAGGACCTCCAGGACCCGGTCCGCCGCGACTTCATCGACCAGGCCGGCTTCGAGAAGCTCCTCTCCGCGAAGGGCATCGGCAACGACACGACCGTCGTCCTCTACGGCGGCAACAACAACTGGTTCGCGTCGTACGCCTTCTGGTACTTCAAGCTCTACGGCCACGGCGACGTCCGCCTGCTCGACGGCGGCCGCAAGAAGTGGGAGCTGGACTCCCGCGACCTGGTCGACGGCGCGCAGATCCCGCAGCGCGAGGCCACGTCCTACAAGGCCCAGCCGCAGGACGAGTCGATCCGCGCCTACCGCGACGACGTCGTGGCGGCCATCGACAACCAGAACCTGGTCGACGTCCGCTCGCCCGACGAGTTCAGCGGCAAGCTCCTCGCCCCCGCGCACCTCCCGCAGGAGCAGTCCCAGCGTCCGGGCCACGTCCCGTCCGCCCGCAACATCCCGTGGTCGAAGAACGCCAACGACGACGGCACCTTCAAGTCCGACGAAGAGCTGAAGGCCCTCTACGAGGCCGAGCAGGTCGACCTGGCCCGCGACACCATCGCGTACTGCCGCATCGGCGAGCGCTCGGCCCTGACCTGGTTCGTCCTGCACGAGCTGCTCGGCGTCGAGAACGTCAAGAACTACGACGGCTCGTGGACCGAGTACGGCTCCCTGGTCGGCGTGCCGATCGAGCTCGGCGCCAACAAGTAACCCCTCCCCCTCTTCTCGGACCTCTGGAGTACGCACATGTGTGGAGCAAAGGCCGGCGGCCCCGACGCCTCGACCATCAAGCCCGGTGAGACCACCATCCAGGGCAGCATCACCAAGAACGGCGAGCCGGTGACGGGCTACGTCCGCCTCCTCGACTCGACCGGCGAGTTCACGGCCGAGGTCCCCACCTCCGCCACCGGCCAGTTCCGCTTCTACGCGGCCGAGGGCACCTGGACGCTGCGCGCCCTGGTCCCGGGCGGCACGGCGGACCGCACGGTCGTCGCCCAGACGGGCGGCCTGGCAGAGGTCGCCATCGCCGTCTGATTCTTCACGCGCCCCTCGTACCGTTCGGCGCCGGGGGCGCCTCCCGGGCTTCGGGGCGCTGCGCCGGACTCCGTCCGTCGGGGTCCGGCGCAGGTCCGGGACACTCGGACCGGCCGAAGGGCCGCACCCACAGGGGGTTGGACGCTTGCCTGTGACGAGGGTGCGGCCCTTTTGCCTTGCCGTTTCTCCGGTCTCCGGTCTCCGGTCGTACGGTGGAGTTATGTACGCGCGTCGCCGTCGCGGCTACTTCGTGATGATGGGGACCTGCCTCGTCCTTTTCGTTTCCGCGTGCGCACTCGTGCGGCTGTGGTCGGTTCCCGTGGCGGTCGGGATGTGTGTGGTCGCCGCGCTCATTCCGCCCTTCGCGGCGATGATCGCCAACCGCAAGGGGCCCGAGGACCGCTGGTGGGACGAGACGACGGGCGACCCCCGCTCCGACGACTGGTGGGACGAGCTGGACGGCCGCAAGAAGCGTCAGTGAGCAGTAGTGCGGGGCTCAGTAGACGAGTGCCTGTACTCCGTCGGCCATGATCTCGCTCACGAAAACCTGCGCCCCCGCGATCCGTACGCCCTCCAGCACATCGCCCTCGCCGATGTCCCGCCGTACCGCGCACTGTGTGCACAGGGTGATCTGGCCGGATGATCCGATCGACTCGATCAGGTCCGGCAGCGGCGCCGAGTGCGGAAGCTCGAATTCGGCGGCCTTTCCCGGCAGCGCGAACCACGCCGACTCCCCGGTCAGCCACAACGACACCTCGACCCCACTGGCCACGGCCACCGCCGCCACCGTGAACGCCTGCGAGCACCGCTCGGGCGCATCGGCCCCGGCGGTCACCTTGATCACGAGCTTCTTCGACATGCGGGCACTGTAAGCCCGTCGCCCACCTCACCGAGAGCGCCGGGCCCCGGCGGACTAAGCTGGGGCCCGGCCCGTATCCCGCACCTCGATCGTCCCAAGGAGCACCCCGTGCTTGAGGCAGTCTTCTCCGCCCTGCTGGTCCTGGTCTGCGTCGGCGTCCTCGCCTTCGCCGGTCTGGCCGTGAAGAAGCTCTACCAGGGCCAGCGCTAGCCACAGGCTCCCAGCCCCTCGCGCAGCCGGCCGCCGCCACCCCCTCACACAGATCGCCTGAGCCCCTCATGATCGAGATCCCGTCCGACCTCCACCCGGACCTCGTCCCCCTCGTCTTCCTCCTCGGGAAGTGGACGGGTGCGGGCGTCACCGACTTCCCCGGCCAGGAGAAGGCCAACTTCGGCCAGGAAGTCACCTTCAGCCACGACGGCCGCGACTTCCTGGAGTACGTCTCGCACTCCTGGATCCTCGACGCCGAGGGCAACAAGGTGAAGCCGCTGGAGACCGAGTCCGGCTTCTGGCGGATCGACAAGGACCGCAAGGTCGAGGTCGTCATGGTCCGCGACACCGGTGTCGTCGAGATCTGGTACGGCGAGCTGGCCGCGCAGAAGCCGCAGATCGACCTCGTGACCGACGCTGTGGCGCGTACCGCCGCCTCGGGCCCGTACACCGGCGGAAAGCGCCTCTACGGGTACGTGAAGAGCGACCTGATGTGGGTCGGCGAGAAGGCCACCCCCGAGGTCGAGCTGCGCCCGTACATGTCGGCGCACCTGAAGAAGACCGTCACGCCGGAGGAGGTCGAGGAGATGGCGAAGAACCTCGGCGACCTGCCGGACGACGGGATCGCCTTCTTCCGCTGAGCCGGAGGCAGGCCGAATGCTCGCCGCGCTGCCTACACTGGGCGGCGTGGTGAGCACCGACTGGAAAAGTGACCTGCGGCAGCGCGGCTACCGGCTGACGCCGCAGCGGGAGCTCGTGCTGCAAGCGGTGGACGTGCTGGAGCACGCGACGCCCGACGACATTCTGGTGCAGGTCCGGAAGACCGCCTCGGGGATCAATATCTCGACCGTCTACCGGACCCTTGAGCTGCTGGAAGAGCTCGGTCTTGTCAGCCATGCCCATCTGGGGCACGGGGCGCCGACCTATCACCTCGCCGACCGGCACCACCACCTCCATCTGGTCTGCCGGGACTGTTCGAACGTCATCGAGGCCGACGTGGCCGTGGCCGGTGACTTCATCGCCAAGCTGCGGGGCGAATTCGGGTTCGAGACCGATATGAAGCACTTTGCGATCTTCGGGCGGTGCGCGGACTGCACGGCGCAGGCGGCGAAGGACACCGAGTCGTAGCCGAGTCGTACGCTGGGGACCATGACGAGCCCCCTTCTTTCCCTGCCCGGTGCCGTTCCCGCCGAGGGGCGTGACGAAGGCGTCGCCGCGCACTACGGCGATCTGTTCCGCGAGCAGCGTGCGCTGGCCGACGGGTCCGGCTTCGTTGACCTCTCGCACCGGGGGGTCATCGCCGTCACCGGGTCCGACCGGCTGAGCTGGCTGCATCTGCTGATCACCCAGCACGTGACCGAACTGCCCGTGGGCCAGGCGACCGAGGCACTGGTGCTGACCGCCAACGGGCACGTGGAGCACGCGCTGTACCTGGTGGACGACGGGGAGACGACGTGGATCCACGTCGAGCCGGGTACGCAGGGGGAGTTGATCGCGTACCTGGAGAGCATGAAGTTCTTCTACCGGGTGGAAGTCGCCGACCGGACGGACGAGTTCGGGGTGGTCTGGCTGCCGGCCGGGTCCATCACCGCGGTGCCCGAGGGCGTGGTGGTGCGGGAGACGGCGTACGGGCGTGACCTGTTCCTGCCGCGCAAGGAGCTGGAGGCGTTCGCCGCCGCCCACGGGCCCGCGATCGGGGTCCTCGCGTACGAGGCGCTGCGCGTCGAGGGACACCGGCCGCGGCTCGGCTTCGAGACCGACCACCGGACCATCCCGCACGAGCTGGGGTGGATCGGGAGCGCGGTGCACCTGCAGAAGGGCTGCTACCGGGGGCAGGAGACCGTCGCCCGCGTCCAGAACCTCGGGAAGCCGCCGCGCCGGCTGGTCTTCCTGCACCTGGACGGCAGCGAGGTGCACCTGCCGCCTTCGGGCACGCCGGTGCGGCTCGCCGCCGACGGGCCCGAGGGGCGGCAGATCGGGTTCGTGACGACCTCCGCCCGGCACCACGAGCTCGGCCCCATCGCCCTCGCCCTCGTCAAGCGGAACGTGGCGGTGGACGCCGAGCTGCTGGCCGGGGACACGGCTGCGGCTCAGGAAGTCGTCGTCGAGCCGTAAGTGCCGTAAGCACTGCCCGTGGGTCAGATCTCGTCGACGGGTCGCTTCAGCTTCGCCACCTGCCGGTCGAGGATCGACTTCACCTGGTCCGCGCCCAGCACGGGCGGCGAACCCGGCAGCGCCCGGAGTGTGTCGTCCACGGTGGCGACCGAGGTCAGACTTCCGGTGCGTACGGCGTGCACCTCGTGCCGGACGGGCCCGTTGCGGGCGTCCACGGGCTGTGCGTTCAGGACGTAGGTGGTCCCCGTGTCGCTCCCCGGTCCCGAGGGGAGCTCGACGCTCACCCGGTAGGCGCGGTTCAGCGGGCCCGTGAGGTCGAAGGTGCGGCACGAGCCGAGGGCGCCGGAGAGCTTGTCCATGGCCCGCCGGGCGCCGTCGCTGTCGTACGTCCCCAGCTTCAGGCCCATGGGCTGCACGCCGCCGGTCCGCGAGCCGACCGTGACGTACGCCGAGCGGACCGCACCCAGGGTGCCGGGGCCCAGCGCGTCGAGCAGCGGCGCGCACTTGGCGTCCCCGGTGCGCCAGGCGGGCAGGTTGGCGTGCTCGGTGCGCTGGACGGGGCCCACCGCGTAGCCGGGCACCTCCTTGTTCCGCAGCATCGCGTCATGCAGGTCCCGTTCGGTCATCGCCTCCGTTGCCTCGGAGTACGACTCGGGTCCGCCGGAACCGCAGGCGCTCAGGCCGACAGTCACGCCGGCAGCTATCAGTACGTACGAGAAAAGCGCGCGCGTGCGCATCGTGCAGGTCCCCCTCGGTGGTGCCGCACCGTCCCCCGCGGACGGTCGTCAGATCTCGATCAATACCGTGAACGGCCCGTTGTTCGTCAGGGAAATCCGCATGTCCGCACCGAACCTGCCCGTCTCCACCGTCGCTCCCAGCGCCCGCAGTTGGGCCACCACCTCGTCGACCAGCGGTTCGGCGACGTCGCCGGGCGCCGCGGCGTTCCAGGTGGGGCGGCGGCCCTTGCGGGCGTCCCCGTACAGGGTGAATTGCGAGATGACGAGAAGGGGGGCATTTACGTCGGAGCAGGACTTCTCGGATTCGAGGATGCGCACCGACCACAGCTTGCGCGCGAGTTGCGCCGCCTTGTCCGGAGTGTCCTCGTGGCCCACTCCCACCAGGACACACAGGCCCTCGCCCACGATCTCGCCGACCGTCTCGCCCCCGACGACGACGCTCGCGCCGTCCACTCTCTGCACCACAGCTCGCATGACGCCCATGATGCCTTCCTCCGGCCCCTTCTCCGATTTCTCCGATGCAAGGGCCATACGGGTGCAGTGTGCCTGCGTCGGTGCGGGAAGGAGTGGCACGATGCGGGTCAAGGCGGTGCGCCGCACCGTTCGAGGGGACGGAAATCCATGAGCACTTCTGGCACCGGGCAGCCGTCCGGTCCCGTACCGATGCAGCTGGCGAGTGCAGCAGGGGCAGGGGCGGTGGAGGCGGTACGGACACCCGCGCCGCGTTCCGGGCACCGTGTCCAGGACGGTCTGCCCACCGTCCCGCAGCCCGATTTCGGTGTCCTCGGCCTGCCCGAGCTGCGGACGCTGCGCCAGGGCGCGCAGCGCGACGAGGCCGATCTGAGTTACGTACGGCGGCTGCTGCACGGCCGTATCGACATCCTGCGGGCCGAGCTGGGCCGCCGGGGCGGGCCGCAGTCGCCCGTGGTGGAGCGGCTCTCGGAGATCCTCGCGGACAGCCCGCCCACGCACCGGTCGTCCGCCCGGCACGTCACGCTGTCCACGCCGCGCAGCGAGGAGTACCGGCGGCTCGCCTGCGACATGCTCGCGGAGGTCGAGCTGTCCGACCTCGACGCCCGAACGGACCAGGAGCTGCATGCGGGCATGGGCCGGCTCGTGGGCTATGAGCAGCAGGTTTCCCGGCAGCGGCAGCGGCTCCAGCGGACCGCGGACGATTGCAGCGCGGAGATCGCCCGCAGGTACCGTGAGGGCGAAGCGCAAGTAGACGATCTGCTCCACTGAGCCCACCGCCGGCGATCCCGGGCGGCCGGTTCCGGGGCGGATCCCCGTCCGGAAGGCCGAGCCGACGATGACTCCCCCCACCGCCACTGCCCCCGCCCCCGCCATATCCCCGGTTCTCGCCGAAGTCGTCCGATCCGGCTTCGTCGAGGGCCGTCACAGGGGCTCGCTGGTGGTCCTGGCGGCCGACGGAAGCGTGGAGCACGCCCTCGGCGACGTGGTCGCTCCCGTCTTCCCCCGCTCCAGCAACAAGCCGATGCAGGCCGCGGCCGTGCTGCGGGCCGGGCTCGACCTCTCGGGGGAGCGGCTGGCGCTGGCCGCGGCGAGCCACTCGGGCGAGGGCTTCCAGATCGATCTCGTACGGAAGATGCTCAGCGAGTACGGGCTGACCGAGGGCGATCTCCAGACGCCGCCGGACCTGCCGCTGGACCCCGTCGAGGCCGAGCAGTACCTGGCGGCGGGGAAGGTCCGCGAGCGGGTCACGATGAACTGCTCGGGCAAGCACGCCGCGATGATCGCCGCGTGCCGGCTCAACGGGTGGGACACCGCGACGTACCTGGAGCAGTCCCACCCGCTCCAGCAGCTGGTCCTGGAGTGCGTGGAGCGGGCGAGCGGGGAGCAGGTCACCGCGGTCGGCACGGACGGCTGCGGGGCCCCGCTGATGGCGATCAGCCTCACCGGTCTCGCCCGCGCCTTCCGGCACTTCGTGCTCGCGGCGGACGGCACCCCCGAGCGCCGGGTCGCGGACGCGATGCGGGCCCACCCTGAGTACGTGGCGGGCACCCGGCGTCCCGACACCTGGCTGATGCGGGAGGTGCCGGGCGTGCTGTCGAAGATGGGCGCCGAGGCCGTGCAGGCGGTGGCGCTGCCGGACGGCCGGGCCCTCGCGTTCAAGATCGACGACGGGGCCGGGCGGGCGCTCGGTCCGGTGCTGGCCAGGGCGCTGGAACAGCTGGGCGTACAGGGCGAAGTGGTGGCCAGGATGGCGGACGCACCGCTGCTCGGGGGCCCGGTCAGGGTCGGCGAAATACGCGCGACATTCTGAGGCGGAGGTGCCTAGCGTGGGCGGATGACCGCTCACGCTGCCCCTGCCCCGGGCCCCGACGATTCGTCCGCTGATTCCCTGGAAGTACGTCCCATCACCGAGGCCGAGTTCGCGGGCTGGGCGCGGGCCAACAACACCGGGTTCCTGATGGCCCAGGAGTACACGGCCGAGGACATCGGGCTGCGGCTGCCGCGCACCGACCTCTCCCGCGCGTGGGGTGCCTTCGACGCGGGGCGGTGCGTGGCGTCGTACCGTTCCTTCCCGCAGCAACTCACCCTGCCCGGGGGGCGGTTCGTGCAGGCGAACGCGGTCACCAGCGTCACCGTCATGCCCACCCACCGGCGGCGCGGAATCCTCAGCCGGATGATGCGCGCGGACCTCGCCGAGGCGAAGGAGCGCGGCGACGCGATCGCGACGCTGATCGCCGCCGAGTACCCGATCTACGGGCGGTACGGCTTCGGGCCCGCGACCTCGATCAACGAGTGGGAGGTCGACGTGCACCGCACGGGACTCGACCCGCGGTGGGCGGGCCCGGAGTGCGGCGGGCGGATCGACCTGGTGGACCCGGCGGACGTCCGGAAGATCGGCCCCGAGCTGCACGAGCGGTTGCGGGCGGGCAAGCCCGGGGTGATCGACCGGAGCGCGGGCTGGTGGGACGCGCGGACGGGACTCACGGAGTACTCGTTCGACCCGTACAAGCCGACCTTCTTCGCCGTGTACCGGGCGCCGGCCGAGCAGGGCGGTCAGGTGGAGGGGCTGGTCGGCTACCGCGCCGACGACAAGTGGGGCGACGGCAAGCAGCCGCTGAACACGGTGCGGGTGACCGACCTGATCGCCACGACCCCGGCGGCCGAGCGCGCCCTGTGGCACTTCCTCTGCTCGATCGACTGGGTGGCGACGGTGCGGACCGGCTACCGCGCACCGGACGACCTGCTGCCGGACCTGCTGCCCGACCCTCGTGCGGCGAGGGTCGTGACGGCGGCGGACTGGCTGTGGGTGCGGGTGCTGGACGTCGTACGGGCGCTGGAGGCACGGACGTACGCCAGGCCGTACGAGGGCGGCGGCGCGGTGGTGCTGGAGGTGCGGGACCGGCTGGGGCTTGCCGCGGGCCGGTTCCGCCTTGAGGTCTCGGCGGACGGGACGGGGGTCTGTGTGCCGACCGAGGAGAGCGTCGAACTAACCCTGGACGTACGGGAGTTGGGTGCGCTCTATCTCGGCGGCGGGTCGGCGGTGCGGATGGCGGCGCTGGGCCTGGTGACGGAGGAGCGGGACGGGGTGGCGGCGCGGGTGGACGGGCTGTTCCGGACGGTGCGCGAGCCGTGGTGCCCGGACATCTTCTGATGCCGTGTGACGTCTTCTGATGTCCTGCGACGTCCTGTGATTCCGGTGGAAGGGCTCCCGCGGGAGGGTGGTCCTGGCGGAAGGGTTGGTGCGCCGGCGCTCCCCCAGTGCGCCGACGCACCTGGCGCCCCCGGTCCGGCCCCCGGCGAGGGGCGGGGGCGCCGGCTCAGCTGACGGCCGACTGGCCGAGGATGACGAGGGCGACGGTGCCGATGCTGAGGCAGGCGGTGTTCTTCGTCTTGACGCCGACGGTCAGGAAGCCGACGGCGGCGACCCCGAGCAGGCCGAACTTGTCCTGGATCATTTCGCCGACGAAGTAGACGGCGAGGGCGAGGAGTGCGACGAGCGGCATGGTGATCACTCCCTGATTGCTCAGCGGTGGCCGAGCGGTGGCCGAGCGGGTGGAGAGGTTGGCGAGTCGTACGCCAACATCCCTGCCGTGACTCCTAGTTGAGCCATCTGGAGGGAGTTGGTGACCAACTCTGATGAAGTTGTCCCCACGGCTCAAGAACTTTTAACCAGGTTCCCCTACAACTCCCGTTAGATGGCGTGAAGTTGTAGTGTTCTGGTTGTGAGCACAGCTGGCGCTGCCGTGAACGGTCGGAAAAGGTCGCACCGAGAAGTGGCCGATGCGCTGCGGGCCCGGATCAGGGCCGGGCAGCTGCGTCCGGGCGACCGCATGCCGACGCAGGCCGAGCTGTCCAGGGAGTTCGAGGTGGAGCGGGGCGCGGTCCGCCAGGCGCTCCGCATCCTCCAGGAGGAGAACCTGCTCATCAATGTGACCAAGGGGTCCCCGGCGACGGTCGCGGACGACGCGCCCGCCGCCCTGGCCCCGCACTCGGCGCCGCCGCAGCCGACGATGGTGGCGCTGGCCTCGCGGATCACGGAGGCCTTCCAGTCGGACCACGTGGAGATCGACGCGCTCTGTCTGACGGCCGTCTCGCTCACCCTCGCCTTCGGCGAGCCGCTGCGGCTGATCCACGAGGGCCGCATCAAACCGGCCAAGGTGACCGTGCGGGTACTGCTGCCGAGCCGCGACATCGACCTCGCCTTCCCGACGCCGGTCGCGGACGGCAACGACGCCCGGCTGCACCGGCGCTGGCTCTCGCAGCGCAACGCGCAGGGCCAGGTCCTGCAGCACAACCTCCGCAATCTGCGCCGTACGCACGGCATCGACGTGAACATCACCTTCCGCGCGCTCCCGTTCACGCCGCCGGTCAAGCTGTACCTGCTGAATGGCTCGGAAGCGCTCTTCGCGTACTACATGATCACGAAGCAGGAGGAGCAGTTCGACGACCGCGAGCCACTGGAGATGTACGACACGGTGGGCACGCGGTCGATGCTGTTCCCCTTCGACCGGGACGCGGGCGGCCAGCGGGACTCGACGTTCGTGGAGCAGTCGCAGCTGTGGTTCGACGCGATCTGGAACACGATCAGTCAGGACCTGACGCTGGCCGCCGAGGCGTAGATCCAGGGCGCTAGGCGGCGGCGGGTCCGACCACCTGCAGGGTGAGCACGGTCGCCCCGACCCCGGCGCAGGCGGGGCTCTTGGCCTTGGCGCCGATGCCGAGCAGCAGCAGTCCGACGGCGCCCGGGGCCCCGTACCGCCACTCGACGAACTTCTCGAATCCGATGACGACGACGGCGGAGAGCAGCAGCAGAGCAGGCATGGGGTCCCTCCCTCGGGAGCAGCGCTGGAGCGGGTGGCGGGGGAGGCGACGCTGCCTCTGCCGGGGTTGCCAACCAGGTTTGCCAAGTGGCAACCAACTACACCCAAGTTGTCCCCACTTGGTTGCGATCCATAAACAACATCGCGACAACTCCCTTTAGATGGCTGCTAGTTGTAGCGTTGTGCCGTGAGCGACGAGAACAGTTCAGGGAACGGCAGAAAGCGCTCGCACAGGGAAGTGGCCGACACCCTGCGCGACCGCATCCGAAGAGGAGACATCAAGGCCGGCGACCCCATGCCGACCCAGTCCCGGCTGGCCGAAGAGTTCGGCGTGGAACGCGGCACGGTCCGTCAGGCCCTGCACATCCTGCACGACGAGGGCCTGCTGACGGAGGCCACGAGGGGCGCCCCGGCCCGGGTGGCGGCGACGGCCCCGCCGACGGCGGACGAGGGCCCGGCGGGCGGCCGTCCGCAGCAGACCCTCAGTGCGCTGGGCCCGCGCCTGACACAGGCGTTCTCGGCCGACGACGTACGCATCGACGCACTGAGCCTGACCTCGGAATCGCTGATGCTGGCGATGACGGATCCGCTCCGCCTGATCCACGAGAACCGCATCAAGCCGAACAGCGTGACCGTGCGCGTCCTGCTGCCCGCACGCAACATCGAGCTGGCCTTCCCCAAGGGGGTGGGGCCCGGCGAGGCGGGCCTGGTCCACCAGCGCTGGCTGACCCAGCGCAACGCACAGGGCCAGGTCCTGCGGAACAACCTCCACAACATCCGCCGCTCGCACGGCGTCGACGTCCACGTGACCTTCCGGGCGCTCCCCTTCACCCCGCCCCTGAAGCTGTACGTCCTCAACGGGGCCGAGGCGCTCTTCGGGTACTACACGGTCGCCAAGCGGCGGGAGGAGATCGAGGAGATCAACCTGGAGATGTACGACGCGCTGGGCACGGAGTCCGTCCTCTTCGACTTCGAAGCGGTGGCGGGCCCGCGTGACCAGGCATTCGTCGAGCAATCCGCAAATTGGTTCGACGCACTCTGGAACACCATTACGTCGGACCTGACACTCTCCTAGTGACCTCAGAAACGACTGACCTGACCACAGACCTCGAACAGGTGGCGCCGGTGATCGAGCAGGCAGCACACTCGGTCACCGGCGCCACCTGCGTCCTCTTCGACTTCGACGGCCCGATCTGCGGACTCTTCGCCGGGCACCGGGCGCACTACATCGCCGACCGGCTGATCGGCTGGCTGGACGGAAGGGGCTTCCAGGTGCCGCTGGGCGAGGAGGACCGGCAGGACCCGCACGCGGTGCTGCGCGCGATCGGCGCGGCACACCCCGAGAGCCCGCTCGTCCGGGACCTCGAACAGGCCCTCACCGAGGAGGAGTTGCGGGCCACCAGGTCCGCCGCCCCGACCCCGTACGTCGACGAGCTGATACGGGAGTGGTCGGCGCGCGGCGTCCCCCTGGCCATAGCGACCAACAACTCACCGAGGGCGGCGGCCCGTTACGTGTCCGCCCGCGGCCTCGACGGCTGCTTCGAGCGCCACATCTACGGCCGCACCCCCGACCTCGACCGCCTCAAGCCGGACCCGGACTGCCTCAACCGGGCCCTGCGCGCCCTGGACGCCGACCCCGCCAAGTCCCTGATGATCGGCGACACCCCCTCCGACCTGTACGCGGCCCGCCGGGCGGGCGTCCCTTTCCTGGGCTACGCGAAGGATGATCACCGGGCGGCAAGGCTGCGGGACGCGGGTGCGCGGGCGGTCGTGGACTCGCTGGAAGAAGTCCTGCTGCTGGTCGCCGGGCCGGGGTCGCAGGCGTGAACGGGCCGGGTCCGCAATCCCGAACGAGCGGGGTCCCGGGCCCTCAGCGGGCCCTCCGGGCGTACCAGTAGCCCCCGAAGAAGAGGCCGAGGGCGAAGAGCTGGACCTCGCGGGACTGGGCCAGTGTGTCGGACAAGAGGCCGATGAGTTGCATGAGATTGTTCCCTCCCTGAGGCAATCAGCCTTCCAATTGGGCTGATTGGCTTGGTGAGTTGGTCCCCTGCAGGGCAGATCGACTAACCGAATCATTCCAACTTCCTGTCAGCGGACCGCAATTGGATTGCGAAGGCCGTCAAAGAGGTACGTTCTTGCTGTGACGAGTGCGGCGGGCAGTGAGGGTGGCGGCGAGGCGTTCCAGCGCGTGGCGGCGGCGCTGCGCACCGCCATGTCCGACGGCACGTACACCGTCGGCTCCCTGCTCCCTCCCCAGCGGGAGCTGGCCGAGCGGTTCGAGGTGTCCCGGGACACCATTCAGCGCGTCCTGAGGGAACTCGTCAGCGAGGGCTGGATCGAGACGAGGCAGGGGAGCGGCACCAAGGTCGTGATGGTGCAGCGGATCCACTCGGCGAAGCCGGGGCCCGGCCTGTTGCAGACGGTCGTCAATCAGGCCTTCGTGGCGGAGGAGGTCACCCTCGACGTCTTCAGCCTGACCGCGGAGACGCTGAGCACGCACCTCAGCGCACAGGTCAAGCGGGTGCGGGAGGCGGAGATCCGGCCCCGCCGCATCGCGATTCGGCTGCTGCTGCCCGACGAGGGGATGAAGCTGCCGTATCCGAGCCCCAAGGACGGCTCCGAGGACGAACGGCTGGCCCGTCGCATGCACGAACTCAGTTCGCTGCACAGCCAGTTGATCGTCTTCAACATGGAGGGCCTGCGCAGGGAGCGACTGGTTCCCGAGGTGTCGGTCGAGATCAAACGGGTGCCGATGGCTCCGCACTTCAAGCTCTATCTCTTCAACGGGACGATCGCGCTCCAGGGCTACTACAAAATCGTTGAAAGACGGATCGAGCTGCCCGAGGGCGAGCAGTTGGACACCATCGACGTCCTCGGACTCAAGGCGGCGCTCTTCAGCTACGTGAAGGACGCGGACATACGCTCCCTGGGCTCGCTCTTCGTGGCCGAGTCCCAGGAATGGTTCGACTCCGTCTGGGACCTCCTGGCGGTGTAGCGCTCGTACGGCCGTTGGCCAGTCGTGCGGATGTGCCGCAGAATCGGGCTCCGTACCCACCGGCGGGAAGATCACCGCTTCGAAGGCCCACGGGCACTTCCCGGCGGCCGCTAGGGTGACCCTCCTATTCCTGCCGTCGAGCGCGTGATCCAGCGGGAGCTTTTCGTGGGAGAACTTCCCGTGGCCGTGCGGCGGGCACTGAAGCCGACTTCGGTGCACGTCTACGACGCGTTCGTGGCGCAGGCGATCCGTACGGGTGAGATGACCCGCGGCTTTCACAACCGGAACTTCCGGGTGCCGCTGAGCGAGCCCATGGCCCGGCTGGTGGACCGCTCCCCGGGGACCTCGGTGACCGTGCGGCTGCGGGCTCCCGAGGCGCTCCCGGTGGTCGTCAGGACCTGGCAGGACGAGCCGCAGATCCTCGACGCGCTCAGGGGCGTGCTGCCCCATGTGCCGCAGTGCCTGGCCAAGCAGGGCCACTCCGCGGTCCACAGCTATGTGGAGGGCGTTCCCCTCTCCACCATCTGCCCCAACGGCAAACCCCTCGACAGCCGGCTCATCGACGCTCTGGCGGGTCTGCTGGCGCAGATGGTCGCGGTGCGCCGCGAGGACCTGCCCCCGCTGCCGGACCGGTGGCCGCGCGACGGGCACTGCCGCACGTTCCTGCGCACGTTGGCCGAGCTCACCGACCGGGACGTACGGCAGGCCAATTGGACCGAGTTCGGCGGGCTCTTCGCGGCGCTCGGCATTCCGGAGAACGCGCTGCTGGAGTTCGCGGAGCGGGTGCCGCTGATGGTGCGCCGCCCGTTCAGCCTGCTGCACACCGATCTGCACCGCGACAACGTGATCTTCTCGTACCACGGGGCCCCGCCGCTGATCTGCGTCGACTGGGAACTGGCCACCTACGGCGACCCGTTGCACGATCTGGCCACCCATCTGGTGCGGATGAAGTACCCGGTGCACCAGCAGGAGGAGGTCAAGGCGGCCTGGTTCCACGCCATGCGCCGGAGCAGACCCGAGGCCGCCAACGGGATGGAGGTCGACCTGCGCCACTACCTCGACTTCGAGCGGGCGCAGTCGGTCTACCCGGACGTGATGCGGGCGGCCCGCTCGCTCGGGGCCGGCCGGGAGCCCGTCGGTCTTGAGGAAGCCACGGAGTCGGTGCGCCGGGCCCTCGAAGCGGCGAGTGGACCGCTGCGGCTGGCCGGTGTGCCGGACCGTGCCGAGATCGAGCGGATCCTCTGCCGGTGGCACATGGCGTGGGCCGGCGGCCAGGGCGGCGGGCCGCGCAAGGTGCCGCCCAACCACTGGCGGGTGACGGACCCCGGGTTCGTCCAGCCCCCGGGGTTCGACGCACCGGCCGTGGACGAGGTCCTGGCGGCGGAGGGGGCCGCGCCGTCGTGCCAGGTCTTCAAGGGGACCGGGCACCTCAACACGGTGGTCCACGCACGGAGCGCGGACCGGACCGTGGTGGTGCGGCGCAAACTGAACTCGCACACCCGTCGCGAGCCCCGCTTCCTGGTGGAGCACGAGGTGCTCCTGGCCCTGGAGGAGGCGAACGGGCGGCGGATGCGGGGTGCCGGGGTCCGGGTCCCCCGGGTGCTCGCACTGGGCGAGAGCTGGCCCGAGGACTGGTTCGCCATCCACTCGTACGAAGGGCCCGCCGGCGGCCCCCCTCGGCATCCGGTGGACGGGCTGCTGCCGTGCGAGGCCGACGACCTGGTCGACCAGCTCGGGGCGCTGGCCGACGCGGGGCTCGCCCGGCTCGATCCGACGACGGGGCCGGCGGGCTTCTACCACTGGCTGTGCGAACGGCTGGTGGAACTGGTCGGCACGCTGCCCAAGGAGTCGCTCCAGCTGGCCGGGGTGCTCGGCCTGCCCAACGCACGGCGGCTGAAGGAGATCCTGGCCCAGCGGACCGTGCGTCCCCGAACCCCGGTCCTGCTGCACGGCGACCTCAACCCCTGGAACCTCATCCGAGGGTCCGTCCGCGGTCAACTGACCATCATCGACTGGGAGATGGCCCTGGTCGGCGACCCGCTCTACGACCTCGTGCGCCACCTCCACCTGACCCCGCACAGCGCCGAGATCCGGCAGCGGATGCTCTCGCGCTGGGAGACCGTGCTGGGCAGGTGCGACGAGGACTTCGTGCGGGGCTGGGCGCACGACGTGCACACGTACCGGTGGATCGAGATCGTCCGCTCCGCCTACATCGACCTCGACCGGCTGGTGACGGGCGCGAGCCTGGACGCCCCCAACGTGCGCCGCGCCGTGGACTCGTACGCGATGACGCTCCAGGCGGCCACCGCCTCACTGGGACTGCGCGGCTCCCGGGTCCAGAACCAGTACCTCGCCCTGGCGCTTCCCCGGGGGCTGGGTCCGGGCCCCGGGCTCACGCCGCCCGCCACCTGAACAGCACCCCCGAAGCCGCCGCGGACACCCCCAGGATCCCCGCGCACCACGCCAGTGCCACCCACGGCGTGCTGCCCACGTCCGTGCCGAGGAGCAGGCCCCGGAGGGACTCGATGACCGGGGTGACGGGTTGGTGGGCGGCGAAGGCGTGGAGCCAGGAGGGCATGGTGTCGGTGGGGACGAAGGCGCTGCTCGGGTAGGGGAGGAAGCCGACGAAGAAGGTGAAGCCGCCCGCCGCTTCCGGGGATCTGGCGAGGAGGCCGACCGCGGCGGAGAACCAGGAGAGGGCGAGGAGGTAGGCGAGCAGGACCGCGGCGGCGGCCAGGGCGCGGAGCGGGGTGGTGGCGGGGCGGAAGCCGATCGCGACGGCCACCGCGAGCACCAGGGCGGTGGAGAGGGAGTTGCGCAGGACGCTGGCCGCGACGTGGCCCGCGAGGATCGCGGCGCCGCCCACGTCGAGGGAGCGGAACCGGTCGATGATGCCGCCCTTCATGTCCTCGGTGACCGTGCTCGCGGTGGTGGCCGCGCCGAAGCCCGCGCAGAGGATGAGGACGCCGGGCGTGACGTAAGTGACGTACTGCGTACCGGTGTTGATCGCTCCGCCGAAGAAGTAGACGAAGATCAGCATCAGCATGACCGGGAGCATGAGGGAGGTGATGAGGGCGTCGGTGTTGCGGCGGCTGAGGCGGATGCCGCGGGCGGTGAGGACCAGGGCGGTGTCAGCGGACATGGGTGACCTCCTGGCCGGTGCGGGCGCCGCTGCGGGGGTGGGTGGGGGCGTCGGCGTGGGTGTCGGCGTGGGTGTCGGTGTCGGTCAGGGCGAGGAAGACGTCGTCCAGGGTGGCCGTGCGGACCGTGAACGAGGCGATGTCCGCGCGGGTGGGGTCCAGCGCGTCGAGGAGCGCGCGGACGTGCGCGGCCGAGCCGTCCGTGGGCAGGCCGAGCGTGCGGGTGTGCGGGGCGTGGTGGACGGCGCGGGGTGCGAGGGCCGTGTAGGCGGCCTCGGTGGTCAGCGTGAGGTCCAGCCGGTGTCCCGGGACGCGTGACTTGAGGTCGGCCGGGGTGCCCTGTGCGGCCACCCGGCCTTCGTGGAGCACGGCGATGCGGTGCGCCAACTCGTCGGCCTCTTCGAGGTATTGGGTGGTCAGGAAGACCGTGGCGCCCGCGGTGGAGAGTTCGCGGACGGACTGCCAGAGGGAGCGGCGGCTGCGCGGGTCCAGGCCTGTCGTCGGTTCGTCGAGGAAGAGGACGGTGGGGGCGGCGACCAGGCCCGCCGCCAGGTCGAGCCTGCGGCGCATGCCGCCGGAGTACGTGACGACCAGCCGGTCCGCCGCGTCGGTCAGGCCGAAGCGGTCGAGCAGTTCGTCGGCGCGGCGGCGGGCCGCGGCGCGCGGGAGACGGCTCAGGCGGGCCATCATGCGGAGGTTCTCGGCGCCGGTCTGGCGTTCGTCCACCGCGGCGGACTGGCCGGTCAGGCTGATGGTCGCGCGGACCTTGCGCCGGTCGGCCCGGACGTCGTGGCCGCCGACCCTGGCGGTGCCCGCGTCGGCGGTGGTGAGCGTGGTGAGGATGCGTACCGCTGTCGTCTTGCCCGCGCCGTTCGGGCCGAGCAGGGCGAAGACGCTGCCCCGCGGGACGGAGAGGTCAACTCCCTTCAGGACGTGGTGGGTTCCGTAGGACTTGGTGAGGCCGGTCGCTCGGATCGCCGGTTCGGCCACTGCTCCGGTTGCTGCTTCGGCCACTGCTTCGATTGCTGGCTCGGTTGCTGGCTCGGTTGCTGGCACGGGACACCTCTCGCAGTCTTCTGCGTATGACATACGCATCACTGTGTGAGGCTTACGCATAACTAGGATGGCCGTCAAGGGTGAGCGGGCGGAAGGAGGCGGTTGTGGCAGGCGAGCAGCAGGCGGGCGGGCAGAAGGGTGATCTGCCCGCGAGCATCGAGGTCGCCTGGGGGCTGCGGGAGCGCCCGGGGAAGGGGCCGCGCCCCGGGCTCGACCTCGACCGGATCGTCGACGCCGCCGTGCGGATCGCCTCGGGGGAGGGGCTCGCGGCCGTCTCCATGGGGCGGGTCGCCAAGGAGCTCGGCGTCTCCACCATGTCGCTCTACCGGTACGTCGCCGCCAAGGACGAGCTGTACGTACTGATGCAGGAGGCGGCGATGGGGCTGCCGCCCGCGCCGCCCGCCCCCGGCACCCCCTGGCGCGAGGCGCTGACCGCATGGGCGCGGGCCCTGCGGGACGGCTCGCGGCAGCACCTGTGGGCCATGCGCATCCCGGTGGGAGGGCCGCCCACGACGCCCAAGTCCGTCGCCTGGATGGAGCGCGGACTGTCGGCGCTCGACGGTTCCGGGCTCGACGACGGGCACCGGATCTCGGTGATCATGCTGGTCAGCGGATTCGTACGGAGCGAGGTCGGCATGATGGCCGACCTCGCCGAGGCCCGCGCCAAGGCCGGCACCACGGCCGAGGAGTCGCTCGTGCGGTACGGGCGGCTGCTGGCCAGGTTCGCCGACGCCGAGCGCTATCCGGCGGTCACCCGGATGCTGGAGTCGGGCGTGCTGGACCTGCCCGACGACCCCGACTACGAGTTCGTCTTCGGGATGGAACGGCTGCTGGACGGGATCGAGGCATTGGTGCGCAAGGGCGAGCAGGGGGGTGCGCGGTGAACGGGACCGGGCTGCGGGAGCTGAAGAAGCGGCGGACGTACGAGGCGATCTCCGACGCGGCGATCGCGCTCTTCCTGGAGCGCGGCTTCGACGCCGTGTCCGTGGCGGAGGTGGCGGCCGCCGCCGAGGTGTCGAAGCCGACGCTGTTCCGGTACTTCCCGGCGAAGGAGGACCTCGCGCTGCACCGGTTCGCCGACCACGAGGACGAGTCGGCGCGGGTGGTCCGCGCCGGGCGGGAGGCCGGGGTCGCGCCGCTGGACGCGCTGGAGCGGCACTTCCTGGCCGGGCTGGCGGACCGGGACCCGATCACCGGGCTCTGCGACGACCCCCAAGTGCTGGCGTACCAGCGGCTGTTGTACGGGACGCCGAGCCTGGAGACCCGGCTGCACACGTACATGCGGCGCTCGGAGGAGGCGCTGGCCACCGCGCTCGGGGAAGTCCTCGGGGACGGCGTCCCGGCGCGGCTCGCCGCCGGGCAGATCGGGGTCGTGCTCCGGGTGCTCGCCCTGGAGAACTGGCGGCGGATCGACGAGGACGGCGAGAGCGCCGACGCCGTGTACGAGGGGGCGGTGACGGCGGCCGGGCTCGCCTTCCGGCAACTGCGGCACGGGATCGAGGACACGCTCAGGGGGTAGCGGGGCCGGGCGATCCGGTTCGTGTCAGACGTGCAGTTCCGGCGGGTATCCGGTCCAGCGCAGCTCGGCGGGCAGGTGGCCCATGTCGTTGAGGACGAGCACGGAGGCGGGGCGGCCGGGTGCGTATCGGATCACCGTCAGCGCGGCGTTGGCCAGATTGAGGCCGATCCACCGCCAGGCCGGAGCCTCGTGGGCGGCGCGTACGAACCAGGCGGCGAGGAAGTTGTGGGTGACGACGAGCTCGTGCTGGACGGCCGTGGCGTCCGCGCCCCCGGTCGGCACTGCCGGGACATCCGCCGGGCCCGTGAACAGCTCCATGGCGAGGGCGGCGAGCCGGGGACCCTTCTCGCGGTCCTCCGCAGGCTGGCCCGCGACGAAGCCGAGATACCGGTCGGCGTCGATCCCGGCGGGCAGCTCCTCCCGTACCGGCTCGTACGGTACGTAGTCCCCGGCGGCCTCGCTCATCCGCGGGCGTACGTCCTGCCCCAGCTGCTCCGCGACCAGCCGCGCGGTCTCGGTGGTCCGGGACAGCGGCCCGTGGTGGATCGCGCTCAGCGGCACGCCGCGCAGCCGCTGTCCGAGGAGTACGGCCTGGCGGCGGCCCGCATCGGTGAGGCCGGACTCGTCCTCGGCGGCCTCGGCGTGGCGGGCTATGTAGAGGTGGCGGGGGCGGGTGGTGTGCGTGGTGGTCATGGGGCGGACGATACGTCCGAGCGCCGACGGTAGCCCAGAGGGGTGGGGTCGGGGCCGGTGGTTCCACGGTTCGTCGGAGGCGCGGGTCCGGTTCGGTACGGTCCGCGCATGATCAATGGTGCTCACGTGGTGATCCACAGCCGGGACGCGGAGGCCGACAGGGCCTTCTTCCGGGACGTTCTCGGGTACAAGCACGTCGACGCCGGCGGTGGTTGGCTCATCTTCAAGCTGCCGCCGGCCGAGATCGCCGTGCATCCGGGGCCGGGGTCCTCGCACGAGTTCTTCCTGATGTGCGACGACGTGAACGCCACCAGGGAGGAGCTGTTGGCGCAGGGCGTCGAGTTCACCCGGCCCGTCAGCGACGAGGGCTGGGGACTGATGACCGTGCTGCGGCTGCCCGGTGGCGGCGACGTGGGGCTGTACGAACCGCGCCATGAGAGGGCCCACGCGCTCTGAACCGCTGACCGGGCGGCCAGAACCACCAGCAGTGCCGGGCCAGCGGTGCCGACACGTCGGTGAAGAGGACGAGGGGCCGGACTTCAACCGGGGCTTCCGGGCTTCGAGTTCGCACGACGGTAGGGTCGTACCCTCACATGCGTGTGAAGGCCGACGCAGCTCTCCGCGGGGTGGGTCGCACAGGGGATTTCAGGGGGAGGTCGTATGCGCATCGGTGAGCTCTCGGAGCGGACCGACACGCCGCGCAGGATGCTGCGTTACTACGAGGAGCAGGGTCTCATCGCCGCCGAACGGGCCGCGAACGGCTACCGCGAGTACGACGAACGCTTCGTGGACCGCGTCGCCCAGATCCGCGGCCTGCTCGACGCCGGGCTGCCGACCCGGATCATCAAGCAGATCCTGCCGTGCCTCGACAAGCCCCGCGCCATCCACTTCCCGGACGCGACCCCGGAGATGCTCGCCACCCTTGAGCAGGAGCTGGACCGCATGTCGGCCCGCGTGGAGTGCCTGCGGCGGAACAGGGACGCGATCGCGGAGTACCTGGCGGCGGTGCGGCCGGAAATGTCGACGACGGCCGGGTAATTGACCCATCCAACCAGCACCAGAATGCACCCTGTGCGGGGTCTTTCCGCTGCCTAGAGTGGTGATCACAAGGCAACGGCAAGCAGCCGGAACCACCACCCGCAAGCAGGGAGTCACCCACCATGAGCAGCAACGACACCACCGTGACCAGCGCCGCCGCCACCGCCGTCGTCCCCGCCCCCGTCGCTGCCAAGCCGGTCCTCACCCGCGCCGCCACTGCCGAGACCACCAGCGACCCCAGCAGCGTCATGACCCTCCTCGCCGACTGCGGCACCGACGGCTCCACGGTCACCAGCTACCGCTCCACCTTCGCGGAGGGCGCGGTGGGCGCGCCCGCCCACTTCCACACCCGCGCGTCGGAGCTCTTCTTCGTCATCGGCGGCTCCCTCCAGGTCCTCATCGACGACGAGGTCCAGACCCTGAACACCGGTGACTTCCTCCTCGTGCCGCCGCACACCCCGCACGCTTTCGCCGCCGCCCCCGGCTCCGTGGCCGACGTCCTCTTCGTCTTCACCCCCGGCATGCCCCGCTTCGACTACCTGCGGCTGCTCGGCCGGGTGATGCGCGGCGAGGCGAGCCCGCAGGAGATCAAGGACTCCTCCGAGCTCTACGACAACCACTACGTCGACAGCCCGGTCTGGCAGGCGGCGCTCGCAACGGCCAAGTAGGCAGGGCGGGTTGATCGTGTCGAGCGACGCGGGACCGGCTGGCGAGGACGCGGGTCCGGCTGACGAACGAGGGCGCGGGTCCGGCTGACGAAGACGAGTGGCCGACCGACGAAAACGAGTGGCCGACCGACGAAATCGAGTGGCACGCGGCCGGTCGCCCCGCATAGCTTGTGCGCTCGTGACGGATGATGCTGCTGATGCGCCAGTACGTTCCCGGGCCCCCGCCCCCGAGGGGACCGCGGACGGGCCCGGCCTCTTCTCCCGTCCGTACGCCGCCCTGACCCTCGGCATCACCGCCGTGATGTTCCTGACCGGATTCGCCGCGCTGGCCGTCGTCCCCACCCTCCCCGTGGCCGCGCAGGAGCTGGACGGGGTCGCGCTCTTCCCCCTCGTCGCGGGCTGCTTCGTGGCCGCGAGCCTGTTGGGCGGGGTACTCGGCGGCGACTGGGCCGACCGGTCGGGCGCCCGCAGGCCGATCATGGCGGGCACGGTGCTCGCGGTGGCCACCCTCGTCGTCTCCGGCCTGAGCACCACCGTCTGGCAACTCGCCGCCGGACGCTTCCTGGACGGCCTCGCCGCCGGAATGATCACGGTGGCCGTCAACGCCGCCATCGCCCAGAACTACCCCGAGCACCTCCGCCCGCGCGCCCTGGCGCTGCTGAGCACCTGCTGGATCGTCCCGTCGCTGGTCGGGCCGCCGGTGGCGGGCCTGGTGGCCGAGTGGTCGTCCTGGCGGACAGTGTTCCTCGGGCTGGCCGTACTGACCGCGCTCCCGGCGATCGCGGTGGTGTTCATGCTGCGCGACCGCGCGGAGGAAGTCCCGTACCGAAAGCGGCAGTCGGCGGAGGAAGTCCCGTACGAGAAACGGCAGTTGAGCGAAGAAACGGTGACGGTGGCGGCGACGGTGTCGCACCGCCCCGGCCTGCTGCTCGCCGCGGCGGTCAGTGTGGGGGCGGCGCTCGGGCAGTACGCGGCCTCCGGCTGGGACACGACCCATCTGGTGTACGCGGTGGCCGCGCTCGCGCTGCTCGGGGTCTTCGCACCGCGCCTGTTGCCACCGGGCACGCTGCGCGCCGTGCGCGGGCTGCCCGCCTCGGTGCTGCTGCGGGGGCTCGCCTCGGGGGTCTTCTTCACCCTGGAAGCGTTCGTTCCGCTGATGCTGGTGACCGTGCGGGAGGTGCCTCCGGTGCAGACCGGGCTTGCCTTCACGGGGGCCGCCGTCTGCTGGGCCGGTGCCGCCTGGGTGCAGAGCCGCTGGCTGGGGCGGATCCCCCGGCACCACGTGGTGGTGGCCGGAGCGCTGCTGCTCGGGGCCGCGATCGCGCTCGCCGCCGTCGGCACACTGCCGTCCGTACCGCCGCTCACCGCCGCCCCCGCCATGGTCGTCGCGGCGGTCGGCATGGGCCTGCTCGCGCCCTCGCTCACACTGCTCTCGCTCTCCCACACCCCGCCCGACCGGCAGGGCTATGCGAGCAGCGCGATGCAGACCACCCAGAACCTGGGGCAGATCGTCGTCCTCGGCGTCGCCTCGGCGCTCTTCAACGCGGCCCTGGGCGCCGGAGCCTCCGAACTCCCGGGCTACACCGCCGCGTTCGCGCTGCTGCTCGTACCGACGGGGCTTGTGGTGCTGCTGGCGGCGAGAGCGCGGGCGAACCCCGCGTGAGTCGGGTCCGGTGGCGCAGGGATTCACCGAGAGGGAGGCCGAGGTGGCCCGAGAGGGAGGTCAAGGTGGTCCGAGAGGGAAGCAGATCACCCCTGGCCACTCTTAACTTATAGCCCACCGGGGGGCTTGCGGCAAGGCCCCCGGCGTACCGCATCATGGGCGATCCAAGGCCTGGACCTGCGGAAATGACACATTGGATGGGCGCTTTGATGATTGACGTGATCGTGGTCGGCGGCGGACCGACCGGCCTGATGCTGGCGGCCGAACTGCGGCTGCACGGCGTACAGGTGGTCGTGCTGGAGAAGCTGACCGAGCCCACCAAGGAGGGCCGCGGGCAGGGCCTGCACACGCGCAGCGCCGAGGTGATGGCCCAACGCGGTCTGCTGGACCGGTTCCTGGCGGTCAGTGAGAAGTTCCAGGTTGGCGGTCTGTTCGGCGGGATTATGAAGCCGTGGCCCGAACAGCTCGACACGGCGCACCCGTTCGGCGTCGCCGCCCCGCAGCCGGTCAGCGAGCGGATCCTGGGCGAGCGCGCCGTCGAACTCGGCGCCGAGCTCCGGCGCGGCTGCGAGGTGGCCGGGCTGAGCCAGGACGACGAGGGGGTGACCGTCGACCTGACGGACGGTACGCAGCTGCGCGCGCGCTACCTCGTCGGGTGCGACGGCGGCCGCAGCCTGGTGCGCAAGCAGATCGGCGTCGACTTCCCCGGCGAGCCCGCCACGGTCGAGACGATGCTGGGCGAGATGGTGCTGACCGAGGACCCGGAGGTGATCGCCGCCACGGTCGAGGAGGTCCGCAAGACCCAACTGCGGTTCGGGGCGCAGCCGCTCGAAGACGGGGTGTACCGGCTCGTCGTGCCCGCCGACGGCGTGTCCGATGACCGTACGACCCCGCCGGTCATCGAGGACTTCCAGAAGCAGCTGCGGGCGCTCGCGGGCACCGACTTCGGCGCGCACTCGCCGCGCTGGCTCTCCCGCTTCGGCGACGCCACCCGGCAGGCGGAGCGCTACCGGGTCGGCCGCGTGCTGCTGGCCGGGGATGCCGCGCACATCCACCCGCCGACCGGCGGGCAGGGGATGAACCTCGGCCTCCAGGACGCGTTCAACCTCGGCTGGAAGCTGGCCGCCGCGGTCAACGGCTGGGCGCCGGAAGGGCTGTTGGACACGTACCACACCGAGCGGCACCCGGTGGGTGCCCGCGTGCTGGACAACACCCGCGCGCAGATCACCCTGCTCGGCACCGACCCGGGCGCGACCGCGCTGCGGGAGCTGTTCGCGAAGCTGATGGACTTCGAGGAGGTGAACCGGTACGTCACTGGGATCATCACCGCGGTCGACATCCGCTACGACTTCGGCGGGAGCGGCTCGGACGAGTCCCGTTCCGGCTCCGGCTCCGGTGCGGACGACCTGCTCGGCCGGCGGATGCGGGACCTGGCGCTGAAGCAGGAGGGGCGCCTGTACGAGCTGATGCACGGCGGCCGCGGCCTGCTGCTCGACCAGACCGGCCGGCTCTCGCTGGAGGGCTGGGCGGACCGGGTCGACCACGTCGTCGACGTCAGCGAGGAACTGGACGTACCGGCGGTGCTGCTGCGTCCGGACGGCCACGTGGCATGGGCCGGCGAGAACCAGCAGGACCTGCTCGACCACCTGCCCAAGTGGTTCGGCGCCGCGGCGGTGTGACGTCGCGTGGTGGCGCATCACCGCGGTGATGCGCCACCTGGGACGGGACGGACGGGGCGGAGCGTGGTGGGACGGGGTGTGGCGGGGCGATCGGCCTCGACGTCGCGTCAGTCGCCGGCGTGGGAGATGACGTTTCCGTTCGTGCAGTTGTTGGCGTGGTTGCCGGTCCAGTCGGACAGGGCGGGAACGACGGCCAGTTCCTGGATGCAGACGTCGGCGGCCGTGAAGTTCCAGTTGTTCGCGGGGTTCACTCCGGTGCCGAAGTTGTTGTCGTGGTCGTCGGCCTGGGCGGGGGCGGCCATGGCGAGGGCGAGGGCGGGCAGGGCCGCCAGCAGAATGATCTTTCTCATGTGAGGGGGAACGAGCCGAGGAGCGGGACCGTCACGCGGGGACGGCCCCGGGGCCACGGATGGCCGAGCACGATCACTCCGAGCCGCCGGCGATGAGGGCCCGTACCTTCTCGTGCTGCTGTCGGGGGATGTCGGCGGGTACCGCGCCGGAGTAGGTGGTGAGGACGCCGCCGGTGCGTACGACAGTGAGGGGCACGGTCTGGTCCATCGCGATGCCCGACACGGTCCAGGTGAAGGCGACCGCGTCGTCCCCGGCATCCGGAGCGGACCATGGCCCGATGTTGATCCGGGCGTCCTGATCGCCGTAGATCAGGGCGTAGACACCGAACTGGTCGCACGACGGCAGGGCCTGCCTCAGCGAGTCGAGCACCGCCGAAGCCTCCTTGACGGAGTAACTGCTCAGCCTGACCGAGTTGAGCTTCGAGAAGTCGGTTGCCTGGCCCTCGCGCCCCCGGGGCGTCATGTCGGCCCGGACGGACGCTGCGGGCCGGTGCTGCACGCGGTCCAGCTCGAAATCGACCAGGGCCCGGCAGGCCTTGGGACTGTCCGGGTAGAGGGGCGAGCTCTTGGACGCGCTGATGGCGGGCGGAGTCTCGGTCGCGGACGGTACGTCCGGCTTGGCGACGAAACCCCGCAAGGACTCACCGGACGGCAGGACGGACCGCAGGTCGGCCTCGGTCAACGGCTGGGCCCGCGGCGGCCCGGACGAACCGGATGCCCCGGGCGACCCGGACGAACCGGATCCGCAGGACGTGACGGCCGCCAGGCAGGCCGTCACCGTCAGGGCTGCCGCGGCGGTACGCAGAGAACGAGACATCAGGCCCCCGGTCGAGTCCGGCCATTCTGCACCGCATCGGTGCCCGCACGTGGCGTGGCGCACTTTTGCAAGCAGGCGCTTGCAAAAGTTAGCAAGGGGGGTGCACCATCGAGGCATGGCATCACTGAACGTCGGCAATCTCGGGGAGTACCTGCGCGAGCAGCGGCGCAACGCGCAGCTGTCGCTGCGTCAGCTCGCCGAGGCCGCCGGGGTGTCCAACCCGTACCTCAGCCAGATCGAGCGCGGTCTGCGCAAGCCGAGCGCGGACATCCTGCAGCAGCTCGCCAAGGCGCTGCGGATCTCCGCGGAGACGCTGTACGTCCAGGCCGGAATCCTCGACGAGAAGGACCGGGACGAGCTGGAGACGCGTGCCGTCATCCTGGCCGACCCGTCGATCAACGAGCGGCAGAAGCAGGTGCTGCTCCAGATCTACGAGTCCTTCCGCAAGGAGAACGCGGCGGAGAGCAGCACGGCGGAGAGCAACGCGGCGGGGAACGCGGAAGAGCGCGCGGAAGGCCGCGCGAGCGGCGAGGCTTCCGCGGACGCGGAGCCCGGCGCCGACAGTGATGCCACCCCACCCTCACACTGATGCGATCCGGGAGGACCACAGTTATGGCCATCAGCGATGACCTGCGCAAGAACCTCACCGACCCGACCCCCCTCTACTTCGTCGCCGGTACGGCGGACCTCGCCGTGCAGCAGGCCAAGAAGTTCGCCGACGAGGCGCCGGAGCGCTTCGAGAAGGTGCGTCAGGCGGACCCCAAGGCCGTACAGGAGAAGGTGACTTCGCAGGCCAAGGAGGCGCAGGCCACCCTGCAGGCGAAGTTCGCCGAGGTGATCGGCTCCTTCGACACCGACCTGAAGAAGCTGGGCGAGACCGCCCAGGACCTCGCGCTGCGGGGTGTGGGCGTGGCCGCCGAGTACGCGGTCAAGGCCCGTGAGACGTACGAGAAGGTCGCCGAGCACGGTGAGCAGGCCGTGAAGGTCTGGCGCGGCGAGGCCGCCGAGGAGATCAACGAGATCGCGGTCGCGGTCGAGCCCGACCCGGAGCCGAAGGCCGCGGAGTCGAAGACGGCGGAGTCGAAGACGGCCGAGTCGAAGGCGGCCGAGCCCACGGCCGCCGAGGCCACGTCTGCCGAGGCCGAGGCGGACCCGGCGCCGAAGAAGGCCCCGGCGCGCAAGGCCGCCGCCAAGAAGACGACGTCGGCCGCCGAGCCGGCCGCCGAGGAGAAGTAGTCACGCGCGTACGAAGGTGCGCGGGACACGACGGGCCGGATCGCCGCGAGGGCGCCCGGTCCGTCGTTTCGGTACCGTGGCAAAGGCGGTCACGAGGCGGTCGAACCGGATGAGGCGGTGCTCAGTATGTTGCGTGAGGGATTCGACGTCGGGCTGATGTTCGTGGTCGGGCTGGTCTTCCTTGTCACGGCGGTGGCCGCGCTGATCATGGCCGCGACCGCGCGTGCCGATGCGTACCGGGCCGCGGACAAGCAGTCCAAGAACTTCTGGCTGGTCATTCTCGGCATCACGGTCGTCGTGAACCTGGTGGTGCCTGTCCTGTTCCTGCAGATCGCGGGTCTGGTCGCGTCGATCGTCTTCCTGGTGGACGTACGGCCCGCCCTGCGTCAGGTCTCCGGCGGCGGCGGTGGCCGGCGCGGCGGCAGCAGCAGCGACGGGCCGTACGGTCCCTACAACGGCGGGCGTTGAGCGGAGGGCCCAGTCATGGTGGGCCCAGTCATGGTTGGCCCAGCAGTGGTGGGTCCGCTGACGGAGGTCCCACGGACGGTGGGCCCGCTGACGGAGGGTCGGGCTGCCCTGCCGCGGTCCTTGTTCTTGCCGCTGTTCCCGTCCCGGCTGCTGCCGTCCCGGTTGCTGCCGTCCCGGTCGAGGAGGAGGACGGCGACGTCGTCCGTCAGCTCGCCGCCGTTCAGCTCGCGTACGCGCGTGACGGCGGCCTCCAGGAGCTCCTCGCCGCGCAGGCCCTCCGACAGCTGACGGTTGATCATCGCGACCATGCCGTCCTGGCCCAGCCGGCCGGGGCGGCCGGTGCCGTCCGCTCCGGCGATCCGGCCCTCGATCAGACCGTCCGTGTACATCAACAGGCTCCAGGCGCCACCCAGTTCGACCTGCTGGCGCGGCCAGCGGGCGCGCGGCAGCAGACCGAGGGCCGGGCCCCCGTCGTCGTACGGCATGAGCTGGGCGAGCTGTCCCTGGCGGGCGATCAGCGGCGCCGGATGGCCGGCCAGGCACAGACCGGCGCGGCGGCCGTCCGGTGCGATGTCGACCGTGCAGAGCGTCGCGAAGATCTCCTCGCTCTCCCGCTCGTGCTCCAGGACGCGCTGGAGGGTGGAGAGCAGTTCGTCCCCGCACAGGCCGGCGAAGGTCAACGCCCGCCAGGCGATGCGCAGTTCCACACCGAGGGCGGCCTCGTCGGGGCCGTGGCCGCAAACGTCGCCGATCATCGCGTGGACGGTGCCGTCCGGGGTGCGGACGGTGTCGTAGAAGTCGCCGCCCAACAGCGCGCGGGAGCGGCCGGGGCGGTAGCGGGACGCGAACTTCAGGTCCGACCCGTCCAGCAGCGGCGTCGGGAGCAGGCCGCGCTCCAGCCGGGCGTTCTCCTGGGCGTGCAGCCGGGACTCGGCCAGTTTGTACGAGGCGGTGTCGGCGCGCTTGCGCTCCACCGCGTACCGGATGGCGCGGCTCAGCAGCCGTCCGTCCAGCTCGTCGCGGAAGAGGAAGTCCTGGGCGCCTGCCCGGACCGCCTCGGCGGCGTGCTCGGCCCGGTCGGGCGGGGTCAGCGCCAGCACGGCGTGGTGCGGCGCCATCCGCAGCACGTCGCGGAGCGCGCCCAGCGGACTGCCGCCGTCACCGGTCCCGTCGCTCCCGCCGTCCCCGCTGCGCTCGTTGTCCTCGCGGCATTCGGCGCAGCTGCCACAGCCCGGCAGGGCCAGGTCGAGCAGGATGCAGTGCACGTCGTCGGTGAGCAGCCGGCCGGCCTCGGTGAGGTTGCGGGCGGTGCGGACGCGGACACGGGGGCCGCCTGCGGATTCGAGCAGGTCCGGCACGGCGAAGGCGTCCGCCGGGTCGTTCTCGATCACCAGCAGCGTGAGGTCGGTCGGCTGCTGGGGTGCGGTGTGCTGAGGGCCGGCCTGACCGCTTTCCACGGCGGGCACTACTCTCTGCCGCGGTATGGGTACGGGCATCGGTTCGGTTCCTTCCCTCCCCCCGAGGGCACGGTGGGACGCCGAACGACGCCCCGCCAAACGGGGACCTTAGCGGTACCGGGCGCCGCAACGGAATGCCGTTCACGAATCCGCCTCGGTCATATGCCGACCGTCTTCACCGCTCCCGGCCAGGCATAAGCCGCGTCCCGGCATGGATCCGGCACGGTCCCGCCGCACCGTTTGCCATGACAAAGATCACCCCATGCGGAGGCCACCTCCAGGCGACCGCCACACTCCCGCCCGCCCGATACTCCGGCCCACGGCCCAGCCCTGCCCGACCATCGGCCCGGCCTGTGGCTCAGCCCCGTTCGACCATCGGCCCGGCCTGTGGCTCAGCTCCGCCCGGCCATCGGCCCGGCCGGGTGGCTCAGCCCCTCCCTGGCCCTCTGCCCCGGTCCCCGGCTCGATCCCGGCTCAGCCCTGCCTTGGCCCCCGGCTCGGCTCCGGCTCAGCTTCGGCCTCGGCTCAGCCCCGGCTCCGGTTCAGCTCCGGCCCGGCTCGGCCCCGGCCAGGGGCTCGGCCCGGCCCCGGCCCCAGCCTCTATCCCGGCCGCACCACACCCAATATCGGCATCGACCCCGCCCCCGCGATCGTCACGGTCCGCCCCGGCCTCGGTGCGTGCACGATGGCGCCGTCGCCCACGTACATCCCCACGTGGCTCGCGTCCGAGAAGTAGATGATCAGGTCCCCGGGTTGCATGTCAGCCACCGAGACCTTCGGGAGCAGCCGCCACTGCTCCTGCGACGTCCGCGGTATCGCCCGGTCCGCCGATGCCCACGCCTGCTGTGTGAGGCCCGAGCAGTCGAAGGCGTCGGGTCCCTCCGCGCCCCATACGTACGGATCGCCGATCTGGTCCGTCGCGTAGGACACCGCCTGCTTGCCCTGTGCCGTGGACGCCGCGCCGCCCTTGCCGCCGTTCTTCAACGCGCCGGAGTCCAGCCAGGCCGTCTGCGAGCGGTACTGCTCCTCGCGCTCCAGCTCCAGCAGCCGGGTGCGCTCCTTCTGCTCCAGGCGGGCCTCCAGCTTCTCCGCCGCGGCGATCTGCTTCTTGACCTCCGTCTGCGCCTTCTCCTTGCGCTTGCGGTTGGCCTCCAGCTTCTGCCACTCGGTGCTGGCGTCCTGCGAGTACGTCCGCAAGTCTTCCTGGGTCCTGGTCAGTTCGCCTAGCATCCCCTTGACCGCGGTCTGCCCCTGCTGCATCCGCCCGGCGCCCTGAAGGAAGAAGTCCGGGTCGCCGCTCAGCATCAGCTGTGCGCTCTGCGGCACCCCGCCCGTCCGGTACTGCGCGCGGGCCTGCGCGCCCAGGCGGTCCTTGAGCTTGTTGATCCGGTTCTCGCCCGCCACGATCGACTTGGCCAGCTTCACGATCTCGCCGGACTGGTCCTGTGTCTGATCCTCCGCCAGGTTGTAGGCGTCGGTGGCGACCGCCGCCTTGCGGTACAGCGCGTCTATTTCTCTTCGTACGTCGTTCAGGCTCTTGTCGGCATCGCCCCCGGCCGCGGGCGGCGGTGCCGGGTCGGCGGACGCCTGTCCCGGCAGCACCAGCACGCTCAACGCGCAGACCAGCGCTATGGCGGTCGTGACGCTGCTGCCACGGCTACGGCCCTGGTGGTGACTACGGTTACTACGGCTTCGGTTCACGAGCTCCCCCCGGAACGAGTCAGAATCTGATTTACCGTCAGTAACTTGGCGGTGCTTGCGCGATGCTGCCACGCCTCCCGCAAAAGCGACAGAGGCGGAAACGGCATCCCCTCACAACCCCCAAGAACCTTCCGGCCCTTCCCTGCACACCCCTCCGACGAACGAGATCGATTTCCCGTTCCCCGAATTCCGCCCATCCCGGCAATGACCTGCTTTGTTCACCGGTACGTGGCCTTCCGTCACCGGTACGAGGCGTTCCGCGGGGCCAGCGCCTCCCAGCGCACGGTGACCTCGCCCTGCCGCCACCGCCGTTCCCCGTCGGCGTCCGCGTGCCCGGTGGGGGAGTGCGGCCCGGTCAGCGGCCAGTCCGCCGACAGGTCCCGGGCCGCCCTGATCCACCGCTGCCGCGCGCCCAGCGACGCGTACGGCGCGGCCGCCGCCCACGCCCGGTCGAAGTCCCGCAGGAACGCGTGCACCGGCTCGCCCGGCACGTTCCGGTGGATCAGCGCCTTCGGCAGCCGCTCCGCCAGGTCGGACGGCCGGTCGAGGGACCCCAGCCGGGTCGCGAAGGTGACCGTCCGCGGCCCCTCCGCCCCCAGCGCCACCCACACGTGCCGCCGCCCGATCTCGTCGCAGGTCCCCTCCACCAGGAGCCCGCCCGGCGCCAGCCGGTCGCGCAGCCGTTCCCAGACGGCGGCCACCTGCTCCTCGTCGTACTGTCGAAGTACGTTCGCCGCCCGGATCAGCATCGGCCGCCGGCCGCCCTCCAGCGGCACCTCGAAGCCCCCGTGCCGGAAGGTCAGCCCCTCCCGCTCGTACGGCTTCGCCCCGGTCACCCGCGCGGGCTCGATCTCGATACCGGTCACCTCGACGGCGGGTGCGGCCGTCCGCAGCCGGCCGAGCAGCTCCACCGCCGTCCACGGCGCGGCCCCGTACCCCAGGTCGACGGCCACCGCCCCCTCCGTACGGCGCAGCGCCGGACCGTGCACGGCGGCGATCCAGCGGTCCATCCGCCGCAGCCGGTTCGGGTTCGTGGTCCCGCGGGTGACGGCGCCGACGGGGCGCGGGGGAGACGTGCGGGAGGCCATGGAACGAGCCTAAGCGGCCGAGGGCGCACCGGATCGCAATGCAATGATTTGGCAAAACGGAAATGGACCGCGGAATTCTACTGTTCTCCCCCTTCGGAAGGGCCGCACCGCCCCCGCTCAGCCCTGCCCAGAACCTGCCCGCAAGCAGATCTCCGCATCAGTCGAGGAGGACCGTCGACGTGAGCCAGTACGTCTCCCGACTCACCGGCACACTGGCCGCGGCGGCCCCGCCCCGCCTCCGCCTCCCCGGTGCGGCCCGCAAGCCCCGCCGTATCGCCATGCTCAGCGTGCACACCTCACCGCTGCACCAGCCCGGCACCGGCGACGCGGGCGGCATGAACGTCTACATCGTCGAGCTCGCCAAGCGGCTCGCGGCGATCAACATAGAGGTGGAGATCTTCACCAGGGCCACCACCGGCGGCCTGCCCCCGAGCGTGGAGCTCGCCCCGGGCGTCCTGGTGCGCCACATAGACGCCGGACCGTACGAGGGCCTCGCCAAGGAGGAGCTGCCCGCCCAGCTCTGCGCCTTCACCCACGGCGTGATGCAGGCCTGGGCCGGGCAGCGCCCCGGCTACTACGACCTGGTCCACTCCCACTACTGGCTCTCGGGCCACGTCGGCTGGCTCGCCGCCGAACGCTGGGGCGTCCCCCTCGTCCACGCCATGCACACCATGGCCAAGGTCAAGAACGCCGCGCTCGCCGAGGGCGACACCCCGGAGCCCGCCGCCCGCGTCATCGGCGAGACCCAGATCGTCCGCGCCGCCGACCGCCTCATCGCGAACACCGCCGAGGAGGCCGACGAACTGGTCCGCTTCTACGAGGCCGACCCCGGCCGGGTCGCCGTCGTCCACCCCGGCGTGAACCTGGAACGCTTCCGTCCGGCCGATGGCCGCGCCGCCGCCCGCGACCGCCTCGACCTGCCTCAAGAGGCGTTCGTACCGCTCTTCGCGGGACGCATCCAGCCCCTCAAGGCCCCCGACATCCTGCTGCGCGCCGTCGCCGTCCTCCTCGCCGACGACCCCTCGCTCCGCACGAAGCTGGTCGTGCCGATCGTCGGCGGTCCCAGCGGCTCCGGGATGGCCAAGCCGGAGAAGCTCCAGAAGCTCGCCGCCCGGCTCGGCATCGCCGACGTCGTCCGCTTCCGCCCGCCGGTCGGACAGGACCGCCTCGCGGACTGGTTCCGCGCCGCGTCCGTCCTCGTCATGCCGTCCTACAGCGAGTCCTTCGGGCTCGTCGCCATCGAGGCCGAGGCCACCGGCACGCCGGTCATCGCCGCAGCCGTCGGGGGCCTGCCCGTCGCCGTACGGGACGGGTCGACCGGCTTCCTCATAGAGGGGCACGACCCGGCCGCGTACGCATGCGCCCTGCGCCGTTTCATCGACCACCCCGAACTCGTGAGCAGCATGGGCGCGGCAGCCGCCCGGCACGCCCAGGCCTTCGGCTGGGACACCGCCGCCTCGGCCACCGCGGACGTCTACACCGCGGCGATGCACGAACACCGCCGTCACGTACGCTCGCACCATGGCTGAGAAAGCGGGCACGGCTGAGGCGCGGGACACCCTCGAAGCGACCCTGAAGGAAGCCGAGCTGGAGTGGGAGAGCCCCCGGCCCGGCTCCTACGTGGTCAAGCTCCCCGGCACCCGAAAGCTGTCCACCACGGTCTCCCTGCTCCTCGGACAGCACTCGCTCTCGCTGAACGCCTTCGTGATCCGCCACCCCGACGAGAACCACGAGGCGGTCCACCGCTGGCTCCTGGAGCGCAACCTGCGCCTGTACGGGGTGAGTTACGCGATCGACTCCCTCGGCGACGTCTACCTCGCCGGAAAGCTGCCGCTGGCGGCCGTCACCCCCGACGAGATCGACCGCCTCCTCGGCTCGGTACTCGAAGCCGCCGACGGCAGCTTCAACACCCTCCTGGAACTGGGCTTCGCCACCGCCATCCGCAAGGAGTACGCCTGGCGCGTCTCGCGCGGCGAATCCACCCGCAACCTGGACGCCTTCGCACACCTGACGAAGCCGCGCGACTGACGCACGCGACCGGGGCGCGTACGCGCCCGGGGCACGCACGCGCCCACCGCACGCGCCTACGCGGCCGGCGTGATCTCCGCCGACTCCGCCGACTTCGCAGACTCCGCCACGGAGGCCCGGGTCTCCTCCGGTACGGAGCCCCGCCCGCCCGCCGCCTCTTGAGGCTCTCGCGGCAGGTTCCGCATCAGCAGCCAGTACCCGCCCGCCGCGACCGTCCCGATCACCGCGCACGCGCCCCACAGCCACGCGGCTCCCAGCCGGTCGATCACATAGCCGCCCAGCAGCGGTGCCGCCAGCGCCGCCACCGCCCACGACATCGTGTACATGCCCTGGTAGCGGCCGCGCCCGTGCGTCGGTGACAGACGCACCACAAGACCCGTCTGGACCGGCGAGTTGATGATCTCGGCCAGCGTCCACACGCACACGGTCAGGGCGTACACCCCGAGCGATCCGGCGAACGCCGTCAGCCCGAACCCGTACCCCGCGAGCAGCGAGGAGACGACCAGCAGCCGGCGCGGGTCGCGGTGCTCGATGAACCGGGTGACCGGGATCTGGAGCGCCACGATCAGCACACCGTTGACGGCGATCGCCGTACCGAAGTCGGAGCTGCTGAACCCGTCCGTCCCCATCGCCACCGGCAGCGCCACGTACCCCTGCTGGAAGATCAGCGCCACCAGGAACGACAGCCCCACCACGCTCATGAAGCGCCCGTCGCGCAGCACCGTCCCGAGCCCGACCTCCGGATCGGCGGCCTTCTCGGCCACCGTCCGCTCGGGCCGCGACTCCGGCAGCTTCAGGAACACCACCACCGCACAGGCGAGCGTCATCGCCGCCTCTATGAGGAAGCCTGCGCGATAGCTGTACTCGGCGAGGAAACCGGCACCGGCCGACGAGACCGCGAACCCCAGGTTGATCGCCCAGTAGTTGAGCGAGAACGCCCGCACCCGGTCCTCGGGCTTCACGATGTCCGCCATCATCGCCTGCACGGCCGGCCGCGACGCGTTGCTCGCCATGCCCACCAGGAAGGCGACACCGGCGATCGCGACCGGCTGCTGCACGAAGCCCAGCAGCGCCACCGAGAACGCCGTCGACGTCTGCGCGATCAGCAGCGTGGGCCGTCGCCCCAGGCGGTCGGCCATCACCCCCGCACCGAGCGAGGAGACGACACCGCCGAGCCCGTGCAGCGCCGCCACCAGACCCGCGTACGTCGCCGAATAGCCCCGGTCGAGCGTCAGGTACAAGGCCATGAACGTCGCGACGAACGCGCCGAGCCGGTTGACCAGCGTGCTCGTCCAGAGCCACCAGAACTCGCGGGGAAGCCCCGAGACGCTCTCGCGCACGGCGCGCCTCAGCCCTGCTGCCGGACCTGCTGCCGGACCTGCGGAGGGACCTGCTGAGGACATCGGCTTCCCCCGGGGGATGTAAGTGGCTCATCGAATGCCCGCAAGTTACTTACGCGGGCGGCGCACCCGCCACCCGATTGACGGCACCCGTCAATCCGCCCCCACCGCGCGCCCCCACCGCGCGCGCCGCCCGCTCGCCCGCCGCCGCCCCCGCCCGCGGACGCGCGCGCGAGGCACCCCTTGTGTCGATTACGCTCGTACGCATGGCCGACGCACCGTACAAGCTGATCCTCCTCCGCCACGGCGAGAGCGAATGGAACGCGAAGAACCTGTTCACCGGCTGGGTGGACGTCAACCTCACCGAGAAGGGCGAGAAGGAGGCAGTGCGCGGCGGTGAGCTGCTCACGGCCGCCGGCCTGGCCCCGGACGTGCTGCACACCTCGCTCCAGAAGCGCGCCATCCGCACCGCCCAGCTCGCGCTGGAGTCCGCGGACCGCCACTGGATCCCGGTCCACCGCAGCTGGCGGCTGAACGAGCGCCACTACGGCGCCCTCCAGGGCAAGGACAAGGCGCAGACGCTCGCCGAGTTCGGCGAGGAGCAGTTCATGCTGTGGCGCCGCTCGTACGACACCCCGCCGCCGGCCCTTGAGGACGGCACCGAGTTCTCGCAGTCGGACGACCCGCGCTACGCGACGATCCCCAGCGAGCTGCGTCCGCGCACCGAGTGCCTCAAGGACGTCGTCGAGCGCATGCTGCCGTACTGGTACGACGGCATCGTCCCGGACCTCCTCGACGGCAAGACCGTCCTGGTCGCCGCCCACGGCAACAGCCTCCGCGGCCTGGTCAAGCACCTCGACGGCATCTCCGACGAGGACATCTCCGGCCTGAACATCCCGACCGGCATCCCGCTCTACTACGAGCTCGACGCCGACTTCCGCCCCGTCACCAAGGGCGGCAAGTACCTCGACCCGGACGCGGCCGCCGCGGCCATCGAGGCCGTCAAGAACCAGGGCAAGAAGAAGTAAGCAGCACTGATCAAGCCCCCTACCTGCGGACTCTCCGCGGGTAGGGGGCTTGTTGTCGTCCGTGTGCCGCCGTCAGCCGCAGCCGCCGCCGCACTGGCAGGAGCCGCCGGCCTGGCAGCCGCACTGGCAGCTCGGGCCGCAGCCGCAGGCGCCGAGCAGGGGCAGGAACGTCACGTCGGGAGTCTCCTGGGGGGATTCTGTCGTGGGTGTGTCAGCCATGGGATCTCCTCGAAGGGTTTGAGGGTTCGTAGGCACGGCGGGGAGACGGGCGGTGTCTCCCCCCACCCATTGCATGCCCATCCCGTGGGCGCATCAACAGCGCGCGGAAGCACGGGAGTTGAGCACAACAGAGGTCCCCGGGCTCAGGACTCCGTCTGTGCCGCCTGGATCTCGTCCGCGTGCTCGCCCGTCACCAGGTAGACGACCCGCTTGGCCACCGACACCGCGTGGTCCGCGAAGCGCTCGTAGTAGCGGCCGAGCAGGGTGACGTCGACGGCGGTCTCGATGCCGTGCTTCCAGCGGTCGTCCATCAGGTGCTGGAAGAGCGTGCGGTGCAGGAGGTCCATCTCGTCGTCGTCCTGCTCCAGCTGGAGCGCGAGGTCGACGTCCTTGGTGATGATGACCTCGGCCGCCTTCGCCATCAGGCGCTGCGCCAGCTGCCCCATCTCCAGGATGGTCGCGTGCAGGTCGTGCGGCACGGCCTTGGCCGGGAAGCGCAGCCGGGCCAGCTTCGCCACGTGCTGGGCGAGGTCGCCGGAGCGCTCCAGGTCCGCACTCATCCTCAAAGAGGTGACGACGATACGGAGGTCGGTGGCGACCGGCTGCTGCCGCGCGAGCAGGGCGATCGCACGTGCCTCCAGGTCGTGCTGGAGATCGTCGACCTTCTGGTCGGCGGCGATCACGCTCTCGGCGAGCTTGAGGTCGGCGTCGAGCATGGCCGTGGTGGCGCGCCCGATGGCCGAGCCGACGAGGCGGGCCATCTCGACCAGGTCCTCGCCGATCGAATCCAGTTCCTCGTGGTACGCGTCCCGCATGGGGTTCCTACTTCCTTCGTGCGGCGGGCTGCGACACGGCGCAGCCTTGATTCCGGGGTCTGGCGGGGCTCCGGCCCCCACGCTCCCAGCATTCGGCCGGTACGCGTCCTGTTCCGGCCGACTAAGTGAACCAACCCCGTCCCCTCGGTGAACTCTGGGCGACGAACGTTCGAGGTGACACCCATTCGCTTGGGGCCATGTCAGTGACCAGGCATAACCTTGGGCACATGGACGTGAACGCGGCGGTCGCCGCAGCAGCAGCGATGGCCGGTCTCTGCACCGGCATCATCGCCATGCTGGCGTTCCGCTGGAGCGAGCGCGACCAGAAGCGTCCCACCAGGTCCGCGCTGCGGACCGAGGTGAGCGCCACGCTGCCGCCCGGGGTGGACACCGTCCTCTCCGTGCTCCGCTCGTCCGCTGTCGTTCTCGACGAGAGCGACAACGTGGTGAAGGCCAGCTCCGCGGCGTACGCGCTGGGACTGGTCCGAGGCGGAAAGCTGGCCGTCGAGCCGATGATGCACATGGCCCGCGACACCAGGAGGGACGGCGAGATACGCCAGGTCGAACTCGACCTGCCACGCCGGGGCACCGGCCGGGGCGAGGCCCTCGCGGTGTCCGCCCGGGTCGCGCCGCTGGGCTCCCGCCTCGTACTCCTCCTGGTGGAGGACCTGACGGAGGCCCGGCGCATCGAAGCCGTACGACGCGACTTCGTCGCCAACGTCAGCCACGAGCTGAAGACCCCGGTGGGCGCGCTCTCGCTGCTCTCCGAGGCCGTCATGGACGCCTCCGACGACCCGGAGGCGGTCACCCGCTTCGCCGGCCGGATGCAGATAGAGGCGACCCGCCTCACCTCACTGGTCCAAGAGCTCATCGACCTCTCCCGGGTGCAGAACGACGACCCCCTGGAGGACTCCGAGCCGGTCCGGGTGGACGAGCTGGTCGCCGAGGCGATCGACCGCTCCCGGCACACCGCCTCCACCAAGCAGATCACCATGCAGGCCGGCGGTACCTCGGGCCTGCACGTCTGGGGCAACCGGGGCCAGCTCGCCGCCGCCCTCGGCAACCTCGTCGAGAACGCCGTCAACTACAGCTCCGCCCGCACCCGCGTGGGCGTCGCCGCCCGCCGGGTCCCCGCACCGGGCGGCGACCTCATAGAGATAGCCGTCACCGACCAGGGGATCGGCATCTCCGAGCGGGACCGCGAGCGCGTCTTCGAGCGGTTCTACCGCGTCGACCCGGCCCGCTCCCGGGCCACCGGAGGTACGGGCCTGGGCCTGGCCATCGTCAAGCATGTGGCCGCCTCGCACGGCGGGGAGGTCACCGTCTGGAGCTCCGAGGGACAGGGCTCCACCTTCACCCTGCGGCTGCCCGAAGCGGGCTCCGTCCGGGGGGCCAGGGTGGAACACACCCCAGGCCGGCCCCTCGTCGGCCCCGACGACGTCGACGCGGTCGAGGACTTCGACGACGAAGACCCGGCGGCCGACGGCACGTACAGGACCACGTACGAGACCACCAAGACCCCCATCCGTGAGAACACCCCTGCCCCGGAGGTCCTTCCGTGACCCGAGTGCTCGTCGTCGAGGACGAGGAATCCTTCAGCGACGCCCTGTCCTACATGCTCCGCAAGGAGGGCTTCGAGGTGGCGATCGCGGCCACCGGCCCCGACGGCCTCGACGAGTTCGAGCGCAACGGCGCCGACCTCGTCCTGCTCGACCTGATGCTGCCCGGCCTGCCCGGTACGGAGGTCTGCCGCCAGCTGCGCGTCCGCTCCAACGTCCCGGTGATCATGGTGACCGCCAAGGACAGCGAGATCGACAAGGTCGTCGGGCTGGAAATAGGGGCTGACGACTACGTCACGAAGCCCTTCTCCTCCCGCGAGCTGATCGCCCGCATCCGCGCCGTACTGCGCCGCAGGGGGGAGCCGGAGGAGGTCACTCCGGCGGCCCTGGAGGCGGGCCCGGTCCGGATGGACGTGGACCGCCACGTCGTCACGGTCTCCGGCGCCAAGATCGACCTCCCCCTCAAGGAGTTCGATCTCCTGGAGATGCTGCTGCGCAACGCGGGCCGCGTGCTGACCCGGATGCAGCTCATCGACCGGGTCTGGGGCGCGGACTACGTCGGCGACACCAAGACCCTCGACGTTCACGTCAAGCGCCTGCGCGCCAAGATCGAACCGGACCCGGGCGCCCCGCGCTACCTGGTCACGGTGCGGGGCCTGGGCTACAAGTTCGAGCCGTAAACCGGACCCGTCGGTCGGTGATTGGACGGTGAAGGGCCCCCGCCGGATTCCGGCGGGGGCCCTTCGTTCGATCTCGTGCGTCAGTGACCCGGGGTGGCTGCGCCCGTGGCCCCGCTCGCCGGCGTGTTCTTGGCCGGGGCGCCCGACTGGGTGTTCTTCGCCGGGGTGCCCGACTGGTTCCCGCCCGGAGCGCCGGTGGTGGCGCCCGTCGGCGTGCCGGCCGGGTTGCCCGTGGCCGGGGCGGTCGGCGTGCCCGAAGGGGCGGCCGGGACCTTCTCCGGGCCGTAGCCCTCGAAGTGGCCGACGGCCGGGACGACGAACGCGCGCAGCGTCACGTTGCCGGTCTCGCTGAAGCTGAAGGTGACCGGCTGGGCGTTGCCGTTCTGGGCGGACTCGCGGCCGTCGGCCACGACGGCCGAGGCGTTGTCCTTGCCGCCGATGACCACGGAGCCGCCGGCCGGAACGGTGATCTTCCCGGTGCTGCCCTTGGCCGGGGTGAGCTTCACCGCGGCGCTGGTGCCGCCGAGCTTGACGGCGTCGATGGTCTGCGGCTTGTCGCCGTTGTTGAAGACGGTCGCGGTGACGACCGCGGGACCGACGCCGACGGCGTTGCCCTTGGCCTTCTCGCGCGGCTGGGTGATCACCACGGCGTTCTGGATCTTGATCTTGCCGTTGTCGACGGAGATCGCAGCGTTGTCGGGCTTGACGGCCAGCGTCTGGGCATCGTTGCCTGCACCGCAGGCGGCGAGCGAGACGATCGAGAACGCGAGGGCGGTAGCGGCGAGAGTGCCGCGTCGAAGGCTGCGGCTCACGGCGGCGGCAACTCCTAGGACGTTACGGACGGGCGGACTGCACGGCTCGCGAGAACCGCACGCTCGGGGCGTGCAAGGACCGCATGCTTAATGCGCGCTTAGGTTACCGAGCCGCCGACCGGCCTCCGCACCCGACCCGCCCCCGCTCGCGCCCCGCTCACATGCGCCGTCGGTGCAACGATGCGCCGTCGGCGAGTGCGGGAGCGTTCGCGGAGGTGAACGCGGAGGTGATCACCGAGGTGTGCGGCGGTGATCACCGAGGTGTACGAAGGCGCGATTTCGTACAGCGTTCAATGGCGCGAAACGTTCGGGCCTGGTGGGCTCACGGGATATTGCCCGCGGAATGCGAGGCACGTCGCGGAATTGATCACGGGGTGGATCGCCGCGTGCCCGTGATCAATTCCGGATTGCCGCCGATTACCGCCGTACGGGTGAGCGATCTCCGAACGGAGTAGACGAAGTTCACCTCGTGGAACCCGGCAAATCAGGACTTCTCGTCCCTGTCTCAGGGTCTGTGGCGTGTGTAACGTGCGCGTTTCCCTTCGCCCGCAGAGCCGCTCCCACCTGCGAATACCGCCTTCCGGAAGCCTGTCGCAGCACGTTCCTGTTGCAGTTGTCAAGCCCCGAGATACGCCCTGACCTGCGGAAACGCCATTCAGAACAAGCGGTTTCCGTGTTACTCTGGATAGCCACGGAAGGGGTACCTGTCACATGACGTTCAAGGTTGGCGACACCGTGGTCTATCCCCATCACGGGGCCGCGCTGATCGAGGCCATTGAGACTCGCCAGATCAAAGGCGTGGACAAGACCTACTTGGTGCTCAAGGTCGCCCAGGGCGACTTGACGGTTCGTGTACCGGCGGACAATGCGGAGTTCGTCGGCGTTCGCGATGTGGTCGGGCAGGACGGTCTGGACCGGGTCTTCGAGGTGCTGCGGGCACCGTATGCAGAAGAGCCGACGAACTGGTCCCGTCGTTACAAGGCAAATCTGGAGAAGCTCGCCTCTGGCGATGTCATCAAGGTCGCCGAAGTGGTGCGTGACCTGTGGCGTCGTGAGCGCGAGCGCGGTCTCTCCGCCGGCGAGAAGCGCATGCTCGCAAAGGCGCGCCAGATTCTGGTGAGCGAGCTGGCCCTCGCGGAGAACACCAATGAGGACAAGGCCGAGGCCCTGCTGGACGAGGTTCTCGCGTCGTAACTCCACATGCCGGTCACCCGGCGTGTGCGTTGATTTGTTGTGATGCCGCGGTGTCCGTCGGTCGACTGTGTCCGCAGTCGGCCGGTGGAGACCGCGGCATCATTTTTAACTTCGAAGATCATTTCCCGCGTGCGGTGTTCTTCAGTGGTTCTTCAGTGCCGATGCACCACCCCGGCCCGGCTGTCACGGAAGGGTCCGGTCAGGGCGTCGCGCCCGGCTCGCTGAGGCCATACCCATGTCGGGCGAGTCGACAAACCTCCGGAGAAGCCGATGGCAGCCGAAGAGCCCCCCACGCCCCCCGCGCCCGCCGAGTCCGGCGGCCGTACCGCCGCAGTGATCCCCGCCGCAGGCCGCGGCATACGCCTGGGACCGGGTGCGCCCAAGGCGCTGCGGCACCTCAACGGGACCCCGATGCTGGTCCACGCCGTCCGCGCGATGGCCGCCTCCCGGGCCGTCTCCCTGGTGGTCGTGGTGGCCCCGGCCGACGGGGCCGGCGAGGTCAAGGTCCTCCTCGACGAGTACGAGCACGCGCTGCCCGAGCGCACCGAATTCCTGGTCGTCCCCGGCGGCGACACCCGCCAGGAGTCCGTGAGGCTCGGCCTCGACGCACTGCCGGACGACATCACCGCCGTACTGGTGCACGACGCGGCACGTCCGCTCGTCCCGGTGGACACCGTCGACGCGGTCGTCGAAGCGGTACGGGGCGGAGCGCCCGCGGTGGTGCCCGCGCTGCCGCTCGCCGACACCGTCAAGCAGGTCGAGCCGCAGACCGGCGGGCGGCCCGAGCCGGTCGTGGCGACGCCCGAGCGGGCGCTGCTGCGGGCCGTGCAGACGCCGCAGGGCTTCGACCGGGCCACCCTGGTGCGCGCGCACGCGACCGTACCGGCGACGGGTGAGGGTGCGACGGACTGTGCGGGCATGGTCGAGCGGCTGGGGGAGCCGGTCGTGGTCGTACCCGGGCACGAAGAGGCGTTCAAGGTGACCCGGCCGCTGGACCTGGTGCTGGCCGAGGCGGTACTCGCACGGAGGAGGGCCAACGATGGCTTCTGAGACGACCCCGACGGCCCCGACGACCCCGACCGTTCCGACCGCGCCGGTGATTCCGCTGGTCGGGATCGGTACCGACATCCACGCCTTCGAGCGCGGGCGCGAGCTGTGGTGTGCCGGGCTGCACTGGGAGGGCGAGGAGTTCGGGCTCGCCGGGCACTCGGACGCCGACGTCGTCGCCCACGCGGCGTGCGATGCGCTGTTCTCGGCCGCCGGGGTCGGCGACCTCGGCGCGCACTTCGGTACGGGACGGCCGGAGTGGGCCGGGGCGTCCGGGGTGACGCTGCTGACCGAGGCGGCCCGGATCGTACGGGCCGAGGGCTTCGAGATCGGGAACGTGGCGGTGCAGGTCGTCGGCGTACGCCCGAAGGTCGGCAAGCGGCGCGAAGAGGCGCAGAAGGTGCTGAGCGCGGCCGTCGGGGCACCGGTGTCGGTCTCCGGGACGACGAGCGACGGACTGGGGCTGACGGGCCGGGCCGAGGGGCTGGCGGCGATCGCCACGGCCCTGGTCTACCGGGCCTGATCCGGCCCGTCAGGAGTACGGGCGTGAGCGTCGGCCCGGAGCGGGAGGCGTGCATCCGCAAGGGGCACGGCTCAACCCGGGACGTCCGCTCCTACAAGGCGGACGTCAGCACCTCGCGCGGGCGCGCCCGTGCCGAGATCGGCACCCTCCCTCGTATCTCCGGCTGCTCATCGGCACCCGGCGCGCTTCCGGGGGCGTACTCCTGTGGAGTGTTCTCGCCGTGGTGGCTTTGACGGGGGCACTTCTGGCGCGTTGCTTGCGCCTTGGTGGGCGGGTGGCGGGGTAGACGTAGTAACCACCCCATCCCTCGTACCCCCGGAAGGACCGGCCCCCGTGAGCGCAGAACTCAGTGACGGCCTCAAGGAACTCCTCGACGGCCCCGTCTTCATCAACGTGGCCACGATCCAGCCCGACGGCAGCCCCCAGGTCTCCCCGGTCTGGGTGAAGCGCGACGGCGACGACGTCCTCTTCTCCACCACCGTCGGGCGGCGCAAGGAGAAGAACCTGAGCCGTGACCCCCGCGTCACCGTCCTCGTCCAGCCCGCCGACGCCCCTTATACGTACGCGGAGATCCGCGGCAGCGTCGAGATGACGAGGGAGGGCGGCCAGGAGCTCATCGACGAGCTGGCCGTGAAGTACACGGGGAAGAAGTACATCGAGTTCAACCCGTCGTCGGTGGACGACGGACCGCGTCTCGTGGTCCGTGTCCGGGCCCGCAAGATCGTCGGCAACATCTGAGTGCGAGGGTCCCGTACCCCTCCTGTTCCGGTCCTGTTCCGGTGTGGGGTACGGGCCCATGCCACGCCAAACACTCAGTACCCTTGTGTCGTGACTATTCGCCTGTACGACACCAGCGCCCGGCAGACGCGTGACTTCATCCCGCTCGTGCCGGGCTGTGTCTCGATCTACCTGTGTGGCGCTACCGTGCAGGCCGCACCGCACATCGGGCACATCCGGTCGGGACTCAACTTCGACATCATGCAGCGGTGGTTCGCCCACCGCGGCTACGACGTGACCTTCATCCGCAACGTCACGGACATCGACGACAAGATCATCGCGAAGTCCGCGGAACAGGGCCGCCCGTGGTGGTCCATCGGGTACGAGAACGAGCGGGCCTTCAACGACGGCTACACCGCGCTCGGTTGCCTCCCGCCCACGTACGAGCCCCGCGCCACCGGCCACATCACCGAGATGGTCGAGATGATGCAGGGCCTCATCGAGCGCGGTCACGCGTACGAGGCGGACGGCAGCGTCTACTTCGACGTCCGTTCGTACGACGGGTACCTGGAGCTCTCCAACCAGGACCTGGACGAGCTCCGCCAGCCCGCCGAGGAAGGCATCACCGGCAAGCGCGACGCCCGCGACTTCGCCATGTGGAAGGCCGTCAAGCCGGGCGAGCCCAGCTGGGAGTCCCCGTGGGGACGCGGCCGGCCCGGCTGGCACCTGGAGTGCTCGGCGATGGCGCACAAGTACCTGGGCAGGGCCTTCGACATCCACGGCGGCGGGATCGACCTGATCTTCCCGCACCACGAGAACGAGATCGCCCAGGCCAAGGCGTTCGGCGACGACTTCGCGAACTTCTGGGTGCACAACCACTGGGTCACGATGGCCGACGAGAAGATGTCGAAGTCCCTCGGGAACTCGGTGCTCGTCAGCGAGATGGTCAAGGCCTGGCGGCCGATCGTGCTGCGCTACTACCTCGGTACGCCGCACTACCGCTCCGCGATCGAGTACAGCGAGGAGGCCCTGCGCGAGGCGGAGTCCGCCTTCGCCCGCATCGAGGGCTTCGTGCAGCGCGTCGTGGAGAAGGCCGGGGGCCCCGTCGAGCCCGCGGCCGAGGTCCCGCCCGCCTTCGCCGAGGCCATGGACGACGACCTCGGCGTCCCGCAGGCCCTGGCGATCATCCACACCACGGTCAGGCAGGGGAATTCCGCCCTCGCCGCCGACGACAAGGAAGCGGCGATTGCGCGCCTGGCCGAGGTCCGTGCCATGCTCGGCGTGCTGGGTCTCGACCCGCTCGACGCGCACTGGGCGGGCGAGTCGGACCGCGGCGAGGACCTCCACGGGGTCGTCGACACGCTCGTACGACTCGTACTCGACCAGCGTCAGTCCGCGCGCGAGCGCAAGGACTGGGCGGCGGCCGATGCCATCCGCGACCAGCTGCAGCAGTCCGGGCTGGTCATCGAGGACAGCCCGTCCGGACCGAGGTGGACGCTCGGGCCCCGGTAGGGGCTTCGCATGAGGCCTGCACAGGGCCTTCCGATGTGCCGCCCGGACGACCGGGCGGCACACTTCATTTACGTACGTAGACGATCTGCATCACCATGTGGATCGCCGGATCCACAGGAAACAGGTAGTCATGGCCGGCAACAGCCAACGCAGGAACCGCCGCACGTCCAACAAGAAGGGCATGCAGGTCGGCAGCGGCGGCCAGCGGCGCAAGGGGCTTGAGGGCAGGGGCCCGACCCCGCGCGCCGAGGACCGCAAGAAGCACAAGGCGAACCGTCTCGCCACCGCCAAGGCCAAGCACGCCCAGACCCGCCGCCCCGCCCCGCGCCGCGGCGGCGTCAAGGGCACGTCCGAGATGGTCGTCGGCCGCAACCCGGTGTACGAGGCCCTGCGCGACGGCGTCCCCGCCATCACCCTCTACGTGCAGCAGTACATCGACAACGACGAGAGGGTCCGCGAGATCCTCCAGCTCGCCGGCGAGCGCGGCAAGATCAACCTGATGGAGGCGCCGCGCCCCGAGCTGGACCGGATGACCAACGGCCTGAACCACCAGGGCATCGTCCTCCAGGTCCCGCCGTACGAGTACGCGCACCCGGAGGACCTGGTCGCCGCCGCGTACGACAACCACGAGACCCCGATGATCGTCGCGCTGGACGGCGTGACGGACCCGCGCAACCTGGGCGCCATCATCCGCTCCGTGAACGCCTTCGGCGGCCACGGCGTGGTCGTGCCCGAGCGGCGCGCGGCCGGCATGACCGCCGGTGCGTGGAAGTCATCGGCAGGTACGGCCGCCCGTACGCCCGTCTCGCGCGTCACCAACCTGACGCGCGCGCTGGAGGAGTACAAGAAGGCCGGCATCACGGTCGTCGGCCTCGCCGCCGACGGTGAGCACAAGGTCGAGGACCTGGAGCAGCTCGGCGGTCCCGTCGTCATCGTCATCGGCGGCGAGGGCAAGGGCCTCGGCCGTCTCGTCGGCGAGACCTGCGACTACCGGGTGCGGATCTCGATGCCGGGCGGCGCCGAGTCGCTGAACGCGGGCGTCGCGGCGGGGATCGTCCTGTACGAAACGGCGCGTCGCCGGAAGTAGCCGGTGCCTCTGCGCCAAGGAGCGCGGAGCGTGACGAGGGGCCCCGGATTTGATTCGGGGCCCTTTTTCGTCCACCTGTGTTGACCTGCGACGTCCGTGAGAACGCGTGGATTTGACGGGTCTCGGACAGATCGGCGCCGTCAAGGCAGTGTCCTAAACACACATCACTCGGTTAGATGAGTGTGGACACCAGAACACCCGGGTTCGACGATCAGCCCGCACTGAGCATGGTCAAGGTGCCCTGCGACCCGGCGCAGGTCATCGTCAACCACGCCAGTTTCCGCGTGCAGCTCGCCCCGAGCCAGAGCGCGCGCCCCTCCGTGGCGCGGGGTGCTCTGGACCGGACGGCGATGATTCCGGCGTTGAGCGGGGCGGGGGTGGCGGCCGGAGCCGGGGCCGCCGCAGGGCGCCGCCGGCCCGTCGTGTGGACGGGGAAGTCCGAGCCGGGCGACCCCGGCGCGGGCGGACTCCTCCAGGCCGTGCGCAACTCGACCGCGACCGCCACCGCTCCCCGCCCAGGCGGCCTCGACGACCTCGACGCGGGGGCGACCCAGCTCATCCCGCGCGTCGACGGCTCCTCCGCACCCGACGAGACCATGCAGACCCCGGTGGTCGGCGGCGGGCAGGGCGGCGAGCCGCACACCCGGATGCTGCCCCGGATGCGGCAGGCCGAGGGTGCGTACGACACGTACGAGAGCGATGAACCGCCGTACGACGACGAGGAATTGACGGACGGTCAGGACAGTCAGGACTGTCGTGACGGCCGGGCGAGGGGCGGCGGGCGCGCCCGGCAGACCTTCTACCCGGACCGGCGGATGAATCTCGGAGTGGTGCTGCTGCCGCTCCGCGTCTTCCTCGGCTTCATCTCCATCTACGCGGGCATGGGCAAGCTCTGCGACCCCGTCTTCTTCGACGGCGGCGAGCGCGGCTCCATGGTCAAGTGGCTCAACTCGCTGCATCCTTGGGGGCTTGCCGAGCCGCTGCGCGACTTCGCGCTGCAGCACCCGGTCGGTGCAGGGCTCAGCGTGGCGTTCCTCCAGGTCATCGTGGGCGTGCTCACGGTGCTCGGGCTGTGGCAGCGGGTCGCCGGAGTGATCGGGACGCTGCTGTCGGCGGCGCTGCTGCTGACGGTGAGCTGGAAGACCGTCCCGGCGTACGACGCGCCGGACATCATCTACCTCGCCGCCTGGTCGCCGCTGATCATCGCCGGTGCGCCGGTGTACTCGATGGACTCCCGGCTCGCGGGCGAGGCATGGCGCACGCTGGGTCCGCGCAGCGAGGTCTGGGAGCTGCGGCGGCGGGTGCTGCGGCGCGGCTTCCTGATGATCACCCTGGTCGTCGGGCTGACCCTGCTGGTCGGCTCGGTGCTCGGCGGGGCGGTCCGCTCGGCCGAGGTCGTCGTACCGGGTCCCGACGACGACCCGTCCAACCACCTGCCAGGACAGCCGCTCCCCAAGGAGACCGGCGCCAAGCGCACTTCGCAGGGCCCCGAGCGGCGTACCCCGAAGCCCTCGGCGAGCGGTTCCGTCGCCCCGTCGACGCGGCCCAGCCCCACCGGCAGCCCGCGCTCCTCCGCCACTTCCGGCGCCACCGCGGGCCCCAGCCAGACCCAGGGCTCCACCGGCCGCACCCCCACCCGGGGCACGGGCCCGGCCACGGCCACGGCGGGCCCCACGGCCACCGCGGGACCGACGTCCAGCGGCGGCACGACCGGGGGCAACGACGGGAGCGGCAGCGGCGGTTCGGACTCCGGCGGGTCCGGTTCGGGCGGCGGCGACTCGGGCGGGTCGGGCGGCTCCGGCGGCTCGGGCGGCAGCGACAAGGTGATCGGCGGGCTGCTCGGCTAGCCGCCACTGGTCCGTACGTACGAATCCGTACGCACGAAGGGGAAGGGCCCGGCACCGTGGGCATCGGTGCCGGGCCCTTCCGGGTGCGTACGTACGGAGGGGAGCGGTCAACTCCGGTGCGCGGCGAGCTCTTTGGCGGCCTCGGTGAGGTCCTTCGCGGTGTCGATGGCCCGCCAGTACGCACCCTGCGGCAGTGGGAAGCCGGCCAGGCGGCGCGAGCGGGCGAGACCGGGGAACGTGGTGCGTTCGTGGTCGCCCAGGTCCGGCAGGAGGGCCGTGAAGGCCGCGGAGAAGACGTACACGCCCGCGTTGATCAGGTACGGGGACGGCGGCGACTCGATGAAGTCGGTGATGTGGCCGAACGCGTCCGTCTCGACGGCGCCCCACGGGATGCGGGGGCGGGCCAGGGCGAGGGTGGCGGTCGCGTCGCGCTCGGCGTGGAAGGCGGCCATCTCGCGCAGCGAGAACCGGGTCCAGATGTCGCCGTTGGTCGCGTACCAGGGCTGCTCGGGGTGCGGCAGGTGCCGTGCGGCGTACTTCAGGCCGCCGCCGCGGCCCAGTGGCTCCGTCTCGACGACCGTCGTGACGTGCAGGGGGAGTCGGTCGGCGTGCTCGCTCAGCCAGTCCTGCAGGACTTCGGCGAGGTGGCCGCAGGAGACGACCGCGTCAGTGACGCCCTCGGCGGCCAGCCAGGAAAGCTGATGGCCGATGATCGGGGTCCCGGTTCCGGGAATCTCGACCATCGGCTTGGGGCGGTCGTCGGTGTAGGGACGCAGCCGCGAGCCCTGGCCGCCGGCCAGGACGACGGCCTGCGTGGGCGTGGCTGTCGGGGTGGGGGTCATGCGGGGGACGATATGCGGCGCGGGGCGCGCCGCCGGTGAGGGGCGGGATCGTCGGCGCTGTCGATGGTGGCTCGGTCGTGTCCTTCGGTCGCTCGTGCCGGTCAGTCGTGGAAGTGCGCGACGCCGGAAGCGAAGGACGTGTCGCAGACGGGCCGCGAGTACGACTGCGCGCGCGTGGGACCGTAGTGCGTGACGGCCGCGCGGCCGAGCGCACGGGCGATCTGCATGCAGTGCCTGGCGAGCGACGGGCGGCGCTCGACCTCGCGCTGGAGGTGCGTGAGTGCGACTCCCGGGTCCTTTTCCTGAAGTTCTTCCAGGAGGCGGTCGCGCAGAATATCCTGCGGGGCACGGGACTTGGCCTTGGTGGAGACGTCCTCGGCCGACGCGGTCAGGATCTGGGACTCGGGGGTGCCTGCCACCCACGGGACGCGGGTGACGGCGAGGGTCCCGGAGAGCACCAGGACGACGGGCAGTACGAGGGCGAGAGTTCGGCCGATGCGGCGGGCTGTGTGGGTCACGCGAGTGAGCGTAGCGCCAGGTGACGATTTGGCGACATTCAGTCACCCTCATGGGGGACGGTTCGATCCTCCTTTTCGAATGTGGTGTTGACGTACAGGTATCGAAATGCCCACTGTGCCGGGGTATTTGTCGACAGCCGTACGTAAACGTGGTGGGGCCCCGCACCGGAGTGCGGGGCCCCACCACGTTTACTGTCGTGTCGCGCTGCCTCGGTCGCCTCAGTCGCCTCAGTCGCTGAGACGCTCGCCCGTCTTCGTCGAGAAGACGTGCATCTCCCCCGGGCGCGGGACGACGTGCAGTTCGGCGCCCTTGTCCGGGACGGCGCGGCCGTTGACGCGGACCACGAGGTCCTTGTGCTCGCCGCTGACGTCGGCGGAGCCGTAGACGTAGCCGTCGGCGCCGAGCTCCTCGACGACGTTGACGGAGACGGCCAGGCCGGCCGGGGCGTCGTGGGTGTCCTTCGACAGCGACTTCGCGGCCTCGCCGCCACCGAGCTCGACGATGTCGAAGTGCTCGGGACGGACACCGACGGTGACCGTGGTGTCGCCCTTGTCGGCGGCGGCGGAGAGCGCCTCGCGGCTGACCGGGACGACGCTGTTGCCGAACTTCACGCCGCCGTCGGTGATCGGGACCTCGACCAGGTTCATGGCCGGGGAGCCGATGAAGCCGGCGACGAAGAGGTTGGCGGGGCGGTCGTACATGTTGCGCGGCGAGTCGACCTGCTGGAGCAGGCCGTCCTTCAGTACGGCCACCCGGTCGCCCATGGTCATGGCCTCGACCTGGTCGTGGGTGACGTACACCGTGGTGATGCCGAGGCGGCGCTGCAGGGAGGCGATCTGGGTACGGGTCGAGACGCGGAGCTTGGCGTCGAGGTTCGACAGCGGCTCGTCCATGAGGAAGACCTGCGGCTCGCGCACGATGGCGCGGCCCATCGCGACACGCTGGCGCTGACCGCCGGAGAGGGCCTTGGGCTTGCGGTCGAGGTACTCGGTGAGGTCGAGGATCTTGGCGGCCTCTTCGACCTTCTTGCGGATCTCGGCCTTGTTCACACCGGCGATCTTCAGGGCGAAGCCCATGTTGTCGGCGACGGACATGTGCGGGTAGAGCGCGTAGTTCTGGAACACCATGGCGATGTCCCGGTCCTTCGGCGGCAGGTGCGTGACGTCGCGGTCACCGATGCGGATGGCGCCGCCGTTGACGTCCTCAAGACCCGCGAGCATGCGCAGGGAGGTCGACTTGCCGCAGCCGGAGGGACCGACGAGGACGAGGAACTCGCCGTCCTCGATGTCGATCTCCAGCTGGTCGACGGCGGGCTTGGTGGAGCCCGGGTAGATCCGGGTCGCCTTGTCGAAAGTGACTGTAGCCATGGTGATCTTGCCCTTCTACCGGCAGGAACGTGCCGGACGATCCGAGTGGAAGGAGAATGGGTCTAGTCCAGTGGGTGGACTGCCCGTGACGCTACCCGGGGAGCGTCGTTCTGTCAGTACTCCGGGGCTGTGAATTCGCTGGACTCCGGGGCTGCGAATTCGCTGGCCGGGAGGGCGCGCCGTCCGGTTAGACTGCTCGCACACGCCTCCTTAGCTCAGCTGGCCAGAGCAACGCACTTGTAATGCGTAGGTCATCGGTTCGAATCCGATAGGGGGCTCCGCGAAACCGAGAAACCCCAGGTCACATACCCGTGACCTGGGGTTTCCCGTTGCTGCCCCCGGCTGTCCGGGGGCAGGTGGTGCTACTTCTTCTTCTTTTCTTCCTCACCCGGGGTGTTCTTCAGGGTGACGCGGACCGGGTTCTTCTCACAGTTGCGGTCGGTCACCTTGAGCGGGCCGGTGACGGCCTTGTCGCCCACGGGCTTGACGAAGCCGTCCGGGACGGCCGTCTCGACCAGGTAGTAGCTGCCGATCCCGATCTTCGGGAAGGTGCACTTGCCCTGGGCGTCGCTGGCGCACTCGTCGCGGTACTTGTCCTTCTTGGCGCCGGTGCGCTGCAGGCCGGCCGTGCCGTTGGACTCCTCCCACAGCTGGAAGACCGCGCCCTGGACGGGCTTGTTGTCCTTGGCGTTGACCTTGCTCAGGATGATCTGGGTCGGCTTGAGGAAGCCGAAGTCGATGTCGTGGTCGTTCTCGCCGGCCCCGTCGATGTCGACTTCGGTCGCGGAGAAGCGGCCGCCGTCACCGTACGGCTTGCCGTTGGAGTCGATGGCCATGTTGCCGCCGTTGCCGAACTGGGTGGGCTGGTAGCCGTCCAGCACGCCGCCCGCGGCGTAGTCGGCCGGGTTGTCCATCCGCACGAAGTACTTGCGGCCGTACACCCAGTCCGCCGGGTCGACGTTCTTGACCAGCGTCGAGTCGAAGTAGTACTCGCCCCGGGCGTTGGTCGTCGTCGTGCCGATCTTCTTGTTGTCCTTGTCGTACAGGTTCACGGTGGCGCCCACGACCGGCTTCTCGTCCGGGTCCTGGATGCCGTTCTTCATGCGCTTGCCGTTGTCGTACCAGACCCGGTTGCCGATCTGGAACGGAGCCTCGTCGCAGAGGACCTCCAGGTCGGCCATGGAGCCGCCCTTGCCGAAGGTCGTGGTGAGCTGGTTGCCCAGCTTCGGGTCACGGGATCCGTCACGGTTGACGAACATCGTGCCGCTGTTGTAGGTGGTGTCGATCACGTCGATGCCGGAGGACGCGATGTAGTCCTCGACCTTCGACAGTGCGATGCCGGAGAACGCCGACTCCTGGTGCCAGCCGGTCCGGTACTCGCCGGGGTAGAACTCCTTGACGTTGTCGGGCTGCCCGCCGGTGGGGTTGGTCTCGGCGTTGTTCTTGCAGCCGCCGTTGCCGTCCAGGACGAACATGTCGCCCTTCTTGCACGCCCGGTTCAGGTCGCCGCCCGAAGCCGGGTCGGCCAGACCGCCGCCAGCCTCGTTGCGCATGCCCTGGCCGCCCTGGTCGGCGTGGCGGTCACGGAAACCGAGGATCAGCTCCCCGTCAGTGTCCACCACGATGTCGCCGAGGATCGGCTGCGGGTAGGCGTACCGCAGACCACATCTCTGCCCGTCCTGCTCGTCGCGCCAGCCGTCGGCCCACGGGTACCAGCCGGCGCCCCGGCAGGTGCCGGGAAGCGTGTCGGCCGTACCGCGCGGGAAGTCGAGCTTCTCGTCCATGATCTTGCCGGTGAACGTGCCGCCCTTGGGGTCGAACGTCTGCACGACGGCCCGCATGTCGGTCTTGCTCTGGCTGGACTCGGCCGAGCAGACGCCGCCGACGTAGACCGTGCCGTCCTGGACGCCCAGACCGAACGGACGCCAGTCACCGGCCGCCGCACACCCCGGGTCGGGGATCGCGTACGACGCCTTCGGTGCCGCCGCGGTCTTCTGCGTGGCGTCGTAGCGGTACAGCTTGCGGTCATTGAGGTTGACGACGTAGAGGTCCTTGCCGTCCTCGCTCACCTCGACGTCGCCCAGCGACTCCTTGGTCACCTTCGGGCTGAAGGCGACGTCCATGTCGGGCATCGACATGTCGTGCGCCGTGGTTCCGACGTTGGGAACCGTGGTGAACTGCGTGGTCTGCTGGGACTGCCGGTCGGTGAGGTAGATCGCCCCGGGACCGCCGGGACCGTACTTGGCACCGCGGCGTGCGAACGCCCCGGAGAAGACCCACTTCTTCTGCTTGCTCCAGCCGATGCCGTACAGCGCACCCGTGGTGCCCTTGTCCGACAGGTCCGTCGTCTGGTTGTCGTTGCCGCGGGCGTTGTACGGGAAGCCCACCAGCGTGCGGCGGGTGTCCGGCTCGGAGAAGCCGTCGATGTCCTTGCCGATGCAGGCGGTCACCAGCTCGGCGTTCTTCTGGCAGTAGTCGGCCGGGTTCCAGAACGACGTGGTGACCTCGGCGGAACTGCCGCCCTTGAGGTCGACGAACTCGACGTTCGACGACAGGACGGTCGGGTCGCTCAGATCGTCCTTGGGCGAGGCGAACCCCGGGAAGAGCACTCCCGGCTTGGGGTTCTTGGCCTCGATGCGGTACTTGCCGCCACTCAGCTGAGCACCTGGGCTCAGCTTGACCGTGCCGTCCGCAGCCGTCTTGCCGGTGACGCTGCGGCCGTCCGCGTCGGTCAGGACGACCGTGACCCCGGCCATGCCGGGCTCCAGCACCTCGTCCCACTTGCCGTTCGCGTTGACCTCGCGCACCACCCGGATCGTGGCGTCGCCGTCTCCGGCTTCGGCGTGGGCCGACTGGAGGCTGAGTACCGCCCCGGAAGCCAGCACCGGTAGCACCACACTCAGAGCACCGATTCTTCGCGGCAACTGTCCGCCGCGAAGAGCGGCAGGAATGATCGTTGGCAAAGCGACTCCTGTCATCGTCGAAACCCGCCCAAACACACAGGAAACGGGCCACTGTCGGATTCAGGACTACCCGTGTATCGGAAAGCCGTACGAGGGAACACCCGCATGGCAGCGAGATTGCTCCAGGCAGGTGTACGCGCGGCGTCCGTGAACGGCCGGGGCCGGGCCCGGCCTACCGGCCCGCGATCCGGTCGGCCAGGCGGGCGATGCGGTGGGTGGCGGCGGTGCGGCCGGAGAGTTCGCGCCGGTCGGCCTCGCGGTAGGCGGCGTACATGCCCTGGACGCCGAGCCAGCGGAAGGGCTCCGGCTCCCACTTGCGGACCTTGTGGTTGACCCAGGGGAGGGTGGTCAGGTCGGTGGTGCCGCCCTGGCCCGAGTCCTGGAGGAAGAGGTCGCGGAGGGTGCGGGCGGCCAGGTTGGTGGTGGCGACGCCGGAGCCGACGTAGCCGCCGGCCCAGCCGAGGCCGGTCGTACGGTCGAGGGTGACGGTCGCGCACCAGTCGCGGGGGACGCCGAGGACACCGGACCAGGCGTGCGCGACGCGGGTGCCGGCGAGGGTCGGGAAGAAGCGGACCAGGATCTCGCGGAGGGCGTCGACGGTGGCGCTCCGGGTGCGGCCGTCGTTGTCGGTGCGGGAGCCGAAGCGGTACGGGACGCCCCGGCCGCCCAGCGCGATCCGGTCGTCGGCGGTGCGCTGCGCGTACATGTACGCGTGGGCCATGTCGCCGAGGTTCTCGCGGCCCTCCCAGCCGATGGTGTCCCAGAGGCGGGGATCGATCGGGTCGGTGACGATCATCGAGCTGTTCATCGGGAGCCAGGTGCGGCGCTGCGAGTCGAGGGAGGCGGTGAATCCCTCCGTACAGCGCAGGATGTACGGGGCGCGGACCGTGCCGTACGGGGTGCGGGCGTGCTTGGGCTCGATGGCGGTGACCGGGGTCGACTCGTGGATGGTCACGCCGAGTGCTTCGACGGTGTCGGCGAGCCCCTTGACGAGTTTCGCCGGGTGCAGGCGGGCGCCGTGCGGGGTCCAGGTGGAGCCGACGGCTCCGGTGACGTGGATGCGGGCGGCGGTGTCGCGGGCGCCGAGCAGCACCCGCTCCTTCTCGCCGAAGGCGACCTCGGTGGCGTGGAAGGACTTCAGACGGCCGAACTGGGCGGGCGTATAGGCGACTTCGAGGACGCCGCCGCGGTGGATGTCGGCGTCGATGCCCTCGGCCGCGGCGGTGTCGATGACCTCGGTGACGGTGTCGTTCATGGCGTGCTGGAGGCGGGTGGCGGCCTCGTGGCCGTGGAGCTTGGCGTAGCTGTCGCGGCCCGCGATGCCGTTGTAGAGCCAGCCGCCGTTGCGGCCCGAGGCGCCGTAGCCGCAGAACTTGGCTTCCAGGACGGTGATGTTGAGGAAGGGGACGGCCTTCTTGAGGTAGTACGCCGTCCACAGGCCGGTGTAGCCGCCGCCGACGATGCAGATGTCGGCCGTGGCGTCGCCGGGGAGGGGCTCGCGGGGGGCGGGTATGCCTTGGTCGGCGTACCAGAAGGAGATTCCTCCGTTGGTGGTGTCGGTCCTTGGCTCGCGCATGCTGACCTTCGTCCTGGGGCGGTGTGGTGGTGGGGCTGGCGGCTTCTTTGCTGCTCAGAGGTGGTGCCGGGACGCTAGCGGGCGGGAGCGGGGTGCGGCAATGGGCGCTGTGTCGGGTGAGGGTGGGGGAATCGGGGGTGCGGGGCGACAGTCTGTCGGGGCCTGTTCGGTCGGGGGTTCGTCGGGGCGGGCGCGACCTCGGGGGCGGTGCGGGCGTTGGAGGGGTGTGACCGATGTTCTGTTTTTGCCGCCGCAGCTTGTGTCGTTGCCCGTGCCGTCCCGTTTCGAGGGGTTGGTGCTGAGGCCGGAGAGGGTGGAGCGGATCAGTGATCAGCGCTGGTTCATGTGGGTGACCGCGGACCGGCTGGCGGGCTGGGCGTGGGAAGGGGGACGGCGCGGGTTCCTGGCGGGTACGTCCGCCAACGAGGAACTGGCGGGGCTGCTGAGCGAACGGCCGTGGGACTTCGGGGTGGTGGGGTCGGTCGTCCTGGGCGCGCAGCTGGTGCGGTGGGACGCGGAGGGGTCGCGCAACCGGGGCGTGGTGCGGATCTCGGACGCCGAAGTGCTGGACGGAGTACAGCGGTTGGGGATCCTGCGGCGGGCCGTCGCCGACGGGGCGCCGGACGAGTGGCTGCGGCAGTCGGTGCTGCGGCTCGAAGTGGTGACGGGGCCCGCCGTGGAGGTCGTACGGGGCGAGTTGGACGCGGAGGACCGGCGGCGGAACGTGGCCACGGCGCAGGACGAGCTGGTGCGGGATCCGAATCTGCTGCGGGTGATGCGGCAGTTCAGGGGCGACGGGATGCGGTTCGCCGTACGGCGGGGCGAGGTGCGGGAGCCGTACGGGACGAGCGTCTCGGTCGAGGAGGCGACGGCGGCGCTGGCGTGCCTGGCGCCGGGGGCGCGGCTGGAGGTGGCACACGCGGCGGACGGCACGGCGGGCCGGGAGCGGCTGTGGGCGGACCGGGACTCGGCGGCGTACCGGACGGTGTTCAACGAGAACACGGAGGCGGTGGGGGTGCTGCGGGCGGTGGAGATCGCCCGGGGCGTACGGGAAGTGGTGGGGCGGATGGGGCGCGGCAGGCGTTACGGCCACTCCCATCTGTGGCGGGACGTACCGCAGTTGGTGGTGTGGGCGGTGGGGCGGCAGCTGCCGGTGGTGGAGCTGCACCGGGAGGGGCGGGGGCCGGGCGCGGTCGACTGGGAGGCGGTGGTGCGGGAGCGGCTGACGGAGCTGACGGAGGGGGTGGCGGTGGGGCTGCGGGACGCGTACGAGGAGCTCCGGCCGACGGGGGAGAACGGGCGGCGGCTGAGGCACGAGGCGGTCAGGGAGCTGGGGTTCTGGGCGGAGCTGATGGAGGCGTACGAGACGCCTTCGGACTCCGGTCCCGGTTCCGGCCCTGGCGCTGGCCCTGGCTCCGGCTCCGGCTCCGGCTTCGGCTCCGGCTCCGGCTCCGGCTTCGAGTGAGCGGGTAGCAGGCGAGGCCGATCAGTACGGCGGAGAAGTGGCCGACGTCGGTGAAGGTGCGGCCGGTGACGAGGGGGAGGGCATAGAAGGTGAGGACGCCGAAGAGATAGAGGTACCGCCAGGGGGTGGGGATGCGGTAGGTGAGGACGGCGACGACACCGGCGAGGGCGTAACTCACGCCCACATCAAGGGTGTTGACGGCGGAGGCGGGTGCGAGGCCGTGCCGAATCGCCCAGCCGAGGACGCCCTCGCTGAGGTACGTCGCCCCGATGTGCGCGGCGGCGACGACGGCGAGCCAGCGGAGGGTGCCGAGCCAGCGTTCGGCGGGGGCGTGGAAGAGGGAGTAGAGGACGGCGTACAGGAGCCAGCCGCCGCCGTCGATCCAGAAGGCGGAGGAGACGAGGACGCGGACGGGGTTCTGGGAGAGGTGGTGGATGTTGGTGGACCGCTGCCGGAGGAACTCGTCGGCGAAGGTGGGGTCCATGCGGCGCATGGCGACGGTGGTGAAGAAGAGGGCGGCCAGCCAGAGGTGGGTGCCGGGGGTGGAGCGGAGGTAGCGCCGGGTGGCGGGGAGGGGGGAAGGGGACATGGGGCGATTGTGGGGGTTTGGGGTGGGGTGGGGGGCTGGGCCGCGCCGGGCGCTTGGGCGCTGGGCGGTGGGTGGGGCGGTCGCGGAGGGGTGCGCCGCAGTGGGGGCCGCCCCCTTGCCCACCCGTTCCGCCCCCGGGGGGCGGCCCCGCTGCCCAAGGAGGCGGCGGTATCGGCGGCGGCAGCTGCCCACGGGGGCAGGTATTTAGGGGCGCGGGGAACTGCGCGATCAGCCACGACGTGCCCGCACTGTGGGATCCGGGGGAGACTCGGTCGTCGATGACGAAGTCGACACGATCAGTCGGCCACGAAGGGGAGAAGCGTGCAGCAGGACGCAGTCGAAGTGCCCGCAAGGCTCGTGGAGGAGCAGATCCGCTGGAACGGGTCCACCGGCCGTGCCTGGATCGAGCAGCTGCCCGCGCAGGCCGCCGACTACCTGGCCCGCTGGGACCTGCGCCGCGACGGCCCCGCCCTGCACGGCGCCGCCGCTCTCGTGCTCCCCGTCGTACGGGAGGACCGCACCCCCGCCGTGCTGAAGCTCCAGCTCCGGGACGAGGAGAGCGAGGGCGAGGCGCCCGCGCTCCGCGCCTGGGCCGGGCGGCGGGGCGTCGTCGCCCTGCTGGACGCGGACGACCGCGACGGCACCCTCCTCCTGGAACGGCTCGACGAGAGCCGCTCCCTCGGCGGGCTGCCGGACGCGATGGCGGGCGTGCAGGTGATCGCCGAGTCGCTGGCGCGGCTCACCGCGGACCCCGCCCCGCCCGGCATCCGCCGCCTCGGCGACATCGCCGCCGGCCTGCTGGACGACGCACCGGAACTGCTCCCGGAGCTGGCGGATCCGGAGCAGCGCAGGCTGCTGGAGCGGTGTGCGGCGGCCGTCCGCGAGGTGGCCGGGGAGCCCGGCGACCGGCTGCTGCACTGGGACCTGCACGAGGAGAACGTCCTGGCCCCGCGCGAAGGTTCCCCGAGGAGCGAGCCGTGGGTGGTGATCGACCCGAAGCCCCTCGCGGGCGACCCCGGCTTCGACCTCTTCCCCGCGATCAAGAACCGGTTCGAGGCCGACCAGGTGCTGCGGCGGTTCGACCTGATGAGCGAAGTGCTGGGGCTGGAGCGGGAACGGGCCGCCGCGTGGACGCTCGGGCGGGTGCTGCAGGACTGCCTCTGGGAGCTGGAGGACGGTGAGGACCGGATGCCGGACACGCACGTGGTCGTCGCGGAAGCACTGCTTACGCTGCGTACATGATTCGCAGAGCGGTGGTCGAGGACATTCCGGAGATTTGCGCGATGGTGCGGGAACTCGCGGAGTACGAGAAGGCGTTGGAAGAGGTACGGGCGAGCGAGGGGCAGCTGCGGGAGGCGCTCTTCGGCGAGAGCCCGGCGGCGTACGCACACATGGCGGAGGGGGAGGACGGTGAGGTTGTCGGTTTCGCGCTGTGGTTCCTGAACTTCTCGACCTGGCGCGGGGTGCACGGGATCTATCTGGAGGACTTGTACGTACGGCCGACCGCACGCGGCGGCGGGCACGGCAAGGCGCTCCTGACCGCGCTCGCCCAGACGTGCGTGGAGCGGGGGTACGAGCGCCTTGAGTGGTCGGTGCTGAAGTGGAACCGGCCCTCGATCGAGTTCTACGAGTCGGTGGGCGCACGTCCGCAGGCGGAGTGGGACGTGTACCGGCTGACGGACGACGCGCTCAAGCAACTCGGTTCGTAGCGCACCGACTTACGGCACGAGGACGACCTTGCCGACCGTGCCCCGGTTCTCCAGGTCGTGGTGGGCCTTTGCCGCCTCCGCGAGGGGGTAGCGCTGGACGGCGGGGCGGAGTTCGCCCGAGGCGGCCAGGGCGAGGGAGCGGGTTTCCAGGGTCCGCAGCGGGTTGTCGCCGCCGGCCTTCTGCATCATGACCGGGCCGAGGACGCTCTCGGAGGTGATGGCGCGTTCGGCGAGTTCGGCCTCGGTGTAGGTGAGGGGTTCGCCGTCCTGCAGGCCTGCGCCGGACCAGCCGAAGACGAGGTGCTTGCCGCCGGGGGCGAGGAGGTCCACGGCGGCGCGGGCGGTGTCGGCGCCGACCGAGTCGAAGACGATCGTGGCACCGCCGAGGCCGCGTTCGGTGAGGAAGGCGGTCACCTTCTCCGGCCAGTCGGGCTGCTTGTAGTCGAGGGCGAGGTCGGCGCCGTTCGCCTCGACGAGGGCGGTCTTGGCGGGGCCGCCGGCCAGGCCGATCACGGTGCCGCCCGCGTTCTTCACGTACTGCACGAGGAGTGTGCCGATGCCGCCCGCGGCGGCCGGGACGATCGCGACGGTGTCGGCGGTGATGTCGGCGAAGAGCAGGATGCCGAGGGTGGTGCGGCCGGTGCCGATCATGGCGATGGCCTCGGCGTCGTCGAGGGTGTCGGGGACGGGGTGCAGCTTGGCGGCGTCCGTGACGGCCAGCTCCGCGTAACCGCCGGGGTTCATGCCCAGGTGGGCGACCACGCGCTTGCCCAGCCAGGACGGGTCCGTGCTCTCGCCGAGGGCGTCGACGGTGCCCGCGACCTCGCGGCCGGGAATGGTGGGGAGCTCGGCGGGGGCCGAGAAGGGGCCGGTCATGCCCTGGCGCAGGGCGGTGTCCAAGAGGTGCACGCCGGACGCGGTGACGGCTATCCGGACCTGACCGGGGCCGGGGACGGGGTCCTCGGTCTTCTCGTACGTGAGGTTCTCGGCGGGGCCGAAGACGTGGAGGCGGATCGCGTGCATGGTCAACTCCCGTAAAAGTCAGCTGCATGGGCCGGTCGGGTGCCCCCGGGGCGGCGGGCGCCGGTGGTTCGTAGATCATTCTTTGACCTCAAGCGCTCTTGAGGTCAAGGGGATTGAGTGACCGGCTGAGGACCTGTATGCGCAGGGCCAGTGAGACGGTTTTGCCGGTGGCGTCGGTGCGGGATTCCTTCCCGGCCGCGTTGTCAGTGGGGTGGTGCAGCATGGACGGCATGGCACGCGACGCGAAGAAGAACCAGGTCCCCGCCGTACGACGCCCGGAGGTGCGGCTTCCGGAACTGCTGCCCTTCGCGGACGGGGAGCTGGAGTCGGAGGGGGACTACGACGGGCTGGAGTTCAGGGACCTGGACTTCGTCGGGCAGGAAGGGCGCGGCGCCCGCTTCATGGACTGCGGGCTGTACGGGGTGGCGCTGGACGAGACGCGGCTGGGCCGGGTCCGCTTCATGGACTCGGTCCTGGAAGGGGTGCGCGGGGTCGGTACGGACCTGGCGGAGGCGTCCCTGCGGGACGTGGAGATCGTCGACGCGAGGCTGGGCGGGACGCAGCTGCACGGGTCGGTGCTGGAGCGGGTGGTGGTCCGGGGCGGAAAGATCGACTACCTGAACCTGCGGAAGTCGAAGCTCACGGATGTGGTCTTCGAGGGCTGCGTGCTCGTCGAACCGGACTTCGGGGACGCGAAGTTGACGCGGGTGGAGTTCCGGGACTGCGTGCTGAAGGGGGCGGATCTGAGCGGGGCGACGCTGAAGGACGTGGACCTGCGGACGGTCGCTTCGCTGGAGATCGCGCGGGGGGTGGAGAGGTTGCGGGGGGCGGTGATCAGCACTTCGCAGTTGCTGGATCTGGCGCCGGTTTTCGCGGCGGAGATGGGGGTGCGGGTGGAGGGGGTGTAGAGGGTGGCTCTTGCGCGGGGGCGCGGCACACGGGCGTGGGGCGGGGCGGTGGCGGGCGTGTGCGGTCGGGAGGGTGGGGCTTCGGGGTGGAGGGCGGCCCCGCTGCCCACGAGGGCTAGGGGGCTGCCGGGGGGGCTATGGGCCCGGGGTCGGTCCTGGTCAGTCGGATACGCGGGGGAATTTTGCCTGGAGGGTCCACAGGGCCGGGTTGTCGGCCAGGCCGTCGTGCATGTCCGTGAGGTCCGCGATCAGGTCGTGGAGGAAGTCGCGGGCCTCCCGGCGGAGCAGGCGGTGGCCGAAGGTGAGGGGGGCCTCCTCGACCGGCATCCAGTCCGCCTCGACGTCCACCCACCCGAAGCGCCGCTCGAACAGCATCCGGTCCGTCGACTCGGTGAAGTCGATCTCCGCGTACTGCCGGAGCGCGGAACGGTTGCCGCGCGGGTCCTGGTCGAGCTGCTCCACGATGTCGCACAGCGCCCACGCGAAGTCGAGCACCGGCACCCATCCCCAGGCTGTGGATACTTCCCGGTCCGCCTTGGTGTCCGCGAGGTACACGTCGCCGCAGAACAGGTCGTGCCGCAGCGACCGGACGTCCGCACGGCGGTAGTCCGTCTGCGGGGGGTCGGGGAAGCGGCGGGAGAGGGAGTAGCCAATGTCGAGCACGTACCTGATGGTCGCACGGCCGGGGGCAGGGCGGAGAAACGTATCCGCTCACACGTTCGGGTGAAGTGGGCGCGTGGAAGGGGTGGGTGCCTGGCCGACGCTGGGAGAGTCGCGTCGCGCAAGGAGGCCCGCCATGAGGCTGACCGTACGAGAAGGGTTCACGGCAGCAGTCGCTGCTCCTTCGCCACCGCCACCGCGCCCGCCCTCGTGTCCACTCCGAGCTTGGCGTAGATGCGTCCCAGGTGGGTCTTTACCGTTGCTTCGCTGATGAACAGGGCTCGGGCGATCTCCCGGTTGCCCAGGCCGTGTGCCAGCTGCGCCAGGATGTCCGACTCGCGGTCCGTGAGGGTGGGGCGTCCGGTGCCCCGCATCTGGGCCATCACCCGGCTCGCGACCGGCGGGGAGAGGATCGTGCGGCCCTGGGCGGCGGAGTGGATCGCGGCGAAGAGTTCCTCGGGGCGTTCGGCCTTCAGCAGGTAGCCGGTGGCGCCCGCGGCGATCGCGCGGGTGATGTCGGCGTCCGTGTCGTACGTGGTGAGGACGAGGACGTGCGGGCCCGTCCCGGCGATCCGGCGGGTCGCCTCGACTCCGTCGATGCCCGCGCCGAGCTGGAGGTCCATCAGTACGACGTCGGGGGCGAGCTTGGCGGCCATCGCCACCGCCTCCTCGCCGTTGCCGGCCTCGCCGACGACCTCGATGTCCGGTTCGCTGGCGAGGAGGGCGAGGAGCCCGGCCCGTACGACCACGTGGTCGTCGCAGAGCAGGATGCGTACGGGGGCGGGGGGAGGGGTGCTCACGGGGCGGGCTCCAGGGGGATCGCGGCGGACAGGACCGTGCCCTCGCCGGGGGCGGACTCGACGGCGAGAGTACCGCCGAGCTGTTGGACCCGGGCGCGGATGGCGGGGAGGCCGTGGCCGCGTACGCCGCCCGTGATTTCCCCGCCGGGCGTGAAGCCGCGGCCGTCGTCCGCGATGTCGAGGACGATCTGGTCGTCCAGGTAGGTGAGCGTGAGCGCGGTGGTGGTCGCCCCTGCGTGCTCTCGTACGTTCGCGAGGGCGCCCTGTGCGATACGGAGCAGGGCCGACTGGACCCGGTCGGGGAGCGGGGCGGCCGGGGCGGTCCCGTCGATGTGGAAGCGGGCGTTCTCGCGGGTGGCGACCGCGCGGAGGGCTTCTTCGAGACCGCCGGTGCCTGCCGCTGCCAGGTCCGCGGGGGCCAGGTCATGGACGAAGCGGCGTGCCTCGGCGAGGTTGCGTTCCGCGATGGAGGTGGCGGTACGGACGTGGCGGCGCGCGGTCGTCGGGTCCGCGTCCCAGGTGCGGTCGGCGGCCTGGAGCAGCATCTGCTGGCTGGACAGGCCCTGCGCGAGGGAGTCGTGGATCTCCATGGAGAGGCGCTGGCGTTCGGCGAGGGTGCCTTCGCGGCGTTCGGTGGCGGCGAGTTCGCGGCGGGTGCGGATCAGGTCGTCGATGAGGGTCCGCTGGCGGGCGGCCTGCCGCTGCATGTAGACGAAGGTGCCGGCGGCGACGGCTGCCACGGCGGGCGGCGCCAGGACGAGGTTCGGGTCGAACCCCTCGGTGGAGAGCCGGAGTTGGGCGATCACGACGAAGGTGGTGAGGAGGGCGACGAGGGCCAGGGCGGTGCGGGTGGGGAGGGTGCGCAGCCCTGTGTAGAGGAGGGGTACGGCGCACCAGGCGAAGCTGGGGGCGAGGACGACGAGGACGGCCCAGACGATCACTACGGTGGCCAGGCGGAGGGCGTTCTGGGCGGTGGACCGGGTGCTGTTCCGGCCGGCCGGGCCCGCTACGTACAGCGCTACGTGCAGTACGGCGAGCGTGATGCTGAGGGCGATGATCCACGGGGTGCGGGGTTCACCCGGGTGGCGGAGGAGGAAGCGGGCCAGGGAGGCGCCGAGGAGGAGGAAGAAGGCGGCGTCCATGACGAGGGCGAGGAGGCGGGCGTCGGGGTCGAGTGGGGGGAGCTGGGTGTTGTTCTGGTGCACTTTGTGCTCCGCGTCCTCGGGGTGTTCTGTGCTTGTGCGTGGGGTCGGTGCGGGTGGGTGGGCCGCTTCGCGGATCCGGCCCCTCCCCACCCCTCCACCTGAACCGCTCGCCGCGGGGCGGGTGGTCTTCGCGCGGGCGCGTCGTGGCTGATCGCGCAGTTCCCCGCGCCCCCAAAGGGGTGCCCGGACGGGGCGGGTGCGCATCCATCCTCACCCACCCGGACCACCCCCGCATCAACCGATCGGCCGACCCGGGCATCGACCGGCCGGGTCGTCGGGAGGAGCCGGTGCACCGACCGTGCGTGGGGGTGGGCGGACCCAGGATTGGAAGCAGTCGGAGAGCGGCTCCCCCGCCGCTCTCCGGCCCTCCTTCTCCTTCCGTATCGCAGCCTTGGAGCACCCCATGAAGAAGCTCTCCCTCCGTACCCGCGTCCTCACCGGTTCCGCCGTCGTCGCCGTCCTCGGGGCCGGTACCTTCGGCGCCGTCAGCGCCAGCGCATCCGCCCCGGCCGCCGAGACCAAGGCCGCCGTCAAGGCCGACACCTCGAACCAGAACCTCCAGCAGTCCACCCACCTCACCGTCGCCGCCGCGACCAAGGCCGCCGAGGCCGCCCTCGACGCCGCGAAGAAGGAGAACCAGCGCGTCTCCGTCGCCGTCGTCGACCGCAACGGCAACACCGTCGTCACCCTGCGCGGCGACGGCGCAGGACCGCAGTCGCCCGAGTCGGCCGTGAAGAAGGGCTACACCGCCGTCTCCTGGAACGCCCCCACCTCCGAGCTCGTCAAGCGCCTCGCCCAGGCCCCGAACCTGAAGGACATCCCCGGCACCCTCTTCCTCGCCGGTGGCGCCCCGGTCCAGGCCAAGGGCGCGCCGATCGCGGGCATCGGTGTCGCGGGCGCGCCCAGCGGCGACCTCGACGAGAAGTTCGCGCAGGCCGGTGTCGCTGCTCTGGCGAAGTAGCCGGCGAAGCAGTCGGCGGAGCGGTCCCCGCCGCACGCCGTTCCGTACGTACGCACAGAAGGGCCTCCGCATGACCGCCCCCACCCCCTCGCCCGACGCCGACCGGCGTCTGCTCGCCGCCGCCAAGGGCGGGGACGCCGCCGGTGTCCGTGCCGCCCTCGGTGCGGGGGGCCGGGTCACCGCCCGTGACGAGGAGCTGCGCACCCCGCTGCTGCTCGCCTCGCTCGGGAGTCATGTGGAGGCCGCCCGGCTGCTGGTCGCGGCCGGGGCCGATCCGGACGCACAGGACGTGCGCGAGGACAGTGCCTGGCTCGTGACCGGCGTGACGGGCAGCGTCGCGATGATGCGGACCCTGCTGCCCGCAGGACCCGACCTGACACTGCGCAACCGCTTCGGCGGAGTGTCCCTGATCCCGGCGAGCGAGCGCGGTCACGTCGAGTACGTACGGGCGGTGCTGGCCGAGACCGGCATGGACGTCGACCACGTCAACAGGCTCGGCTGGACCGCCCTGTTGGAGGCCGTGATCCTCGGCGACGGCGGCCGTCCGCACCAGGAGATCGTGGAGATCCTGCTCGCCGCCGGTGCCACCCCGGACCTGCCGGACGGGGACGGGACGACCGCGCTGGAACATGCGCTGCGGCGCGGCTTCGACGGCATCGCGGCACTTCTGAGGGAGGCGAAGTGAAGCGGACCGTGACCATGAACGCGGCAGCCGCACGCCGCGCCCTCCTCTCCGCCGTGGCCGTCGGCCTGCTGGCGACCGGTTGCGCCGGGGCCGGCGAGAGCGCCCCCGACCGGCCCCGTACCGCCTCCGTCACCCCCACCGCGCCCACTCCCGCCTCCGCGGCCACCCTCGCGGGCACCCTCCTCGTCGCCGACTTCGACGCCGACACCGTCACCTTCGTCGACCCGGCGCGCGGGCCCGTCGGCTCGGTGCGGGTCGGCACCGCTCCGTACGGTCTCGCCGTGGGCGCGGACGGCCGGGCGTGGGTCGCGACCGCCGAGGGCGTCGCGGTCGTCGACACCCGCACCCGTACGAGCCTCGGCCGGATCCCGTACGAGACGAAGGCCGACGGGCCCGCGACGATGGGCGAGTACCGGGCGGGCGGCATGGGCATCGCCCTGTCGCCGGACGGCAGCCGGGTCTACGTCGGGGTCAACGTCCCGGATGAGAAAGGGGTGTTGGAGGTCATCGATACCGCTTCCCGCAAGGTCGTCGACACCGTGGGGGTCGGCCGCCGCCCCTTCGACGTGGACGTCTCGGCCGACGGGAGCGAGGTCTACGCGACCGGCCACGACTCGTACGACGTCACCGCCGTGCGCGCCGACACCCTGCGCGCCCGTCGGCTCGAAGTCGCCCCGTACGGTACGGAGGGCGGCCTGGGCTCCTGGCTCAAGCCGCACTACGCCGCAGTCCGCCCCGCCGACGGCAAGCTGCTGCTCCCCTTCGAGGGCGAGCGCCTCGCGGTCCTCGATCCGCGCACCGGCCGCGTCACCGTCGAGCCGATGACCGCCAACACCCATCAGCACGGCACCACGCTCGCCCCCGACGGCACCCTCATCGTCGTCGGTACGGGCCCGATCGGCGGCGACGACGAGGAGGCCTCGCTCACCATCCGTAAGCCCGACGGCTCGGAACGCGTCGTTCCGCTCGACGGGGCGCACGAGGACGTCGCCGTCTCCCGCGACAGCCGCACCGCGTACGTCACCGGGGGCTTCACCCGGGAGGGCTCGTGGGACGGCATCACGGTCGTCGACCTGGAGAGCGGTACGAAGCGGAAGGTGGCGGCGGGGGTACGTCCGCTGGGGGTGGCGGTGCTGGGCTGAGGAGTGGCCGGGCTGAGGTTTCCGGCCACTCCCGTGGCACGGCCCAGGCCCCGCAGGGCCCGCCGCATAGGATCGCCGGATGCCTTCCCGCAGCCCTCGTCACCCCCGCAGCCCCCGCCTCGCCCTCTCCGCCGCGACCGCACTCCTCCTGACGGTCGCGGCGTCCGGCTGTACGTCCGAAGGCCCCGGCATCGTCGAGGGCACCCCGGGCGCGCACGGCCTGCGCGACCCGCTCTTCCCCAAGCTGGGCAACGGCGGCTACGACGTCTCCCACTACGCCCTCGACCTCGACTACGACCCGGCCGCCCACCACCTCAAGGGCACGGCGGAGATCACGGCGAGAGCGACGCAGGACCTGAGCGCGTTCAACCTCGACCTGTCGAAGCTCAAGGTCGACAGCGCGACGGTGGAGGGCGAGAAAGCCGCAGCGAGCCAGGCGGGCACCGAGCTGACGCTGCGGCCGAAGCGGGACCTGCGGAAGGGGGAGACGTTCACGGCGGTGGTGCGGTACTCGGGTGATCCGCAGCGGATCGTCAACGCAGACACCGACGAGGAGGGCTGGCTCCGCTCCAAGGACGGCAAGGTGTCGGTCGCGGTGGGGCAGCCGAGCGGCTCAATGGCATGGTTCCCGGGCAACAACCACCCCTCCGACAAGGCGACGTACGACATCAAGGTCACCGTCCCGGACGGCCAAACCGCCATCTCCAACGGCGAGTTGAAGAGTCCGCCGGTCACGAGGTCCGGCCGTACCACCTTCGCATGGCAGATGCGCGAGCCGATGGCGAGCTATCTGGCGATGCTGGCCGTGGGGAAGTTCAAGGTGTGGGAGAGCAAGGCCCCGGCGAAGCTGGCCGAGGACGGGGTGACGGCCGTACGAACCGTTCCGGTGTACGCGGCGGCCGAGGAGTCGGTGGATGCGGCGAGCGCCCAACTGCGCTCCGAAATCCCGGACTTGATGGACTGGTGCGTCACCAACTTCGGCCCGTACCCCTTCGACTCCATCGGGTCGGTCGTCCTCCGCAACGCCGACGACGTGGGGTACGCACTGGAGAGCCAGGGCAAGCCGGTCTACGCGGGAGTCAAGGGCGGGGACAACTCACTCGAAGAGGCCCAATTGCACGAGATCGCCCACCAGTGGTTCGGCAACTCGGTCTCGCCGAAGAACTGGCGCGACATGTGGCTGAGCGAGGGCTTCGCCACGTACGCGGAGTGGATGTGGGAGGAGGACCAGGAGGGCAGGACGGCCCAGGAGTCCTTCGACGAGGCGTTCAAGTACGAGCCCAACTGGGCTTTCCCGCCCGCCAGTCCGCCGGACGCAAGCCGGATCTCGGACAATCCCGTCTACCAGCGCGGCGCGATGGTCATCCACAAAATCCGACAGGCGGTGGGCGACGAACCCTTCCTTGAAATCATTCAAGGCTGGGCCGCCACCCACCGCCACGGAAACGCTTCCACCGACGACTTCACCGCATACGTCGACGCACAGACGGAAGCGGATCTGTCGGAGGTCTGGGAGGTCTGGCTCCACGGTGACGAGAAGCCAGCAACTCCCAACGGGTAACCGTTACTTGACGTTGACCCCGGCCCAGGCGGCAGCCACCGTCTTGGCCTCGACGCTGTCCGCGCCGTGCAGGTCCGTGGCCGCCTTCAGGGTCGCCTCACGGGCGGCCTTGTAGTCGGTCGTCGACGTCATGTAGGTCGAGAGGGCCTTGTACCAGATCTTGTAGGCCTTCTGCTGGCCGATGCCGGTGACCTTCGAGCCGTCCTTGGTCGGCGAGTCGTACTTCACGCCGTTGATCTCCTTCGCGCCGCTGCCCTCGGCCAGCAGGTAGAAGAAGTGGTTGGCGATGCCCGAGGAGTAGTGGACGTCGACGTCGCCCGCCTTCTCGTCCCAGTAGTCGAGCGACTGGCCGTCCTTGCTGGGCTTGTCCATGTAGCGCAGCGGGGTGCCGTCGCCGTTGATGTCGATCTTCTCGCCGATGAGGTAGTCGCCGACGTCCGCCTTGTTCTTCGAGAAGAACTCCACGGCTGCGCCGAAGATGTCGGAGGTCGCCTCGTTGAGGCCGCCGGACTCGCCCTGGTACTCCAGGTTGGCGGTGGCCGCGGTGAGGCCGTGGCTCATCTCGTGCGCGGCGACGTCGATGGACGTCAGCGGGTGGGCGTCGCCCTCGCCGTCGCCGTACGTCATGCAGAAGCAGCTGTCGTCCCAGAAGGCGTTGACGTACGCCTTGCCGTAGTGGACGCGGGAGTAGGCGGCCTTGCCGTCGCCCGCGATGCCGTTCCTGCCCAGCTCCGCCTTGTAGAAGTCCCAGGTCGCAGCGGCGCCGTAGGCGGCGTCGACGGCGGCGGTCTGCGGGTCGTCGGCCTTGCCGTTGCCCCACTTGTCGTCGGCGTCGTTGAAGAGCGTGCCGGTGCCGGACTGGCCGCCCTTCAGGTCGTACGTCTTGTGACCGCCGCGCTCGCCGTCGGTCAGGTCGAAGCCGGCGCCGCCCTTGGTGCTGGTCAGCGGGACTTCGCCGTTGTACATGCCGGTACCGGTGCCGGTCTCGATCTCGTCGTACGAGTAGAGCTTCTTGCCGGTGGTGGCGTCGGTGACGGTGTGCAGCCGGCTGGGCGTGCCGTCCTTCTTGACGCCGGACTTCACGGTCTCGAAGGCGAGCACGGGCTTGCCGTCGACGGCGAAGATCACCTTGCGGGCGCCAGCGGCCGACTTGAGCTTCGGCGTCGTGGACGGCACGGCTATCTTCGCGTCGGTGGCCTTGTCGACCGACTTCAGCTTTCCGCCCTTGGCGACGTGCGTGACGAGGTCGCCGCCGAGGACGGGGAGACCGGCGTACGTACGCTCGTAACGGGTGTGGACGGTGCCGTCGGCGTCCTTGATGACGTCGCGCACGAAGAGCTTCTCGGTGCCACCGAGACCCAGGCTTCTGGCGGCCGAAGCGGCGCTGACCTGAGCGGACTTGATGGCGCCGGCCCGCAGGGTGGCGGCGGCCGCGGTGGAGGAGGCCTGCGCGCCCTGCGCCTTCTCGGGCGCGGCGGTCGCACTGCCGGCCTGGACTCCGACGACCACCATGGCGGCGGCCGCGGCGAGTGCGGCGGCACGCTTGGTGTTCTTCGACATGCGGACAGAGTTCTTGTGGGGGTTCATACGCTCTCCATCACTCGTTCCGTGGGGGGTAAGAGGTTGAGCGATGTGAGAGTGACACCAAATGACAAGAGTTGACGCAGTGCCAACAAATGCCTCACAAGTTTTTGACCTTCTCTTGCCCGTTGGGCGTCCGTTGAGAGTCCATTTGTGGTGGAGTCTGCCCGATATCCGGTCAACGCGTGTGCGATGAAGGGGAGTTGTGGTTACCGGTGGTACGTGCACGGAAGCTGCGTCGCGTGCCCGAGCTCGGTCAGCTCGCGGACAACGGGTGGCGTACAGAGCGATGATGGCTCAAATTCACGCACGGTCCAGTGCGGACGGCGGGCTGCCCGCCGATGTCGTGCGCGGCAGAGCGGATCGCGTCCGGTACGAGAACCGCAAGCCGCGAGGGCCCCGGTCGCCGCGTTGAGCTGGTGCGGTGGCCGGGGCCCTCGGTCAGGTCATGCCGTACTCGTACGTCAGACGTTGACGCCGAAGTCCTGGGCGATGCCGGTCAGGCCCGAGGCGTAGCCCTGGCCGACCGCGCGGAACTTCCACTCCGCACCGTTGCGGTACAGCTCGCCGAAGACCATCGCGGTCTCGGTGGCGGCGTCCTCGCTCAGGTCGTAGCGGGCGATCTCGGCGCCGCCGGCCTGGTTGATGATGCGGATGAAGGCGTTACGGACCTGGCCGAAGTTCTGCGAGCGGGCTTCCGCGTCGTAGATCGAGACCGGGAAGACAATCTTTTCGACGTCGGCGGGGAGGCCGGCCAGGTTGACGTTGATCTGCTCGTCGTCGCCCTCGCCCTCACCGCTGCGGTTGTCGCCGGTGTGCACGATGGTCTGGTCCGGCGTCGCCTTGTTGTTGAAGAAGACGAAGTGGCCGTCCGAGTAGACCTTGCCAGCGGGGTTCACCGCGATGGCGGACGCGTCGAGGTCGAACTCCGTGCCCGTGGTCGTGCGGACGTCCCAACCGAGGCCGACCGTGACGGCGGTCAGGCCCGGGGCCTCCTTGGAGAGCGAAACATTGCCACCCTTGCTGAGGCTTACTGCCATGGGATGTCCCTTTCATCGTGGTGTGCGGGCTTCGGTTACAAGTGCCGAAGCTACCGTCACCCCATCTAACGCGGTCCGGGGCCCGGGAAGTTCCAGGTTCGGGCGGTTCTCTTTACTTTCTTTGCCGATGCGTCGGCGCCGCGGGTCGCCTGCGGTTCGTCGGCAGGTTCGTCGGCAGGTTCGGCGGCGGGTTCTTCGGTAGGTTCGTCGCTGCCGTCCGGGGAGGCCTTCGGGGGCGCTTCTACAGGACGCGCAGGGCGTCCGTCGTGTCGCGCTCGCGCCTGGCCAGCGCGTGCAGCACCGCCTGGTCGCCGTGCCGGTCACGGGCGGCCGCCACCAGCACGTCGACCGCGATGCTCAGCGCGGCGTCCGGCGCCCGGTCCTCGCTGCCGACGCTGAGGGCGAGGTCTTCGGTGTGGACCGCCAGCTCGACGCAACGGGTCTGGAGGTAGCCGTCGAGCAGCATCTCCTCCCCCGGACGGTGCAGGACCTCGATCCGCCGGTCGGCTGGCTCCGCCGGCAGCCGCTGCGACAGCCGCTCCCATGCCTGCCGGGCCTGGTCGGCCACCGTCGTAGGGCCGGCCTCCGCCGTCTCCTCGCTGCGGGCGCGCACCCCGACGTTGAGCGCGGAGTCCGGCACCGCCGTACCGGTGAGCCGTGCGTAGTACCGCACGGGCGACACCGGCTCCGCGCCCGCCACCGTGCCCGCGAGGAACCACTCGACCTGCAGAACGCTGTTCGCGAGGTGACCGGACAGTCCGCCGACCGTCATTCCGGGGAGCACGGACTCGGACTTCCAGCCCCGGGCCACCTGCTCCGAAGCCAGCAGCCGGACCGCGCTTCCGGCGGCCTCCAGGTACGCCTCGCGTATGTCGTCGCACACGTCGTCGCGTATGTCGTCGCGCATGTCGTCAGTCATGCGTGCATCGTGGCAGCGCCAAGATCGTCGCGCGAGGTGCGTCCGTGTCGTGGACGGCCTCCTGCGAAAACGGTGTGACGGGGCAGGGGATGAGCAGGGATTATGGACCCATGTCCGGGCCCTACATCATCCGTGGCTCCGTCTCCCTCCCGGAGGCCGAGCTCATGTGGCGTTTCTCCAGGTCGTCGGGTCCGGGTGGACAGCACGTCAACACCTCGGACACGCGGGTCGAGCTGCGCTTCGACCTCGCCAGGACCGATGCGCTGCCGGAGGTGTGGAAGGAGCGGGCGCTGGAGCGGCTGGCCGGGAGGCTGGTCGACGGCGTCGTGTCCGTGCACGCGTCCGAGCACCGGTCGCAGTGGCGGAACCGCGAGACGGCGGCCGTACGGCTCGCCTCGCTGCTCGCCGAAGCGAGCGCGCCGCCGCCCCGGCCGCGCCGGGCGACGAAGATCCCGCGCGGGATCAACGAGCGGCGGTTGCGCGAGAAGAAGCAGCGCAGCCAGACGAAGGGCGGCCGGTCGGGCAAGGACTGGCACTGAACGCTGTGCGCGGGCGGGGAGGGGCGGTTCTTAGCCTGCGGGTTGAGTGTGGCTGGTCGCGCAGTTCCCCGCGCCCCTATGGGGCGCTGCCTACTGAGCGCCGCCTACTGAGCGCCGCCTGGTGAGTGCCCCCTGTTGCGCTCAGCTCAGCTGGCGGTACTTGCCGCGGAAGTAGGTCAGCGGGCCGCCGTCCGCGCTGGGCAGGTCGACCGCCAGTACGCGGCCGATGACCAGCGTGTGGTCGCCCGCCTCGACGCGCTGCTCGGTGCGGCACTCGACGACTGCCAGGGCGCCGCCCACCAGTGGTGCCCCCGACACCTCTCCCCGCTTCCACGCGATGTCCTCAAAGAGGAGGCGGTCGCTGAGGCGGCCCTTCATCGCGAAGCGGCCCGCGATGTGCCGCTGGCTCTCGGAGAGGAGGGAGACCGCCCACAGGGGCTGTTCGGCCAGGAGGTCGTCCATGCGGGAGCCGTTGCGCACGCTCACCATCACCAGCGGCGGTTCCAGCGACACCGACATGAAGGCCGTCGCCGTCATTCCGACGTCCTCGCCGCGCGGGCCGCCGTCCGCGTCATGGGCCGTCACCAGAGTCACTCCCGCAGTGAAACGGGCCATCGCGGCACGGAACTCGTCATCGCTCACCCCTTCAGGATGGGGGATCGCGACAGGGCGAGGCTTCGGGAGGGTGCTTTGCGGGGTGGCTTCAGTCATCTGGAACACATGATCAACGCTAGGGGGGAACATGTCCCGGGCACATCGGGCATAGGGACCAGAGAAGACCTAGGTCTCCTCGTGCACAACCCTCGCAGCACCCTCCCCGCCACCCTCCGCTCACCGCCCGTTTTCGGCCACGCAAGGCCATGAGCAGCGCGGGAGCGCTCCCACAGGAGAGACATCAACTTCCGGTACGCGCTTGTGACTTGAGTCACAGAGGGAAGTATTTGTTGACCCTGTGTACCGGGAGAGCAGCGCGCTGTGATTCAGTGGCGGTGGCAATCGGACGATGAGAAGCCTGGAGTTGCTGTCGTTGCTGTCGAGGTCTCGGGGAGCGGGTCATGGAGGCCGAGTCGGAGCCGTACGTCCGTCTTGCGACCCTGCGGCAACTGCACCGGGTGGTCGCTGACCTCAACACCGCGCGCAGCCTGTCGGACACCGTGCAGGCCGTCGCCGACGGCATCGTCGCCGGCCTCGGGTACGAACTCGCCTGCGTGAACCTGGTCCGCCCGGACGGGGACCTCGTCGTCGCCGCCTTCGCGGGCAACACCGCCGCCGAAGCCCTCATCGCCGGCCGTGTCGGCTCCCGAGCCTCCTGGGAACGCCGCCTGTCCATGGGCGAGCGCTGGGGCGACCTCCACTTCATTCCGCACACCGAGGGCTGGGTGCTGATGGAGGACGACGTACCGCAGTGGCACACCGAGGGGCCCGAGCCGCGCTTCGCCGACGAGTGGCACCCGAGCGACCGGCTGTACGCGCCGATGTACGCGTCCGGCGGCGACGGCGAGCTGATCGGCGTGATCTCGGTGGACCGGCCGCGCGGCGGGCGCCGCCCCGGCGCATGGGGGCAGGAGGCGCTCACGATGTACGCCTCCCAGTCCTCCATCGCCCTCATCAACGCCCGCCTCCGCTCCAACATGCAGCGCGCCCTGGTCCGCCTGGAGCGCGAGCAGCAGGCCCTGCGCGCCAGCGAGGAGTCCTTCCGGCAGGCCTTCGAGTACGCGCCGAGCGGCATGGCCATCGCCGAGATGGGCGGCGAGCAGCACGGCCGGCTCCTGCGCACCAACGACGCGCTCTGTCGCCTGCTCGGCCGCCCCGCCTCCGCGATGCGCCGCTACTCCTTCGCCGACCTCGTCCACCACGAGGACGTCGGGACCCTGCTGCGCACGTCGGCGGAGGGCGGCCGGGCCGAACTCCGCCTCCAGCGCCGCGACGGCAGCTTCGTCTGGGTCAACCTCCGCAACTCCGTCGTCGCCGACACCGCCGACGGCCCCCGCTTCCTCCTCACCCACGTCGAGGACATCGAGGAGCGCAAGCGCCACGAACTCCACCTCGCGCACCGCGCCTCGCACGACTCCCTCACCGGCCTGCCCAACAGCGCCGAACTGCGGGCCCGGCTCAGCGCCCGCCTCTGCCGCCGTCCGCACGCGGTGCGTGCGACGGCCGTGGAGGCGCTGGACGCCGCGTACGACGGGGCGTACGACGAGGGCGTGACGTACGACGAGGGGTTCTTCGGGGATCCGATGGGCGAGGGCGACCCCGGCTTCTACGACCACCACGTGCACACGGTTGCCCCTCAAGAGGGCGCGGAGGACGACGGAACGAAGGGGCTCGCCGTCCTCTTCTGCGACCTCGACGGCTTCAAGTCCATCAATGACCGCTTCGGACATCAGGCTGGTGATGAGGTTCTGATCGAGGTCGCACGACGTCTGACCACTTGTGTCCGGGACGGTGACACTGTCGCGCGGCTCGGCGGCGACGAGTTCGTGGTCCTCGCGGACGGCCTCGGCAACGCGGACGCGGCGGACCTCGCCGTCCGGCTCCGTAACGCGATCATCCCTCCCATCCGCGTCGACGGCCGAGCGGTACGGGTCGGGGCCAGCTTCGGCATTGGCTGGGCGGAGTGCGGGATGACGGTCGACGAGGTGCTGCAGTCCGCCGACCAGCGCATGTACATCGAAAAGCGGTCCAGGTCGAAGGTGCACAGGCGGGCCGGATAGCCCGCACCCGTGCGTGCTGTTTCCCACTGTTTCCCATGTCCCAGAAGCCCTTTGCCCGTACCGGGTAGGCTCGCCGGGTCGGCGACGCTGGCGAACATGGTGAGGAGTGACCAGGGATGACGGCCGGGAACAACGGCACGAGCACGCCCGAGGACGACGACCCGTTCGGCTACCTCTATGAGGACGGCCGTGCGGCGGGCGCTCAGCCGCCGAGCTCGGGCGGCGGCTACGGCTACCCGGGTCCGACTTCGCAGCGCGGGGTCCCCAGGACGTCGTACAACCAGGTGCGGGCGGTCGGCGAGCGGCAGTACGGGCAGCAGGCGCAGGGCCAGGGGCAGCAGTACGGGCAGCAGGCGCAGGCCACGCAGCCGTTTCCGCAGCAGGGCCAGGCACAGGGCCAGGGGCCGCAGTACGGGCAGCCCAACGCTCACTACGCGGCGCCCGAGACGCAGCCCGGCGGCGCACCGGGCCGTCCGGCTCCGTACCCCGGCGGTCAGGGACCCGGCGGCGGTGGCCGCGGGCGCGGTCCCAACACGCGCGGTCTGCTGATCGGTGCGATCGCGGTGGTCGCGGCCGTGGGCATCGGCATCGGAGCGGCGGTGTACTTCGGCAACAGCGACGAGAAGGACCAGGCGTCCGGCAAGGACGGCGCCACGGCCGGCCAGGGCCAGACCCAGCAGCCGAAGCCCACGGAGGAGCCGACGGAGGGCGAGAAGGAGCCGGAGGCGCTGCCGAAGTCGGACGCGGGGCTTCTGCAGTTGTCGACGGGGCTCAGTGCGGTGAAGGACGTGCCGGGGGCGAAGTCGGAGTCCGGGACGTATGTGCCGCTGAGCACGCCCGGCGCGTCGGCGACGTGGACCGTCAAGGTGCCGAAGGCGGGCAAGTACACGCTGTCCGTCGACTACGGCATTCCGGGCAAGGACGCCAAGGCCGACCTGACGGTCAACGGCAAGCCGCACGGTTCCGGCATCAACATGAAGAACTTCGGCGGCACGCCGGACGGGGACTGGGCGAAGGGCTGGCAGAGCACCTACTCCTGGCTCAGTCTCAAGGAGGGCGACAACACCTTCGTGATCTCGTGCCCGTCGGGCTGTCAGGCGAACCTGGCGCGGGTGTCGCTGGAAGCGGGCCACAGGAGCTCGTGACGTCGGTACGTACGTGAGTGGGCCCCACCGGTGGTATCCCGGTGGGGCCCACTCACGTGTGAGGACGGTCCGGCGTCAGCCGATCGTCGTCAGCCGATCGTCGTCAGGAAGTGCGCCACGGTCGCGGACATCGCTTCGCGGCCCGGGGCGATGTACTTGCGGGGGTCGACCGTGGAGGGGTTCGCTTCGAGGTACGCGCGGACCGCGCCCGTGAAGGCCGTGTTGAGGGCCGTGCCGACGTTGATCTTGACCATTCCGGAGGCGACTGCCCGGCGGATCTCCTCGTCGGGGACGCCCGAGGAGCCGTGCAGGACCAGGGGGACCTGGACCGCCTCTTTGAGGCGGGCGATCAGGGTGTGGTCGAGGGCGGCGGTGCGTTCCGTCATGGCGTGGGAGGAGCCGACCGCGACCGCCAGGGCGTCGATGCCGGTGGCCGCGACGTAAGCGGCGGCCTCCTGGGGGTCGGTCCTTACGCCCGGGGCGTGCGCGTCGAGCGGGGCCTCGCCGTCCTTGCCGCCTACCTTGCCGAGTTCGGCCTCGATCCAGATGCCGCGCTCGTGGCCCCAGCGGACGGCTTCGGCGGTGGCCTTGACGTTGTCCTCGTAGGAGAGCTTCGAGGCGTCGAACATCGCGGAGCTGAAGCCGGCCTCGTGGGCGGCGTGCAGCAGGTCCACGGAGACGACGTGGTCGAGGTGGAGGGAGAGGGGGGCGGAGGAGGCGCGGGCGACGGCGGCGGCTGCGGCGGCGACGGCGAGGAGGTTGCCGCCGTGGAACTTGACGGCGTTCTCGGAGATTTGGAGGACGGCGGGGGAGTTCGCGCGCTCGGCGCCGGTGGCGATGGCTTCGGCGTGTTCGAGGGTGATGACGTTGAAGGCGGCGAGGGCTTGGTGGGTGGAGGCGGCGGAGGTGATGAGTTCACCGGTGGTGACTAGTGGCATGTGAGGGTCCCTGTCCTGGGGTAGTGCGGTGGTGAGGGCGTGCGGCCGAGGGGAGGGGCGCTCCGCGTGGGGGCCGCCCCCTTGCCCACCCGTTCCGCCCCCGGGGGGCGGCCCCGCTGCCCAAGGAGACGGCGGTATTTAGGGGCGCGGGGAACTGCGCGATCAGCCACGATGGACCCGCACGATGACCACCGTCCCTGCGGTAGCGGTTTCATCGGGGTGTGATGCCGCTCGCGTGTGGGGTGACCTTGATCTGGGGGAGTAGGGACTCGTACGTCGGCCGGTCGAATTCGCCCGCCGCCGGGGCGGCGACCGTTGCCGCCGACAGGGCTACCGCCAGCTTCAGGCGGTCGGGCCACGGGAGGCCCGTGACCAGGCCCGCGAGGAGGCCCGCCACCGCCGAGTCGCCCGCGCCGGTGGGGTTTCCCCGTACGAGGGTGGGAGGTGTGGCCTGCCAGACGCCCACGTCCGTCGTGGCGAGGATCCCGTCCGGGCCGAGCGAGGCGACGACCGCGTGCGCGCCCTTGCGGCGGGCGTCGGGGGAGGCCGTGGCGGGGTCCCGGGAGCCGGTCAGCTGGAAGAGTTCGTCGGCGTTGGGCTTGACCAGGTCGGGGCGGGCGGCGATGCCGCGCAGGAGGGGTTCGCCGCTGGTGTCGAGGAGGACGGGGACCCCTGCCGTACGGGCGCGGCGGATCAGGTCCGCGTACGCACCCACGTGGATGCCGGGCGGGAGGCTTCCGCAGAGGGCCACCGCCTGTGCGCTGCGGAGGAGTTCCTCGTACGAAGAGAGGAAGGTCTCCCACTCGGCCGGGGTGACGGTCGGGCCCGGTTCGTTGAGCTGGGTCGTGTCGCCCGTCGACCCGTCGACGATCGCGAGCGTGCGGCGGGTGTTCCCTGCGATGGGGACGAGCGCGTCGACCGGGGACTCGGCGGCGAGGAGCGTGCGCAGGACCTCGCCCGTCGGGCCGCCCGCGAAGCCGGTGACGACCGTCTCGTGGCCCAGGGCGGCCAGCACGCGCGCCACGTTGAGGCCCTTGCCGCCGGGGCGTTCCGCGACGTCGGTGACGCGGTGGGAGGCGTGCGGGACGAGTCGGGGGACGTGGTGGGTCAGGTCGAGTGCGGTGTTCAGCGTGACGGTGAGGATCATGGTCATGATCCGCGTCCACCCCCGTAGCGTTGCTCGGCGTTGTTCTGGAGAACGGTGTTGTTCTGGAGAACGGCGTTGTTCTAGGAAACGGCGTTGTTCCAGAAAACGCTTTCCCGGCTGTCCGCCAGGGGGATCATGCCAAAAGAAAAATGGCTGGCCCAGGGGGCCGGGCCAGCCACTTCAAAACAATTGAGCAGGAAATCAACCCAGTTGGGGCGCAACCACCCATTCGCCCTTGCGCATGACACCGGCGACCGCGAAGTCCGCGTCCAGGACGACGAGGTCGGCGTCCTTGCCGGGTTCGAGGGAGCCGACGCGGTCGTCGACGCCCAGGAGGCGGGCCGGGTTGGCCGAAAGGGACCGTACGGCGTCGTCGACGAGAAGGCCGTCGACGGTGACCGAGCGGCGGAAGGCCGTGTCGAGCGTGAGGGTCGAGCCCGCGATCGAGCCGCCCTCGACGAGACGCGCGACGCTGTCCTTCACCTCGACGGCGAGCGGGCCGAGCTGGTACTGCCCGTCGCCGAAGCCCGCCGCGTCCATCGCGTCCGTGATCATCGCGACGCGCGCCGCGCCCGCGTGGTGGTAGGCGAACCGGAACGAGGCGGGGTGCAGGTGCGTACCGTCGTTGATCAGCTCGACGGTGACGCGCTCGTCTTCGAGCAGCGCGACGATCGGGCCCGGGGTGCGGTGGCCGATGGCGGGCATCGCGTTGTAGAGGTGGGTCGCGACGGTGGCGCCCGCGTCGATGGCCTCGACGGTCTGCTCGTACGTGGCGTCGGTGTGGCCGATGGCGGCGATCACGCCGTTCTCGGCGAGCAGACGTACGGAGTCGATGCCGCCTGCCATCTCCGTGGCCAGCGTGAACATCTTCGCCGTGCCGTGCGCCGCGTCCATCAGCTTGCGCACGTCCGCCGGGTCGGGGGCGCGCAGGAGGCTCTCGCTGTGCGCGCCCTTGCGGCAGGGGGAGATGAAGGGGCCCTCGAAGTGGATCCCGGCCAGGTCGCCCTGCTGTACGAGCTCGGCGAGGAGGGCGGCGCGGGACGCCAGGACGTCCATCTCCTCGGTGACGGTGGAGGCGACCATCGTGGTCGTGCCGTGCTCGCGGTGCGTGCGGACGGCGTGCAGGACCTCGTCCGGGGTGCCGGAGGTGAAGGACGCGCCGCCGCCGCCGTGGACGTGCATGTCGACGAAGCCGGGGACGATCCAGTGGCCGGACAGGTCGAGGGCGGGGGTGCCGGAGGCGGAATCGGGGAGCGCCCCCGAGATCCGCGTACCGTCGACGATGACCCGGCCGTCCTCGACGGTGCCGGTGGGGAGCACCACCTTGGCGCCGGACAGGACCTGGACCTTGTTGCTGGCCATCAGTCGGTTACCTCCGTGGGGGCCATGACGTCGGTGTGCATGGCGTGGGGGGTGGGGGTGGCGGGGTTGCCGTGAGCGTCGGTTCCAGACACTTCGGTGCTGGTGCCTTCGTACGTGGCGAGCAGGTCCCAGGCGAGGATCCCGGCGCCCAGACAGCCGGCCGTGTCGCCGAGGGTCGCCGGCACGATCGTCGGCGGCGTCTGGAACGTGATGCGTTCCGCGACCGCCGTGCGCAGCGGTACGAACAAGGTTTCCCCGGCCTCGGCAAGACCGCCACCCACGATGAGGGTGCGCGGGTCGAGGAGGGTGAGCGCGGTGATCAGGCCGTCGGCAAGCGCGTCGATGGCCGTGTGCCAGACGGCGACGGCCCTGGGGTCGCCGCTCTCGACGGCCTTCGCGCAGTCGGCCGCGTCGGCGTCGGGGTCGCCGCTCGCCTGGGCCCAGGCGAGGGAGACCGCGGAGGCGGACGCGTACCGCTCCAGGCAGCCGTACTGGCCGCAGCCGCAGGCGACACCGCCGGGGCGTACGACGACGTGGCCGATCTCGCCGGCCCAGCCGTGCGCGCCGGGCTCGATGGTGCCGTCGATGCCGATGGCGCCGGCGATGCCGGTGCCGAGGGGTACGAAGAAGAAGCGGTCGGCGCCTCTGCCCGCGCCGATGCGGCCCTCGGCGAGGCCGCCGGTGCGGACGTCGTGGCCGAGGGCTACGGGGATGCCGCCGAGCCTCTCGCCGAGGAGGGCGCCCAGCGGGACGTCGCGCCAGCCGAGGTTGGCGGAGTAGAGGGCGATGCCGTTGGCGGCGTCGACGTTGCCGGGAACGACCACTCCGGCGGCGGACGCGCTCTCGCCGAACTGTGCTTCGCCTTGGGCGCGGAGGTCTGCGGCGAACGCGAGGATCGACTCGACGACTGCTTCGGGGCCGCGGTCCCTGCCGGTGGGGCGGCGGGCCTCGTGGAGGAGGGTGCCGTCGGTCCCGACCAGGGCGGCCTTCATTCCGGTGCCGCCCACATCGAGGGCGATGACGTGTTTCACGGGGTCAGTGTCGCGCGTTGACCCCGGACAGGTCTAGTCCACTGGACCGCTGTCCGCGGGTGTGGCGGGGTACGGGGGCGCGCCCATAGGGGCGCGGGGAACTGCGCGGCCGACGACGACGCGCCCGCGCGGAACGCAATCCGCCCGGACGGGCAACCCCGGGGTCCGGGCGGAGCCCGGGAAACAGAGGGTTGGTGGGTGAGGGGGCGGCCCCTGCGCGGAGCGCGCCCCCCGACCGCACATCCCGACTAGCCCAGAATCACGCTGCGCGACAGGTTGCGCGGGTGGTCCGGGTCGTAGCCCTTGGACTCGGCGAGGACGACCGCGAGGCGTTGGGCGCGGATCAGGTCTGCCATCGGGTCGGCGGTGGCGTGGGCGACCACCGTTCCGCCGACGTCGGTGACGTCCCCGGCCAGGCCCTCCGGCAGCGTGCCGAACATCCAGGCCACCCGGTTCGGTCCGGTGATCGAGATGGGGCCGTGGCGGTACTCCATCGCCGGGTAGGACTCCGTCCACGCCCCCGCCGCCTCGCGCATCTTCAGACCGGCCTCCTGGGCGAGCCCGTACGTCCAGCCGCGGCCGAGGAACGTCCACTGCTCGGCGGACGTGACCGCCTCCGGGAGCGGCTCCGTGATCGCGAGCTCGGCGTCCACGGCGGCCGCCGTGACCGTCTTCACCCCGGCCGGGAGCGTGCCCGTGCGCTCAAGGCCCGCGCGCAGGAAGGCGAGCGCGGTCGTCGCGAAGCGGGTCTGGACGACCGACTCCTCGTCGGCCCAGTCGAGGACGGCGATCGTGTCGGCCGCGTCCATGACCGGGGTCTTGGGGTCGCCGGTGAGGGCGAGGGTGGGGACCTTGCCGCGGATCTCGCCGAGCAGGGTCAGGACCTCGCTCGTCGTGCCCGAGCGCGTGATTGCCACCACACGGTCGTACGACCGCCCCGCCGGGAACTCGGAGGAGGCGAACGCGTCCGTCTCGCCCTGGCCCGACGCCTCGCGCAGTGCCGCGTACGCCATCGCCATGAACCACGACGTGCCGCAGCCGGTGACCGCGACGCGCTCACCAGGCAGGGGAAGGCCCTCGAAGTCGGCCGCGTACTCGACGGCGCGCCGCCAACAAGTCGGCTGGGTGGCTATCTCAACTGCGGTGCGGGACATGCGCGACGGCTCCTCGGGAACGTGGATGACCATGAAGACCTTGTCGAAGCCCTGCTTAGCAGGCCGTACGTGATTTGCGGAAGGTGTTGCGGAAGAGATACCCAAGTGGTGTAGACCTCGCGGTCACGCATGGGCGAAAATCGATACTCATCGCATCTTCTCGCAACTCATGCGGACAAGAGCGTTGGTGGGACGCGGACAACCTCACAAAGGTACGTACCTATCAACGCAAATCAACACCAAAACGGGCAACAAAGGGTGGAACGGGCTGTGCAGCGGCGCTACTTGGGTCTGACCGCGGCGATAGCCGCACTCGGTATGACAGCGACCGTCGCGGGCTGCGGCACGCTCGGCATCGGCGGCTCCGACGAGGTGACCCTGAAGCTCGTCGCCGCGGACTACAACCTCGACGGCGGCGACGGCACCAAGCAGTACTGGAACAAGCTCGCCCGCGCCTTCGAGGCGAAGAACCCCGACATCAAGATCGACGTCTCGATCTACTCGTGGGAGGACGTGGACCGCAAGGTCGCCGAGATGGTCAAGGGCGGCGAGGACCCGGACATCGCCCAGATCGGCGCGTACGCCGACTACGCGGCGGCCAACAAGCTGTACTCCGTCGACAACCTGGTCTCCATCGCCACCCAGGCCAACTTCCTCGAACCGCTCGCCCGCGCGGGCGAGGTGAACCGCATGCAGTACGGCATGCCGTTCATCGGCAGCACCCGGCTGATGTTCTACAACAAGAGCCTCTTCGAGAAGGCCGGCATCGAGTCCGCGCCGAAGACCTGGGCCGACCTCGCCGCCGACGCGAAGAAGCTCAAGGCGGACGGTGTGAAGTACCCGTTCGCGCTGCCGCTCGGCCCGGAGGAGGCACAGGCCGAGACCATGAACTGGATGCTGTCCTCCGGCTCCGGCTACACCGATGAGATCGGTACGTACACGATCAACTCGGCCAGCAACATCGGCGCCTTCGACTTCCTCAAGAACGACCTGGTCAAGCCCGGTCTGACCGGCCCCGTCGCCCCCGGCAAGCTCAACCGCAAGGCCGCCTTCGAGGCCTTCGCGAAGGGCGAGGTCGGCATGCTCAACGGCCACCCGTCGCTGATGAAGCAGGCGGAGAAGAACGGTGTCCAGTACGAGATGGTGCCGCTGCCCTCCGAGAGCGGCAAGGTCATGCCCGCGATGGGCGTCGCCGACTGGATGATGGGCTTCAAGAAGAACGGGCACGGCACGGAGATCGGCAAGTTCCTCGACTTCGCGTACAGCGACGAGAACGTGATGACCTTCGCCGACGAGTTCGACCTGCTGCCGCCGACCGTCACCGCGACCGACAAGATGGCCGCCGACGGCAAGCACGCGAAGGTGCGCAAGTTCCTTGAGGCGATGCCGAATTCGCAGCTGTACCCGGTCTCCAAGACGTCGTGGGCGACGGTGAGCGAGAGCGTCAAGAAGGAGATCGGCAAGACGGTCGAGGACCCGGGCACGCCGGCGGGCGTGCTGGGCGTGCTGTCGCGGGAGGCGGCGGCCACGGACAACTCGCAATAGGCTGGGCGGATGGAATCGCCGTACGAGGGTGCGGGCGCGGGGCCCGGTCCTGTCCTGTCCGAGCGGGAGCTGGCCGTCCTTGCCGTGGAGCGGCAGGGGTGGGCCGGGCCCGGGGCGAAGGAACGGGCGATCAGGGAACAGCTGGGGATCTCGCCGACGCGCTACTACCAGCTGCTGAACGCGCTCCTCGACGACGAGCGGGCGCTCGTGCACGACCCGGTGACGGTGAACAGGTTGCGGCGGGTGCGGGAGGGGCAGCGGGGGCGGAGGTAGCCGACGCCTGCGGCGGGCAGGGCAGGGCGGGACAGGGCTGGGGCGGGGCGGGCCGGTGGTCGTCGTGCGGGTGCGTCGTGGCTGATCGCGCAGTTCCCCGCGCCCCTAAATGCCCGCCCCCTAGCCCCTTGGGCGGCTGACGCCGCCGCCCCCCCCACGCGGAGCGCACCCCTCCGCGACCGCACGCCCCCGACCCCGCCCCCGGTATCGTCGGGGCCATGGACACTCTTCCCGAACCGTCCACCCCTGCCGGTCGCGACGCCCTCTCCGCGATTCTCTCCGCGCCTCAACGCGCCCTCATCGCCCTCGACTTCGACGGCACCCTCGCCGACATCGTCCCGGACCCCGAGCAGGCCCGTGCTCACCCCGGTGCGGTCCCCGCCCTCTCCGCCCTCGCGCCGCTCGTCGCCTCCGTGGCCATCGTCACCGGGCGGCCGGCCGGAGTCGCCGTGCGGTACGGCGGCTTCGCCGGGGTCCCGGGGCTTGAGCACCTCACCGTCCTCGGCCACTACGGTGCCGAGCGCTGGGACGCCCGTACCGGCACCGTCCGCGCCCCCGCCCCCCACCCCGGCATCGCCGCCGTCCGCGCCGAGCTGCCCGGGGTGCTCGACGCGCACGGTGCGTGGCACGGCACCTGGGTGGAGGAGAAGGGGCAGGCCCTCGCCGTCCACACCCGCCGGGCGAACGACCCCGAAGCCGCCTTCGAGGCGCTCCGAGCACCCCTCGCCGCGCTCGCCGCCCGGCACGGTCTGATCCTCGAACCGGGGCGCCTGGTACTGGAGTTGAGGCCGCCGGGCATGGACAAGGGCGTCGCCCTGGCCGAGTACGCGCACGAGGTCGGTGCGACCTCCGTCCTCTACGCGGGCGACGACCTCGGCGACCTCCCCGCCTACGCCGCCGTCCAGAAGCTCCGCTCCGACGGCCTCCCGGGGCTGTTGTTGTGCAGCGGCACGGCGATTCCCGAACTCGCCGAGCAGGCGGACGTGTTGCTGCCTGGACCGGCCGAGGTGACCGCCTTCCTGGAGTCCCTCGCGCGACGCCTCTCCCAGGAGCGCGCCAGGAGCCGGTGAGGAATCGATTTCCCACCGCACCCGAAACCCCGTACTGTCAGGTCTACCGACGCGGGGTGGAGCAGCTCGGTAGCTCGCTGGGCTCATAACCCAGAGGTCGCAGGTTCAAATCCTGTCCCCGCTACTGGAAGAAACCGAAGGCCCGGGACTCGCGAGAGTCCCGGGCCTTCGGCGTGCCGGTGCACACACCGGTAGGCGGTTCAGCCGCGCAGGGCTTCCAGCTGTTCCAGGAACCACTGCTGCGGGGGCAGCGCCGTCGCCGCGGCGGCCAGTCGCTTCGTGCGTTCCGCGCGCTCCTCCGGTTCCATCGTCAGCGCCTCGTGGAGCGCGTCGGCCGTGCCCGTCACGTCGTACGGGTTGACGACGAGCGCGTCGTCGCCGAGTTCCTCGTACGCGCCCGCCTCCCGGGACAGGACGAGCGCACAGCCCTCGTCGGAGACCACCGGGATCTCCTTCGCGACCAGGTTCATGCCGTCGCGGATCGGGTTGACCAGGGCGACGTCGGCGAGCCGGTACGCGGCGAGCGAGCGGGCGAAGTCGTCCTTGACGTGGAGCACCACCGGGGTCCAAGTGGGCGTCCCGTACTCGGAGTTGATGTCGTCGGCGATGCGCCGCACGGCCTCCGTGTAGTCGCGGTAGACGGCCAGGTCCTGGCGGGAGGGGTAGGCGAAGGCGATGTGCACGACGTGTTCGCGCCACTCGGGGCGGGTGTCCAGGAGGTGTTCGTACGCGAGGAGGCCGCGCACGATGTTCTTGGAGAGCTCGGTGCGGTCGACGCGGACGATCGTGCGTCGGTCCGGGCCGCCGACCTGTTCGCGCAGCGCGGTCAGGCGCTGCTCGACGTCCGGCCGGTGTGCGCGCTCGCGCAGGAAGTCGGCGTCCGCGCCGAGGCCGTGCACGCCGATCCGCTTGCCGTCGAGGGCCTCCTCGCCGAGGTGCTCCAGCGCGCACGCCGTGAACGCGTCCGCCCAGCGCCGGGTGAGGAAGGCCGCCCGGTCCGCGCCGAGGATGCCGTGCAGGAGCTGGCGGGCGATGTCGTCGGGGAGCAGCCGGAAGTAGTCGACCGGGGCCCACGGGGTGTGCGAGAAGTGGCCGATGCGCAGGTCGGGGCGGAGCGCGCGGAGCATCCCGGGGACGAGACAGAGGTGGTAGTCCTGCACGAGGACGGTGGCGCCCGGGGCCGCTGCCGTGGCCAGGGCTTCGGCGAAGGCCTTGTTGTACGTCTCGTAGGCCGCCCACTGGTGCCGGAACTCCGCGTCGAAGACGGGCTCCAGCGGGGTCTGGTAGAGCAGGTGGTGGACGAACCACAGGACCGAGTTCGCGATGCCGTTGTACGCGGCGGCGTGCGTGTCCGCGTCGATGTCGAGCATGCGGACGCCCGGCTCGCCGACTCCGCGGCGTACCGCCTCCCGGTCTCCTTCGCCGAGCGCCGAGCACACCCACAGCGCGTCCGCGTCCGGGCCGATCGCGGAGAGCCCGGAGACCAGACCGCCGCCGCCGCGCCTGGCGGTCAGAGCGCCGTCGTCGCCGAGGGAGTACGTCACCGGACCGCGGTTGGACGCGACGAGGACCCGGGCGGCGGCGGGCTGCGGAGGGTCGTACTGGGAAGCCATGTGCCGAAACCTAGCCGGTACGGGATCCCCTCAAACGTGCGTACGGGGCGGCGGGCCGGCCGCCGCCCCGTACGGCCTGCTCAGTGCCGGCGGCGCGCGAGGCCCATCAGCAGGGCCCCGGCCCCGCAGGACCCGAGCGCGAGCAGCGCCGGCGAACCGGCCCGGAAGCTCTCGGCCCCGGTGCGGGCGAGCGTGGCGCGGGACGCGCGGGACGACAGGGACCTCTGCGTCTGTGTCTGCGATCGGGTCTGCAGCTGCGGCTTGTGCGCTGCCGGGTGCCAGGTCGTCGGCTTGTTCGGCGGTGTCGGTCCCGGTGGGGCCGGCCGGGTCGGCGACGTGACGTCCACGTCGCCCGCGCCTCAGGCGGCGTGCCGCTCCGCGTACTCCTCGATCTCCCGCATCGGCGGGCGCTCCTCCGTGTCCACAGGGTGTGTACGGGGGACGAAGGCGGTGCCGACGCGCTCGAACTGGGTGAGTTCGGGGCGGATCAAATGGCCGCGGGAGAGCCTGAGTTGGGCCGTGCGGTAGATCGCGGCCGCCATCCGGCCCAGCGCCTGGCCGTCCTGGTGGCGGTGGATGCGGACGCCCACGTCGACCTGGGCGAGGGCGTCGAGTCCTACGGTGTGCAGCGAGTCGATGAGGAGGCCGAGCTCGACTCCGTACCCGACGGGGAAGGGGAGACGTTCGAGGAGCGAGCGACGGACCGCGTACTCGCCGCCCAACGGCTGTACGAATCCGGCCAGTTGGGGCCAGTGGAGATTGAGGAGGGGGCGGGCCATCAGCTCGGTGACCCGGCCGCCCTGGCCGGCCGCCCCGCCGAGCGGGCGGTCGTACGTCGCCTTCACGAACTGCACGTCCGGGTCGGTCAGCAGCGGGCCCACGATCCCCGACACGAACGACGCGTCGAAGTCCTTCAGGTCCGCGTCCACGAAGCAGACCACGTCACCGCCGGTCACCAGCAGTGACCGCCACAGCACCTCGCCCTTGCCGGGCAGCGCCGGGACGCGCGGCAGGATCGCGTCGCGGTGCACCACCCGGGCGCCCGCCTCGGCGGCCACCCGGGCGGTGGCGTCGCGGGACCCGGAATCGATCACCACCAGCTCGTCCACCAGGGGGACCTCGGGGCCCATCAGGTCCCGCCGGATGGTGGCGACGATCGCCCCGACCGTCGCCTCCTCGTTCAGGGCGGGCAGGACGACGCTGACGCTCTGGTTGCGGGCGGCCTTGGCGGCGAGCAGCCGTTCCAGCGGGCGGTCGGCAGCGGCCCAGGACCGCGTACTCAGCCAGCGCTCCACCTCTTCCAGCACGCCCGTCACTCCCGACTCTGTGATCTATCTCGCGGTCCGGACGTCTGGCACGCCCGTCCGGGGGTTCGGTTACAGTCTTGAACAACGCGGACGACCGTCGCATGTCGGGGTCTGTACGCACACAAACACCCGGGCCGTACACACGGCACCCGGAGTCATAGCGCTCATCCAGAGGGACAGAGGGAAACGGCCCGTTGAAGTCCCGGCAACCCCCCGACCGACCGCGAGGTCAGGTCCGGAAGGTGCCAATTCCGTCTCGTGGCGAAAGCCGTCACGGGGAAGATGAGGAAGGACCTCGCCATCATGGCTGTGCAGACCACCGCAGTGACATCCACCGAGAGCACCACCACCGCTGTTGACCTGGGCCCCGCCGCGGCGCTGTCCTGCCGCGAGTGCGGCGAGCGCTTCGAGCTCGGCCCGATCTTCGCCTGTCAGCTCTGCTTCGGTCCGCTCGAAGTCTCGTACGACCTCCCGACCGGCAGCCCCGAAGAGCTGAAGAAGCGCATCGAGGCAGGCCCCGAGAACATCTGGCGCTATGCCCCGCTCCTGCCCGTCCCCGCCGACGTGGCCACCAAGCCCAGCCTGAACCCCGGCTTCACGAAGCTGGTCAAGGCGGACAACCTGGCCCGTGAACTGGGCGTCACCGGCGGCCTGTTCGTCAAGGACGACTCCGGCAACCCGACGCACTCCTTCAAGGACCGCGTCGTCGCCATCGCCGTCGAGGCCGCCCGCGCCTTCGGCTTCACCACCCTCTCCTGCTCCTCCACCGGCAACCTGGCCGGTGCGGTGGGCGCCGCCGCGGCCCGCGCCGGCTTCCGCTCCTGCGTGTTCATCCCGCACGACCTGGAGCAGGGCAAGGTCGTCATGGCCGCCGTGTACGGGGGCGAGCTGGTCGGCATCGAGGGCAACTACGACGACGTGAACCGCTTCTGCTCCGAGCTCATCGGCGACCCGCTCGGCGAGGGCTGGGGCTTCGTCAACGTCAATCTGCGCCCGTACTACGGCGAGGGCTCCAAGACCCTCGCGTACGAGATCTGCGAGCAGCTCGGCTGGCGGCTGCCGGACCAGATCGTCATCCCGATCGCCTCGGGCTCGCAGCTCACGAAGATCGACAAGGGTCTCCAGGAGCTGATCAAGCTCGGTCTGGTCGAGGACAGGCCGTACAAGATCTTCGGCGCCCAGGCGGAGGGCTGCTCGCCGGTGTCGACGGCCTTCAAGGCCGGTCACGACGTCGTACGGCCGCAGAAGCCGAACACCATCGCCAAGTCCCTGGCCATCGGCAACCCGGCGGACGGCCCGTACGTCCTGGACATCGCCCGCCGTACGGGCGGCGCGGTCGAGGACGTGAACGACGAGCAGGTCGTCGACGCGATCAAGCTGCTGGCCCGCACCGAGGGCATCTTCGCGGAGACCGCGGGCGGCGTGACCGTCGGCGTCACGAAGAAGCTCATCGAGGCCGGTCTGCTCGACCCGACACTGACCACCGTCGTGCTCAACACGGGCGACGGCCTCAAGACGCTGGACGCGGTGGCCCCGACCACCGGCCCTTCCGCGACCATCCGCCCGAGCCTGGACGCGTTCCGCGACGCCGGCCTGGCCCGCTGACCATCTCGTCGAGTACGTACGCAACGGAAGGCTGAACACCATGAGCGTCAAGGTCCGCATCCCCACCATCCTCCGCACGTACACCGGCGGCGAGTCCGAGGTCGCCGCCGAGGGCGCCACCCTGGCCGAGGTCATCGCCGACCTGGAGAAGAACCACACGGGCATCGCCGCCCGCGTCCTGGACGACCAGGGCAAGCTGCGCCGCTTCGTGAACGTGTACGTGAACGACGACGACGTGCGCTTCGAGAGCGGCCTGGAGACGGCCACGCCGGACGGTGCGGGCGTCTCGATCATTCCGGCCGTCGCCGGCGGCTGAGCCTTCGGGGCGCTCTGCCCAAAGATCTCTGCCCAAAGATCTCTGCGTTAACGGAAGTTGCCCCCTCCGCTCACAAGCGGAGGGGGCAATTCTGCATGGTTGAAAGGGGTAGAGTAGGGGAAGGCCCGCTCTCCGCCTGTGCCCCGAGCATATGAGAACGAGAGAAGATGCGGCCCGCGCGTTCGAGCCTTTTGCCGCCGAAGCGCACACTATGTCCGGCCCGACTTGCCCCGGAATCAAGGCAGTTGACCGATCCGGCCGTTCAGGCGTACCCAGAATTCTCGTCCGATTGACCTGTTGCAGAGGGCAGTTGGGCGGATACATTCAGCCGCGGTCGACGCGCTTCGGCGCACACCTTCCGCGTTCCTGTCGGCGGGTGGGGTCTGACCCGGGGCCGCGAAGTGCGGTCCCGCGCAAGGGCCAGTAATAGGGGAGTTAGGCATGGCTCAGGGCACCGTCAAGTGGTTCAACGCGGAGAAGGGGTACGGCTTCATCGCGGTCGACGGTGGTGCGGATGTTTTCGTCCACTACAGCGCGATCCAGATGGACGGCTACCGCACCCTTGAAGAGGGTCAGCGAGTCGAATTCGAGATCTCGCAGGGCCAGAAGGGTCCGCAGGCGGACATGGTCAAGCTCGCCGTCTGAATCTCGGCGCGATCGGCCACCGACGCACTACTCAGCGACTCACGCACCAAGGGCTCGTATCCCCTCACAGGGGTACGGGCCCTTGCTGCGTCCGGCGTAGGACGTCCCGCATCCGGCGTACAGCGTGCTGCGCGCGCCAAGAACTGTGGTAGCCGCTTGCACTCGCAGGGGTCGAGTGCTAATCATTGGCGTTAGCACTCTCCCAGTGAGAGTGACAGAACTTGGACCAGGTTCGGTGAGGCCGAGCGGTGTCGGGGTAAGGAATCCCGGGCATTGCGAAGCCGTCCGTCGCGGGCATCGAACCCCCGGTCCGGAGAAATCCACCCCGTCCTGGGAGGACCACTTCACATGGCCAAGATCATCGCGTTCGACGAGGAGGCCCGGCGCGGCCTCGAGCGTGGCATGAACCAGCTCGCCGACGCCGTCAAGGTCACCCTTGGCCCCAAGGGCCGCAACGTCGTCCTTGAGAAGAAGTGGGGCGCCCCCACGATCACCAACGACGGTGTCTCCATCGCCAAGGAGATCGAGCTCGAAGACCCGTACGAGAAGATCGGCGCCGAGCTCGTCAAGGAGGTCGCGAAGAAGACGGACGACGTCGCCGGTGACGGTACGACCACCGCGACCGTCCTCGCGCAGGCGCTGGTCCGCGAGGGTCTGCGCAACGTCGCCGCGGGTGCCAACCCGATGGCCCTGAAGCGTGGCATCGAGAAGGCCGTCGAGGCCGTCTCCGCCGCCCTCCTGGAGCAGGCGAAGGATGTCGAGACCAAGGAGCAGATCGCTTCGACGGCCTCCATCTCCGCCGCCGACACTCAGATCGGCGAGCTCATCGCCGAGGCGATGGACAAGGTCGGCAAGGAAGGCGTCATCACGGTCGAGGAGTCGCAGACCTTCGGCCTGGAGCTTGAGCTCACCGAGGGCATGCGCTTCGACAAGGGCTACATCTCGGCGTACTTCGCGACCGACATGGAGCGCATGGAGTCGGCGCTGGACGACCCGTACATCCTGATCGTCAACAGCAAGATCGGCAACGTGAAGGACCTCCTTCCGCTGCTGGAGAAGGTCATGCAGTCCGGCAAGCCGCTGCTGATCATCGCCGAGGACGTCGAGGGCGAGGCGCTCTCCACCCTCGTCGTCAACAAGATCCGTGGCACGTTCAAGTCCGTCGCCGTCAAGGCCCCGGGCTTCGGCGACCGCCGCAAGGCCATGCTGAACGACATCGCCATCCTCACGGGCGGCACGGTCATCTCCGAGGAGGTCGGCCTCAAGCTGGAGAACGCCGGTCTCGACCTGCTCGGCCGCGCCCGCAAGGTCGTCATCACCAAGGACGAGACGACCATCGTCGACGGTGCCGGTGACAGCGAGCAGGTTGCCGGTCGCGTCAACCAGATCCGCGCCGAGATCGAGAACAGCGACTCGGACTACGACCGCGAGAAGCTCCAGGAGCGCCTGGCGAAGCTCGCGGGCGGCGTGGCCGTCATCAAGGCCGGTGCCGCGACGGAGGTTGAGCTCAAGGAGCGCAAGCACCGCATCGAGGACGCCGTTCGCAACGCGAAGGCCGCCGTCGAAGAGGGCATCGTCGCCGGTGGTGGCGTCGCCCTCCTCCAGGCCTCGGCCGTCTTCGAGAAGCTGGAGCTCACGGGCGACGAGGCGACCGGCGCCAACGCCGTGAAGCTCGCGCTGGAGGCCCCGCTCAAGCAGATCGCCGTCAACGGTGGTCTTGAGGGTGGCGTCGTCGTGGAGAAGGTCCGCAACCTGCCCATCGGTCACGGCCTGAACGCCGCCACCGGTGAGTACGTCGACATGATCGCCGAGGGCATCCTGGACCCGGCGAAGGTCACGCGCTCCGCCCTCCAGAACGCCGCGTCGATCGCCGCGCTGTTCCTCACCACCGAGGCCGTCATCGCCGACAAGCCCGAGAAGGCCGGCGCTGCCGCCCCGGGTGGCATGCCGGGCGGGGACATGGACTTCTAAGTCCTGCTCCCTCTGCATGACGCAGTAGGTACTGCTTGACGCAGTAGGTACGTCCACTGGGGCGGTACCCCTTCGGGGGTGCCGCCCCAGTGGCGTTTTACGGGTTTTACAGGTTTTGCGGGCGCGTTCGGATGTTTCAGTTGGATAAAGCGGACTATTCCTGCGCAAGCTGTGCCCCATGGCAAACCTGGACTCATACATCGTCGACATCAACGACGCTTTCTGGAGCTATCTGCTCATCCCGCTGGTGATCGGCGCCGGGCTCTATTTCACGGTCCGTTCGAGGGCCGTCCAGGTGCGGATGTTCCCCGAGATGATCCGGGTGCTCGGCGACAAGGCGCTGCCGGACGCGCAGGGCCGCAAGTCCGTCTCGTCGTTCGGTGCCTTCACCATCTCGGCGGCGGCGCGGGTCGGGACGGGGAACATCGCGGGCGTGGCCGCCGCGATCACGCTCGGCGGTCCTGGCGCGGTGTTCTGGATGTGGGTGATGGCGACGGTCGGTGCCGCGTCCGCGTTCGTGGAGTCGGCGCTGGCGCAGCTGTACAAGGTGCGCGACTACGACGGTACGTACCGGGGCGGGCCCGCCTACTACATGCAGCGCGGGCTCGGGAAGCGGTGGCTGGGCGTGCTGTTCGCGGTCACCATCACGGTGACCTTCGGGTTCGTGTTCAACGCGGTGCAGGCCAACACGATCGTCTCGGTCGTCGGCGGGTCCTTCGGCGGTGCGGCCTCCTGGCGGGAGCCGGTCATCGGGGTGGCGCTGGCGGTGCTGCTCGGTCTTGTGGTCTTCGGCGGCGTACGGCGCATCAGCAGCGTGACGCAGGTGCTGGTGCCGGTGATGGCGGTGCTGTACCTGTTCCTGGGCGTGGCCGTGGTCGTCCTCAACATCACTGATCTGCCGCGGGTGCTCGCGGACATCGTGGGCAGTGCCTTCGGCTTCCGGGAGGCCGCGGGCGGGGCGGTCGGCACCGCGATCCAGCAGGGCATCCGGCGCGGGATGTTCTCGAACGAGGCGGGACTGGGCTCGGCGCCCAACGCGGGCGCGGCGGCGGAGGTCTCGCACCCGGTCAAGCAGGGGCTGGTGCAGTCGCTGGGGGTCTTCTTCGACACGATCCTGATCTGCACCATGACCGCGTTCATTATCCTGACGACCAACCCGGAGCTGGCGGGGGCCAGGCAGGGCGCCGACCTCACGCAGAACGCGCTGACGTCGTCGCTGGGCGGCTGGGCCGGACACGTGCTGACGGTGGTCGTCTTCCTGCTCGCGTTCAGCTCGATGATGGGGAACTACTACTACGGGCAGTCCAACATCGAGTTCATCACCGGCGACGAGAAGAAGTGGGTGCTGCCCACCTACCGGGTGCTGGTGCTGGCGGTGGTGTTCCTCGGAGCGCTCGGGTCGGTGTCCATCGTGTGGAACCTCGCCGACATCTTCATGGGGTTCATGGCGCTGGTGAACATGGTGGCGATCATTCCGCTGTCGGGCATCGCGTTCCGGCTGCTTGAGGACTACCGGGCACAGCGCCGGATGGGGATCGACCCGGTGTTCGTACGGGACCGCTTGGAGGGGCTGCGGGACGTGGACTGCTGGGAGCGGTAGAGCCCCATAGGGGCGCGGGGCTCTGTTGGATGTGCGGCTCTGCCGCGTGGGCGCGACCAGCCACGACGCACCCGCACGTAACCATCAAAGGGGAGAGCGGTGCTCCCAAACAGGCGCACCGCTCTCGTTCGTACGGGTACGGGCTAGACCGCAACCGGCTCCTTGGGGGCGGCCGGGTCGGCAGCCGTGTCTGCGGCGGGCGTGTTCAGTTCCGCCAGCATCGTCTTCGTGAAGCCGAAGTAGTACGTGGCGGCGAAGCCGACGATGTAGCCGATGAGGAGGCCGCCCGCGTAGACGGCGATCGTCGTGCCGAGTCCGTGGTTACCCTGGAGGAGCGGGAAGAGGGCCCAGCCGGACGGGCCGATGGCCGTCGAGCCGACCTTGTCGCCGAGCATCGAGAAGAGCCCGACGAACGCGCCGCCCGCCGCGCCGCCGGCGCACGCCGTGATGAAGGGGCGGCCCAGCGGCAGCGAGACACCGTAGATGAGGGGCTCGCCGACGCCGAGGACGCCTGCCGGGAGGGCGGACTTGATGGTGTTGCGGATCGAGCGGTTGTTCTTGAGGCGGAGGAAGACGGCCGCCGCGCAGCCGACCTGGCCCGCGCCCGCCATCGCCAGGATCGGCAGGAGGACGGTGAAGCCCTGCTGCTCGATGAGGGTGGTGTGGATGGGGATGAGGGCCTGGTGCAGGCCGAGCATGACCAGGGGGAGGAAGAGGCCGCCGAGTACGAGGCCCGCGAAGGCGCCGGTGTTGTCGAGGAGCCAGTCCGCGCCCGTGCCGATGGCGGTGGAGATCTCACCGGCGACGAACATCAGGCCGAAGATGGTGACCAGCCCGGAGAGGAGGACGGTCAGGGTCGGGGTGACCAGGACGTCGAGGGATTCGGGGACCCAGCGACGGCACCACTTCTCGATGTAGACGGCGAGTACGGCCGCGCCGAGCGCGCCGAGCACACCGCCCTGGCCCGCGGCGAGGGTCTGGCCGAACGCGTCGATCTTCGCGACGCCGGGGAAGACGATGATCGCGGCGACGGCCCCGCCCAGGATGGGGGTGCCGCCGAACTCCTTCGCCGTGTTGAAGCCGACGAAGACCGCGATGAGCGCCATGAAGCCGGACGCGATGGCGGCGAGCGCCGGGGTGACGGTGGGGAGCCAACCCAGGTTGATCAGCAGGCCGTTGAGACCGGCGATGATGCCGCAGCCGATCAGGGCCGGGATCAGGGGTACGAAGATGTTGGCGATGCGGCGCAGGAACAGCTTGAACGGGGTGGCGTTCTTCGCCTTCCGGGCGGCCCGCATCGCCGCCCCCTCGGCGGCCAGCTCCTCGGCCGTCGTCGTGTGCGGGGCCTCGGACCTGCCCTCCTCGACGAGGGCCTCGAACTCCGGGGTGACCCGGGCGACCGTGCCGGGCCCGAGGACGATCTGGTACGTGTCGTCCTCGACCACGCCCATGACCGCGGGCAACGCCTTGAGCGCGTCGTCCTGGACGCGCGTACGGTCGCGCAGGCCCAGCCGGAGGCGGGTCATGCAGTGGACGACCGAAGTGACGTTGTCCGCGCCGCCGACGAGCGGAAGGATCGCGGCGGCGGTGGCGCGGTTCTTGTTCTCAGGGGTGTCGGTGCTCATGGTGCGTGGTGCCTTGCTGTGCGGGGGACGGTGTGCTGACGAAGCGTCAGGCGGTGTTCGTACAGACTGACTTGAGGGCCGCGCGGAGATGGCCGTGCGCTTCGTCGAGCAGGGCCGCGGCGGTGCTTTTGTCCACGTCTCCGAGGATGATCAGGATGGCGTTCTTGACCTCGCCGTCGGCGGCGGTGAGGGCGGCCTCGATCTCGGTGTCGTCGGCGCCGGTGGCGAGGGAGACGATGCGCCGGGAGCGGGCGCGCAGCTTCTCGTTGGAGGCGCGGACGTCCACCATCAGGTTCCCGTACGTCTTGCCGAGCCGGATCATGACGAGCGTCGAGATCATGTTGAGGACGAGCTTCTGGGCGGTCCCGGACTTCAACCGCGTTGACCCGGTGAGGAGTTCGGGTCCCACGACGACCTCGATGCCGTGCTCGGCGGCTGCGGCGAGGGCGCTGTCCGCGTTGCAGGAGAGGCCGACGGTGAGGGCGCCGAGAGTGCGGGCGTGCTCGACGGCGCCGATGGCGTACGGGGTGCGGCCGGAGGCGGAGATGCCGATGACGCTGTCGTCGGCCGTCAGCCCGAGCGTGTCGAGGTCATCGGCGGCCAGCTCCTTGCTGTCCTCGGCGCCCTCCACCGCCGTGACCATGGCGGAGGGGCCGCCCGCGATGAGGCCGACGACCTCGCCCGGGTCGGTGTTGAAGGTGGGCGGGCACTCGGAGGCGTCGAGCACGCCGAGGCGCCCGGCGGTCCCGGCGCCGGCGTAGACCAGCCGCCCGCCGCGCGCCATGCGCTCGGCGATCCCGTCGATGGCGGCGGCGATCTGCGGCAGCTGCGCGGCGACGGCCGCCGGAACGGTCGCGTCCTCGCTGTTCATCAGGGCGGCCAGCTCGGGGGTGGACAGCTGGTCGATCTCGGCGAGCTCGGGCCGGAACGCCTCGGTGGTGAGGGTGTCGAGCTGGGCGCGCAGCTCGCCGTAGGGGGAGCTGCCTTCGGTGTGGGTGTCGGTGGGGGTGCTGGTCATGGGGGAGGGGTCCTTATCGGGCGGTGCGGGGGTCGTGGCGGTGGGCGAGTGCCTCGTACGAGGCGGCGAGTGCGGGGCCCGCCGTGTCGTACGTACGCTGGGCAACTCCCACGAACAGGCAGTCCACGACGAGGAGTTGACTGGTCCGGCTCGACATGGCGGCCGGTCGCAGCTCGCTCTCGCGGGCGGTGGAGGTGGTGAGGACGTGGTCGGCGTACTGGGCGACGGGCCCGCCGGGGCGGCCGGTGACGGCCAGCGTCGTCGCGCCGTGCTCGAAGGCGACCCGCAGCGGCTCGATGGTGTCGCCGGTCGAACCGGAGTGGGTGATGGCGATGGCGACGTCACCGGCGCGCAGCAGTACGGCATTGGTCACGGCCAGGTGCGGGTCGCTGTGCGCGTGGGCGAAAAGACCGATCCTCAGGAGCTTCTGCGCGAGGTCCATGCCGACGAGGGCGGAGGCGCCTGCGCCGTAGATCTCGATGCGCCGGGCCTGTGCCAACGCGTTGACGGCGGCGCCGAGTTGGACCGTGTCCAGCCCTGCGGCGGTGTCGGCGAGGGTCTGCTGCTCGTCGTGCGCGAGCTTGGCGACGACGTCGGCGATCGGGTCGTCGACGGCGATGTCGGCGGTGACGGCGGGTGCGCGCCCGGACTGCTGGTGGGCGGCGAGACCGGCGAGGGCGAGGCGGAGGTCGCGGTAGCCGGGGTAGCCGAGGAGGCGCGAGGTCCGTACGACGGTGGCCTCGCTGGTCCCGGTCAGCTCGGCGAGCCCGGTGACGGTGAGCGCGGCACACCCGGCGGGATCGCTCGCCACGGCCTCGGCGACGCGCTGCATGGAGCGGGTCATGGAGGGGGCGAGGGTACGGACCTTGGCGGCGAGGGCGGCCGGGGCGGGAGGGGTGGCCTGCGCGGTGGCCTGTGCGGTGGCTCCGCCGTGGTCGCCGGATCCGCCGGGCCCCGTGGCCCCGGCGGATCCGGCAGGTCCTGCCGTGCCGGTGGAACTGGTGGAACGTGTGGAACTTTTCTTCAGTGGATCGCTCACATCTGAAAGATATTTTCAGGGCGGGGGTTCGTCAACGGTCCGGAGGTCCTGAGAGCGGTGGGACTTCGGTCACCTTTCACTCCGCGTTCCACTCCGCGCGACAATTGCCCCATGGACCCCCTCGAACAGTCCCTGCACACCGCGCGCGCCCTCGTCATGGCCGACCTCGCCGCCCGTGACGTCGCCGACGCGGACGTGGTGTCCCTCGTCGAGGACGCGGTGACCCACCGCCGCTGGTGGGTCGAGCAGTGGCCCGAGGGGGCCGCGTTCGTCGCGGGCCTGGTCGCCCAGGACGTACAGGACGCCCTCCTGGAGAAGTACGGCCGCTGGCCCCTGTGCCCCGTCTGTCACGACGGTGACCCGCACGCGCTGGAGGTCGAACCGGATCTCGGCCCCGATCCCCACTGGGTCTGCACCAAGGCCGTCGTCGCGGTCGCCCCGGTCGGAAGGCTGCCGTCCGCATGACGATCTACATAGACCCGCCGACCTGGCCCGGCCACGGCCGCCTCTGGTCCCACCTGGTCAGCGACGTGTCGTACGACGAACTCCACGCCTTCGCCGCCGGCATCGGCTGCCCGCCCCGCGCCTTCGAGCGCGACCACTACGACGTGCCGGAGGGGCGGTACACGGACGCCGTCGCGGCGGGCGCGGTGGAGATCGGCAGCAAGGAACTGGTGCGGCGGATCACGGCGGCGGGGCTGCGCAGGAGGAAGCACGGGTACGACGGCGAGTGACGCCGTGCTTGTCCGACGCCGAGCCTGTCCGACGCCGTGTCTGTCCGACGCCGTGTCTGTCCGACGCCGTGCCTGTCGGTGGACGCCTGTCGGTGATCGATGGGTGATCTGTCGGTGGGCGCTGGCACCTTGGCCGTATGCCATCACCCAGAACCTCCGGATCTTCCCGAGCCGCCACCCCGCCCTGGGACGTCCACCGGCTGCCGCGTGCCGACGGGAGCGTCTTCCTGGTCACCGGCGGCAACGCGGGCATCGGGTACTTCGTCGCGGAGCAGCTGTCCGCGACCGGAGCCACTGTCGTACTGGCCGGCCGGAATCCCGCGAAGGCCGAAGCCGCCCGGTCCTCGATCCGTTCGCACGTACCCGGCGCGCGGGTACTGGCCGTACGGCTGGACCTCGCCGACCTCGCCTCGCTCGGACCGGCGGTGCGGTCGCTGGAAGCGGACCTGGGGGTGGAGCGCCTCGACGCGGTGGTCCTCAACGCCGGGGTCGCGCTCGACGACCCGCCGCGCGAGGAGACAGCGGACGGCCACGAGTTCATGTTCGGCACGAACCACCTGGGGCACTTCGCGCTGACCGGGCGGCTGATGCCGCTGCTGTCGGCCGCACCGGCGGCCCGCATCGTGACCACGGGCAGCTTCGCGGCGAAGTCCGAGCGGCTCGACCTGGACGACCTGCAGTCCCGGCACGACTACCGGCCCAAGCGCACCTACGGACGCTCCAAGCTGGCCCAGATGTACTTCGGTCTGGAACTCGACCGACGGCTGCGGGCCGCCCGCAGCACGGTGGCGAGCGTGGTGGTCCATCCCGGCGGCGCACTGGACCCGCTCACCCCGTCCCGCCCGCCGGTCCACGTGCGGACCACCGGCGCGCGGCTTCGTGCGGCACCGGCCGCCCTCCTCGTCCAGGGCAAGCACGCCGGTGCCAGGCCCGCCGTCCGGGCGGTGCTCGACCCGGGCGTGCGCGGCGGACAGCTGTGGGGCCCGCGCGTCTTCGGCCTGCGCGGCAGGCCCCGGCGCGAACCGGTGTGGAACCACCTCGCCGACACCTCGGTCGCGGCACGGCTGTGGGACGCGAGCGAGGACCTGACCGGCACCGACTTCCGTACGGTCACCGGCTAGGCCCCGCCTGCCGCCTGCCGCCTGCTGCCTGCCGCCCTGCCGTCCGGTCAGCCGGCGTCCCTGCGGCACAGCGCGACGGCGCCCGCCCCCAGCGCCGCCGCCGTCCACAGCACCAGCACGCCGAGACCGCTCCACGGCCCGAGCACTCCCGGCTGCTGCACCACCTGGGCGATCCGGATGCCCGCCGAGTCCGGGAAGAACTCCGCGACCTTGCCGGTCGTGGACAGCGCGCCCAGGATCGGCGAGACCAGGAAGAAGAACGGCACCAGCAGGCCGAGCGAGAGCAGCGCGGAGCGCAGTGCGGTCGCGGCGCCCAGCGCGAACACCGCCAGCAGCGCCATGTACAGGCCCGCCCCTGCCACGGCCCGCAGCACCCCGGGCGCGCCGATCGAGCTGCCGTACGGGCCGAGGACGGCCTGGCCCAGGAAGAACGACGCGAACGCGGTCACCTCGCCCACCACCAGTGCGAGTCCGCCCACGACGGCCGCCTTGCAGCCGAGCAGCAGACCACGGCGCGGAACGGCCTGGAGCGAGGTGCCGAGTGCGCCGTTCGCGTACTCGCCGGACACCGCGAGCACCCCGAACACCACCATGGCCAGCTGGCCCAGCACCATTCCCGCGAAGCTGGTGAACACCGGGTCGGCGCCGGGGTCGTCCCCCGGCGCGATCCGGCCCGACGCGTGCCGGGAGAGCAGGGAGAAGCACCCGGCGAGTACGACCGTCACCGCGAAGGCGCCGAGCAGCGTCCAGGCGGTGGAGCGGACGGTACGGAGCTTGGTGAACTCCGCGAGCAGAACGGCGGGCACCTTGCGCCGGGCCACGGGGGTGAACCGGGCCTGCCGCTGGACCGGCACGGGTCTTGTCTCGACCGACATCGTTCAGGCTCCGTCCGTCGGGTACCGGCCGGTGAGGGCCCGGTACTCGCCATGGTTCGAGGTCATGCTCAAGTAGGCGTCCTCCAGGGACGCCCGGCGGGTGCGCAGCTCGTGCAGCGCCACCCCCGCCCCGGCCGCCAGGTCGCCGACCGTCGCGGCCCGCGCCCCGTGCACCTCGAAGGCGCCCGGCGTGTCCGCGACCTCCTCGTGGGCGATCCCGGCCCGGTCCAGCAGGGCGGAGAGGTCAGCGGGCCGCGGTGTCGTGACCCGTACCGTCCCGACCGACGACCGTTCGACGAACTCCGCCATCGGCAGGTCGGCGAGCAGCCTTCCCTTGCCGATGACGACCAAGTGGTCGGCGGACAGGGCCACTTCACTCATCAGGTGACTGGAGATCAGGACGGTACGGCCTTCCGCCGCCAGCCCGCGCAGAAGGTGCCGGATCCAGTGGATGCCCTCGGGGTCGAGCCCGTTGACCGGCTCGTCGAGCACCAGCACCGACGGATCGCCGAGCAGCGCGCCGGCGATGCCCAGGCGCTGGCGCATCCCCAGCGAGAAGCCCTTGAGCCTGCGCCCCGCGACGGCGTCCAGCCCGACCAGGCCGAGGACCTCGTCCACCCGGCGGGCGGGTATGCGGTTGCTCTGCGCGAGGTGCAGCAGGTTGTCGCGGGCGGTGCGCCCGCCGTGCACCGCCCCCGCGTCGAGCAGGGCGCCGACCTCGCGCAGGGGGTCGGGGAAGTCGGCACAGCGCCGGCCCGCGACCGTGGCCGTGCCGGACGTCGGGCGGTCCAGGCCGAGGATCATGCGCATGGTGGTGGACTTGCCCGCGCCGTTGGGGCCGAGGAAGCCGGTGACGGCGCCCGGCCGGATGTCGCAGGTGAGTGAGTCCACCGCGGTCAGGGCCTGGTGGCGCTTGGTGAGGGAGCGGAGCTGAATCACCGGCCCTGGGCCTCCTGTTCGTGTTCGGTGCGCGGTGACGGCACCCGGTCCGTGTCTGCTGTTTTGTCGTCCCGTACCCGGTCCGTGCCTGCTGATCCGGCGTCCCGTATCCGGCCCGCGTCGAGGACGACGTGCCGGTCGGCGAGCCCGGCCACGCGGGCCCGCTCGTGGCTGCAGACGACCACGGTGCGGCCCTCGTCGCGCCACTCGCCCAGGAGCAGGGCGAGTTCGTCGGCGGCCTCCGGGTCGAGCGCGTTGAACGGCTCGTCCAGCAGCACCACGTGCGGCCGGTGCAGGGTGGCAGCCGCCAGGCCGACCTTCTTGCGGGTCCCGAGGGAGAGGTCGCGGACCAGGGTCTCGGACCACCGCGCGGCGCCGAACCTGTCGAGGCCGTCCAGGGACTCCCGCACCGGTGTGCGCCAGAGCCGCGCCACCAGGGCCAGGTGTTCGCGCACGGTCAGGTACTCGTACAGCGGCGGCTGGTCCTGTACGAAGCCGAGCAGCGCGCGGGCCGCCCGGTCCTGCGGGTCGTGCCCGCCGACGGTGACCCGGCCGTCCGACGGCGGTGTCAGTCCGGCGACGACGCGCAGCAGTGTGCTCTTGCCCGCCCCGTTCGCCCCGCTGAGCAGGGCGAGCCGGCCGGCCGCCACCTCCAGGGCGAGCCGGTCGAGGACGGTGTCGGCACCGAACCGTACGGTCAGGTTCTCGATCCGGATCATGGCCGTACCTTTCGCAGCAGTCCGTCGTGACGGCGCAGTGCCCACGCTCCCGCGGCCAGGGCCGCCAGGGTGAGCAGTGCGGGAAGCGCGCGTGCCAGCGCGGGACCGGTGCCCGGTCCTTCGGGGAGCAGGGGGAGGGAAGCCGTCGCCGGGAGCATCAGGATCGCCGCCAGCACGGCCTGGACGAGGGGGGCCGCAGGGGAGCGGGTGAGGCGGCCGTGTCCGGGGGCCTCGGCCGGGGGCATCACCAGTGCCGTGACGATCACCGCCGCGGCCGCTGCGGCCGCGGCCGCGGCACCGATCGCCGCCAGCGGCAGCAGTTGCGGCCCGAGACCGACGGCGAGCAGCGCCCAGCCCGCCGCGGCGGGGGCGGCGACCACGGCGACGGCGAGCGCGAACCCGGCCGCCTTGCCCGCGAGCAGCGCACCGAGTGGAAGCGGGGACATCCGCAGCAGGTCCCAGGAACGCCGCTCGGCCTCGATGCCGAAGATCTGCACCGCCTCGTCGGCGGCCAGCAGCAGGACGGTCACCAGGACACCGGCGGACGCGGGGAGCGGAATCGCGAGTGCCGCCCGCCCGTCGGCGGTGAGGGCGTGCGCGACACCGGCGGCGAGCACGGCCGTACCGGCCAGCAGGACGAACCGCAGCCCGGCGACGGCGGTCCGCGGCGCACGGAGCGCACCGCGGACGTCCTTGGCGACCAGCAGCCGGACGACCTCTCGCAGGCCGGGCCGTCCGACGGGGACGGCGTGCCCGGCGGCGCCGTGCCCGGCGACGGCCGGGCCGTTCCCCCGTACCGCCTTGTCGGTGTCGTGCTCGTCGGTGTCGTGCGGTGCGCCGGTGCCGTGCTGTGTTCGCAGCCGGATCGCGGGCGCCGTCTCCTCCCGCATGACCCGGTGCCCGGCCGCGTGGCGCAGGGCCGCGCAGCCGAGGGCGGCGAGCAGGGCGGCGAGCGTCACCGCCGCCAGGGCCGGCCCGCCGGGTCCCTGCCGGAGCAGGGTGTCCCACCAGTCGGGGCGGGACCCCGCCAGCGTGTCGCCGAGCGCACGGGGCAGCGTCTCGGTGAGCGGGCCCCTGGCCCGCAGCCCCTGGGCCAGCGGTGCGGCGGCCCAGCCCAGGACGGCCCCCGCCACGGCCACCCACACGAACGTGTGCAGCCGGGCGCCGCGGGCGGGCGCCACGGCGACGAGTCCTTCCGCGCACAGCCGTGCCGCCGTGCCCACCAGCACTGCGCCCCACCCGACGGCCAGCACGAGCGGCAGCAGCGCCCGCCCGGCCGCGGTGGCGCCGAGCCAGGTGCACAGGAAGGCCGCGAGGGCGGCGGCGAACCCGGCAGCGGGTGCGAAGGTCGGCAACACCAGGCGTACGGCGAGGAGTTGACCGGGCGTCACCGGCAGCGTACGGAGTACGGGAAGGTCGGCCGGGTGGACGACCTGCCGGACGAGTCCGGGGCGTGCGGCGAGCGCGAGTGCGGCGGTCGCCAGGACGGCGGGCAGCCAGGAGTGGCGGGCCACCGCAGGGACCAGGTCCGCTACTGCCGGTTCCACCGGTGCGAAGTGCGCGGTCAGCGCTCCCGCGCCGAGCGCGACGCCCAGTGCGGCCAGCACTCCCAGCGCGTAGAAGCCCAGTACCGCGCCGACGGCCCAGCGGGGCGCGGCCCGCCCCTGGAGCAGATTGATCTTGCGCCGGGCGTCGGCCAGTGCGAGGGCGAGCACGGCACGGGCACCTCGGGTCACCGGCTCCGCCCGGGGACGACGGCGGTCGCGACGGTCAGCACGGTGGTGGCCAGGAACAGCCCCGCCAGGACCTGGAGCGGCCCGGTCGAGGGGAACAGCAGACCCGCGAGCCCGAGCACAGGACCGGCGAGGCCCGCGACGCCGATCAGTACGTACTGCCCGACCCGTACGAGTGCGACGGCCGCCGTCAGGAGCAGCAGCACCGCGGGGAAGGCGAACCATCCGTACTGCAGGGCGTCCTGGGCGTTGATCACGAAGTCCTGGTTGTTCTCGGCCACCCGCCCCGACAGCCGGACCGCGTCGTGCACCTGGTCGGCGGACCGCCCGTAGACGGAGGCCCGGGTCCAGGCCAGGGCCGTGGTTAGCAGGGCCGCCACGATCAGGATCCGCTGCCGTTTGCCCAGAGTCGCCATTCGGCGGGGAGCGCCCTTCCTGCCGCTCGCGGAGGCCGAACCGGAGCGGCCCTTCGGGGTGTTGTGGCGTGAGTTCATACCGGCGACTTTCGTGGAACGGGGGGTGTGCTGGTCACAGTGTTCCGGTGACTTCCATCGACCGGGGGCGTACTGGTCACAGCACTGCTTGCAGGAGCCCGAGGGCCGCGACCGGCAGCACCGCGGCCGTCCCCAGCCGGGCCGCCCCGAGCCCGGGGTGCGCGCGCCGGATCGTGAGGGCGAGAGCTCCGGCGGCGAGGAGCAGGCTCGGGTCCGGTGCGGAGAGCCCTTCCAGCAGGGCGTGCAGGTTCACATCGGCCGTGGTGAGGACGAGGAAGGCGGCGGTGCGCAGGGCCAGGTAGCCGGCCAGGACAGTGCCGACGAGCTGCCGCAGCGGCCTGAAGTCCGCCCGTGCGCCGAACTGTCGGCAGATGACGGCGCCGAGCGCGCCCAGGGCGAGGACCAGGGCGAGGTAGGCGAGGACGTTGAAGAAGGAACTCGCAGCCCAGGCCGACCAGGTGGCGAGGCTCAGTTCGCCGGGCGTCGCGTCGGGCAGCTTCTTGGCGGCCTCGGTGCGGAAGACGTCGGTGAACCGGCTCATGGTCGCGCCCATCAGCAGGCACATCGCGAGCAGCGCCAGGAACTGAGCCTTCCGGCTGCCGCCGCGGGCCGACGGAGCCGGGGGCTGCAGGGTCTCCGAGGTCTCCGGGGTCTCCGAGGTCTCCGAGGTCTGCAGGGTCTGCAGGGTCTCCGGAGCCCTTGAGGTTTTCGGGTCGGCGGGCACGGGCGCCGTTCCCCACGGGCCGGGGGACGGAGCGGTGACCTGCGCGGACGGGGTGGCGGCCTGCGCGGTGGAGCGGTTCATCACGTGCTTACCCAAGTCTCTATCGTCGCGGCGATGAGGAGGAGGAAGAGCGAACAGCCGAGCAGCGCAACGGAGTCGACGAGCATGTCCCGTACGCGCGGCCGCTTGTGCGCCCGGCCGGCCAGGACACGGATCCCGGCCGCCAGCGGTACCAGCCCGGCGCCGACGGCGACCGCGATCGCGGGCATTTCCACCACGGCGTGCGGGAGGATGTGCCGCACCATCACGGCGGAGCCGCCCAGGGCCGTCGCCTGAGCGAGCCCGAGGCCGGTCAGCATCCCGGAGACCAGGCTGAAGAGTGCGGTGACCAGCCCGAACGTGATGACGCCCGCAAAGGCGAGGAGCGCCACGCTCGCGTTGGCGCTGAAGATCGACCACCACAGCCCGGCACCTGGCTCCGCCGGTGTCCGCACCACCGTGCCCCGCATCTCCCCACCGGCGAACCAGCCGGTGAGCAGGGCGCCGAACCAGCACAGCGCACCGAGTGCGAGTGCGGCCCGCTGTCTGTGCAGCAGTGCGAGGACCGCGGGCAGGGCGGGGGGACGGAGTGCGTTCATGCGGCAGGCCTCGGTTCCGGTCGGCGGGGGCCGCGGGACGTCCCGCGGGGCGGTTCGTGCCGCGGCCCCCGCCGCACATGGGTTACTTGACGATGGCCTGGCGGCCGACGGCCTTGCGCAGCAGCCACAGGGCCCAGCCGCCCGCGGCGGTCACGCCGCCGAAGACGGACAGGGCGGTGGCCACGTCCATGCCGGCCATGATGGCGGCGGCGGCACCGGTGGCCTGGGCCGAGGTGAAGCCGAACCACGCGGTCAGGACCGACGGGGCGACGACACCGAGCAGCATCAGGGCGCTGCCCGCGAGAGCGACACCGGCACCGGCGACGGCGGCACGGCTGTAGGACTTCTTCATGACAACCTCCATGGGGCCGCTGACGGGCCCACTGGTTCGGGGACTAGGCTCGATTTCCCCCTTCGCGGGGGAGGGCTCCCGCCCCGATTCGAGCGGGGCGGGAGCCGAGATCGGAATGATCTTGTTCGAGCGCGGTTGCCAGCGTGCCAGCCGCAGCCGCCGCCGAGTACCCCGCACTTCGCACCCCGTCGTACGTACTCCGCCGATCGAAGGGGGTCGGATCACGCCCTTCTCGGATCGAATCGGCCCATCTCAGGAGCTACCATCACCGTCGAGTGGATCAAGAACTGACCAAGCGACCGGATCGCAGTCCACAGAGGTGACTGACCATCACTTCACAGGCTGTGGCGCACCGTTCGGTCGCGGTTCCGAGGGGGAATCAGCCGTGATAGGCGTACTGATCATTGACGACGACGAGTCGGCGGGAAGAGAACTGGAGTCGCTGCTCACCCGCGAGGGCGCGCCGGACATGGCGGTCCGCGCGGTGCTGACCAGTGCGGAGGTGCCGGGCGCGCTCGCCGCCGTGGACGCCGGGCTGGCGCTGATCGGCCGGATCGACGGGCCCGCGGGGCGGCACGAGATGCTCCTCTCGGCGGCGCTGGCCCGCCCCGAGCCCCTGACCCTGGCCGGATACGGGGGCTTCGGCAGCTGCGCGTCGGCCGCCGGGTACACGCGGTACCTGAACGGGATCCTGCCCGCGTCGCTCACCGGCCCCGAACTCGTGCACGTGGTGCGCCTGTTGGCGAGCGGGCTGAAGGTGTGGGCCACCATGCCGGACCGGGCGGTGCGCCTCGGCTACCTCACTCCGCGCGAGCGGGACGTGCTGACGCTGCTCAGCGACGGTCTGAGCAACGACCAGATCGCGGGCCGGCTCGCGCTGCACGTCGGCACGGTGAAGGACCACATCAGCTCGGTCTACATGAAGTGCGGGGTGACCAACCGGGTCGAGGCGACGCTGTTTGCCCACGGGCTGAACGTGCCGTCCTCGGGGGCCAGGCGGGTCGGGGTCGCCGCCGCGCGCCCGCAGTACGCCTGAGGGGTACGTCAGCAGCCCCGTCCGGGCCTCGCAGGACCTGGTCCCAGGCCCGCCGGACCCGGTCCGAGGCCCGCCGGACCGCACCCGGGGTCCGGCGGGGCGCACCCGGGGTCCGGCGGGCCGCTCGGCTACTCGCCCCTGACCGGGCCCACGTACGTACCGGGGTGCGTGGCGGCGTCCTGGAGCAGGACGGGCTTCTTGTGCGGCCACGGCACGTCCTTGGACTCCGTCTCGCCGGGCGGAGTGATGGTGATCGTGGCGGCCTTGAACTCGTTCTGCTTGGAGTTGCCCTCCGCCGTGTACGGCAGGTACGTGATCTTGAAGTAGACGTCGCCGCCCGGGTCCAGGGTGAGGGCCTTGGGCTTCTCGGACGTCTGGCGGGCCAGCGACCACGTGTCGCCGGGGGCGCTCATCAGGTCGACGCCCGGGTAGCCGTTGAGGGAGCAGGGGGCGGTGCCCTTGTTGGTGAGGGTGATCGTGACGTGGCCCGCGCCGTCGGTCCCCTGGGGCTCGCCGCCGGGATCGACCGCGAAGCCCAGCGCGGCTGTCTTGCACTTCGCGGCGGCGGCGATGCCTCCGCCGCCGGTGGAGCCGCCGGTGGAGCCGCCGGTCGAGGCGGATCCACCGGACGCCTTGGACGGCTCGGGGGCGGGCGAGTCTCCCGAGCCGTCGCCGCCGCTGCTGCCGGAGCCCACCGAGGAGGCGGCTGCCGGAGCGCTCGGGGCGGCTGTCCCCGCCCCGGTACCTCCCGTACCGGAATCGTCGTTGCAGGCGGTCAGGCCGAGGCCTGCGGCAAGGATGGCGGCGGCGAGTGGCAGGGAGCGCAGGCGCATGGAGTGTCCCCCGGGGGTGGGTGTGACGTGTGGGTCTTCAGTGGTCGTACGTGTTCTACGTGTTCTACGTGTCGTACGTGAAGACACCGTTGGACCGGGGCCGGTTGCGGTGTACATGTAAATGAGTGGTGACCGATCGGGGGAGACCCCGGGGCACCGCCGCTACCGGTTGGAGCCGACGCCCTCCACGGCGGCGCCCGTCGGCGCGGACACGTTCCCGTTCCCCTTCACGGTGCCCGCCGAGCCCGCCACCAGCAGGGAGCGCTCCGTGTCCGAGCGCTGCCAGCGCAGGGACAGGAGTACGAGGCCCACCGCGACCACCGTCATCGCGCCGCCCGCCCACGCCGTGGCGGAGAAGCCCCACCCGGCGTCGATGACCGAGCCGCCGAGGGCCGGGCCGCCCGTGTTGCCGAGGTTGAAGGAGGCGGTGGTGGTCGCGCCCGCGAGGGTCGGGGCCGCGCCCGCCACGTTGAACATCCGGGCGTTGAGCGCCGGGGCAGTGAAGAAGGCCGAGAAGCCGAGGGCGAAGGAGAGGGTGACCGCGACGGCCGCGGTCCCGCCGAAGAGCGCCAGGGCCGCCAGCAGCACCGTGGAGGTGCTGATCCCGCCGAACAGCACCCCGAACGGCCGCGCGTCCGCGATCATGCCGCCCACGGTCGTCCCGACGAGCGCCCCGACCCCGAACAGGCCGAGCACCCACGGCACCCACTTCGCGTCCAGTCCTGCGACGTCCGTCAGCAGCGGCGACAGATAGCTGAAGGCGCAGAAGACGCCACCGGCGGCGAGGGCGGTGATGGCGATCCCGATCAGCACCTGGCGGTCCCGGTAGATCCCCAGTTCCCGCTTCAGCTGCGGCTTCTCATCGGGCAGCGGGATACGGGGGATGAGGGTGACCACGCCCACCAGGGCGACCGCGGAGGCGGCGCCGACGGCCCAGAAGGCGGAGCGCCAGCCGAGGCTCTCGCCCAGGAAGGCCCCGGCCGGGACGCCGAGCACGTTGGCGATGCTGAGTCCGCCGATCATCACGGCCATCGCCTTGGCCCGCGAGCCCACGTCCACCATGGCGATCGCGACGGCCGCCCCGACCGCCCAGAACCCGGCGCACGCGAAGGCGCTCACCACGCGGGAGGCGAACAGCAGCTCGTACGTCGGGGCCAGCGCGCCCGCCACCTGCCCGACCCCGAAGACGCTGATCAGCGCGATGAGCGTGGTACGGCGCGGCAGTCGCAGGGTCGCCACCGCCAGCAGCGGCGCCCCGATCACCATCCCGATCGCGAAGGCGGATATCAGCAGCCCCGCCTGCGGAATGGACACGTCCATGTCCCGCGCGATCGGCGGCAACAGCCCCGACAGCATGAACTCGCTCGTCCCGAGTGCGAAGACGGAGAGGCCGAGCATGTAGACGGCGAGGGGCATACGGGCGCGGGCGCGGGCGCGTGGAGGCGACTGAGGCGACTGATCAGAGGGAGGCATATCCGCCTTCAACAAGCCGCAGAACCCGCCCATTCCCGTCCCGACGCACGTCGATTTGGTCCACTTGGCTCGGCTTTCAACTCTCTTGATGCATAAGCACGGTACGGACGGTAGAGATATGGATCATGCCTACCGAAGAGCTCGACATCCGAGCTGCCGAAGAAGCGATCCGCGCCCTCCGCGAGGCTCTGACCGCCGCCGGCCTGAGCCTCCCGTCCCTCACGCTGGACTCGGCGTCCTGCGCACGTGAGGTCCCGGTGCCGCTGATCGACCTGGGGCGTTGCGACGTGGGGACGGCGCGGCGGCTGGCGAGCCTGATCCGGGCGGGGGGCGGGGGCTGAGGGGCCGCACGTTCAGGGCTGTGCGAGTTCCCGCTCGCGCATGTCGTACCGGATGCGCGCGGCCTTCCCCCGTACGACATCGGCGGCCAGCCCGCGCTCCTCGGGCACGTACGGCTGGCTGCGGCAGGGACGGCAGAGCCCACCGGGCAGCGCGGCGGGCTCCCCGGGCGCGTGGCACACGCTGCACTCCATGGTCCGTACGCCCTGGCGCGGCGCGGGCAGCTCGGGCGGCAGCTCCCTGATCAGCTTCGCCTGTACGAACGCGAACGGGCTGTGGACCACCTTGGGCACGATCTGCCCGATCCCCCGCAGCAGCCGGTCCTCGGAGGCCCCGCGCCGCAGCCACTCGGCGGCGTAGGGGGCGAGCTCGCGGCACGCGTTCTCGGAGAGGGTCAACTGGGGTACTTGATGGGCGAGTTGGGCCATCGCGCGGTAGGCGCGCTCTTCTGTGCCCCCGCCCCCTTCCGCCGCCTCCTCCTCCGTGCTCTCGCCGCGCACCATGGACTGCCACCAGGCGTCGGGCCGCTGCGTGCGGGAGAAGTAGGTGCGCTGCACCCAGCGGACGGTGTCGTCGGCGCCGCACAGGGGTTCGCGGAATCGCCGCAGGTGACCGGCGGCGGAGAGGTTGCGGAGTGCGGTGGCGACGGCCTGCTGGCCGTAGGCGGGGAGTTCGCGGGCGAGGGTCTTGATGCTGATGTCGGCGCCGTCCGGCAACCTGTCGACGTACCAGGCGATCGCGGCTTCTCGTGCGCCCAGATGCCCGAAGTCGGCTTTGCTGCGCGGTTGTTGATCGGGCGCGGACCGCTTCCCGAACCCGGGACTGGCCATCGGGTGCGCGGGGGCGTGCGGGGCAGGGCTAAGCTGCTGAACAGCCATGGGGATCGCTCGATTCGATCGCAGTGGTCAGACCCCTGCGAGGTGCGCCAACACCGCGTGGGGGTCGTTCTGTTGTGACGCACGGTACACGCTCGCCACGTGTGGTCGCGACACGGTCACGAAAAGTCATCTCGCGTGCCACGACGGCAAGTTGAGCGGCCGCGCAGGCTCGCGCACACGCGCCCGCGACCGGGGCGGGTGGTCGGGTAAGGCCTCACCATCCATTCCTCAGAGAAAACGTCTCGACTGTCGAGTCCCGAGTCTCATGGCTCCTGTGTGGGCACAATCGACGTGTGGGCAGAGGTGATGCGATACTCCTAGACGGCGACGCCTGGCGTCGGACGTTCGACTCCTTCGAGCGGGACGCGTGGCGCTTCGAGGCTTAGCCCACGTACGCCATGCCCAGCGAGGCCGAGAATGTTGCCCGCTTCCTGCGCGGCGAGCTCAAATCGGCTGCCCACAACGCGCGTTGGCACGCGAGAGTCGGCGGCTACGTTGCCTCCGGCAGGCGGCTGGGCCGGGTGCGGGTGGTGAGTCGTCCCCTCACCGACTACCAGCGATACCAGTTCGCATGGGGCATCCCGGGAAACATCGCGGCAGGCGAGGACATCCGCGTTCTCGACGTGACGGACGACGACTACGGGCTGCCGCTCACCGGAACCGACTGGTGGCTGTTCGACGGCGAGCGAGTGGTCCTCCTGAACTTCCGGCCGGACGGTACGCAGATCGACCGGCGGGCATACGCCGGTGAGTTGGAGCCCTATCGCGAGTGGCGACGGACCGCGTTGGAGGCGTCGGTCCCGTTTTCCGAGTACGTAAGCGAGCACGGCTGAGATTCGGGGCGTTCGGGTCGTCGTAGTACTCGGTGCGGGGCGTGCGCGGGTCCTACCCGTGGAGTGGGACTCCCCGGCCCCACAGCTCCTCCGCGTGCTCGGCGAAGCGGTCGAACATGCCGCCCTCCTCGCGGCGGTGCAGGTGCAGGAGGGGGGAATCGTGGCCCACCAGGCGGGCGAGGTGGGGGGTGACCAGGGCGTCGTGGTCGAAGCGGAAGACGGACAGCGAGACGTGGTTGACGGCGTCTTCCGTGCTGCTGAACCGGGTTTCCAGGCCGTCGGAAGGGCCCAGCCTTTCGAGGTGCTCCAGGGTGATGCGGATCCGGGTGGACACGCTCAGCGCCACGTCCTCGATGGTCTCGCGCTGTCGGGTCACCTCTCCGTCGGGGTCGCCGAGCAGCACGCGCACGCGGCAGCCCGAGTCGAGTCTGCGGCGGAGGGTGTCCACGAAGGCCGGCTGTTCGAGCCACAGGAAGTAGTTGGTGTACCCGGCGAGGAGGACGTCCTCGGCGGCCCTGTCGACCAACTCGCCCCATACGGTGGACGGGCACGCGGAGCGGTACGGGTACGCGTGCACCAGCTCGCGGTCGTGGCCCGTCTTCACCCGGTCCTGCACAGCCTTCGGCCAGATCATTTCTTCGTCCACCTTCAGCGCCTGACAGGCGTCGACACGGTTCCTTGCATGGGGGACCAACTCGGCGTCGGCTAGCCACCGTTCGATCGTCTTGGTCGATACCCCGATACGGGCTGCCAGCTTCCGAGGGGTCAAGTGCGCGTCCGCCATAGCTGATCGTAGAGCGACGTTCAAGACTTCCCCCAGCGACGTTTGGGCCTTCTTGAACGGTAGCGCTCACCGTCCCAACTGTCCGTGAATCGGGCGGAGAAACGTCCACAAGGGGACAGCACACTCGCCCCATGACCAACCTGAAGCCAGCGACGACGATGAGCCCGCCCGTCCATCTGATGCTCCCCGGTCGGCCACCGGTGCCCGCTGATGACTGCGACGTGTGCGCGGCCCTGGCGCGGCAGCGGCAGCAGGCTCAAGACCTGCACGACTACTCGGCCGTCACCGACGTGGACGTCGAGCTTCGCAACCATCCGCACGGGAGAGGCACCCGCATGGGCAAGCACGGAGACGGCAAGGGCGGGTCCGACGGGGACAAGCAGCAGTCGCCGAAGGAGTCGGACGGGCAGTGGAGCAGGCCCATCTCGAACCCGCCGAAGAAGTGAGGGGTGGGGTCGGGGTGAGCAATCCGGAGCGGCTCGTGGAGATCCTCAGTAACAAGGGTGTGCTGGAGGACAGTTGGCGTGAGGCGGTCGGCAGCGTTCGGCGGGAGTGGTTTCTGCCGGAGGCGATGGAGACGTCGGGGCGCGTCGTTTCGCGGGCGGCGGATCCGGAGGGATGGATGGTCGCTGCGTACGGGGATCTCGCACTGGTCACGCAGGTGAACGACGGGCGGGGGGTGGGGGACCGCGACGAGGGCGAGTACCGGCTGCCCACCTCCTCCAGCTCGATGCCGTCGCTGATGCTGGAGATGCTCGGGCTGCTGGACGTACGGGACCGGCACCGCGTGCTGGAGCTCGGGGCCGGGACCGGGTATCACGCGGCGTGGCTGGCCTGCCGGGTGGGCGGGGAGCGGGTGACTTCCGTGGAGGTCGATCCGGGGCTGGCTGAGCGGGCGGGGAAGAACCTCGCGGCGGCCGGGTTCACGCCGCAAGTGGTGTGTGGTGACGGGGACTTGGGGTGGGCGAATTCGGCGCCGTACGACCGTGTGGTGGCGACCTATGCCGTGCCGGCCGTTCCGTACGCCTGGGTCGAGCAGAGTGTCGTGCCCGGTGGGCGGATCGTCGCGCCGTGGGGCGGGAGCTTCTTCCCGTACTCGTTCGTGGCGCTGGACGTGGTGGAAGGCGCGGGGCGCGGGCCGGTCGCGCGGGGGCGGTTCAGCGGGTTTCCGGCGTTCATGCGGAGCAGGAACGGGCGGCCGGGGCGCGGGTTCCTCGCGGATTTCCTGCACCATCGGGGTGAGGAGGACGAGTCCCGGACCCGGATCTCTCCGCGTGAACTGTGCGGTGACAGTGACGCGTTGTTCTGGGTGGGGCTGGGGATGGCCGATGCCTGGTACCTGCTGGCCGAGGCTGAGGACGGGAGCGGTGAGGCGACGCTCTGGGTGCTGGCGGACGATCGGTCGTCGTGGGCGGCCGTTGAGTTCGTACCCGGGCAGGAGTCGTACGTGGTCGGGCAGTACGGGCCGCGGCGGTTGTGGGACGAAGTGGAAGAGGCATACCGGGAGTGGGGGCGGCTGGGGCGTCCCGCGCGGGACCGGGCAGGGCTGAGCGTGACCTCGGGCGGGGAGTACGTGTGGCTGGACTCGCCCGCGCGGATCGTACGGATGGCTCCGTGAGCTGGGGGGCCGGTGGGTCTAGCGGGTCTTCCGCTTTGCGGGGCGCGGCTTGTGAGGGGCAGGGGGGCGGACCTTTGTCGGCTTCTTGCCGGCGGTGCTGCTGGTCTCGATCGGGCCCACGTACGTCCCCGGGTGCGTCGCGCCGTCCTGGCGCAGCACCGGCTGGAACGTCCAGGGCAGCGAGGTGCTGCGGGTCTCGCCAGGCGGGGTGACCACGATCTTCGAGGCCTTGAACTCGCTTTTCGCGCTGTTGCCCGCCGCGGAGAAGGGCAGGTACGTGATCGTGAAGGAGCCTTCGGCGCCCGGCTGGAGCGTCACTGGCTGCGGCTTCTTCGCGGTCTGGCGGGCCAGCGACCACGTGTCGCCGGGGGTGCTCATCAGGTTGACGCCCGGGTAGCCGTTGAGGGAGCAGGGGGCGGTGCCCGTGTTGGTGAGGGTGATGGTGACGCCGCCCTGGGAGTCGACCGCCTGGGCGCCGCTGCCGGGGGCCACGGCGAAGTCGAGTCCGGCGGTGGTGCACTGGGTGGAAGCCCCGTTGCCGCTGGTGGCACCGGCCTTGCGATTCTTGCTGCCCTTGCTGCCGCTCTTGCGGTTCTTGCCGCTCCCGTTCCCGGTGTCGGCGCCCGTGTCCTCGCCGGAGCCGTCCGTACTCCCTGTACCTCCCGTACTCCCCGTGCCGGACGACGCGGACGACTGGCCGGGAGCCGGGGCGCTGCTGCCCGCCTTCGCGCCCGCTCCCTTGTCGTCGGAGCTGTCGTTGCAGGCCGTGAGGCCGAGGCAGACCGCGAGGACGGCGGCGGCGAGCGGGGCGGTGCGGGGGCGCATGAACTTCCCTGGTGTCGACTGTTGATCATTTGGCTACGTACGGCAAAGACAACAGCGCGCCGGAGGCGGTTGCAGTATCCATGTAAGCGAATGGTGCTGCTTCGGCGGACCTGCGGTGGTGGGTACGGGCACAGGTGGCGGGTACGGGCGCACGCGCACCCGTCCCCGCCGGAGCCGGTCCCGGTCAGTCCGGGTCGGGCATGGGGCGCCAGCCGCTCCAACCGCCCTCGTGGGTGCGGATGTTGACGTAGCGCCAGCCGTCGGGGGTCGGGACGCTCAGGGCGAACTTCCAGGGGTCGCCACCGCTGAAGCGGTCGATGACGACGACCGGGCCCGAGACGATCCCGCCCATGGACTGCCAGCCGGTCCACTTCCCGCGCTTGTCGTTCCAGCGGGTCCACACCGCCGAGTCGGTGCCGACCAGGAACTCCTGCTTCGTACCGTCGGGGAGCCGGTGGACGGTGACCCCGTACTCGCAGATGTAGCGGGCGCCGCCGCTCCCGCTGCAGTGGCTCACCGCCTGGGCGGGCGCGGCCGTCGCGGCGAGACCCGCCAGGACGGCGGCCGCGACAACGGCGGCCCTGATCCTCTTCATTCCCACTTGCCCCTTGCTCCCTGCTCCTTGCTGTGACGCGCAGGCGGACCTGCTGACGGCCTCAAGCGTGCCGTCCGTCGCTTACGTCCCGCTAACGCTCTGCTGTCGCGGTGACGGCGCTGGTCAGGAACCCGCGTATGCACCCCGCCACGGTGTCCAGGTGGCTTTCCAGCAGGAGGTGTCCGCCGCCGGGCACCAGGTGGATCTCCGCGTCCGGCAGGTCCCTCGCGAAGGCGCTGCTGCCCGAACAGGCGCCGGGAGGCACCGCTGCCCGAGCAGGTGACCCGGCTGTCCGGGCAGGTGACCCGGCTGCCCGAGCAGGTGCCCCGAAAACCCGTTGAGCCGCACTCCCGTGCGTCGCTACCGTGCTCCCGCCCGCTGTCGGCCTGTTGAGGACGTGCCGTTGTACACCAAGTGAGACACCCCTAGCGCTGATTCGTCGCGCGTCGCCCACGGGCGCCGTGCTCCTTTTCGCTGCGGTCTTCTCACGGGAACCGGTGTATTTCCATGTCCAGAACCTGGGTGGTCGCTCCCACCTGCCTGCCTGTCGTTCTCCGCCGCTGCCACAAGTGCGCCTCCTCGTACTTCCGGGCAAACGGCAAGTTCCGCGTCAACGCCAACCACAAGCTCATCGACGCCTGGCTCCTCGCGCTGTGCGCCATGTGCGGGGACACCACCAGGATCACGGTCCTGGAGCGGGCGAACGTACGCTCCGTACGTCCCGAGCTCCTCGACCAGCTGCACAACAACGACCCTGCTCTGGCAGCCGAGTTGCTCCAGAATCCGGTCGTGCGACGCCGCAATCGCATCGCCCTCGACTGGGAGAACGCCTGGCGTCTCGACACCGGTGGGCCGGTTCGGGCGGAGGGCGAGGGTGAGGGTGAGGGTGCGGGTGCGGGCGAGACGTGCGCGGAGCCGGACGGTGAGGCGGTCGAGGTCTCGGTCCGTTTCGCGGCGCGGATTCCGGTCCGGCCGGTGCGGCTGATCGCTGAAGGCTTCGGCCTTTCGCGTGCCGAGGTCGAGAGACTGCTCGCCGAGGGGAAGCTCGTCTCGGCGGTCCGCCTGAGCGGCAGGACCTCCGGCGACTTCGGCTTCCTGCTCAAGCGGTAAGTCCGCACGGGGGATGGCCTGTTCGGCGAGACTCGCCGGGCAGGCCCTCCCCCTCCCCTGTACGGCTGGCTAGGCAGGCAGCGGCCTGGTGTCGATGACGTTCTTCATGACGAGGGTGGAGGTGAGGCGCTGGACCCCGGGCAGCCGGGCGAGCTGCTGGTCGTACAACTGCTGGAAGGCGACCAGATCGGCGGCGGCGACGCGCAGAAGGTAGTCGGGTTCGCCGAAGAGGCGCTGGGCCTGGAGTACGTGCGGGATGTCGGCGACGGCCGACTCGAAGGCGGCGACGGTGTCGGGAGCCTCCCAGCGCAAGGTGACGAAGACGAGGGCCTCGAAGTTCAGGCCGACGGCTGCCGGGTCGATGACCGCCTGATAGCCGCGGATCGCACCTTCGCGTTCGAGGTCACGCAGCCGCCGGTGACAGGGCGAGACGCTGAGCTGCACACGGGCGGCAAGCTCGGTGATCGTCAGACGGCCGTCCAACTGCAGCTCGGTAAGAATCTTCCGGTCAAGGGCATCCATGGAGAAGATTCTCTCCCAGATCTCGCGATCATGAGGTAAAGACGCAAACATCTTCGGGCATATCCGGCCTAGCCTTCCCTCTGGATCAAGAAGTGCGAGAGGGAACGATCGATGGATACGACGACGCTGGCGGCATTCCTGGCAGTGGATCTGCTGCTGGTGTTCACCCCCGGCGCGGACTGGGCCTACGCGATTTCCGCCGGACTGCGGGGGCGCTCGGTCGCACCCGCAGTCACGGGGCTGGTCGCCGGACATGCGGCTTACGCGCTGGTGGCCGTCGCGGGTCTGGCGGTGATCGTGGCGAGCTCGCCGGCCGTGCTCACCGCCCTGACCGTGGCAGGCGCCGGTTACCTGCTGTGGCTGGGCTGGGGCGTTCTGAGGCAGTCCGCGGTACCGGCGGCCGCCGGAGGGAACGCGGACGCCTCCCGCATGCAGGTCATGCTCAAGGGGATCGGGATAAGCGGTCTGAACCCGAAGGCGCTGCTGCTGTACTTCTCCCTGTTTCCGCAGTTCATCGACACCGATACCGGTGACGGCTGGCCGGTTGCCGTGCAGACCGGTCTGCTCAGCACGATGCACCTGACCGCGTGCGCCGTCGTCTACCTCGCCGTCGGCGTCCTCGCCCGTACGGTCCTGACGACCAGGCCGTCGGCCGCCCGGGCCGTCACCCGCATCAGCGGTGTCATGATGATCGCCATCGGCGTCTTCTTGCTGGTGGAACGCCTGGCCGGCTGAGAACCAGCCCCGCTCCCACCGACACGGACCCGAAGCAGGGTACGTACGTGGCGGACCCGACATGCCCGTCTCGCTGCACCACATCGTCATCGACGCCCATGACCCCTCCTGTGCAAGGGTGTTCGCCATTGCGGAGACGAGGAAGGTGGGGGTCGATGAGCGCGAGCGTGTTCAACGTCAACTTCGACTGTGGGGATGCGTACCGACTGGCGGAGTTCTGGAGCCGGGTGGTCGGACACCCGATGGACGAGGCGGACCGGCCGGGGGACTCGACGGCGCGGGTCATGATGCCCGGCGGGCTGCATCTGTTCTTCGCGGAGGTCCCGGAACGGAAGCCCGGCGGCGTCGGAAAGACCGCCAAGAACCCGGTGCACCTGTGCCTCCAGCCGGACGGGCGGCGGGACGACGAGGTGGCGCGATACGTGGCGCTCGGCGCGAACCTCCTGGACGACCGACGCAAGCCGGACGGGAGCGGGTGGGTCGTGTTCGCCGACCCCGAGGGGAACGAATTCTGCGTGCTGCGGAGCGCGGAGGAGCGTGCGGCGATGGAGGGGTAGCGGCGGGCCGGCTGGTATCAGAGGGGCCAACTCGATCAACAGGCCTGCAGCGGGGACGCGCGTGTACCTGGCACGTTCCCGCGGTGGTTGTGGCGCCCGCGCGGCCTACAGGGCGTTCAGCGGGCCCACCACCGGGGCGGCCGACGCGTCGGCCTCGTCGCTCTCGTCGGGAGAGCCGGGGAACATCAGCCAGGTGCTGGCGGTGATCACGCATACGGACGTCAGCCCCAGGGCCAACTTGAGCAGCCGCATGCCGCCCGACCAGTCGTGGGGCGAACCGAACACGACCCAGAAACCGAGGGTGATCCCGGCAAGCAGGATGATGACGGCGGCGGCGCGACGCAAGATCATGGACACCCGGTCATGATCTCACCCGAGCTCGCGGGCCATGACGGGCCGGTGGTGTTCCCGACGGCGGTCCCAGCAGGAGGGTGAACTTCAAAGCGGGCTTCGGGGCTGGGAGTTGGGTACGGGGGTGAGCTTCGGCTTGCGGCGGTCTCTTTTGCTGGGGTCAGTGGGTCGGCCGGTCAGAAGGCCTGTAGGTAGACGCGGGCTCGGTGATCGGGCAAGGGGGCTACATAGATCTCGATCCACTGGAGCGAGCTCCGGGTCGAGTCCGTGCAGAGTGGGCAAACCCCGGCCCACTGCACCCTTTCCAGTGACTCGGGGGCGGCCAGCCCGACGTGTCCGAAGAGGTCCTTCGTCGACCTCCCCTTGCGTGCTGGGCCCAGTGGTTTGTCAGGATTCAGATCGCGGGCGATTTTCTCCGCTGTGTCCTGTGTGGTGATAAAGGACAGGAGATAATCGTCCTCTCGGGGATTAACGCGTACAGCACCCTTCACTTCGGAAGCCCCGCTTGGTACATCAATTTTCATCGCGGTCGAGACTTCCTTGCTTCCTGCACCCTTCAGCCAATGTGGATCTGTGCCACGGGTAATAGGGCTTCCGGAGCTCTGTGCGGAGCATGCAGTCAGAGTGACTGCGGCGAGAAGGGCGATTGATGATGTGAGACCGGCGATAGTGCTTGGCCGCTTTTTGCAGGAAGCCGCAGGTGTGGGATTCATCGGTTCTCCTCGTCGCCTCGGGAAACATCGCCCCGTGTTCCCTCTCGGCCGGATTCACCTGAGGGAATTTGTGGTGATGTGTCACCACCGAGATCGTGATGGAACACAGAGCTGCTGCCGCGCATGTCGAATTCTTGGGCGAATCCTACCTTGTGCAGGCGGGCCATCTCCTTGTCTTCAATCGTGATTCCCCCAGGGAACTCCGTCTGCTTTCCTTCGTCCCAATTGTAGCGATCCCAGATATTGACTTGGTAGTCGAGCGAGACCTTGGGCTCCCGATTCCCGTCCGGAGTTACTGTCACCATTCCGGAAACGTTTTGCTGGTGAGAGCCGATCGCGTGAAACCATTCACCAGAGTTTAGTTCATTGTTTCCGAACTTCTCGGACTCGACAGGAATTACTACTGGTCTGTCGCCGCCCGCCTTTCGGTACTCATCCAGGGCTTGCTTCTTCCATTCCTCCTGTTGGGAAGTAATGTGCGTCTGCACTGCATTGGACCGGTACTCGGGGTTGTCGTTCAGCATTTTATCCACGTCTACTTCGAGTGGGTCCCCGGTGGCCCTGAGATAGTGCTCCATGTTTCGGGAGGCAGCGGTCTCGCCAGTGATATCGCCTGCTGCTGAAATGCTCTGTGCCAGTGCCAGGTAACCGAGGTCGCTAGGGGTCGGATCTTCCGAGTTGAATTCTCCGGCCCCTTCATCCGCAGGTTTCCATTTGTAGGCAGGGTCCAGAATCCCCGAGCGCTTCAACTCGTCACCCTTCTCCTGCAGGAGGACCGCCCGGGTTGCAGGGGCGAGCGACTTCCACCATTCCAAGATCTTCGCGCGGTCTTTCGGGATCTGCTCTGCTTTACCGGCTTCTTCGAATGAGGGGTATCCGCTGGGTGAAGGATTCCTGTTGAACCCGTTGACCGTGCCGTCCAAGAAGTTGGTGTCGCGAGTGAGGCTGTCGAGAGCAATTCTGATCCCGTCGTCGGCATCAGTCGCTGCTTGGACCGCCTGGGTGATGTGCGCAGTCCATGAAGCTATTGCCTTGCGTACGCCTTCCTGAAGGTCGGGGTCGTGTTGGATGGTGCTTCTTTCGCTCTGGCCCAGGCGCTCGTAGTCGTAGGAGACATGGCCTTGTTCTGATACCGACATGCCGGCTCGGATTGCGTCCGCACGCGCAGCCTTGAGCCTCTTCTGAATTCCCACCAGTTGTGTATGTGCATCAGTCAGGGCGGTGGCGATTGCCTTCGCCTCTGCTTGAGCTCCTTGGAATTCCTTCAGCGTGACGTCAAATCTGCTGTTCGCGGCTTGTGCGCTGAGCCCCACCCAGGAAGGGCCCAGCGAGATGCCGTGTACATCTCTTCGGTAGCGATCCGCCAGTTTCCTGAACGACTCAGCCATGCTGCTCCACTTGGCCGCCGCAGTGGTGAGCTTTCCCAGATCCGTGGTCATGACTTCGTGGTAGGTCGGCATGTGTCCCTCAGGTGCGGCGATGATCTGGCTAGAACTTGTCGAACGGTGACCGCGGTCGAATCTGTGTCCCGATACCAACGTCCTGATTACGAAGAAGACCCGATGTGTCGCGAAGGGCGTACTTCTCCGTGGCCAATCGATCGATCAGCGTTTTGACCTGTTTCCCCCAGGTCTCGTGCGCCTTCTTCAGGGCTGCCGAGGTGTCCCAGCCGTGGCCGTCCTTGCCGCTGAACTCGCGCACTGCAGCGTTAGTGGCGTCTGCGGCTGCCTTGCCGTCCTTGGACGTGTCGGGCTGCAGATGTCTCTCAATCGCATTGGCAGCGGCCTTCTTCTGGCTGGGGCTTGAAGCCAAGTCGGGGGTGCTGCTGCCGAACTTGGGGGCATCGGGGCGCTCGGGGTCCATGCCCTTGTCCTTCCTTCACCCTGTGGATGTTGATCCTTTGGCAGCACACTAGGCGAATCCGTCTGTCGCACGGAACTTCAAAGCCCGGCGGATACACCGGTATTGGCCATTGGATGAGCATGCCGTGATGGGGGGCGCGGGTTCCTAGGCTGTGGGTATGAGTGAGCAACAGGAGGTAGCGCGGCGGGAGTCCGCACGGGTGTTGGTGAGGGACGGCGAGGGGCGGGTGTTGCTGTTCCGGTTCCGGGAGTTCGGGGAGGGACACGGGGGCGGGTACGGGTGGTGTGTGCCCGGTGGAGGTGTGGAGAGCGGGGAGAGCTTGGCGGAGGCGGCTGCACGGGAGTTGGGGGAGGAGACCGGGTTGGTTGTTGCTGCTGAGGCGTTGGGCGGGGTCGTTGCGGAGACCGCCGGGCATGCCGATCTGGGGTGGGCGGTCGGGGAGTTCCGTGACGTGTTCTTTCAGTGCCAGGTGGGTGCGTACGAGGTGGACGCGAGCGGGTTGGTGGCGGTCGAGCGGGATCACCATGCCGGGCATCGGTGGTGGACGGTCGAGGAGTTGAGGGAGACGGCGGAGACCGTACATCCGTTCGGGTTGGCGGAGTTGGTGGGTGAGTTGATGGCTGGGCGGGTTCCGGTGGAGCCGGTGCGGTTGCCGTGGCATCACTAGCAGGACTCCGTCAGGCCCGCTGGTCCGTGCTCGTGAGGAGCGTGGGGCGGAGGTCTTCGTTTTGTTTCCGGGGAGGGAGTAGCGGGCCAGGGACGACTGTTGGCTCGCGGCTCGCTGCCGGATGAGCGGGAGCACGTCGGTCCAGGTGGCGGCCGCTCGGTTGCCGGATGGCAATGAGCAGAACCTGCAGCAGGAAGTCGCGGTCGCAGCGTGACAGGTCCCGGGTGGTGCGCACGTCGAGGACGGTCCGGCCGTGGAGCTGCCCGGTGCGGACGGAGTAGCTGTCCCGGATGTCGTGGTGCAGCACGGTCGGCGCCGTCGTTGCCCTCCTGGGGAGGTACGGGGCTCCCGTCCCGCTCGCGCTGGGCGTCGGGGGTCGATCGGGTACCTGGGTCGGCCGGTAGCGAATCGGCCCAGGGCCCGGACGGGCCCGGTGCGGAGGGTTGTGCCGAAGCCCGCGGGACTGTCCGGGTGCTCGGCACGGGGTGGGTCTTTATTCGGTTGCCGGTCCCCGTGTCCGACCTTCATCATGGGCGCGACGCCGGGAGCTGCCCGGTGCTTCACGAGAGGAGGCACGACGGTGACCACGACTGTCCTCGGCCTGCCCGCAGACCGCCTTCCTCTCGCCTCATGGAGCACCTTCAGCGATGTCTCACGACGATCTCTCGCAGTACCTGCAGCACCCTCAGCATTCTCAGAGCCCGGCCTTTCCTGACGGCTTCAGGAGCGACGCCCACCGCCGCGTCCCGTCGACGGACGACCGGGGCGGCGTCGACGACCGGTTCGTCTTCGACTTCCGTACGTACGACGACCTTGAGGACGGCCAGCGCTGGTCGACCTGGCTCAGCGTCGAACCCCTCAGCCGGGGCCCCGAGCCGCTCCCGGACTGGGTGGTGACCTCGCAGGGCGCGATCGACACCGAGCTCGGCGTCCTCAAGACCGGCAAAGAGGCCGACGTCCACCTCGTCGAGCGCGCCGACCCGCTCGCCCCCGGCACCGGCGTGGTCATGGCGGCCAAGCGGTACCGCTCTCCCGAGCACCGGAGCTTCCACCGCGCCGCGTCGTACACCGAGGGGCGCTCGATGAAGCGCTCACGTGACGAGCGGGCGGTCAAGCGGAAGAGCACCTTCGGCAAGCAGGTCGCGGCGGGCGAGTGGGCGGTGTCCGAGTGGGGTGCGCTGGTGCGGCTCTGGAACCTCGGGCTGCCGGTGCCCTACCCCGTCCAGATCGACGGCACCGAGATCCTGATGGAGTGGATCACCGTCGTGGACGAGGACGGCACCGTCGGGACCGCGCCCCGGCTCGCCCAGGTCCGCCCCTCGCCCGAGCTGCTGGCGTCGTACTTCGAGCAGCTCACCGACGCGCTCGCGACGCTGGTGCAGAACGGCCTCGTGCACGGCGACCTCTCGGCGTACAACATCCTGGCGGCGGGCGAGCGGCTGGTCATCATCGACCTGCCACAGATCGTCGACCTCGTCGGCAACCTCAACGGGATGAACTTCCTCCAGCGCGACTGCGCCAACATCTGCGGCTGGTTCCGCTCGCGGGGCCTCGATGTCGACGAGCACGAGCTGTTCGCGGAGCTGATGGCGCACGCCTTCTGAACCGGAGGGCCCGCCATGCTCATTCGCGTACGGCCTACCTGGTGTCTTCACCCGGTGGGCCGTACGGCTATGCGGAGAGCAGGGTCAGCTCCGTGGTGAGGTTGTGGCGGGCGGGCGTCTCCCAGTGCTTCGTGCCGTGGGGGGTGCGGAACAGGCGGGGGAGAGCGAGGAGTTGGGCGAGGACCGCTGCTCGGCCCTTGCGGAAGTCCGGGTCCGGGACGAAGGCGTACTCGTCGCGTACGGCGGAGGCGTAGGCGGCGTACGTCTCCGGGGGCGCGGCGAGGATTGCCAGGTCCGCGTCGCAGAGGGCCTCGCCGTTGGTGTCGTCGGGGGCCGGGTCGTGGGTGATGGTGAGGCGGACCAGGCGGGCGACCTCCGCGGTGGCGGTGGCGGGGAGGCCGAGTTCGGGGAGGGCGCGTTCGGCGAGGCGGGCGGAGCGGTCCTCGTTGGTGTCGCGTTCCGGGTGGTAGACCGCATCGTGGAACCACGCGGCCAGGCGGACCAGGTCCGGGTCGGCGGCGTGGGCGGCGAGGGTGTCGAGGTGGGTGAGGACCGCGGCCAGGTGGGTGGGGGTGTGGTAGTGGCGTTGGGGTTCTGACCAGCGGGTGAGGAGGTTGATGGCGTACGGGGTGGGGTCTGGGGCTCCTTGCCCCTCCTGGGCTTCCCGGGTTGTGGGGCGGGTGGCTTGGATGGTGGCTGACCAGCGGCGGTGCAGGTCGGGGGTGTCGGGGGTGTCGCTGGGCGTCGGCGTCATGGGACCAGTGTGACGGGGCGGTGGGGTGGTGGGGCTGAGGGCTGGGGGCTGGGGGGCTGAGGGGGCGTTGCACCGGTGCGGGTGGGTGGGCCGCTTCGCGGATTGGGCCCCTCCCCGCCCCTTCCCGCTGTGACATTTGCGGCTCCGCCGCGTGGCGCTGGCCGCGGGGCAAAGACGGTTTACGGCTGGTGCCGGTGGGGCTGATGTCCCGGGCTGCGCCCGGTGCACGGCTGCGCCGCGCGTCCTCAAACGCCGGACGGGCTGAAGTTGCCCGTCCTCAAGCGCCGGACGGGCTGAATGCTTCTTCCGGTGTTGAGTTGTTCTCGGCCGGCAGCCTCTTCGGCAGGTGGCGTACGGCGAACGTGCCCAAGGCCGCGTGCAGCAGTGCTGCGACCAGTGCCGCCGCGTGCAGGCCTGTGACGAAGGCCGACTTCGCGTCGGTGGCGAGCGTGTCCGTCAGGCCGGGGAGGTTCAGGGTTTCGTCGAGTGTGGCTGCGGCGTCCGGGCCCTGGAGGCGGAAGATCAGGGCGGCCAGGGAGCCGAGGAGCGCGATGCCGAGGGCGTTGCCGATCTCGTTGCTGGTTTCGGCGATGGCGGCCGCGGACCCGGCGCGTTCTGCGGGAACCGCTGCGATGGCGGTGTCCGCGACCACGGCGAAGGAGATTCCGTACCCGATGCCGGCGACGACGGTGGACGCGATGTACCAAGCGACACCGGACGTGACGGTCGTGGCCAGGAGGAGCAGCAGGCCGCCGGTGATCAGGAAGTGGCAGGTGACCAGGGCGGCCTTGGTGCCGATCCGGGAGACGAGAGCCGGGGTGACGATGCAGGTGACGGTCAGTACGGCGGCGCCCGGCAGGGCGGTGAGCGCCGCCTGCAGGACGGTCAGGCCCAGGACGGACTGGAGGTAGATCCCGCCGAGGTAGGCCGCCGCCGACCAGGCGGCGAGCGGGAGCAGGCCGGTGATGGCGGCGATCGTGAAGACCCGGTCGCGGAAGAGGCGGAAGTCGATCAGGGGGAATTCCAGGCGGAGTTGACGGCGTACGAAGAGGGAGAGGGCGAGGGTGCCGACGGCCCCGATCGCCAGCGGGGCGGCGGCCGGGCCCTCCGCCGCCGTGTGCTTGATCGCGTAGACCGTGAAGAGGAGCCCTGCGGCGGAGAGCACGATGCTCGGTGCGTCGACGCGGCCGGGGCGGGTGGTGCGTACCTCGCGGAGCAGGAGCGGCGCCAGGGCCAGGAAGGCCGCGACCACGGGGAGGTTGATCAGGAAGACCGACCCCCACCAGAAGCTGTTGAGGAGCTGTCCGCCGACCACCGGGCCGACCGCGAAACCGGCGGCGAACGTCGCGGCGAAGATGCCGATCGCCTTGGTGCGTTCGCGCGGGTCGGTGAAGAGTTCACTGAGTACGGCCAGGGCGGAGGGGAGGAGCGTGGCGCCCGCGATTCCCATCAACGCCCGCGAGGCGATGAGGAGTTCGGGGGTGGTGGAGAGGGCCGCTGCCGCCGATGCCAGGCCGAAGAGCGCCGTGCCGGCCAGGAGGAGCTTCAGCCGGCCGTAGCGGTCGCCGATGTTGCCGAACGCGACCAGCAGCGAGCCGACGGCGAATCCGTACACGTCCAGGATCCAGAGTGCCTGGTCGGCGGTGGGCGAGAGCGCTTCGGAGACCGTGGGCATCGCCAGGAAGAGGACCGAACCGTCCATCGCGACCAGGAGTACGGGGCCAAGCACCACCAGGAGGCCGAGCCAGGGGGAGCGGGGAGGGTGTTGGTTGCTCGGTCGTTGCCTGTTCTGCTGCTGTTGCTTGTTCGGCTGTCGCTTGTTCGGTCGTCGCTTGTTCATGGGGGAGAGCCTGCTGGCGGGCCCGTACGGCAGCCATCCCCGTGCCGTGGGTACACCTCGCAGGGGTAGGCGGGGCCGGGGCGTTCCGGTCGTGTTCGATCTACGCTCGACGTCATGGAACCGGAGAGCCTCGGGGCATACCTCAAGAACCGTCGCGACCGCGTCACACCCGCCGACGCCGGGCTGCGCACGTACGGAACCACCCGCCGCGTGCCGGGGCTTCGCCGCGAGGAACTCGCCCAGCTCGCGGGGGTGAGCGCCGGGTACTACACGCGGCTGGAGCAGGGGCAGGCCGGAACGGCCTCCGGGCAGGTCCTCGACGCGCTCGCCGGTGTGCTCCGGCTCGACCGGGTCGAGACGGCGCATCTGCACAACCTCGCCCGGAAGTCCGCCACTTCACGTCCGGTACGTCCCCGCCCTGAGAAGCCGCACGCACGAGTGCTGTCGCTGCTGGCGTTCCTCGGGGAGTCCGCTCCGGCCGTCGTCCTCGGTCGCCGCGGCGACGTACTGGCCTGGAACCGCACCGGGCACGCCCTCGTCGCGGAACACGTCGACTTCGACGCGCCGCGGGACCTCGCGCGGCGGCCGTCCGTGCCCCGGATGTTCTTCCTCGACCCCCTGACCCGGGACCTGTACGGCAACTGGGACGCGCTGGCCCGCACCCACGTGGCCTACCTGAGGCTCACTGCGGGGCGGCACCCGGGTGACGCCCGGCTGGCCGAGCTGATCGGAGAACTCGCCATGCGCAGTGCGGAGTTCGCGAAGCTCTGGGCCAAGGGGGACGTGGCCGACTGCACCGTGGGGAACATGCGGATGCGGCATCCGACGGTGGGCGGGCTCGACGTCGACTACCAGGTGTGGCTCCAGCCGGAGAGCCCCGACCACCGGCTGGAGGTGTATACCCCGAACGACACGGCATCGACGGACGCGCTGCGGCTGCTGACCGGCCAGGTGGCCGGGGCGGACCGGCGGGAGCAGGAGCGGGAGCGGGAGCGGGAGCCCGCGTCGGCCGTGCGAGCGGGTGCGTGCCCCGGGGCTGTGGACGCGCACCCCGGCCGTGACCGCGTACCCCGTCCCTAGGGTGCCGCCCTGCTGCCCCCCGAGAGCCGCGCCGCCCTCGCGTACGCGCGGACCAGCGGGCGCGTGTCGTCCCTGCGCCAGGCCAGGGCGAAGCGGGACGGGGTGACGCCCATGACGGGGACCGTGATCACGTCGCCGTGCAGGAGGGGGAGATGGGTGTTGCCGGTGGCGACCAGGGCCACGCCCTTGCCCGCCACCAGTGCTTCGTACGTCTCGTCGGGGCCTGCCACCACCGCACCGATCCTCGGGGGCGTGCCGTTGCGGGCGTCGGTCGCCAGCCAGTAGTCGCGGAGCGGGCCGGCCGAGGGCGGGAGGGCGAGGAAGGGCTCGTGGAGGAGGTCCGCGAAGTCGATCGCGATGCGGTCCGCCAGGGGGTGGGTCGTGGGGAGGGCGACCAGGCGGGGTTCCTCGGCCAGCACCAGGTGGGCGTAGCGGGACGGTTCGGGGAGCGGGAGCCAGACGAAGGCCAGGTCGCTGGTGCCGTCGGCGAGGCCCGCCGTCGGGTCCGACCGGTCGACCTGGCGGAGTGAGGGGGACACCTCCGGGTGCTCGGCCGTGAAACGGGAGCGGATCGCCGGGAGCAGCCCGCCGCGCCCCGGACCGGCGCTCATGCCGATGCGCAGGGCGGCCGCGCTCGCCGGGCGGAGCGCGGCCAGGGCTTCCGCGCCCGACTGCCAGGAGGTGAGGGTTTGTTGGGCGTACGGGAGCAGTGTCCTGCCTGCCGGGGTCAGGCGTATTTCACGGCGGTCGCGGAAGAACAGGTCGGCTCCCAGGGCCCGTTCGAGGTGGCGTATCTGTTTGCTGAGGGCCGGTTGCGGGACGAAGAGGGACTCGGCGGCGCGCGCGAAGCTCAACTCCGCTGCCACGGCGAGGAAATAGCGCAGGTCTCGGGTGTGTGCGTCCATAGCCGATGGTTATCACCGAAGCTGGCGCGGGACACGGTGATCAAGGACCGACCGGCTTTAGCGTGGGTGCATGACTCGTATGACGCGTACGGCTGATGAGGGTGCAGGAGTGCGGGACGCGCGGCTTCCGGAGCGGTTGCTGCTGGCCGAACAGGAGGCGTTCGTCAGGCTGTTGAGGTCACGGGCCACCGATGAGCACTTCGCGGTGCGGACCTGTTGTCCCGGGTGGACGGTGCGGCATGTGGTCGCGCACTGTTCGGCGGCGCTGGACCGGGTGCTCACGGGGCGGTTCGAGGAGGGCGCCTTCTCGCCGGAGACCAATGAGCGCGACATCGCGGAGCGGGCGGACTGGCCCCTGGCGCGGCTGATCGACGAGCTGGACTGGGGGTTCGGCGAGGCGGGGGCCGTGATGGCGGGGCGGGAGGACGGCACGTGGGATGCGATCGCGTTCGGGGAGTGGGTGCATGCGGGGGACGTGCGGGACGCGTGGCGGGTGGGCGGGGCGTACGGAGGGAGGAGCGTGGGGCCCGCGCTGGAGCTGCTGGCGCATCTGACGCGGGTGCGCAAGTCGGCTGCTCTGCGGGCCGAGTTGGGGGACCGGGGGACGGTACGGCTCGGGGCGGATGAGGGGACGGGGGACGCGGATGCGGTGTACGTCGGGGACGCGGCGACCCTGATGCGGCTCTACGGGAACCGGCCGCTCGCCGGGACCCGGTACGAGCTGAGCGGGGTGACGGAGGCGGAGCTGGTCTTCTTCACATAGACAGAAGGGAGGGGCGGGGGGCCCCCCGGGCCCCCCCCCCCCCGGCCGCGCCCCCCCCCCCCCCCCCAGGAACTGCGGGGGCGGGGGGGGGTTGCGCCCACCCAAACCCCCGTGGAGGCCCTACGCGCGCCCCCGCCCAAC
>NZ_JBIRQJ010000018.1:0-191453 GCF_044333135.1 Streptomyces sp. NPDC021093 | reverse complement strand
AAAACGCTCGGCTGGGAAACCCCAGCCGAGCGTCTCGCTAAGCTCCTGGCGACAGCCAGTTGACCACTGTGTTGCTACGACCCCTGGAATTCGCCACCTGGGCGGGGGCTCCGGCACGTGCGTGGGTGGGCATTGTGCGGGTGCGTCGTGGCTGGCCGCGCAGTTCCCCGCGCCCCTAAATGCCCGCCCCCTAGCCCCCAGCCTCCTTGGGCAGGCCGCTACCGCCGCCTTGGGCAGCGGGGCCGCCCCCCGGGGGCGGAACGGGTGGGCAAGGCGGCGGCCCCCACGCGGAGCCCTGCCCCTCGCCCCGGCCCGCGCTCGCTGCCGCCCACCCGCCCCGTAAAGTAAGCCCCAGGGCCCGAAACCCCGCCCCACCAGCGCCGCTCCACCGCCGCAGCGGCCCGCCCCGGCCTCCGGCATCCCCTCCTCGGGAGGGGCCCGCCAAGCCCCACCCTCCCGAGGAGCCGCACCCCATGACCGCGCACGCCGCAGGCGACCCGCAGACCCCCGAGCCCCCCGCCTACCCCGTCGGCCTCCGCCTCTCCGGCCGCCGCACCGTCGTCATCGGCGGCGGCCAGGTCGCCCAGCGCCGCCTCCCCGCTCTCATCGCGGCCGGCGCGGACATCACCCTGGTCTCGCCCTCGGCCACCCCCTCCGTGGAGGCCATGGCCGAGGCCGGCGAGATCACCTGGGAGCGTCGCCGGTACGAGGACGGCGACCTCGCCGACACCTGGTACGCGCTCGTCGCCTCCAGCGACCCCGCCGCCAACACCGCCGCCTCCGCCGAGGCCGAACGCACCCGCACCTGGTGCGTCCGCTCCGACGACGCCGAAGCCGCCACCGCCTGGACCCCCGCCACCGGCCGCTCCGACGGCGTCACCGTCGCGATCCTCACCGGCCACGACCCCCGCCGCTCCGCCGCCGTGCGCGACGCCGTGGTCGAGGGCCTGCGCGACGGCAGCCTGGCCGCCCCGCACGGCCGCCCCCGTGCAGCCGACGACGCCCCCCGCGTCCACCTCGTCGGTGGCGGCCCCGGCGACCCCGACCTGATCACCGTGCGCGGCCGCCGCCTCCTCGCCGAGGCCGACGTCGTCATCGCCGACCGCCTCGGCCCCCGCGACCTCCTCGACGAGCTCCCGCCGCACGTCGAGGTCATCGACGCGGCGAAGATCCCGTACGGCCGCTTCATGGCGCAGGAGGCCATCAACCAGGCCCTCATAGACCACGCCAAGCAGGGCAAGACGGTCGTACGCCTCAAGGGCGGCGACCCCTTCGTCTTCGGCCGCGGCATGGAAGAGGCCCAGGCCCTCGCCGCCGAAGGCATCCCCTGCACGGTCGTCCCCGGCATCTCGTCCACCATCAGCGTCCCCGGCGCGGCCGGCATCCCGGTCACGCACCGCGGCGTCGCCCACGAGTTCACCGTGGTCAGCGGCCACGTCGCCCCCGACGACCCGCGCTCCCTCGTCGACTGGGAAGCCCTCGCACGCCTCCGCGGCACCCTGGTCCTGCTCATGGCGGTCGAGCGCATCGGCGCCATCGCCGAGGCCCTCGTCGCGCACGGCCGCGCCCCCGAGACCCCCGTCGCGATCATCCAGGAGGGCACGATGGCGACCCAGCGCCGCGTCGACGCCACCCTCGCCACGGTCGGTACGACGGCCAAGGCCGAGAACGTACGGCCGCCCGCGGTCATCGTCATCGGCGACGTAGTCTCGCTGAACACCCCTCGGTAACCAGGGGTAACAACCTCCCCCGCCCCCTTGGGCACCGCACCCACGACAAGGCAGTATCACCCTGTGGCCGATCTCCTCACCATCGACGACCCCGACGACCCGCGCCTGAGCGACTACACGGGCCTGACCGACGTGGAGCTCAGGCGTCGCCGCGAGCCCGCCGAGGGCCTGTTCATCGCCGAGGGCGAGAAGGTCATCAGACGGGCCCGCCAGGCCGGTTACGAGATGCGGTCGATGCTGCTCTCCGCCAAGTGGGTCGACGTCATGCGCGACGTGATCGACGAGGTCCCGGCCCCGGTGTACGCGGTGAGCCCGGACCTCGCCGAGCGGGTCACCGGCTACCACGTGCACCGCGGCGCCCTCGCCTCCATGCAGCGCAAGCCGCTCCCGACGGCCGCCGAACTCCTCACCACCGCCCGCCGGGTCGTGGTGATGGAGTCCGTGAACGACCACACCAACATCGGCGCGATCTTCCGCAGCGCCGCCGCCCTCGGCATGGACGCGGTCCTGCTCTCCCCGGACTGTGCGGACCCGCTCTACCGGCGCTCCGTCAAGGTCTCGATGGGCGCGGTCTTCTCCGTACCGTACGCACGCCTGGAGAGCTGGCCGGGAGACCTGGAAACGGTCCGGGAGGCCGGTTTCACGCTCCTCGCGCTCACCCCCGCCGACAAGGCGCGCTCGCTCGACGAGGTGGCGCCGCACACGATGGACCGGGTGGCCCTGATGCTGGGCGCCGAGGGCGACGGCCTCTCCACCCGCGCCCTGCGCGCGGCCGACGAGTGGGTGCGCATCCCCATGGCGCACGGCGTCGACTCGCTCAACGTCGGTGCGGCGGCCGCGGTCTCGTTCTACGCGGTGACGACGGGTCGCCCGCAGAGCTGACCCCGCTCCGTACCCCACCCCGAATCGGCTCCGAATCCTGAGCCCGCTTCGAACCCCGAACCCCGAACCGCCGGGCCCGCCGCGCTACAGCCGCTGCGGGCCCTCGGTCGTCCCGGCCACGGCCTTGGCCACGGCCTTCACCGGTGCGTCGGGACCCAGCCCGCGGGACGGCCCCTGACACCCCTGCGCGGCGGCGATGCCCAGCGCGACCAGCAGCGTCACCACCACGAACACCACCAGCCGCTGCCGCAGCAGCCGCGGGTTCGCGGGCCGCAGCCTGCCGCCCGACGTCGGCCGACCGCCCGGCCGGGTGCCCTTGCGGGCGGTCCCTGACCGGGTGGTGTTCCGCGCGCCGGGCGCCGATCCGTTGCGCGACGACGAGGGCCCCCCGTTGCGGGACGGCGTCCCGCGGGGCGTCTGCGCGGCGGACCCCCGCGACTCCGGCTGCGGCGCACCCTCCGGCCGGTGCTGCTCGCCGGAACGGCGCTGCTGGGTGGTCCGCTGGGTCCGCTGATCGGCGTACGAGTCGGTGCCAGGAGCGCGCTGGGCCGGAGGCCGCTGCTCCGGGCCGCCGCCCTGTGCCTCCCGCGCCGCGATCTCCTTGAGCCGCATCGACAGCTGGAGCGTGCTGGGACGTTCCTCCTGCTCCTTCGACAGACAGGCCCGTACCAGCGGAGCCAGTGCGTCCGGCACCCCGTCGAGGAGCGGCTCCTCGTGTACGACCCGGTAGAGCATGACCTCGGAACTGCCCTGTCCGAACGGAGAGTCGGCGGTCGCCGCGTACGCCAGCGTGGCGCCCAGTGCGAAGACGTCCGTCGCCGGGGTGACGGCGGCCCCGCGCACCTGCTCGGGCGCCAGGAAGCCGGGCGAGCCCACCGCGGTCCCGACGTGCGTCAGCGTGCTCGCGCCGGTCGCCCACGCGATGCCGAAGTCGATGATGCGGGGGCCCTTGGGGGAGAGCAGGATGTTCGACGGCTTCAGGTCGCGGTGCACGACCCCCGCCTCGTGAACGGCCACCAGCCCCTCGGCCAGCGCGGCCCCGATCGACGCGACTTCGGCGGCGATCAGCGACCCTTCCTCGGCCACTCGGTCGTGCAGCGAGGGACCGGGCACGTACTGCGTCGCGAACCACGGCCGGTCCGCGTCCAGATCGGCGGCCACCAGCCGCGCCGTGCACCCGCCCCTGATCCGTCTCGCCGCCGACACCTCGCGCGCGAAACGCGACCTGAATTCCTGATCCTCGGCCAGGTCCGGCCGGATCACCTTCAGCGCGACCCGCTGGCCCCGCCGGTCCGAACCCAGGTAGACCACGCCCATGCCGCCCGCACCGAGCCGCCGGTGAATCCTGAACGAGCCGACGACACGCGGGTCCTCGCGCCGGAGCCGCATCATCGCCATGTCCGTCCCCTACCTCCGGTGGGGCCTCCCCCACCCCACTGCTGACCGGTCCGTCCGACGTGGCACAGCTTACGTACCCGTGGCGCGGTGTGCTCATAGGCCACACCCGCCCGAATCGATCGATTGTCAGTGCCGGGTGCGAAACTTGAAGAGTGGTCAGGGAACGTGCGTTCCCATCTTCCTGACCCCTGCTCATTCCCAACGGGCCGTAGCAGAAGGGGGATTGGATCCATGAAAGGTGATCGAGTCGAGATAGTGGTGGACGCCGGAGACACCACCCGGACGTACGAAATGGTGGCCAACAGGGCAGGCCGAAGGGTCGAAACGGCGGTCCGCAGGGGGGTGGTGGAAGTGAGTGAAGTCACCCGCAGCGGCAGCGTCGTCCGCACCGCGCGATTCATGGCCACCCGCGTCCTCGCCCTGGTCGAGCAGCCGGTACCCAGGGAGGACGCCTCGGAGCGGCGCACCGCCGCGGAATGACCTCGGGGGAGTGCCCCCGTCCCACCCTTCGGGGAAGTCCCCGAGTCCTCCACCCCGCTCTCCACCCAGGGGAGTACACCGTCACCCGGCAGGTCATCCTCCGGGAGGCCAGCCAATCGGTACGAGGGCATGACGACCGGGGCCGCGCCCGCCCCTAATCTTGAGATCAAGCGGTGGGTGCAGCACTCGTCCCCCGAGGTCAGGCACCTGCCGCTTACCAAGACGACAGGAGAGGGACCATGGCGGACACGGCATCGAGGACGATGATCCGCACGCGTGCGATCCGCGTCCGTGGCCGTGCCTTCGCCGCGTTCGGCGGTCGCAACTCGGGCCCGCGCCACCCCCTGGTGGCAACGGCCATGGTCCTCCCCCTGGCGGCCCTGCTCCTCTTCCTCTTCGGAGGCTGGGAAGCGGTGGCCACACAAGCGTCGTCCGTGGGCATGTTGCTGGGGCGCTGAGCGGCGCCCCCGTCCCGGAAGAGCGGTCCGGGACGGGACAACATCAAGCCCATCAGCCCCGTGGGGACGGGGGTGCGGCGGACGGCTGAGTTTGCCCGGACAGCTGGGGAGCTGTCCGGGCAAACGTGTGTCTGGACCCACCACGCCACCAACCCCACCCAAGAAACGCCCCCGAGCCCCCAGCGACGCACCCCTGCCCAAGACAGCACCACGGACCGCCGGTGCCAACCAACACGCCCCCACGGTCCCTTCTCCCGCCCGGCCCCCGCACCTCCACCCCACGAGAGCCCACCGCGACCCCGGCCCGACTCTCCTGTCCCGCCCCGTGGCTCACTGCACCCACCGGACCTATGTCATCGGCCCACCCCCTCACGGGCCGCCGGGGCCAACAGGCCCCCACGCGGTCTGCTCCTGCACCCGAATCCCACTCGGCTCCCGCACTTCCGCCCCACGAGAGCCCACCGCGACCCCGGCCCTATGCTCTTGCCCTGCCCCTGGTGGCCCACCGCACCCACCAACCCGTGTCATCGGCCCACCTCATCAGGGCACCGCACCCAGGGCGCCGCACCCACGGCACGCCCCCGGCTTACTCTCGTGATCCCGTCGGATCCTCCGTACGCACCGCCCCGGTACACGTAGACCCGACGGGACGTCATCACAGCTGTGCATCCGCCGCATACGCTCCCGACCGCACCGCCTCACATCCCGGGGGACCCATGACCACGCCCGTCACAGCGACACTTGCCGCCCTGGCCGCCGCCACCGCGCACCCCTCCGACGAGGCGTACGCCCCCTGCCGCCACAGTTCCGAAACCCTTCGCGTCCTCGCCGACCGGCCCGACGGCACTGTCGTGCGGCACGGCCCCCTCGTCACCAAGGCGCACGCTCCGGACACCGACCCCGAGGCCCTGGCCGTACGTACCGCTGTGGCCGCCCACCCCCTCCTCGCCGGTGTCCTCCTGCCCCCGCTCCCCACCAGCAGCACCGACACCTGCACCGGCACCGCACAAGCCGACGGCCGCCCCCTCACCGCATGGCCCTACGGAGCCCCGGTCGACCCGGAGGATCCGGACGCCGCCCCGTGGGAGGAGACCGCATCACTCCTCGCCCGCCTGCACCGCGCCGACACCGCCGCGCTGCCCGCCCCGCTCCCGCCCATGCGCGGCCCCGCCAAGGCGGCCCGCGCCGTTGCCCGCATGTTGGCTGTCCCGCACCAAGCGGTCGGAGCAAGCGCCCCGCCCCGGGCGCCCGAAGCACCTGCTCCGCACCCGACCGTCCTGCATGCCTGGCACGGCCTTCCCGCCTGGGCCAGGAACGAAGCCCCCGCCCCGCCGCACCGGGCGCACACCGCCCTCTGTCACGGCGACCTCCACCTCGGCCAACTCGTCCGCCATCCCGCCCCCGACGGCCCCTGGCACCTCATCGACATCGACGACCTCGGTGTCGGCGACCCCGCCTGGGACCTGGCCCGTCCCGCCGCCTGGTACGCCGCAGGCCTGCTGTCCCCGGACGTCTGGCAGCGCTTCCTCGCCGCATACCGGGAGGCCGGCGGCCCGGCCGTACCTCCGCACGGCGATCCGTGGCCGCGGCTCGACGTCGCCGCCCGCGCCCTGACGGTCCAGACGGCGGCCCTCGCCCTCGCCAAGTCGGCGGCGGAACAGCGCCCGCTCGACGAGGTCGAGCAGCTGATGCTCGACTCCTGTGCCCGAATCGCGGCTCTCCCGCCCGAGTTGGACCGGCGTCCTCCGTCGTAGGGTGAATCTCCGGCCGCCGGGAATGCATCCGTGCGGTGCACCAGAACCAGAACCAGAACTCAGGGCCAGGATTCGCCCCCGGGCCCCACCGGCCCCACCGCACCGACTCCGAGGAGTGAGACGACCATGCACTGTCCCAAGTGCCACGCCCCCATGCACACGTACAACCGCAACGGCGTCCAGATCGAGCAGTGCAGCGCCTGCCGCGGCATCTTCCTGGACTACGGCGAGCTGGAGTCGCTGACCCGCATGGAGGCCCAGTGGTCCCAGCAGGCACCGCCGCCCGCACCGCCGCAGGCGTACCCCGCCGCCCCGGCCCCCGCCTGGGGCGCCCCGCAGCACGGCGGCCACGGTGGGCATGGCGGCCACGGGAGTCACGGCAGCCACTACGGCAGCCACCACCGCCAGAAGGGCTTCGGCCGGATGCTCTTCTCCTCCTGACGCCCGCAGCCCCACCGGGCGGGCAGGGCCCACCGGGCGGGCAGGGCCCACCGGGCGGGCAGGGCCCACCGGGCCGGGCCCACCGGGCAGGGCCCACCAGGCCGGGCCGGACCCCACCGGGCCGGGCAAAAACCACACCCCCGGCCCGGGCGCCTGGCCCAACCCCCCTTCCCCTCCCTAGGGTTCGGCCCCATGACCTTCCTCGACAGGTCCCGGACCGTCGCCCCGCCCGGCTGGAGCCGCTGGCTGGTGCCGCCCGCGGCTCTCTCCGTCCACCTCTCCATCGGCCAGGCCTACGCCTGGAGCGTGTTCAAGCCCCCGCTCGAATCGTCGCTCGACCTCTCCGGCACCCAGAGCGCCCTCCCCTTCCAGCTGGGCATCGTCATGCTCGGCCTGTCCGCCGCGTTCGGCGGCACGCTGGTCGAGCGCAACGGCCCCCGCTGGGCCATGTTCGTCTCCCTCGTCTGCTTCTCCTCCGGCTTCCTGATCTCCGCCGTCGGCGCAGCCACGAGCCAGTACTGGCTGATCGTCCTCGGCTACGGCTTCGTCGGCGGCATCGGCCTGGGAATCGGTTACATCTCCCCGGTCTCCACCCTCATGAAGTGGTTCCCCGACAGGCCGGGCATGGCCACCGGCATCGCCATCATGGGCTTCGGCGGCGGCGCCCTCATCGCCTCGCCCTGGTCGTCCCAGCTGCTCGAATCCTTCGGCGGCGACGCACCGGACAGCAGCTCCGGCATCGCCACCACCTTCCTCGTGATGGGACTCGCCTACGCCGTCTTCATGTCGCTCGGCGTTCTGCTGGTCCGCGTCCCGCCCCCGGGCTGGAAACCGGACGGATGGCAGCCCAGCACCAAGCCCCGCGCCCTGATCACCACCGCCGACGTATCGGCCCGCAACGCCCTGCGCACCCCGCAGTTCTGGTGCCTGTGGGTGGTCCTGTGCCTGAACGTCACCGCCGGCATCGGCATCCTCGAAAAAGCCGCTCCCATGATCAAGGACTACTTCGCGAGCACCCCCACCCCCGTCTCGGCCTCCGCGGCGGCGGGCTTCGTCGCTCTGCTCTCCCTCGCGAACATGACCGGCCGCATTCTCTGGGCCTCCACCTCCGACCTCATCGGCCGCAAGTCCATGTACCGCGTCTACCTCGGCGTCGGCGCGCTGATGTACCTCGTCATCGCCCACTTCGGCAATGACTCCAAGCCCCTCTTCATCGTCTGCGCGCTGGTGATCCTGTCCTTCTACGGCGGCGGCTTCGCCACCGTGCCCGCGTACCTCAAGGACCTCTTCGGCACCTACCAGGTCGGCGCCATCCACGGCCGCCTGCTCACCGCCTGGTCGACCGCGGGCGTTCTCGGCCCGCTGATCGTCAACCGGGTCGCCGACAGCCAGGAGCAGGCGGGCCACAGCGGGCCCAGCCTCTACACGACCTCGATGTACATCATGATCGGCCTGCTCCTGGTGGGCTTCGTCGCCAACGAGCTCGTACGTCCCGTCCACCCGCGCTTCCACGAGCCGCAGCCCTCCGCGGAAGGAACCCCAGCCCATGCAGCCCAGCAGCCGTAGCCCCAGGGCCCTCGCCGTCACCGTCTGGCTGTGGGTCCTGCTGCCCTTCGCCTACGGCCTGTACGAACTCATCCGCAAGGCCACTCAGCTCTTCACCGGCTGACGGCGGGGGAGCGGCACACACGACACCGGTACGCACGACACCGGTACGCACGACAGCCGCACACACGACACCCGGTACACACGAAGAAGCCCCCGACCGAATCCGGCCGGGGGCTTCAACTGCGGTGCGCGATACTGGGATTGAACCAGTGACCTCTTCCGTGTCAGGGAAGCGCTCTCCCGCTGAGCTAATCGCGCGGGACGATCCTTGCGGACCGGATCTTGCGTCGTACTGCTGATACTGCCTGGTGCTGCGTGCGCGATACTGGGATTGAACCAGTGACCTCTTCCGTGTCAGGGAAGCGCTCTCCCGCTGAGCTAATCGCGCGGGACGGCCCTTGCGGACCGGATCTTCGGTTGTGCTGCGTGCGCGATACTGGGATTGAACCAGTGACCTCTTCCGTGTCAGGGAAGCGCTCTCCCGCTGAGCTAATCGCGCTTGGAGGTGGAGACGGGATTTGAACCCGTGTAGACGGCTTTGCAGGCCGTTGCCTCGCCTCTCGGCCACTCCACCAGGAGCGTGCAGCAAGGGTATCGGGATGATTCCCTCACTATCGAGCGGACGACGAGATTCGAACTCGCGACATCCACCTTGGCAAGGTGGTGCTCTACCAGCTGAGCTACGTCCGCTTGTCTGTTCCGTTTCACTTGCGTGTCCCGGCGACGTGTTGAACTCTAGCGGATTCCTGGGCCAGCACAAAAACGCGTTTGTGCAGCGTGCTGCGCTGTCTCCGGCGCCCTCGCGCCCGCAGGTGGCGGCCCCGTCCCCGCCATAGACTCGGCGCCGTGTCCGACCTCCCCTCTCTGGCCCGCTTCGGCGGCCTGGTCGCCTCCGATCTGCGTGACGTCACCAGCGATCCGGCGGCCCTCGACTCCACCGGCTTCTGGGCCGTCGCCGCCGACTTCGAAGGCCGCCTCGTCTGCGCCCGCTTCGGCGACGTCCGTACGGAACCGGTGCCGCCCCCCGTCCCCGGCGCCTGGCGGGGCCCCGCCCCCACCGGCTGGACGTCCTCGCTGGACCGCGCCGCGTACACGGCGGGCGTACGCGCCGTACGCGAGCACATCGCGAAGGGGGAGGTCTACCAGGCCAACCTCTGCCGGGTGCTGAGCGCGCCCGTCGACCCCGGCGCGGACGTCGACGCCCTGACCGCGCTGCTCGCCCGCGGCAACCCGGCCCCGTACGCAGGAACGATCCGGCTGCCCGCGCACGGCGTGGAGATAGCCACCGCGTCCCCCGAGCTGTATCTGCGGCGCGACGGCAAGCTCGTGGAGTCCGGGCCGATCAAGGGGACGGGGAGGACGGCGGCGGACCTCCTGGAGAAGGACCACGCCGAGAACGTGATGATCGTCGACCTGGTCCGCAACGACCTGGGCCGCGTCGCCGTCACCGGCTCCGTCACCGTCCCGCAGCTCTGCGAGGTCGAGCCGCACCCCGGCCTCGTCCACCTCGTCTCCACCGTGCGGGCCGAGCTGGCCGCCGGGCAGGGCTGGGGCGCACTGCTGGCCGCCACCTTCCCGCCCGGCTCCGTCACCGGCGCCCCCAAGGCCAGCGCGCTGAAGATCATCGAGGCGCTGGAGACCGCACCGCGCGGCCCCTACTGCGGCGGCATCGGCTGGGTCGACGCCGACCGCGGCACCGGTGAGCTGGCCGTGGGCATCCGCACCTTCTGGATCGACCGCACGGCGCCGGGCGGACCCTTCCTGCGCTTCGGTACGGGGGCGGGCATCACCTGGGGTTCCGACCCCGAGCGGGAGTGGGCCGAGACCGAACTCAAGGCGTCCAGACTGCTCGCGGTAGCGTCGGGTGCGTACGAGGTGACAGCGCGTACGAGGTAACAGTGAGAGAGAAGGCCACGTCATGAAGCTTTGGGTCAATGGGGCACTGGTCGACGCCGACGCGGCCCGCGTCTCCGTCCTCGACCACGGGATGACCGTGGGCGACGGCGTCTTCGAGACGATGAGGGCGACGGACGGGAAGGCCTTCGCGGTCACCCGCCACCTGAACCGGCTCACCGCCTCCGCCCGCGGCCTCGGCCTGCCCGACCCGGACCTCGACGAGGTCCGCCGCGCCTGTGCCGCCGTCCTGGACGCCAACCCGATGCCTCTCGGCCGGCTGCGCATCACGTACACCGGCGGCATCTCCCCGCTCGGCTCGGACCGCGGCGACGCCGCCCCGACGCTGATCGTCGCCCTCGGCGAAACCGCCCGCCGCCCCGACGCCACCGCAGTCGTGACCGTTCCCTGGACGCGCAACGAGCGCAGCGCCCTGGCCGGGCTGAAGACCACCTCGTACGCCGAGAACGTCGTCGCACTCGCCCGCGCACGCGAACACGGCGCCTCCGAGGCCCTGTTCGCGAACACCGTCGGACAGCTCTGCGAGGGCACCGGATCCAATGTCTTCGTCGTCCTCGACGGACAGCTCCTCACCCCGCCGGTCGCCTCCGGCTGCCTGGCGGGCATCACCCGGGCGCTCGCCGTCGAGTGGACCGGCGCTCAGGAGGCCGACCTCCCGTTCGACGTGCTGGAGCGGGCCGAGGAGATCTTCCTGACCTCCACCCTGCGCGACGTGCAGGCCGTCCGCCGGGTCGACGGGCGCGAGCTGCCGGGCGCGCCGGGACCGGTGACCGCCAAGGCGATGCGCGTCTTCGACGAGCGCGCGGGTGACGACCTCGACCCGTAAAACGTGATGACGAGCGGGCCCGGTGGGGGTACAACTCCCGTGATGACCACGACCCTACGGCCGACCGGGCCGCTCCAGCTCAGTGACAAGGGCGCGCGCTCGCGCCACTACGAGGTCTGTGTGAACAGCCGCCCCGTCGGCACCGCACACATCGAGACCGTGCCCGACTTCGGTACCAAGGTCGGCCGGATAACCGCGCTCCGGATCGACGAGGCGGACCGCCGCCGGGGCCGCGGCACGGTGGCCGCCCTCGCCGCGGAGGAGGTGCTGCGCGGCTGGGGCTGCGACCAGGTCACCGTCTCCGTACCGGCGGACGCCGAGCCCGCACGGCAGCTGGCGACGGCCCTCGGCTACGTCGAACGCAGCCGCAACATGCTCAAGACCCTGCCGTCCGAACCGCCCGCCCTGCCCGCCCGCGGGACGGTCCGCCCCCTGACGCAGAGCGAGTACGACGCCTGGCGGCTGAAGGAGACGGCGAGCTTCGCGCAGAGCTGGCTCGACCAGGGCTTCACCGCCGAGCAGGCCCGCGCCAAGTCCGAGGCCAGCGAGCGCAACTTCCTGCCCGCGGGCCTCGCCACCCCGCACACCTGGATCAGCCACCTCCTGCACGACGGCGCGCCCGTCGGCCTGCTGTGGCTCGGACGGCACGAGATCGCCCCCGGCGAGCGGGTCGCTTTCGTCTTCGACGTCGAGGTCGTCGAGGAGCAGCGCGGCAGGGGGTACGGGCGGGCCCTGATGACGCTGGCCGAGCGGATCGCGCTGCGGGCCGGCGACACCAGGATCGGCCTGCACGTCTTCGCCGGAAACACCCCGGCGCTGCGCCTCTACGAATCCCTCGGCTACCGCACGACGTCGCTGTACACCTACAAGCAGCTGCTCTAGCCGCCCGCCGTCGCGTCAGCCGTTCTGTTCGGCCAGCAGCCGGTCGGCGATCTCCTCGATGCGCTCCCGCACCCCCGACTGGTCCTTGCTGGCGTCGAGGAGCTGCCCGCCGATCTCGTACGTCGGCGTGCCCTTCACCTTGATCGCCTTGCCCTCCGCCTGGTCGGCGTCGACGATCAGCAGGTGCCGGCCGTCGATCAGTGCGGTGTCGAACTCCTCGGCGTCCAGGCCGAGTTCGCGCGCCACGTCGAGGAGGAGCTGCTGGCCGCGGTCGCCCAGTTCCTCCGTACGGCCGAGCACGGCCTCGACGTACGCCCAGCCCTTGCCCTGCTCGAACGCCTCCTCGGCGGCCTGCGCCGCGTCGTACGCGTGCCGGTGCTTCTCCAGCGGGAAGTGCCGCAGCCGCACGTCGAGCCGGTCGCCGTACCGGGCCCGCAGCGCGGCGAGGTCGGTGAGGGCGGTGTGGCAGTCGGGGCACTGGAGCTCGCACCAGACGTCGAGGACGACGGGGGAGCCGGGGGAGACGGGAGAGGGGTTGCTCATGGAGCCAGTCTCCCAGTCGTACGCCGGCGGCCCCAACCGGGACCTGGGGAGGAGTGCACCCCGGAGATCTCCCTGAGACCGGGCCCGAGGATGGCCGCACCCGGTGCGGGCGGTGCAGGATGGAGGGGACCGTACTTTCCACCGCTGGAGGACCGATGCTGCTGGTCGAGACCGTCTGCTCGGCGGTGTCCGCCGCCGGTTTGGGCATCGCCGCGATCACCGCGTACCGCAAGCGCTTCCTCGCCGCGACCAGGCTGGCGGCCTACTCGCTGGTACCCGTGGGCCTGGTCATGACCGGGGCCGTGGGCTGGATCTCCGGCATGGTCTTCAAGCCGGTCGTGTGGGCGGGCTTCGGCGTGCTCGGACTGGCCTGGCTGCTGTTCATGACGACCCGGGCCGTCGAGCGGCGCACCGGCGGGACCCGCAAGGAGCGCAAGGCCGCGAAGGCGGCGCAGCGCGAGGCGGTCGCCCCGGCCGCTTCGGCACCCTCGCTCGGTGCCGGCCGCAAGGCGGCGCCCCCCGCGGCCGCACCGGCACCGGCCCCCGCCGCCAAGCAGCCGAAGAAGGCGGCCGACGAGGACTTCTCCGACATCGAGGCGATTTTGAAGAAGCACGGGATCTGATCCGGAGTCCGGGCGGTCCTGGCCCCGTGGGCCCGGCGGCTCGGACACCGGAGCGATTGTGGAATGACACGGAATCCAACGAACTGCCGCCGATGGTGGGCGTGTTGGTCATTCCGTACCACCGGGCTGCGTCATCATCGCCCCGAGATGCTCCAGACCTCTGCCGACGAAGGCACCGCACCCGCCCCCGACGAAGAAGCGCGCGGGTGCCTCTTCGCGCTCTCCCAGCCGCCCTTGATGATCTTCCTCGCGTTGATCGGCTCGCTGCTCATGATGGGAGCGGTCCATGACCTCTTCCTGGACTGACCAGGACCGGACGGAAACGGCCTGGACCGACGCGGCCAGGACCCCCGTCGCCCGGCCCGGCGCCGCTCAGCCGGAGGCTTCCTTACGCCGCGCCCGGTACGCCGCCACGTGCAGCCGGTTCCCGCAGGTGCGGCTGTCGCAGTAGCGCCGCGACCGGTTGCGCGACAGGTCGACGAACGCGTGCCGGCAGTCCGGCGCCTCGCAGCGCCGCAGCCGCTCCTGCTCGCCCGAGACCACGAAGAAGGCCAGCGCCATCCCGCAGTCCGCCGCCAGGTGGTCCGCCATGGAGGCGCCGGGCGCGAAGTAGTGCACGTGCCAGTCGAAGCCGTCGTGGTCGGTCAGCCGGGGCGTCGTGCCGGCCGCTGCCACCAGCTGGTTGATGAGCTCGGCGGCGGCCCGGGGGTCGGGCGCCTCGAACACCTCCGCGAAGCGCGCCCGCACGGCCCGTACGGCCCGCAGGTCGTCCGCGCCGAGCCTGCCCACGTCGCTGACGTCGTGGAGCCGTGCGAAGGCGCTCAGCGCCTCGACGTCCGTCAGGCGGTCGGACGGCTCGCTCTCCGGCGCGGTGTTCACCAGGTCGACGACGACGTCGAGGGCTTTCCGGGTGTCGTGGGGGATCAGCACGTTTGGCTCCCTGGCCTGCTGCGGGCCGGTGCCCGCCGATGCTGGCCGACTCTAGTCGGAGGGGGTGGACAGCCGGAGGGGGTGGACGCAGCGGCGCCGCCGCCGCGGTGGATTCCGCGACGACGGCGCCGGTGCCTGCCCTATGAAGTTGTCCCTATGAGGTTGTCCGTCCCGCGCCGTCGCCCCGAGTCGGACGGCGATGAACGACTCTCGACCTGGCTCAGCTTTCCGCCAGGATGTGAGAGAGCTCCGTGTCGAGGTCGAAGTGCCGGTGTTCAGTGCCGGGTGGCACTGCGGCATCCGTCCTCTTCAGGAACGACTCAAGCGCCCGCGCCGGGGCTTCGAGCAGGGCCTCGCCCTCCGGTGAGCTCAGGGCGATGCAGACAACGCCCTGACCGTGGCTCCGGGACGGCCAGACTCGGACGTCGCCGGTTCCGGTGGGCCGGTGCAGGCCCTCGGCGAGGAGATCGCGGGCGAAGACCCACTCGACCGTTTCCTCGGCTCCGGTGTGGAAGGTGGCATGCACGGCATAGGGATCGGCCGTGTCGTACCGCAGGCCCGCGGGTACAGGCAGTGATGACTCGCTCGACACAACGAGGCGCAGGTGCAGCTCGCAGCTGACCGTGGTGTTCATAAGCGCCAGGGCCTTTCGCTCAGTGTGCGCTCGGGGATTCGCACGTCGGCGAAATCGACATGCCACCTCCAGTGCCGTTGTAAACCCTTATGAGTGTTTTGAGCTTCATGAGGTCGCTCGTACGGCCGAGCCCGGGGTTGACCCCTACGGCTATTCCGGTGAAGGGGCGCGCTCGGGTAGGTTGGCGCTCATGAATGCGGAGAGTGACGGACGGGACAGGGATGTCGCGGCGACGACGACCGGTCCCGCTACGGGGGGCGCCACCGACGAGCGAGGGCTCGGATCGCGTGCGCCGCAGTACATCCAGGCGCGCAGGACGCTCCACCTCAGCTGGCAGGTCGGAGTCTTCGTCGTCGGCCTCGCGGTCGTGATCGCGGGCATCATCATGCTGCCGCTGCCGGGCCCCGGCTGGGTGGTGATCTTCGGCGGCATGGCGATCTGGGCGACCGAGTTCGTGTGGGCGCAGCTGGTGATGCGCTGGACGAAGCGGAAGCTCACCGAGGCGGCGCAGAAGGCGCTCGACCCGAAGGTGCGGCGGCGGAACATCATCCTCACCACGATCGGGCTGGTGATCATCGCCGTACTGGTCGGGATCTACGTCTGGAAGTTCGGCATCGTGATGCCCTGGAAGATCAATGAGTGAAGACCCGGGAGCGACCTGAAAAGTGGTCGGGGGCACGCGCTGACATGCGGTAATGTTCTGTCTGTGCCCGGGCGATTAGCTCAGTGGGAGAGCACTTCGTTCACACCGAAGGGGTCACTGGTTCGAACCCAGTATCGCCCACCCGGGAACAGCGGCCCGAGAGACTTTCATCAGTCTCTCGGGCCGCTGTCGTTTCCCCCGTCGTCGTCGCCGGGCCCGGGCCCGGGGCCGGAGCCCCGGGCGGCGGGTCAGTGCAGGCGGCCCAGCCGCTCGCGCAGCCGGCGGGCGTCGCGCAGACGCTGTTCGTACGTGGCGCCCACCGCGAGCAGCAGCAGACCGGCCAGCGCGGGCGGCAGCCAGCGCGGCAGCGCCCCGACCACCTGGACGACGTACGGCGCGAGCTCGTGCAGCGCGACCAGGGACAGGACGGCGCCGCCGAGCAGCAGCGGGGCACCGAGCCGGTGCCGGGCGCCCAGCAGCGTCACCACGAGCGCCGTGAGGCCCAGCAGCAGCGGACGCAGCCAGTACGGGTCGGCCCAGGCGGCGGCGAGACTCGGCAGCAGGGTCGCGGCCAGGCCCGGGCCGTACGCGGTCCAGGAGGACGCCTGCGGGTCGCGGCGGCGGCGCAGCACCCCCACGGCGAGCGCCAGCACCGTCACCGGCAGCGTGTACGCCTCCGGCTCGCCGACGCCGGAGGCCGCGAGCCGCACCCAGGTGGCCAGCAGGAACAGGGCGCCGGCCGCCCAGCCGACCGCCCGGCGACCGGGGCGTACCGCGGTCCCTGCCGCGATCACCCCGCACAGGGCGAGCACCAGCGACAGCATCGGCGCGTGACCCGCGGCGAGGCCGACGGCGAGCAGCGCGGGGGCAGTGGCGGCGATCTCGGCCGGGACGCTGTGCACGCGCACCGCGAGGAGGGCGACCGCTGCGGGCACCGCGAGGACCAGCAGCGCGGCCTGGTGCGGAGGGAGGGCGAGGGCGGCGGCCGACGCGCAGGCCAGACCGGTCGCGTACCCGACGGCGGCGACGGCGCCCACCGCCCGGACGGCCGGGGCCGGGGTGCGTACGGCCAGCGCCGCGAAGAGGAGCAGCAGCGCGCCGAACACCGCGAAGGTGGTCCCCCGGGAGGCCAGTGCCAGGCACGACACCGCGCCGGCCGTGACGGCACCGGCGCCCAGGGCCGCGTACGAGAAGGCGGTACGGAGCCCGGGAGCGCCGGCCGTCGGCGCGGGGGCCGGGGCGAGGGCGGCCAGGGTCAGCGCGGCCGCGGTCAAGGCGACGTACAGGCAGAGCGCGGCCGCATAGGGCAGGTTCAGGGAGGCCGGCAGCAGGAGGGCGGCGGCGGTGGTCAGCAGGACCGTGCCGACCGCTGTCGCGGGGTGCGGGGAGCGGCGGTGCAGCACGGCGAGGGCCGCCGCCGTGAGGAGCAGCACCAGCGGGGCCGTGGCGAGGGCGTGCCAGGGCACGTCGAGGTCCACCGTCGCACGGAGGGTGGCGGGCAGGCCCTGCCACGGGGCGGCGGCCCGGGAGGCCGGTCCCGACAGCACGGTCAGGACCAGCGCGGGAACCGTCGAGAGGACCGCGCCCGCACCGACCACCGCGGCCGACGCGGCCAGGCCGTGCCGGACGGGACGGGGGAGACGGGAGAGGCGCGCAGTGCGTGCCGTGGACAGTGCCAGAACGGTGAGTGCGCAGAGGAGGTATGCGGGGGCCGTCCAGGCGAGGGGGAGTGCCGGGCGCACCGGGCCCGCCGTGGCGGCGATCAGCGCCAGGCCCGCCACCAACGCCGTCGCGAGCTGCGGGCGGCGGAGGGAGGCGGCCAGGGCGAGGGCGGCGCACGCGAGGAGCAGACCGGACGGCGGGAGGGCTTCGGCGGCCGTCGCCGCGTCCACGGACATGACGAGGGCGGCCAGCAGGGCGTAACCCCCGGCCGCCCAGGCGCAGACGGCCGCGAGAACGCCGACCGGGGCGAGGGCACGGGCGAGCTGGGCGGCGCGGCCAACGGGGGGAGCGGTGGCGGGAGCCGGACCTGCCGTGGCGGCCGGAGCTGCCGGGCCTGCCGGAGTCGCCGGGCCTGTCGGGCCGGAAAGGCCCGCTGGAGCTGCCGGAGCTGCCGGAGCTGCCGGAGCTGTCGGGCTCGCCGGGGCTTCCGGATCCGCCGCAGCCGCCGGGGGCGTTCCCGTCGGGCCCGTCGGCGGTGTGTCCGGGGAGGCGGGTGTCCCGGCCGTCGTGGGGCTCGCGGAGGTGGTGGGGGCTGTCCTGCGGCCAAGGATCCGGACCGCTGCGGCCGTGTCCAGGGCTGCCGTTGCCAGCAGCGCCCAGGAGAAGGGGAGCTGTGTGGTGGAGTGCGCCAACACCCAGAGGGGGAGGGGGAGTTGGGCGGCCAGGAGGGCGGCCGGGAAGGGGGTGCGGAGGCGGGGGACGAAGCGGCCGTACGACGCCCAGAGGAGGGCGAGGAGGGCCGCGGCCACCGCGGTGTACGCCGTGCCGCCGGCGTCCTCGAACGCGACCTCGTGCAGCGCGTACGCATCCAGGACCGTCAGGAGGAGGGCGAGTACGCCGACCGATTCCGCCGTCGCCACCAGCCCGCGCCGGACCAGGAGCGCGGGTGCGGCCAGCGCGGCCAGCGTCACCAGGCCCAGTACGGCGGAACGTCCCGCGATGCCCAACTGCCCCCAGCCGACCAGGGTGAACGCCAGCGCCGCGACCGCGAGGAGGATCCCGCCGAGAGCCAGCAGCACGTTCTGCGCGCTGTGGGTGGAGGTGGCGGAAGGGGAGGGGGCGGTGGGGGTCGTGGCGCGCGACCGGGGCGTCTGCTGCCAGGGCGTGCGGGGCGGGGTCGCGGCCGGCGTGCGCAGGATCTGCAGCAGCCACGCGCGGCGGAGCAGCAACTGGTGCTTGCGCGCGTCGAGTTGGGCCAGCTCGCGGTCGAGGAGCACCAGCTCGTCGGCCGGCGCGAGAGGCGGAACGTGTCTCATGCCGCGAGTCTGGGCGGCCGACGGGCGCCGGTACATGCGCGCGGATACTCAAAATGGCTACTCAGGTGTGGCGGACACGGGGTGAGTACGCCCGTGCACCCGCAGACTTGTCCCATGGACTGGTGCCACTACCGCTTCCGCAGCGTCTGGGAACTGCCCGCCCCGCCCGAGGACGTCTACGCGCTCCTGGAACGCGCCGAGGAATACCCGGGCTGGTGGCCGCAGGTGCGCGAGGTGACCCCGCTCGACGACCGCACCGGCACCGCCCGCTTCCGGTCCTTCCTCCCGTACGACCTGCTGGTCACCGCACGCGCGCTGCGGCGCGATCCGGTCTCCGGGGTCCTGGAGATCGCCATGACGGGCGACCTGGAGGGCTGGGTGCGCTGGACGGTCCTGCCGTACGGCACCGGAACCCGCGCCCGCTACGAGCAAGTCGTCGACGTGCACAAGCCGCTGCTGCGCCGGCTCGCCGTCCCGGGGCGCCCCGCCTTCCTCGCCAACCACGCGCTGATGATGCGTGCCGGGCGCAAGGGGGCGGCCGCCGCACTCGCGGTTTGAAACCAACCGGAAAAGCGCTGTATGGTTCAACCCGTTCCCGGGCGATTAGCTCAGTGGGAGAGCACTTCGTTCACACCGAAGGGGTCACTGGTTCGAACCCAGTATCGCCCACCTGGGAAAGGCCGGTCCGTCATTGACGGACCGGCCTTTTGCGTGCCGGAGGGCGTGCGAGGTGTAGCTGGCCCCACCCCCGACAGGGGGGCGGGCTCCCTGGTCCTGTCCCCGCGATCTTCCTAGCGTGGCCGGTACACGGACATCCCGTACCGATCAAGAGGAGCCCTGCCCGATGGACAACACCATGGTCAAAGCGCTGCTGTGGATGCTGCTGGCGGCCGCCGTGGCCGCCAACGGCTTTCTCAGCTCCGAGGTGGACGGCGTCTTCCAGGTCGTGCTCAGCGTGGTGGCGGGTGCCGTCGGTCTCGCGGCGACGGCCGGACTCGTCGCGATGAAGCGCTCCGCCTCCTGAATCCCGGCAGGGCCGCGGACGCCCCGCCCCGAGCGGCCTCAGGCCGCCTCGGCCCGCAGCTCCGGGCGCAGCGGCCACGCCGGGTCCACTGCTTCCTCCGAACCGTTGCGCGCGAACCACGCCTGCAGGCCGCGCGCCTGGGCCGCGTGCCACACCGCCTGGAGAGTGTGCAGCTCGGCGGGCGACAGCCGTTCGAGCCGGGACGAGAACCGCCTGCCCACGGCCCGTACCAGCGCCAGTGAGGCCGTCGCGTCCGCCGCCGCGTCGTGCGCCCCGTCCAGCTCCACGCCGTAGTGCGCGCACAGGTCGGTCAGGGTGCGGCGGCCCTTGCGGTACCGGTCCAGGTGCTTGTCCAGGACCCGCGGGTCCAGTACGTACAGCGGCCTGGCCTCCAGATAGCGGGAGAGCGGCGACGCCCGGTGCCGCCTCAACTCCCGGTCCAGCATGGTCAGATCGAACGGTGCGTTCATGATGACCAGCGGCCGGCCCGCCGCGCACTGCTCCGCCAGGGCCCGCGCGATCTCCTCCACCACGGGCGACGGCCACCGGCCGTTGCGCTGCAGGTGCTCGTCGGTCAGCCCGTGTATCCCGGTGGCCTCCGGCGGGACCGGGACGCCCGGGTTGATCAGCCAGCGGGTGGCGCGAAACCGTGCTCCCGCCGTGTCCTGCACCACGAGGGCCGCCGAGACTATCCGGTCGCCCTCCACGTCCACGCCCGTCGTCTCCGTGTCAAAGGCCGCCAGGGGCCCCTCGTACCAACACGTCATGTCCCAACTCCTCTTGAGCTCCCGGCAGATGGCGTGCCTCGCGGATGGACCCGGTGCGCTTTCTGCCCGAAGCGGTGATACCCGGGCCGTTTATGTCATAAGCCGTACGGAGACAACACAGGTGACGGGCCTGGAAGTTGACGGCCCGTGGCACCCCTCTCTGATCGGCACGGCCCGGAAGGCACACGTCAGCCATGGCGCTCACGCAGCCCGAACCGGGCGGGCTGCTGCCCGAGCGGATCTCCCAGCCGGAACATCCGCTGCGGGGCGCACTCGCCACCACCGCCTGCATGGAGACCCTCCAGGTGGGCTATCTGCACGCGGTCGCGGCAGCCGCCGGCTGCTCGCTCTCCCAGCCGTTTCCGGACAACGGAATCGACTGGCACGTCAGCCACGGGTCCGCCGTGCACACCATCGACGACGAAGTGACCATCAAGGTCCAGCTCAAGTGCACCTACCAGATCGCCCCGCACCCGGCGGGCTCCGCCTTCTCCTTCACCCTCGACAACGACCACCTGGTGAAGCTGGCGCGGACCCCCGTGTCGGTGCACAAGATCCTGGTCGTGATGCTGGTGCCGAGGGACCGGGACGACTGGCTGCGGGCCGGGCACGACCGGCTCGACCTGCGGCACTGCTGCTACTGGACCAATCTGGCCGGACACCCGGTGACCGGCCGGAACAGGACCAACGTGCGGGTCCCCACCTCACGGATATTCGACGACCGAGCCCTCTGCGAGATCATGAGCCGCGTCGGGGCGGGAGGGAAACCCTGATGCACCGGTACCGGCCGATCGAGGATTCCGGACGTGAGCACCCGAGCGAGACCGCGGGCAGTTGGGACGGCGGCGGGCCCGAACCCGCGCAGGTAGACCCCGCCGTCCTCGGCGCCCTGCTCGCCCGGCACGGCTGGCGGCGGCGCGGGGGAGCCGCGGGACGCTACGCGCGCTGGACCCCGCCGGGACCCGCCGGCGGCGGGACCAGCCTCCTCGTACCGGAATCGCGGGCCTTTCCCGACAGCGACGACCTGCTCGGCGAAGCGCTGACCGCCCTGGAACGCTGCCCCGCGCCGTCCGCGCGCGAGGTGCTGGTGCAGCTCGCCGTACCCAGCGACGAGGTCCGCTGGACGCGGGACGTACCGGAGGAAGTGGCCGGGGCCGCCGCCTGGCCCGCCCAGGAGAAGCTGCGCGGGGCCGCCCGGCAGATGCTGCTCGCCGGGGCACTCGCCGCGCGGGGCCGCGCCGGGTACTACGGGGCGCGGCACCGGCGGCAGGCGCAGACGGCACTGGACGGAGTGCTGGTGGGGACGGGTACGGGCGGGCGCACGCTGACCGCCTTCGTGCCGGTCGCGACCGGGCGCTCCACCGTCGTACGGCTGCACCACGCGCTGCACGCGGCCCGCGAGGCTGCCGACTACCAGCGGGCGACCGGCGGCATGGAGGCCTTCGACGCGGCGGTGCAGGCAGGGGTCAGCCATGAACTGACCGATGCGGTCGTCGCATTGGTGCAGGGCTCGGAGGGCGCCAGGATCGCGCTGGCCTGGGCCCCGGCGGCCGGGGTGCCGCCCGGCTGCGCGGTCCGGCCGGAGGTGGTCGAGTTCTCACCGGGGGACCTGCCCGCGCTGCGCTCGGCGGGCGCCCGCTACCGGCGGGACGAGCCGTCCGTACCGGTGCGGATCACCGGCGCCGTCGTACGGATGCGCAGGTCGGCGCCGCGCGGCGGGGGCACGGTGCGGCTGCGGGTACTGGCGGGGGCCGAGGTGTCGTACGTACGGACGGCGCTGGACGAGGAGGCGTACCGGATCGCCGGGCACGCGCATCTCGTCGGGCTGCCCGTCCAGGTCCGGGGGCGGCTGGAGAGCCGGGGCGGCTTCCGGCGGCTGACCGGGGCGTCGGGGATCGCCCCCGTCCAGGTGGACGAGGCGGAGCGGGACCGGCTGATGAAGGCGCTGCAGGAGAACCTGGACTTCTTCGAGGAGGCGTGCAGCGGGGAGGAATGAGGGGACCCGGCGGGAGAGGGTTCGGAGGGCGTGCGCTTAACCGTTTCGCGTGCGGGCCCGGTCGCTCGGTACGATTCGGGTGCGTGCCGCTTCCACAGGCACGTACCCCCCTCAGTCAGGAGAGACCGGTGTCAGATGTCCGTGTGTTCATCCAACGCGATTCCGAGCGGGAAGAGCGCGTGGTGACGACGGGCACTACGGCAGCCGAGCTCTTCGCCGGCGAGCGCTCGATCGTCGCCGCCCGGGTGGCCGGTGAGCTGAAGGACCTGTCGTACGAGGTCGTGGACGGCGAGGAGGTCGAGCCGGTCGAGATCACCTCCGAGGACGGCCTCAGCATCCTTCGGCACTCGACCGCGCACGTGATGGCGCAGGCCGTGCAGGAGCTGTTCCCGGAGGCGAAGCTGGGGATCGGCCCGCCCATCAAGGACGGGTTCTACTACGACTTCGACGTCGAGAAGCCCTTCACCCCGGAGGACCTCAAGGCGATCGAGAAGCAGATGCAGGTCATCCAGAAGCGGGGACAGAAGTTCTCGCGCCGGGTGACCACCGACGAAGCCGCCCAGGTGGAGCTGGCCGACGAGCCGTACAAGCTGGAGCTCATCGGCCTCAAGGGCAACGCGGCCCAGGCCGCCGACGGCGCGGACGCCGAGGTGGGCGCCGGCGAGCTGACCATCTACGACAACCTCGACGCGAAGACCGGCGAGCTGTGCTGGTCGGACCTCTGCCGGGGCCCGCACCTGCCGACCACCCGGAACATTCCGGTCTTCAAGCTGATGCGCTCGGCCGCCGCCTACTGGCGCGGCAGCGAGAAGAACAAGCAGCTCCAGCGGATCTACGGCACCGCGTGGCCGACCAAGGACGAGCTCAAGGCGTACCTGGAGTTCCTCGCCGAGGCCGAGAAGCGCGACCACCGCAAGCTGGGCGCGGAGCTGGACCTGTTCTCCTTCCCCGAGGAGATCGGCCCCGGCCTGGCCGTCTTCCACCCCAAGGGCGGCATCATCCGCCGGGAGATGGAGAGCTACTCGCGCAAGCGGCACGAGGACGAGAACTACGAGTTCGTGAACACCCCGCACATCTCGAAGGAGAAGCTCTTCGAGACCTCGGGGCACCTGCCGAACTACGCGGACGGCATGTTCCCGCCGGTCCAGTTCGACGAGCAGAACTACCGCCTCAAGGCGATGAACTGCCCGATGCACAACCTGATCTTCAAGGCGCGCGGACGTTCCTACCGTGAACTGCCGCTGCGGCTCTTCGAGTTCGGCACCGTGTACCGGTACGAGAAGTCGGGCGTGGTGCACGGGCTGACCCGCTCGCGCGGCTTCACGCAGGACGACTCGCACATCTACTGCACCAAGGAGCAGATGCCGAGCGAGCTCGACTCGCTGCTGACCTTCGTGCTGGACCTGCTGCGCGACTACGGTCTGACCGACTTCGAGCTGGAGCTCTCCACCCGCGACCCCGAGTCCGACAAGTTCATCGGCGAGGACGCGGAGTGGGAGGAGGCCACCGAGGCGCTGCGGCTGGCCGCCGAGAAGCAGGGGCTGCCGCTGGTCCCCGACCCGGGCGGGGCGGCCTTCTACGGCCCGAAGATCTCGGTGCAGGTGCGGGACGCGATCGGCCGGTCCTGGCAGATGTCGACGATCCAGGTGGACTTCCAGCAGCCCGCCAGGTTCGGTCTTGAGTACACCTCGGCGGACGGCACCAAGCAGCAGCCGGTGATGATCCACCGCGCGCTGTTCGGGTCGATCGAGCGCTTCTTCGGCGTGCTCCTTGAGCACTACGCGGGCGCGTTCCCGGTCTGGCTGGCTCCGGTGCAGGCGGTCGGGATCCCGATCGGCGACGGGCACGTCCCGTACCTTCAGGAGTTCGCCGCCGAGGCGAAGAAGAAGGGGCTGCGGGTGGAGGTGGACTCCTCGTCCGACCGCATGCAGAAGAAGATCCGTACGCACCAGAAGTCCAAGGTTCCGTTCATGATCCTCGTCGGTGACGAGGACATGGCGGCCGGCACGGTGTCCTTCCGTTACCGCGACGGGTCGCAGGAGAACGGGATTCCGCGCGATCAGGCGCTCGCGAAGCTCGTCGACGTCGTGGAGCGTCGCGTGCAGGTCTGATTCCGCTTCCCGCTCACGCGGGGGTCCGAGAGGGCAGTTCCGTCAGGAGCTGCCCTCTCTGCCGTCGCCCCAGGTCGTGCGCCTATGCTTTCCGCATGACGACTGAGCCGGAGCAGCAGAGTGGACCGGTGGGTGAGCCGGACGGGTTCGGGCGGCTGTGGACGCCCCACCGGATCGCGTACATCCAGGGTGAGAACAAGCCGACAGGACCCGGGTCCGACGACGGCTGCCCCTTCTGCGTGGCTCCCGCGCACAGCGACGAGGAGTCGCTGATCGTCGCGCGCGGTACGAGCGTCTTCGCGATCATGAATCTGTACCCGTACAACGGCGGCCACATGATGGTCCTGCCGTACCGGCACGTCGCCGACTACACCGAGCTGGACGACGCCGAGACCGCCGAGCTCGCGGACTTCACCAAGAAGGCGATGACCGCGCTGCGCAAGGCGTCCGGGGCGCACGGCTTCAACCTCGGGATGAACCAGGGCGCCGCGGCCGGTGCCGGGATCGCCGCGCACCTGCACCAGCACGTGGTGCCCCGCTGGGGTGGGGACACCAACTTCATGCCGGTCGTCGGGCACACCAAGGTGCTGCCGCAACTCCTTGCCGATACGCGCAAGATGCTCGCCGACGTGTGGCCCGAGCAGCCCTAGGGGCTGCCCGGCGGATCGGGCCGGACGGGGATCCGCCGGACGGGGATCCGCCGGACCGGCCCCGGCTCACGCGTCGTTCGGCGACGGGTCCTGGATCATGCCGCTGAGGACCATCGAACGCCCCTTGAAGCGCTCGGTGTCGACTCCGTGGTCGTCCAGGACCTTGATGGCCGCGGCGTGCACCACCCGCAGCACCGGCGCCGCCGCGCGCATCGCGTCGTCGGCCATGAAGCGGTGCCGCCAGGGCTTCTCCGCCCAGGCGTGCCGCAGGCCGAACGGCTCGGGCAGCGAGAGCTTGCCGCCGAAGAAGTCCAGGACGTTCGGGAACCAGGTGAGCGGGGCGCGGACGCTGAGACGCACCACCTCGGTGGAGTCGATCAGCGGCAGTTGCCGGTCGGTGGTCTCCCAGAACTTGACCGGCTTGCTCACCGTCACCGTCTTCGGCTTCGGCTTCGAGGTGAAGAGGGAGTGCACCGGGCCGAGCGCGTGGCCGGTGACCTCGATGCGCAGGGTTTCGTGCAGGACGGTCACCGAGATGAGCATGGTGATCACCAACTGGCCGTCCCAGAGGGTGAACTGGACCCCCAGGTAGTGCCGGTTCCCGGCACCGAACTGCTGCTCGTTGCAGATGCGCTGTATCTCGTGGCTCTTGATCTGGTACGCGTCGACGTCCTGGCCCTCGGGGCGGCTGATCTCGCCCGCGTTCTCGCCGACGGGGGCGACGATCCAGTGCTTGACCGAGGGGGTGGGGAAGCCGCCGGTGTGCAGGGGGCCGCGCTCCAGCATGCGGAGCTGGTCGTGGATGGCCCGGATGACGTCCCAGCTGCGGAAGCCGTGGATCTCCTTGTCGGGGTCGGCCCGGTTGAGTTCCTCGGCGAGCTGCCAGCTGCCCCAGCGGGTGCCCATGCCGAGTATGCCCTTGGGGCCGGCGTAGAAGACCGAGTTGGACTGCTGCTCGGCGGTGAGGCGGGCGAGGCCCTGCCGGAGGTTCTCCGCGTGGATCTCGCCCGGGCTCTTGGGGACGGCCTCGGGGATCTTGGCGCCGATGCCGCCGCCTGAGAGGAGCGCGGACCAGCGCTCGCGGAGGTCCCGGGCGGTGGATTCGCAGATCTGCTTGGCCCAGAGCCAGCCGATGACGGGGGCGACGACCATGGCGCGCAGGTAGATGCCGAGGAAGCCGTTGAAGGGGAGCTTGATCAGGAAGATCACGACCAGGCCGCCGAAGGCGACGAGCAGGACGGTGCTGAGGGCGCCGGACTTCTTGTCCTTGGCGCCCGCGATGGTGCGGCGGAGCTGGAAGACGGCCAGCCACAGGAGCAGCCCGGGCAGGAAGAGCAGGCCGAAGACGCCCATGACGAACGTGAGCTTGGTGTCGCGGGACTTGCGGATGTTGGTGGCGGCCAGGCAGTGCTCGACGATGGTCTGCGGTTCGGTGCCGAAGGACTGGACGAGGGCCTTGCGGGCGCCGCCGAGCATGCGGACCTGGACGGCGCGCGAGAAGGCCTCGCCGAGGTTGGGCTCGAAGAGGGAGAGCTTGCCCTTCTTCACCTCGGACTTGTGCCACTCGCTGTTCGCGTCGAGGAGCGTGGCCACCGGGCTGTCCCGGTACGCCGCCGAGGCGAGTGCGTGCGTGGCCGCCGTCTGTCCCGCCGAGCCCTGGAGCGGTACCTGTGCACCGGGTGAGAAGTCGAATCCCGAGTCCGCCACTACCGCCCCCATCGACCGTCGCCGTACGACACTGCCCGGCGCCGCCGCTTGTCGCGGTCGGCGCGTCCTGCACTGCGGCCTGTTCCCAACTGCCGCGCCCCGCACACCTTCTGAGCTGGGGTCACAGCGTATCGAGACGGCGGAGTCTTCGTGGTCCTGTTCGTCATGGGAGCGCGGAATGCCGCCCACCGCAAGCGATTTGGGCGGACTTGGGGTGGGAGGCATCGCCGCAAATCGGTCAACTAGCCTTCGTTTTGCTCCTGTTCACGGATTTTGCCCGCGACCTGGGGCGGCATCGGCTCGTGCCGTGCGTACGTACGGCTGAAGCGGCCGGTGCCGTGCGAGACGGAGCGGAGGTCGACGGCGTACCTGCCGATCTCGACCTCGGGGACCTCGGCGCGGACCAGGGTGCGGCCGTGGCCCGCCTGTTCGGTGCCGACGACCCGGCCGCGCCGGCCGGACAGATCGCTCATGACCGGGCCGACGTAGTGGTCGGGGACCAGGACGGTGACCCTGGCGACCGGCTCCAGGAGGTCGATCCGGGCGTCGGCGGCCGCCTCCCGCAGGGCCAGCGCGCCGGCGGTCTGGAACGCCGCGTCGGAGGAGTCCACCGAGTGCGCCTTCCCGTCCCGCAGCGTGATGCGTACGTCGACGAGCGGATACCCGGTGGCCAGACCGCGGGCGGCCTGGGCGCGTACGCCCTTCTCGACGGACGGGATGAACTGGCGCGGCACCGCCCCGCCGACCACCTTGTCCACGAACTCGATGCCCGTGCCCGGCGGCAGCGGTTCGACGTCGATCTCGCAGATGGCGTACTGGCCGTGGCCGCCGGACTGCTTGACGTGCCGGCCGCGCGCGGAGGCCTTCTCGCCGAAGGTCTCGCGCAGCGACACCTTGTGGGCGACGGCGTCGACCCGCACCCCGTACCGCGAACGCAGCCGCTCCAGGGCGACGTCGCGGTGTGCCTCGCCCAGGCACCACAGGACGAGCTGGCGGGTGGCCTGGTTCTGTTCCAGGCGCATCGTGGGGTCCTCGGCGACGAGCCGGGCCAGGCCCTGCGAGAGCTTGTCCTCGTCGGCCTTGCTGTGTGCCTGGATGGCGAGCGGCAGCAGCGGGTCGGGCATCGTCCACGGCTCCACGAGCAGCGGATCGTCCTTGGCCGAGAGGGTGTCGCCGGTCTCGGCACGGGTGAGTTTGGCCACGCAGGCGAGGTCGCCCGCGATGCAGTGGGTGAGGGTGCGCTGCTGTTTGCCGAAGGGCGAGGAGAGGGCGCCGATCCGCTCGTCGAGATCGTGGTCCTCGTGGCCGCGGTCGGCGAGACCGTGCCCGGAGATGTGCACCGTCTCGTCGGGGCGCAGCGTGCCGGAGAAGACGCGTACGAGGGAGATCCGGCCGACGTACGGGTCGGAGGCGGTCTTGACCACCTCGGCGACCAGCGGGCCCGCCGGGTCGCAGGTCAGCGGGGGAGCGGCCCGGCCCTGCGGGGTGGTGACGGCGGGCAGTTCGCGCTCGGCGGGGGTCGGGAATCCGCCGGTGATCAGCTCCAGGAGCTCGACCGTGCCCAGGCCCTGGCGGCTGCCCTCGGGGGCGGGCGCGGCGGCGAGCACGGGGTGGAACGTGCCGCGGGCGACGGCCCGTTCGAGATCGCCGACGAGGGTCTTGAGGTCGATGTCCTCGCCGTCGAGGTAGCGGTCCATCAGGGACTCGTCCTCGCTCTCGGCGATGATCCCCTCGATGAGCCGGGCGCGGGCGGCCTCGATGCGCGGGAGCTGGGTGGGGTCGGGGGAGAGCTCCTTGCGCTCGCCCGACGAGTAGTCGTAGATCTTCTGCGAGAGCAGGCCGAGGAGGCCGGCGACCGGTGCGTGTCCGTCGGGGCCGTGGTCGCCGTACAGCGGCAGGTAGAGCGGGAGCACGGCGTCCGGGTCGTCGCCGCCGAAGGCGCCGGCGCAGAAGTCGGTCATGGACTCGAAGTTGGCGCGGGCCGCCTCCAGATGGGTGACCACGATGGCCCGCGGCATGGAGACGGCGGCGCACTCCTCCCACACCATGCGGGTGGCGCCGTCGACGCCGTCGGAGGCCGAGACGACGAAGAGGGCCGCGTCCGCCGCGCGCAGACCGGCCCTCAGCTCCCCGACGAAGTCGGCGTAGCCGGGGGTGTCCAGGAGGTTGATCTTGATGCCGTCCCACTCGACGGGGACGAGGGAGAGCTGTACGGAGCGTTGCTGGCGGTGCTCGATGTCGTCGTGGTCGGAGACGGTGGTCCCGTCCTCGACGCGGCCCGCCCGGTTCACCGCCCCCGCGGCCAGCGCGAGGGCCTCCACCAGTGTGGTCTTGCCCGATCCGCTGTGGCCGACCAGCACCACGTTCCGTACGGATGCGGGGTGGTCGGCCCCTGGAGCCCTGCCGGCGGCTCCGGGGTGTGCGCTCGAATTGGTCTTGTCGCCCATGGTTTCCGGCCTCCCGAGGAAATGTGCACGGTGAGGAGAAGGGGCGCGGACATGAGGGAGCCGCAGCGGCGTGGCGGCACCGATGACGCCCGCGGTCATTCGAGCTTTCCACTCGGGTCACTGTGCGTCCATACCCCGGTCCGCCGTGTGTGGGCGTTGTCACGGCCCCGGGCGGCGGCCGGGGGTGCCGCCATCTGTCGTACGGACACGGCGGCGGGCGGGTGCCCGGCGGTGGAGCCGGGTGGTCGTGGCTACGATGGGCCAGCCGGTGGCCATAGGGGCCGCTCGGCGATCCGACCCCTCGGGAAGGCCATGCTGAACAAGTACGCGCGTGCATTCTTCACGCGTGTCCTCACACCCTTTGCCGCGTTCCTGCTCCGCCGTGGAGTGAGTCCGGATGCGGTCACGCTCATCGGTACGGCCGGAGTGATGGCGGGTGCGCTGGTCTTCTTCCCTCGCGGGGAGTTCTTCTGGGGCACCATCGTCATCACCCTCTTCGTCTTCTCCGATCTCGTCGACGGGAACATGGCCCGGCAGGCCGGGGTGTCCAGCCGATGGGGCGCGTTCCTGGACTCGACGCTGGACCGGGTCGCCGACGCGGGCATCTTCGGCGGGCTCGCCCTCTGGTACGCGGGCAACGGCAACGACAACGTGCTCTGCGCGGTCGCCATCTTCTGCCTCGCCAGCGGTCAGGTCGTCTCGTACACCAAGGCCCGCGGCGAGGCGATCGGGCTGCCGGTCGCCGTCAACGGCCTGGTCGAGAGGGCCGAGCGGCTCGTCATCACACTGGTCGCGGCCGGGGTCGCCGGACTGCACAAGTTCGGGCTGCCGGGCGTCGACGTGCTGCTGCCGATCGCGCTGTGGGTCGTCGCGGTGGGCTCCCTGGTGACCCTGGGACAGCGGGTCGTGACGGTGCGCCGGGAGTCGGCGGAGGCCGACGCGGCGACCGGGAACGGGGCCGCGTCGTGAGCACCGAACCGAAGGAAGAGCGGCTGTCCGCGAAGGACAGGCTGGCCGACGCGATGTACGCGCTCGGCTGGAGCGGTGTCAAGAAGCTCCCCGAGCCGGTCGCGTCCGGTCTCGGCCGCACCATCGCCGACCAGGCCTGGAAGCGGCGCGGCCCGAGCGTGCTGCGGCTGGAGTCGAACCTCGCCCGGGTCGTGCCGGACGCGAGCGCGGCGCGGCTCGCGGCTCTCTCGAAGGCCGGCATGCGCTCGTACATGCGGTACTGGATGGAGTCCTTCCGGCTGCCCTCGTGGAGTCCGGAGCGGATCGCCGCCGATGTCCGGATCAAGGACGGGCACCGGATCACGGAGGCCCTCGATTCCGGTCGCGGCGTCGTCCTCGCACTGCCGCACATGGCCAACTGGGACCTGGCCGGAGTCTGGGTCACCAGCCACCTCGGGCACCCCTTCACCACCGTCGCCCAGCGGCTGAAGCCCGAGACGCTGTACGACCGGTTCGTGGCGTACCGCGAGAGCCTCGGCATGGAGGTCCTCCCGCACACGGGCGGCTCCGCCTTCGGGACGCTGGCCCGGCGGCTGCGGTCTGGCGGTCTGGTCTGTCTGGTCGCGGACCGGGACCTCTCCGCGTCGGGCGTCGAGGTCAAGTTCTTCGGCGAGAGCGCGCGGATGCCTGCCGGGCCCTCGATCCTGGCGCAGCAGACGGGGGCGCTGCTGCTGCCGGTGACGCTCTGGTACGACGGACCGAAGGTGATGCGGGGGCGGGTGCATCCGCCCGTCGACGTACCCGAGACAGGCACGCGGAGCGAGAAGACGTCAGAGATGACACAGGCGCTGGCCGACGCCTTCGCCACCGGGATCGCCGAGCATCCGGAGGACTGGCACATGCTGCAACGACTGTGGCTGGCGGATCTGGAGCCTCGGCCGGGGGAGAGCGCGTGAGGATCGGCATCGTCTGCCCCTACTCGTGGGACGTGCCGGGCGGCGTCCAGTTCCACATCCGGGACCTCGCCGAGCATCTGATCGGGCTCGGGCACGAGGTGTCGGTGCTGGCTCCGGCGGACGACGAGACTCCGCTGCCGCCGTACGTGGTGTCGGCGGGACGGGCGGTCCCGGTGCGCTACAACGGCTCGGTGGCGCGGCTGAGCTTCGGTGTGCTGTCGGCGGCCCGGGTGCGGCGGTGGCTGCACGACGGGACCTTCGACGTGGTCCACATCCACGAACCGGCGGCGCCCTCGCTGGGGCTGCTGACCTGCTGGGCGGCGCAGGGCCCGATCGTCGCGACGTTCCACACCTCCACGGCCCGGTCGCGCTTCATGCTCGCCGCGTACTCCATCCTGCAGCCCGCGCTGGAGAAGATCAGCGCGCGGATCGCGGTGAGCGAGTACGCGCGGCGGACGCTGGTGGAGCACCTGGGCGGCGACGCGGTCACGATCCCCAACGGGGTCGACGTCGACTTCTTCGCGAAGGCCGAGCCGAAGGAGGAGTGGCAGGGCCAGACCCTGGGCTTCATCGGCCGCATCGACGAACCGCGCAAGGGCCTGCCGGTGCTGATGCGGGCGCTGCCGCAGATCCTGGCCGAGCGTCCCGACACCCGGCTGCTGGTCGCGGGCCGCGGCGACGAGAAGGAGGCCGTGGCCTCGCTGCCCGAGGAGATGCGCTCCCGGGTGGAGTTCCTCGGCATGGTCAGCGACGAGGAGAAGGCACGGCTGCTGCGCAGCGTCGATGTGTACGTGGCCCCCAACACGGGCGGCGAGAGCTTCGGGATCATCCTCGTCGAGGCGCTGTCGGCGGGGGCGCCGGTACTGGCGAGCGACCTGGACGCGTTCGCGCAGGTGCTGGACCAGGGATCGGCGGGCGACCTGTTCGCGAACGAGGACGCCCAGGCGCTGGCCGCTTCCGCGGTACGGCTGCTGGGGGACGCCGACCGGCGGGCGGAGCTGAGCGAGCGGGGGGCGCTGCACGTACGGCGCTTCGACTGGTCGACGGTCGCCGCGGACATCCTGGCGGTGTACGAGACGGTGATGGACGGGGCGGCGTCGGTGGTGGCGACGGCGGAGGAGGACGAGGAACGGCCGGGGCGCTGGGGAAGGCTGAGGCTGGCACGCGACTGAGGTCCGGGGCACGCCCCTCAGGGGCACGGGGAACTGCACAACCGGCCACGACGCACCCGCCCGGCGACAATCTCCCGCCGGGCCCGGTCGCGAGGTTTCCGCTCGGTGGCGATGGGGGGCGTCTCTTCAGGGGCGTGGGGGACTGTGCGCCCGGCCACGATGCACCTGTCCGGTGGCATTCTTCCGCTGGGTCCGGTCGCGAGGTTTCTGCTCGGTGACGATGGGGGCGCCCTTTCAGGGGCGCGGGGGACTGCGCGCCCGGCCACGATGCACCTGCTCGGCGGCATTCTCCCACTGGGCCCGGTCGCGAGGCTTCTGCTCGGTGGCGGAGGGGGCGCCCTTTCAGGGGCGCGGGGAACTGCGCGATCAGCCACGACGTACCCGCACGGCGACAATCCCCCGCCCACCCGGGCACCTGGCCGCCCACCCGCCCCGCACTGGCGCCCCGCCCCCGCCCCCGTGCCACCCCCGCCCCGCGTCCGAGCGGCCGGTAGCCTCGGCAGGTGACCGTAACCCTCATCTGGATCGTCGTCGCCCTCTTCGCGATCGGCCTCTACCTCAGCTGGACCGCAGGGCGGCTCGACCGGCTGCACGCCCGTATCGACGCCTCCCGGGCAGCCCTCGACGCGCAGCTGTTGCGACGGGCCTCCGTGGCCCAGGAGTTGGCGACCTCGGGGGTGCTGGACCCCGCCTCGTCGATCGTGCTGTACCAGGCCACGCACGAGGCCCGGCAGGCCGAGGAGGAGCAGCGGGAGGTCGCGGAGAGCGAGCTCAGCCAGGCGCTGCGGGCCGTGTTCGGGGAGCCGGAGCAGGTGGAGGCGCTGAATCTGGCCCCGGGTGGCGAGGAGGCCGCGGGAGAGCTGGCCGCTGCCGTACGCCGGGTGCCGATGGCGCGGCGGTTCCACAACGACTCCGTACGGGCCGCCCGCGCCCTGCGCCGGCACCGCAAGGTCCGCTGGTTCCGGCTGGCCGGGCACGCCCCGTTCCCGCTGGCCTTCGAAATGGACGACGAGCCTCCGGTGGCCCTCGCCGACCGCCCCGGCACCTGAGGGAGCCACCAAAACGATCCACCGCCTATCCATTGGCCCTTGCAGTGGACTGGTCGCAGGGCGTTTCCTCGGCGGTACAGGAACCGGAACGGGACCCGTGGCGGAACCCCGTACGGGAACCCGGCCGGGACCCGTGCGGGAACCCGCAGAAACGCTTGCCCTTCCGTCACCGAGCGAGGTCGATCAGATGTCCAGCAACACCACCGCCCACACCCCCGCCACCGGCACCGACCGCGTCAAGCGTGGCATGGCCGAGCAGCTCAAGGGCGGCGTGATCATGGACGTGGTCAACGCCGAGCAGGCGAAGATCGCCGAGGACGCCGGTGCCGTCGCCGTCATGGCTCTGGAGCGGGTGCCCGCCGACATCCGCAAGGACGGCGGCGTGGCCCGGATGTCCGACCCCAACATGATCGAAGAGATCATCGAGGCCGTGTCCATCCCGGTCATGGCGAAGTCCCGCATCGGCCACTTCGTCGAGGCCCAGGTCCTCCAGTCGCTCGGTGTCGACTACATCGACGAGTCCGAGGTGCTGACCCCGGCCGACGAGGTCAACCACTCCGACAAGTGGGCGTTCACCACCCCCTTCGTCTGTGGCGCCACCAACCTCGGCGAGGCCCTGCGCCGTATCGCCGAGGGCGCGGCCATGATCCGCTCGAAGGGCGAGGCCGGCACCGGCAACGTCGTCGAGGCGGTCCGTCACCTCCGCCAGATCAAGAACGAGATCGCCAAGCTGCGCGGCTTCGACAACAACGAGCTGTTCGCCGCCGCCAAGGACCTCCGCGCCCCGTACGAGCTGGTCAAGGAGGTCGCCGAGCTCGGCAAGCTCCCCGTGGTGCTGTTCTCCGCCGGTGGCGTCGCCACCCCCGCCGACGCCGCGCTGATGCGCCAGCTCGGCGCCGAGGGCGTCTTCGTCGGCTCCGGCATCTTCAAGTCCGGCGACCCGGCCAAGCGCGCCGCCGCCATCGTCCGCGCCACCACCTTCTTCGACGACCCGAAGATCATCGCGGACGCGTCGCGCAACCTGGGCGAGGCCATGGTCGGCATCAACTGCGACACCCTCCCCGAGTCCGAGCGCTACGCCAACCGGGGCTGGTAACAAGCATGAAGAGCAACCCCGTTGTCGGCGTCCTGGCCCTCCAGGGCGACGTACGGGAGCACTTGATCGCCCTGGCCGTGGCCGACGCCACGGCCAGGGAGGTCCGGCGCCCCGAGGAGCTCGCCGAGGTCGACGGGCTCGTCGTTCCCGGCGGCGAGTCCACCACCATCTCCAAGCTGGCGGCGCTGTTCGGCCTGCTGGAGCCGCTGCGTGCCCGCATCGCCGACGGCATGCCGGTCTACGGCACCTGCGCCGGCCTGATCCTGCTTGCGGACAAGATCCTCGACCCGCGGTCCGGCCAGGAGACGCTCGGCGGCATCGACATGATCGTGCGCCGCAACGCCTTCGGACGGCAGAACGAGTCCTTCGAGACCACCGTCGACGTACGGGGGATCGAGGGCGACCCGGTCGAGGGCGTCTTCATCCGCGCACCGTGGGTGGAGTCGGTCGGGGCCGAGGTGGAGGTGCTCGCCGAGCACGAGGGCCACATCGTCGCCGTACGGCAGAACAACGCGCTCGCCACGTCCTTCCACCCGGAACTCACGGGGGACCACCGGGTGCACGCGATGTTTGTGGAGATGGTGCGCGCCGCCGGCTGACTCAAGTCCCGGTAGGATCTCTGCCGAACGCAGCAGAATTGGTTACGCGAAGGAGACAGGCAGATGTCCGGCCACTCTAAATGGGCTACGACGAAGCACAAGAAGGCCGTGATTGACGCCAAGCGCGGCAAGCTCTTCGCGAAGCTGATCAAGAACATCGAAGTCGCGGCCCGCACGGGCGGCATCGACCCCGAGGGCAACCCCACGCTGGTCGACGCCATCCAGAAGGCGAAGAAGAGCTCCGTCCCCAACAAGAACATCGACTCCGCGGTCAAGCGCGGCGGCGGTCTTGAGGCGGGCGGCGCCGACTACGAGACGATCATGTACGAGGGTTACGGCCCGAACGGTGTCGCGGTGCTCATCGAGTGCCTCACCGACAACCGCAACCGTGCCGCCTCGGACGTGCGCGTCGCCATGACCCGCAACGGCGGTTCGATGGCCGACCCGGGTTCCGTCTCGTACCTCTTCAACCGCAAGGGCGTCGTCATCGTCCCCAAGGGCGAGCTCTCCGAGGACGACGTGCTGGGCGCGGTGCTCGACGCGGGTGCCGAAGAGGTCAACGACCTCGGCGACACCTTCGAGGTGATCAGCGAGGCCACCGACCTGGTCGCGGTCCGCACCGCGCTCCAGGAGGCGGGCATCGACTACGACTCGGCGGACGCCAACTTCGTGCCGACCATGCAGGTCGAGCTGGAGGAAGAGGGCGCGCGCAAGATCTTCAAGCTGATCGACGCACTGGAGGACAGCGACGACGTGCAGAACGTCTTCGCCAACTTCGACGTCAGCGACAAGGTCATGGCCGCGCTCGACGAAGAGTAGTTGAGCGGCTGGGGCAAGTCAGCGGTTGCCAGTACGACGACGGGCCGACGGGGACATCCCCGTCGGCCCGTCGCGTTGCCGGACCTGATTGTCAGTGCGAGCCGATAGCCTGCACAAACAGGTGAGCGAAGAAGGGGGCGCGGGTGCGTGTACTGGGTGTGGACCCGGGGCTGACCCGGTGCGGCGTCGGCGTGGTCGAGGGGGTCGCCGGGCGCCCGCTGACCATGTGCGGAGTGGGGGTCGTACGGACGCCCGCCGACGCCGAGTTGGGGCTGCGCCTCGTCGCCATCGAGCAGGGCATCGAGCAGTGGCTCGACGACTACCGGCCCGAAGTCCTCGCCGTGGAGCGGGTGTTCAGCCAGCACAATGTGAGCACGGTGATGGGCACCGCCCAGGCCAGCGCGGTCGCCATGCTGTGCGCGTCCCGGCGCGGCATCCCCGTCGCCCTGCACACCCCCAGCGAGGTCAAGGCCGCCGTCAGCGGCAGCGGCCGCGCCGACAAGGCGCAGGTCGGGGCGATGGTGACCCGGCTGCTGCGGCTCGAAGCCCCGCCGAAACCGGCCGACGCGGCCGACGCCCTCGCCCTCGCCATCTGCCACATCTGGCGGGCCCCCGCGCAGAACCGGCTCCAGCAGGCCGTCGCCGCCCACAAGTCCCGTACGACCCCCGTCCGTACAGCTCAGAGAGCAGCTCAGAAAGGCCGCACCTCATGATCGCCTTCGTCAGTGGCCCGGTGGCCGCCCTCGCTCCGAACACCGCGGTCATCGAGGTCGGCGGCGTCGGCATGGCCGTCCAGTGCACGCCGAACACGCTGTCCACCCTCCGGATGGGCCAGGCGGCCAAGCTCGCCACCTCCCTGGTCGTACGGGAGGACTCGCTCACGCTGTACGGCTTCGCGGACGACGACGAACGCCAGGTCTTCGAGCTGCTCCAGACCGCGAGCGGCGTCGGCCCCCGCCTCGCGCAGGCCATGCTCGCGGTGCACAGCCCCGACGCGCTGCGGCTCGCGGTCTCCACCGGCGACGAGAAGGCGCTCACCGCCGTCCCCGGCATCGGCAAGAAGGGGGCGCAGAAACTACTCCTCGAACTGAAGGACAGGCTCGGTGCCCCGCTCGGCACCGGCGGCCAGCTCGGCGCCCAGCGCGTCGCGTCGGGCCCGGCCCCCTGGAGCGAGCAGCTCGGCGCCGCGCTGATCGGCCTCGGGTACGCCTCCCGCGAGGCGGAGGAGGCAGTGGCGGCCGTCACCCCGCAGGCCGAGGCGGCCCTCGCCGAGGGCTCCCAGCCGCCGGTGCCGCAGCTGCTGCGCGCGGCCCTCCAGACCCTCAACCGCGCCCGCTGACCCCCGTACCGCACGCGCCACATCCGACCCGAGAGATCCGTACATGAACTGGGACGAGACCGGACCCGACACCGACCCGAGGCTGGTCGACTCCTCCGCCGACGGCGAGGACCAGGCGGTCGAGGCCGCGCTGCGTCCCAAGGACCTGGAGGAGTTCGTCGGCCAGGAGAAGGTGCGCGAGCAGCTCGACCTGGTGCTGCGCGCGGCCCGCGCCCGCGGCGCCACCGCCGACCACGTCCTGCTCTCCGGCGCCCCCGGCCTCGGCAAGACCACCCTCTCCATGATCATCGCCGCCGAGATGGGCGCCCCGATCCGGATCACCAGCGGCCCGGCCATCCAGCACGCAGGCGACCTCGCCGCGATCCTCTCCTCGCTCCAGGAGGGAGAGGTCCTCTTCCTCGACGAGATCCACCGGATGTCCCGCCCGGCGGAGGAGATGCTCTACATGGCGATGGAGGACTTCCGCGTCGACGTCATCGTCGGCAAGGGCCCCGGCGCCACCGCCATCCCGCTCGAACTTCCCCCCTTCACCCTGGTCGGCGCCACCACCCGGGCCGGACTGCTGCCGCCGCCGCTGCGCGACCGCTTCGGCTTCACCGGGCACATGGAGTTCTACGAACCGTCCGAGCTGGAGCGGGTCATCCACCGCTCGGCCCGCCTCCTCGACGTCGAGATCGGTGCGGAGGGGGCCGCAGAGATCGCCGGCCGCTCCCGCGGCACCCCCCGCATCGCCAACCGGCTGCTGCGCAGGGTCCGCGACTACTCCCAGGTCAAGACGGAGGGCGGGATCATCGACAAGGAGATCGCGGCCGCCGCCCTCAAGGTGTACGAGGTGGACCCGCGCGGTCTCGACCGCCTCGACCGCGCCGTCCTCGGCGCGCTCCTCAAGCTCTTCGGCGGCGGGCCGGTCGGCCTGTCCACCCTCGCCGTCGCCGTGGGGGAGGAGCGCGAGACGGTCGAGGAGGTCGCCGAGCCCTTCCTCGTACGAGAAGGTCTTCTGGCCAGAACACCGCGCGGCCGGGTCGCCACCCCCGCCGCATGGGCACACCTGGGACTCGTACCGCCCCAGCAGGGCACCCCGAAAGGTGGACAACCGGGTCTGTTCGGGACGTGACGGTGTGGAGGCTCGCCGGGTCAGGAACCACGGTGCGATCCTGGACGTTGTTCCATTGACGCGGACTCGCTTAGACTCCGCCGATGCCGACCTTCCAGGTAGGCATGCCCACCCCCGTATATATGAGGCCGCTTCTGCGCGGTCGTGCGAAGGAAGTTCCGTCCCGTGAGTATCGTGACCCTCCTCCCCTTCATCGTGCTCATCGGGGCCATGTTCCTGATGACCCGGTCCGCCAAGAAGAAGCAGCAGGCCGCTGCGCAGATGCGCAACGAAATGCAGCCCGGCACCGGCGTGCGCACCATCGGCGGCATGTACGCCACGGTCAAGGAGGTTCACGACGACACGGTCCTTCTTGAGGTCGCCCCGGGCGTCCACGCCGTCTACGCGAAGAACTCCATCGGTGCGGTCCTCTCCGACGAGGAGTACAACCGCATCGTGCACGGCGAGGACGCGGCCGACGAGCTCAAGTCCGACGACACCCCCGTCGTCCCCGACGACGCCTCGTCGCTGACCGAGTCGGGCGACGACGCGGCCCGTATCGACCTCGGCAAGAAGCCCGAGGCGGACGAGCCGGCCGCCGACGCCGCTGCCGACACCGAGCCGAAGGACAAGAAGTCCGACGGCGAGGGCGACGCGAAGTAGTCACCTCCGCGGACCGCGGCGTCGCCCACGAGGCACGCCGCGGTCCGCGGACCGTGCCGGACCTTTGCGGGGGCAGGCCCCCACAACACTTCGTGGCCGCATCGACGCACACCCGGCGCGTGCGGTTGGACAGGGAGAATCGAGAAGGTGGCAGCACCGAAGAAGGGCCGCAAGGCTTCGGGGGCCCCGGGCAGGCCGGGGCGCGCCCTGGCTCTGATCACGATCGTGATCCTCGCCCTCGCAGGCGGGATGTTCGCGTCCGGGCACACCACTCCGCGCCTCGGCATCGACCTCGCCGGCGGTACGAGCATCACGCTCAAGGCGCAGAACGAGCCGGGCCAGCCCAACGCGATCAACAAGACGAACATGGACACCGCGGTCTCCATCATGGAGCGCCGCGTCAACGGCATGGGCGTCTCGGAGTCCGAGGTCCAGACCCAGGGCGATGACAACATCATTGTCAACATCCCCAAGGGCACGAACTCCAAGCAGGCCCGCGAGCAGGTCGGCACGACCGCCAAGCTCTACTTCCGGCAGGTGCTGACGGTCACCCAGGGCACCCCGATCCCGGACCCGGCGCAGACCCCGAAGCCGAACCCCTCGTCGACGGGCAAGCCCGACGCGAAGGACCCGAAGGCCCCCGCGGACAAGGACAAGGGCAACTCCACGGCCACCCCGTCCTCGACCGCCACCTCGCAGGGCCGCGCCGTCACCGACGCGCTGAAGGCCCCGACGCCGAACCCCTCGGGCAGCACGGGCTCCAAGAGCCCCGACCCGAAGAAGACGCCGACGCCGCCCGCCCCGGACCCGGCCACCAAGAAGCTGCAGGACGCGTTCGTCGCCCTCGACTGCACCAAGCCCGCGCAGCGCGAGAAGGCCGGCAAGGGCATCAAGCCGAGCGAGCCGACGATCGCCTGTGGCCTGGGCACCGACGGCAAGACCTGGGAGAAGTACATCCTGGGCCCGGCGGAGCTCGAAGGCACCGACGTCAAGAAGGCCGGTGGCACGTTCGACACCCAGCGCGCGCTGTGGAAGGTCGACATGGAGTTCACCAAGGGCGGCTCCGACAAGTTCTCCAAGACGACTGCCAAGCTGATGAAGCAGCAGCCGCCGATGAACCAGTTCGGCATCGTCCTCGACGGCAACGTCGTCTCCGCGCCCTCGGTCAACACGGTCCTCAGCGGCAACGCCGAGATCACCGGCAGCTTCACCCAGGAGTCCGCACAGGAGCTCGGCAACATCCTGTCGTACGGCTCCCTGCCGCTCACCTTCAAGGAGCAGGCCACCACCACGGTCACCCCGGCCCTCGGCAGCGACCAGCTCAAGGCGGGCCTCATCGCCGGTGCGATCGGCCTCGCGCTCGTCGTGATCTACCTGGTGCTGTACTACCGCGGCCTGTCGTTCGTCGCGCTCATGAGCCTCCTGGTCTCCGGCGTCCTGACGTACACGATCATGACCCTGCTCGGCCCGACCATCGGCTTCGCGCTGAACCTGCCGGCGGTCTGCGGCGCCATCGTCGCCATCGGCATCACCGCCGACTCGTTCATCGTGTACTTCGAACGCATCCGGGACGAGATCCGCGACGGCCGCACCCTGCGCCCCGCCGTGGAGCGGGCCTGGCCGCGCGCCCGGCGCACCATCCTGGTGTCCGACTTCGTGTCGCTGCTGTCCGCCGTGGTGCTGTACGCCGTCACCGTCGGCAAGGTGCAGGGCTTCGCGTTCACGCTCGGCCTGACCACCCTGCTCGACGTCGTCGTGGTGTTCCTCTTCACCAAGCCGCTGATGACGCTGCTCGCCGCGAAGACGAAGTTCTTCGGCAACGGCCACAAGTGGTCCGGGCTCGACCCGAAGCGGCTCGGCGTCCAGCCCCCGCTGCGCCGCACCCGCCGTGTGTCCGCCCCCACCGAACCGAAGGAGGCGTGAGATGTCGCGACTCGGCAGCATCGGCGCCAGGCTGTACCGCGGCGAGGTCGGTTACGACTTCGTCGGAAAGCGGATGATCTATTACGGGATCTCCGTCCTGATCACCGTCATCGCCATCGCGGGCCTCGGGTTCAAGGGCCTCAACATGGGCATCGAGTTCCAGGGCGGCGCGCTCTTCACCACGCCCGCCACCTCGGTCTCCGTGGATCACGCGAAGGAGGTCGCCGAGAAGGCCTCCGGCCACGACGCGATCGTCCAGAAGCTCGGCAACAACACCCTGCGCATCCAGGTCGGCGGCCTCGACACCGCGTCCGCCGCCCCGGTGGCCGAGAAGCTCGCCCAGGACCTCAAGGTCCCGGCCGAGAAGATCAATGCCGACCTGGTCGGCCCCAGCTGGGGCGAGGACATCGCCAACAAGGCGTGGACCGGCCTCGCGGTCTTCATGGTCCTGGTGGTGATCTATCTCGCCATCGCCTTCGAGTGGCGGATGGCCATCGCCGCCCTCGTCGCCCTCATCCACGACCTCACCATCACCGTGGGCGTCTACGCCCTGGTGGGCTTCGAGGTCACCCCGGGCACCGTGATCGGTCTGCTGACCATCCTCGGATACTCCCTCTACGACACCGTCGTCGTCTTCGACGGTCTCAAGGAGGGCGCGAAGGACATCACCAAGCAGACCCGCTTCACCTACAGCGAGATCGCCAACCGCAGCCTCAACGGCACCCTGGTGCGTTCCATCAACACCACCGTCGTCGCGCTGCTGCCGGTCGCGGGACTGCTGTTCATCGGTGGCGGTGTGCTGGGCGCGGGCATGCTCAACGACATCTCGCTGTCGCTGTTCGTGGGCCTCGCGGCCGGTGCGTACTCCTCGATCTTCATCGCCACTCCGCTGGTCGCCGACCTGAAGGAGCGCGACCCGCAGATGAAGGCCCTGAAGAAGCGCATCCTCGCCAAGCGGGCCTCCGAGGCCAAGAACGGGTCCGCCGACGGCGGCGAGGGCGAGCCGAACGACGCGGTCCCCGCATCCACTGCTCCCGTCGTGGGCCAGCGTCCGGGCCGCGGCCGCCCCACCCAGGGGAAGCGCCGATGAGCGCCACCGTGGACACCACCCGCGAGCTGCTGCTCAGCCGCATCCGGGACGTGCAGGACTACCCGAAGCCCGGCGTCGTCTTCAAGGACATCACGCCGCTGCTCGCCGACCCGAAGGCCTTCACGGCCCTCACCGACGCCCTCGCGGACCTGTGCGTGACGCACGGAGCCACGAAGGTCGTCGGCCTGGAGGCGCGCGGCTTCATCCTGGCCGCACCGGTCGCGATCCGCGCGGGGCTCGGGTTCATCCCGATCCGCAAGGCCGGCAAGCTGCCCGGCGCGACGCTCTCCCAGGAGTACGAGCTGGAGTACGGGACCGCCGAGATCGAGGTGCACGCCGAGGACCTGGCCGCGGGCGACCGCGTCATGGTCATCGACGACGTCCTCGCCACCGGCGGTACGGCCGAGGCCGCGCTGGAGCTGATCCGGCGGGCCGGGGCCGAGGTCGCCGGAGTCGCGGTCCTCATGGAGCTCGGCTTCCTGAACGGCCGGGACAAGCTGGAGCCCGCACTCCAGGGCGCCCCGCTGGAAGCCCTGATCACGGTCTGACAAGGCACGCGGTACGACGGAAGGCGGGCATCCCGGGCAACCGGGGGCCCGCCTTTCCCATGTCTTGACTCCTGGCCCAGGAAGAACGCGGGGCCAAGGGTCGATACCATGGGCGTTCCGGACCCGACCGGGGACCACCTGAACCGGAAACCGCATCCCACGGGTGCACCCCGGAGTCCAGGACCCGTACGAGGAGCGCACTTGCCTGACGAGGCCCAGCCAGTCGCCACCCCGCAGCCGGACAAGGCCGCGGCGGGCGCCACGCCCCCGAAGCCCCCGGCCGACAAGCCCAAGCCGCCGGTGGCCCCGGAGCGCGCAGCAGGCCCGGCACCGGCTCCCGCCGTCCGCCCCGCAGCCCCCGCAGGAGCCACGCCCCGTACCGGCGGCTCCTCCAACCGCGTACGCGCCCGGCTCGCCCGGCTCGGTGTGCAGCGCTCGTCCCCGTACAACCCGGTCCTGGAGCCGCTGCTGCGGATAGTGCGCAGCAACGACCCCAAGATCGAGACGGCGACGCTGCGCCAGATCGAGAAGGCGTACCAGGTCGCCGAGCGCTGGCACCGCGGGCAGAAGCGCAAGAGCGGCGACCCGTACATCACGCACCCGCTCGCCGTGACGACGATCCTCGCCGAGCTGGGCATGGACCCGGCGACGCTGATGGCAGGTCTCCTGCACGACACCGTCGAGGACACCGAGTACGGCCTGGACACCCTGCGCCGGGACTTCGGCGACCAGGTGGCGCTGCTGGTCGACGGCGTGACCAAGCTCGACAAGGTCAAGTTCGGGGAGGCCGCGCAGGCCGAGACCGTGCGCAAGATGGTCGTCGCCATGGCCAAGGACCCGCGCGTCCTGGTCATCAAGCTCGCCGACCGCCTGCACAACATGCGCACCATGCGGTACTTGAAGCGCGAGAAGCAGGAGAAGAAGGCGCGCGAGACCCTGGAGATCTACGCGCCGCTCGCCCACCGCCTGGGCATGAACACCATCAAGTGGGAGCTGGAGGACCTCGCCTTCGCGATCCTCTACCCCAAGATGTACGACGAGATCGTCCGCCTCGTCGCCGAGCGCGCCCCCAAGCGTGACGAGTACCTGGCCATAGTGACCGACGAGGTGCAGTCCGACCTGCGGGCCGCCCGCATCAAGGCGACCGTCACCGGGCGGCCGAAGCACTACTACAGCGTCTACCAGAAGATGATCGTCCGCGGCCGGGACTTCGCGGAGATCTACGACCTGGTGGGCATTCGCGTCCTCGTCGACACGGTACGGGACTGCTACGCGGCCCTCGGCACCGTGCACGCGCGGTGGAATCCGGTCCCCGGCCGGTTCAAGGACTACATCGCGATGCCCAAGTTCAACATGTACCAGTCGCTGCACACGACGGTCATCGGACCCAGCGGCAAGCCGGTCGAGCTCCAGATCCGCACCTTCGACATGCACCGCCGCGCCGAGTACGGCATCGCCGCGCACTGGAAGTACAAGCAGGAGGCCGTGGCGGGCACCTCCAAGGTCCGCACCGACGTGCCCCGGCACAAGGACGACGCGGTCAACGACATGGCGTGGCTGCGGCAGTTGCTCGACTGGCAGAAGGAGACCGAGGACCCCAGCGAGTTCCTGGAGTCGCTGCGCTTCGACCTGTCGCGCAACGAGGTCTTCGTCTTCACGCCCAAGGGCGACGTCATAGCGCTGCCCGCGGGTGCGACCCCGGTCGACTTCTCGTACGCGGTGCACACCGAGGTCGGCCACCGCACGATAGGAGCACGGGTCAACGGACGGCTCGTACCGCTCGAATCGACCCTGGACAACGGCGACCTGGTCGAGGTCTTCACCTCGAAGGCCGACGGCGCGGGACCCTCCCGCGACTGGCTCGGCTTCGTGAAGTCGCCGCGCGCCCGCAACAAGATCCGCGCCTGGTTCTCCAAGGAGCGCCGCGACGAGGCCATCGAGCAGGGCAAGGACGCCATCGCGCGCGCCATGCGCAAGCAGAACCTGCCCATCCAGCGGATCCTCACCGGCGACTCGCTGGTCACCCTCGCGCACGAGATGCGCTACCCGGACATCTCCTCGCTGTACGCGGCGATCGGCGAGAGCCACGTCACCGCGCAGTCCGTCGTCCAGAAGCTGGTGCAGGCGCTCGGCGGGGAGGACGCGGCCAACGAGGACCTCGCGGAGAGCTCGCCGCCCTCGCACGGCCGCACCAAGCGCCGGGCCAACGCCGACCCGGGCGTCGTCGTCAAGGGCGTCGACGACGTGTGGGTCAAGCTCGCCCGCTGCTGCACGCCCGTACCCGGCGACCCCATCATCGGCTTCGTCACCCGGGGCAGCGGCGTCTCCGTGCACCGCGCGGACTGCGTCAACGTCGACTCGCTCTCCCAGCAGCCCGAGCGGATCCTCGAAGTCGAGTGGGCGCCCACCCAGTCGTCGGTCTTCCTGGTCGCCATCCAGGTCGAGGCCCTCGACCGGTCGCGGCTGCTCTCGGACGTCACCAGGGTCCTGTCCGACCAGCACGTCAACATCCTGTCGGCGGCCGTCCAGACGTCCCGCGACCGGGTGGCCACCTCGCGCTTCACCTTCGAGATGGGCGACCCGAAGCACCTCGGCCACGTGCTGAAGGCGGTCAGGGGAGTTGAAGGGGTGTACGACGTCTACCGCGTGACGTCGGCGCGCCGGCCGTAACCGGCGCCGGGCGGGCCGACCGTAGCCAGCGCGGGGCGGGGCCGGCCGTCACGCCAACCGCCAAGAGCGCCGTAACGCCAACTGCCAAGAGGGGCCCCGGACTTCGCGCGAAGTCCGGGGCCCCCTTGTACGTACGGGCTGAGGATCAGCCGCCGAACTCCTCCAGGCCCTTCATCGCCTGGTCGAGCAGCGCCTGACGGCCCTCCAGCTCACGTGCGAGCTTGTCCGCCTTCGCGTTGTTGCCCGCGGTGCGCGCCGTGTCGATCTGCTTCTGGAGCTTCTCGACGGCGTCCTGGAGCTGGCCGGTCAGACCCGCGGCACGCGCACGCGCCTCCGGGTTCGTCCGCTTCCACTCGTTCTCCTCGGACTCCTGGAGAGCGCGCTCGACGGCCTGCATCCGGCCCTCGACCTTCGGACGGGCGTCGCGCGGCACGTGACCGACGGCCTCCCAGCGCTCGTTGAGGGCCCGGAACGCGGCACGCGCGCTCTTCAGGTCCTTCACCGGCACCAACTTCTCGGCCTCGGCGGCGAGTTCCTCCTTGAGCTTGAGGTTCTCGCCCTGCTCCGCGTCCCGCTCGGCGAAGGTCTCGCCGCGCGCCGCGAAGAAGACGTCCTGGGCGCCGCGGAAGCGGTTCCACAGGTCGTCCTCGAACTCGCGCTGGGCGCGGCCCGCAGCCTTCCACTCCGTCATCAGATCGCGGTAACGCGCCGCCGTGCCGCCCCAGTCGGTCGACTTCGACAGCGACTCGGCCTCCGTGACCAGCTTCTCCTTGGCCTTGCGGGCCTCCTCGCGCTGCGCGTCCAGCGAGGCGAAGTGCGCCTTGCGCCGCTTGGAGAACGCCGAGCGGGCGTGCGAGAAGCGGTGCCACAGCTCGTCGTCCGCCTTGCGGTCGAGCCGGGGGAGGCCCTTCCAGGTGTCCACCAGCGCCCGCAGCCGCTCGCCGGCCGAACGCCACTGGTCGCTCTGCGCCAGCTCCTCGGCCTCGGTGACCAGCTTCTCCTTCGCGACCTTCGCCTCGTCGGTCTGCTTGGCCTTCTCCGCCTTGCGCTCCTCGCGGCGCTTCTCGACCGTCGTCACGAGGGCGTCGAGCCGCTTGCTCAGCGCGTCCAGGTCGCCCACCGCGTGGTGCTCGTCGACCTGCGTACGCAGGTGGTCGATCGCGGTCTGGGCGTCCTTCGCCGACAGGTCGGTGGTCTTCACCCGCTTTTCGAGGAGGCCGATCTCGACCACCAGGCCCTCGTACTTGCGCTCGAAGTAGGCCAGAGCCTCCTCCGGAGACCCCGCCTGCCAGGATCCGACGACCTTCTCGCCCTCGGCCGTACGCACGTACACGGTGCCCGTCTCGTCGACACGGCCCCACGGGTCGCTGCTCACAGCGCCTCCTCCACATGATGCCTGCGAGGGTTCGTGGCCCCCGGGCATCGTCCACAGTTTTTCAACGTCCACAGTCTGATCGCGGGGCCGAAGACGCCCTGCACACCGCCAACATAGGCGACGCGCAGGGCGGCTGTCCGCATCCCGCACATCCCGGTTTGACTGTTGGTCTACTTGGTCACGGTCGCCTTGTCGATGACCACGGTGGCGTTCGGGGCCCCGTCGCCCTGCCCACTGGACTCACCGGCACCAGCGATCTTCTCCAGTACGTCCTGACCACCCTTGATCGTGCCGAACGGCGTGTAGTTCGCGGGCAGCGGGCTGTCTTTGTAGACCAGGAAGAACTGGCTGCCGCCGGTGCCCGGACCCGCGTTGGCCATCGCGACCGTGCCCGCCGGGTACGTGCCGCCCTTGACCTTCGGGTCCTTCAGGTTCTCGTCGGGGACCTTGTAGCCGGGGGTGCCGGTGCCGGCCGCCGTCGGGTCGCCGCACTGCAGGACGTAGATGCCCTGCGTGGTGAGGCGGTGGCACTTGGTGTGGTCGAAGTACCCCTTCCCGGCGAGGAAGTTGAACGAATTCACCGTGCGCGGTGCGTTCTTCGCGTCCAGTGCCAGGTCGATGTCGCCACAGGTGGTCTGCAGCTTCATCGCGTAATTTGCCGACTTGTCGATGTCGAGCTTCGGCTCCTCCTTGAAGGAGAGCTTCGCGACCTCGCCCGGCGCCGGCTTCTTGCACGGGTCGGCGGTCTTCTTGGGGGAGTCCGACGGGTTCGGGGCGTCGGCCACGCTCTTGCCGCCCTTGCTCTCGAAGACGCCCGTCGCGTACGCCGTCGCGCCCGCCGCCACGACCACGGCCACTGCCGCGCCGATCACAGCGGTGCGCCGCCTGGTCCTGCGCTGCTTCTCGGCACGGCGCTGCTGCTGGCGCTCGAACTTCTCCCTGGCGAGCTGCCGCCGCCGCTGATCGCTGGTGACCACCGGGTGTTCTCCTCGTACGTGTCGACTGGTGCCGGACTGCTGTCCGGCCGGGCCCGAGCTAGCCCGTACCGTATATGGGTTAGCTGTGGGACGAAGAGCGCCGGTAGGCTCTGGTCCATTGCAATTCCATATTCGCAATCCCCGTTGGACGACCACACAGAGGACGATCGTGCTTATTGCCGGGTTCCCCGCCGGGGCCTGGGGGACCAATTGCTATCTGGTCGCCCCCGCCGCAGGCGAGGAGTGCGTCATCATCGACCCGGGCCACCAGGCCACGCAGGGTGTCGAGGAGACGCTGAAGAAGCATCGGCTGAAGCCCGTCGCCGTCGTGCTCACCCACGGCCACATCGACCACGTCGCCTCCGTCGTCCCGGTGTGCGGGGCCAAGAACGTACCCGCGTGGATCCACCCCGAGGACCGCTTCATGATGAGCGACCCGGAGAAGGCCCTCGGCCGCTCCCTGGGCGCCCAGCTCATGGGCGAGCTGACGGTGGGCGAACCGGACGACGTCAAGGAGCTGCACGACGGCGCCGAGCTGAAGCTCGCCGGTCTGGACCTGTCCGTGTCGCATGCGCCCGGCCATACCAAGGGGTCGGTGACCTTCAGGCTGCCCGAGGCCGCGGACATTCCGCAGATCCTCTTCTCGGGCGACCTGCTGTTCGCCGGCTCCGTCGGACGCACCGACTTCCCCGGTGGCTCCCACGCCGACCTCCTGAAATCGCTGGCCCGTGTGTGCCTGCCGCTGGAGGACTCGACCGTGGTGCTGTCCGGGCACGGCCCCCAGACGACCATCGGCCAGGAGCGCGCGACCAACCCGTACCTGCGGGACCTGGACGCCGCGCCCGCCCCTCGACGAGGAATGTGAACCCCCTCCCGTGAGTACCTTTCAGGCCCCCAAGGGCACGTACGACCTGCTTCCGCCCGTCTCCGCGACGTATCTCGCCGTGCGCGAGGCCATCGCCGCACCGCTGCGGAACTCCGGCTACGGCTACATCGAGACCCCCGGCTTCGAGAACGTCGAGCTGTTCGCCCGCGGTGTCGGCGAGTCCACCGACATCGTGACCAAGGAGATGTACACCCTCACCACGAAGGGCGGCGACGAGCTCGCGCTGCGCCCCGAGGGCACCGCATCCGTGCTGCGCGCCGCCCTGGAGGCCAACCTCCACAAGGCGGGCAACCTGCCCGTCAAGCTCTGGTACTCCGGCTCGTACTACCGCTACGAGCGCCCGCAGAAGGGCCGCTACCGCCACTTCTCGCAGGTCGGCGCCGAGGCCATCGGAGCCGAGGACCCGGCGCTCGACGCCGAGATGATCATCCTGGCTGACCAGGCGTACCGCTCGCTCGGTCTCCGGAACTTCCGCATCCTGCTGAACTCGCTCGGCGACAAGGAGTGCCGCCCCGTCTACCGGGAGGCCCTCCAGTCCTTCCTGCGCGGCCTCGACCTCGACGCGGAGACGATCCGCCGCGCCGAGATCAACCCGCTGCGGGTCCTCGACGACAAGCGCGCGGACGTGCAGAAGCAGCTGGTCGGCGCCCCGGCGCTGCGCGACTACCTGTGCGAGGCGTGCAAGGCGTACCACGAGGAGGTGCGCGCGCTGATCACCGCCGCGGGCGTCGCCTTCGAGGACGACGAGAAGCTGGTCCGCGGCCTGGACTACTACACCCGGACCACCTTCGAGTTCGTCCACGACGGTCTCGGCTCGCAGTCCGCGGTGGGCGGCGGTGGCCGCTACGACGGCCTGTCCGAGATGATCGGCGGCCCCGCGCTGCCGTCCGTCGGCTGGGCACTCGGCGTGGACCGCACGGTCCTGGCGCTGGAGGCCGAAGGCGTCGTCCTCGACATTCCGGCGACGACCGCCGTGTACGCGGTGCCGCTGGGCGATGAGGCCCGCCGGGTGCTCTTCGGCAAGGTCGTCGAGCTGCGGAAGGCCGGGGTCGCCACGGACTTCTCGTTCGGCGGCAAGGGCCTCAAGGGGGCCATGAAGAACGCCAACAGGTCGGGTGCCCGCTACGTCGTCGTCGCCGGTGAGCGCGACCTCGCGGAGGGCCAGGTCCAGCTCAAGGACATGGAGTCCGGCGAGCAGGAGCCGGTCGCCCTGGACACGGTCGTCGCGGAGATCCGGCGCCGACTGGGCTGATCGCGTACGTACGAGAGGAGGGGCCCGGAACCGCAGCGGTTCCGGGCCCCTCCTCTCGCGCATCCCCCGCCCTGCCGTACGCTCACCCGTCCTGCTCACCCGTCCTGCTCACCGCGGTGCCGAGCAGCGCGCACCCGGCGTTCCGCTCCGACCGTGGCCCGTCCTTTACCTCCTTATGTCCTGCGAACGGCGTACGGCGCCCTCCGTGCGGCAGAATGAGCCTTCCCCTCGGATCACGGCAGCGACGGAACGGCGATATGACGACAGCGGTTGACGACATGTCAGACGACGTGTCAGCGGAGACGGAAGAGCGGAACGGCACGGGCCTCATCGGGGCCGGGCGGGCGTTCTCCTGGCTGCTGATCATCACGGGAGCGGCCGGAGTCTTCGCCTCGTGGATCATCACGATCGACAAGTTCAAGCTGCTGGAGGACCCGAACTTCACGCCCGGGTGCAGCCTCAACCCGGTCGTCGCCTGCGGCAACATCATGAAGAGCGACCAGGCGGCGGCGTTCGGGTTCCCCAACCCGATGCTCGGCCTGGTCACGTACGCGATGGTGATCGCCATCGGCGTCGCCCTCCTCGCCGGGGCCCGCTACAAGCGCTGGTACTGGCTCGGGCTCAACGCGGGCACCCTCTTCGGCGTCGCCTTCTGCACCTACCTCCAGTACGAGTCGCTCTACACGATCCGGTCGCTGTGCCTGTGGTGCTGCCTCGCCTGGGTCGCCACCATCGTGATGTTCTGCTACGTCACCGTCCACAACCTGAAGCACCGGATCCTGCCGGCGCCGAAGTGGCTGCGGAACGGGCTGGTGGAGTTCCACTGGGTGGTGCCGGTGCTGTGGATCGGGGTCATCGGGATTCTGATCCTCACCAACTGGTGGAGCTTCTGGACCAGCTGAGCAGGACAGCTCGTTGGGTGCGGGTTCGTCGTGGCCGGCCGCGCAGTTCCCCGCGCCCCTATGGGGCGCCCCATAGGGGCGCGGCCCGGTTGTCAGTGGGCTGATCTAGGCTGCTGAGTGTGGAGCCCGATCTCTTTACCGCAGCCGCAGAAGAACGCCAGGCCAACGACCCGTCCAGCAGCCCCCTGGCCGTTCGGATGCGCCCGCGCACCCTCGACGAGGTCTTCGGACAGAAGCACCTCCTCAAGCCGGGCTCGCCACTGCGCCGCCTGGTGGGGGAGAGCGGCGGCGGGCCCGCGGGTCCGTCGTCCGTGATTCTCTGGGGCCCGCCGGGCATCGGCAAGACGACCCTGGCGTACGTCGTCAGCCAGGCGACCCAGAAGCGCTTCGTCGAGCTGTCCGCGATCACCGCGGGCGTGAAGGAAGTACGGGCCGTCATCGAGGGCGCCCGCCGCGCTTCGGGCGGCTTCGGCAAGGAGACCGTCCTCTTCCTCGACGAGATCCACCGCTTCAGCAAGGCCCAGCAGGACTCGCTGCTGCCCGCCGTGGAGAACCGCTGGGTCACCCTCGTCGCGGCCACCACCGAGAACCCGTACTTCTCGATCATCTCGCCGCTCCTCTCCCGCTCCCTGCTCCTCACCCTCGAATCCCTCACCGACGACGACCTGCGCGGCCTGGTCCGCCGGGCGCTCACCGAGGAGCGCGGTCTCGGCGGCGCGGTCACGCTGCCCGAGGACGCCGAGGACCACCTGCTGCGGATCGCGGGCGGCGACGCCCGGCGCGCGCTGACCGCCCTGGAGGCGGCGGCCGGAGCGGCGATCTCCAAGGGAGAGAAGTCGATCACCCTGGAGACGGTCGAGGAGACCGTCGACCGGGCGGCCGTGAAGTACGACCGCGACGGCGACCAGCACTATGACGTCGCCAGCGCCCTCATCAAGTCCATCCGGGGCTCCGACGTGGACGCCGCCCTGCACTACCTGGCCCGGATGATCGAGGCGGGCGAGGACCCCCGGTTCATCGCCAGACGGCTGATGATCTCGGCCAGCGAGGACATCGGCCTCGCCGACCCGACGGCCCTGCCCACGGCCGTCGCCGCCGCCCAGGCCGTCGCCATGATCGGATTCCCCGAGGCGGCGCTGACCCTGAGCCACGCCACCATCGCGCTCGCCCTCGCCCCGAAGTCCAACGCCGCGACCCTCGCCATCCAGGCCGCCCAGGCCGACGTGCGCCAGGGCATGGCGGGCGCCGTCCCCCCGCACCTGCGCGACGGGCACTACAAGGGCGCCGCCAAGCTCGGCCACGCCCAGGGGTACGTCTACCCGCACGACGTGCCCGGCGGCATCGCCGCCCAGCAGTACGCCCCGGACGAGGTGCACGGCAGGCAGTACTACACCCCCACCCGGTACGGGGCCGAGGCCAGGTACGCGGACGTGGTGGAGAAGGTGCGGGAGCGGCTGAACGGGCAGGGGTGAGCGGTCGCGCCTACGCTCCTGAGCATGGCCCGCCCGAGCACGGCCCGACGACCGGCGGTGCTCCTCGTCTGCCTCGGCTGCCTCGTCTGCCTCGTCGCGGCCACCGGCTGCCACCGGGCCGAGACCCCGCCGGTCCGGCCGACCGCCGTCCCACTGACCAGCCACGGCTTCCCGCCCACCGCGGCCGAGGCCCGCACCCGGCTGGCAGGACTCACCGTCGAGTGGGGCAGGAACTGGCAGACGTACCGGCGGGCCGAGTTCGGCGAGACCTGGTCGGACGAGACCGACGCCCCGGGCGGGCGCAACGGCTGCGACACCCGCGACGACGTCCTCCACCGCGACCTGACCGTGCTGCGCCAGGGCGACCGCGATGCCTGCGTACCCCTGTCCGGAGTGCTCCACGACCCGTACACCGGCAAGGAACTGCCGTACACCTACCGCCGTGCCTCGCAGATCCAGGCCGACCACGTCGTGCCGCTCGGTGCGGCCTGGCGGGCGGGCGCCTGGGCGTGGACCCCGGAGAAGCGGCTCGGGTACGCCAACGACCTCGACGTGCTCCTCGCCGTCGACAAGCAGGCGAACCACGAGAAGAGCAGCAAGACCCCCGACAAGTGGAGACCGCGCCGTGAATACTGGTGCGAGTACGCCCGCCGCTGGACCGGCATCAAGGCGAAGTACGCGCTGACGGTGACGCCGCCCGAGAAGGGGGCGCTCTTCGAGATGCTCGGCACCTGCCCCTGACAGGCGGCACCTGCCCCTGACAGGCGGCACCTGCCCCTGACAGGCCGGGCCCCGGCTGTCGGCAGGCCCGACACCTGCCCCTGACGGCCCGGTCCGCAGCATCACGCCCGGCCTAGTACAATCGACCGAAGCGCTGCGTCCCGTGTCCGGTCCCGTACCGGCATCACCAGAACGGGACATGCAGCCGGAACCCTTCGCCGCAAGGCGTGAGGTGTTCCAGGAGCGTCGCGCACCGTTGAAGGTGTCGCGGGCAGCCCATCATCCCGGGGAAACCCATGGATCGGTGGGCCACTCGCGTGCTGCACATAGTGCCCAGACCAGGGAGCGGCTGCCCGTCCAGCGATGGAGGGGTTTCCCCGGCTGCGGATGCGACCTCCCTTAACCCTGGTGAAGCCGTATTCCGAACAGATAGAGAGGTTGGTTCGTGCCGAACCAGTCCCGCCCCAAGGTCAAGAAGAGCCGCGCGCTCGGCATTGCGCTGACGCCGAAGGCCGTCAAGTACTTCGAGTCGCGCCCCTACCCGCCGGGCGAGCACGGCCGTGGCCGCAAGCAGAACTCGGACTACAAGGTCCGTCTGCTGGAGAAGCAGCGTCTGCGCGCCCAGTACGACATCAGCGAGCGCCAGATGGCGCGCGCCTACGACCGCGCCAAGAAGGCCGAAGGCAAGACGGGCGAGGCGCTGGTCGTCGAGCTTGAGCGTCGCCTCGACGCCCTGGTCCTGCGTTCGGGCATCGCCCGCACCATCTACCAGGCCCGCCAGATGGTCGTGCACGGTCACATCGAGGTCAACGGCGGCAAGGTCGACAAGCCGTCGTTCCGCGTCCGTCCCGACGACGTCGTGATGGTCCGCGAGCGCAGCCGCGAGAAGGTCCCCTTCCAGGTCGCCCGTGAGGGTGGCTACGACACCGAGGGTGAGACCCCGCGCTACCTCCAGGTGAACCTGAAGGCCCTGGCCTTCCGCCTGGACCGCGACCCGAACCGCAAGGAAATCCCGGTCATCTGCGACGAGCAGCTGGTCGTCGAGTACTACGCCCGCTGATTCGGCGTAGTCCTTACGCACTTGCGTGCACTGCCCGTCGTCTTCCCGCTCCGTCACGGAGCGGGGAGCGGCGGGTTTGCGCGTTACGGGGGCGGTGCCCGGACGCGCGATATCCGGTACGGAGCCGCGGCCCCGGCGCGATAGGCTCGCGGAACGACTTTTCGTACAGAGATTTCTCTACGCAACAGGGAGCGCATCGTGTCCGGTGGAGAGGTGGCCGGCATCCTGGTGGCCGTCTTCTGGGCGATCCTCGTCTCCTTCCTCGCTCTCGTACTGGTGAGGCTGGCGCAGACGCTCAAGCAGACGACCCGGCTGGTGGCCGAGGTGACCGAGCAGGCGGTACCGCTGCTGTCCGACGCCTCCGCGACCGTGCGCTCGGCGCAGACCCAGCTGGACCGGGTCGACGCGATCGCCTCCGACGTACAGGAAGTCACGTCGAACGCGTCCGCGCTCTCCTCCACCGTCGCCTCCACCTTCGGCGGCCCCCTGGTCAAGGTCGCCGCCTTCGGATACGGCGTGCGCCAGGCGATCGGCCGCAAGAAGACGCCGGAGCCGCCGGCTCCGGACCGCCGTACCGTGATCGTCGGCCGGACCCTGCCCACCGCGCGGCGGGCGAAGCGGAACGGCCGGAGTTCCCGCGGATCTAAGGACTGACGCAGCGATGTTCCGCCGTACGTTCTGGTTCACCGCAGGCGCAGCCGCCGGTGTGTGGGCCACTCAGAAGGTCAACCGCAAGCTCAAGGCGCTGACCCCCGAGAGCCTCGCCGCGCAGGCCGCCGACAAGGCGGTCGAAGCGGGCCACAGGCTCAAGGACTTCGCGCTCGACGTGCGGGCCGGCATGGTCCAGCGCGAGGCCGAACTCGGCGACGCGCTCGGCCTGGACGCGGCCCCCGACGACGCGCGAGCGCTCCCGCCGCAACGCTACGTTGCGGCCATCGACCACGGCATCACCCCCAACTCCCCGTCACGCAGCGGGAATTCGTACAACCGGAATGAGGACCACTGATGGAGTCGGCAGAAATTCGTCGCCGCTGGCTGAGCTTCTTCGAGGAGCGCGGTCACACCGTTGTCCCTTCGGCGTCGCTCATCGCGGACGACCCGACTCTGCTCCTGGTCCCGGCCGGCATGGTGCCGTTCAAGCCGTACTTCCTGGGTGAGGTCAAGGCCCCCTGGCAGCGCGCCACCAGCGTCCAGAAGTGCGTCCGCACCCCGGACATCGAAGAGGTCGGCAAGACCACCCGGCACGGCACGTTCTTCCAGATGTGCGGCAACTTCTCCTTCGGGGACTACTTCAAGGAAGGGGCCATCCGCTTCGCCTGGGAGATCCTGACGAAGTCCGTCGCCGACGGCGGCTACGGCCTCGACCCCGAGAAGCTCTGGATCACCGTCTACCTCGACGACGACGAGGCCGAGCAGATCTGGCGCGAGAAGATCGGCGTCCCCGCCGAGCGCATCCAGCGCCTGGGCAAGAAGGACAACTACTGGTCGATGGGCGTCCCCGGACCCTGCGGCCCGTGCTCGGAGATCAACTACGACCGCGGTCCCGAGTTCGGTGTCGAGGGCGGCCCCGCCGTCAACGACGAGCGCTACGTGGAGATCTGGAACCTGGTCTTCATGCAGTACGAGCGCGGCGCCGGCATCGGCAAGGAGGACTTCGAGATCCTCGGCGAGCTCCCGTCGAAGAACATCGACACGGGCCTCGGCCTGGAGCGCCTCGCCATGATCCTCCAGGGCGTACAGAACATGTACGAGACCGACACCCTGCGCGTCGTCATGGACAAGGCCACCGAGCTGACCGGGGTGCGCTACGGCGCCGCCCAGGGCAGCGACGTCTCGATGCGCGTGGTCGCCGACCACATGCGCACCTCCGTGATGCTCATCGGCGACGGCGTCACCCCAGGCAACGAGGGCCGCGGCTACGTCCTGCGCCGCATCATGCGCCGTGCCATCCGCAACATGCGCCTCATGGGTGCCACGGGCCCCGTCGTCCAGGAGCTGGTGGACACGGTCGTCGACACGATGGGCCAGCAGTACCCGGAGCTCATCACCGACCGCCAGCGCATCCTGGGCGTCGCCCTCGCCGAAGAGGCCGCCTTCCTCAAGGCCCTCAAGGGCGGCACCAACATCCTGGACACCGCCGTCACCGAGACCAAGGCCGCCGGCGGCCAGGTCCTCTCCGGCGACAAGGCGTTCCTGCTCCACGACACCTGGGGCTTCCCGATCGACCTCACCCTCGAAATGGCCTCCGAGCAGGGCCTTTCGGTGGACGAGGAAGGCTTCCGCCGCCTCATGAAGGAGCAGCGGGACCGCGCCAAGGCCGACGCCCAGGCCAAGAAGCACGGCCACGCCGACATGTCCGGCTACCGCGAGATCGCGGACGCCGCGGGCGAGACCGACTTCATCGGCTACACCTCCACGGTCGGCGAGTCCCGCGTCGTCGGCATCCTCGTCGACGGCGTGCCCTCGCCGGTCGCCACCGAGGGCGACGATGTCGAGATCGTCCTGGACCGCACCCCGTTCTACGCCGAGGGCGGCGGCCAGATCGGCGACACCGGCCGCATCAAGCTGGACACCGGCGCCATCGTCGAGGTCCGCGACTGTCAGAAGCCCGTACCCGGCGTGTACGTCCACAAGGGCGTCGTCCAGGTCGGCGAGGTCACCGTCGGTGCCCAGGCCCAGGCCGTCATCGACGTGCACCGCCGCAACGCCATCGCCCGCGCCCACTCCGCCACGCACCTCACCCACCAGGCGCTGCGCGACGCTCTCGGCCCGACGGCCGCCCAGGCCGGTTCCGAGAACCAGCCCGGCCGTTTCCGGTTCGACTTCGGCTCCCCGGCCGCCGTTCCCAGCGCCGTCCTCACCGACGTCGAGCAGCGGATCAACGAGGTCCTCTCGCACGAGATGGACGTCCACGCCGAGGTCATGTCGATCGACGAGGCCAAGAAGCAGGGCGCCATCGCCGAGTTCGGCGAGAAGTACGGCGAGCGCGTCCGCGTGGTCACCATCGGCGACTTCTCCAAGGAGCTGTGCGGCGGTACGCACGTCCACAACACCGCCCAGCTCGGCCTGGTCAAGCTGCTCGGCGAGTCGTCGATCGGCTCCGGCGTGCGCCGCATCGAGGCCCTGGTCGGCGTCGACGCGTACAAGTTCCTGGCCCGTGAGCACACGGTCGTCGCCCAGCTCCAGGAGCTGGTCAAGGGCCGCCCCGAGGAGCTCCCGGAGAAGATCTCCTCGATGCTCGGCAAGCTGAAGGACGCCGAGAAGGAGATCGAGAAGTTCCGCGCGGAGAAGGTGCTCCAGGCCGCCGCAGGACTCGTCCAGGGCGCCAAGGACGTCAAGGGCGTCGCCCTCGTCACCGGCCAGGTGCCGGACGGCACCTCCGCCGACGACCTGCGCAAGCTGGTCCTCGATGTGCGCGGCCGCATCCAGGGCGACCGGGCCGCCGTCGTGGCCCTCTTCACCACGGCCAACGGCCGCCCGCTCACCGTCATCGCCACCAATGAGACGGCCCGTCAGCGCGGCCTGAAGGCCGGCGAGTTGGTCCGTACGGCCGCCAAGACCCTCGGCGGCGGTGGCGGCGGCAAGCCGGACGTCGCCCAGGGCGGCGGCACCAGCGTCGAGGCCATCGGTGAAGCCATCGAAGCCGTCGAGCGCCTCGTCGGGGAAACCGCCTGATGCGACGCGGACGCCGTCTTGCGATCGACGTCGGGGACGCCCGGATCGGGGTCGCCTCGTGCGACCCCGACGGGGTCCTCGCCACGCCGGTGGAGACCGTGCCGGGACGTGACGTCCCGGCCGCCCACCGGCGGTTGCGCCAGTTGGTCGAGGAGTACGAACCCCTCGAAGTCGTGGTCGGTCTCCCTCGCTCCCTCAACGGGGGCGAGGGCCCGGCCGCGGTCAAGGTCAGGAAGTTCGCCCAGGAGCTCGCCAGGGGCATCGCGCCCGTCGGCGTCCGACTGGTCGACGAGAGGATGACCACAGTGACGGCCACTCAGGGGCTGCGCGCTTCGGGCGTGAAGTCCAAAAAGGGGCGATCCGTCATCGACCAGGCCGCCGCGATTGTCATTCTTCAGAACGCACTTGAGGCCGAACGAGTGTCGGGAGAGCTCCCTGGCGAAGGCGTCGAAGTGGTTGTCTGATCGCGATACGGTAACGTTCCGCGCCGTGGCGGCGTTCGAACAGCTGCCGCACAGGAACTGAGGCGGGACGGAGGCCGTGCCCCACGCGCGCCCCACCCGCCACCTCACGGCTCTAGGGGACCGATGACTGAGTATGGCCGGGGTCAAGGCTCCGAACCGTGGCACCCGGAGGACCCGTTGTACGGGGACCAGGGTGGTCAGGGTTGGGGCGGACAGCAGGCCGGGCACGGCCAGGTCCCGTACGACCAGACCTACGGCGGCCAGCCGCAGCAGTACCCGCAGCAGCACGGCCAGCCCCAGCAGCACGGTCAGCCCCAGCAGGGCCAGGCACAGCAGGCGTACTACGACAGCGGTCAGTACCCCCAGGCGCACCAGAGCGGCCAGTACCCCCAGGTCCATGACAGCGGGCCGTACCCCCAGGCGCACGACAGCGGCCAGTACCCGCAGGCCCAGTACCCCGACCAGCAGCAGTACGGCGGTCAAGGCCAGGGTCAGGGGAACCAGGGCGGCTGGGACACCGGGCAGCAGAACCAGGCCGTGCCGTACGGCATGAACCCGGCCGACCCGTACAGCGGTCAGCAGCCCGGCTACGGCGGCGAGCAGCAGGACTACTACGGCACCCCCGAGGCCTACCCGCCGCCGCAGCCCCCCGCCCAGCGCCGTACGGCCCCCGAGCCGACGACCGACTGGGACCCGGACGCCCCCGTCGAGGAGGAGCACCCCTTCTTCACGGGCACCGACAACGGCCGCACCCCGGCCCGCGACGAGGAGGACGAGGACGACGACGATCCGCGCTCCTCGCGCCGTGGCAAGGGCGGCAAGCCGGGTAAGGGCAAGAAGAAGAGCCGCAACGGCTGTGCGTGCCTGGTGGTGTCGGCGGTCCTGCTCGGAGGGGTCGGCACGGTCGGCTACTTCGGTTACCAGTACTGGCAGGATCGGTTCGGCCCGGCCGAGGACTTCTCCGGCGGCGGCACCGACGAGTCGGTGCAGATCGAGGTCAAGAAGGGCGCCGACGGCAACGAGATCGGCAACACCCTCAAGAAGGCGGGTGTGGTCAAGAGCGTCAGCGCCTTCACGGCCGAGTTGGGCAAGGACCCCAAGAAGGGGAACCTCATCCAGGTCGGCTTCTACACCATGAAGAAGGAGATGTCCGCGAAGGCGGCTCTGGAGCTGATGCTCAGCCCGGCGAGCCGCAACGCCTTGATCATCCCCGAGGGCAGGCGCAACGCCTGGGTCTACGGACAGATCGACGAGCGCCTTGGTCTTGACAAGGGCAGCACGGAGAAGGCGGCGAAGGCACAGGTCTCCAGCCTCGGACTGCCGAAATGGGCCACCGGACACCCCAACCTCAAGGACCCCCTCGAAGGCTTCCTGTACCCGGCCAGCTATCCGGTCGCCAAGGGCTCCAAGCCCGAGGAAGTCCTCAAACGGATCGTGGCCAGGGCCAACGAGGAGTACGAGAAGAAGGACCTGGCGGGCGTGGCGGCCAAGCTCAACCTCAAGTCGCCCTACGAGCTGCTCACCGTCGCCAGCCTCGTGCAGGCCGAGGGCAAGACGCACAATGACTTCCGCCAGATGTCCGAGGTGGTCTACAACCGCCTCAAGAGGAACAACACCCAGTCGTACGGCAAGATCCAGTTCGACTCGACGTACAACTACGCCAAGGGTCAGAGCAAGATCAACATCACGCTCGCTGAGATCTACAAGGACCCGAACCCGTACAACACGTACTACCACGTCGGCCTGCCCCCCGGTCCGATCGGCAACCCGGGGGACGAGGCGCTGAGCGCCGCGGCGAACCCGACGGCGGACGGTTGGTACTACTTCGTGGCGACCGACGGTATGAACAAGACCGAGTTCGCCAAGACGCACCCCGAGTTCGAGAAGTTGAGGGACAAGTTCAATGCCAGTCAGCGTGGCCGCTGAGATGCGGCGGGCCGCCGTCCTCGGCTCGCCCATCGCCCACTCGCTCTCCCCTGTCCTGCACAGGGCCGCCTACGCGGAGCTGGGACTCGACGGCTGGTCGTACGACCGGTTCGAGGTGGATGAGGCCCAACTCCCTTCATTCGTGGGGGAGTTGGGGAGCGAATGGGCGGGCCTCTCGCTCACCATGCCGCTGAAGCGCGCGATCATGCCGCTGCTCGACGAGGTCAGCGAGACGGCCGCCTCGGTGGAGGCGGTCAACACCGTCGTGTTCACCGAGGACGGGCGTCGGCTCGGCGACAACACCGACATCCCGGGGATGATCTCCGCCCTGTGCGAGCGCGGGGTCGAGAAGGTCGAGTCCGCCGCGATCCTCGGGGCCGGTGCCACCGCCTCGTCCGCGCTCGCCGCGCTGGCGCGGATCTGCGCCGGGCCCGTCACCGCGTACGTACGCAGTGAAGCGCGCGCGGTCGAGATGCGGACCTGGGGCGAACGGCTCGGAGTCGACGTGCGGACCGCCGACTGGGGCGAAGCGAGCGAGGCCTTCGCGGCGCCGCTGGTGATCGCGACGACCCCGGCCGGTACGACGGATGCGCTGGCAGCGGACGTACCGGAAGCTGTCGGGACGCTTTTCGACGTGCTGTACGAGCCGTGGCCGACCGCTCTCGCGACGGCCTGGTCCGGTCGCGGGGGAGCAGTGGTCGGAGGACTCGATCTCCTCGTGCACCAGGCGGTGTTGCAGGTCGAGCAGATGACGGGTGTCGCTGCAGCACCGCTCGCCGTCATGCGGGCGGCCGGTGAACGGGCCCTGTCCGGCAGGTGAGCGCGTGGTCCGAGTTCTGGACCGGGGGCGAGGGCCCTTGCGGGACGTGGGAGGATCGGGGTTGGCGGGTCCGGGCCGCGCATCCGGGCTGCGTCATCGCAGTTCAGGCGCGAGCATGAGGAGCACCGTTGAGCAGGTTGCGCTGGCTGACCGCGGGAGAATCCCACGGACCCGCACTCGTCGCGACACTGGAGGGCCTTCCCTCCGGCGTGCCGATCACCACGGAGATGGTGGCGGACGCGCTGGCGCGACGGCGGCTCGGATATGGGCGCGGCGCCCGGATGAAGTTCGAGAAGGACGAGGTCACCTTCCTCGGCGGCGTGCGGCACGGCCTGACCATGGGCGGCCCCGTCGCGATCATGGTGGGCAACACCGAGTGGCCCAAGTGGGAGCAGGTCATGTCGGCCGACCCCGTGGACCCGGAGGAGCTGGCCAAGCTGGCGCGCAACGCGCCGCTGACCCGCCCCCGCCCCGGCCACGCGGACCTCGCGGGCATGCAGAAGTACGCGCTGGACGAGGCGCGGCCGGTCCTTGAGCGGGCCAGTGCGCGGGAGACCGCGGCACGGGTGGCGCTGGGCACGGTGGCGCGCTCGTACCTGAAGCAGACGACCGGGATCGAGATCGTCTCGCACGTCGTGGAACTGGCGGCGGCGAAGGCCCCGTACGGCGTCGTACCGCAGCCCGCCGACGAGGCGAAGCTGGACGAGGACCCGGTGCGCTGCCTGGACGCGGACGCGTCGAAGGCGATGGTCGCGGAGATCGACCAGGCCCACAAGGACGGCGACACCCTCGGCGGCGTCGTCGAGGTGCTGGCGTACAACGTGCCGGTCGGCCTCGGTTCGTTCACCCACTGGGACCGGCGTCTCGACTCGCGGCTCGCGGGTGCGCTCATGGGCATCCAGGCCATCAAGGGCGTCGAGGTCGGCGACGGCTTCGACCTGGCGCGGGTGCCGGGATCCAAGGCGCACGACGAGATCGTGCCCACGGCCGACGGTGTGAGGCGCACCACCGGGCGGGCCGGCGGCACCGAGGGCGGCATGTCCACCGGTGAGCTGCTGCGCGTCCGGGCCGCGATGAAGCCGATCGCGACGGTGCCGCGCGCACTCGCCACGATCGACGTGGCCACCGGCGAGGTCGCCGCCGCACACCACCAGAGGTCCGATGTCTGCGCCGTTCCGGCAGCGGGCATCGTGGCCGAGGCCATGGTGGCGCTGGTGCTCGCGGACGCGGTCGCCGAGAAGTTCGGCGGGGACAGCGTCGGCGAGACGCGGCGCAACGTGCAGTCGTACCTCGACAACCTGCAGATCCGGTGACCGGCGCCGCGCGGAGCGGGCCGAAGGTCGTCCTCGTCGGGCCGATGGGGGTCGGGAAGACCACCGTCGGTGCGCTGCTGGCCGAGCGGCTCGGCCTCGGGCACCGGGACACCGACGCGGACATCGTCGCGGCCCAGGGCCGCGAGATCGCCGACATCTTCGTCGACGAGGGCGAGCCGTACTTCCGTGAGCTGGAGCGGGCCGCCGTACGCGCGGCCGTCGAGCAGCACACGGGCGTACTCGCGCTCGGCGGTGGCGCGATCCTCGACGAAGAGACCCGGGAACTGCTCTCCGCGTACCCCGTCGTCTATCTGTCGATGGACGTCGACGAGGCCGTGAAGCGCACCGGGCTGAACACCGCCCGCCCGCTGCTCGCCGTCAACCCGCGCAGACAGTGGCGCGAGCTGATGGACGCCCGCCGCACCCTGTACACCGAAGTCGCCCGCGTGGTCGTGGCCACCGACGGCCGCACCCCCGAAGAAGTCGCCCAGGCGGTCCTGGACGCATTGGAGTTGAAGGACGCATGACGGAGCAGGCAGCAGCACCGACGCGGATCACGGTCGGCGGCACGGACGGCACCGAGGCGTACGAGGTGCTGGTGGGGCGGCAGTTGCTGGGCGAGCTTCCCTCGCTCATCGGGACCGCCGCCAAGCGCGTCGCCGTACTGCACCCCGAAGCGCTCGCTGAGACCGGCGAGGCGGTACGGGAGGACCTGGCCGCACAGGGCTACGAGGTCATCGCCATCCAGCTGCCCAACGCCGAGGAGTCCAAGACCGTCGAGGTCGCGGCCTACTGCTGGAAGGCGCTCGGGCAGAGCAGCTTCACCCGCACCGACGTGATCGTGGGCGTCGGGGGAGGGGCCACCACCGACGTGGCCGGGTTCGTGGCGGCGACCTGGCTGCGCGGGGTGCGCTGGATCGCCGTGCCGACGACCGTGCTCGGCATGGTGGACGCGGCGGTCGGCGGCAAGACCGGCATCAACACCGCCGAGGGCAAGAACCTCGTCGGCGCCTTCCACCCGCCGGCCGGGGTCCTCTGCGACCTCGCGGCGCTGGACTCGCTGCCCGTCAACGACTTCATCAGCGGTCTCGCCGAGGTCATCAAGGCCGGCTTCATCGCCGACCCGGTGATCCTCGACCTGATCGAGGAGGACCCGGTCGCGGCGCGCACCCCCGCGGGGCCGCACACCGCCGAGCTGATCGAGCGGGCGATCCGGGTCAAGGCCGAGGTGGTCTCCGGCGACCTCAAGGAGTCCGGCCGCCGGGAGATCCTGAACTACGGGCACACCCTCGCCCACGCCATCGAGAAGAACGAGCGCTACAAGTGGCGGCACGGCGCGGCCGTGTCGGTGGGCATGGTCTTCGCGGCCGAACTCGGCCGGATCGCCGGGCGGTTGGACGACGCGACCGCCGACCGGCACCGCTCGGTCCTGGAGTCGGTCGGGCTGCCGCTCACCTACCGCGGCGACCAGTGGCCCAAGCTCGTCGAGAACATGAAGGTCGACAAGAAGTCCCGCGGCGACCTGCTGCGCTTCATCGTCCTGGACGGCCTCGCCAAGCCGACCGTGCTTGAGGGTCCTGACCCGGCGATGCTGCTGGCCGCACACGCCGAGATCGCCGCATGAGCCGCGTGAACCGCCGGGTGTTCGTCCTCAACGGGCCGAACCTCGGGCGGCTCGGCTCCCGCGAGCCCGATGTGTACGGCGCCACGTCGTACGCCGGACTCGTCGAGGCCTGCCAGGGGCTCGGCAAGGAGCTCGGCTTCGACGTCGAGGTCCGCGAGACCAATGACGAGGGCGAGCTGATCCGCTGGCTGCACGAGGCAGCGGACGGGCAGATTCCGGTCGTGCTCAACCCCGGGGCCTTCACCCACTATTCGTACGGAATGCGGGACGCGGCGGCCCAGCGCACCGCCCCGCTGATCGAGGTGCACATCTCGAACCCGTACACCCGCGAGCAGTTCCGGCACACCTCGGTGGTCGCCGCCGTCGCCAGCGGCACCATCGCGGGCTTCGGCATCGGCTCGTACCGGCTCGCACTGTGCGCGCTCGCGGAGCAACTCGCGCCCGCGGAGCAACGCGACGGCTGAGACTGCCGTCTGACAGGGCAGGGCACGTGCGATCGCCCCCGGTGTTCACCAGGTGGCCGTTCACCTGGTGAACACCGGGGGCGGTACCGTTCGAGGGTTCGACCCGGCCTTTTCGGGTCAGCATCACCAGGGTCCGGACGCACCAGGGTCCGGATTCACCGATCAGCCCGGCAACAGTCGCCTGTACGAGACGGAGTGGCACCGGATGCAGCACGTAGTGGGGGCTCCGCTGCCACCTCCCCACGGCACCGCCCACATCTGGGCGGGCGCCGCCCCCCACGGCACCCCGCACCCGCCCGCGGGTCCGCCGGCGGGGCCGCCCGCCGGCCCGCCCCGGCCGCCCCACACACCGCCCGTGCCGCAGCCCCCGGGCTTCACCACGCACGGCACAGGCAACGGCCCGCCGGCCCCGCAGCCGCACGCGCCGGCCCCGCAGCCGCACCAGGCCCCCCAGCACGCCCCCGTGCCGTCCGGCGCCCGGGACACCACGGGCCACATCCAGCTGCCGCCGGGCGGCCCCGTGCCGCTGCCCGCACCGCCGACCGCGACCGCCCACACCGGCAACACCACCCTCGCGGTCCTGCTGATAGGCCCCGCGGGGGCGGGCAAGACCACGGTCGCCAAGTACTGGGCGCAGAGCCGCCGGGTGCCGACCGCGCACATCAGCCTCGACGACGTCCGCGAATGGGTCTGCTCCGGCTTCGCCGACCCGCAGGCAGGCTGGAACGACCACTCCGAGGCCCAGTACCGCCTCGCCCGCCGCACCTGCGGCTTCGCCGCCCGCAACTTCCTCGCCAACAACATCTCCTGCATCGTCGACGACGCCGTCTTCCCCGACCGGCCCGTCGTCGGCCTCGGGGGCTGGAAGCGGCACGTGGGCCCCGGACTGCTCCCCGTGGTCCTGCTGCCGGGCCTGGAGATCGTCCTGGAGCGCAACGCCAAGCGCAGCGGCAACAGGCGCCTCAGCGACGAGGAAGTGGCCCGCATCCACGGCCGGATGGCCGGCTGGTACGGATCGGGGCTGCCCATCATCGACAACTCCCAGTACGACGTGCCCACCACGGCCCAGCTCCTCGACGAGACCCTCGCCAGGGCGATGGCGAGCCCGCCCACCTGGTAGTCCGCGCCGGACCCGTCCGCCTGACCCGCCGGACACCTCCGGCGACCCCCGGTCGGACGCGCAGAAACGGCGCGCCCGCGTGCCCGTACCTACGCTCGGGGCATGTCTGAGGCCCATGGAATCCGCCGCGGGCGGCTGCGCGACCGTACGGCCGCCGCGGGCAGCGAGGCCGCGCTGGTCTCCCGGCCCGCCAACGTCCGCTACCTCGTCGGCAGCGCCCCGCCGGGCGCCGTCCTGCTGCTCGGCCCCGAGGGCCCCGAGCACGACGTCCTGCTCTGCCCGCGCACTCCCGAGGGCACGCCGGTCGAAGGGCGCCCCGACGAGGCGCTGCGCCTCCACGTCCTGCCGACCCCGGGCGCCGACGCGGCCGTGGCCGCCGCCGGCTTCGCGGCAGCCGCCGGTGCCGGCTCGCTCGCCGTCGAGGAACACCACCTGACGGTGGCCCGCTACCGGGCGCTCGGCTCGGTCGCGCCCCGGCTGCGGCTCGCGGAGCTCGGTTCCGCCGTCGAGCAGCAGCGCATCGTCAAGGACCAGGAGGAGATCGCCGCTCTGCGCACGGCGGGCGAGATCACCGACCAGGCCCTCGGCGAGCTCCTCGAATCCATCCTGGTGGGCCGTACGGAACGGCACCTCGCCCTGGAGCTGGAGCGCCGGCTCGTCGACCACGGCGCCGACGCCCCCGCCTTCGCCACCTCCGTGGGCACCGGACCCCATTCCGGACGAGCCGGGCACCGGCCGACCGACCGCAGGGTCGAGGAGGGCGACTTCCTGTCCGTCTGCCTCGGCGCGGACTTCCGCGGCTACCGGGTCGAGATCGGCCGTACCTTCGTGATCGGCACCAGCCCCGCCGACTGGCAGATCGAGCTGTACGACCTGGTGTTCGCCGCCCAGCGGGCGGCCCGGGAGACCCTCGCGCCCGGCGTCGAGTACCGCGAAGTGGACCGCGCGGCACGCCACCGGCTGGAGGCGGCAGGCTACGGCGAGGCCCTTCCGGCGTCCACCGGACACGGCGTGGGACTCGAAATCGTGGAGGACCCGCAGCTGGCACCTTCGGCCATGGGTAAACTGGACGCTTGTGTGCCGGTCACCGTCGAACCGGGGGTTCACCTCCCTGGCCGGGGCGGAGTCCGGATCGATGACACTCTCGTCGTGCGCCCCGAGGCGGACGGCGGACCCGAGCTACTCACCATCACGACCAAGGAACTGCTCGCGCTCTAGCCTCGTGCTTGCCGAGTGCGTTCTGTCGGTCGTTCCACCAGTCCAGGAGATTCCGCAACCGTGGCTTCCACGAACGACCTCAAGAACGGCATGGTGCTCAAGCTCGACGGAGGCCAGCTCTGGTCCGTCGTCGAGTTCCAGCACGTCAAGCCCGGCAAGGGCCCGGCCTTCGTGCGCACCAAGCTCAAGAGCGTGATGTCCGGCAAGGTCGTCGACAAGACCTTCAACGCCGGCACGAAGGTCGACACCGCCACCATCGACCGTCGTGACATGCAGTTCTCGTACATGGACGGCGAGTACTTCGTCTTCATGGACATGGACACGTACGACCAGCTGATGGTCGACCGCAAGTCCGTCGGCTCCACCGCCAACTTCCTGATCGAGGGCTTCACCGCCTCCGTCGCCCAGCACGAGGGCGAGGTGCTCTACGTCGAGCTCCCGGCCGCCGTCGAGCTGACGATCCAGCACACCGACCCGGGTGTGCAGGGCGACCGCTCCACCGGTGGCACCAAGCCCGCCACCCTGGAGACCGGTTACGAGATCGGCGTCCCGCTGTTCATCACGACCGGCGAGAAGATCAAGGTCGACACCCGCACGGGCGACTACCTCGGCCGGGTGAACAGCTAACCGTGGCCGCTCGCAACAACGCCCGCAAACGCGCGTTCCAGATCCTCTTCGAGGCCGATCAGCGCGGTACGTCCGTGCAGAATGTCCTCGCGGACTGGGTCCGGCACTCGCGGAGCGACGAGCGACAGCCGCCGGTGACCGAATACACGATGGAACTCGTCGAGGGGTACGCGCAGTACGCGTCCCGGATCGACGAGCTCATCGAGACCTATGCCGAAGGCTGGGACCTCGACCGGATGCCGGTCGTGGACCGCAACATCGTCCGGCTCGGTACGTACGAGCTGGTGTGGGTGGACGGGACCCCGGACGCGGTGGTGATCGACGAGGCGGTTCAGCTCGCCAAGGAGTTCTCCACCGACGACTCCCCGTCGTTCGTGAACGGCCTGCTGGGCCGCTTCAAGAACCTCAAGGCCAACCTCCGCCGCGAAGAGGGCTGACGCCCCCTTCCCGCAGGGATTCGCCACGCGAAGGGCCCGCCGCACGGAATCCGTGCGGCGGGCCCTTCGCGTGTGCCCCGAGTGCTCGTGGGTACGGGAAAAACCGCCGGGGGCGGCAGGGACCTCATGGTCCCCACCGCCCCCGGCGGTACGTTTCTTCTCTTGCGGCACACGGCGCGAGAGGTGCGGATCAGACCTCTTCGTGGCCGACCGCGCGACGCGCGTCCGCGTCCAGGACGCCCCAGCTGATGAGCTGTTCGGTCAGGACCGAGGGCGACTGGTCGTAGATCACGGCCAGGGTGCGCAGGTCGTCCTGACGGATCGACAGCACCTTGCCGTTGTAGTCGCCGCGCTGCGACTGGATGGTGGCCGCGTACCGCTGGAGCGGTCCGGCCTTCTCCGCAGGAACGTGCGCGAGGCGCTCCAGGTCGAGACGGAGCTTCGGCGGCGGCTCGGCGGCGCCGCCCGGCGTCGTGCCGGGCAGGAGCTCCTGGACGGGAACCCCGTAGAAGTCCGCCAGCTCGGCGAGGCGCTGCACGGTCACGGCACGGTCGCCGCGCTCGTACGAACCCACCACGACCGCCTTCCAACGGCCCTGGGACTTCTCCTCGACACCGTGGAGGGAAAGGCCCTGCTGGGTGCGGATCGCCCGGAGCTTGGCCCCGAGCTGCTTGGCGTATTCGCTGGACATAAAGCTCCCCGGACGCTGGAACATTGCGGCTCCGCCGCGTGGCTGGTAACTCACTGTGAGGTTACGCAGCGTTACTTGGATGCGTCAAGCCGAACGGGTGGGAGCCCCGTGAGAGAAGGGATCCGAGCCCCCTGGTACCGTGGAACACGTACATCCGACGTCCTTTAAGAACCGTCCTGTGAGGCGGAGAAGGAGGTCCGTTTCATTATGGACACCAGCGGCATTTCTGTTTCAGGCACTGGCATTACCGGCAATTCCGATGGAGCGCGGGCCGTTCTCGAAGGCCCCGACATCGCACGGGTCCTGACCCGTATCGCGCACGAAATCGTCGAACGCGCCAAGGGCGCCGACGACGTGGTCCTGCTCGGCATTCCGACCCGCGGTGTCTTCCTCGCCCGCCGGCTCGCCGCCAAGCTCGAAGAGATCACCGGCCGCCCGATGCCGGTCGGCTCCCTCGACATCACCATGTACCGCGACGACCTGCGGATGCGCCCCGCGCGCGCCCTGGCCCGGACGGAAATCCCCGGAGACGGCCTCGACGGCCGGCTGGTCGTCCTCGTCGACGACGTGCTCTTCTCCGGCCGGACCATCCGCGCCGCCCTCGACGCGCTGGGCGACCTCGGCCGCCCGCGCGCGGTCCAGCTCGCGGTCCTCGTCGACCGCGGCCACCGCGAACTGCCGATCCGCGCCGACTACGTCGGCAAGAACCTCCCCACGTCGCTGCGGGAGACGGTCAAGGTCCAGCTCGCCGAGGAGGACGGTCGCGACACCGTGCTGCTCGGTCTCCAGCAGACCGCCCCGGCCGACAGCAAGTAGCTCCCCCTCCTCCGTGCGGCCCGTTGACCGGGTCGTACGGATGCTGCTGCCTGCTCGAACGCCTTCCTCACCTCCGTACACCTGGAGAGAACCAAGATGATGCGCCACCTCATCTCGGCCGCCGACCTCACCCGCGACGACGCCGTCCTGATCCTCGACACCGCCGAGGAGATGGCCCGGGTCGCGGACCGGCCGATAAAGAAGCTGCCCACCCTGCGCGGCCGTACCGTCGTCAACCTCTTCTTCGAGGACTCGACACGGACCCGGATCTCGTTCGAGGCGGCCGAGAAGCGGCTGTCGGCCGACGTCATCAACTTCACCGCCAAGGGGTCCTCGGTCTCCAAGGGCGAGTCGCTGAAGGACACCGCGCAGACGCTGGAGGCGATGGGCGTCGACGCCGTCGTCATCCGGCACGGCGCGAGCGGCGCCCCGTACCGGCTCGCGACCTCCGACTGGATCGACGCGACCGTCATCAACGCGGGCGACGGCACCCACCAGCACCCGACGCAGGCCCTGCTGGACGCCTTCACCATGCGGCGGCGGCTGGTCGGCCGGGACGCGGGGCTGGGCCAGGACCTCGAAGGCAAGCGGATCACGCTGGTCGGCGACGTGCTGCACAGCCGGGTCGCCCGCTCCAACGTCGACCTGCTGCACACCCTCGGCGCCGAGGTCACCCTCGTCGCGCCGCCCACCCTGCTGCCGATCGGCGTCGAGCACTGGCCCGCCGAGGTCTCGTACGACATCGACAGCGTCCTCGCCAAGTCCGACGCGGTGATGATGCTCCGCGTCCAGCGCGAGCGCATGAACGCGGCCTTCTTCCCGACCGAGCGCGAGTACTCGCGGCGGTACGGGCTGAACGGCGAGCGGATGGCGAAGATGCCCGAGCACGCCATCGTCATGCACCCGGGACCGATGGTCCGCGGCATGGAGATCACCGCCGAGGTGGCCGACTCCGACCGGTGCACGGTCGTCGAGCAGGTCGCCAACGGGGTCTCCGTGCGGATGGCCGTCCTCTATCTGCTTCTCGGCGGCAACGAATCCGCCGCCCCCAGCAACACTCGTACCGAGGAGAGCAAGTAATCATGAGCAAGATCCTGATCCGTGGTGCGAAGGTGCTGGGCGGCGACGTCCAGGACGTCCTGATCGACGGCGAGACCATCGAGGCGGTCGGCAGCGGGCTGTCCGCGGAGGGCGCCGAGGTGATCGAGGCCGACGGCAAGGTGCTGCTGCCGGGCCTCGTCGACCTGCACACCCACCTGCGCGAGCCGGGCCGTGAGGATTCCGAGACCGTGCTGACCGGCACGCGCGCCGCCGCCTCGGGCGGCTACACCGCCGTCTTCGCCATGGCCAACACCTTCCCCGTCGCCGACACCGCCGGCGTGGTCGAGCAGGTCTACCGGCTCGGCAAGGAGTCCGGCTACTGCGACGTGCAGCCCATCGGCGCCGTCACCGTCGGCCTGGAGGGCAAGAAGCTCGCCGAGCTCGGCGCGATGCACGACTCGGCCGCCGGGGTGAAGGTCTTCTCCGACGACGGCAAGTGCGTCGACGACGCGGTGATCATGCGCCGCGCGCTGGAGTACGTGAAGGCCTTCGGCGGCGTCGTCGCCCAGCACGCCCAGGAGCCCCGCCTCACCGAGGGCGCCCAGATGAACGAGGGCACCGTGTCGGCGGAGCTGGGTCTCGGCGGCTGGCCCGCCGTCGCCGAGGAGTCGATCATCGCGCGCGACGTGCTGCTCGCCGAGCACGTCGGCTCGCGGGTGCACATCTGCCACCTGTCGACGGCCGGTTCGGTCGAGATCGTACGGTGGGCCAAGTCGCGCGGCATCGACGTGACGGCCGAGGTCACGCCGCACCACCTGCTGCTCACCGACGAGCTGGTCCGCTCGTACAACCCGGTCTACAAGGTGAACCCGCCGCTGCGCACCGAGAAGGACGTCATGGCGCTGCGCGAGGCCCTGGCCGACGGCACGATCGACATCGTCGCCACCGACCACGCCCCGCACCCGCACGAGGACAAGGACTGCGAGTGGGCCGCCGCCGCCATGGGCATGGTGGGCCTGGAGACCGCGCTGTCCGTCGTCCAGCAGACGATGGTGGAGACCGGACTGCTCGACTGGGCCGGTGTCGCCGACCGCATGTCGTTCGCCCCGGCCGGCATCGGCCGGCTGGAGAACCACGGCCGTCCGGTCGCCGCGGGGGAGCCCGCGAACCTGACCCTCGTCGACGCCGCTTACCGTGGACAGGTGGACCCCGCGGGCTTCGCCTCCCGCAGCCGCAACACCCCGTACGAGGGTCGTGAGCTGCCGGGACGCGTCACCCACACCTTCCTGCGGGGCCGGGCAACGGTCGTGGACGGGAAACTCGCGTGACATCTCTCATTGTGTTGGCAGCCGAGGCCGAGCAGAAGTCGGCCGAGGTGACGAACTGGTCCGGACGGATCGGCTGGGTCGTCGGCCTCGCGCTCTTCGTCGCCCTCGTCTACTGGCTGATGCGCCAGGGCTGGAAGTGGCGCGGCACCCTCCAGTCGGACCTGCCCGAGCTCCCCGAATCGCCGTCGGAGCCCGGTGCGGCGAAGCTGAGGATGAGCGGCCGCTACCACGGCTCCACGACCGCCGGGCAGTGGCTCGACCGGATCGTGGCCCGCGGTCTCGGCACCCGCAGCCAGGTCGAGCTGACCCTGACCGACCAGGGCCTGGACGTCGTACGGCCCGGGGCGGACGACTTCTTCGTCCCGGCCGCGCAGCTCGTCGAGGCCCGCCTCGACAAGGGCATCGCGGGCAAGGTCCTCGCGGAGGGCGGCCTGCTGGTCGTCACCTGGGAGCACGGCGGCAAACAGATCGACTCCGGCTTCCGCTCCGAGAAGGCCGCCGAGCACGGCGCCTGGGTCGAGGCCATCAACTCCATGAACAACATCAGGACCGGTCAGAACCTCAGGACCGGCCAGAACCTCAAGATCAGCACTACGGAAGGCACCGCACGATGACGATCTCCACCCGGGGAGCCGGCCAGGCTCCCGCCGTACTCGTCCTGGAGGACGGCCGCAGCTTCCGCGGCCGTGCCTACGGGGCCGTGGGGGAGACCTTCGGCGAGGCGGTGTTCAACACCGGCATGACCGGCTACCAGGAAACCCTCACCGACCCCTCGTACCACCGTCAGGTCGTCGTGATGACCGCCCCGCACGTGGGCAACACCGGCGTCAACGACGAGGACGACGAGTCGGCGAAGATCTGGGTGGCGGGCTACGTCGTCCGCGACCCCGCCCGCGTCCCGTCCAACTGGCGCGCACAGCGCTCCCTGGACGACGAGCTGGTCGAGCAGGGGATCGTCGGGATCTCCGGCATCGACACCCGCGCCCTCACCCGCCACCTGCGCGAGCGCGGCGCCATGCGCGTCGGCATCTTCTCCGGCGAGGCACTGGCCGACGAGGCCGTGCTGCTGGCCCGTGTGCAGGAGGCCCCGCAGATGAAGGGCGCCGACCTGTCCGCGGAGGTCGCCACCAAGGAGACGTACGTCGTCCCCGCGATCGGCGAGAAGAAGTTCACCGTCGCCGCGATCGACCTCGGCATCAAGGGCATGACCCCGCACCGGATGGCCGAGCGCGGCATCGAGGTGCACGTGATGCCCGCCACGGCGACCGCCGATGACCTGTACGCCGTGAACCCCGACGGTGTCTTCCTCTCCAACGGCCCCGGCGACCCGGCGACCGTCGACCTCACCGTCATCAAGGCGGTCCTGGAGCGGAAGACCCCGCTGTTCGGCATCTGCTTCGGCAACCAGATCCTCGGCCGCGCGCTGGGCTTCGGCACGTACAAGCTGAAGTACGGCCACCGCGGCATCAACCAGCCGGTGCAGGACCGCACCACCGGCAAGGTCGAGGTCACCGCGCACAACCACGGGTTCGCCGTCGACGCGCCGCTCGACAAGGTCTCCGACACCCCCTACGGCCGGGCCGAGGTCTCCCACGTCTGTCTGAACGACAACGTGGTGGAGGGTCTCCAACTCCTCGACCAGCCCGCTTTCAGCGTCCAGTACCACCCCGAAGCAGCCGCGGGTCCGCACGACGCCGCATACCTCTTCGACCGCTTCGTCACTCTCATGGAGGGCCCGCGTGCCTAAGCGCACCGATATCCAGTCCGTCCTGGTCATCGGCTCCGGCCCGATCGTCATCGGCCAGGCCGCGGAGTTCGACTACTCCGGCACCCAGGCCTGCCGCATCCTCAAGGCCGAGGGCCTGCGGGTCATCCTGGTCAACTCGAACCCCGCGACGATCATGACCGACCCGGAGATCGCCGACGCCACGTACGTCGAGCCGATCACCCCGGAGTACGTCGAGAAGATCATCGCCAAGGAGCGCCCCGACGCCCTCCTGCCGACCCTCGGCGGCCAGACCGCGCTCAACACCGCGATCTCCATGCACGAGCAGGGCGTGCTGGAGAAGTACGGCGTGGAGCTGATCGGCGCCAACGTCGAGGCCATCAACAAGGGCGAGGACCGCGACCTCTTCAAGGGCGTCGTGGAGGCCGTCAAGGCCAAGATCGGGTACGGCGAGTCCGCCCGCTCGGTCATCTGCCACACGATGGACGACGTGATCAAGGGCGTCGACACGCTCGGCGGCTACCCCGTCGTCGTCCGCCCCTCCTTCACCATGGGCGGCGCCGGCTCCGGCTTCGCCCACGACGAGGAGGAGCTGCGCCGCATCGCGGGCCAGGGCCTCACGCTCTCCCCGACCACCGAGGTGCTCCTGGAGGAGTCCATCCTCGGCTGGAAGGAGTACGAGCTGGAGCTGATGCGCGACAAGAACGACAACGTCGTGGTCGTCTGCTCCATCGAGAACTTCGACCCGATGGGCGTCCACACCGGCGACTCCATCACGGTCGCCCCGGCGATGACCCTCACCGACCGCGAGTACCAGCGGCTGCGCGACATCGGCATCGCGATCATCCGCGAGGTCGGCGTCGACACCGGCGGCTGCAACATCCAGTTCGCGATCGACCCGACCGACGGCCGGATCATCGTCATCGAGATGAACCCGCGCGTCTCCCGCTCCTCGGCGCTCGCGTCGAAGGCGACCGGCTTCCCGATCGCGAAGATCGCTGCCCGTCTCGCCGTCGGCTACACGCTGGACGAGATCCCGAACGACATCACCGAGAAGACCCCGGCGTCCTTCGAGCCGAGCCTCGACTACGTCGTCGTCAAGGTCCCGCGCTTCGCCTTCGAGAAGTTCCCGGCCGCCGACGCCACCCTCACCACCACCATGAAGTCGGTGGGCGAGGCCATGGCCATCGGCCGCAACTTCACCGAGGCGCTCAACAAGGCGCTGCGCTCGCTGGAGAAGAAGGGATCGCAGTTCACCTTCGTCGGCGAGCCCGGCGACAAGGCCGAGCTGCTCGAAATCTCCAAGGTCCCCACCGACGGCCGCATCAACACCGTCATGCAGGCCATCCGGGCCGGTGCCACGCAGGAGGAGATCTTCGACGCCACGAAGATCGACCCCTGGTTCGTCGACCAGCTGTTCCTGATCAAGGAGTACGCGGACGAGCTCGCGGCAGCCGACAAGCTCGACCCGGAACTGCTCGCAGAAGCAAAGCGCCACGGTTTCTCGGACGTCCAGATCGCCGAGATCCGCGGCCTGCGCGAGGACGTCGTCCGCGAGGTCCGGCACGCGCTCGGGGTCCGCCCGGTCTACAAGACGGTCGACACCTGCGCCGCCGAGTTCGCCGCCAGGACGCCGTACTTCTACTCCTCGTACGACGAGGAGAGCGAGGTCGCGCCGCGCGAGAAGCCCGCCGTGATCATCCTGGGCTCCGGCCCGAACCGCATCGGCCAGGGCATCGAGTTCGACTACTCCTGCGTCCACGCCTCCTTCGCGCTCAGCGACGCGGGCTATGAGACCGTGATGGTCAACTGCAACCCGGAGACCGTCTCCACCGACTACGACACCTCCGACCGCCTGTACTTCGAGCCGCTGACGCTCGAAGACGTGTTGGAGATCGTGCACGCGGAGTCCCTCGCGGGCCCCATCGCCGGTGTCATCGTCCAGCTCGGCGGCCAGACCCCGCTGGGCCTCGCCCAGGCGCTCAAGGACAACGGCGTCCCCGTCGTCGGCACCCCGCCCGAGGCCATCCACGCCGCCGAGGACCGCGGCGCGTTCGGCCGGGTGCTCGCCGAGGCCGGCCTGCCGGCCCCCAAGCACGGCACGGCCACGACCTTCTCCGAGGCCAAGGCCATCGCCGACGAGATCGGCTACCCCGTCCTCGTACGCCCGTCGTACGTGCTCGGCGGCCGCGGCATGGAGATCGTCTACGACGAGACCCGCCTCTCCTCCTACATCGAGGAGTCCACCGAGATCAGCCCGGACCGCCCGGTCCTGGTCGACCGCTTCCTCGACGACGCGATCGAGATCGACGTCGACGCCCTCTACGACGGCACCGAGCTCTACCTCGGCGGCGTCATGGAGCACATCGAGGAGGCCGGCATCCACTCCGGCGACTCCGCCTGCGCGCTGCCCCCGATCACCCTCGGCGGCCACGACATAAAGCGCCTGCGGATCTCGACGGAGGCCATCGCCAAGGGCGTCGGCGTGCGCGGACTGATCAACATCCAGTTCGCCATGGCCGGGGACATCCTCTACGTCCTCGAAGCCAACCCGCGCGCCTCGCGCACGGTCCCCTTCACCTCGAAGGCGACCGCGGTGCCGCTCGCGAAGGCCGCCGCCCGCATCTCGCTGGGCGCCACCGTCGCCGAACTGCGCGCCGAGGGCATGCTCCCGGCCACCGGCGACGGCGGCACGCTGCCGCAGGACGCGCCGATCTCCGTCAAGGAGGCCGTGATGCCGTGGAGCCGCTTCCGCGACATGCACGGACGCGGCGTCGACACGGTGCTCGGCCCGGAGATGCGCTCCACCGGCGAGGTCATGGGCATCGACTCGGTCTTCGGCACGGCGTACGCCAAGTCGCAGGCCGGCGCGTACGGCCCGCTGCCCACCAAGGGCCGCACCTTCATCTCGGTCGCCAACCGCGACAAGCGCTCGATGATCTTCCCGGCGCGCGAACTCGTCGCCCACGGCTTCGAGCTCCTCGCCACCTCGGGCACCGCCGAGGTCCTCAAGCGCAACGGCATCAACGCCACCGTCGTGCGCAAGCAGTCCGAGGGCGAGGGCCCGAACGGCGAGAAGACCATCGTCCAGCTGATCCACGACGGTGAGGTCGACCTCATCATCAACACCCCGTACGGCACGGGCGGCCGGCTCGACGGCTACGAGATCCGTACGGCTGCCGTGTCCCGCTCCGTCCCCTGCCTCACCACGGTCCAGGCGCTCGCCGCCGCCGTGCAGGGCATCGACGCGCTCAACCGCGGCGACGTGGGAGTCCGTTCCCTCCAGGAACACGCGGAACATCTGAACGCGGCCCGCGAGGTCTAGCGAGACGGAGGGGGACACCGGAAACGGTGTCCCCCTCTTCGCGAGACCGCCCCTCCCAGACTTCCGAAGGCACCCATGTACAAGTTCTTCTTCAACCTCGTCTTCCAGCGGATGGACCCCGAGAAGGCCCACTACCTGGCCTTCCGCTGGATCCGCCTGGCCGCCCGCGTCCCCGTCCTGCGCACCTTCGTGGCCGCCGTCCTCGCGCCCCGCCACAAGGAACTGCGCACCGAGGCCCTCGGCCTGCGCATGCACGGCCCGTTCGGCCTGGCCGCCGGCTTCGACAAGAACGCCATCGCCATCGACGGCATGACGATGCTCGGCTTCGACCACATCGAGATCGGCACGGTCACCGCCCAGCCGCAGCCCGGCAACCCCAAGAAGCGCCTCTTCCGCCTGATCGCGGACCGCGCGCTCATCAACCGCATGGGCTTCAACAACGAGGGCTCCGAAGCCGTCGCCGCGCGCCTGGCGGCCCGTAACCCCGCTCTCGGTAAAAAGCACAGCAGGGCGACTGTCGGCGTCAACATCGGCAAGACCAAGGTGGTCCCGGAGGAGGAGGCCGTCGCCGACTACGTCACCTCCACCGAGCGCCTCGCCGCCCACGCCGACTACCTCGTCGTCAACGTGTCGTCCCCGAACACCCCCGGCCTGCGCAACCTCCAGGCCACGGAGTCGCTGCGTCCGCTGCTGACCGCCGTACGGGAAGCCGCCGACCGGACCGTCACGGACCGCCGCGTCCCGCTCCTGGTCAAGATCGCCCCCGACCTCGCGGACGAGGACGTCGACGCGGTCGCCGACCTGGCCCTGGAGCTGGGCCTGGACGGCATCATCGCCACCAACACCACCATCGCCCGCGAGACCCTCGGTCTGAAGTCGTCCCCCGAGCTGTACCAGGAGACCGGCGGCCTCTCCGGCGCCCCCGTCAAGGCCCGCTCCCTTGAGGTTCTGCGCCGCCTGTACGCCCGTGTGGGCGACGATCTCGTCCTCGTCGGGGTGGGCGGCATCGAGAACGCCGAGGACGCCTGGCAGCGCATCCTCGCCGGTGCCACCCTGATCCAGGGCTACAGCGCCTTCATCTACGAGGGCCCCTGCTACGCCCGCGCGATCCACAAGGGCCTGGCCGCGCGCCTGGCCGCCAGCCCGTACAAGACCCTCGCCGAGGCCGTCGGCGCAGACGCCAGGAAGCAGGCCTCCGCATGACTGTGATCCCCTTCGGCATCCGCCTCCGTACGGCCATGGACACCCGTGGCCCCCTCTGCGTGGGCATCGACCCGCACGCCTCCCTGCTGAGCGCCTGGGGCCTGGACGACGACATCAAGGGCCTGGAGACCTTCACCCGCACCGTCGTCGAGGCGCTCGCCGACCGGGTCGCCGTCCTCAAGCCGCAGTCCGCGTTCTTCGAGCGGTTCGGCTCGCGCGGCATCGCCGTACTGGAGAAGGCGGTCGAGGAGTCCCGGGCCGCCGGGGCGCTGGTCCTGATGGACGCCAAGCGAGGCGACATCGGCTCGACGATGGGCGCGTACGCGGCCACCTACCTCGACCCCGCGTCCCCGCTCTTCTCCGACGCGGTCACCGTCTCCCCGTACCTCGGCTTCGGCTCGCTGCGCCCGGCGCTCGACCTCGCGAAGGAGAACGGCGCCGGTGTCTTCGTCCTCGCCCTCACCTCCAACCCGGAGGGCGCCGAGGTCCAGCGCGCCACCGCGGCCGACGGCCGCTCCCTCGCCCAGCTGATGCTCGACCACATGGCCGCCGAGAACGCGGGCGCCGATCCGATGGGCTCCGTCGGCGCGGTCGTCGGCGCGACCCTCGGCGACGCGGGCGCGAACCTCGCGATCAACGGTCCGCTGCTCGCCCCCGGCATCGGCGCGCAGGGCGCGACGCCGGCCGACCTTCCCGGAGTCTTCGGTTCCGCGGTCGGCAACGTCGTGCCGAGCGTGAGCCGCGGCGTGCTGCGCCACGGACCCGGTCCCGTTGGACTCCGGGACTCGGCCCAGCGCTTCGCGGACGAGGTGCGCGAGGCCGTTTCGGGAGCGTGAACGCCCTGTCGGGAGCGGCCGGGGCGCGCTGTTGACGAAATCCTGACCCAAATCCCGGGTGTTATGGGGTAAATGTCCCGCTCGTCTGAGGCTGACCAGGACTTTTAGTCCGTTCTCACTGACGGGAGCGGCCATGCCCGCTAGTCTCCGACGAGAGCAAACGCACAGCTCCACCGTGTGTTGCTCACCGCGTGCGGGGTCATTGGCTTCGCACCGGTCCGTATCCGACAGTTCGACATCCGAGGTGACGTAGGCGTGGCTCTTCCGCCCCTTACCCCTGAACAGCGCGCAGCCGCGCTCGAAAAGGCCGCCGCGGCTCGCCGGGAGCGGGCCGAGGTCAAGAATCGACTCAAGCACTCCGGCGCTTCCCTCCACGAGGTCATCAAGCAGGGCCAGGAGAACGACGTCATCGGGAAGATGAAGGTCTCCGCCCTCCTTGAGTCCCTGCCCGGTGTGGGCAAGGTCCGCGCCAAGCAGATCATGGAGCGGCTCGGCATTTCCGAGAGCCGCCGGGTGCGTGGTCTCGGCTCCAACCAGATCGCATCCCTGGAGCGTGAATTCGGCGGCAGCGCTGCCTGAGCGCTCCCGCCGGAGGTCCGGCGTTCCCGGCACCCCCGGGAAGCTGGAATAATCGCTCCATGGCTGCAACATCCCGGGGGACGTCCCCCGCACCCCCGGACGTACGTCCGCGGCTGACCGTGCTCTCCGGCCCCTCAGGGGTCGGCAAGAGCACGGTCGTGTCGCATATGCGCAAGGTCCACCCCGAGGTCTGGCTCTCCGTCTCGGCCACCACCCGCAAGCCGCGACCCGGCGAGCGCAACGGTGTCCAGTACTTCTTCGTCACGGACGAGGAGTTCGACAAGCTGATCGCCAACGGCGAACTGCTGGAGTGGGCCGAGTTCGCGGGCAACCGCTACGGCACCCCGCGCAACGCCGTCTCCGAGCGTCTGGAGGCGGGTGAGCTCGTGCTCCTGGAGATCGATCTGCAGGGTGCACGCCAGGTCAAGGAGTCGCAGCCCGACTCCCAGCTGGTCTTCCTCGCTCCACCGAGCTGGGACGAACTGGTCCGTCGGCTCACCGGCCGCGGCACCGAGTCGCCCGAGGTCATCGAGCGGCGACTGGCCGCCGCCAAGATCGAACTCGCCGCCGAGGCCGAGTTCGACACCACCCTTGTCAACACCTCCGTCGAGGACGTAGCACGTGAGCTGCTAGCCTTGATGGAAGTTGTTTGATCTTTGTCCACTTTTTTCGGGCGCCCCAGAAGACCGGTCCTCCGGGAAGCCGGGTATCCCGGAAGTTTTCGGAAGGTAGAGCGTGTCCTCTTCCATCACCACGCCCGAGGGCATCATCAACCCGCCGATCGATGAGCTGCTTGAGGCCACGGACTCCAAGTACAGCCTCGTGATCTACGCGGCCAAGCGCGCGCGTCAGATCAACGCGTACTACTCCCAGCTCGGCGAAGGCCTGCTGGAGTACGTCGGTCCGCTGGTGGACACCCACGTCCACGAGAAGCCGCTCTCGATCGCCCTGCGTGAGATCAACGCGGGTCTGCTGACGTCGGAGGCCATCGAGGGCCCGGCGCAGTAGCCAGTACCAGCCCCACCGGCAGTACCAGCACCTTCATCACAGGCCCGACGGCACGTCCGTCGGGCCTGTGGTGTGTGATGGGTCCGTACGCATCCGATGAGCGCGGGGAGCCGTAACTGTGGAGAAGCCGAAGGTCGTCCTGGGGGTCAGCGGGGGCATCGCCGCCTACAAGGCGTGCGAGCTGCTGCGCCGGCTGACCGAGTCCGGCCATGACGTACGGGTCGTACCGACCGAGGCGTCGTTGCACTTCGTGGGCGCGGCCACCTGGTCGGCGCTGTCCGGGAACCCGGTCTCCACCGAGGTCTGGGACTCCGTCCACGAGGTCCCGCACGTCCGCATCGGCCAGCACGCCGATCTCGTCGTCGTCGCCCCGGCCACCGCCGACATGCTCGCGAAGGCGGCCCACGGGCTCGCCGACGACCTCCTCACCAACACGCTCCTCACCGCCCGCTGTCCGGTGCTCTTCGCCCCCGCGATGCACACCGAGATGTGGGAGCACCCGGCCACCCAGGAGAACGTGGCGACGCTGCGCCGCCGCGGCGCGGTCGTCCTGGAGCCCGCCGTCGGCCGGCTGACCGGTGTCGACACCGGCAAGGGCCGCTTCCCCGACCCGGTCGAGATCTTCGAGACCTGCCGCAGGGTCCTGGCACGCGGAACCGGTGCACCCGACCTCTCCGGCCGCCACGTCGTGATCAGCGCGGGCGGCACCCGTGAGCCGCTGGACCCGGTCCGCTACCTGGGCAACCGCTCCTCGGGCAAGCAGGGGTACGCCCTCGCCCGCACGGCCCTCGCCCGCGGCGCCCGTGTCACGCTCATCGAGGCGAACACCGGCCTGCCCGACCCGGCGGGCGCCGACATCGTGCGCGTCGGGACGGCCGTACAGCTGCGGGAAGCCGTCCTCAAGGCAGCCGCCGAGGCCGACGCGGTGGTGATGGCGGCCGCCGTCGCGGACTTCCGCCCCGAGACGTACGCCACAGGGAAGATCAAGAAGAAGGACGGCGAAGAGCCCGCGCCCATCGCGCTGGTCCGCAATCCGGACATCCTCGCCGAGGTCGCGGGCGGCGGTACGGGGGAGCGGCTGCGCCCCGGACAGGTCGTGGTCGGATTCGCCGCCGAGACCGACGACGTACTCGCCAACGGGCGCAAGAAGCTCCTGCGCAAGGGCTGTGACCTGCTCGTCGTCAACGAGGTGGGGGAGCGCAAGACCTTCGGCTCGGAGGAGAACGAAGCGGTCGTGCTCGCCGCGGACGGAGCGGAGACCCCGGTGCCCCACGGGCCGAAGGAGGCTCTCGCCGACGTCGTGTGGGACTTGATTGTCCCTCGTCTCGGGTAGACCGTTCTCTCCCTTCTGGGACGTTTTGGGAGTCGGGAATCCCGCCAAAACGGGATTTCTTACCCCTGGCGTCGCTCACTTTCCGTACTGCACAATGCAGTGCCGCGGATCACACAATGGCAATTCGGTGAGACACGTGGTCCAGCAGGCAAGAGCGACCGATAAAGTGGAAGCGGACCGACGCCGGGCGCAGCTCCCGGCCGGTCCACCAATGATCAGCCAGCAGCCGCTGCAACCCCAGGGAGCGTTGTGTCCCGTCGTCTCTTCACCTCGGAGTCTGTGACCGAGGGCCACCCCGACAAGATCGCTGACCAGATCAGCGACACGATTCTCGACGCGCTCCTGCGGGAGGACCCGACATCCCGGGTCGCCGTGGAGACCCTGATCACGACGGGCCTCGTGCACGTCGCGGGTGAGGTCACCACGAAGGCGTACGCGCCGATCGCGCAGCTCGTGCGCGAGAAGATCCTCGACATCGGCTACGACTCCTCGAAGAAGGGCTTCGACGGCGCCTCCTGTGGCGTCTCGGTGTCCATCGGCGCTCAGTCCCCGGACATCGCGCAGGGCGTCGACACCGCTTACGAGAAGCGGGTCGAGGGCGACGAGGACGAGCTCGACAAGCAGGGCGCGGGCGACCAGGGCCTGATGTTCGGCTACGCGTGCGACGAGACCCCGGAGCTGATGCCGCTCCCGATCCACCTCGCGCACCGTCTCTCCCGCCGTCTGTCCGAGGTCCGCAAGAACGGGACGATCCCGTACCTGCGTCCCGACGGCAAGACCCAGGTCACCATCGAGTACGACGGCGACAAGGCCGTCCGCCTCGACACGGTCGTCGTCTCCTCGCAGCACGCGAGCGACATCGACCTGGAGTCCCTCCTCGCCCCGGACATCCGCGAGTTCGTCGTCGAGCACGTCCTCAAGCAGCTCGTCGAGGACGGCATCAAGCTCGACACCGAGGGCTACCGCCTCCTGGTGAACCCGACCGGCCGCTTCGAGATCGGCGGCCCGATGGGCGACGCCGGCCTGACCGGCCGCAAGATCATCATCGACACGTACGGCGGCATGGCCCGTCACGGCGGCGGCGCCTTCTCGGGCAAGGACCCGTCCAAGGTGGACCGCTCGGCCGCCTACGCGATGCGCTGGGTCGCCAAGAACGTGGTCGCGGCAGGGCTGGCGTCCCGCTGCGAGGTGCAGGTCGCGTACGCGATCGGCAAGGCAGAGCCGGTCGGTCTCTTCGTCGAGACCTTCGGCACCGCCACGGTCGACACGGACAAGATCGAGCACGCCATCGCCGAGGTCTTCGACCTCCGTCCGGCCGCGATCATCCGCGACCTGGACCTGCTCCGCCCGATCTACGCGCAGACCGCCGCGTACGGTCACTTCGGCCGCGAGCTGCCCGACTTCACGTGGGAGCGCACGGACCGCGTGGACGCGCTGAAGAAGGCCGCAGGCCTGTAAGGCTCGTACGCCTGCGGGATTCGTTCGCCCGCGGGAGTCGTTTCACGACGGCCCCGGACCGCTTGACGCGGTCCGGGGCCGTCGTGCTTTTCCGGGTGCTCGTACGGCACGGAATTGCTGTGCTCCGCACGGGACTTGGGCCTAGGGCCTGTCCGGCGGGTCAGGCCGCACAGGGGTGACCTTGCCCGTTCGGTTCGGCTGAGCGGGGCATGGTGCGTGCAGCTGCAAGGCGGAGGATTGAGGCGACGCGGAGCGGGTGGGGCCTCCCCTGGTCGAACGGAGTTGAGAGCTTGGGGAAGATTGACGACAACGCCGCAGATGTGGGTGCCAGGGCACGCGACCGTGGCAAGACCCGTCGGACAGGCCCTAGGGTGGGGGCAGCCCGGTGCGCGGGCGAGCGGATACTTCTGGGTGAACGCACCCTCGCGGGTTCGAATCCCGCCGCCGGTTCCCCGTCGGGAGCCGGTGTGGCCGAGTGGTCCATGGCATAAGTCGCCCTTCGGGGCGTGCGCCGCTCGCCGCTTTGATCTCGGGCGACTTCTTGGGCGGCTGCCCCCGGACCGGTGTCAGAACGGGAGCGGGGAGTCCGCACCGTTCACCCTCTCGGACGTGCCGTCGGATTCGGGGGGACCGGCAGCGTACCGGTCCCGGAGGGCCTGGGCGAACTCCTCGTCCGCGTGCTCCGCCATGTCCGCGACGTACATCGCGAGCAGCGGCACCACCGGGGCGTCCGGGGCGATGTTCAACGCGCGCAACAGCTCCCCGAACGCTGTCTCGGGGGACGGGGCCGACTGCTCCTCGGGAACCTTCGCGAACCCGCCCGGGGAATGCGGCGGGCCGTCGGGCGGGCGTATCCCGTCCGGTGTTCCGGGTGCGTCGGGATCGTCGTCGGGAGGCCCCGCGACCAGGTGGCGCAGTCGCTCGTCGATGTCGGTGTCGTTGACGGCCGACGTGAGCTGGGCGAGCAGCCCGAGGTCCTGCACCGTCCGGTCGATCTTGTCGTCGTTGCGGTGCAGCCACCACACGACCGCACTGCCGGTGTTCGCCAGGACGTCGTCGCCCAGGTAGGCGCGGCGGCTCTGCTCGTACCTGCGCTCGTGTTCCCAGACGGCCTCGTCCTTGCGTACGGCGGCCAGCTTCGCGAGCCGGTCCCGGTCCTGGTCGGAGAGGGTGAGGGAGATGTCGACCGCCATGGCTTCGACCCGGCCGGTCAGGTCGTCGTCCATGGTCGCCAGATGACCGTCCAGCTCGTGCTGCACCAGCGAGGTGCGGGTCGGCGGGCGTACGGCGGTGAGCTGCCGGGCACGGGCCAGCACCGCGTCGACGGCGAGACCGCTCGCGTGGACGGGCGGGGCCCCGGCGGGGACGGAGTGGGGACACCAGCGGACCGTCGCCGAGAAGCGGAAGTCGTAGTCGTCGTAACTGCTGGGCAGGACGACGTCGGTGATCCGAATCTCGCGCTTCTCCAGCGGCGGGAGGGGAAGGTCCGGCTCGCGCAGCAGCTCGTTCGGGAACGGGTTCCGGTGCCGCCCGGCGAAGTGCCTCGCCAGCAGGGGTACGGCGATCAGCAGGGCCGCGACCGGCGGCCACAGCCACAGCGGCCAGCCCCGGGAGAGTCCCAGGATGGTGAGCAGCAGCCCGGTGATCAGGGTGAGGAAGACCGTCACGGTCTTCTGGCCGGAACTCATGGGGCGGTGTCCTCCCGGGATGGGGTGGTGCGGGACCGCTGGGCCAGGACGATCTTCCGGTAGAGCAGGTCCGGGAGTTCGACGGCCCGAGGGGTGGTGGGGTGGTGTACGGCGATGCTGCGGGCACTGTTGTAGAGCCGCCCGAGCAGGTCGCCCCGTTTTCGGCAGGCCGCGACGAGGACGTCCAACAGGCCTTCCGTGTAGGGGCTTTCGCCGCACGCGGCACGGAGCCAGTCCGTCGCACGGGGCGTCCATTCGGTCGTGGGACGTGAGGCGAGGACGGCTGTCCAGCAGTCTTCGAGGTGTTCGCGCACCTGCGTCTCGGCCAGCAGGGGCCGGGGGCGGCCGCCCCGGTCGAGAAGGGGGCCCGGTGCGGACAGGGCGAGGAAGATTCCGGGGTCGGCGGGAGGCGGGCAGGAGGAGGAGCGGGCGATGCGGTACAGCAGCAGGCGCAGCAGCCGGTGGTCGTCCTCGACCAGCCGTACGAGCGCCCGGTGCGCCCGGCCGGGGTCGCCCTCGTGCCGGGCCAGGTGGTGCAGCCGGACCAGTGCGGCGTCGGGGCGGTGCACGGCGATGCCCTGGGCGCACACGTCGACCAGCACCTGGCGGAACTGCGGGGACAGCTGGGAGCGCACCGCCCATTCGAGGACCTGCCTGAGGAAATGGCTGCCGTGCCGCTCGTCCTCCACCGCCTGCTGCAGGGTATGCGCGGCGGCCTGGAGCCGGGGGTGGTCCCGTACTCCTTGTATCGGTTTGACCCAGCGCACGACGAGCGTCTCCAGGTCCTCCGGGCGGTCGGCGGCCAGGCTGTGCTCGACGAACCTCCGTACCAGAGCGGCCCGTTCGTCCGGCGACAGCTCGGGCAGGCTCACCGCCTTCTCGACCCAGGCCCGCAACGGTTCGCGCAGACCGGGGAAGTTGGTGCGCAAGTGGCTCCGGGCCAGCGCGTCGGAGCCTCCGGTGAACCTGACCCGGCCGTCCTCGTCGACTGCGGCGTGCACCTGTCGCAGCCGCTCCTTGAACGGCTTGCGCTCCAGCAGCGCCCGTACCTCCGTCTCCGGATGCGTGGCGTCGAGCAGGAGCGCGGTACCGCGGTGCACGGCGTCCGCCCGTGCCTCGTGCAGCATGGCGGTCGCCAGCAGCAGGGTGCGGGGGCCGCCCTTGCGCACGTCGTCGAACTGGTCCGCGGCCGCCCCGGTGGGGGCGACCAGGGCCAGTGCGCGTGCCCAGCTCGCCGCCGCGGGAAGCCCTCGCGACAGGCAGCGGCAGAGTTCCTGCGCGAGCCCCGCGACCCGGTCCAGGGCCATCTCGCCGGCGAGACATGCGGCGACCTCGTCGGGGGGCCGGTCGGCGAGCCGGACGTCGTGCCCCGCGGTGCGCAGGTGCTTGCGGACGATGTCGGTCTCCATGCCGGGAAGCCGGGAGATCCGGCACCGCATGGAGCCGGGCGCGGAGCCGATGAAGTCGTCCCTGCGGTCCGGCAGCACCACCACGAGCGCCGCATCCCGGTCGTGCAGCGCCCGGCGGAAGGTGGACAGCTCGGAGACCGCGCGTTCCCAGCGGGCCGGGTCGGCCGAGGACAGGTCGAGCCACAGCCGGTCGCCGTCGTCGACGGTGCTCGGGTCCAGCAGCAGGCAGTCGGGGCTCTCCTCCTCGTCCGGGGAGACCTTGCGCAGCGTCCGGCTCCGGGGCAGGAAGCTGCCGAGCAGCATCTGGGCGGTGGCGGAGCGGCCGTCGCCCGGACGGCAGTCGAGGAGCACGGTCCGCCGTTCCGCCAGCACCTCGCACGCCTCGCCGAAGCCGCGCGGCTCCACGAAGTGCGACCGCAGGAGGGTGAGTTCGTCCTCCGCCTGCGCGCGGGGCGGTTTCTGCCGCGGATGGCCCAGCAGCGACTCGTCCCGGTCGGGGCCGCCCAAGTAGACGGGTCCCGTACCGGAGTTGACGAAGTAGGCGTGCGCGAACCGGCTGTCGGTCGTCATCGCCCCTCGTCCTCGCGCCGGGTCCTGGCTCCGAAGGTCTGGTGGATGCCCTCCCGGTTGTCACCGGCGACGTACTGTGCGCCGTCACCGGTGAGATGCGGGGCGTGCACCGCACCGGAGCCGGACTGGACCGGGCCGTGGGCGTGCTCGATGTGCGTCGTGGGCTGCCCCAGGTGCACGCCGCCTGAGATGTCCCGGGCCTGGACGGCCGTACCGCTGTTGTCGCCCATGGAGCTGTGCACGGAGCCGGCCCCGGGGCTCGGCGGGGCGCCCGCCGCCTCCGCCTTCTGCTTCTCCTTCGCCTTCGCCGCCCGTTCGGCCTCGGCGAACTGCGGTACCAGGTGGGCCAGTTCGTCGCCGATGCGGCCCAGCGTCCGCTCGGCGTCCTGGTTGTCGTACCGGAGGGACTGCACATGGGCCAGTCGCTCCAGTTCGGGCGGGAGCACATCCGGACGCAGGCGTTCCGTGCGGCGGCCGATCAGGATCGGCACGACGGGTATCGCGCAGGCGAAGGCCTCCAGGATCTCCCTGCGCACCCAGTCCGCGGGGTCGTGCAGCTTGGGCGACGCCTCCCAGTCCTTGCCGACCAGCGCCAGCAGTACGGCACTGCGCCGCACCCCGGTCAGCAGCTTCTCGTCGAACAGCGTCCCCGGCGGGATCGACTTGCTCGCCCGGAAGATCCGGTCGCTGCCGAAGCGCCGGCTGAGCTCGCGCTCCAGGGTGGTGGCGAACTCGTCGCCGTCGCCGGTGCGGTAGTTGATGAAGACGTCGGCCATGAGCGGGTGCCTTTCGTCGGGCGGATGGGGCGGCAGGGGTTACGGGCGGACGGCCGGGGCCAGCGCGAGGGCGAGCCGGGGGGCCAGCTCGCGGACGGCCGGGTGCGCGGGGTGGCGGCCCAGCGCGCGGCCCAGCCGTCGGAGGTCGAGGGCGACCGTCGCCGAGTCCACCGCGCGGACGGTCCTCAGGAGGTCCGCCGTCAGCGCACAGGCCTGGTCGAGGTCGCCCGCGAGCGCATGGGCGAGGGCCTGGCGGGTGCCGTAGCGGGCCAGGGTGCGGCGGGCGCCCGCCGGGACCCGGGACAGCTCCCGGGCCAGGGCTTCGGCGGCCTCCCGGGGGCGGCCCAGGTCGAGCAGGGACCAGCCGGTGATCATCGACACCGGGTCGGTGAGGTGCGTCGTCCCGAGCACGGGCGCGGAGGTGTCGCCCGCACCGCCGCGGGACAGCAGCTCCCTGGCCCGGTCGAGGCTCCGCATGCAGGCGCCGTGGTCGCCCGCGAGCGCATGGCCCTGGGCCTCGCGCTGGGCGGCGAGGCCGCGCACCCTGGCGGGCGCGCGGCCCGAGTGCGCCTGCCGGGCGAGGGCCACGGTGCCCGCCGCGTCGCCGCGGTAGTACGCGACGAGCCCGCGCCGCACCAGCGCGTAGGACGCGAGGTCGAAATCCCCGGCCGCGTCGGCCAGCTCCACCGCGTGGTCCGTCCAGCGCAGTGCCGCCGTCCGGTCGCCGGACTCCTGTGCCATCCAGCCCGCGAACTCGGCGAACCGGGCGGACAGGGCGAGCAGCTCGCGCGCGGTGCGCGGACCGGACGCGGCGGCCAGCCGGCGCAGCGCACGCGTCTGTTCCGTGAGCGCGGGCAGCACGGCGGCGGGCGACGCGCTCTGGCCCAGCCGGCGGTACTGGGCGAGCAGGGCGAGGTGGATGTCGAGGAGGGGGCCGTCGGCCGGGGGAAGGGGCGGCGCCCCGCCGCCCGCGGAGGCGGCGGCCGGGGTGTCCGCGAGTACGGTCACCGTGCCCGCGAGTACGGAGGCGGCGCCCGCCGTGACGATCTGGCGGCGGGCCGGTCCCGGCGGGGCCGTGCGGTGCGGGCCGAACGGGGCCGTGCGGCCCGCACCTGGCAGCAGGGAGAGCAGGGCGCCGTCGGCGCCCAGTTCCGCGTCGCAGAGCCGGCCCAGTTCGTCGGTGGGCCGTTTGTGCCCGGTCTCGACCTTGCTGATCTGGCCCTTGCTGTAGTGCACTCGGGCAGCGAGCTCGGCCACGGTCAGGCCCGCCGCCTGACGGGCACGGCGCAGTTCACTGCCGAACGTGGAAGGCTGTTCCGGCACTTCGACCCCCTGGTGCGGTAAGCGGCCGGGCACCCCGTCGGGTCCGTCCTCGCGTCCGTCGTCGCGAGCCAGGTTCGGCCCGGGAGACGGCGCGGACAAGGCGGCCGGGGAAGTTTCCCGTTTCCGGAAAGGGAGGCAACCGCATCCGCTTCGGGCTGTCGAGACGGCGATATCGGGCAGTCGGCGCACTCCCGCGGCGGATGCGAGCGGCGGCGGGCGGCCGGTGGGAGGCCGGTGGGCGCACGTCGGCTGTCAGTGCCGTCTGGTAGGAATTTGGCTGTGAGCAGCGACGACGACCAGCAGCAGGGCACGCAGGGCGATCCGCAGGACGGGCCGCCCGAGCAGCTTGCGCTGATGCGGGAGTTCCTCCGGCACGAGAAGCAGGTGCCGAAGGCGAAGCCGCGGACCTGGCGGGGGGCGCCGTTGGCCGCTGAGCTGCCCGTGGCACGGGTCATGGTCAACAAGGGGGTGCTGCACCTGGACCGGTACTTCGACTACGCGGTGACCGAGGAGCTGGACGCGGACGCCCGGCCGGGCGTGCGGGTGCGGGTGCGGTTCGGGGCGGGGGCGCACCGGGTCCGGGACGGCAGGCGGGAGGGCGGCGGGCTGATCGACGGGTTCATCGTCGAGCGGGTCGCCGAGTCGGACTACAACGGACCGTTGGCGGCACTGGCGCAGGTGGTGTCGCCCGAGCCGGTGCTCAGCGCGGAGCTGCTCGCTCTGGCGCGGGCCGTGGCGGACCGGTATGCGGGAAGCCTGGCCGATGTGCTGCAACTGGCGATCCCCCCGAGGAACGCACGGGCCGAGAAGAAGGAGTTCCCCGCCGCGCTGCCCGCGCCCGCCCCGCCCGGGACGGGGAGCTGGGGGCGGTACGAGCAGGGGGCGGCCTTTCTGGAGTCGCTGGCCGGCGGCGGTGCGCCGCGCGCCGTGTGGACGGCGCTGCCCGGGCCGTTGTGGGCGGAGGAGATCGCGCGGGCGGTCGCCGCGACGCTGGCCTCGGGGCGGGGGGCGCTCGTCGTGGTGCCCGACGGGCGGAGCGTGGAGCGGGTGCACACGGCCCTGGGCGAGGTCCTGGGGGAGGGACGGCACGCCGTGCTCACCGCCGACGCCGGGCCCGAGAAGCGGTACCGGGAGTGGCTCGCGGTGCGGCGGGGGGTCGTGCGGGCGGTGGTGGGGACCAGGTCGGCGATGTTCGCGCCGGTCAGGGACCTGGGGCTGGTCGTGGTGTGGGACGACGGGGACGGGAATCTGAGCGAGCAGCACGCGCCGCTGCCGCATGCGCGCGAGGTGCTGGAGCTGCGGGCCACCCAGGACAAGTGCGCGTTCCTGCTGGGGAGTACGAGCTGTACGGTCGAGGCCGCGCAGCTGGTGGCGAGCGGGTGGGCCAGGCCGTTGGCGGCGGGGCGCGAGCAGGTGCGGATCGCCGCCCCGCTCGTACGGACCGTGGGGGACCAGGAGCTGGCGCGCGACGAGGCGGCGCGGGCCGCCAGGCTGCCGAGCCTGGCCTGGCAGACCGTACGGGAAGGGCTCAAGAGCGGGCCCGTGCTGGTGCAGGTGCCGAGGCGGGGGTACGTACCGCGGCTGGCGTGCGAGCGGTGCCGGACGCCGGCCCGGTGCAAGCACTGCGCGGGGCCGCTGGAGGCCCCCGACGCACGGGAGTTGCACTGCGGATGGTGCGGTAGGACCGAGACGGGCTGGACCTGCGCGGAGTGCGGGTTCAACCGGTTGCGGGCGCAGATCGTGGGGGCGCGGCGGACCGCCGAGGAGTTGGGCCGGGCGTTTCCTACGGTGCCGGTGCGGACCTCGGGGCGGGACCACGTGCTGGACGTGGTGCCCGGCGTGCCCGCTCTGGTCGTGAGTACGCCCGGTGCGGAGCCCGTCGCCGAGGGCGGGTACGCGGCGGCCCTGCTGCTGGACGGGTGGGCCATGCTCGGGCGGCCCGACCTGCGGGCAGGGGAGGACGCGCTGCGGCGGTGGATCGCGGCGGCCTCGCTGGTACGGGGACAGGCGGCGGGCGGCACGGTGGTCATCGTCGCCGAGCCGACGCTGCGGCCCGTACAGGCGCTGGTGCGGTGGGACCCGGTCGGCAGCGCGCAGCGGGAGCTGGCCGAGCGGGCCGAGCTGGGCTTTCCGCCGGTGTCGCGGATGGCGGCGGTGAGCGGGCGCGGGGACGACGTGGCGGAGTTCCTGCGGGTGGCGGAACTGCCGCTGGAGGCCGAGGTGTTGGGGCCGATTCCGTTGCCGGTGGCTGATCCGGGGCGGCCTCGGCGGGCGCAGGATCCGCCGGTGGGGGAGCAGTGGGAGCGGGCGTTGGTACGGGTGCCGCCGGGGCGGGGGGCGGCGTTGGCGGCGGCGCTGAAGGTGGCGCAGGCGGCGAGGATGGCCCGAGGGGGAAGCGGGGGAGCGGGCGAGGGCGTGCGGATCAGGGTGGATCCGCCGGACATCGGGTGACGAGGGAGAGGTGACAGGGGGGTGCCCCCTGCCGGGGGACGGCAGGGGGCACCGGTGGGGCGGAGAGGGTCAGCCGTTGCGCGGGCCGGGGAAGGGGGCGGAGCGGGAATCCTCGCGGAGGGACTGGCTGCTCGCCGTCGGCTGCGGCGGCATGGAGCGGGCGGCGGGGACCGCGGGCAGGGTTCCGGGCATCGTCCGCGTGGCGACGGGGGCCGTCGCTGTCGCGGTCGATCCGGTCGCGGAAGCGGGGGAGGACGCGGAAGAGGGTGAGGAGGGCGAAGGCGAGGTGGTGGGGGCGGGCGGGAGGGACCCGGCAGGGGCGGACGAAGCGGACAGGGATCCGGAGGGGACGGACGAAGCGGACACGGAGTCCGTGCCGTGGTGGTCCGGGGCGGTCCCGTTCGCGGACTGCGCCGTGGCCCGGCGTGCGCCGTAACGGCGGTGCACCGCCTGCTTGGTGACCCCGAGCGCCGAACCCACCGCGTCCCACGAGAAACCGAGCGAGCGGTCGAAGTCCACGGCGGCGGTCACCAGTGTCTCGACGCTGTCCCGCAGTTCCTGCGCGAGGCGGACGGTCGGGGCGGGGGCCCGCCCGTACACGACGAAGCCCGTGGAGGGTCCCGAGCGGCGCGGGCGGTAGACGTTGCCCAGCTGGGCGGTGAGGGTACGCAGCGCGTCCACCTGTCGGCGGACCCGCTCGATGTCCCGTACCAACAGGTGCAGGCTGGCCCGCGCTTGGGCGTCATGGGTTGCGTGGTCGGCCATGAAAAAGCCTCTCGAACCGGCGTTGAATGAAGAAGGACGAATGAAGGACGGGGCCGTCAGGTCGTCGGCCCGTTTCGGTCAATCTCTTTTGACCAACGCGCCACCCGGTGTTGTGGTCACGCTCCAGGGGCGTGTCCGCATATGCGCGGGGCGCACGGATGTGCGTACGCCCCCTGGGGCGGGTCCGGGACGTCGCCCATAGACTGGTGCGCTGCCCGATCGCCGACCGAGAGGCTCGTACATTCCCATGAAGCTCGTCTTCGCCGGCACCCCCGAGGTCGCCGTTCCCGCCCTGGACGCCCTGATCGCCTCCCGGCACGAGGTCGTCGCCGTCGTCACCCGGCCCGACGCCCCCGCCGGGCGCGGCCGCCGTCTCGTCGCCAGCCCCGTCGCGGACCGGGCCGAGGAGGCCGGGATCGAGGTGCTCAAGCCGGTGAAGCCGCGCGACGAGGAGTTCCAGGCCCGGCTGCGGGAGATCGGCCCGGACTGCTGCCCGGTCGTGGCGTACGGCGCGCTGCTGCCGAAGTCGGCCCTGGAGATCCCGGCCCACGGCTGGGTCAACCTGCACTTCTCGCTGCTGCCCGCCTGGCGCGGCGCCGCCCCCGTGCAGCACTCGGTGATGGCCGGCGACGAGGTCACGGGTGCGTCGACCTTCCAGATCGAGCAGGGGCTGGACTCCGGCCCGGTGTACGGCGTGATCACGGAGGACGTGCGCCCCACGGACACCAGCGGTGACCTGCTGACCCGGCTCGCCTTCGCCGGATCCGGCCTGCTCGTGGCCACCATGGACGGCATCGAGGACGGGTCGCTGAAGCCCGTTCCGCAGCCCGCCGACGGCATCAGCCTCGCCCCGAAGATCACCGTCGAGGACGCACAGGTCGACTGGCGGGCCCCCGCGCTGCGCGTCGACCGCATCGTGCGCGGCTGCACCCCCGCGCCCGGCGCGTGGACGGTCTTCCGCGGCGAGCGGCTGAAGCTGGTGCAGGCGGGACCGGTGGCGGAGCGCACCGATCTTGCTCCCGGCGAGCTGTCCGCGGGCAAGAACAACGTCCACGTCGGCACCGGTTCGCACGCGGTCGAGCTGCTCTGGGTGCAGCCGCAGGGCAAGAAGCCGATGAGGGCGGCGGACTGGGCGAGGGGCGTGCGCATCGCCCCCGGCGAGCTTCTGACCACGGCGGACGTACGCTGAGGGGAACCCCCTCACTTAAGCGGAGCACCTTTTGAGCGACCAGAAGCCCCAGCAGAGCCGTCCCGCGCGCAAGCCGTACAAGCCGCACCGCAAGCCCCAGAAGGACCCCGTCCGCTTCCTCGCCTTCGAGGCGCTGCGCGCCGTCGACGAGCGGGACGCGTACGCGAACCTGGTGCTGCCGCCGCTGCTCAAGAAGGCCCGCGAGAAGAACGAGGGCTTCGACGGGCGCGACGCCGCGCTCGCCACCGAGCTCGTCTACGGCACGCTGCGCAGGCAGGGCACGTACGACTCGATCATCGCGGCCTGCATCGACCGGCCGCTGCGCGAGGTCGACCCGCCGGTGCTCGACGTGCTCGCGCTCGGCGCCCACCAGCTGCTCGGCACCCGCATCCCCACCCACGCGGCCGTCTCGGCCAGCGTGGAGCTGGCGCGGGTGGTGCTCGGCGAGGGACGCGCGAAGTTCGTCAACGCGGTGCTCCGCAAGATCTCCAAGCAGGACCTGGAGACGTGGGTGGAGCAGGTGGCTCCGCCGTACGAGGACGATGCCGAGCAGCACCTCGCCGTGGTGCACTCGCACCCGCGCTGGATCGTCTCCGCGCTGTGGGACGCGCTGGGCGGCGGCCGGGGCGGCATCGAGGACCTCCTCGAAGCCGACAACGAGCGCCCCGAGGTGACGCTGGTCGCCCGACCGGGCCGGTCCACCGCGGACGAACTCCTCGACGTGCTGGGCGAGGAGTCCGGGCTGCCGGGGCGCTGGTCGCCCTATGCGGTACGGATGGCCGAAGGCGGCGAGCCGGGTGCGCTGGACGCGGTACGGGACGGGCGCGCGGGCGTCCAGGACGAGGGCAGCCAGCTCGTGGCCGTGGCCCTCGCCAACGCCCCGGTGGAGGGCCCCGACAAGCAGTGGCTCGACGGCTGCGCGGGCCCCGGCGGCAAGGCGGCGCTGCTCGCCGCCCTCGCCTCCGAGCGGGGCGCGGCGCTGCTCGCCTCGGAGAAGCAGCCGCACCGCGCGCGTCTGGTGGCGCAGGCGCTGGCGGGGAACCCCGGTCCTTACCAGGTCATCGCCGCGGACGGTACGCGTCCGCCGTGGCTGCCCGGCACCTTCGACCGGGTGCTGATGGACGTGCCGTGCTCGGGTCTTGGCGCGCTGCGCCGACGTCCCGAGTCGCGGTGGCGGCGCCGGCCGGAGGACCTGGAGGGTTTTGCTCCGCTGCAGCGCGGGCTGCTGCGGGAAGCGTTGAAGGCCGTACGGGTCGGGGGGGTCGTGGGGTACGCGACCTGCTCGCCGCACCTCGCGGAGACGCGGACCGTGGTGGACGACGTGATCAAGGGCAAGGGCGCGGGCAACGAGCCGTTCGAGGTGGAGTGGGTGGACGCGCGGCCGCTGATGCCGGGGGTTTCGGCGTTGGGGGACGGGCCGGATGTGCAGCTTTGGCCGCATGTGCATGGGACGGATGCGATGTATCTGGCGGTGCTGAGGCGGGTGGGCTGAGGTAGCGGGGCGGTGTCGGGGGTGGGCAGTCGTGAGCGGGCACGGTCAGCGCGAGGGGCCGCCCCCTTGCCCACCCGTCCCGCCCCAGGGGGCGGCCCCTGTGCCCAAGGAGGCTCGGGGGCTGGGGCTGGAGGGGTAGGGGCTGGAACACCCGGTCGGGGAACCGGGTTGGGGCATGGCAGGCTTGGGGCATGGCAGCGCAGATCAATCCCAGTATCCTGTCCGCCGACTTCGCCCGGCTCGCCGATGAGGCCAGGGCCGTCGAAGGCGCCGACTGGCTCCATGTCGACGTCATGGACAACCACTTCGTGCCGAACCTCACCCTCGGCGTGCCGATCGTCGAGTCGCTGAGCAGGGCCACGGACATTCCGCTGGACTGCCACCTCATGATCGAGGACCCGGACCGGTGGGCGCCGCAGTACGTCGAGGCGGGCGCCGGTTCCGTGACCTTCCACGCCGAGGCGGCCGCCGCCCCGGTCCGTACCGCGCGCGAGATCCGTGCCAAGGGCGCCCGCGCGTCCATGGCGCTCAAGCCGGCCACGCCCATCGAGCCGTACGAGGACCTGCTCCCCGAGCTCGACATGCTGCTGATCATGACGGTCGAGCCGGGCTTCGGCGGGCAGTCGTTCCTCGACATCATGCTGCCGAAGATCCGCCGTACCCGGCAGCTGATCTCCAAGCACGGACTGGAGCTGTGGCTCCAGGTGGACGGCGGCGTCTCCGCCTCCACCATCGAACGGTGCGCCGAGGCGGGCGCGGACGTCTTCGTCGCGGGCTCCGCCGTCTACAACACCGACGACCCGGCGGCCGCCGTACGCATGCTGCGCCACCAGGCCGACGAGACGACGGCCAAGGCATCCTGGGCCTGCGCACACTGATGCCCGGGGAACGGCGCTGCAGCAGCGGCACGGCCACGGTAATAAGAAGGCAAAATGAACGTGGGCCCGCAGGGCTGATCAAGGTGCGTCACATCTGACAGGATGAACGACGAACCATTGTGTGAAAGTGAACCAAGGTAAGGAGATCGCGGTGTCTGCGATGTCAGCGGGCCGGTCGGCCATGCGGATGGGACCCGCTGAGCTGGTTCAGGCGGCGGCGATGGCCCGCCGCTTCTACCTTGAGGGCAAATCCAAGATCCAGATCGCCGAGGAGTTCGGCGTCAGCCGCTTCAAGGTGGCCCGGGTCCTGGAGACCGCTCTCGAACGTGATCTCGTACGGATCGAGATCCGCGTCCCCGCCGAACTGGACGCGGAGCGCTCCGACGCCCTGCGCGCCAGGTACGGCCTGCGGCATGCCGTGGTCGTCGAGTCCCCGGCCGATGCGGCCGACGACGCCCCCGACCCGGAGAACCTGGGCGAGGTCGCCGCCGACCTGCTCGGCGAACTGGTCAACGAGGGCGATGTGCTGGGCCTGGCCTGGGGCCGCTCCACCATTCACATGGCCGCCGCCCTGCACCACCTCCCGCCGTGCACGGTCGTGCAGTTGACCGGTGTGTACGACGCGGGGACGGCCGAGCGCGGCTCGGTCGAGGCGGTCCGCAGGGCCGCCCAGGTCTCCGGCGGCGAGGCCCACCCGATCTACGCGCCGATGCTGCTGCCCGACCCGGCGACCGCTGCCGCGCTGCGCAACCAGACCGGGATCGCCCGCGCCTTCGACTACTTCGACAAGGTGACGGTCGCCTGTGTGTCCATCGGCTCGTGGGAGCCGGGCATCTCGACGGTCCACGACATGCTGACGGACGAGGAGCGCGCGCACTACGCCTCCCTCGGTGTCGCCGCCGAGACGTCCGCGCACCTCTTCGACGCGGAGGGCCGCCGGGTCGGACGTGACCTCGGCGAGCGCTGCATCACCGTCGAGGCGGACCGGCTCCGCCGGATTCCCGAGGTGGTCGCCATCGCGGGCGGACTGCGCAAGGCCGCCGCGATCGACGCGGTGCTCCGTTCCGGGCTGGTCACCAGCCTGGTCACGGACACGGCCGCAGCGGACCACCTGCTGAACGCGGGCGGCCCGCCGCCGCGTCCGGCGCTGGACCGGGCGGACCCGGACGACTGAGTCCTCCGGAAGTACGTACGAGGAAGGGGCGCCCGGCATGATGCCGGGCGCCCCTTCCTCGTGGCTGAGTTCAGCGGCCGTCTAGCCCACCACGGTCTCCGCCGCCGGCTTGGCCTCCGGGAAGTGGCAGGCCGCGCGGTGGTCGGCGGCGTGCGAGGTCATCGCCGGGGTCTCGGTGGTGCAGCGCTCCTGCTCCTTGGCGCCGAGCGCCAGGAACACCGGGCAGCGGCCGCGGAAGCGGCAGCCCGTCTGCTTGTCGGTCGGGCTGGGCGGGTCGCCGGGCAGCAGGATCCGCTGCCGTGCGCGCTCCCGCTTCGGGTCGGGCACCGGTACGGCCGACAACAGGGCCTTGGTGTAAGGGTGTTGGGGGTTGTCGAAGACGGTGTCGACGTCGCCCGACTCGACGGTGCGGCCCAGGTACATGACGCTGACGCGGTCCGCGATGTGGCGGATCACCGACAGGTCGTGCGAGACGAAGAGGTAGGAGAGGCCCAGCTCCGCCTTGAGCTGCTGGAGCAGGTTGAGCACACCGGCCTGGATGGACACGTCGAGCGCGGACACCGGCTCGTCCAGGACCAGGAGCTGGGGCGAGACCGACAGCGCGCGGGCGATGCCGATGCGCTGGCGCTGGCCGCCGGAGAACTGGTGCGGGAAGCGCTGCGCGTACTCCGGGTTGAGCCCCACCTTGGCGAGCAGGTCCGGGACGACCTCGGCGATCTTCTCCTTCTCCATCTTCAGCGCCCGCATGGGCTCCGCGATGACGTCGGCGATCGGCATGCGCGGGTCGAGGCTCGCCATCGGGTCCTGGAAGACGATCTGCATCGCGGAGCGCAGCTTGTGCAGCTCGGCGCGGCCGAGCGAGCCGGTGTCCTGGCCGAGGAGTTCGATCGAACCCGACTCCGGCTTGGACATGTTCAGGATCTCGAAGAGCGTCGTGGACTTGCCGGAACCGGACTCGCCGACCAGACCGAGCGTCTCGCCCTGCCGGATGTCGAGGTCGACGCCGTCCACCGCGTACACGCTGCCGACCCGGCGCTTGAAGGCGGTGCCCTTGAACTGGGGGAAGGTCTTCACCAGTTCGGTCACCCGCAGGACGCTGTCGCGCTGCTCGCGCGGTACGGCGGCCTCGGCGAGCGGGGGGATCTCGGGCAGCGGGTAGATGTCGGCGGGGCCGAGGTTCTTCGCCACGATCTCGTCGGTGCGGTGGCAGGCGACGAGGTGGTCGTCGCCGGACAGGGCCGGGTCCTGCGTACGGCAGTCGTCCTGCACCATCGGGCAGCGGTTGGCGAACGCGCAGCCGCCCGTGAGCTCCTGCAGCGGGCTCGGCGAGCCGGGGATCGGCACGAGGGGCTTGGCCTGCGCCTTCGTACCGTCCTCGCTGGGCTCGTCGACGCGCGGGACGGCGCCGATCAGGCCGAGGGTGTACGGCATCCGGGGGCGTTCGAAGACGTCGTCGACGGCGCCGGTCTCGACGACGCGGCCGGCGTACATCACGGCGATGCGGTCGGCCGTACCGGCGATGACACCGAGGTCGTGGCTGACCAGGACGAGGGCGGCGCCGGTCTCGCGCTGCGCGGTCTTGAGGACCTCCAGGACCTGGGCCTGGATCGTCACGTCGAGCGCGGTGGTCGGCTCGTCGGCGAGGATCACGGCCGGGTCGTTGGCGATCGCCATGGCGATCATCGCGCGCTGGCGCATGCCGCCGGAGAACTCGTGCGGGAAGGACTGGGCACGGGCCTTCGGGTTGGGTATCCCGACCAGGTCGAGCAGCTCGACGGCGCGGGCCGCCGCCTTCTCCTTGCTCAGGTCGCCGTGCGTGCGCAGGGCTTCGACTATCTGCTCGCCGATGCGGTACACGGGGGTGAAGGCGGACAGCGGGTCCTGGAAGACCATGGCGACCTTGTTGCCGCGGATCCGGCTCATCTCGCGGTCGGACGCGCCGAGCAGCTGCTGCCCGTCGAGCTTGACGGAACCGGTGATGATCGCGGTGTCCGGCAGCAGGCCCATCGAGGCCAGCGAGGTCACGGACTTGCCGGACCCCGACTCGCCGACGATGCCGAGGACTTCGCCCCGGTGCAGGTCGAGGTCGACGCCGCGGACGGCGGGGACGATGCCGTGCGGCCCCTGGAAGCTGACATTCAGGTCGCGGACCTGGAGCAGCGGCTCGCCCTTCTTGAGGGAGGCTGCTGCGGTGGAGGGGCTGGCGGTGGTGGTCACGCACGGCTCCCGGGGGTCTCGTGGGTGGAAGTGGGGGAGGTGTTCGCGGCGAGGGCGGCGGCTGCCTTCTCGCGGACGGCCTTGGCCTCGCGGGCGATCGCGCGGCGCTGCTTGCGCGAGACGCGGTCGGAGGTGGGATCGAGGGCGTCGCGCAGACCGTCGCCCATGAGGTTGACGGCGAGGACGAAGAGGACCAGCAAGCCGGCGGCGAAGTAGAACATCCACGGCTGGGTGAGGGCCGAGGGTTCACCGAGGGAGATCAGGGTGCCCAGCGACACGTCGGGGGACTGCACGCCGAAGCCGAAGTAGGAGAGGCCCGTCTCGGCCATGATCGCGCCGCCGACCGCGATGGTCGCGTCGATGATCAGGAAGGAGGCCATGTTCGGGAGGATGTGTCGCAGGATGATCCGGAAAGGGTGGACGCCCATGAAGCGGGCGGCCCGGACGAACTCCTGGTCCTTCAGCGAGAGCGTCATGGAGCGCACCACGCGGGCAGTGATCATCCAGCCGAAGACCGCCAGCAGACCGACGAAGGCGATCCAGCCGCTCTCCTTGAACATCGGGGACATGATCGAAATGATCAGGAACGCGGGGAAGACGAGCATCAGGTCGACCACGAACATCGCGACCCGGTCCACCCAGCCGCCGAAGTAGCCGGCGCAGGCGCCGACGATCGAGGCGAGCACCGTGGAGAACATCGCGACCAGCAGACCGATCAGCAGCGACTTCTGCAGACCGCGCAGGGTCAGCGTGAACATGTCCCGGCCGATCTGGTCCGTGCCGAACCAGTGGGCGCCGGACGGCGGTTCCTGCAGGGCGGTGTAGTCGACGTCGGTGTACTGGTACGAGCTGAACACCGGGCCGACGAAGGCCAGCAGGAACAGCAGCACCACGGCGACGGCGCCCGCGAGTGAGCCCTTGTTGGAGATGAAGCGGCCCCAGACGACCTTGCTGCGGCTGGGCGGTGCGGATGGCGACGCCGCGGTGGCGATCTCGGCGACGGTTGCGGTTTCGGTGGTCATCGGTGTGCTGCTCCCTGCGGGACGGTCTTCGTCTGGGCTCGGTCGGCAGTCCGTGCACGCACGGTGCGGCCGTCAGCCATTGCGGACCCGCGGGTCGAGCGCGGCATGAAGGATGTCGGCGACGAAGCCGGCGAGCAGGACCATGACGGCGGCAAACAAGCTGTACGCGACAACGGAGTTGACGTCGTTGCTGGTGATGGAGTCGATGAGCCATTCACCCATGCCGTGCCAACCGAAGATCTTCTCGGTGAAGGTGGCGCCCGTGAACAGGCCGAGGAATCCGTAGGCGAAGAACGTGGACATCGGAATCATCGCGGTCCGCAGACCGTGCTTCATCAGTGCCTTGTTGCGGGAGAGCCCCTTGGCGCGTGCTGTGCGCAGGTAGTCCGAGCCGAGCACGTCGAGCATGGTGCTGCGCTGGTAGCGGCTGTACGACGCGATGGTCACGAACACGATCGCCAAGGTGGGCAGCAGCAGGTGGATCGCTCGCTCCTGGAGGAAGGGGAACACCCCGTCGCTGATCGAAGCGCTGCCCTCGCCGATGAACTTGATGTCGGTGCCCAGGGTGTTGTTGAGCCACATCGCGCCCTGCTTGACGAACGCGGCCACCAGCAGCATGGGCATCGACATGATGAGGAACGAGAAGATCATCATGGCCCGGTCGGAGAATTTGTACTGGCGTATCGCCCCCCAGGCTCCGAACAGGATGCCGAGCACCGTGCCGAGGATGGTGCCGATCAGCAGCAGGCGGAGCGAGACGCCGATGCGGCCGGTGAACTCATCATTGACAGAGGTGTCCTTGATGGTCTTGCCGAGGTCCCCCTGTGCGACGTTTGACGCCCAGTCACCGAATCGCTCGGGCAGTGGGGTCTTGTCGTTGATCCCGAGCTGGGTGAGCTGGCTGTCGACCACGGTGGCCGCCGGGCGCGGGTTCCGGTTCTCGAAGTACGACCGGGGGGTGAGGGATGTCGAGGCGAGTGCGTACGACAGCCCGACAGCGACCACGAGCAGGACGACGTAATAGCCGAGCCGCTTCGTCAGAAAGCCGAGCACGGAACCTCCAACTGACCTGAGGGGGATGATGCTTCCGTGGTGCGGCCACGGAGTGCGGCAACCGGGGTCCGACACCGATTGCGGTGTCCACATTCTGGGTCGCGATGTCCGATTAAAGGACTTCTGCAAGATCTCGATCAGGCAAAGATTCGCCGCGCAACGTTTTATTTGGCGAGATGAGGACCCTAATGTCGCGGATCAACAGCGATCGGGATCCGTCGGGCGAAGACGGCCGACGCGTCTCAGTCTGTGAGATTTAGCAACCAGGAGTCCCCACATGCGTACTTCCACCAGAACGGCCGCCTTCGTCGTGGCGAGCGTGACCGCGTCGCTGCTGCTGACGGCCTGTGGCTCGGACAAGTCCGAGAGCGAGCCGAAGAAGAAGGCCGTCGCGGAGCACGCCTCCGAGGTCAATCCGCAGCCCGCTTCCGCGCTGAAGCAGGGCGGCGAGCTGAAGATCCCGGTCCGCGAGTGGATCACGCAGTTCAACCCGAGCCACGTGGAAGGCTCGCAGGGAGACCGCAACACGATAGCCGACCCGATGATGCCGAGCGTCTGGCAGCAGGATGCCAAGGGCGTCATCACCCCGGACAAGGACTACGTCGAGTCCGTCAGTTCGGTGGACAAGGGCGGCAAGCAGGTCATCACGTACAAGCTCAACCCGAAGGCCAAGTGGTCGGACGGCACGCCGTTCAGCTACCGCGACTTCGAGGCGATGTGGAAGGCGCAGGGGCAGGGCAACGACAAGTTCCTGATCAGTGAGTCCACCGGCTACGAGGACATCGAGTCGGTGAAGGCCGGTGCGAACGACCAAGAGGTCGTCGTCACCATGAAGAAGTTCAGCTCCCAGTACCAGCTGATGTTCTGGGACCTGGTGCCGGCCAAGTACATCGACACGCCGGAGAAGTTCAACAAGGGCTGGGTCGAGAAGATCCCGGTCACGGCGGGCCCGTACAAGCTCGGCAAGATGGACAAGACCGCCCAGACGATCACCATGGTGCCGGACGCCAACTGGTGGGGCGAGAAGCCCAAGCTGGACAAGATCGTGATCCGGGTTCTCCAGCCCGACGCGCAGATCGATGCCTTCCTGAACAAGGAGCTCGACATCACGACGGCGTCCACCGCCGACTACTACAAGCGACTCAAGGGCGCCAAGGACACCGACTTCCGCATCGGTTCCCCTTGGGACGAGACCCACATGACCTTCGGTTCCGAGGGCGTCGTCTCGGACGTCAAGGTGCGTCAGGCCGTGCAGATGGCGGTCGACAACAAGGTCATGGCCGACATCGCGGGCAAGGGCCTGCCGGTCGAGTTCAAGACCCTGGGCAGCCACTTCTACATGCCGAACCAGGTGGGTTACCAGGACAACTCCGGCAAGTACGGCAAGGGTGACGTTGCCGCCGCCGGAAAGCTCCTGGACGAGGCCGGCTGGAAGTCCGGTGGCGAGGGCCAGATCCGCACCAAGGACGGCAAGAAGCTGGAGCTCAACTACGTCACGGGCGCCGGTGCCAGCGCTACGGTGAAGGCGCGCGACGCCGCCACCCAGTCGATGCTGAAGAAGGTCGGCATCGACATGAAGATCAACGAAGTCTCCCAGAACGACTACTTCAACAAGTACGTCAACAAGGGTGCCTTCGACATCACCGGCTTCCGTTTCACCAGCCGGAAGGCCCTCACCTCGGACGGCTTCGGCATCTACCGCGACCCGAAGGGCGGCCAGATCTTCCAGAACTACGGCAAGGTCGTCACCCCGGGTGGCGAGGCCAAGTTCCGCGAGGCGCTGGCGGCGAAGACGCCGGAGGAGGCCCGCAAGCTCCAGAACGAGGCCGACAAGCTGTTCTGGGACGCCGGTCACTCGCTGGAGATCTTCCAGACCCCGGCGATCATCGCCACCCCGAAGAAGCTCGCCAACTACGGCTCGCCGGGCCTCGCCTCGGTCGAGTGGGCCAAGGTCGGCTACATGAAGTAACCACCGGGTCCCGCACTCCGTGGCACCCCGCGCCCCGTCCCGCCTCCCCGGCGGGGCGGGGCGCACCCGTTTCCGGCCACGGGCCGTGCCGACCGCGGGCCCCGTCGCCGTGGTCGGCGGCCGGGCGTGGGTGGCAGGGCGCGGGCGGTGCCTGCCCGGGTCGGCTCCATGGATCAGCAGGGAGGGGGTCCCGGTCGGCGCGGACGGGCGGTCCTCGGGTCCTCCGCCAGCCGCGAGAACCCAGCCGTTGCCCGACACCGAGTCCGTCACGGGCGCGGCCCTCGCCGCAGGGCGCGGGGCGGCCTCGCCACGCCTCGCCGCCACGGGGCCCCGGGCACCGGACGGCCGCCGTCGCCCTCCGGTGCCCGGGGCCCCGTACCCGCCCGGTCGGCCGATGCCACCCCGGCGGCATTACGGGGGCATCCGCTTTACGGGGGCGCATCCGCTGTACGGGGGGGCACGTCCGCACCCCCGTGAACCCGTCCCGCAGCCCGCTCCAGCCCCCTTTGGAGCATCGCCCAGGGCCCGTGCACCCGGCCTGGAGGATCCCCCCAGGTCACAAATCCGGACAGTCGTGGGAGAATCAAGTACGTGCGTTTTCCCCCGGGCTGAAATGCCCCGGGGCCAACACCGAACGACTGGATGTTCCGCGCGTGCGTTTCCTCAACGATCTCAAGCCGCCGTACGACCTCACGTACGACGACGTCTTCATGGTGCCGAGCCGCTCCGCGGTCGGTTCCCGCCAGGGTGTGGACCTCTCCGCCCCCGACGGCACCGGCACCACGATCCCGCTGGTCGTCGCCAACATGACCGCCATCGCGGGCCGCCGCATGGCCGAGACGCTGGCCCGCCGCGGCGGCCTCGTCGTCATCCCGCAGGACATCCCGATCGAGGTCGTCACCGAGGTCGTGTCCTGGGTGAAGACCCGGCACCTCGTCCTCGACACGCCGATCGTGCTGGCCCCCACCCAGACCGTCGCCGACGCCCTCTCCCTGCTGCCCAAGCGGGCGCACAACGCGGGCGTCGTCGTCGACGCGGACCAGCGTCCGGTCGGTGTCGTCACCGACCAGGACCTGGCAGGGGTCGACCGCTTCACCCAGCTCTCCGAGGTCATGTCCAAGGACCTCGTACTGCTGGACGCGGACATCGACCCGCGCGAGGCGTTCAACAAGCTCGACGGCGCCAACCGCCGCTACGCCCCCGCCGTGGACAAGGACGGCCGCCTCGCCGGCATCCTGACCCGCAAGGGCGCCCTGCGCGCGACCCTCTACACCCCGGCCACCGACGCCAACGGCAAGCTGCGCATCGCCGCCGCCGTCGGCATCAACGGCGACGTCGCGGGCAAGGCCAAGCAGCTCCTCGACGCGGGCGTCGACACGCTCGTCGTCGACACCGCGCACGGCCACCAGGAGTCGATGATCGCCGCGGTCAAGGCCGTGCGCGCGCTCGACCCGCAGGTGCCGATCGTGGCGGGCAACATCGTCGCGGCGGAGGGTGTACGGGACCTGATCGAGGCCGGTGCCGACATCATCAAGGTCGGCGTGGGCCCCGGTGCCATGTGCACCACCCGCATGATGACCGGCGTCGGCCGGCCGCAGTTCTCCGCCGTGATGGAGTGCGCGGCCGAGGCCAAGAAGCACGGCAAGCACGTCTGGGCCGACGGCGGTGTCCGCCACCCGCGCGACGTGGCGATGGCGCTCGCCGCCGGTGCGTCCAACGTCATGATCGGGTCGTGGTTCGCCGGTACGTACGAGAGCCCCGGCGACCTCCAGCAGTCGGCGGACGGCCGCTGGTACAAGGAGTCCTTCGGCATGGCCTCCGCGCGCGCGGTCAAGAACCGGACGAGCGAGGAGTCCGCGTACGACCGGGCCCGCAAGGCGATCTTCGAGGAGGGCATCTCCACCTCGCGGATGTTCCTCGACCCTTCGCGTCCGGGCGTCGAGGACCTGATCGACTCGATCGTCGCGGGTGTGCGGTCGTCGTGCACGTACGCGGGTGCGGCTTCTCTTGAGGAGTTCGCGGAGAAGGCGATCGTCGGTGTGCAGAGCGCGGCTGGGTACGCGGAGGGGAAGCCGCTGCACGCCAGCTGGAGTTAAGGGCTGGGCGGTGCGGGGCGCGGGCGGCTTCCGCGGGTGCGTTGGTTGCCTGCGGGTGCTTCGTGGCTGGTCGCGCAGTTCCCCGCGCCCCTGAAGGGCCGGCCTGTCCCCCCTCGGGGGGACAGGCCGGCCCTTTGCGTTAGCCTGCGGCGGGAGTTGGGTCGGGGCGAGGGGGAGTTGCATGATCCGGGTACTGCTGGCGGACGACGAGGCGATGATCAGGGCCGGGGTGCGGGCCATCCTCTCCTCGGCGGACGACATCGAGATCGTCGCCGAGGGCGGCGACGGGCACGAGGCCGTCGAGCTCGCGCTGAAGCACCGGCCCGACGTGTGTCTGCTCGACATCCGGATGCCGCGGCTCGACGGACTGCGGGCGGCGGAAGAGCTGCGGCGGATGCTGCCGGAGACGGCGGTCATGATGCTGACGACGTTCTCCGAGGACGAGTACATCGCGAGCGCGCTCGGCTCGGGGGCGGCCGGGTTCGTCCTCAAGTCGGGGGACCCGCGCGAACTGATCGCCGGGGTCCAGGCGGTCGCCGAGGGCGGTGCTTACCTCTCGCCGAGCGTCGCGCGGCGCGTCATCACCCACCTGGGGACGGGGCAGTTGGGCAAGCGGGCCAGCGCCCGTGCCCGGGTGGAGGAACTCACCGGCCGGGAGCGCGACGTGCTCGCCCTGGTCGGGGCGGGCCTCTCCAACGCGGACATCGCCCGGCGGCTGCACGTCGTCGAGGGGACGGTGAAGGCGTACGTCAGCCAGATCCTGGCCCGGCTCGACTTCAAGAACCGGGTGCAGGCGGCGATCCTCGCGTACGAGGCGGGGCTCGTGCCGGAGGAGTAGGAGTAGGAGTAGGAGTTGGGGTGGTGCCAGTCGCCAAGTGCGCCTGCCGGGCGGGTGGTTCACGGCCGCACTCATGACTTTCGTCAGCGGCGTCCGGCCGGAGGATCGGCCAAGCTGGTGTCATGAAGAGCAAGCGACTCGGCCGGTGGCTGTACGACCTCGGGCTCTGGCTGGTGCTCAGCGCGCCGCCCGTCCTGGAGGAGGCGAGCCGGCACGTGCCGGCCGTGCCGGCGGCGGCCGTCGGGGTTCCGCTGCTGGCCCTGGCCGTCGGGGCAGGGCGGCGGTGGCCGCTGGCGGTGCTCCTCGTGCCGCTGGCGCTGAATCTCGTACGGGACGTCGAACTGTTCACGCTGCCGTTCCTGCCCGCGCTGGTGGTCATGGCCTACCTCGCCGGGGTCCGGGCCCCGCAAGTGCGGCCCGCGGTGCGGTTCTTCGGGGCGGTGGCCCTGGCCGGACTGCCGGTGTGCGTGCTGGTGCGTGACCTGTGGGCCTGGCCCGCGCAACTGATCATGCTGCTGCTGTGCGTGGGACTGCCGTGGCTGCTCGGCCGCTGGCGCGGGCAGTACGCGGACCTGGTCAGCAGTGGGTGGCGGCTCGCCGACCGGATGGAGCGCGAGCAGCGGGCCGTCGCCGACCGCACCCGGATGCGCGAACGGGCCCGGATGGCGAGCGACATGCACGACTCCCTGGGGCACGACCTGACGCTGCTCGCCGTGCAGGCGGCGGCACTTCAGGTCGACCGCACCCTGGACGCCAGGCAGCAGGCCGCCGTCGGTGAACTGCGGGAGGCCGCCGCCGCGGCGACCGGACGGCTGCGGGAGATCATCGGCGTACTGCGCACCGACGACGAGGGCCAGGCGGCGGAAGGGGCGCCCGCCACCCCGGAGGCCCTCGTCGAGCGGGCGCGGGCCTCCGGCATCGACGTCGTACTGGAGGAGGAGCGGGGGGAGCAGGACGGGCTGCCGCCCCTGGCGGAGCACGCCGTGCACCGCGTCGTCCAGGAGTCCCTGACGAACGCGGCCAAGCACGCCCCCGGAGCGCGCATCCGGGTCGCGGTCGTCCGGGACGGCGACGTCCTGGCCGTCACCGTCGTCAACGGCCCCGCGGCCCAAGGCGTTTCGGCCCCGGGAGTGGCGTCAGGCTCCACCGGGCTGATCGGCCTCGACGAGCGGGTGCGGCTCGCGGGCGGCACCCTGCGCGCGGGACACGCGCCCGACGGGGGGTTCGAGGTCGTCGCCCGGCTCCCCGCCACCGCAGGAGCCGCGCCCCGGCCTGCCGCCGATCCGTATCCCACGGTGTCCGCACGGGAGTTGGCGCGGGCCAGGGAGCGGGTGCGGGGGAGACTCCGGCAGACCGTGCTGGCACCGCTCGCCGTACTGGCCGGGATCCTGCTGGTCATGGTCCCCGTCGCCCTGATCAGCTCCGGCTTCTCGGTACTGGACCGGCAGGAGTACGACCGCCTGGTGGTGGGCGGGGAGCGCGGCGCGGTGGAGGAGGTACTGCCCGCGTTCACCCGGGACGAAGCACCCGAAGGATCACCGGCCGAACCCCCGGGCGAGGACTGCGTCTACTACAGCACGCGGCTGATGTCGGACGACGCCTATCGGTTGTGCTTCTCCGGTGGGAGGCTGGCGTCGAAGGGCACCGTGGGCGGTTTGCGGTGAGTTGATGACGAGGTGAGAAGGGTATAAATCGCGGATGTGAAGGTGGTGTTGAAGAAATCGCAGTGCGTGAGCACGAATGGCAGGCAGGCCTCCGGGTACACGCGCCCTTGCGCTGATACACCGATGAAGGGGAGGACACCGTGTCCATGGCGACCGCAGTCCCGACCGGAACCACGCACGGAGTGACCGGGACCGCACCCGCGGACCTGGAACTTCCGTACGTGGAGAGTCCGGCGGAGGTAGCCCCGAAGGACGCCCGTGAGCTGTCGAGGCTCTTCTTCGCGCGGCTCGCCGTCCTTGAGGAGGGCACGCACCCGTACCAGTACGCCCGCAACACCCTGATCGAGCTCAACCTGGCGCTCGTGAAGTACGCGGCCACCCGCTTCCGCAACCGGTCCGACCAGATGGAGGACATCGTCCAGGTCGGCACGATCGGTCTGATCAAGGCCATCGACCGGTTCGAGCTGAGCCGCGAGGTCGAGTTCGCGACCTTCGCCATGCCGTGCATCGTCGGCGAGATCAAGCGGTTCTTCCGCGACACCAGCTGGTCGGTGCATGTGCCGCGCCGCCTGCAGGAGCTGCGGATAGACCTCGCGAAGGCGTCCGACGTGCTGTTCCAGCAGTTCGACCGCGCGCCCACCACCGCCGAGCTCGCCTGCTACCTGGACAGGGCGGAGGACGAGATCGTCGAGGGTCTGGTCGCTTCCAACGGCTACACCGCCGGCTCCATCGACATCCCCCTCGACGACGGTGCGGACCCCGGTGCGCAGACCCTCGCCGACCGCCTCGGCGACACCGACTCCGATCTGGAGATCGTGGAGAACGTCCAGGCGCTGAAGCCGCTCATCGACGAACTCGACGAGCGCGACAAGAAGATCCTGAGCATGCGGTACGGCGCGGAGATGACGCAGTCGCAGATCGGGGACGAACTGGGCGTGTCCCAGATGCAGGTGTCCCGGCTGCTGACCCGCATCACGAAGAGGCTGCGGGAGGGGCTCCTCACCCAGGAATGAGGAGGCTCCTCACCCGAATGAGGGGGATCCTCACCCAGGAGTGAGCGGGTCCGGCCGACGTACGTACGAAGGCCCGGCCGACCTCATCAGGAAGGCCGGGCCCTTCGTGCGTACGCGGGCGCACCGCCGTACGCACCCCGACGCAAGGTTCGGCGTCACCAGGTGCCCTCCGCCTGGCGCAGCCACGTCGCACGGACCCGTTTCCCGTCCGGCAGCGGGCGCACCTCCACCTGGCCCGCCAGCCGCTGCACCATGTGCCAGCCGAAGCCCCCGCCGCCGGAGAAGTCGGGCTTCCGGGGCACCGGCGGGTCCGGGCTGGAGTCGTCCAGCTCGACCACCAGCCGCCCCTGCCCGGCGCGCAGCCGCAGCCGCCACCACCCCGAGGTGTGCCGTACGGCGTTGGCGACGAGCTCACCGACCACCAGCAGCACCGCGTCGAAGTCGGCCCAGGGGCAGTGCTGGGCCAGAAACGCCGCAGCGGTCTCCCGCGCGGTCGCGCTGTCGCCTTGCGCTCCCTGCGGTGAATCCAGGACAACCACGGGCGGCTCCTCAGTCATCAACCGCTCGCATACCCCGAGTTGCGCCACTCATCCTGCACCCGAGTCCCGGGATGCCTCCGCCGGTTACGCGGGTGGGTGCCGGAGCAGTTTGTCCAGGGCCGTCGCCACCGCGTCCGCGAGCGCGGCGTGCCCCGCGTCGTTGGGGTGCAGTCCGTCCGCGAGGTGCTCGGGGCCGAGCAGGCCGTGCCCCGGCAGCAGTGCGAGCCGGGCGTCCCCGGCCGACATCTCCTCCCGTACGACGTCCTCCAGGGCCTCGCGCAGTCCGGCCAGCGTCGCCCCCAGGGCGTTCGGAGCGTGCTCGGCCTCGGGACGCAGCACCGGGGAGAGCACGAGCAGCGGGGTGTGCGGATGTCCCTGCCGTACGAGCGCGAGGAAGGCGCGCACCGTCTCGCGCAGCAGGGGAGCGGTGAACGGGGTCCGGCCCCAGCAGTTGGTGCCGAAGGCGAGGGTGACGGCGTCCGCGGGGAGGGTGGCGAGCTGCAGTGCGGTGGCCAGTTCGCCGCGCGCGGCACCCGCGTATCCGAGGTTCACGGTGTCCAGGCCGAGCAGCCGGCCGGCCGTGGCGGGCCAGGCGTGCGCGGGACGGGTCGACCACCAGCCCTCGGTGATCGAATCGCCGTGCACCAGCCAGCGCGGGCGCGGCCCGGCGGGCTCGATGCGCCCGCCCACGGTGCGTATGCCCAGGAAGCGCGGCGACTGCGTCTCCGGCGGGTAGACCGTGAACGGGCCCTGGAGCGGCGGGAGTTCGATCCGCACCACGGATTCGGCGGCCGGTTCCGCGAGCACCTCGGCCAGCCGGCGGCCGCCCTCCCAGAGGCCGAACGCGTGCGGGACGGTGCCCGCCACGGCGCGGTAGTGCAGCTCCACGGCGCCCGCCCCGAACGAGACGAACTCCAGCCGCACGCCGACCGGCACCTCCGCGCGCTCCGTGACGTCCCACGGCAGCCGGTCCAGGTCGCCCGGGTCCGCCCGCACGGGGAGCCCGTCCGTGTCGCGCCAGGCCACTCCGCGCAGAAAGAGCCCCGGGTCCAGCCAGGTCATCGGTGCCTCCCTCTCGGTGGTGCGGCGGACTCGGTTGTGCAGCAGTTGTGCAGTTGGTCCCCGACACCCTGCCCACTCCCGGCACGGGACATGAGCGGGATCTCCGCACGGCCGCCTCTACGTACCGGACAAAAGGGAAATCGAAAACTGGGGCGCAACGATCGGCCGTCAGGGGCCGTTGCGCGCAATGATCGTCCGCCGATGCGCAAGGTTGCTGCATTACGTGTGGGAACTTCTGCCTCATAGGCTTCACCGCTGTACGTGGAGTGGCGGGGATCGCCTGCTCGGCGGTCTCCCGGGCTTTCGGCTGCTTCGCCGTGCCTTTCGCAGGGATCGTCGCGGTCGTCCGCCGCCCGATGAGGCAGCAGAAGGAGCCACCCCCGTGTTGGACCAAGGCGCAGCGTCACCCGCCGTCCCCCCGCCGTCCCCAGGAGCCTCGAACGGTTCCCCGCTGTGGCGGCGCAAGCCGGTCGAGCGGCTGGTCAGTGAGAGTGGGCAGGGTGAGGGTGGCACGCTTCGGCGCACGCTCTCCATGTGGCAGCTGACGATGATCAGCATCGGTGCCACGCTCGGCACCGGCATCTTCGTGGTGCTCGGCACGGCCGTCCCCAAGGCCGGTCCCGCCGTCACGATCTCGTTCGTGATCGCCGGTCTCACGGCGCTCTTCTCGGCGCTCTCGTACGCCGAACTCGCGGGCAGCATCCCGGTTTCCGGGTCCTCCTACTCGTATGCGTACGCAACGATGGGTGAATTCATTGCCTGGATCTGCGGCTGGTGCCTGGTCCTGGAGTACGGCGTCTCGGTGGCGGCGGTGGCCGTCGGCTGGGGCGAGTACCTCAACGAATTCCTCGACGGGACGATTGGCGTCACCATCCCCGACGCCCTGTCCGCACCGCCCGGCGACGGCGGCGTCTTCAACCTCCCCGCGCTGATCGTCGTGCTCCTCGCGATGGTCTTCCTGCTCGGCGGGGCCAAGGAGTCGGCCCGCGCCAACACGATCATGGTCGCGATCAAGATCGGCGCGCTGCTGCTCTTCTGCGTGATCGGCTTCCTCGGGTTCAAGTCCGGCAACTACGCCGACTTCATGCCGTTGGGCATGGCGGGCGTCAGCGCCGCCGGCGCCTCGCTCTTCTTCTCCTACATCGGCTTCGACGCCGCCTCCACGGCCGGCGAGGAGGCGAAGAACCCGCAGCGCGACCTGCCGCGCGCGATCATGCTCTCGCTGATCATCGTCACCGCGCTGTACGTCCTGGTCGCGGCCGTCGCCGTCGGCGCGCGCAACTGGAAGGGCTTCGAGGGCTCGGAGGCCGCACTCGCCGGGATCATGAAGGACGTCACGGGCCAGGCCTTCTGGGGCACCCTCCTCGCCGCCGGCGCGGTCATCGCCATCGCGAGCGTCGTCCTGACCGTGCTGTACGGCCAGACCCGCGTGCTCTTCGCGATGTCCCGCGACGGCCTGGTCCCGAAGGTCTTCGCCAAGGTCAGCCCGAAGACCGGCACGCCGCGCGTCAACACGATCATCGTGTCCCTCTTCTGCGGCATCCTGGCCGCGGCGATCCCGCTCGGCAACCTCGTGGACGCCACCAGCATCGGCACACTCTTCGCGTTCGGCCTGGTCAACATCGCGGTGATCATCCTGCGGGTGAACCGCCCGGACATGAACCGCACCTTCCGCGTGCCGCTCGGCCCGGTCTTCCCGATCCTGGGCTTCGGCTTCTGCGTCTACAACATGTTCGGGCTCGGAACCGCGACCTGGGTGTATTTCGGAATCTGGATGGCCGTCGGTCTCGTGTTCTACTTCGGGTACGGCATTCGTCACTCGCAGCTGGCGAAGGGCGCGCCGGAGAAGGTTTCCGCAGACGCGTAGAAAAGTGAACGACCCGCAGTGCGACTGAACGATCTCGACGAGCGAATCGTCCATGCCCTGGCAGCGGACGCCCGCCGCTCCTATGCCGACATCGGCTCCCTGGTGGGCCTGTCCGCCCCGGCGGTGAAGCGCCGGGTCGACCGGCTGCGCGCGGAAGGCGCCATCACCGGGTTCACCGTACGGGTGGACCCGGCGGCGCTGGGCTGGGAGACCGAGGGATTCATCGAGATCTACTGCCGCCGGAACACCTCGCCCGAGGCGATCAACCGGGGCCTTGAGCGCTACCCGGAGATCGCGTCCGCCTCCACCGTCACCGGTGAGGCGGACGCGATCGTCCAGGTCTTCGCCTCCGACATGAGGCACTTCGAGCGGGTCCTTGAGCGGATCGCGGGGGAGCCGTTCGTGGAGCGCACGAAGTCGGTGCTGGTGCTCTCGCCGCTGCTGCGGCGGTTCTCTTCGGGGTCGCCGGCGTAGGGACGGAGCCCGAGGGCTCCGTCCCGTACCCCCCGTTCCTGCTCCCGATCCCCCGACGGGAGCAGGCGTTACGGCAATTCCAGCGGCAGTACCGCGAAATCGCCCGTCTTCGTGTCCACCTTCTCGAACGGCACCGAGCCCAGGCACTTGCGCAGCCCGCGCGGCTGCTCCTTGATCGTGCCGTCCAGCAGCCAGCTGTAGCCCAGCCGGTCGCCCTCGGGGCGGTCGTCGACGGTGATGCCGACCCGCTTGCCGCGCTGCCCCTCGATGTTGCTCTTCTCCACGGTGCCGCTGACGATCGCGACCTTGCCGCCCGTCACCAGGCAGTCCACCGCGACGTTCGCCCACTGGGCCTTCTCGGCCCCGGGGAAGCGGTGGCTGATGGTGAAGGTGCCCTTCGCCTCCTCGGGTCTGACGTCGGGTGCCAGGTGCGCGTCGAAGCTGAAGGTGATCTCGTGCCCCGGCCGGTCCAGGTTGGCCTTCCCGGTGAGGGCGGCGGCCTCGCGCGGTGTGCCGGGGTGCGCCGCCGCGGTCGTCGCAGGACCGGTCCGCGCGGTGCCCGCGGCGCCCGCCTCCGCCCCGGAAGCGGCCGCGCTGCCCGCCGCCCCGGCCGTGACCAGCAGGGCCGCGGCGACGGCCACGAGGCGGGTCCTGCGGGTGGTGGCGACACGGGAAGAGACGGTCCGGGTCGTGGTCGTCATGGCGAAGCCCTCCGTGGGAGTCCTGCGAGGTCAGGAGCGGTTCTCCCGACGACCACCACTCTTCCGCGGACCCCTGCGCCCCACATCGTCCCGGAGCACCCTCCCGTCTCCGCCGCCCGGCGGAGAGGCCCTCCACCGTGCGCCCGACGGGACGTGCCCCGCTGTGAGCGCGGGAGCGCCGTCCGCACACCCCTCGCCCCGTACGCAACGAATCGCCGCCGCACCCCCTGTCCGCGCAATGGATCAACGGTCGGTCCGCAACGCTCGTGCCTTGTCCCGGACGAACGCCGGACCGTACCGTCAATACGTCTCCCACCCCACCTTCCCCACCCGCCCGAGGTCCGCCATGCCGTCGTCCCCGCCCGCGCAGCCGCTGCGCATCGCCCTGCTCCAGAGCTCCGGGCGCCCCGGCTCCGTGGCCGCGAACCTCACGGTCCTCGACGAGGCGGCGGGCCGGGCCGCGGCCGCAGGGGCCGCACTGCTGGTCACGTCGGAGATGTTCCTGACCGGCTACGCCATCGGCGAGGGCGTCCACCGGCTCGCCGAGAGCGCCGACGGGGACGGAGCCGACGCGGTCGCCGACATCGCCGCCCGGCACGGCCTCGGCATCGTCTACGGCTACCCGGAGCGCGACGGCGCACAGGTCTTCAACTCCGTCCAGCTCATCGACGCCGCGGGCGCCCGGCTGGCCAACTACCGCAAGACCCACCTCTTCGGCGGCTTCGAGCAGGAGGCCTTCGTCCCCGGCCAACAGCCCGTCGTCCAGGCCGAGTTGGGTGGCCTGCGGGTCGGCCTGATGATCTGCTACGACGTGGAGTTCCCGGAGAACGTCCGCGCGCACGCCCTGGCCGGGACCGATCTGCTGCTGGTGCCGACCGCGCAGATGCACCCCTTCCAGTTCGTCGCCGAGTCCCTCGTCCCGGTGCGCGCCTTCGAGAGCCAGATGTACATCGCGTACGTCAACCGGACCGGCCCCGAGGGCGAGGGCGCGGACGCCTTCGAGTTCGTCGGGCTGAGCTGCCTCGCGAGCCCCGACGGAGCCACCCGGGTCCGCGGCGGACAGGGCGAGGAACTCCTCGTCGGCGAGGTGGACCCCGCCCTGCTGAGCGCCTCCAGGGAGACCAACCCGTATCTGCGCGACCGCCGCCCGGGGCTGTACGGCTCGCTGGCCTGACCGGCCCCGTCGTCCCGCCCCTTCTTCCCCGTTCCGTCCCGCAAGGAGTCCGTACCCCATGACGTCCACGGTGCCCACCGCCGTCCAGCACACCGACGCTCAGCCGCCGATCACCATGTTCGGTCCGGACTTCCCGTACGCGTACGACGACTTCCTCGCCCACCCGGCGGGGCTCGGCCAGATACCCGCGGCCGCGCACGGCACCGAGGTCGCCGTCATCGGCGGCGGACTGTCCGGCGTCGTCGCCGCGTACGAACTCATGAAGATGGGCCTCAAGCCCGTCGTCTACGAGGCCGACCAGATCGGCGGCCGGCTGCGCACCGTCGGCTTCGAAGGCCCCAGCACCGAGGGCCTGACCGCGGAGATGGGCGCCATGCGCTTCCCGCCGTCCTCGACCGCGCTCCAGCACTACATCGACCTGGTGGGCCTGGAAACGCGCCCCTTCCCCAACCCGCTCGCGCCCGAGACCCCCTCCACGGTCGTCGACCTCAAGGGCGAGTCGCACTACGCGGAGACCGTCGACGACCTCCCGCAGGTCTACCGCGACGTCGCCGCCGCCTGGAACGCCTGCCTCGAAGAGGGCGCCGACTTCTCCGACATGAACCAGGCGATGCGCGAGCGCGACGTACCGCGCATCCGTGAGATCTGGGCGAAGCTCGTCGAGAAGCTCGACAACCAGACCTTCTACGGCTTCCTCTGCGAGTCGGAGTCCTTCAAGTCCTTCCGGCACCGCGAGATCTTCGGCCAGGTCGGCTTCGGCACGGGCGGCTGGGACACCGACTTCCCGAACTCGATCCTGGAGATCCTCCGGGTCGTCTACACCGAGGCCGACGACCACCACCGCGGCATCGTCGGCGGCAGCCAGCAGCTCCCGCTGCGGCTGTGGGAGCGCGAGCCGCAGAAGCTCGTGCACTGGCCGCTCGGCACCTCGCTGAAGTCGCTGCACGAGGGCGACCCGAAGCCCGCCGTGACCCGGCTGAACCGCACGGCCGGAAACCGGATCACCGTCACGGACTCGTCCGGCGACATCCGTACGTTCCCGGCGGCGATCTTCACCGCCCAGTCCTGGCTGCTCCTGTCGAAGATCGCGTGCGACGACTCGCTCTTCCCCATCGACCACTGGACGGCGATGGAGCGCACCCACTACATGGAGTCCAGCAAGCTCTTCGTGCCGGTGGACCGGCCGTTCTGGCTGGACAAGGACGAGGAGACCGGCCGGGACGTGATGTCCATGACGCTGACGGACCGCATGACGCGCGGCACGTACCTCCTGGACGACGGCCCGGACAAGCCCGCCACGATCTGCCTCTCGTACACCTGGTGCGACGACAGCCTCAAGTGGCTGCCGCTGTCCGCGCAGGAGCGGATGGAGGTCATGCTCAAGTCGCTCGGCGAGATCTACCCGAAGGTCGACATCCGGAAGCACATCATCGGCAACCCGGTGACCGTGTCCTGGGAGAACGAGCCGTACTTCATGGGCGCCTTCAAGGCGAACCTGCCCGGCCACTACCGCTACCAGCGCCGCCTGTTCACCCACTTCATGCAGGACCGCCTCCCCGAGGACAAGCGCGGCATCTTCCTCGCGGGCGACGACATCTCGTGGACGGCCGGCTGGGCGGAGGGTGCGATCCAGACCGCGCTGAACGCGGTCTGGGGCGTCATGCACCACTTCGGCGGCAGCACGGACACCACCAACCCGGGGCCGGGCGACGTGTACGACGGCATCGCGCCGGTGGAGCTCCCGGAGGACTGATCGGCTTCGTTGGCGCAGCGGGTGACCCGTCGGCGCGGCGGGTGACCCGTCAGCGCAGCGGGGTGAGCAGGAAGCGCCCCACCAGTCCCACCCCCGCGTCCATCCGCTGGGTGAACTCCCCTGCCAGTTCGGGGAGTTCACGCAGTCCCCAGAGCACCCGGGCCGCCGACCACGCCGCCTCCCTGGCCCGCTCCAGGCTCCACGTCCCCACCAGGTGCGTCAGCGGGTCGGCGATCTCCAGCAGGTCGGGGCCAGGCATCAGCTCCTCCCTGATCCGCTCCTCCAGCGCGATCAGGGTGTCCCCGACCCGGTCGAACTCCGCCTCCACGTCGCCGGGCGCGCACCCCAGTGCCGCACACGTGTCGACCACGGCCAGGGGCAGGTCGTGCCCGATGTGCGCGTTGATCCCCGCGAGCGCGAACTGCAGTGGACGTACGCCAGGATGGCGCCGGTACTGGAACAGCGGGCGCCAGCAGGCAGGGGTGCGGCGGCCCGCGGCGGCGGATTCCACGGCGGCCAGATAACGTTCCGCGAACAGTACGTCCAGCGTGGCCGCGGCACGGGGGTCGGGGAATCGGCCGCCGCCGATCTGCCGGCCGATCTCCTCGGTCACCGTCAGATAGACGCGGTTGAAGACCGCGACCCCGTCGGCCGGGTGCCATCCGGAGTGCACCGTACGCATCCGGTGCGCGACGCCGTCCACGGCCGACCGTGGAGTGAGCTGCGCGGAGAGCCGTGTACGGTCCCTCTGAACTGCGAAGTGCTCGATCTGTGCCATGGGGGCAGCGTCCCAGTCATAGGCTTCGCACGACGCAGCCGGGCCGGGGCTTCCCCAGAACGAGGGAATGACGAGCCCCCGGTACCGGGGGGAAAGGGGGGAGTGCCACGGTGTCAGGCATACCAGGCCAACGCCGGAAGGGCCGCGCCGAGAGCCGGCGCGGGAACAGCAGGGCGGGCCGCGCCACGGGCGCGGCGAGCGCCGAGAGCGCCGCGACCACGGGCGACAGTGCCGCGACCACGGGCGGCATCGACGGCACGGACCAGTTGGTCGGTGCCGGCACGGGCTCCCGACGGGCGGCGCGAGCGGGCCGGAAACCCGGCAGGGGTGACAAGCGTGTGAACGCTTCCTCCCTCCGCGGTGCCATGGCCGTCCTCGCCTCGGCGGTGGTCGCCGTCGGTACGGTCAGCGGAGTCGTGTCCGCGACCTCGGGCGAGGGAGAGCGCACCACGGCGGCCCCCGAAGTGACGAGGGCGCCGGTGCTGCCACCGCTCCCCGCGGTACCCAGCCCGTCCCCGACCACCGCCTCGCCGTCGCCCACCGCCACGGCGACGAAGAAGCCGGTGGCCAAGAAGCCGGCGCCGCCGAAGAAGAAGCAGCAGCCGCCCCAGCACCAGAGCGCACCGGTCTCCGGCAGCCTCTACCTGCACCCGGAGTCGCAGGTCCTGGACTGGGTACGGGCCAACCGCGGGGACCCGCGGCAGTCGCTCATCCAGTCGAAGATCGCCGCACAGCCGGCCGCCGTCTGGTTCGCCGAGTACAACCCGAGCACCATCGCGGGCAAGGTCAGGGCGGTGACGTCGGGAGCCGCGGCGGCGGGCCGGGTGCCGGTCGTCGTCCCGTACGCGATCCCGGAGCGGGACTGCGGCGGCGCCTCCCAGGGCGGCGCGCCGGACTTCGACTCGTACGACTCGTGGATACGCAGCTTCGCGTCCGGGCTCGGCAAGGGCGACGCGATCGTCATCCTCGAACCCGACTCGATCGCCCAGACCGACTGCCTCGACGACGGCCAGCGGGCCAACCGCTTCGCCGCGCTCTCCCGGGCGGGCAAAGCCATCCACGCGGCCAATCCGAACGCCCGCGTCTACTTCGACGCGGGGCACTCCGGCTGGCACGCGCCCTCGAAGATGGCGGGCTACCTCCGCCAGGCCAACGCGGCGACCAGCAGCGACGGCATCTTCACCAATGTGTCGAACTTCCACCGCACGGCCGACGAGGTCCCGTACGCCCGCCAGGTCCTCTCCGCCATCGGCGGCCCGTCGTCCCTCGGCGCGGTCATCGACACCAGCCGCAACGGCAACGGCGCACCGGCGGCGGGCCAGTGGTGCGACCCGTCGGGCCGCGCGCTGGGCCGCCCGCCGACGACGCGCACGGGAGAGTCCCGGATCGACGCCTACCTCTGGGTCAAGCTCCCGGGCGAATCGGACGGCTGCAAGGGCTCGGCGGGCAGCTTCACACCGGACTACGCGGTGGAACTGGCGAACGGGTAGGGGGTACGGGGCGGGGCGGGCGGTCGTGGGGGGGGGCAGGCAGTTAGGGGCGCGGGGCCGTACTGGATCTGCGGCTCCGCCGCGCGGGCGCGACCAGCCACGACGCACCCGCACGACGCCCACCAGCCCCCGCAGGATCAGCTCTTCGGCTCGCCCCCCGCCGACTCCGAGTCGTAGGACGACGTCCCCTCGTCCAGCAACGGGGCCCCCTCCCGCATGTGGGCCGGCGCCAGTGCCCGCAGCACGTGGTACCCGGTGATCACCACGATCGTGCCCAGGGCGATCCCGCTCAGTTCGAAGCTGTCGGTGAACTTCAGGCTGACCCCGCCCACCCCGATGATGATCCCCGCCGCCGCAGGCACCAGGTTCAGCGGATTGCGCAGATCGACCTTCGCGTTGATCCAGATCTGGGCGCCGAGCAGCCCGATCATGCCGTACAGAATCACCGTGATTCCGCCCAGCACCCCACCCGGAATCGCCGCCACGACCGCCCCGAACTTCGGGCAGAGGCCGAACAGCAGGGCGAAGAAGGCCGCCGCCCAGTAGGCCGCCGTCGAGTAGATGCGGGTGGCGGCCATCACGCCGATGTTCTCGGAGTACGTCGTGTTCGGCGGCCCGCCCACCGCCGTGGACAGCATCGAGGCCGCGCCGTCCGCCGCGATCGCGGTACCCAGCTTGTCGTCCAGGTTGTCGCCGGTCATCTCACCGACGGCCTTCACGTGCCCGGCGTTCTCGGCGATGAGCGCGATCACGACCGGCAGGGCGACCAGGATCGCCGACCACTCGAAGCTCGGCGCGTGGAACGACGGCAGCCCGATCCAGTCGGCCTTGGCGACACCCGACAGGTCCAGCCGCCAGTGGTCGACGGCCGCGCCCCCGCCCACCGGCGAGTTGATCTTCCCGAAGACCTGGTCGAAGAGCCACGAGATCCCGTACCCGAAGATCAGCCCGAGGAAGATCGCGATGCGCGAGAGGAAACCGCGCAGCGCCACCACGGCCAATCCGGTGAACAGCATCACGAGCAGCGCCGTCCACTGGTCCTGCGGCCAGTACGTCGAGGCGGTGACCGGCGCCAGGTTGAAGCCGATCAGCATGACGACCGCACCGGTCACCACCGGCGGCATCGCCGCGTGGATGATCCGTGCCCCGAACCGCTGCACGGCGAGCCCCGCCAGGAACAGCGCGCCGCCCACCACGAACACCGCGCCGGTGACCGTGGCACTGTCGCCGCCGGTCGCCCGGATCGCGGCGGCCACGCCCACGAAGGACAGCGAACAGCCCAGGTAGGAGGGCACCTTGCCCTTGGTCGCGAGCAGGAAGATGACCGTCGCGACACCCGACATCATGATGGCGAGGTTCGGGTCCAGGCCCATCAGCACCGGGGCGACGAAGCTCGCCCCGAACATCGCGACCACATGCTGCGCACCCAGCCCCGCCGTCCGCGGCCACGACAGCCGCTCGTCGGGTCGGACGACGGCTCCTGGCGCGGGGGTGCGCCCGTCGCCGTGCAAGGTCCAGCGGACGCCGAGGCCCATGGGTGCTCCCGTTCAGCTCTGCAAGTGATCCGAATCGATCGAATTGATCGAAGCAAATGCTATGGCTGAAAAGGACTGCTCACTTCCCGCCCGACTGCGTACCCGACGCCGCCGCCGACTCCTTCGGCGCGGCCTCCCGGCCCGCCCCGCGCAGCACCTGGGCCCCCACCACGAGCCCGAACGCCAGCAGTGTCACCAGCCCGAACGACACCACCAGCGACGTCACGTCCGCGACCGCCCCGATCGCCGACGGCGCGAGCAGCCCCGAGGTGTAGGTGATCGTGGCGACGCCCGCGATGGCCTGGCTCGGGTTCGGCCCGCTGCGTCCGGCCGCCGCGAAGGCCAGCGGTACGACGACGGCGATCCCCAGACCCATCAGCGCGAACCCGGTCATCGCCACCGGCACGCCCGGAGCCAGCGCCACCAGCAGCCCGCCGACGGTCGCCAGCACCCCGCCGACGCGCACGGTCCTGACCGGTCCGAACCGGTCCACCACCTTGTCGCCCGCGAGCCGCGCCACCGCCATGGTCAGGGCGAACGCCGTCGTGGACGCCGCCGCGAGCCCCGGGTCCGTGTTCAGTACGTCCCGCAGGTAGACCGCCGACCAGTCCAGCCCCGAACCCTCCGCGAAGACGGCACAGAAGCCGACCGCACCGATCACCACCGCCGACTTCGGCGGCAGCGTGAAACGCGGCGGAGCCTCCGCCTCCGGTGCGCTCTGCAGATCGAGTACGCCCTGGCAGGCGGCCAGCCCTGCGGCGGTCAGCACCAGCGCGGCGAGCAGGTGGTGCAGCCGTGCGTCGCTGCCCAGGTGCGCGGCGAGCGTGCCGCCGGCCGAACCGATCAGCGCGCCCACGCTCCACATGCCGTGCAGCCCGGACATGATCGACTTCCCGAGCCGGTTCTCGACCTCGACGCCCAGCGCGTTCATCGCCACGTCCGACATGCCCGCGCTCGCGCCGTACAGGGCGAGTGCCGCGCACAGCGTCCAGATGTTCGGCGCCAGTGCGGGCAGGATCAGCGCCAGCGTCCACATGGCGAGGAGACCGCGCAGCGCGTTGCGGGCGCCGAACCGGTGGCTGATCGCTCCGGCGAGCGGCATGGTCAGGGACGCGCCGATCGCCGGGAAGGCGAGCGCCAGACCGAGCTGGCCCGCACTGATCGAGGTGTGGTCCTGGATCCACGGGATGCGGGTGGCGAAGCTGCCGGTCACCGCCCCGTGGACACAGAAGACGGCTGCGATGGCGTACCTCGCCCGCTTCAACCGTTCCGTACCGAATTCCATGTCTCCCTCTCACGCCCCTGGTTCTGCCGATCGCCCCTTGGTTCCGCTGCTCGGGCCCCTCGGTCTCCGTATCGCGCCGTAAACTATCAGGAAGCCTGCCTGATAAATAGATCTGGAAGGATCTGGCCCATGCCCGCCTCCCCGAGCACCGCCCGCGCCATCAACGACCGGCGTGCCCTGCACCTGCTCCAGGAGGAGGGCCCGTTGACCGCAGGACAGCTCAAGGCCCTCACCGGACTCTCCCGTCCCTCCGTCGCCGACCTCGTCGAACGCCTCCAGGGCGAGGGCCTGATCGCCGTCGTCGGCGAGGCCGGCGCCGAGCGCCGCGGGCCCAACGCACGGGTGTACGGGATCGTCGCCGAACGCGCGTACCTGGCCGCCCTGGACGTACGGACCGACAGCGTCGCCGTCGGCGTCGCCGACCTCCTCGGCCGGACCCTCGCCGAGGCGACCCTGACGATGGGGGAGGACGTACCCACCGAGCAGGCGGTGGAAGCGGCCGTCGCCCTGCTGGAACGCACCGCCCGCGGGGCAGGGGTCGCCGCCCTGCACACCGTCGGCATCGGCGCCCCCGGCCTCATCGACCCGGCGACCGGGGAGCTGCGCGACTCCTCGGGTCTGCCGGCCTGGCACCGCAGACTCATCGCCGTACTGCAGGGACGGTTGCCCGCCGCCGTCCTCGTGGAGAACGAGACCAACCTCGCGGCCGTCGCCGAACAGCGGCTCGGCGCCGCCCGCGCGCACGACACCTTCGTCTTCCTGTGGCTGGGCAAGGGCGTGGGGGCCGCCGTCGTACTGGACGGCAAGGTGCGCAGAGGGGCGTCGGGCGGTGCGGGCGAGATCGGGTTCCTGCCGGTTCCCGGGACGGCGGGGCTGCCCTCGGCGACCGGTTGCGAGGGGGGTTTCCACTCCCTCGTGGGGGAGGCGGCGGTCCGCGCGCTCGCGCAGGCGCACGGTCTGCCCGGAGCTGTGGACGGGGCCGCGGTCATCGCCGGCGCACTGGAGGCGGGCGAGCGGGCGGAACCCTTCCTCGACGCCCTCGCGGAGCGCCTGGCGCTGGGGGCGGCCTCCGTCGTGGCGGTCCTCGACCCGGGCTGCGTGGTGCTCGGCGGCGAGATGGGTCTGGCCGGCGGCAAGGTCCTGGCCGACCGGGTCGAGGCACGACTGGCTCAGCTCTCCCCGCTGCGCACCGAGGTGCGGGCCGGGGCGCTCGGCGGCGGCGCGGTGCGGGACGGCGCGCTGCTCATCGCCAGGGAAGCGGCCCAGGAAGAACTCTTCGCCCCGGCGGGCTGACAGCCGGGGCGAAGAGGCGGGCGGGGGACGTCAGTGGGTTCAGCAGGTACCGAGGTCCTGCCAGACACCCCATTCACCGGTGGTGCCGGGCTCGGCGCCCTGCGTCCACCACTTGGCCTTCCACTGGTGCCCCTTGTGCGAAACGGTCACTCCACTGCCGTACGCCTTGTCCGCGACGTACGCGGGCGCGGCGCACGCACCCGGGGTCGGCGTGGGCGTCGGCGTCGGGTCGGGACCGGGACCCGTGCCCGTCCCCGGCTCGACGGTCTCGGTGCCGCGCGCCAGGTCCCCGGCGAGGGCGTACGACGTGCCGCCGATGTTCACCGTCCAGTTCCACGGCGTGGAGACCGGCAGGTAGTAGTTGAACGACAGCTCGACCGAAGCGCCCGGTGCCAGCGCCTGCCACGCGGGAAGCTTCAGCGAGGCCCGGTGGAAGTCGCCCTTCAGGCCCCCGACGTTGCTGCCGGTGTGGTCGCTGCTGATCACCCCGGTGCCGAAGCCCGACTGGTCGGAGGCGTTGGCAGGGGCCGCCGTCGAGTAGTCGAACTGGAACTCCGTGCCGCCCGGAAGGGACGTCTTCGTGTTGTTGGTGATCTTCAGCTTCGGCGTGATCGGGTAGTTGGAGTCGCCGAGCTTGAAGTCCCCGAACTCCACGCCGATGTTCACGGCCTTCTTCGGCAGCGCCTTGTTCGAGACGGAGGCGCCGTACGGCTTGGCCGCCTTGAACTTGTCGTACATCAGCGAGGTCAGCGTGGAACCGGTCTCGTACTGGCCCTTGGCCGCGTTCCAGCCGTAGTCGCCCGCCAGCTCCCAGATCATCGTGCCGCCGATGCCCCGGTCCACCACGTAGTCGGCCTTGGCGCCGATCGACTGCTCGTCCTCCGTCGACAGGAAGACCTTCTTGTCGGCGTTCCAGAGCCACGGCGCGACCAGCGAGGAGTCGTACTTGCGGACGTAGGCGCCGGTCAGTTTGGTGTCGGCGGGGAAGCCGTACTTCGTGACGTAGTCGCCGACGATCCCCTTCTCCAGGTTCTTCGCGTGCCACATCGGGTTGGAGCCCGCCGGGGACTCCTTGCCGTTGTCGTCCTTGTCGTGCCAGAGGTTGTCGATGCCGACGGCGCCGTCACCGCACTTCGTCAGTCCTGACCCGGCCGGGCAGCTGGTGGCCGCGGCCTTGCCCCACAGGCCGTCGGTGCCGCCCTGCACGTTCTTGTGGCCGCGTGTGTAGTACGGCAGACCCACGTTGATGCGTCCCGAGGGCATCGAGCCGCGGAAGTAGTGGTAGGCCCAGTCGGTGTTCAGATAGCCGATTCCGCCGTACTGCGCGCTGCCGTAGACGTTGGCGGCGGCCAGTTCGCCGTCCTTGCCGTTGTCGAAGAGCGAGGCGTTCGGGCCGACGTGCTCGTTCCAGGCGCCGTGCAGGTCGTAGGACATGATGTTGACGTAGTCCAGGTACTTCTGGACCTGGAAGGTCTCCATGCCGCGCAGCAGGTAGCCGGACGAGGGGGCCGCGACGGTCAGCAGGTAGTGCTTGCCGTCGGCGGCGCCCGCCGCGTCGAGCTTCTCGCGCAGGCTCTTCATCAGCGCCGCATAGCCCTTGACCAGGCCGCCGCGCCGGGCGTTGGAGATCCCGAAGTCGGCCGGGTGGCCCGCGTCCTTCATCGTCGTCGGGTACTCGTAGTCGATGTCGACGCCGTTGAAGCCGTACTTCTTGATGAAGGAGACGGCCGAGTCGGCGAAGGTGTTGATGCCGGCCTGGTTCACCGAGCCGTCGGCGTTGGTGGCCATCGTGTAGAAGCCGCCGGAGCCGACGCGCTTGCCGTCCTCGCCGAAGTAGCCGCCGGTCTCGGCCCAGCCGCCCACCGACACGAGGGTCTTGACGTTCGGGTGCTTCTTCTTGAACTTGTTCAGCAGGTTGAAATGGCCCTTGTAGGGGAGTGCGGGGTCCATTTCGGCGCCCGCGACACCGGGCCAGGTCATCCCGGTGGCGGCGTTCTTCTCGCCGTCCGCGCCGACGGACAGCTTGTTGGCCCCGTCGATGTGCCCGAACGCGTAGTTGAGGTGGGTGACCTTGTCCCAGGGGATGTCGGACGCCAGGTAGGAGGGCAGGCCGTCCTTGCCGGTGCGCCAGCCGGTGAAGTAGCCGATGACCCGGCGCTGGTGGTCGGCGCCCATCTTCTCGCGGCCCTCGGTGTCGTAGACCGAGCAGTAGGGGACGTCGACGCCCGGTGTCCTGTAGAGCCCGTCAGGTCGACAGGACTCGTTGTTCACGGCGGCGGGGGCGGGGGCCGCGGCAGGGGCGGCGTTGGCGGAGAGCGTGCCGGCGAGGAGTGCGGCGAGAGCGGTGGCCGCGGTGCCCGCGGCGAGCAGGGAAGCCCGGGCGCCGAGGGCGCGGGATCGGGTGGATCTGGTGGGGGACAGCACGTCAGGTCCTCCTGTGGAGGCTCAGCGTCACACGACGGTACGGGGATGGGTCCGTGTTGCGTGCCCGGGGCGTGCGCACACCTGGCGGGCTGTCTCCTGGGAGTGACGCAGACGTTAAGAGGACTAGACCAGCACGTCAATAGGTCTGGACCATTGGATGTGACTCGCCCCACATGTCTCCCGGTGCACCCTGTGTCCCTGAGCGCGACCCGGCTCGCCCTTGTCTGTGAGTCACCCCACAACTCCGTCAGGGCATGCCGCCGATCAGTCGTGGCACACTGACCGTGTACCAGCAGCAGCGCACTCCGGGGTCGGTGTAATTCCGAACCGGCGGTTATAGTCCGCGACCCGGTCACCTCCAGTGACCGGTTGACCAGGTGTAATTCCTGGACCGACGGTGAAAGTCCGGATGGGAGGCAGTGCGCGGCGGGCCCTCACAGGTCTTTTTCGGTACGCCGCCGTCGGCGGGCGCCCCCTACCCGGGGAGGCCCCTCTTTCCCGGCCCGGCGTCGCCGTTGACGTACCCGTGATTCGCCCGCTTCATCTGTCGTCATCGACAGGCCCCGGAGTCCGTGCCCGAAGAGGCAGGAGGACCCGGTGGCAACCGCCGCAGCCGATCAGACCGCGATGCGCCGAGCCGTGGAGCTCGCAGCACGCGCACTCGGCGCCACCAGCCCCAATCCGGTCGTCGGATGTGTCATCACCGACGCCTCCGGCGCCCCCGCGGGCGAGGGCCACCACCAGCGGGCGGGCGGCCCGCACGCCGAGGTCCACGCCCTGCGGGACGCCGGGGAGCGGGCCAGGGGCGGCACCGCGTACGTCACCCTGGAGCCCTGCAACCACACCGGCCGCACCGGCCCCTGTGCACAGGCCCTGATCGACGCCGGAATCGCCCGCGTCGTCTACGCCGTCGCCGACCCGAGCCCGCAGGCCACCGGGGGAGCGGACACCCTGCGCGCGGCCGGCGTCCAGGTCGAGCACGGCCTCCTCAAAGAGGCGGCGGCGGCCGGGAACGCCGCCTGGCTCACCTCCGTACGACTGCACCGTCCGTACGTCCTGTGGAAGTACGCGGCCACTCTCGACGGCCGCATCGCCGCGGCCGACGGCACCAGCCGCTGGATCTCCTCGGCCGAGTCCCGCGCCGACGTGCACCGGCTGCGCGCCGAGGCCGACGCGGTCGTGGTCGGCTCGGGAACGCTGCGCGCGGACGACCCGCATCTCGCCGTGCGGGGCATCGAGGGCGCGGTGCAGCCGCTGCGCGTCGTCCTCGACACCCACGCCACGATCAAGCCGGGGGCCCGGGTCCTGGACGACGCGGCGCCGACGCTGATCGCGGTCGCCGAGGACGCGAAGACCGACCTTCCCGACGTCCTGCGACTGCCCCGCACCGGCTCGGGGCTCGATGTGTCCGCCCTGCTCACCGCGTTGTACGCACGCGGAGTCCGCTCCGTGCTGCTCGAAGGCGGGCCCACCCTCGCGGGCGCGTTCGTCGCGGCCGGAGCTGTCGACAAGGTCGTCGGCTACCTCGCCCCCGTACTCCTCGGCGCGGGCCCCGCCGCCCTCGCCGACGCCGGAATCACCACGATCGCGGACGCGTTGCGCCTGGATGTGACCGAGATGGTCCGCATCGGCCCCGACCTCCGCATCACCGCCACCCCCAAGGGAGCCTGACCGTGTTCACCGGAATCGTCGAAGAACTGGGTGAGATCACCGCCGTCGAGAACCTCGGCGACTCCTCCCGCTTCCGCCTGCGCGGCCCCCTCGTCACCGAGGGTGCCAAGCACGGCGACTCGATCGCCGTCAACGGCGTCTGCCTGACCGTCGTGGACACCGCCGACGGCGAGTTCACCGCCGACGTGATGGCCGAGACCCTCGACCGCTCCAGCCTCGGCGCCCTCGCCGTCGGCTCGCGCGTCAACCTGGAGCGCCCCATGGCGCTCGGCGGGCGTCTCGGCGGCCACCTCGTCCAGGGCCACGTCGACGGCACCGGCACGATCGTCGACCGCGAGCCGTCCGAGCACTGGGAGATCGTCAAGGTCGCGCTCCCGGCCGGGCTCTCGCGGTACGTCGTCGAGAAGGGCTCCATCACTGTCGACGGCGTCAGCCTCACCGTGGTCGAAGCGGGCGACGACTACTTCACCCTCAGCCTCATCCCCACCACGCTCGCGCTGACCACGCTCGGCATCAAGCAGGCGGGGGACCCGGTCAACCTCGAAGTGGACGTACTCGCCAAGTACGTCGAGCGACTGCTCGGCGCGCGGGAGAGCGACACCTCCGGCGACAGCTCGAAGGAGACCGTGCAGTGAGCGCCCTCGACTGGCTCAACTCCGAAGCCTTCACCGCCTTCGGCCAGCACATCCTGTGGTCCGACATGATCGGCAACAGCATGGGCCTGCTGGCCCTCGCGCTCGGCTGGCGGCGCTCCATATGGAGCTGGCCCGCCCAGCTCCTGTCCGGCCTCATCCTGGTCGCCGCGTACGCCTCCGTGCACCTCGGCGGCGGAGTCGGCAAGCAGCTGCTGGTCATCGGCGTCGCCGTGTGGGGCTGGCGGCAGTGGCAGCGCGGCAAGCAGCAGGCGCAGGACGGGACGATCGCCGTCCGCTTCGCCACCTGGCGCGAGCGGGGTCTGCTGCTCGGCGGCGCGGCCGTCGGCACCCTCGCCGTCGGCGGCCTCTTCACGCTCTTCCCGTCGCTGTCCTGGAGCCCGTGGGCCGACGCGTACATCTTCGTCGGCACCCTCGCCGCGATGGTGGCGCAGGCCCGCGGCCTGGTCGAGTTCTGGTTCGCCTGGCTGCTCGTCGACCTCGTCGGCGTCCCGCTCGCCTTCTCCAGCGGACTCGCCTTCTCCGGTCTCGTCTACGTCATCTACTTCGTCGTCGTCATGTGGGGGATGCGGGACTGGTGGCTGCGCTCCCGCGCCGCTGCCGCCACCGCGCCCGCCCTCGAAGGAGCCACGGCATGACCACCGCCCTGACACCCGCCCCGTACGACACCCGGGAGGCACCGGTGATCGACGACCTCCAGGGAGACCTGGCACTCGACCCCGTCGAGCAGGCGATCCGCGACATCGCGGCCGGTCGCCCGATCGTCGTCGTCGACGACGAGGACCGGGAGAACGAGGGCGACCTGATCGTCGCCGCCGAGCTGATCACTCCCGAGATCGTCGCGTTCATGATGAGCGAGTGCCGCGGCCTGATCTGCGCCCCCATGGAGGGCCCGGAGCTGGAACGCCTGGCGCTGCCGCAGATGGTCGAGCACAACACCGAGTCCATGCGGACGGCCTTCACCGTCTCCGTCGACGCGTCCGGCGCGCACGGGGTCACCACCGGAATCTCCGCCTCCGACCGTGCCGCGACCCTGCGGCTGCTGGCCTCGGGCGACAGCACCCCCGATGACTTCGTACGCCCGGGCCACATCTTCCCGCTGCGCGCCCGCCCCGGCGGCGTCCTGGCCCGCGACGGCCACACCGAGGCCGCCGTCGACCTGGCCCGTCTCGCGGGACTGCGCCCGGCCGGCGCCATCGTGGAGATCGCCGACGAGAACGGCGTGATGCTGCGGCTGCCCGAGCTGGTCCCCTTCGCCCGCAAGCACGGCCTGACGATCATCTCCATCGAGGACCTGATCGCGTACCGCCGCGCCACCGAGGCCCCCGAGGCGGTGCGGCCCCCCGCGGCCGCCGTCCGGCGCGAGGCGGAGGTCCACCTCCCCACCTCCCTCGGCGACTTCACCGCGTACGGCTACCGCGCCGGCGACGGCGTCGAGCACGTCGCCCTGGTCCACGGCGAGATCGGCGACGGCGAGGACGTCCTGGTCCGGCTGCACTCCGAGTGCCTCACCGGGGACATCTTCCACTCGCTGCGCTGCGACTGCGGCCCCCAGCTCGACGCCTCCATGCGCCGCGTCACCGAGGCCGGCCGCGGCGTCGTGGTCTACCTGCGCGGCCACGAGGGCCGCGGCATCGGCCTGCTGTCCAAGCTGCGCGCGTACGAACTCCAGGAGCGCGGCGTCGACACCCTCGACGCCAACCTCGAACTGGGCCTGCCCGCCGACGCCCGCGACTACGGGGCCGGTGCGGAGATGCTCACCGACCTCGGTGTGCGCAGTGTGCGTTTGATGACGAACAACCCGGACAAAATCACCGCGCTGGTACGACACGGACTCACCGTCAGCGGACGCGAGGTCATGCCCGTACAAGCCAGTGAGCACAATCTGCGGTACCTGCGCACCAAGCGGGACCGGATGGGCCACGACCTGCCCTGGCTGGACGGCGCCGCCGCCCCCACCTGCGGCAACCAGTAACCACAGCAAAGAGGAGAGAACCAGCGTGAGCGGCAAGGGCGCACCCGAACTGAGCGTGAAGAACTGCAGCGACCTGCGGGTGGCGGTGATCGCGGCCCAGTGGCACGAAAAGATCATGGACGGACTCGTCGACGGCGCCCTGCGCGCCCTGCACGAGCTGGGCATCGACGAGCCCACCCTGCTCCGGGTCCCCGGCAGCTTCGAACTCCCCGTCGTCGCCAAGGTCCTCGCGGGCCGCGGCTACGACGCCATCGTCGCCCTCGGAGTCGTCATCCGTGGCGGCACCCCCCACTTCGAGTACGTGTGCCAGGGCGTCACACAGGGCCTCACCAAGGTCTCCGTCGACACCGGCGTCCCCATCGGCTTCGGCGTGCTGACCTGCGACACCGAGGAGCAGGCCCTCGACCGCGCAGGGCTCGTCGGCTCCGTCGAGGACAAGGGGCACGAGGCCGTCACCGCGGCCGTCGCCACCGCCACCACACTGCGCACGGTCGCCGAACCCTGGCGCTGAGCGCCGCAGGGGGACCCCGTACTCTAAGGACCATCATGGCGAACAAACCTCCCAAGAGCTTCGAAGAGCTCTTCACCGAGCTCCAGCTCAAGGCCGCCAACGGCGACCCCAGCACCTCCCGTACCGCCGAGCTGGTGGAGAAGGGCGTGCATGCCATCGGCAAGAAGGTCGTCGAGGAGGCCGCCGAAGTCTGGATGGCCGCCGAGTACGAGGGCAAGGAAGCCGCCGCCGAGGAGATCTCGCAGCTGCTGTACCACGTCCAGGTGATGATGGTCGCCCGCGGGATCTCGCTCGACGACGTCTACGCCCACCTCTGAGCACGCCTTCACCCCGCTCCGCAACTCCCTTCGCACCAAAGGAAGCTGACCTCATGCTGCGCATCGCCATCCCGAACAAGGGCTCCCTCTCCGGACCTGCGTCGGCGATGCTCCATGAGGCCGGCTACCAGCAGCGCAAGGAGTCCAAGGAGCTCGTCCTGGTCGACCCGGAGAACGAGGTCGAGTTCTTCTACCTCCGGCCCAAGGACATCGCGATCTACGTCTCGGCCGGCCGCCTCGACATCGGCATCACCGGCGAGGACCTCCTGATCGACTCCGGGGCCGGCGCCGAGCCGATCCTCCCGCTCGGCTTCGCCCGCTCCACCTTCCGCTTCGCCGCCAAGCCGGGCACCGCCACCTCCGTGGAGGACCTGGTGGGCAAGACGATCGCCACCTCGTACGAGGGCATCGTCGCGAAGTTCCTCGCCGAGCGCGGCATCGACGCGTCCGTGGTCCACCTGGACGGCGCCGTCGAGACCGCCATCGAGCTGGGCGTCGCCCAGGTCATCGCGGACGTCGTGGAGACCGGCACCTCGCTGCGCAACGCGGGCCTGGAGGTCTTCGGCGAGCCGATCATGACCTCCGAGGCCGTCGTCATCCGCCGTACTGGCGCGGAGACGGACGACCCCAAGATCCAGCAGTTCCTGCGCCGCCTCCAGGGCGTCCTGGTGGCCAGGTCGTACGTGATGATGGACTACGACTGCCGGGTCGAGCACCTGGAGCAGGCCGTCGCCCTCACCCCCGGCCTGGAGTCCCCGACGATCTCCCCGCTGCACCACGAGGGCTGGGTCGCGGTCCGCTCCATGGTCGCCGCCAAGGAGGCCCAGCGGATCATGGACGACCTGTACGAGCTGGGCGCGCGCGCCATCCTCACCACGGCCATCCACGCCTGCCGGCTCTGACACCTCCGCCCGCCCCGCCTTCCGCCCGCCCCGCCTTTCCTCGTACGTACGCAGAAGGATGCCGTCCGCCGTGTCGCAGCCCGAACTCCCCGCCCTCCCGGTCACCTTCCGGCCGAACCGCACCCGGGCGGTCCTGCTGACCGTGGGGGTGGCGCTGTTCGTCGTCGTCTCGGCGGTCGGTCTGATGCTGGAGATGCTCAGCCCGGGCGAGCGGGTGAGCTTCATCTTCACCGGCGCGCTCCTCTTCGCCGTCCTGCTGCTGCTCAGCCGCCCCAAGGTCGTCGCCGAGGAATCCGGGGTCACCGTGGTGAACCTCACGACGAAGCGGCGCCTGGAATGGGCCGAGATCCTGAAGGTCAACCTGCGCCCCGGCGACGCCTGGGTGTTCCTGGATCTCAGTGACGGCACCAGCCTGCCCGCCCTCGGCATCCAGCCCGGCATCGCCAAGGAGCAGGCCATCCGCGACGCCCGCACCCTGCGCGCCCTCGTCGAGGCGCGGAGCACCACGCACAGCGACTGACCGGAGCCGCATCCGCCGTCCGGGCCCGGAGCCCGGTCGAGGACGGGTAACCCAGTCGAGGACGGGAACCCGGTCGTGGCCCGGCCCCGGTTCCCGGCCCGGGGCGTACGGACACTCACCGGCTGAGCCCCTGCCGTCGCACCGGCAGTCTTGTCTACTCTGTGGGGTGGGGCGCCAGGCGCGCCCCACCCCGCTCAGTACGGCCCTCGTGGCCCGCGGGGTCGCACCTTCGACCCAAGGAGTGACTCCCTCCAGCAATGGACGGATCGTCCGGTAGTACCTGCGCCGCCCCCTCGCCTCTTGAGGCGGCGGCATGACCATCCCGCTACTGCTGCTCGCCGCAGCGTTCCTCCTGATCCTCGCCAACGGCTTCTTCGTGGCGGCCGAGTTCGGCCTCGTCACGGTGGAGCGGCCCGAAGCCGAACGCGCCGCCGCAGCGGGCGACAAACGAGCCCGTACGGTCGTGAAGTCCCTGCGCGAGCTGTCCTTCCAGCTCTCCGGCACCCAACTCGGCATCACCCTCACCTCCCTGGTCGTCGGCATGCTCGCCGAGCCCGCGCTCGCCGCGCTCCTCGACGGGCCGCTGACCGCCACCGGGATACCGGCGGGCGCCGTCTCCGGCATCAGCGTCGTCATCGGCATGCTGCTGGCCTCCGCCGTGCAGATGGTGATCGGCGAACTCGTGCCCAAGAACTGGGCGGTCGCCAAACCGCTCCAGGTCGCCCGCTTCGTGGCCGGCCCGCAGTACCGCTTCTCGACCGTGTTCCGGCCGGTGATCTCCCTCCTCAACACGGTCGCCAACCGCCTCGTACGGGCCCTGGGCGTCGAACCGACGGACGAGCTCGCCTCGGCCCGCACGCCCGGCGAACTCGTCTCCCTGGCCCGGCACTCGGCGCGGGCCGGAACACTGGAGCAGGACACCGCCGACCTGTTCGTACGGACCCTGTCCCTCGGGCACCTCACCGCGCAGCACGTGATGACGCCGCGCGTGAAGGTCAGCTCCCTCCAGTCGTCCGCGACCGCCGCCGACGTCCTCAACCTCACCCGGGCCACCGGGCTCTCGCGCTTCCCCGTCTACCGGGAGCGCATCGACGAGATCGTCGGCATGGTGCACCTCAAAGATGCGCTCGCCGTCGCCGCGCACGAGCGCATGCGCGTCCCCGTCGGCCGGATCGTCGTACCACCGCTGCTCGTACCGGAGACGCTGCCCGTGCAGCAACTCCTGGAACGGCTGCGCAGCGAGCAGCCGATAGCGGTCGTCGTCGACGAGTACGGCGGCACCGCGGGCGTCGTCACCCTGGAGGACATCGTCGAGGAACTCGTCGGCGAGGTCCGCGACGAGCACGACGCCGAGGGCGCCGACCGGCCCGAGCTGGCCGCCGTCGCCCCCGCCGACGACGGCAGCCCGTCCTGGGAGGCCGACGGCAGCTGCCGGGTGCTCACGTTGCGCCGGATAGGGCTCGACGTCCCCGACGGCCCGTACGAGACGGTGGCGGGCCTGGTGGCCGACCTGCTCGGCCGCATCCCGGCCCCCGGCGACCGGGCCGAACTGCCCGGCTGGAAGCTCTCCGTACGACAGGTGGACCGCTACCGGGCCGAGCGCGTGCGCCTGGTGCGTACCGTCGCCGCACCGCCGCGTGCCAAGCAGCTCACGGAGGCCGCACGATGAGCGCAGTCCAACTCCTCCTCGCGCTGCTCCTGGTCCTGGCGAACGGCTTCTTCGTCGGCGCCGAGTTCGCGCTCGTCTCCGTACGCCGCAGCCAGATCGAACCTCTCGCGGCGAGCGGCTCCGCGCGGGCCAAGCAGGTGATGTACGGGCTTGAACACCTGCCGCAGATGATGGCGGCGGCCCAGTTCGGCATCACCGTCTGCTCGTTGACGCTGGGCGCGGTCGCCGAACCCACCGTCGCGCACCTCCTGGAGCCGCTCTTCCACGCGGCCCACGTGCCCGCCGGGCTGATCCACCCCCTCGGGTACGCGATCGCCCTCGCGGTCGTCGTCTCCCTCCACCTCGTCATCGGCGAGATGGTGCCGAAGAACCTGGCGATGGCGGCCCCCGAGAAGACCGCGCTGTGGTTCAGCCCCGGTCTGGTCGGCTTCGCCCGGCTGTGCCGGCCGGTCACGGCGGCGCTCGGCTGGTGCGCCCGCATGGTCCTGAAGCTGTTCCGGGTGGAACCCAGGGAGGAGGTCGAGTCCGTCTTCACCAGCGAACAGCTCAACCGCCTGGTCGAGGACTCGGGCCAGGCCGGTCTGCTGGAACCCGGCGAGCAGGAGCGCCTCGAAGACGCCCTGGAACTGGGCAGCCGCCCGATCACGGACGTCCTGCTGCGCAGGGCGACCCTGGTGACGGTCGACCCGTCGGTCACCCCGCGCCAGATCGAGGAGCTGACGGTCCGCACGGGCTACTCCCGCTTCCCGGTCTGCGCGAACGGACCCACCGGCGCCTTCATGGGGTACGTCCACGTCAAGGACGTCCTCGACCTGGACGAGGCCGAGCGGGCGGTGCCCCAGCAGGTGTGGCGCCCGATGACGACGCTGCGCGCCGAACTCCCGCTGGACGACGCCCTGTCGGTCATGCGCCGTGCGGCCACGCACCTCGCGCAGGTGGCGGACGCGACGGGCCGTGTGCTGGGGCTCGTCGCGCTGGAGGACGTACTGGAGATGCTGGTGGGAGAGGTACGGGACCCGGCGCACAGGGTCGCTGCGCCGGCTGCACCGGTGTCTGCTCGGCTTGCTCAGCCGAGGGTGGAGGCGGAGTCGGGGGTGCTGGCGGGGTAGCGGGGTGCTGGCGGGGTAGCGGGGTGCGGATGGGTGGCCGCGCCTGCGGCGGGCCGGGAGTCTTCGTGCGGGTTCGTTGTGGCTGGTCGCGCAGTTTCCCGCGCCCCTTGATGCCGGCCCCGTGCCCTTGACGGGGCACTTCAGCCCGTCCGGCGTTTGAGGGGAACCACGCCGCAGGCAACCCGCACCACCCACCGCCCGCACAGGCCGTCCCCCTACCCCTCCCCCTGCCCCCTCCCCACCGGCCCCCGCCCCGACAGCACCTCCCCGTACGCCTGCATCAGGTCCGGCAGTCGCAACGTCGACAGATCGTCCCGCGTCGGCGTCGACGCATAACCCGACAGCCGCAGGTCCCGATAGGCGCAGCTCTTCTCGTACAGCGTCCGCAGGAACCGTCCGTTCCCCAGCTCGTCGATCCATCCCTGGGCGACGACGTGCCCGCTGACGCTCCGCAGCTCCTCCAGGGACTCCTCGTCCCACACGTCCCCGTTGTCTCCGGCCAGCACCTCGCCGATGCTGGTCAGCTCCAGCGGCCGGTAGCTCGGGAAGTCGACCCTCGTCGTGAACCGCGACGACAATCCGGGGTTCGCCGCCAGCAGCCGGTCCATCCCCTCCGGATAGCCGGCCAGGATCACCACCAGGTGGTCCCGGTTGTCCTCGGCCCGCTTCAGCAGCACCTGCAGTGCCTCGTCGCCGTACGCGTCACCCTTGCTGTAGCCGGAGTTGGCGAGGCTGTACGCCTCGTCGACGAAGAGCACTCCGCCCATCGCCGAGTCGATCAGCTCATTCGCCTTCACCGCCGTCTGACCCAGGAACTCGCCCACCAGGTCCGCCCGTTGGGCCTCCACCAGGTGATCGCCGCCCAGCAGTCCGAGCGCGTAGAAGACCCGGCCCAGGATCCGCGCGACCGTGGTCTTGCCGGTGCCCGAGGGGCCCGAGAAGACAAAGTGACGTTTCGGCGGCTGGACCGGCAGTCCCTGCCCGGCCCGCAGCCTGGCCATGTTCAACTGGGCCGACAGCGCCCGGACCTGGCGCTTCACCGGCTCCATGCCGACCATCCGGTCCAGCTCCCCGAGCGCCTGCTCCAGGAGTGCCGGATCGGAAGGACCTGCCGGGAACGGCGGCAGTCCGGCCGGCAGCGGCGGCCCCGCCTTCTCCCGTACGCCCGTGGGCGGGCCCGGCGGCACCGCGCCCCCGAACGGCAGCTGGCCCTCGCTGCCCACCCGCAGCTCCCCGCCGCCCTCCACGGAGTCGAACTCGCCCTGGGACTCCACCGAATCCTGGCTGGTCATCGACACCGTCGCCAGCCCGGCCGCCGACTCGTCGTACCCGTCCAGGCCGTCGCCCTCGGAGATCGCCGCGAGCCGGGCCGCGGTGTCCATGAAGGCCGGGTCCACCCGGTGCACGGCCCGGTACAGGGGGAGTGCGGCGGCGGAGCGCCCGGTGCCCTCGTGTGCCCGGGCCAGCCAGTAGCGCAGTTCCTTGCGCTGCGGCTGTTCGCTGCGGCAGCGCATCAAAGAGGCGGAGAGCAGCGGCTCCGCCTGCCCGAACATCTCCAGCCTGACCCGCGCCATCCCGCCGAACAGGCCGGCCTCGATGCCGAGCAGCGGATCGTCGACGAGGGAGTCGGTGTGCCGGACCAGCTGGTCCCAGTCCTTGACCAGATACGCCCGGCACGCGTGCAGGAACCGCACCTGCTGGTCCGTGTCCACCGGCGGCAGACCCGCCAACGCCCGGTCCAGCTCCGGGACATGGCGACCGTCCAGCCAGTGCGAGGCGTGCGCGAGCAGCAGGTCCCGAGGGTTCTCCAGGACCGGCTGCACCCACCAGCCCAGCCAGTACCAGGAGTTGAGCGTCCTGCGGTGTCTGGCGCGCTGCTCGCCGAACCGCTCCTGGTGGCGGTACATGCGTAAGAGCGCCGTCGTCGTGTCGATGCGCAGGGCATGGAGGCCGAGCCAGCCGTCCGCCATCCCCGGATCGAGCCGTACCGCCGTCCGGAATTCCTCCTCCGCCTGCGGATACGCCCCCATGGTGTAGGCGTCCACGCCGCGCAGCCAGGCGAGGTCGGCCGGGGCGTGCGTGCCCTGCGTGCCGAAGTCCATCACGTCCCCCACAGACCGTGCCCCCCGTGATGTGCTGTCGGGCGTGTGCCAGTGGCCGTTTGCCGTTGGCACTTGCCCGAACCGCTGTGTCCCGGACGGGAATTGACCGCACCGAAGGGCATCGTACCTGGGCAGGGGGCAGGGAAATAAGGGTGCCGCAAGGCCTGCGCGAATGGTGACCCTGGGTGAGCGAATGGGGCCTCTGTGCGCCCCGGAACGACCGGTGAGGGCAGAACGAAGCCCCCGATCACGGGGGAACAACCGGGGGCTTCGTGTCTGCGGGCGGCTCCGGAAAGCCGCACATTGAGAACGTAAGACCTGTACGCCCCCCGGGTCAAGCGGAGTTGGGGCACTCGCGGGGAAGGTTTTCCGGCTGTTCCACAGGGTCGGGGCAGGTGGTCACGCTCGGTGACGGAACTGTCCTCTCATGCGGTCGCGGGGGTTCTCTGATGCCACTCGTAGCCCTCGCGCAACTGCCGTACCAGGGTGTCGGCGAACGGACGGGACGGGTCCGCCGAGAAATGTTCCGTCTCGGCCTCCGTCCAGCCGTCCCAGAATGCGGACTGCTCCGCTCCGTCCCGCTCCCGGCCGCGTTGCCAGGACCGCTCGGCGTCCAGATCCATCCAGAGGAGATGGGCGAGGAAGGGGCGCAGCGCGCGGCGCCCGGCCCCCACGCCCTCCATGAGGACGACGGGAGCGGGCGACAGCTCGCGCACCTCGGGTCCGAAGCGGCGGAGCGTCCAGTCGTACGGCGCGTACCGCGCGCTCTCGCCCCGTGCCAGCGACCCGGTCACCAGCGGGAGCAGCCGGTCCGTCCAGGCGAACAGCTCCGCGTGGCTCGCCAGGTCGTCCAGGTGCAGCACGGGCGCCCCGCCCAGCGCGTCCGCCAGACGCCCGGCGAAGGTGCTCTTGCCGGAGCCCGCGTGGCCGTCCACGGCGATCAGCCGCACCGGACCGCAGGACGGCGGCAGTGCGCGGAGCCGTGCGGCGAGAGGTGCGAGAGGTGCGAGAGGGGCGGTGCTGTTCATTCGAACCAGCCTATGAGGGGTGCGGTCCGCGCGCCTCAGCAGGCCACGGGTCCTGGCGGTCGCACTATGGGGCCTGGGCCCGGGCTCCGGCGGGTGCCGGACGCTCCGCCGGGGTAAGAGCCATACCGCCTGCCCGGACCGCGCTCGTCCGCACCCGCATCCGTATTCGCCTGCTCGTCCGCATTCGACTGCGATTCTTCGACTGGGGGTCCTCGACCGTGACCAGACCCGACCCGAACCCGAACAGACCCGATCTGCCGCCCGCCGCGCGCAGGACGGTACTGACCGCCGCGCTCGCCGCCGCCGCCGTTCCCGTGCTTCCGGCCGCCGCGTCCGCGTCCGTACCCGCGTCCGAGCCCGAGCCCGTTCCCGTGCCCGCCCCGGAGGAGGCCTGTTACGTCGACAACCGCTTCTGGACGACGTACACCGACTGGCGCTCCGGAGCGGGCCCCGGCACCCGCGTCGTCGGCGGCCGCCGCCCCGGCCTGGTCATCGGCGCCCCCGACGGGCTGACGACCTACCTCGACCCGCACACCGGGCGCACCGGCACCTACGAGTACGCCGTGTGGACCTCGCCGCTGCACTACAGCCGCGTGCCCGCCACCGAGATCGTCGCCTCCTGGAACGCCGACACCCCGCCCGGCACCTGGATCGCCGTCGAACTGTGCGCCGTGTACACCGACGGATCGCGCACCCCCTGGTACGTGATGGGCCGCTGGGCGGCCGGCGACGCCGACATCCGGCGCACCTCCGTCGACGACCAGAGCGACGGCCGCAGCAGCGTCTCCACCGACACCGTCGGGGTCACCGACCCGGCCACCGGCACCCGGCTCACCGGCTATCAGCTGCGGCTCGTCCTGCACCGGCTGCCGGGCAGCGGCGCGACGCCCAAGGTGTGGCGGCTCGGCGCGATGGCCTCCGACGTGCCGGACCGGTTCACCGTCCCGGCCTCCGAGCCCCGCCGCGCACGCGAGCTGCGGGTGCCGCGCCGCTCGCAGGAGATCCACGTCGGCCAGTATCCGGAGTACGACAACGGGGGAGAGGCGTGGTGCAGCCCCACCTCCGCCACGATGATCCTGGAGTACTGGGGGCGCGGGCCCACCCCCGAGGACCTGGCCTGGGTGAACCCCGCGTACGCCGACCCCCAGGTGTGCCACGCGGCCCGCCAGACGTACGACTACCAGTACGACGGCTGCGGCAACTGGCCCTTCAACACCGCGTACGCGGCGACGTACCGGGACATGAACGCGGTCGTCACCCGGCTGGGGTCGCTGGACGAGCTGACGCTCCTGATCCGTGCGGGCATCCCCGCCATAACGTCGCAGTCGTTCCTCAAGGAGGAGCTGACCGGCGCGGGCTACGGCACGTCCGGCCACCTGATGACCGTCATCGGCTTCACCGGCACGGGCGACGTGATCGCGAACGACCCGGCGTCCCCCACCAACGAAGCCGTCCGCCGCGTCTACAAGAGGCGCGAGTGGGAGAACATCTGGCTGCGCACCAAGCGGTACAACGCGAGCGGGAAAGTGGTCTCCGGCACAGGGGGCGTCTGCTACCTGTTCTGGCCGCTGAACGCGACACCCGCGCAGTGCAGGGCTCTTGAGGCCGTCGGCATCCGCTGAGACGCCCCTCCGGTCCCGGGGCAGTGACCAACGTCATCTGTTCCGGGACCGGGCCCGCTGGCAATGTGGAGGAAGCTGTTCCGCTTTCCTCTCCTGTTCCTCTCCTGCTCTGCGAGATCCGATGACTGCTGCTTCCGCCGCCCTCTCCGCCCGCTCGCGCGCCCGCACCGGCGGCCCCGACGACGACTTCGACGGGCCCAAGCTTCTGGAGCACGTCCTCGGCTGGGCGCTGGTCGTCGTCGTGGCGATGTTCGTCACCGGTGCCGGTCTGATGTGACCCCGTAGCTGTCCGACGGCGGCGCGGGCGGCCCGTGCGGGAGGTTCTCCTCCGCCCGCCAGTGCCGGTGCGGTACGCCCACCAGCCCGTACAGGAAACGCACCGGACTGCGCCTCGGCAGCAGCACCAGACCCGCCAGAACGGCGAACAGGGCGAGTCCCGGCAGCCACCCCAGCAGCCTGATCAGCACGCTCGCGCCGAGCGCGCCCACGAACGGCAGCCCGTACACCCCGGCCCCGGCGATCAGCACGGCGACGAACCGCCCCACCTTGCGGTCCTCGTCCGCGCCCGGCAGCCGCCACCCCTCGACGAGCCAGCCGATCTCGGTGCCCAGCATGGTCCCGACGACGGCGAGCCCGAGCACCAGCAGTGCCAGGAACGTCCCCGAGGTCAGGAAGTCCAGCACGTTGTTCACGAGGCTCTCGCGCGGCCAGTCGCGGTACGCGCGCGTGCTCGTGGTCAGCAGCCGCCGGTAGCCGTTCCCGTCCCAGCCGTGGATCAGCGTCCCGAAGAGCAGGAAGTACCCGCCGACGCTCTGCAGGTACGCCCAGTAGCCCGCGCCCACCAGGACGAGCAGCCGGGCCGCGAGATAGCCGAGGAGCGTGCCGACGACGATCCCTCCCGCGTGGAGGAGCACGAGTCCGGCCCACAGTCCGTCGTGCCCGTCCACCACGTGCATGGTCGCCCAGGACGGGTTCTGCCACAGCAGGAACAGCCCGGTCGGCACCAGCAGGACGGCGGCGAACAGCACGGTGAGCGCCATGTACGGATCGGCGGCGCGGCTTCTGGTGCGCACGCCCTCGCCCTGCACCGACCGTTCCCACCACTGGAGCTGGCGGCCCGCGGACACCGCGAAGGTCGCGCCGATCGCGTACGCCCAGAACAGCGCGGCCTGGATCTGGATCACGGAACCTCCTGCACGACTGGGGTGCGGCGGTCAGGACGCACCGAGCCGCAGTCCGTTCGTCACGATCGAGTCCGAGGTGACCATGGCCTGCTCGGCACTGACGTCGGTCATGTAGACGAAGGGCGGCACCACCGGCGGCACGGGCAGCCCGTCCGGGGTGAAGGTCAGACAGAGCAGCCCCTGCAGGCATCCGCTGAACTTGGTGAGGTAGAGGGTGACGTTGCCGCTGAGGTCCAGGCTGTCGGCGCCCAGGGAGAGTTCGTCCCTGCCGTCGCGGGTCCTGAGCTCGTAGTCGCTGAGGGACGCGGCCCTCATCTTGAGGACCATCACCTTGAGCGGGCCGTCCACGGTCCGCACCTCCTTCACCCCGGCGATCAGGAAGCCGTCGGGGGCGAAGCGCGTCGTGGTGACCGTGGGCGGTGTCCGCGGTGCCAGGGGCTCGGCCGCGGCCGCCTGGGCCCGCTGTACGGGAGCGCCGATCGCCACCAGCAGGACGACGGGCAGCGCCACCGCCAGGGTGCGCGGCCCCTGGTGCTCCCGTACCGTCGGCGCCCGGCGCTCCTCCTCGGCGGGCTCCGCCGCCGGTGTCCCGGGCTCCGCCGGTGTTCCGGGCCCGGTCACCGGAGTCCAGCCGAAGCCCATCGCGCTGCCCGCGATCCCCAGCAGCGTCCCCACCAGGAAACCGCCCAGGTTGGTCGCCGCGAACGAAAGCACCGACAGGATCAGCGCGTTGACGCTGACGTAGTGCCGGGTGTGCGGCAGGAACCACAGGAACAGCGCCGCCGCGATCAGCGCAAGCCCGATGCCGAGCGCCGCCAGCCCGCCGAGCCCCAGGCTCACCAGGATCGTCAGCGGCGACAGCGGTACGAGCAGCAGCTCGGCGCCCGCCAGCGCCAGCAACAGTCCCGCCCAGAACGGCCGCCGTCGCCGCCAGGAGCGGAACCGGCGCCGCCGCTCCGGCCACGGCAGCCTCGCCTCCAGACCCTCTTTGAGGAGACGGCGGACGGAACCCGCCGGGCCGGACCTAGGGTCCCGGTACTTCGGCCCCCGGTCCCCGCGGCCCCGGTCCACGAACCGGTTCAGAAGCACTTCTTGCCGTCCAGGCTCACATCGAGCTTCAGACCCTTCAGCCGGAAGTTCCCGCCGGTCGCCGACCAGGCGTGCGACCGCACCCCGGCGACCTCGATGTTCCCGGCCTGGAGGCCGAACTTGCCCGCCTCGCCCTTGACCCCCGGCACCGCGTCGAGCGTGGAGGCGTCCCGGCCGATCTGCGCCGTCCCGAAGGTGGCGTCACCTGTCAGGTCCTCGCCGTCGATGATCAGGTTGCTGGCGGTGACCTCGCCCGCTTCGCCGCCCGCCGTCAGCTTGAACACCACGGTGCCGACCGGGGTCTTGACCTCTGCCGACTGGCAGATGTCGGAGAGCCGGGCGTTGCCGATGCCGAGCAGGGCGACCGGATGCCCCTTGCCGTCCACGGACCGGTCGGTCTGCACGTACGACGACAGCCCGCTGCTGGTCAGCTTGGAGGAGCCGACCTGGAAGCTGGTGCCCGAGACGGCGAACGACGCGGCGAGCGCGCCCTGGCCCATCATCGCCGCCATCGCGCCGACCGCGAGGACGGCCGGCACGGCCATCACCGCGGTTCTGCGCCAGCCGGTTCTGCCCTCGGGGGACAGCTGCTTCGGCGGCCTCTTTGCTGCGCTCACCGGTTCCTCCCGTACGTCGCGAGATTGCGCAGGGGAAGTGCATGAGGAGCGGAGGGAAGCCCGTGGAATACTGCGGCCATCCTTCCGGACTGGGAGACTAGGGCTTAATTTGAATAAGAGTCAACAGCGCGGAACCAGCGGGAAATCCCTGGCGCGCAGAGCCGAACTCATCGCAACCGGGCGGAAGTTGTTCGCCGACACGTCCTACGACGCCCTGTCGATGGACGACATCGCACGCCATGCGGGCGTCGCCAAGGGGCTGATCTACTACTACTTCGCCAACAAGCGCGGCTACTACCTGGCCATCGTCGAGGAGTCCGTCACCGATCTGGTCGCCAGAGCGGGGAGCCACCCCGAACTCCCGCGCACACAGCGGGTCCGGCGCACCGTCGACGGCTATCTGCACTACGCCCGGTACCACCAGGCCGCGTACCGGACGATCGTCACCGGAGGCGTCGGCTTCGACGTCGAGGTCCAGTCGATCCGCGACGCCGTGCGCGAGCAGCTGATCGCCACCCTCGCGGAGGGTGCGTACGGGCGCGCCGACGTCCCCCCGACGGCCCGGCTCGCGCTGCTCGGCTGGATGACCGGGGTCGAGGGCATCACGCTCGACTGGATCGGCGATCCGGCGCTGCCTCAAGAGGCGGTCTGCGACCTCCTCGTCATGCTGCTGCGCGCCACCCTGGAGACCGTCGCCGTACTCGTACCGGAATGCCCGGCTCCACCTCTCGACGATGCGGCGGACGACAGCGGCGCCGGAGCGGCCGCCGACGGGGCGGTCGGCACCGTCGGCCGCGGGGCGGACGACACGGTCCCGTAACGCCGCCCCGACCTGCCCGGCCTGCGGCTTTTCGACCGGTGACGGAACGGACCCGATCGGGCATACTCAGCCGCCACGGCCCCGGACAGTCCACTTCCGTAACCCGGAGTGGTGCCGCAGGCTGGAGTTGAGACACCCGGCGGCGCCGCCACACCCGGTGCGTGCGCCCGTCGCCGCGCCCGACAGGGCCCGAGAAGTCAGGAGAGCGCCGCAATGTCCGACCGTGCCCCGCAGCCGGTGGAACGAGAGCTGCCCACCGAGGAGTCCCGCGACCTGCTCGCGCTCGTACGCGACATGGTCCAGCGGGAGATCGCTCCCCAGGCCGCAGCCGAGGAGGACGCCGGGCACTTCCCGCGCGAGGTCTTCTCGCTGCTCTCCGAATCCGGGCTGCTCGGTCTGCCGTACGACTCCGAGTACGGCGGCGGCGACCAGCCGTACGAGGTCTACCTCCAGGTCCTCGAAGAGCTCGCCGCGGCCCGCCTGACCGTCGGCCTGGGCGTCAGCGTGCACAGCCTCGCCTGCCACGCGCTCGCCGGCTACGGCACCAAGGAGCAGCAGGCCGCCCACCTGCCCGCGATGCTCGGCGGCGGTCTCCTCGGCGCCTACTGCCTCTCGGAGCCCGCCTCGGGCTCGGACGCGGCCTCGCTGCGCACCAAGGCGGTGCGTGAAGGCGACGACTGGGTGATCACCGGCACCAAGGCCTGGATCACCCACGGCGGCATCGCCGACTTCTACACGGTGCTGGCCCGGACGGGCGTCGAGGGCCCGCGCGGCATCACCGCCTTCCTCGTCCCGGGCGATGCGGAGGGCCTGAGCGCCGCAGCCCCCGAGAAGAAGATGGGCATGAAGGGCTCGCCCACCGCACAGCTGAACTTCGACGGTGTACGGGTGTCCGACGCGCGCCGCATCGGCGAGGAGGGGCAGGGCTTCGCCATCGCCCTGTCCGCCCTCGACTCGGGCCGCCTCGGCATCGCCGCCTGTGCGATCGGCGTCGCGCAGGCCGCGCTGGACGAGGCGCTCTCGTACGCCACCGGGAGGCAGCAGTTCGGCCGCCCCATCGCGGACTTCCAGGGCCTGCGCTTCATGCTGGCCGACATGGCCACCCAGATCGAGGCGGGCCGCGCGCTCTACCTGGCGGCGGCACGGCTGCGGGACGCCGGCCGCCCCTTCTCGCGCCAGGCGGCCATGGCGAAGCTCTTCTGCACGGACGCGGCGATGAAGGTCACCACGGACGCGGTGCAGGTGCTCGGCGGGTACGGCTACACGCTGGACTTCCCGGTCGAACGCCTCATGCGCGAGGCCAAGGTCCTCCAGATCGTCGAGGGCACGAACCAGATCCAGCGCATGGTGATCGCCCGGCACCTGGCGGGCCCGGAGACCCGCTGAGGACGGGGTCGGTGGGGGCGTGCCGCAGTGGGGGCCCGCCCCCTTGCCCACCCGTCCCGCCCCCTAGAGGGCCAAGGGGCAGGCATTCAGGGGCGCGGGGAACTGCGCGACCAGCCACGACGCACCCGCACGTACAACCCACCCGCCCCGCCCCGCACGCGCCCAGCGCCCCGCACTCTGGCTCCCACCCCACCCCCTGACGTACCGTCAGAAAGGTTGCCGGGGCCGCACCCTCCGCGCCGCACCCGTACGCCCCGTACCCGCCCGTACGCCGTACGCACGTACGCCCGCGCCCGCCCGCCAGGAGGAGACCGTGCCCGACGACCGCCCCATCGCGCTCGACGAATACCCCATCCACCAGGCCCCGTTGTCGATGAAGCACGTCGCCACCGGCGACCGGAACGCCTACGACCGCTGCATCTTCCACTTCGTGGACCACACCGGCCGCGCCCTCCTCGTCGCCGGCCTCGGCGTCTACCCCAACACCGGTGTCATCGACGCCTACGCGACCCTCCGCCTCGGCGACACGCTGCACGCGGTGCGCGCCTCCGACGCCCTCACCGACGACCGCATGAACCTCTCCGTCGGCCCCCTGCGCATCACCGTCGACGAACCGCTCCGCCGCTTCACCCTCACCTGCGAGGCCGACCCCGCCGACCCCGACTCGCTCTCGTACGAGATCAGTTGGACCGCCGACTTCCCGGCCGTCTGGGAACCCCACCACGTCCAGTACCGCGGCGACCGCCTGATGCTCGAAGGCCGCCGTTTCGTCCAGGCGGGCGGTTGCTCCGGCGTCGTCCGCGTCGGCGGCGAGCAGATCCTCCTCACCGCGGGGGAGTGGACCGGAACCCGCGACCGCAGCTGGGGGGTGCGCCCCATCCCCGGCGAGGAGGGCGGGCGGGCCGCCGACGAGCACCGCCCCGAGGGCTTCCACTGGCTCTGGATACCGGCCCGCTTCGACGACCGCTTCGTGATGGTGATCGCCCAGGAGGACGCCGAGGGACACCGCACCCTCAATGAGGCGTTGCTCGTCCGCAACGGCGACCGCGACGTCCAACTCGGCTGGCCCCACACCGACATCACCTACCGTTCCGGCACCCGCCACCCCGAACGCGCCGTCGTCCACCTCACGGACCAGGACCGCAAACCCCTCGAACTCGGCGTCGAGGTCCTCGCCTCCTCACCGCTCGCCGTCGGCGCGGGCTACCCGCCCGCCACCGACTGGCAGCACGGCAGCTGGCAGGGCCGCGGCTGGACCGACCGCCGCGCCTACGACCTGTCCGATCCCGCCGCCCACCCCATGGCGGCGTACGGCGTGATCGACCACGCGGCCCGCTTCACACTGGGCGGCCGTACCGGGTACGGCATCTTCGAGCACGGCACCTTCGGCCGCCACGACCCCAGCGGCTTCACCGGATACGACTCGACCGCGCCCTGAGAGCGCTCCCCCCACGGCTCGCCGGCGGATCGCAGATCTCGCAGATCTCGTAGAGGAGTACGGAAATGGCCACCGCACCGCGCCCCCGCACCACCACCCGCGACCCCGAGGACCTGGGCCGACGCCTCACCGCGTGGCTGGACACGCGCCTGCCGGGGGCACGTGTCACCGACGTCCGCGTCCCCGGCTCCAACGGAATGTCGAGCGAGACCCTGCTCTTCGACCTCGACCACCCCGACGCCCCTGTCACCGGCTGCGCGCTGAGACTGGCCGCCGACCCGGCGGCGTACAGCGTCTTCCCCGTGTACGACATGGCCCGCCAGCACCGCGTCATGAGCCTCGTCGGCGAGCACACCGACCTGCCGGTGCCGCGCGTCCTGTGGCTGGAGGAGGACCCCGCGCCACTCGGCGCGCCCTTCTTCGTGATGGCCCGCGCCGAGGGCCGGGTACCGCCCGACGTCATGCCCTACACGTACGAGGGGAACTGGCTGTACGCGGCGACCGACACCGAGCGCGCAGGACTCGAAGCCGCCAGCATCGGCATCCTCGCCCGTCTGCACGACCAGTTCCCGCCCAAGGAAGCGGAATTCCTGCTCCCGGACGTCGAAGGAACACCACTGCGCCGCCACGTGACGGCGCAGCAGACCTACTACGAATGGGTCGTCGACGGCCTGCCCCGCTCGCCCCTCATAGAGGAGGCCTTCGGCTGGCTCGACGCGCACTGGCCCGACGACGAGGGCGACCCGGTCCTGTGCTGGGGCGACGCCCGCATCGGCAACATCATCTACGACGGCTTCACCCCCGCCGCCGTGCTCGACTGGGAGATGGCCGCCCTGGGCCCCCGCGAACTCGACCTCGGCTGGACCGTCTACCTGCACCGCTTCTTCCAGGACCTCACGGTCTCGTTCGGGCAGAGCGGCCTGCCGGACTTCCTGCGCCGCGACGCGATCGAGAGCCGGTACGCACGGCTGACCGGCCACACCCCGCGCGACATGGAGTTCCACACCCTGTACGCCGCGCTGCGGCATGCGGTCGTCATGCTGCGCATCGCCTACCGGCAGGTGCACTTCGGCGAGGTCCGGATCCCGGAGGACCCGGACGCGCTCATCATGCACCGGCCGTCGCTGGAGGCCATGGTGCGCGGAACGTACTGGGCGGAACAGGGGTACGGAAGGAGCTGAGGGAAGGGGCCCGTTCGGGAACGGGCCGCCCGGCAGCGGGCGTTACGCGGCGCGCTGCTGCTCCACCACCTTGACCGGGCGCGACCCCGGGCCACCTACGTGCGAGAAGGGCTGCGTCCGCCAGTCGAGCCCCTGAGGGAGCGTCAGCAGCAGCGCGGTGTCCTGCTCCAGCACCTCCCGCGACTCGTCCGCCGGCTTCGCGTCGGCGGCGGGGCGCCCCGTACCGGCGCAGGCCGTCAGGCCGAACGGGTTCCACGGGGTGGGGCACTTCGCGTGCTCCGGAAGGACGTCCTCGTCCGCGAGCAGCGCGATCGGCTGCGCGCAGTCCGGGCAGATCACCCGGTACATCTCGAAGGTGTCGTACGAATCGGAACCGGGGTCCTCGCCGCCGTCGAAGGAATCGACGGAATCGGGCTCCGGTTCGGTACGTCCGGTGCGCTTCAGGCTCTGCATGGAGACTCTCCCCCTAGAGGTGGGCCGACAAGGCGCTGCGGCCTCGACCACAGCAAGCACTTCCCTGCGCGCCTGCGCGATAACCGCACAAGAGGAGAGGACACGGCCACAGCCATGTGGCATTCGTCACATGCCCGGCGCAGATGCGTGCCGGACACCTCGGGGGTGTGCCCGGTGCCGGCTGTTCCACCAGGCAAGACGCACGGCGCTCGGGTGCCCCGGGTGCCCCCGCGCCCTGTAGGTTCTTGGCCCATGGAGGAGTTGGATCGTCAGATCGTGGACCTGCTCGTCAAGGACGGGCGGATGAGCTACACCGACCTGGGCAAGGCCACGGGCCTGTCCACCTCGGCGGTGCACCAGCGCGTCCGCAGGCTCGAACAGCGCGGAGTGATCCGCGGGTACGCCGCGGTCGTGGACCCCGAGGCGGTCGGCCTGCCGCTCACCGCGTTCATCTCGGTGGCGCCCTTCGACCCCAGCGCCCCCGACGACATCGCGGAACGGCTCGCGGGCATCGACGAGATCGAGGCCTGCCACAGCGTCGCGGGCGACGAGAACTACATCCTCAAGGTGCGCGTCGCCACCCCCCTGGAGCTTGAGCACCTGCTCACCAGGATCCGCACGCTCGCGGGAGTATCCACCCGCACCACCGTGGTCCTCTCCACCCCGTACGAGGCACGCCCGCCCCGCGTCTAGGGGGCCTGCTCCGCGTCCGGGTCGCGGGGCGTGCGTGCCGGGGCACGCGACGGACGCCCCCCCGCACCTGGGGATGCCGCACCTGGGGATGCCGAACCTGGGGATGCCCGCACTCCGTCTCCCCCCGGTCCGGCGGTCGGCCCCTTGGTGCCACCCTGGTCGAGAGCGCCGTACGGGCTGCGCGAGACTGGTCCTCATGACCGAGCGCACCGTCCCCTCGTCCCCCGCCACCCCCTCCGACCGCACCGTGCTGCTGCGCGGCGGCGAGGTCCACAGTCCCGCCGACCCGTTCGCCACCGCGATGGTCGTCGAGCGCGGCCACGTCGCGTGGGTGGGTTCCGAAGGGGCGGCCGACGCCTTTGCGAGCGGCGTCGACGAGGTGCTCGACCTCGACGGCGCACTCGTCACCCCGGCGTTCACGGACGCACATGTGCACACCACCTCGACCGGCCTCGCCCTCACCGGCCTGGACCTGTCCGCCGCCCGCGGTCTGGACGAGGCACTCGCTCTCGTACGTACCCACGCAGCCGCCCGCCCGGAGGGCGAGGTCCTCATCGGCGGCGGCTGGGACGCCTCCCGCTGGCCCGAGCGGCGCCACCCCTCGCGCGCCGAACTCGACTCCGCGGCCGGCGGGCGCCCGCTCTACCTGCCCCGCATCGACGTCCACTCGGCGGTCGTCAGCACCGCCCTGCTCGATCTCGTCCCCGGTGTCACCGGGCTGACCGGGTATCACCCGGACGAACCGCTGACCGCCGCCGCCCACCACGCGGTGCGCGCCGCGGCCCACGGAGCCGTCGGCCCGGCCCAGCGCGCCGAGGCCCAGCGCGCCGCACTCGCACACGCCGCCTCGCTCGGCATCGGCACCGTCCACGAGTGCGGGGGCCCCGAGATCTCCGACGAGGAGGACTTCGCAGGCCTGCTGAAGCTGGCCGCTGACGAGCCGGGACCGCGCGTATTCGGCTACTGGGCCGAACAGGTCGCGAATGCGAAGGACGCCCGGCGCATCCGCGAACTCGGCGCCATCGGCGCGGCCGGAGACCTCTTCGTCGACGGCTCGCTCGGCTCGCACACCGCCTGCCTGCACCACCCCTACGCCGACGCCCCGCACACCGGCACCGCCCACCTCGACACCGCCGCGATCGCCGCCCATGTGGCCGCGTGCACCGGGGCGGGCCTGCAGGCCGGCTTCCACGCCATCGGCGACGCCGCCCTGACCGCGGTCGCCGACGGCGTCCGGGCCGCCGCCGACGAGGTCGGACTCGCGCGCGTACGCGCCGCCCGCCACCGCGTCGAGCACGCCGAGATGCTCACCCCCGCCACGATCGCCGCCTTCGCGGACCTCGGCCTCACCGCCTCCGTACAGCCCGCCTTCGACGCCGCCTGGGGTGGCGACGAGGGCATGTACGCCGCGCGCCTCGGCGCCGACCGGGCTCGCACCCTCAACCCGTACGCCGCCATGCTCAAGGCGGGGATTCCGCTGGCCTTCGGCTCCGACAGCCCGGTCACCCCGCTCGACCCGTGGGGCACCGTCCGCGCCGCCGCGTTCCACCGCACCCCCGAGCACCGGGTCTCCGTACGGGCCGCGTTCACCGCCCACACCCGCGGCGGCTGGCGGGCGATCGGCCGCGACGACGCGGGCACCCTGGTCCCCGGCGCACCCGCCGACTACGCGATCTGGCACACCGGCGACCTGGTGGTCCAGGCCCCCGACGACCGGGTCTCCCGCTGGTCCACCGACCCGCGCTCCGGCACGCCCGGTCTCCCCGACCTCACGCCCGGCGCCGAACTCCCCGTCTGCCTGCGCACCGTGGTCGCAGGGCACACCGTGTACGTACGGCCGAACGCGTGACGCGCGGCGGGTCGCGTACCGCCGATCGGTGATCCGAAGGCTGCCGGACGGTTCTCCGCCGTCTCGGCACTGACCTGGTGATTTGACGAACCGCCGGTAAACGCCGCAGGTCGCACGGGTGTTGACAGAGAGCGGCCAACGGCGGGTAGGTTCGGCCGGGTCCACCACGAAACGTCCGGCCGGAAATCCTCCACGCAGTCGTCGAACGCCGCTGGGTCATGGGAGGCGCGCCACACGGCGCACCCTCCCGGGAGCCAGGTTCAGCGCCCGCGCCTCGGGGGCGAGGGAAGGTTTTTTCGTCCGACGGTGCGACCCGGGTAGGGCCCCGGCGTTCAGTAGACAACGGCAAGGATGTCCGCAGCCGGCGGGCACCTGGTCGGCCCGAAGGACGCCGGGCCCCCATCCGCAGATCGCAGGGACCTTCCCGGACGGGCCCTCGGCCTCTTGTCCGTACACGCTCGCTATGGTGGGTCCTCTGTGTACGGGCGTGAAAAGGGGCATCAGTGAACGACGGCGGTCAGAAGCGTTACGGCCCGCTCGGCAGTGTTTTGGTGATCATTCCGACCTACAACGAGGCCGAGAACATCAAGCCGATCGTCGCGCGGGTGCGGGAGTCCGTCCCCGAAGCGCACGTCCTCGTCGCCGACGACAACAGCCCCGACGGCACCGGCAAGCTCGCCGACGAGCTCGCCGCGGCCGACGACCAGGTTCACGTCATGCACCGCAAGGGCAAGGAAGGCCTGGGCGCCGCCTACATGGCCGGCTTCCGCTGGGGCATCGACCACGGCTACGGCGTCCTCGTCGAGATGGACGCCGACGGCTCCCACCAGCCCGAGGAACTGCCCCGCCTGCTCACCGCCCTCAAGGGCGCCGACCTGGTGCTCGGCTCGCGCTGGGTGCCGGGCGGCCGGATCGTCAACTGGCCCAAGTCCCGCGAGTTCATCTCGCGCGGCGGCAGCCTGTACTCCCGCATGCTGCTGGGCGTGCCGCTGCGCGACGTCACCGGCGGCTACCGTGCCTTCCGCGCGGAGACCCTGGAGGGCCTGGGCCTCGACGAGGTCGCCTCGCAGGGCTACTGCTTCCAGGTCGACCTGGCCCGGCGTGCCGTCGAGTCCGGCTTCCACGTGGTCGAGGTGCCGATCACCTTCGTCGAGCGTGAGATCGGCGAGTCGAAGATGAGCAACGACATCCTGGTCGAGGCCCTGTGGCGGGTCACCGCCTGGGGCGTCGGCACGCGCGCCAACAAGCTCCTCGGCCGCAAGCCCCTGTAACGCTCCGCTGCGGGCCCTGTGCTCCTCCCGCGGGCCCCCTTGCTCCTCCGCGGGCCTCTGCGGGGCCCAGGGCCTCTGCCGGGCCCAGCCTCCGCCTTCCCCGTACTCACGCCCTCTTTACGCCGTTCAGGCGCCCTTCCAGGCACACTGGGGGGCATGACGACCGGCACCCCGCCCCCGCCCGCCCCGACGACCGCCCGCAAGCGCTCCCGCGCCCGTACGTTCGTACCTCTCGGCATCGCCGCCTGGCTGGTGCTGGAGATCTGGCTGCTGACCCTCGTGGCCGGCGCGGCCGGAGGGCTCACCGTCTTCCTGCTGCTGGTCGGCGGGGTCGTTCTCGGTGGAGCCGTCATCAAGAGGGCGGGGCGCCGCGCCTTCAAGAACCTGAGCGAGACGATCCAGCGCCAGCAGCAGAGCGGCGGCGCCTACGACCCGGCCGACGACCAGGGCCGCAAGGGCTCCGGCAACGGCTTCGTGATGCTGGGCGGCCTGCTGCTGATCCTGCCCGGCCTCGTCTCCGACGTCCTCGGCCTGCTGATCCTGGTGCCGCCGGTGCGCGCGGCGCTCGGGCGGTACGCGGAGAAGTCCCTGGAGCGCCGGATGAACGCCGTGCAGCAGCCCGGCAGCCTCGGCGACATGTTCCAGCAGGCACGGATGCACCAGCCGGACGGCAAGGTCGTCCAGGGCGAGGTGATCCGCGACGACTCGCCGTCGCAGTCCTACCCGCCGCGCCGCGACGAGGGCGGCCCCAGGACCCCGCTCACGTCCTGAACGGCTCGCATCCTGAACGGCTCGGGCCCTGGAGCCCAGGGCGAACCCGTAGCGACCGACAAAAGCCGCGGGGCTCCGGCACACACTCGGTGTGCCGGAGCCCCGCGGCTCTTGCGCTGTACTTCTCCAGTGGCCTTTCGTCCTGAGACGTCAGGCGGACTTGCGGCTGTCCCGCGGATGCACCGCGATGTTCATGGCGCCGGAACGCAGTACCGCGAGCCTTTCGGCCAGGACCTCTTCGAGTTCCTCGCGGGTGCGTCGCTCCATGAGCATGTCCCAGTGCGTGCGCGCGGGCTTGCCCTTCTTCTCCTCCGGCCCATCGCCGTCCACCAGGAGTGCCTGGGTCCCGCAGACCTTGCACTCCCACTCCGGCGGAATTTCCGCTTCCACGGAGAAGGGCATCTCAAAGCGATGACCCTTCTCACATGCGTACTCCACCGCCTGGCGCGGGGCCAGATCGATGCCGCGGTCCGTCTCGTAGCTGGTAACCACGAGCCGCGTACCGCGGAGAGCTCGCTCACTCATGAATCGTGCCTCCCGGGCTTGTCGCCCACAGGACAGGTATTTGTCGCTGTCGTCGTCATCCGGTCAACGTCCGGTCGGCGGTAAAGATTCCCGTTGCGGGTCAGTGCGTCGCCCGTCGTGCCGCCCCTTGTTGTACCCACCAGTGACCGCTTTGTCACATCTGACAGCAGATGTCACCCAGTCTTTTTCCTGCGCAAGTGCGCAGTAACGGTCCGCCTGGCAGGCCAAAGGCGTACACTACCGGCCTTTTACTTCAAGGTCTAAATTCTTTCCGGTACGGGGTTTCCCGCCGCCGCCACAGCCTCCCTCACAGGTACCCGCGCGAGCAGGATGAATCCCACCGCGAAGAAGACCACAAGAGAGACGATCGCGTCCCGGTAACTGCCGGTGAGCTGGAAGGCCAGGCCGAACACCAGCGGTCCCAGCCAGCTCATCCCGCGGTCGCTCATCTCGTACGCGGAGAAGTACTCGGCCTCCTTGCCGCGCGGCACCATGTGCGAGAACAGTGACCGGGACAGCGCCTGGCTGCCGCCGAGGACCAGCCCGATCGCGGCGGCGAGCAGGAAGAAACCGACGGGTGCGCCGGCCGGCAGGAAGAAACCCACGCCGATCGTCCCCGTCCACGCGACGAGCGACCCGAGAATGGTCCGCTTCGCGCCGTACCGTTGGGCCAGACGCCCCATTCCCAGCGCCCCGAAGACCGCCAGCACCTGGACCAGCAGGATGGCGACGATGAGGGTCGTCTGGTCGAGCTCCAGCTCCTGCGAGCCGTAGACCGACGCCTGCGAGATCACCGTCTGGACGCCGTCGTTGTAGACCAGATAGGCGAGCAGGAACGACAGCGTGAGCGGATGCCGGCGCATGTCCTTGAGCGTGGCGACCAGCTGCCGCCAGCCCTGCCCCATGGTGGGCCGGGCGCCGTCCGTGGCCACCGCGCGGTCGCGCAGCCGCCGAAGCGGGACGATGGCGAAGGCGCCCCACCAAAGCCCCGCCGACGCCAGACAGATCCGTACCGCCGTCGCCTCGCTCACGCCGAAGCTGTCGTGCCCGGTGTAGAGCACCAGATTCAGTACGAGGACCAGCGCACCCGAGGTGTAGCCGAAGGCCCATCCTCTTGAGGAGACCCTGTCGCGCTCCTCCGGCTCGGCGATCTGCGGCAGATAGGCGTTGTAGAGCGCCATCGAGACGGACAGCGAGGCGTTGGCGACGATCAGCAGCAGGGCGCCCAGCACATAGCGGTCGCCGTCCAGGAAGAACATGCCCGCCGTCGCGGTCGCCCCCAGGTACGCGGCCGCGGCGAGCAGCGGCTTCTTGCGCCCCGTCCGGTCGGCGACGGCACCCACCATGGGCATCAGGACGACGGCGACGATCACCGACAGGGACACCGCGTACGCGAACACGGAGCCCGCCCGGACCGGGATGCCCAGCGGGTGGACGAAGCCCTCCGCGTCGGCGGCGGCCTTCGCGACCGTCGTCAGATAGGGGCCGAGGAAGACGGTCACCACGCTCGTCGAGTAGACCGAGCACGCGAAGTCGTAGAAGTACCAGCCCCGCTGTTCGCGCCTGCGCTCCGCGGGCGTCGCCGCCGGCGGTTCTGCTGTCCCGGACGCCACGTGCGCTCCCTGCCTCGGTCCCCGTGTCGACGCGGGAACGGGCGGAAGGGGTCGGGGTCAGGCCCAGGCCCCCCGCTCGGTCAGCACCGACCGCAGCGTCGCGATCTGGTCCGTCATGATGCCATCCACACCGAGATCGACAAGGGCGGCCATCCGACCGGGGTCGTTGACCGTCCAGACGTGAACCTGGAGACCGAGCGCGTGCGCCGTCGACACGAAGCGGCGGTCCACCACCCGCACGCCGTTCTGCGACTCGGGCACCTGTGCGCACACCGCGCCGCGCCGCAACGGCGCGGGGACGCCCAGCGAGCGCAGCCGCAGCGCCAGCACGCCCCGGACGCCGTACGACGTCGCCAGGCGCGGCCCCGCGAGCCGCTGCGCGCGGGCGACCCGGCTCTCGCTGAACGAACCGACGCAGATCCGGTCCCAGGAGTTCGTGCGGCGCACCAGGTCGACCAGGGGGAGCAGGGCGGGCTCCGCCTTGATGTCGACGTTCCAGCGGGCGTCGGGGAACTCCTCCAGCAGCTCCTCAAAGAGGGGGAGGGGCTCGGCGCCCGCCACGCGTGCCTCGCGCACCCGGCTCCAGGGCAGTTCGGCGATGCGGCCCCCCGCGTCCGTCACCCTGTCCAGGGTCGGGTCGTGGAAGGCCACCAGCGCGCCGTCGGCCGTGGCGTGCACATCGGTCTCGAAGTACCGGTAGCCCTCCTCGGCGGCCCTCCGGAAGGCGGACGCGGTGTTCTCCAGACCGTCGGCCGCCCCGCCGCGGTGGGCGAACGGGAGGACCGGACCGGGGTGGTTCAGATAGCTGTGCCGGAGTGCGTGGTTCACCCCGGAAGTATCGCCCGGGCGTGCTCGTCGTCGGCGACCGGCTCGGGTGCGGGGCACGGCTCGGATCCGGCGTGCGGCTTCACCGGCGGTACGGCGAACACGCGCAGGAAGAACTGGGTGAGGGGGCCGATCGAGAGGGCGTACAGGACGGTGCCGACGCCGACCGAGCCGCCCAGCGCGAATCCCGTCGCGACGACCGCGATCTCGATGCCCGTACGGACCAGCCGGATCGACCGGCCGGTCGTCCGGTGCAGCCCGGTCATCAGCCCGTCGCGCGGACCGGGCCCGAACCGGGCGGCGATGTACAGGCCGCCGGCGGCGCCGTTCAGCGCGATGCCGCCGAGCATCAGTGCGATCCGTCCGCCGAGCGAGTGGACCTCGGGCAGCAGGGCCAGCGTGGCGTCCATCGCGAGGCCGATCACCACCACGTTCGAGACCGTGCCGAGGCCCGGCCGCTGGCGCATGGGGATCCACAGCAGCAGGACGACCGCCCCGACGATGATCGAGACCACTCCGATGGCGAGTCCGGAGCGCTCCGCCACGCCCTGGTGCAGGACGCCCCAGGGCTCCAGGCCGAGACCCGCGCGCACCAGCACCGCCGAACTCACCCCGTACAGCGCCAGGCCGACGTACAGCTGGCCCAGCCGCCGGAAGAGTTGAGTGGTTGACCGTGATGAACCGGACACGCTGCGCCCCTTGTGTAGTGGTGGTGGACCGATGCATGACACTCTGTGGCCCGTAAGGACGAGCCATCCATGGCCAATCCGGGGAAGGTGGACTGATTTCATGGCGCAGTGGACTTCGGCGGTGGGGGCGGCGCAGCTCGCCCGCCAGCTCAACTCACAGTCCCGCCCCACGGGCCCCGGCGTCCGCAAGCCGCCGGCCTACCGGTCGCTGGCCGACGGGATCCGGCTGCTCGTCCTGGAGGGGCGCGTCCCGGTCGCCGCGCGGCTGCCCGCGGAGCGCGAGCTCGCGGTGGCCCTCGCGGTGAGCCGCACCACCGTCGCCGCCGCGTACGAGGCCCTCCGTGCGGAAGGGTTCCTGGAGTCCCGCAGGGGAGCGGGCAGCTGGACGGCGGTCCCGGCGGGCAATCCGCTGCCCGCGCGCGGCCTGGAGCCGCTCCCGCCCGAATCCCTCGGCTCCGTCATCGACCTCGGCACGGCGGCCCTGCCCGCCCCCGAACCCTGGCTCACCCGCGCCGTACAGGGTGCGCTGGAGGAGCTGCCGCCGTACGCCCACACCCACGGCGACTACCCGGCGGGACTGCCCGCCCTGCGGCAGATGCTCGCCGACCGCTACACCGCGCAGGGCATCCCCACCATGCCCGAGCAGATCATGGTCACCACCGGTGCGATGGGCGCCATGGACGCGATCTGCCACCTCTTCGCGGGGCGCGGCGAGCGGATCGCCGTCGAGTCCCCTTCGTACGCCAACATCCTCCAGCTCATGCGCGAGGGGGGCGCCCGTCTGGTGCCCGTCGCCATGGCGGAGGGGCTGACCGGCTGGGACCTGCCGCGCTGGCGGCAGGTGCTGCGCGACGCGGCGCCCCGGCTCGCGTACGTCGTCGCGGACTTCCACAACCCGACGGGTGCCCTGGCGGGCGAGGACCAGCGCCGCGCCCTCGTCGAGGCGGCCCGCTCGGCGGGCACCGTCCTGGTCGTCGACGAGACTATGACCGAACTCCACCTGGACGACGACCTCTTGATGCCGCGTCCGGTCTGCTCCTTCGACCCGGCGGGCAGCACCGTCCTCACGGTCGGCTCGGCGAGCAAGGCCTTCTGGGCGGGCATGCGCATCGGCTGGGTGCGGGCCGCCCCCGAAGTGATCCGCAGCCTGGTCTCGGCACGCGCGTACGCCGACCTCGGCACGCCCGTCCTTGAGCAGCTCGCCATCAACTGGCTGATGAGCACGGGCGGCTGGGAACAGGCCGTCGCCGTCCGCCGCGGCCAGGCCAGGGAGAACCGGGACGCGCTGGTCGCCGCGGTGCGCAGGGAGCTGCCCGACTGGGAGTTCGACGTGCCGGGCGGCGGGCTCACCCTGTGGGTGCGCACCGGCGGACTGTCGGGGTCGCGGATCGCCGCGGTGGGCGAGCGGGTGGGCGTACGGGTTCCCTCGGGGCCCAGGTTCGGCGTGGACGGGGCCTTCGAGGGCTATGTCCGGCTGCCGTTCACGGTGGGCGGGCCGGTGGCGGAGGAGGCCGCGGTGCGCCTCGCGGCCGCCGCGCGGCTCGTGGAGACCGGGGCGGCGTCGGGCGCCGAGGTGCCGCGGACCTCGGTGGCCTAGCGGGGCCGACGACAGAGCCCGTGTCCCCCGTCGAGCGGGGGGCACGGGCTCTGTCGTCGTCGTGCTCGTCAGCCCTCGGCGGGCACCGGGTCCGCGTTCCGGTCCCCCAGGTCCTCCAGGGGTACGGAACGCTCCGGCAGAAGCTCCAGCACCGCCTGCCGGTGCGGCTCGCTCGTGGCGTCGTCGTACGGGTCGGGGGTGGCGGGCACCTGGAGACGCATCACCGGGCCCGCGCCGAGCCGGGCGTAGCCGCGCCCCGGCGGAACGTCCGGCGTCGGAGTGGTGTGCGGCGGGGCGCCGAGGACGGCCTCCACCTCGGCGGGTGCGGCCGGGCCGAGCACCGCACGCGCGCGCGTGTGGGCGCGTACCGAGTCGCTGAGGGTGTCCACCGCGTCGAACTGCTCGGCCACCACCACCGTCACGTTCGCCGCCCGGCCGTGCCGCAGCGGCACCTGCAGCAGTTGCTGGGGGTCGGTGCGACCGTCGGCGGCCGCCAGATGACCGAAGACGCTCGGCCGGTCCAGCAGGATCCACAGCGGCCGTCTGGTGTCGTCGGGGGCGGCGCGGCCCACCTGCCTGGCCAGGTTGGCGGAGATCAGCCGGCGCTCGGTCTCGGACGCGGCCCACTCCAGGCTCGCCAGGGCGCCGGAGAGACCGCACTCGACGGCCAGGACGCCGCTGCGGCCGGTGAGGCACGCGTACTCGCCGGTGCCGCTGCCCTCGGCGATCAGTACGTCGCCGTCCTCCAGCGCCTGCAGGGCGATCGACCGCAGCAGGCTGGTCGTACCGCTGCCGGGCTGGCCGACGACCAGCAGATGGGGCTCGGTGGAGCGCGGTCCGGTCCGCCAGATCACCGGGGTCGCGTCGTACGGCTCGTCGCCGCCCTGGACGGGGACCGTGCGGGGCACGGCGTCGGCGTCGGTGAAGCCGAGGACGGTCTCGCCGGGAGCGGTGACGAAGCGCTGGGCGGCGATCGTCGTGGGGAGCGCGTCCAGCACCGTCATGACGAGCTGGTTGCCCTCCTCGTCCCAGTCGAAGCGGTACTCGCGGCCACGCCCGGACTTGGCGTGCAGCAGTTGCTCGATGCGGGCCCGGGAGGAGGCCTCGCCGTCGGGGAAGTACGCGGGATAGCGGATCAGCAGCCGCTGGGGCCGGCCGCTGTCGTCGAACTCGTACTCGCTGAAGGCCTTGTCCCACTCGCCGCCGTGCGCGAAGAGCGGGTCGGGGTCCTCGGGCACGGAGAAGTACGGCACCAGCGCCTCATAGAGGGACTGGAGCCGCTCCGTCTGCTCCGGGGCGGGGCCGGTCTGCACGGGTGCGCGTTCATGGCCCTTCCAGGCGGCCGCGGCCATCACCGTGATCAGGGCGAGCAGCGGCCCGTACGGGATGAGCGCGACCACCAGGACGACGGCACCCACCAGGAACAGCGCGGGACCGCGCTTCTCCTTGGGGGTGCCGGACCATCTGGCCCGACCGGCCGCGGCGAGCTTGCGCAGGCCGCGGCTGATCGTGATGAGCGGATGGAGTACGTCCGTGGCGCTGTCGGCGGCAGTGCGCGCCAGCTCGCGGCTGCGGGCCACCGAGACACTGCTGCTGCTCAGAATGCGGGGGAGGGGACGCCGGGCCACGTCGGACTCCTGAAAGTGGGGGTGGGTGAACGCGGGGTCAGAACTTGATCCCGCCCAAGAGGCTGGCGAGGCTCGCTCCTCCGGCCTTGATGCTCGGGGCGATGGCGGTGCCCGCGAGGTAGAAGCCGAAGAGTGCGCAGACCAGGGCGTGGGACGCCTTGAGTCCGTCCTTCCGGAAGAACAGGAAGACGATGATGCCGAGCAGCACGACACCTGAGATGGACAGGATCATGAGTGTTCTCCTGGTTGATGGGGACAGTCACCATGAGTCCTTCCAGGCTCACAGAAAGTATCCGTGCCGCAAATCGTGCAATCGGGTTATTTTTCGTCTTTTTCACTGGACTGGCAGAGCCTGCTGCCCTCGTGGTGATCTTTGCCGTCGGGAACCCGGGTCATGTCGCGCGACGGGCAGTACCCTGACGATTCACTCGTACGGCTCCCACGCCGTGCACCCCTGGTCACGGCATGAGAAAGGCAGGCTTTCCGCGATGAGCGAAGCTCCGGACCCCGAGGTCGTCGAACTGGCGGCCAAGATTTTCGATCTTGCCCGGCAGGGCGGGACCGAGGCGCTCGCTGCGTATGTCGACGCGGGGGTCTCGCCGAACCTCACCAACGAGCAGGGCCAGACCCTGGTGATGCTCGCTGCGTACCACGGGCACGCGGGTGCCGTGGAGGCCCTGCTGGCCCGCGGGGCGGACGCGAACCGGGCGAATGACCGGGGACAGACGCCGCTCGCCGGCGCGGTCTTCAAGGGCGAGGACGAGGTGGTCCGGGTGCTGGTCGCGGGCGGGGCCGACCCGGCGGCCGGAACGCCGTCCGCCGTCGACACCGCCCGGATGTTCGACAAGAAGGACCTGCTGGAGCTGTTCGGCGCGCAGTGAAAGCCTCCTGGTGAGGGAGGACCGGGGGAGGTCGTAAATGTGGTCGCGGTGGCGAAATCGCTGGGCCATCATGACGACGGATTCACAAACACCAGGTGCGGGCATGAGTCGCCGCATTACGGATATGTGGAACGGGCCCACTCCGGGCCACCGACGAGAGGCAGAGGAAGATGGTCTACATCAAGCGGAAGACTGTGACGGGCGGCCGGGCATGTTGGCGCACCGCGTAGGAACGGCACGTTTCCCGGTTGCGTCGACAGCTTGATATGAGGCTTTTTCCCATGTTTGAACCATTCATAGCGCCGAGCGGCACACTGCTCGGCCTCCTGCAGAGGGGCCGGGGTGACGGCACGCTCCACGCGCTCGCCGCACCCCGTCCGGAAGCCCTCGCGGCCCTGCACCACTGCGTCCTGAACGACCCCCGCCACGACTGGCAGGTCGAGAACCGGTCGCTCTACTACGCCCGCCTGTACCTGGATCTCGACGGCGGCCTCGACGAGATCGAGAGCCACCTCTTTGATGCCGAGGACTTCCTCGACACGGACGAGAACCGGACCGGGCTCGCGCTCGCCGTCCTCGGGCACCTCGCCTCGTACGGCAGGGACGACGCCCTGGTGCTGCTGCGCAAGTACGCCAGGACCGGCACCAACTGGACCTGGGCGCTCGACGAGCTCGCGCTGCGCGACGACGACAGCGGGCTGCGGTCGCTGGCCGGCCCGGTGCTCTCGCGGTTCGCCGCCTCCCCCGAGGGGGACGCGGAGCTGGCCGCCGCCGTGCGCGACGCCTTCGAGCCCAGGCCCTGGCGGCTGTGGGCGGAGGATCCGCGCGAGTCGGTGGGCGGCCGGGTGCGGTCGGCGCAGGAGCAGGGGTCCTTCGACCGCTGGCAGCGCCAGATGCGACCGGCCGGGCCCCGTCCCGGGTGGAGCGTGGCAGCCGTCTTCGACTGGGCCCAGCAGGGCCTGGAACGGGGCGCGGCACTGCACGTGCCGGCCGCCCGCTGCCTGTCGGCCGTCGCGGGACCCGAGGACCGGCCTGAGATCCTCCGGGCGGCGCGCGACGCGGCCGAAGGAGCGCGCTGTGCGGCGTTGCACTACCTCGCGGAGTCCCGTGATCCCGCCGTGCTCGACCTGATCGAAGCCGCGGCGCAGAGCCCGTCACGGACCGTCTCCGAGGCTGCCGTCGCCGCCTTCGAGCGGATGTGCGGACCCGAAGCGGTGGACCGGGCCCGGGGCTGGGTCCACCGGCCCGACGCACTGGGGGCTTCGGCCGCGGGCGTGCTCGCCTGCCGCGGAGTGGCGCAGGACGCGCCGCTCGTCCTCGGAGCGCTGCGCGAAGCCGTACGGGCCGACGGCCCCGACGCACCGCTGCTGTGGACCCTGGTGGACGGCACCGGCCGCCTCGGGATCTGTGCGGCGGCGCCCGTACTGCGGCACATCTACCGGGAGACCACCTCCTCGCACCTGCGGCAGCGCGCGGCAGGCGCCCTGGCCGCCACCGATCCGTCCTTCGCCTCCGGCTTCGCCGTCGAGTGCCTGTGGGACTGCGAGGAGACGACGCGGGAAGTCGCCGCACGGCACGCCGAGACCGGCGACGCGCGAGTGGCCGACCGGCTGCGCAGGCTGGCCGCGGACCCGGCCGAGGAGGCCGAGGTACAGACCGCCGTACGCAGCAGGATCGGCCCGGACGCCACCGCCGTCTGAGCGGTCGGCACCGAAGGGGACGGGGGCGGTGTGCGCGGAAGCACACCGCCCCACCAGTGCACCCGCAGGGAATCGTTGAACAGTCCGACGACGGTCTTGTGGGTGCGCACCGTGCTTCTACGATGGCGGCACAGCCGGACGCGCGGGCCGGGCCGAGGAGTTGGGGTGCTGTGGTGACGACGGAGTCCGAAGGCGGCGCCCTGGCGGACGACCGCCCGCTGCTGGGACGCACCAGCACGGCGGAACGGGTCGCGGACATCCTGCGCACCCGCATCGCCGAGGGCTTCTTCCCGCCCGGGGAACGGCTCTCCGAGGACAGCATCGGCAAGGCGCTCGGCGTCTCCCGCAACACCCTGCGCGAGTCGTTCCGGCTGCTCACCCACGAGCGACTGCTGGTCCACGAGCTCAACCGGGGCGTCTTCGTCCGGGTCCTCGCCGTGGCGGACGTCGAGGACATCTACCGCACCCGCCGCCTCGTCGAGTGCGCGGTCGTACGCAACCTCGGCAGGCCCCCCTTCACGGTCGAGGGGCTCGACGCCGCGGTCACCGAGGGCGAGAAGGGCGCCGCCGCCGACGACTGGCCGCGCGTGTCCACGGCCAACATCCACTTCCACCGCGAGCTGGTCGCCCTCGCCGGCAGCCCCCGCACCGACGAGCTGATGCGCGGCGTCCTCGCCGAACTGCGGCTGGCCTTCCACGTGGTGTCCGACCCGCGCAGGCTGCACCAGCCCTATCTCGTACGGAACCGGGAGATCGTGACCGCCCTGGCACTCGGCGACCGTGTGGGCGGCGAGAGGCTCCTCGCGGCCTACCTCGACGACTCGCGCACCCAGCTCGTCGACCTCTACGCCGCGCGCATCGAGAGCGGCGACTGGGCCACCTGAGCGTCCTCCCCGGTCCGGTCCCGGCATCCCCCGGCCGGATCCGGGAGGCCTCCGGGAGCGCCCGGCCACCCCCGGGGCAAGCGTTCCCATCTGGGCCGTTTCGACCGTTGTCAGTGCGAGGACCTAATCTGTGCCACGTGACTTCGCCTGCCTCGACGGAATTCGTTCCGCCCCAGCTCAGCGCGGGGCCGCGGCCCGCCCAGGGCCCGGCCGCCGACGAAGGGCTCGCGCGGCGCCTTCGTGCGCTCGCCTGCACCGCTCCGCTGCACGACCTCGACGTGCGCAAGGCGAACCTCGCGGGCGAGTACACGGTCTACGCGATGGCTGAGGTCGCCCTCGCCTCGATCGACCTGATCACGCTCAACATGGACTTCGACACCGGCGCCGACCACGAGCAGATCGTCGCCCGGCTGCTGCCGCGCGTGGCCGCCCAGGCCCCCCGCCGCCCGGCCGCCGAGCACGAGCGCGTCGCCCGCTGGGTGCTGGAGAACCTGATCAACGTCGGCAGCGTCGACCGAGGCTTCCGCGCCGTCTACGGCACCTTCTCCGCCGACGGCGTCTACACCCGCCGCGACTACGACTTCAAGCTCGTCGAAGAGGTCGCCGGATACGGCGGCGGAGTCTTCCTGCGCACCACCGACGAAGCCGTCAACGTACTGGTCGGCGCCCTCGACACCGACGTCACCAGCGCCCAGATCGCCGCCGAGGTCAAGCTGGAGGTCCTGATCAACCGGGGCCGCCTCGCCGACGCCCAGCTCGCCGCCGAGCAGGCCCGCTACCGCACCGTCCAGTACGCCGAGATACTGCGCCGCACTCTTGAGGCCACCCGGCGCAACGTCCGCGCGGTCGACTGGCTCAACGCCGTCCCCGACATGATCGCCGAGGCCCTCGACCACGTCGCCGACCGCTACCGCCACGAGAACGCGATCCTCACCAACATCCGCAAGGCCCGGGACGAGTCCGAGGACCCCGAGCAGAAGCGCCGCGCCGCCGAACTCGTCGACATCGTCAAGGACTGCATCCGCCGCCACACCCAGCTCCAGTCCCGCCTCCTGGAGGCCGGACCGCTGTTCCGTGCCGAGCAGGACCGCCAGGCGTTCGCGCCGATGTCCGCGCACTCCGGACTCGACCTGTACGGACAGCTCGTCGCGCCGATACTGCCGCTGCCTCTGGAGCAGGCGATCCGGGTCACCGACGCCTTCTTCGCCCACGGCGCGGGCCTGCGCACCCCCGTCTCGGTGCGGGTCGGCGACCTCGTCGACATACTGCTCACCCCGCCCCTGGAGCGCGAGCACCTGGGCGCCGAGATGCCCGAGCCCGACCTCATCGCCACCCCGGACGACAGCCGCTTCAGCGAGGAGCAGCTCGCCGACGCCATGGAGCTGCTCGACCTGCCGCACGACGCCCCCCGCAGGCTGTCCGGGCTGCTCGCCGAGGCCCGCCGCCGCGACGCCGACCTGCCCTACCTGGTCGCACTGCTCGCCGTGCACGCGGCGAGCCCGCCCGTCGGCACGGCGTACCGGCAGGGCGAGGAGCGCCTGCTGTTCGCCGTCGACGACGGCACCCAGCTGGACGACCCCGAATTCGGCGGCGCCGACCTCATCGTGGGCACCGCCCTGCTGGACGCGGCGGGCATGGCCTCCGGCCGGGCGGAGGCGTCATGAGTTCCCGTAGCCCTCTTGGGCGGCTCACCCCTCGACGCCCCAGCCCCCTTGGGCGGCGGGGCCGCCCCCCGGGGGCGAGTGGGGTCTCCCCTGCTCGAGCGAAGCCGAGAGCTTGGGGAAGGGCGGGCAAGGGGGCGGCCCCCGGCGGACGCCGCACCCCCACCCCGGCCCCTCCCGGCCCCCTGGATCTGGCCCACCCCACCCTCGTACTCCCCAAGGAGCAGCACCCGTGATCGACCCCCACGCCGAACCCCCCGCGTGGAGCAGCGACCCCGTCGACACGGCTCCCCTCGCTCCCGCCCCCCTCACCCCCGCCGACGCCGCCGACGCCGCCCGGCTCGTCTCCTTCGGACTCCAGCCCAAGCTGCTGCCCGCCCGCGACGCCGAGTACGCCGAACTCCTGCGCCGCTACCGCGAGGAGGCCTCCTTCGCCCGGCTCGCCGACGCCGTCGCCACCGGCCTCGGCCTCGTCGTGCTCGAAGTCTCCACGCGCGCCGGAATGGCCGTCTCCGCCGACGAGGACTCCGTCTTCGCCGTCCGCATGGGCGACTACGCCCGCCGGGCGTCGGCCGAGTCCGCCGACCGCTTCCTGCACGGCCTCGCCCACCTCGCCGTCGCCGCCATGGCCTTCCCGCGCCCCGAGGACCTCGCCGACGACGGGTACATCGGCCGCCTCACCGTCAACGGCGTCGACGCCTTCGTCCGGCAGGCCTGCCGCCGTCTGGAGGAGCGTGCCGAGGAGGCCGGGGAGAACACCGACCCCGCCACCGAGGCCCCAGGGCTGGAGTCCGCCTGGCGGATCTACTCCCGGCGCAGCGCCACCGGCGCCACCAAGGACGCCCGCCGCCTCGCCGGTTCCACCACCGGCATCGTCGGCAAGGCCGTCGCCTTCCTCACCGACTCCGGCTTCCTCCAGCGCACCGGCGACGACGCGGGCGGCGCCTACCGCACCACCGCCCGCTACCAGTTGCAGGTCCGCGACATGGCGGGCAGCGCCGCCATGGCCGAACTGCTCGAACTCGGCGTCGTCCCCGTGACGGACGGCACGGCGACACTGGTGCCGCCGTCCGACGCCGACGACCTCGACCTGGCAGCCGACGCCGGTCTGCCCTTCCACGCGTAACCGCACCACCGTTCAGACGCACCACCGCGCCACCGTTCCAGAGCGCAACCGTTCCAGACGACTGAGAGTCCGCCGCCATGTACGAGTTGTCCCGGGTCCGCCTCTACTCCATCGGGCCCGCAGGTGCGCGCTACGCCGACACCGTGCTCGACCTGCGCGGGGTCGGCGCCCCCGTGCCCCACCCCGCCCCCACCCAGGCGGAGTTCTTCGAGGACGAGCCCGTCGGACCGCCCCGGCGCCCGGCCCCCGCGGGCGTGCTCTTCCTGGAGAACGGCGGCGGCAAGTCCGTCCTCCTCAAGCTGATCTTCTCGGTCATGCTCCCCGGCCACCGCAACACCCTGGGCGGCGCCAGCTCCGGCGTGCTCCGCAAGTTCCTGCTCGCCGACGACTGCGGGCACGTCGCCCTGGAGTGGCAGCACACCCTCACCGGCGAGTGCGTCGTCGTCGGCAAGGTGAGCGAGTGGCGCGGCCGCCAGGTCTCCAACGACCCCCGCAAGTTCGCCGAGGCCTGGTACTCCTTCCGACCCGGGCCCGGGCTGAGCCTCGACTCTCTGCCGGTCGCCGAGTCCACCGCCGTACGGCGCCCTCTTGAGGGTGCGTCGGGCGCCCAGGGCCGCCGCCGCACCATGAAGGGCTTCCGGGACGCGATCACCGAGGCCGGCAAGTCGTACCCGCACCTCGACATCCACTGGGAAGAGATCCACGACCGCTGGAACGAGCACCTCGGAGAGCTCGGCCTCGACCCCGAACTCTTCCGCTACCAGCGCGAGATGAACGCCGACGAGGGCGAGGCCGCCGGCCTCTTCGCGGTGAAGAAGGACTCCGACTTCACCGACCTGCTGCTGCGCGCCGTCACCGACACCCGCGACACCGACGGCCTCGCCGACCTGGTCCACGGCTTCGGCAACAAGCTGGGCCGCCGCGCCGAGCTGATGGCCGAGCGCGACTTCACCGCCGGGTCCGTCGACCTCCTCGGCCGCATCGTCGACGCCGCCTCCACGCGGGCGCGTGCCCGCGACATCCACAGCGGCGCCGAGCGGCGCACCCGCACCCTGTCCCGGCGGCTGTCCGCCCGCGCCGCCGAGGAACGCGGGCGTACGGCAGAACTCGCCCAGCAGGTCGCCTCCGCCGCACACACCGTCACCGAGGCCGAGACCGCACGCGGGCACAGCGCGCTGATCTCCGCCGAACTCGCCTACCGGCACGCCTCGCTGGCGCTGGCCGCCGCCGAGAAGAGCGCCGCCACCCAGCGCCGCGAGCTCGCCGACGCCCGCACCCTGCACTCCGCCTGGCAGGCCGCCGAAGCCGTGCTGCGGCACCGCGCCGCCGCCGACCGCTCCGCGCGCGTGGCCGTCGCCATCCGCGACGCCGAGCGCGACGCGGCCCCCGCGCTCGCCGCCCGGGCGACCGCCGCCGTCGACCTCGTACGCGCCCTGCACAGCGCGGCGGAGGACGGCGAGCGGGTCGCGGCCGAGCAGGAGGAGCGGTCCGCCGCACTCCAGGAGACGGGTGAGGCCGCGCACCGCGACGCCACCGCCGCCGCCACCGAGGCGCAGCGCGCCCGCAGCGAGATCGGCCACCTGCGCCAGCGCCTCACCGAGGTCGAGCAGGAGACGGGCGAAGCGGTACGGGCCGGCTGGCTCGACGACACCGCACCCGACGCCGACCCGGCGCGCGCCGCACTGGCCGCGACGGACGCCGAGAAGACCGCCGTCGCCGCCTGGGACGTGGCCCGCGAGGCCGCCCGTACGACAGCGGACAAAGCCCGCGAGGCCGCCGCGGACGACGCCCGTGCCGAACTGACCGCCGCACGCGCGGCGGACGCGGCGCAGGCCGCCACCTCCGCGTACGAGGCGGAGCACCGCGCGGCGGCGTCCATCGCCGCCGAGGAGCGCCTCGCGGAACTGCTCAGCCTGCCCGCGGCCGCCGCCTCCGGATTCCCCCAGCCCCGCAGCGGCGACGGCGCGGACGAGCAGGACACCGACCACGTCGGCGGTACGCACCGCACCTCCCTCGGTGTCCAGCGGAACGCCGCCGTCCAGGCCGCCTCCGACAGCGCCCGCCGCGGCGTCACCGCCACCGCGACGCACACCCGCCGCACCCCGCGCCCCGCCGCCGAAGGCCCGCTCACCGTCGAGGAGCTGGACCGGGGCGCCGACGACCTCCTGGCCCTCCTGGAACAGGGCGTCACCGCCGCCGAACGTCAGCTCTTCGAGCTGCGCACCGCCGCAGCCGACGACTCCCGCATCCTCGGCGCCCTCGGCGACGGCGGCCTGCTGCCGGCCGGCCCCGACGTCCTCGCGACCGTGGAGTACCTCGGCGAGCACGGCATCCCGGCGCTGCCCGGCTGGCGCTACCTCGCCCAGGCCGTCGACCCCGCCGACCACGCCGCCGTGCTCGCCGCCCGGCCCGAGCTCGTCGACGGCGTCGTCATCACCGACCCCGACTCGCACGCCCGCGCGCGCGAAGTCCTCGCGGGCGCCGCCCTGCTGCCGCGCTCCGCCGTCGCCGTCGGTACGGCGTCCGCGCTGCTCGCACCCGTACCCGGAGCGGGCAGCGGGAGCACCGAGCAGAGCGCCGTCTTCCTCGTACCGCCGAACCCGGCCATGCACGACGAGCACGCCGCCGACGAGGAGCGGCAGGCGCTGCGCGCGCGTGCCACCGCCCGGGACGAGGAGATCCGCACCCTCGCCGCCCGGCTGACCGGGGACCGCACCCTCGCCGCCCGGCTCGGTTCCTGGCGCGAGGACTGCCCGCCCGGCATGCTCGCCGAACTGGCGGAGGCCGCCGCGGGCGCCCGGGAGGCGGCCGAAGCCGCCGAGGCCGTCCTCGCGGAGGCCCGTACGGTACGGGCCGAGGCCGACGAAGCGGCAGCCGACGCGGCCCGGGTCCGCGACGACCGGCAGGAAGCCGCCCAGCGCGCCCGCCGGGTCGCCGACGCCCTCGCGGGCCTCGCCTACCGGCTGCGCGAACGGGCCGGCTGGCAGGTCAAGCTGCGTGAACTCGCCGACGAGGCAGCCGAGTCGGAGGCCCGCGCCGCCACCCTCCTGGAGCGCGCCAAGGCCGCCGACGAGGACCGCCGCACCGCCCAGCGCACGGCCGACGACGCACACCGCACCTCCCGCGCCCTGCGCGCCGAACGGGCGGAGATCGCGGGCGCCCCCGAGACGCTGCCGGAGCCCGACCCGGACGCGCCGCGCGCCGCGCTGCCCGCCCTGCGCGAGGCGTACCGTGCCGCGTCCCAGCTGTACGAGAAGGTCGGTGTCGGCGCCGACCTGCGCGCCGAACAGGCCCGCGCGGAGAGCGACGAGAGCGCCGCCCTCGCCGAGCTCAACCGCCTCACCAACAAGGTCCGCAACCGGGCAGGACAGCTCCTGGAGAGCAACGACGGAGCCGACGGCCCGTCCCGGCAGGCCGCCGCCGCCCGCGCCGAATCCCTCGTCCAGACCCTCGAAACCCGGGCGTCCACCGCGAGCGAGCAGCTCGGCCGGCTGCGCGGCGAGGCCGAACGGCTGGCCCCCGAGGACGGCGACGCGCACACGGAGCTCGCCGAAGGACTCGTACCGTCCGACGCCGAGCACGCGCAGAGCCTGCTGCGCACCGCCACCGCCGAACTGGCCACCCGCAGCGACGCGTTGGAAGGCGCCCGCGCCGCGCACGGCGAACTGCTGCACGCGCACCGGGCCGCCGAGGACGCGGCGGGCGGTTTCGACGAGACGGCCGCGCTGCTGCGGGACCTGCTCCGCGACCACCAGGACGAGGAGGGTCAGGAGGACCCCGAGCCCTACCCCGGCACCCTGGAGGAGGCCCGCAACTCGGCGGCGGAGGCCCGCCGTTCGCTGCGCGGCTGCGCGGGCGACCTGTCCGCCGCGGAGGCCGCTGTGCGCGAGGCGAGCGACGTGCTCGTACGGCACGCCAACTCGACCCGGTACGAGCAGGTGCGCACCCCGGCCCGCCAGCAGATCCGGGAACTGCCCGCCGCCGCACTGCCCGAGCACGCGGCGGCCTGGGCGGCGGCCTTCGCGCCCCGGCTGCGCGTACTGACCGACGAGCTGGCGCAGCTGGAGCGCAACCGCGACAGCATCGTCGACCGGCTGCGCGGCCTCGTGGAGTCCGCACTGGCCACGCTGCGTTCGGCGCAGAGGCTGTCGCAGCTGCCGGAAGGGCTGGGGGAGTGGTCCGGGCAGGAGTTCCTGCGCATCCGCTTCGACGAGCCCGACCAGGCGACGCTCGTCGAGCGGCTCGGCGAGGTCGTCGACGAGGCGACCAGGGCAGCCGTGAAGAAGAACTCCGACATGCGGCGCGACGGGATGTCCCTGCTGCTGCGCGGTGTGCAGGCGGCACTGGAACCCAAGGGCATCGCGGTCGAGATCCTCAAGCCGGACGCGGTGCTGCGCGCCGAGCGGGTGCCGGTCGGGCAGATGGGCGACGTCTTCTCCGGCGGCCAGCTGCTGACCGCGGCGATCGCCCTGTACTGCACGATGGCGGCGCTGCGCAGCAACGACAGGGGCCGCGACAAGCACCGGCACGCGGGGACGCTCTTCCTCGACAACCCGATCGGGCGCGCCAACGCCACGTACCTGCTGGAGCTCCAGCGGGCGGTCTCCGACGCGCTCGGCGTCCAGCTCCTCTACACGACCGGCCTGTTCGACACGACCGCGCTCGCCGAGTTCCCGCTGGTCATCCGGTTGCGGAACGACGCGGACCTCAGGGCGGGCCTGAAGTACATCAGCGTGGAGGAGCACCTGCGGCCCGGGCTGCCGCAGCAGAGCACCGAGGGCGAGACCATCCACGGCGAGATCACCGCGACGCGGATGTTCAAGCGGACGCCGTTGGAAGAGGCCCCGGCCGAAACGACCCTGGCGGGACCGGCTCCGGTGGGACCGGCTCCGGCGGGATCGGCTGCCGTGGGACCGGCTCCCGTGGACGAGGCGCAGGCCGAGTAGCAGCGGGGCTCGCCGGGGCCGGGGCAGGGGCAGGGACAAGGGGCAAGGGCAGGGACAAGGGGCAAGGGCAGGACCCCGAGGGTCGGGGACCCCGAGGGTCGGGGACCCCGAGGGTCAGGGCCCGGCTCAGGCCCAGAGCAACGCCCAGTGGCCGGCGGGCCCGGCGGTGCGCGCGTACCGCCGGGCCCGGCTCACGCCTCCGACAGCTGCCCCGCGCCCCCGCGGCCCCGGCCCCGGTCCCGTATTCGTGCGTCCTTTCGGGCCGTCCGCCGTGCCCGGCGGCGCTCCCGCCGCAGCTGCCGCGCCGTACTGCTCGGGACGGACACCACGCCATTGCGCTGGTTCCACACCTGGCGGGTGATCCACACGTCCAGGACGCCCCACGTCGCAGCCACCGTGCTCGCCACGCTGCTCAGGGTCATCGGGAAGGCGAGCCAGGAACCCGCCAGGGTGCACAGGTAGGCCACCATCGCCTGGATCAGCGTCAGCGAAATTATGATCACGGCCCGCACCGCGGACGTACGGACCGGATCGGGCAGCCGCCACCTCAGGGCCGGCTCCTCCACCCACAACTGCCGCACGGCCGGGCCCGCTTCTTCCCGCCCCGCCGCCGTGTCGCTGCCCGTGCCCCTGCCCGCGTCCGTCCGCCTCGCCGCCGTGCCCGCCCCCGCCGGAAGCTGCTGCGCCCTCATGACCCACTCCCCACCGTTCAACCCAGGCCCGTAATACGCGCCTTCAGGAGTGACTGCCCGGCTTGTGCCGCTTTACGCAGCCACTGCTGGTCCCCTTGGCTCTCCCCGTACACAAGGACGAACAATCAGCCCGAAAGATTCCCGCGGTACGGACACGGAACGAACACTTCCAGCCATCCCCCGAGGTGCGGAAGGGCGTGATCTGCCGGGTGTCCTGTGCCACAGGTCCAGTATCCAACTCCCTTGATTCCGGGACAAGTCATGATCGGTTCTTGAGGCATCGGCTGAAAACTGACCGGACGTCCCTTCGAGTTGCCAGTGGGTCAGTAGTAGGCTCACGCCGCTTGTTGACGTATGCGTTGACGTATCGCGTTGACGAATGCGCTGATGGATCAAGTGGATCGACTAGACGGAACACCACCCCCGCCGCGCGGGGTTGAGCTGGGGGAGGCCATGCGCTTTCGCGGGAAGTCCATCCGCCGGAAGATCGTGGCGTTGTTGCTGGTGCCGCTCGTCTCCCTCACCGCGCTCTGGGGATTCGCGACCGTGCTGACCGGCCGCGAAGCGAGCGAGCTGCTCGACATCGCCTACGTCGTCGAGAAGATCGGGTCACCGGTCGAGGACGCCGTCCAGATCGTCCAGGAGGAGCGCCGCCAGACCCTGGTCTACCTCGCGGACGAGCGGGGCTCCGAAGCGCTCACGGCGCTGCGCGCCCAGCGCGACAGGACCGACGAGGCCGTCGCGAAGATCCGCGGGAACTCCCAGGACCCGGACGTCACCGACGAGTTGAACCCGCAGGCCGCACAGCGCCTGACCTCGCTCCTGGAGGCCTTCGACGGCATCGCCGCCCTGCGCCGCTCCGTCGAGAACAGCACGCTCTCCCGCAGCCAGGCCCTGGAGCTCTACAACCGGCTCGTCGACCCCTGCCACACCTTCCTGGCGAACCTGCACGTGGTGCGCGACGTCGAGATGGACAAGCAGGGCCGCGCCCTCGTCGGCACCACCCGCGCCCGCGAGCTCCTCTCCCGCGAGGACGCGCTGGTCGCCTCCGCACTCGTCGCCCGCGAGATCACCGCCGAAGAACTCCGTGACCTCACCGGGCTGATAGCCGGCCGCAAGATCCTCTACGACACCAGCCTGGAGCAGCTCCCCGCCTCCGACCGGCAGGACTACGAGCAGATCTGGAACGGCCCCGACACCGGCGCCCTGATCGCCGCCGAGAAGATCCTCCTCGAACAGGGACCGAAACGCCGCCCCACCGCCGTCTCGACCGTCACCTGGAAGGACGCCGCACCGCCGGTCCTCGAACGGCTCGCCAGGCAGGGCGCCGAGACCAGCGACAACTACCAGGCCCGCGTCGAACCCGTCGCCTTCGGCGTCCTCCTCAAAGCGGGTGCCGCCGGCGTCCTCGGATTCCTCGCCCTGATCGTCTCCGTCGTGGTGTCGGTACGCATCGGCCGTGAACTCGTCCGCGACCTGAACCGCCTCCGCAAAGAGGCGCACGAGGCCTCCGGCGTACGCCTCCCGGCCGTCATGCGCCGTCTCGCCGCGGGGGAGACCGTCGACGTGGAGGCCGAGGCCCCGCGCCTGCGGTACGAGAAGGACGAGATGGGCCAGGTCGGCCAGGCCCTCAACACCCTCCAGCGGGCCGCCGTCGAGTCGGCCGTGCGCCAGGCCGACATGCGGCGCGGTGTCTCCGAGGTGTTCGTCAACCTCGCCCGCCGCAACCAGGTGCTGCTGCACCGCCAGCTCACGCTCCTGGACACCATGGAGCGCCGCACCGAGGACACCGACGAACTCGCCGACCTCTTCCGCCTCGACCACCTCACCACCCGCATGCGCCGCCACGCCGAGGGCCTGGTGATCCTCTCCGGAGCCGCCCCCTCCCGTCAGTGGCGCAAGCCCGTACAGCTGATGGACGTCGTACGGGCGGCCGTCGCCGAGGTCGAGGACTACGAGCGCATCGAGGTACGACGGCTGCCGCGGATCGGCGTCGGAGGCCCCGCCGTCGCCGACCTCACGCACCTGATCGCCGAACTCCTGGAGAACGCCACGGTGTTCTCGCCCCCGCACACCGCGGTCCAGGTGCTCGGTGAACGCGTCGCCAACGGCTTCACCCTGGAGATCCACGACCGGGGCCTCGGCATGCCCGCGGACGTTCTCCTCGACGCGAACCTGCGGCTCGCCGAGACCCCCGAGTTCGAGCTGTCCGACACCGACCGCCTCGGCCTCTTCGTGGTCAGCCGGCTGGCCCAGCGGCAGAACGTACGGGTCTCCCTCCAGCAGTCCCCGTACGGCGGCACCACGGCCGTCGTCTTCATCCCGGCCGCGCTCCTCACCGAGGCCCCGGACACCGAAGGCAGCGGCTTCCGCGTCGACCGCGAGCCGGACCGGGCACAGGTGGGCGAGCCCGCCGCGGCCGGTCAGGGCCGCCGCCGGGACATGGCGGCCGTCGGCCGTACCGCGCCGGGCCGGCCGGTGCTGGACGGCCCCGTCGAGCTGGAACCGCCGCTGGGATCGCTGGGTCTGGAACCCGCGCCCGTCCTCGGCTCCGCGTCGCCCGGCAGCCCGCTCGGCGACCTGGACGACAGCGAGAGCGAGCGCGGCGGCATCTTCCGGGCCAGGAGCCTGGACAAGCCGCGGGGGCGCGACACGCTCCGCCGCGGTCCGGGCAACGGCAAGGGCGCAGGCCGCGGCGGCGGCCCCCGGGGCCGCATCGCGGACGCGGCCCGGGTACAGCACCAGCAGGCGGCCGATCTGACCCAGGACGGTGCCGACACGGCCCGCCCCGGCGGCCCGGTCCCGCTGCCCCGGCGCAAGCCGGCCCTCGTCGCCGAGCACGGCCGGCGCATCGGACCGCAGCAGTCCAAGGAACCGCAGCAGTCCAAGGATTCGCGGCAGCCCAAGGAATCCAGGCAGCCCAAGGAATCCCGGCAGTCCTGGGAATCCCGGCAGCCCGGCACGACCCCGCTGTCCCGCGCGGCGGACCTGCCGGAGAACGGGCACGAGGCCGAGGCCGAGCCCGGGACCGGCCGCGACACCGCGGCAGCTCCGGGAGCCGGAGCCGCCGCCCTGGGCGGCCTCCCGCGCCGGGTGCGCCAGGCGAGCCTCGCCCCGCAGCTCAAGAAGGAAGCCGAAGCGGCCCGTACCGCCGAGACCGCCCGCCCGATCCCCGAGGAGGATCCCGAGCGCGACGCCGAAGAGGTACGCAACCGGATGGCCTCGCTCCAGCGCGGCTGGCAGCGCGGTCGCCGCCAGAACGAGGCCGACACCGACAGGACCGACACGACTGCCCCGGCCGGTACGACTGCCCCGGCCGACACCGCCGGAACGGCCGGGACAGCATCAGGAACGACAGCAGAGGGGGACGGTCGATGACCGCACCGAACGCCGCAGCACACAATGCCTCGGGCCGGGGTTCCGGCGAGCTCAACTGGCTCCTCGACGAACTCGTCGAGCGCGTCGGAAGCATCCGCAAGGCGCTGGTGCTCTCCAGCGACGGGCTCCCCACCGGCGCCTCGAAGAGCCTGACCCGGGAGGACGGTGAGCACCTCGCCGCCGTCGCCTCCGGGTTCCACAGCCTCGCCAAGGGCGTCGGCCGGCACTTCGAGGCGGGCCGGGTCCGGCAGACCGTCGTCGAGCTCGACGACGCGTTCCTCTTCGTCACCGCGGCGGGCGACGGCAGTTGCCTCGCGGTCCTCTCCGACGCCGATTCCGACGTCGGCCAGGTCGCGTACGAGATGACGCTGATGGTCAAGCGTGTCGGCGCCCACCTCCGGACGGCGCCACGGACCGGTCTGCCCACCGGAGGGTGAGCGGACCCGGGATGAACGACGCAGGTACGGAGACGGGTCGGCCCTGGCCGACGGACGCAGCCGCGCGGACGGCCCCCGGCGTGCCCACGGAGCCGGTCGGCTCCACGGGGCCCGTCGGCTCCACGGGCCACGGCAGGCATCCGGGCCACGGCAGGTATCCGGATACCGGTGCGGACCGGGGCATCGGCGCGGACCGGGGCAGTGGCACGGACCCGGCCGCCAGGGCAGCCGCGGCAGCACGTGCCGCCGCGGCACACCGTCCGGACTCCCGCACCGATCCGGGCAGGCGGCAGCAGGCCCCGCACTGGTTCGACGACGACGCGGGCCCTGTCGTACGCCCGTACGCGATGACCAGAGGCCGTACCAGCAGCGCGACCAGGCACCGTCTCGACCTCATCGCGATCGTCATCCCGGAACCCGCGGCGGACGACCCGGGCCGGGACCAGACGCTCGCCCCCGAGCATGTCGAGATCGTCGAACTGTGCAACGAGAGCCCGCAGTCGATCGCCGAACTGGCCGCGACCCTCGACCTGCCGGTCGGCGTCGTCCGGGTCCTGGTCGGTGACCTGGTCGAGGAGCAGCTCGTCCACGTCACCCGGCCGGTGGAGCCCGCCGAGCTGCCGGACGAGAGCCTGCTGCGCGAAGTGATCGACGGCCTCAGAGCGCTCTGAGGCCACCGCCCAGTACCGCAACACCGCCCAGTACCCGCAACACCGCCCAGTACCGCGCGGATCCAACCGTCCGCGCAGCGAGATCGGGAGAACCCAAACGATGGTCTTCGGGCGTTCCAGCCGCAAGAAGCGGCCCGTGGAACCGGTGACGCTGAAGATTCTGGTCGCCGGCGGATTCGGGGTGGGCAAGACCACCCTGGTCGGCGCGGTCAGCGAGATCAGACCGCTGCGCACCGAGGAGACCCTCAGCGAGGCGGGCCGGCCGGTCGACGACACCCACGGTGTCGAGACCAAGACGACCACCACCGTCGCCATGGACTTCGGGCGCATCACCCTGCGCGAGGACCTCGTCCTCTACCTCTTCGGAACACCGGGCCAGGACCGGTTCTGGTTCCTCTGGGACGAGCTGGCACAAGGCTCGCTCGGCGCGGTCGTGCTCGCCGACACCCGCAGGCTTGAGGACTGCTTCGCGGCCGTCGACTACTTCGAGCGCCGCAGCATCCCCTTCACTGTCGCGGTCAACTGCTTCGACGGTGCGGACCGGCATCCCGCGGAGACGATCGCCGCCGCGCTCGACCTGGACCCGGACGTCCCCGTCATGCTGTGCGACGCCCGTGACCGCGAGTCCGTGAAGGACGTCCTCATCGCGGTCGTGGAGCACGCGCTGGAGGTCTCCGCGAGCCGCCGCAGGGCCGCCGCGGCCGTCACCTCATAGAGGCGTCTCCCGGGGTGTCTCCATGAGGCACATCTATGAGGTGACGCCACGAGGCGTCTCCACGAGGTGCCGCCACGAGGTGCCGCCACGGAGGCGTCTCCACGAGGAATCTCCATGAGGCATCGACGCTCGCAGCGCCGAAGGACCGCGACCGCGAAGCGGCCCGCACCCCCGCCGACTGGGGTGCGGACCGCGGCAGTTGCCCCTCCCGCGCGACGCGCACGACACCACGCGACGCAGCTCGATCGTAGTGCCGTTAGTCCTGTCCGTCCTCCTGCCAGCCGAAGCTGCGTTCCACCGCTTTGCGCCAGTTCCGGTACTCGCGGTCGCGCTCCGGCGCACCCATCCGCGGCGTCCACTCCACGTCGCGTTGCCAGTGCGCCTTCAGCTCGTCCAGGTCCGACCACACCCCGGTCGCCAGACCGGCGGCGTACGCGGCTCCCAGGCAGGTCGTCTCCGACACCTTCGGCCTGATCACGGGCACGTCCAGCACATCCGCCTGATGCTGCATCAGCAGGTTGTTCACCGTCATGCCGCCGTCCACCTTGAGCGTGGTGATCCGTACCCCGGAGTCCTGGTACATGGCGTCGACGACCTCACGGGTCTGCCAGCTCGTCGCCTCCAGGACCGCCCGCGCGAGATGCGCCTTGGTGACGTACCGGGTCAGCCCGGTCACCACCCCGCGCGCGTCCGAGCGCCAGTAGGGCGCGTACAGGCCGGAGAACGCGGGGACGATGTACGCCCCGCCGTTGTCGTCCACGCTCGCCGCGAGAGGCTCGATCTCGTCCGCGCCGCGGATGATGCCGAGCTGGTCGCGGAACCACTGCACCAGCGCTCCCGTGATCGCGATCGAGCCTTCCAGGCAGTAGACCGGCGCGTCGCTGCCGATCTTGTAGCCCATGGTGGTGAGCAGCCCGTTCTTCGACGGAACCGGCCGGTTGCCGGTGTTCAGGAGCAGGAAGCTGCCCGTCCCGTACGTGTTCTTGGCCGTCCCCGTGTCGTAACAGGCCTGCCCGAACACCGCTGCCTGCTGATCACCCAGCGCGGACGCCACCGGCACCCCGGCGAGCTGTCCGACGGCCGTCCCGTACACCTCGGCGGACGACTTGATCTCCGGCAGTACGGCCTCGGGGACCCGCATCGCGGAGAGTATCTCCGGATCCCACTGGAGGGTCTGGAGATTCATCAGCATGGTCCGCCCGGCGTTGGTCACGTCCGTGACGTGCACACCGCCCTGGGTGCCGCCGGTGAGGTTCCAGATCAGCCACGAGTCGATCGTGCCGAAGGCGATCTCGCCCCGCTCGGCCCGGTTCCGCAGCCCGGGTACGTTGTCGAGCAGCCAGGCCGCCTTCGGCCCGGAGAAGTAGCTCGCCAGCGGCAGCCCCGTCCTGTCGCGGAACCGGTCCTGCCCGTCCGCCCCGCCCAGCTCGGTGCAGAGCGCCGAGGTACGGGTGTCCTGCCAGACGATCGCGTTGTGCACGGGCTTTCCGGTCGCGCGGTCCCACAGCACGGTCGTCTCGCGCTGGTTGGTGATGCCCAGCGCGCTCAACTGGTCCGCGCGCATGCCCGCCTTGGCGAGCGCCCCCGCGACGACCGCCTGGACCTTGGACCAGATCTCGGTCGCGTCGTGCTCGACCCAGCCGGGCTTGGGGAAGATCTGACGGTGTTCGCGCTGGTCGACGGCGACGATCCGGCCGCCGTGGTCGAAGATGATGCAGCGGCTGGACGTGGTGCCCTGGTCGATCGCCGCGACGTACTTCTCGCTGCTGTCGGTCATGAGGTCCCCTCGGTCGGAAGCTGCGGGTGGACTGCCGTGTGCAGTGCGCCTGTCAGAAGGCCAGGTTGTAGACGAGACCGCCGAGTGCGCCGCCGATCAGTGGACCGGCCACCGGGATCCAGGCGTAACCCCAGTCGGAAGTCCCCTTGTTGGGGATCGGCAGCACGGCGTGCGCGAGCCGCGGGCCGAGGTCGCGGGCCGGGTTGATGGCGTATCCCGTGGGCCCGCCGAGCGACAGGCCGATGCCGACGACGAGGAAGGAGACGATCAGCGTCTGGCTTCCGGATGTGCCCAGCCCCTTCGTCATACCGAAGGCCAGCAGGGGCAGCACCAGCGCGAACGTCGCGATGGCCTCGGTGAGGAGGTTGGCGACCGGGTTCCGGATCTCCGGGATGGTGGAGAAGATGCCCAGCGTCGGCAGGGCCGCCTCCTTCTCCCGGTTGGCGTTGAACTGCGCGTAGTAGACCAGCCAGGTCAGCACGGCACCGATCACGGCGCCGACCATCTGCCCGAGTACGTACACCCAGACCTGGCTCCACTTGCCGGTGTCGACGGCGATGCCGAGGGTCACCGCCGGATTGAGGTGGCCGCCGGACAGCGGCGCCGCGGTGTATGCCCCGGCCATCACGCCGAAGCCCCAGCCGAACGCGATGACCACCCAGCCGGCGGCCTTCGCCTTGGAGAACCTGAGGTTGACGGCGGCGCACACACCCGCGCCGAAGAGGATGAGGATCGCGGTGCCGATCAACTCACCGCGGAAGACTTCCCAGTTGCTCCAGATACTCATGAGGTGGGCTCCTAGGCTTCGCCCGGGACGGGCCCCGGTCCTGAGGGTGCAGGGGGAGTACCCGGCGGCGGAGGCTGTGACCGCGGAGTCGGAAGCAGGGAGTCCCGTTCCCCCACCGGTGTCCGCCGTACGCGCCGAGCATGCTGCCGGGCCGGTCGGGACCGCCGGTGGGGGAGGGCACGGCGCGGCAGGGTCCCGCGCACGCCGGGCCGGTGGTGCAGGCGACGCCGACTGACAACGGGAAGTGTTCACCTGCGCTGATGGAGCGTCAAGGAGGTGGACAGCACTGGGTGTTGGGCCTGAACCGGGCTTCCGCCCGTGGTTGCTCAGCGGTTCTCGGCGAGCCACTTCGCGGCGGTGTCGGCCAGTTCCCGGTCCCGCCCCGCCAGCATCATCCGGATCATCTGCGCGTCGCCGCGCAGTGACCAGGCGGGGTTGCCGAAGGTGGCGGGGTTGTTCTTCTCGATCAGGAAGTGGGCGGGCCAGGCCGTGCCGTACCCGATGAGCGGCAGCGCGGCCGCGTACCGTCTCCGGCCGCGCGCCAGGCCGTACGCGGCGACGGCGAGTCCGGTCAGGGTGCCGGTCAGATGGATCCAGCGGGTGGCGGCCCGGGAGTGCATGGCGACGTAGAAGGGCCAGAAGTCCTCGTACGAATCAAAGGTGCGTCCCTCGGCCTGCGCGACGGGGATCTGTGCCGTGGAGGACCGTGCCGTGGAGGTCTGCGTCATGGGGGCACCGTATTCGTTCACCGGAAAACGCGAAACGGAGAACCGGATATGGGAATTCGGCGTCCGGTAGGAGAGAGCGGGCTGCCGGGGTCGACGGGGGTGGTCCTGGCGGCCCGCTCGGTTGCACAGCCCGCTCGGTTGCACCGGACGCCGAACTGCTCAATTCAATGGCCGAGCGAATGGCCGAGCGAATGACCGGCCGAATGACCGGCCGAACGGCCGACTCGACGTCGGACTCAATGCCCGGCGACGGACCGCCGCGAGACCGGGAAGTCGAAGTAGGTGTCGGGGAAGAGCTCGGGCTTGTGCGTGAAGTGCCACCACTCCTCCGGCAGGTTGGTGAACCCCTGCGCGGCGAGCGTGCTCTTCAGCAGTTGCCTGTTCGACCGCTGTACGCCCTGGATGCGCGGGTCGTCGGTGTGCGACAGGGTGTCGAAGCAGTCGTAACCGGTCCCCATGTCAATGGAGTTGTCACGAAAGCGCTCACTCTGCGGCGCAAAGCAGGGCTTCAGCTTCTCGCCCGGTACGTACGGCCTGGTGGGCCGGGTCGGCAGCCGGACGATCGTCAGGTCGACCGTGCTGCCCCGGCTGTGCCCGGACTTCTCGGCGATGTAACCGTCCGCGAACAGCCGCGACTTGTCGACCCGTGGATAGAACTCCCCCTTCATCGCCGTGTCGTCGAGGTCCTTGGCCCACCGTACGAAGTGGTCGACGGCGCGCTGCGGGCGGTAGCAGTCGTACACCTTGAGGGTGTAGCCGGAGCGGAGCAGCGTGCGCTGGGCCTTCTTCAGGGCCTGCGCGGCGGGACGCGTGAGGATGCACACCGGCTGGCGGTATCCGTCCACGGCCTCACCCATGAAGTTGTGCTCGGTGGTGTACCGCATGTCCTGGAGGATCGTCGGGTCCACGGACCGCAGCGACACGAACGCCTCGGGGGCCTTGTCAGGCCTCGACCGCTGGGCCTCGGGCGCTGCGGGGGAGGGGAAGGGGGCGGCAGGGGCAAGGGCAGGCGCAGGCGCGGGGGCGGCCGCGACGGTCAGGAAGGCGAGCGCGGCGGTGCCGAAGGCGCACAGGGCGGAACCAAGTCGTCGTCTCATGCGCCCCGTCTACCACCTCGCACCCCCGAGGGAAACCCCCGCTGACCCCCATGGGCCCCCACTGAGGAGCAGAGGAGCAGAGGAGCAGGGGAGCAGGGGGCAGGGGGGCAGGAGAGGGGAAAGCCCCCATGCGCCCCGATCCGCCGGACAGACCCGCCGGACAGAACCACTGGACAACCCTTGCTGGACAGGCCCGTTGACCAGACCCGATGAGCAGTCCCTCCGGACGGACCTGCCGTACAGGCCCTAAAGTCTGCGCCGTGAACCACTCCCACTGTGCCCACTGCGGTGCGCCGTACGCCGAGACCGCAGGATGGCCCCGCACCTGCGCCGCGTGCGGCGAAACGGCCTACCGCAACCCGCTGCCGGTGGCGGTCGCGCTGCTCCCCGTGCAGTCGTCCGAGGGAACCGGCCTGGTGGTGATCACCCGCACCATCGAACCGTGCCGCGGCGGTGTCGCCCTGCCCGGCGGCTTCATCGACCACGGCGAGGACTGGCGGGACGCGGTCGTGCGCGAACTCCGCGAGGAGACCGGAATCGAGGCCCCGGCCGCGAAAGTCCGCCTCGCTGACGCCCTGAGCTCCCCGGCCGGCCACCTGCTCCTCTTCGGCCTTCTCCCCACCCGCGAAGTCTCCGACCTCCCACCACCGGCCCCCACCCCCGAAACCACGGGCTGGCACCTCCTGCACACCCCGAAGCCCCTGGCCTTCCCCCTCCACACCCAGGCCGCCCGCTCGTGGTTCACCGGCACGTACACCTGACCTGCGGCCTCGCCCGACCCGCCTGACCCGCCCGACCTGACCGCCTCGCCCGGCCTTGCTCCACCGGTCCGTATATCTGGCCTGCCGCCACAGGCGCGCCGTACGCCACTCGTCCTTGTGCGGGCTGCGGGCTGCTTGTCGTGCCCGTGCAGGCTGCCAGGCCATGTCCACCGGTACGTACCCCCGACCTGCCGCCACGCCAGCGCCGCAGGCCATTCCTCCCGGCTCACCCGCCCCGCCCCTTGCCAGGAGCCAGCAGTTGCCAGGAGCCAGGAGGAGCCAGGGCTGCGAACCGCTGAACCGCTGCCCGCGCCCGGCCGCCCACCGTTGCCGCACTGCCACCGCTGCCGCACTGCCCCAGCGGCCCGGGGCGGGCCACCGATCCGGGCCGCTGAGGCAGTAGCGGCGCCCGCACCGTCGCCGCCTGTGCAGGCGTTGCTGCCCGCACCACCCGCTGGCGTGCTGCCCCGTCCCGAAGTATCACCCTGAACCAGCCGGTCGCGGACGCGTCTCCCCGCCGCCCGCCTCCGGTCCCCAACTCCGAGGTGCTACCTCCCCCCGTCGGCTCGGGCGTCTTCCTCCCGCCCAGCCCGGCCCATCGTCCCCCCGTCGCTCACCCCCTCACCTCACCCCACGACACCCCTCACCCGAACCTCCATGCCCACCTCGCCTCCCCCTTCCCGCTCCACCACAACCCGCCCCTCCCGCACATGCGAGGTGAACCGCTCGACCTGCGGCTGCTCCCACCCCTCACCGGCATCCCGCACCACCAGCCCGCTCCCGGTACGCCCAGGAGCTGGAGCCCACACCTCCAGTACGGTCCCGCCCTTCTCGCCCCGCACCGGAATCACCGCTCCGCCCCTCGCCAGCACGGGAATGCGGGACTCCACTCCGCCAGGCCCCATCGCCCCGGCCACTCCGCCCGGTCCTCTCCCGCAGGCCCCCGCCGCACCAGACCCCTCACCGCCGACTCCCGGCGCATCCAGCAGCACCTGTCCCGGCCCCTCGTACACCTCTTCCGTCACGGTGTCGTACCACCGCCCCCGCGGCAGCCGCACCGCCCGCCTGCACGCCTCCGGCTCCAGCACCGGTGCCACCAACAAGGAGTCCCCCAGAAGGAACGCGTCCTCACAGTCCCGCAACGACCGATCGTCGGGCGCACCCCACCACACGGGCCGCACATAGGGCGCACCGGTGAGCCGCGCCAGATGCGACAGCGTCACAAAGTACGGCCGCAGCCGCTCCCGTTCGGCCAGCGCAGCCCGCGCGTGCTCCAGCACCCGCGGCCCGAACTCCCAAGGCTCCCGCCGCCCCGCGTCGATCGCCGCATGCGTACGGAACAGTGGCAGATACGCCCCCAACTGGAACCACCGCAGATACAGCTCTGCCCCCGGGCTTCCGTCGAACCCGCCCACATCCGGCCCGGAATACGGAACTCCGCACAGCCCGAGCCCCAGCACCAGCGACAACGACGCCCGCAACCCGGGCCACCCGGTCGCCACGTCCCCCGACCAGGTACCTCCGTACCGCTGCATCCCCACCCACCCGGACCGGGAGAACAGAAACGGCCGCTCGTCTGGCCGCAGCCGTCGCAAGCCCTCGTAACCGGCCCGGGCCATCGCCAGCCCGTACACGTTGTGCGCCTCGCGATGGTCGCCGCCCCGACCCTCCAGCGCGTGGCGCGCGGACCGGGGCAGCGTCGGATCCCCGAACGCGGAGAACGACACCGGCTCGTTCATGTCGTGCCACACACCGGAGAACCCCTGAGCCAGGCGCTCCGCGTACAACTCTCCCCACCAGTCCCGCACCTGCGGATCGGTGAAGTCCGGGAAGGCGCACTCCCCGGGCCACACCTCGCCCCGCACCTCCTGCCCCTGCGCGTCGTGTACGAAGGCCCCGGCCTCGACCCCGCTGTCGTATACGGCGTTCCCGCGCTCCGCCCGTACCGCCGGATCCACGATCGACACCAGCCGTACCCCCTCGTCCCCCAACTCCCGTGCCAGTCCGGGCAGATCGGGAAACGCCTCCCGGTCCACGCTGAAAACCCGATGCCGGTCGTAGTGGTCGATGTCCAGGTGCAGGGCGGACAGCGGAAGCCCTCGGTCCCGGTACCCGGTGGCCACCCGCCGTACTTCCTCCGCGCTTCCGAACCCCCACCTGGCGTGCTGCGGCCCGAGCGCCCAGGACGGTGGCAGCGCGGGCCGGCCGGTCAACGCCGTCCATCCGTGCAGCACACGTGCGGGCGTGCCGACCACGACCCAGCACCTCAACGGGCCGCCCGTCATGCGTACTTCACTGCACCCCCACCGGTCGTGCCCCGAGCCGTCGCCCTCCTCGCCCTCGCGGAGCACGACGCGGCCGTCCCAGGTGTTGTCGTAGAAGGCGAGGTGCGTCCCCGCGTCGGACACCACGAACTGCACCGGCATCGTGAGATACAGCGGATCGTCCCCCGGCCCGAACCGCCCGCCGGGGTCGGTGTTCCACAGCCGGTACGTCCCGTCCCGCAACCGGGGCCCGCCGGCCCGCCCACCGAGCCCGAAGAACCGCGCGTCCGCAGGCACCTCGGACCGCTGCAACCACCGGCCCACCGACCCCACACCAACAGTCCCCCCACCACTTCGCCCCCCACCGTCCACCCCGACCCCGACCCCGACCCCGACCCCGGACTCGGCCCTGGCCCCGGCCCCGGCCTCAGACCTGGCCCCGGCCTCAGACCTGGCCCCGGCCTCAGACCTGGCCCCGGCCTCAGACCTGGCCCCGGGCCCGTCCTCAACCGCAACCCTGGCTCCTACCCCTGCGGAGCCCCCGACCTCCCCTGCGGCTCCGCCCCCGACCTCGGCTGCGGCCCCCGCTCCGGCCCCGCCGCCGGTCCCGGCTGCGGCCCCCGCTTCGACCCCGACCCTGGCTGCGGCTCCGACCCCCGCTCCGAATCCGCCCCCGACCCCCGCTCCGATCCCAGCCCCCGCTGCGGCCCCGGCTTCGACTACGCCCGCTTCCCCGACCCCGGCCCCTTCGACACCCCCGACGCCCTCGCCCCCGCCTTCGCTCCCGTCCCCGCCGCCACCCGTCACCGGCTCCCACCACCGCGGCGGCAATTCCCGCCGCAGCAACACCCCGCCCGGCGTCCGGACCTCGATCGTGCCGTGCCGGGAAACCGCGACCGTCACCCGTTCCGACACGACCTGCCACCCGCCCTCCTTGTCCGGTTCCAGTACGACCCGGACATCGGCATCGGGACACAACCCGGCCAACGCGTACGAAGGCTCCGGCCCGGCCCCGTCCCACCCCCAGAACACCGCGCCGCCCGCAGCGACCAGAATCCGCAGCTCGGACCGCGCGAACCGGACGATCCCGCCCCCGGGAAGCGCCTCCGCCCCCGTCACCGCCCCCGGCACACGAGCCCGCTCGGCCGTACGCGGGGGCAACCCCCAAGCGTCCGTACGCCGCCGTCGCCAAGCAGCCCGCACGGACCGCAGCCCCTGCACGGAACCGACCATCTTCACCAAACGCACCAGGTCATGACCGTCCATACCTCTCACCCTGCCACCCGCCCTCCCGCCCACGCCCCCCGTTCAACTTCCGTTCACCCACCCCGCTTCCGCTCACCCACCCCGCAACTCATGCTGCCGACCCTGCGGACGCGGACCCCTGCTCGGGCGAAGCGAAGCGCTTGGGGAAGGGCCGGCACAGGGCAGCCCCTGCGCGGAGCCGCGCCCCTCACCCCCTCACCTCTGCCCAGACCCGCCCCACCCACCCTGGTGCGGAAGTCGATCACATGGCATCGTCCCCTCCAGTCCGCCCTCGCCCCGTCCCCGCCCAACCGCAGAGCCGAAGAACCCCGGGAGCCACCCCCATGACGTCAACCCCAGCGACGAACCCCGCGTCCCAGCCCGCCCCCCTCTGGCAGCCGGGCCCCGACCGCATCGCCGAGGCAGCGGTCACCCGCTTCCAGGCCTGGGCGGCCGACCGCTACGGCGCCCCCGCAGAAGGTGGCTACGACGCTCTCCACCGCTGGTCCGTCACCGAACTCGACACGTTCTGGAAAGCCGTCGCCGACTGGTTCGACATCCGCTTCTCCACCCCGTACGAGACGGTCCTCGGCGACCGCACCATGCCCGGCGCCCAATGGTTCCCCGGCGCCACCCTCAATTACGCCGAGCATGCCCTGCGCACCGCCGAGGATCCGGCCCGCGCCGACGACCCCGCCCTGCTGCACGTCGACGAGTCCCAGATCCCCGAGACCGTCACCTGGTCCGAACTCCGCCGCCAGGTCGGTTCCCTGGCCGCCGAGCTCCGCGCCCTCGGCGTGCAACCGGGAGACCGCGTCAGCGGCTATCTGCCCAACATCCCCCAAGCGATCACCGCTCTCCTCGCCACCGCCGCGGTCGGCGCCGTATGGACCTCCTGCGCCCCCGACTTCGGCGCCCGCAGCGTCCTCGACCGCTTCCAGCAGGTCGAGCCGGTCGTGCTGTTCGCCGTCGACGGATACCGCTACGGCGGCAAGACCCACGACCGCACGGACACCGTCGCCGAACTCCGCCGCGAACTCCCCACCCTGCGTGCGGTCGTCCACATCCCCCTGCTCAATACACCCGCCCCCTCCGGCACTCTCGAATGGTCTTCCCTTACTGAGAGTGACAACGAGCCGGTCTTCGAGCAAGTTCCCTTCGACCACCCCCTCTGGGTTCTTTATTCGTCCGGCACCACCGGCCTCCCCAAAGCCATCGTCCAGTCCCAGGGCGGCATCCTGCTCGAACACTTCAAGCAGATCGGCCTGCACTGCGACCTGGGCCCCGACGACCGGTTCTTCTGGTACACCTCCACCGGCTGGATGATGTGGAACTTCCTCGTCTCCGGCCTGCTGACGGGCACCACGATCGTTCTGTACGACGGCAGCCCCGGCTTCCCCGACACCGGAGCCCAGTGGGCGATCGCGGAGCGCACCGGCGCCACCCTCTTCGGCACCTCCGCCGCGTACGTCATGGCCTGCCGCAAAGCAGACGTGCACCCGGCAGCCGACCACGATCTCTCCCGCATCACCTGCGTGGCCACGACAGGCTCCCCGCTCCCGCCCGACGGTTTCCGCTGGCTGCACGACGAGTTCGCCGAGTCCGGCCACGACCTGTGGATCGCCTCCGTCAGCGGCGGCACCGACGTCTGCAGCTGCTTCGCCGGCGCCGTGCCCACCCTCCCGGTGCACATCGGCGAGCTCCAGGCGGCCTGCCTCGGTACGGACCTCCAGGCGTGGGACCCCCAGGGCAAGCCCCTCACCGCCGAAGTCGGCGAACTCGTCGTCACCCGTCCCATGCCGTCCATGCCGATCCGCTTCTGGAACGACCCCAACGGCACCCGCTACCACGACAGCTACTTCGACACGTACCCCGGTGTCTGGCGCCACGGCGACTGGATCACGATCACCGACCGCAACTCCGTGGTCATTCACGGCCGTTCGGACTCCACCCTCAACCGCGGCGGTGTCCGCATGGGATCCGCCGACATCTATGAGGCCGTCGAACGGCTCCCCGAGATCCGCGAATCCCTCGTCATCGGCCTCGAAGAGCCCAACGGCGGCTACTGGATGCCGCTCTTCGTCCACCTCGCCGAAGGCGCCGTACTGAACGACGATCTGCGCACCCGCATCAAGAACACCATCCGCGCCGAACTCTCCCCGCGCCACGTCCCCGACGAGGTCATCGAGGTCCCCGCCGTTCCGCACACCCTCACCGGCAAGCGCATCGAGGTCCCGGTGAAGCGACTCCTCCAGGGCACCCCTCTCGCGAAGGCGGTCAACCCGGGTTCCGTCGACAACATCGACCTCCTTCACTTCTACGAGGAGCTCGCCCGCACCCGCCGCTGACATGACGCGTTGAGCGATCGCTCAACGCCATGCAGCGACCGCTCAGCCCCCGTACGTGGCCTCGGACTCGCCCAGCACCTCAGCGAAGTCCGAGGCCAGCCGCACCGCGTCCGCGACTTCGAGCCCTGCGGATCCAGCGTCCCCTGATCCGTCATCAGCCCCAGCACCGTCTCCTGCAGCACATGGCTCACCCACCCCGACGTGAGCAGCATCTGCCCGTCGTGCCGCGCCAACGTCTTCGCATCGCACGCCACAGCGGCCCATCGCAGGTCGACACCCAGATGCTTGGACACCGTCCGTACGTGTGCCCACCGGGGGAGCCCGCCGCTCGACAAGGTGTGCAACGGGACCTCGGCGATGTCGGCGTTGTGGTCGTCCTCCACCACCAGCACTTCGGGGAACTCCCGCACCACCGCGAGCAGTTCCTCCCGGCGCTCCGCCGTGAAGCAGCCTCCCGCCGCGATCGTCACGCGCTGCACCGAACCCGCCGGCCCCTCCCGCGTCGTCGCCACCTCCGACGACGACAAACCCACCGGCGCCACGGCACGCTCCAACCCCTGGCGAGACCGCACCTATCTCCTCTACACCGCCACCGAAGCAGTCCTCTTCCTCGACGACGTGATCTTCTCCGTTGGCCTTCCGCTCTGGATAGTCCACGCCACCGACGCCCCGCACGGCCTCGCCCCACTCCTCCTGGTCCTCAACAACGTGCTGGTCGTGGTCCTCCAGGTCCCGATGGCCAAGCTCGCGCCCACCACACACGCCGCCCGCAGGCTCCTCCTGCCACTGGCCGGAAGCTTCGTCGTGGGCACCGTCGCGCTCGCGGCCTCCGCCGCGGCAGGGACCTGGTCGGCCGTGGCCGCCCTGCTCCTCGCGGCGGCGGCCCTCACCTTCGCCGAGATGATCCACGCGACCCTCTCCTGCTGATCCGCGAGCGTCTCGCCGAACGGCATTGTCAGACCCCGCGGTTACTGTGAGTGAGTAATGATCGACCGCGCTCAGGGGGAGCAATGGAGCACACCAGGAACGACCGGAAGCAGAACCGCACCACCAAGTCCATGCGCCGCACCCTGCGCCGCGAAGTACCCAGCACCGTGGGCCTGCTGGCCGACGCCGAGGACTTCGCGGCCATGGCGGAGTACCGCACCTTCACCTTCCAGGACCACCCCACCTACCTTCAGCAGGTCGACGCCCTGCTCAGAACCCTGGCCGCCCAGGGCCTGCACACCAGCGTCACCCTCTTCGACCCGGAAGAATTCGCCGAGTTCTGTACGACGGCGGGGCTCGACCCCGACCGGCCGGAGACCCGTGCCCGCTTCACCGCGCACGCGGCAGCCCACGGAGCCTGCGTCGCGTACGAGGGGCAGCCGCTCGACAGCCTCGTGCCCACCCTCGTCAACGAAGCGCTCCGGCAGGCCACTTGGGACTGCGCGACCCTGCTCCTGGCCGACCTCGGCAACTGCGCCGAATGCGGCCAGGACATCGGCCGCGAAGCCTTCGAGCGCTCCTCGCACCTCCTCGTCGCCCTGCTGAAGGGAGCGGGCACAGGCCTCCACCACCTCGTGTGCAGCGTCCCCGCCGAGGCGGAACAACTCCTCGCCGTTCTGCACGTAGAAGTGGCCGAGGACGGGATCCCCGAACTCGAAGACGACGAGGGCGCCGAATTCGTGACGGTCCTCGCCGCAGGGGTCGCCCTCGAAAGCCCCGGCGGAATCGTCCTGCGGACCACCCGCGACGGCGAACCCGACCGGGTGCACGGCTGGCGCCTCGACCGGGGCAGCCTCGCCGTCCTGACCGCGGGCGAAGTCTTCAGCGCCTACTGCACGGACGCCGAGACCGGCGACCCGGTGTCCCCGGAACCAGGCGTCGAGTACTGCGCGGGCTACGCCCTCGACGACACCCCCGGCAGCCGCCACTGAATCGGAAGAAGCCGAAAAGCCCGAGGGGCTGCCGGCACTGACCGGCAGCCCCTCGGGACCAGGAGAGAACGTCAACGCTGTCGGGTCACTCCCCGGACAGCACCGCCTGCGCGGCCACCCGGGCCTCTTCGGCGGTGTCCACCGCACGCGCCGCGGCAGCCGCACGCTCGCACTGCGCCAGCGTGTACTTCGCCAGCGTCGCGCGTACGTACGGAATGGCCTTCGCACCCATCGACAGGGAGGTGACACCCAGACCGGTCAGCACGCAGGCCAGCAGCGGATCGGCAGCGGCCTCGCCACACACGCCACAGCTCTTGCCCTCGGCCTTGGCGGCATCGGCCGAAGCCGCCACCAGGTCGAGCAGCGCCGGCTGCCACGGGTCCTGCAGCCGCGACACCGCACCGACCTGACGGTCGGCCGCAAAGGTGTACTGGGCCAGGTCGTTGGTCCCCAGCGACAGGAACTCGACCTCCTGCAAGATGGACCGAGCCCGCAGCGCGGCGGACGGAATCTCCACCATCGCACCGAACTTCGCCTGCAGCCCGGCCTCACGGCACGCGTCCGCGAACGCCTTGGCGTCCGTACGGTCCGCCACCATCGGCGCCATGACCTCCAGGTACACGGGCAGACCCTCGACGGCCTTGGCCAGCGCGGTCAGCTGCGTCCGCAGCACCTCCGGGTGGTCGAGCAGCGACCGCAGACCACGCACGCCCAGAGCCGGGTTCGGCTCCTCGGCGGGCGTCAGGAAGTCGAGCGGCTTGTCCGCACCCGCATCCAGCACACGCACGACCACACGGCCCTCGGGGAAGGCCTCCAGCACCTTGCGGTACGCCTCGACCTGCGACTCCTCCGAAGGAGCCTGCTTGCTGTCGTCGAGGAAGAGGAACTCGGTCCGGAACAGACCGACACCCTCGGCACCCGCCTCCACCGCAGCCGGCACGTCCGCCGGACCACCGATGTTGGCGAGCAGCGGCACCTTGTGACCGTCGGACGTGGCACCGGGACCGGTCGACGCGGCCAGCGCCGCCTTGCGCGCGGCGGCAGCGGCCTCCAGCTCGGCGCGCTTCTCGGCACTCGGCTCGACGAAGACGTCGCCCGTGCTGCCGTCGACGGCCACGACCGTGCCCTCGGCCAGTTCACCGGCACCGGGCAGCGCCACCACGGCAGGAACACCGAGCGCCCGCGCGAGAATCGCGCTGTGGCTGGTCGGCCCGCCCTCTTCGGTCACGAAACCGAGCACCAGCGCCGGGTCGAGCAGAGCGGTGTCCGCAGGCGCGAGGTCCCGCGCGATCAGCACATACGGCTCGTCACTGTCCGGCACACCCGGCATCGGAACGCCCAGCAGACGGGCGACGATACGATTCCGCACGTCGTCGAGGTCGGCCACCCGGCCGGCCAGGTACTCCCCGGCACCGGCGAGCAGCGCACGGTACGCGGCGAACGCGTCGTACACACCGCGCTCGGCCGTGCTGCCGACGGCGATCCGACGGTCCACATCGGCCATCAGCTCGGGGTCCTGAGCCATCAGCGCCTGAGCCTCAAGAACGGCCTGAGCCTCACCGCCCGCCAGGTTGCCACGCGCCATCAGATCGGCCGCCACAGCGTCCACGGCCTGACGGGCACGCCCCTGTTCGCGCTCCGCCTCCTCCGCGGGAATCTGCTTGGCCGGCGGTTCGAGAACCGCCGTACCCATGTGCCGAACTTCGCCGATCGCCACACCGTGGCTCACGCCGACGCCTCGCAGCGTTGTCTCCATTTCACCGTCTCCGCTAGTTGCGACGGACCGTGCCGCCGCGTTGGATGTACTACCCGCCGTCACTCCGGCGCTGACGTCTACTTCCAGCTGAAGAGAACGTCGCCGACCTTGACGTCGCCGTCCTCGGCCAGCTCCGAGAGCGCGTCGGCAGTGGCTTCGAGCGCCACCACCGGGCACACGGGCGACTTGCCGGCAGCCTCGACCGCGGCCGGGTTCCAGCGCACGATCTCCTGTCCGCGCGTCACGGTGTCACCCTTGTTCACGAGGAGCTCGAAGCCCTCGCCGTTCAGCTGCACAGTGTCGATACCGAGGTGGGTGAGCACACCGTGGCCCTCGGCGTCGACGACGACGAACGCGTGCGGGTGCAGGGAGACGACAACACCGTCGACGGGCGACACGGCCGCGGAGGGCTCGCGCACGGGGTCAATAGCGGTGCCGGGACCGACCATCGCTCCGGAGAACACGGGGTCGGGGACTGCGGCGAGTCCGATGGCGCGACCTTCAAGAGGGGACGTCACGCTGGTCATGGGGGCCTCCCAGGGGCGGAGTTTGTGCGGCGCCGTCACTACCTGTCCTGGACGGCATACCTGCTTCAGAGGGTAAGTCATAAGAAGTCCCGGTTCCGCACGAGAGGTGCCACTTGGACGACCTTGGGATGCACCGGAAACGATTTGCCTCAACAACCGGTGCCATGTACTGTCGTACTCCTGCCTGACCCCAACACGCACTCGCTCTCTTGCGGGTCGTTGCGTCGGCAGCGCCTCTTGAATGTCGATCCTATCCCGGATCCCTCTTTCTGCATGCCGCAGAATGAATGGTCAGGGAAACGGAAAAGCCCTGATAGAGTTGGAACCGCCGGAAAGGGAAAACGCGAAAGCGAAGAACCTGGAAAGCACCGAGGAAGTCGGAACGGAAACGGTCTGATAGAGTCGGAAACGCAAGA
>NZ_JBIRQJ010000017.1:0-226463 GCF_044333135.1 Streptomyces sp. NPDC021093 | reverse complement strand
GGGGCCCCGGCCCGGCGCCGCCGCCCCGAGATGCCCCGGCGGGCGGCCCGGGGGGGGGGCCCCCCCCCCCGCGGGCGCCCCCCCCCCCCCCGGGGGGCCCCCGGGGGGGGGCCCCCCCCGGCGCGGGGGCCCCACCCCTCGGTCGTACTCGCTGCTTCTGAGGTCGCTTCCGAGGTCGCTTCCCGGGTCGCTTTCCGGGGCGTGCCTGCTACTTGCTTCCTGGGTCTGTCCGCTACTTCGCGCGGTCGAAGTCGATCGCGCTGTACGCGCGCAGCTTCGACAGGCGGTGCACGGAGTCGATCTGGCGGATCGTGCCCGACTTCGAGCGCATCACCAGGGACTGCGTGGTGGCGGTCGCCGAGCGGTAGCGGACGCCGCGCAGCAGCTCGCCGTCGGTGATGCCGGTGGCGACGAAGAACACGTTCTCGCCGCTGACCAGGTCGTTGGTGTGCAGTACGCGGTCCAGGTCGTGGCCCGCGTCCAGGGCGCGCTGGCGCTCCGTGTCGTCCTTGGGCCACAGCTTGCCCTGGATGGTGCCGCCCAGGCACTTGATCGCACAGGCGCTGATGATGCCCTCGGGGGTGCCGCCGACGCCCATCAGCAGGTCGACGCCGGTGCCTTCCCGTACCGCCATGATCGAACCGGCGACGTCGCCGTCCGAGATGAACTTGATGCGGGCGCCGGTCTCCCGGATCTCCTTCACTATCCCCTCGTGGCGGGGACGGTCGAGGATCATCACCGTGACGTCCTCGGGGGTGGAGTTCTTGGCCTTGGCGACCCGGCGGATGTTCACCGAGACCGGGGCGTTGATGTCGACGAAGTCGGCGGCCTCGGGTCCGGTCACCAGCTTGTCCATGTAGAAGACGGCCGACGGGTCGAACATCGTCCCGCGGTCGGCGGCCGCGAGCACCGCGATCGCGTTGGGCATGCCCTTGGCGTTCAGCGTGGTGCCGTCGATCGGGTCGACCGCGATGTCGACCTCGGCGCCGGTGCCGTCGCCGATCCGCTCCCCGTTGTAGAGCATCGGGGCTTCGTCCTTCTCGCCCTCGCCGATGACGACGACGCCGTTCATCGACACGGTCGAGACGAGGGTGCGCATGGCGTTGACCGCCGCGCCGTCGGCGCCGTTCTTGTCGCCGCGGCCGACCCAGCGGCCGGCGGCCATGGCAGCGGCCTCCGTGACGCGAACGAGCTCAAGGGCCAGGTTGCGGTCGGGGGCCTCGGCAGGAACTTCGAGCGGCGACGGGAGCTGGTGCTCGGTCATCGGGTGCGGACCTTTCTGTACGGCTACGGCGGCGACGGCCGGGAGATGAGGTACCGGGAAACCCGGAAACCGGGAAGGGGACGGTCCTCCGAACTCTATCCGTACATCGACAAAATGAGCAGAGGGGGTGCACGTATGAGCGGCATATCGGTTACGTCCGGCGCTCGCGCCCCGTGCACACCCGGCCCCTGAGGCGGGCGGGACACCCCCATGAGGGACCATGGAGGACGTGGCAGCAGCGAAGCGTGGAAATCAGAAGATCCGGGACATGGTGCTCTCGATGGCGGTCATCGGAGGCGTCGTCGCCCTCGTCTACACGGTCATCCCGCACGACGAGGAGGCCGAGCCGCTCAAGACGGTCGACTACCGGGTCGAGCTCAGCCTGGCTCAGCGGTCCGCGCCCTATCCGGTACTCGTCCCGCAGGGCCTGCCGAAGGAGTGGCGGCCCACCTCGGTGACGTACCGGAAGGACGAGGGCAGGGCCTGGCACCTCGGCTACCTCGACCCGCAGAAGGAGTACGTCGCGGTCGAGCAGTCGACGAACGACCCCGCGAAGTACGTCCCGAAGGTCACGCTCTCCGCGAAGGACACCGGGAGGACGCGGGAGGTCGGCGGCCGGACCTGGCAGGTCTGGGAGGGCGAGAAGTACGACGCCCTGGTCCGCACCGACAAGGGCGCCACCACCGTCGTGATGGGCACGGCCACCGACGAGCGCCTCGCGGAGATGGCGGCGGCGCTGAAGGCGAAGCAGCCGCAGCCGAAGCAGACGCCGGGGGCTTCGCAGACCCCGCAGACTCCGCAGCCTTCGCAGACCCCGCAGCCGAAGCAGTCGTAGGCACGGACAAGGCACGGGCATGCGGAAGGGGCCGCCGCACCTGATCGGTGCGGCGGCCCCTTCCCACTGGCTCGGCGGGCTCGGCCGACTCGGCCGGCGCCGGGCTCAGACGGTGGTGAGGACCTCGTCGTAGGTCAGCCGCGGGGAGCGCGGGAACCAGGCGTCCTCGCCCGGCTTGCCGATGTTGACGATCATCAGCGGGGTGTGGTCGTCGTCCAGGAACTCCTTCTGGACGGCGGCGAAGTCGAAGCCGGTCATCGGGCCCGCGGACAGACCGGCGGCGCGGACGCCGACCAGGAAGTAACCGGCCTGCAGGGCGCCGTTCAGCAGGGCGGCCTGCTCACGGACCGGGCGCTCGGAGAAGAAGGCGTCCTTGGCCTGCGGGAAGTGCGGGAACAGCGCCGGGAGCTCCTCGTGGAACTCGTTGTCGGCGGACAGGATCGCGACCAGCGGGGCCTTGGCGGTCTTCGGCTGGTTGCCCTCGGCCATCAGGCCGACCAGGCGCTCACGGGCCTCGGGGGAGCGGACCAGGGTGACGCGCAGCGGCGACTGGTTGAACGCGGTCGGGCCGTACTTGACCAGGTCGTAGATCGCCTGGACCTGCTCCTCGGTCACCGGCTCGTCGGTGAACGTGTTGGCGGTACGGGCCTCGCGGAAGAGGAGGTCCTGGGCGGCGGGGTCAAGAACGAGGGACATGCGTCGTGCCTTCCAAACAAACGGGGGATCAAGCGATGCGGCCACCGTAGAACGGCTTTAGGTTAAAGTTCAACTAACGGTGGGTGATCGTGGCAAGGCTCACATTTGCACCACGGAGTCGGAACTTCGGGCAGAGCGGGGACTTCCCGGAGGTACGTGGGCCATCGTGGGGCCATGACGCGGAGTCCGAGGTTCAACCAGCGCATCGTCCTCCTCGTGGACCTGACCGGCACGTCCGTCGATCACGCACTGTTCGTTTCGCTGAGTGATCAGCTCGGCTGGGCGGTGCTGGAAAGTCATGCGGGGGAGACGGGCCCGGGTCGCGGCCGTGTCGTCCGCGGGCGGTACGTCGTCGAGGCCCGGGTGCGCAGCATGTACTGGTTGCGCCGACCGGCCGTGGACGATGTCGTCGAGCAAGTCCACTTCACCTGTGCGGAGTTGGGCATCGCGGCGCAGGTGAGAGTGGCGGCGCTCGTGCAGCCGCCGGCCGGCGCGGGCATGACCAGCTGGGACGTACTGAAGGAACTTCCGGAGCCCGAGCCCGTCGACCCCTCCCTGCCCCTCGGGGAACGGGTGCGCGGCCGGTTGCGGAACGGGCGCCGCCGGTGGGCCCGCAGCGGCTGGGTCGACAGTGACGACAACTGGGCGGGACGGCTGGTCACCGCCGCGTCCGAGCAGGATGCGCTGCGGCTCGCCCGGCGGGCACTGCCGGGCGTACCGGCCGCCGCGCCCGGCAGCGTACGGGTGCGGGACCTGGGCCGGCTCTCTCCGGAGGACGCGAACCGCAAGGCGCGGGCGCTGGGTCTTGTGCTGCCCCTCGGGCTGCTGGCGATGGTCTTCGGGGCCCGGCTCTACGACCTGAACTGCCCGCGGCGCGGGACGGACTGCCTGCCGGTGGACGGAGTGTTCGCCGCACGGGTCGTCACGGACCTGGGGTTCGTCCTGGCGCTGTTCACGCTGGTGTCCCTGAACGTGTGCTTCGTGCGCGGGCTGCGCAGGTCCTGGCCCCACTCCTATGTGCTCGCCACCGGTACCTGGGGGCTGTTCACCTTCGCCGGATACTTCTTCATACCGCTGCGCGGTGCTGAACTGTTCGGCTGGATGCTCTCCGGGGGGACGGTGTTCCTCGGGGTGCTGCTGCTGGTCCGCAGATGGACGTGGCAGAGCTGGGTGCCCTGGCTGCTGCCGGTGCTGCTGCCCTTCCTGCTGGGGCTGTTCCCCGGCCTGTCGATGCTGGTGCACTCGCCGTACCTGGGGGAGTTCGGCTTCGACCTGGAGGACGTCGAGATCCCCGGTCTGTGGCAGCTCTCCGCCACCCTCGCCGTCGTCGCGACGATGAGCGTGTGGCTGGTCGCCGCGGCGCTCTGGGGGTACGCCCGGGAGATGCAGGGCCGGTACGCCCCGGCGCGCGTGGTCAGCAAGGGAATGCTGGCGGCCTTCGCGCTGGTGTCGTTCGCGGTGGGCCCGTGGAACGTCTACCGGGACGCGGAGCTGGCCGCCGAGGACAGCTCCACGACCCTCGCCGAAGGCGGCCAGCCCGCCGGATACTACGGAATCGAGCCCGGCTGGTTCTGTGTCCACCCCCTGGAGCAGGTCACTCAACTCCCGCTCGTGGGCGGCGAGTTACTACCCTCACGGGCCTACGTACTACTGGGTGACACGGGCGGTGCGGCGGCCCTCTGGGACCCGCAGGGAGAGGCGTCGCTCAAGGTTCCGCTGGAGACGATCCGCATCGCACCGACACACGGCACGGGGCGAGGGCTCGGCTGTACGAAGGACGGCCGGCCGGTGGAGAAGAGGGAGAAGGAGAAGAAGGGGGAGGGGAAAGGGAAAGGGAAAGGGGTGGGGGCGGGGCCGGATCCGCGCCGATGAGCCCCCGACCCACGGCTTCCTGCCCCGCCCCCGCCCCGCTGGTGACGGCTGTTATCCCCAGCCGGGCTCGTCGGCGGGTGCGACGCCCCAGCCGGGCTCCTGACCCTGAGGTGCGACGCCCCAACCCGGCTCCTGACCCTGAGGCGCGACACCCCAACCGGGCTCCTGGACGGGTGCGGCGGTGGCGGCACCTGCGGCGCCGAGCGCGAGGGCCGCGCCGAGCGCGAGGGCGGAGAGGGAACGTGAAAGCTTCACAGTACGTGGTCCTCCGTTGCATGGGATCGAGTGTTCGATCACTTCGACCCTAAGCCCAACCGTCACGTAAGCAACAGTTTTGCGGTGAGCAAACCCCCAGCAAATAGGGAGAGTTGGCCTCCGCTGCGTTGCGATCAGAAACGCGCAAGGGGGTCGCTGTGCAAACGCCCGACAGCCCTTCGGGAGTACCGGGTCAGCATCGGGTCAGCACCGGGTCAGCACCACCGGGAGCCTGGTGATGCCCTGGATGAAGTTCGACCGGAGCCGGCGCGGCGGCCCGGCGACCGCGATCCGCAGGTCGGGGGCGAGCAACTTGCGGAAGAGCACGGTCAGTTCGGTGTGGGCGAGCATGGCGCCGATGCACCGGTGGATGCCGATGCCGTACGACATGTGCTTGTTGGGGCTGCGGGTGATGTCGAAGGTCTCCGGTTCTCGGAACTGTGCGGGGTCGCGGTTGGCGGAGACGTTCCACAGCGTGACCGACTGGCCGCGCCGGACCTCCTTGTCCTGGATGACCGTGTCGCGCAGGGCGACCCGGTGGACGTAGAGGTTGGTGGAGTTCCAGCGCAGCATCTCGTTGAGGGCGCTGTCCAGCAATTCCGGTTCAGTACGCAGCCGTTCGAGCTGGTCGGGGTGCTCGTCGAGGGCCAACGTGCCGGCGCAGGCGGTGTAGGAAGAGGTCTCGTCGCCGCCGACCGCGACGTTCATGCAGTTGAAGAGGATCTCGTTCTCGGTCCACGGGCGGCCGTTGAGTTCGGCCCGCAGGAGCTGGCTGACCAGGTCGTCACCGGGATTCTTGCGCTTCTCGCGCAGCAGATCGGCGCAGAAGTCGAAGATCTCCGCCTGGATGACGGCCAGCCGCAGCCGTTCGTCGTCCTCCGTGTCGGTGACCAGCAGCGGGTCCCGATAGCCGATCATGCTGCGGGTCAGGTCGATCAGCTCTTGGGCCCGGGTGCGTGAGATCCCCATCATCACCATCAGGGCCCCGGCGGGGAGTTCCTCGGCGATGTCGGTGGAGAAGTCGCAGCCGCCGTCGGCGAGTGCCCGCTCGACGGCGGTGTCCACGAGCTCTTCGACCTGGCGGGCGACCCGCTTGATGACGTGCTGGGCGAACGTCTGGTGCAGCTGCTGGCGGAGCATCCGGTGGCGCGGCGGATCGGTGGACACCAGCATCTGTCCGGCCGAGGGGTCGCTGTCGCTGTAGAGCGAGCCGCCCAGCATGGGGCCCGCCTCGGAGCTGAGGTCCGTGTGGTTGAGATAGGCGGCTGCGACGTCCTCGTAGGTGGTGAGCACCCAGAAGCCACCGCCGTCGGGGGTGGCGTGCCAGTGGACCGGGTCGTTGTCCCTGAGCCAGGAGAACATCTCGTAGTGCTGCTGTGCCACGAACCGGTCCGGGTCCGTCAGATCGATCTGCACTGCGGTCGGGGAGGTCATGCGCGCTGGGTCTCCTTACGGTCCCGGATCAGCCGGGCGAGGTCTTCGAGGCGGCTGGTCGCGAGCACCTCTCGGGCGCTGACCTGGACGTTCAGCTCACGGGTGAGGCGGCGCAGCATGCGGAAGGAGAGCAACGAGTTGCCACCGAGGGCGAAGAACTCGTCGGTGGCGCCGACCTGTTCGACGGCGAGCAGCTCGATCCACAGCCGGGCGAGGTAGTGCTCGGTCTCGTCGCGCGGCGGTACGTGGTCGACGCTGCGCCGCGAGCTCTCCTCGGCGACCTCGCGCAGCTGGGCGAGGTCACGCTTGCCGTGCGAGTCCGCCGGGATCTCGGACACCCGGGTGATGGAGCTGGGGACCATGAAGTCCGGCATCTCCCGCTCGGCGTACGCGCGCAGCTCGTTCAGGGGCAGCGAGTCGTCGTTGACCACGAGCGCGACGAGGTGCTTGTCGCTGCCGGAGCCGACGGGGAGCACGGCGACGTCCCGGACCCCGGCGCAGCGGGTGAGGGCGCGTTCGACCTCGCGGGGCTCGACGCGGTAGCCGCGGATCTTGACCTGGTCGTCGGCGCGGCCCAGGTAGGAGATGACGCCGTCGGCGCCGCGGCGTACGACGTCGCCTGTGGCGTACATGCGCCCGCCGTCCGCGGCGAACGGGTCCTGGTGGAACTTCTCGTCGGTCAGGTCAGGGCGGCCGAGGTAGCCGCGGGCCACACCCGGGCCGCCGATGTACAGCTCGCCGGACCCGCCGTCGGCGACGGGCGCGCGGCCGGCGTCCAGGACGTAGAGGGGACTGCCGTCCAGGGCGCGGCCGATGGGCACGGAGTCGGCGTCGGCGGCGACGTGGGCGACGTGGTGGGCGGTGCAGGCGGTGGTGCCCTCGGTCGGCCCGTAGAGGTTGTAGAGCCGGCCGGAGAAGCTGCCCGCGAGCAGTTCCCGGCAGGCGGAGGCGAGCACCACGTCGCCGCCGGTGCACAGTACGCGCAGGTCGGCGAAGGCCTCACGGTCCTCGCGCACCACGTGATTGACGGCCATCGTCGGCACGAGCATGGCCGTGATCCGTCGGCGGCGCAGCTCACGCTTGAGGTCACGGGTCAGCAGGTCGGGCATGGTCGGCAGGACGACGATCTCGGCGCCGCCGGCGAAGCCGCACCAGGTCTCCCAGTGGAAGGCGTCGAAGGAGAGGCTGGAGACGGCGCCGACGCGGTCCTGCGAAGTGAGCTCCGGCAGCGCGGAGTTGCGGGCGAAGTGGACCAGGTTGCCGTGTTCGAGGACGACCGCCTTGGGCGTGCCGGACGAGCCCGAAGTGAACAGGACGGCAGCCGCGTCCTCCTCGGCGGCCACGGGCAGTTCCGCGCGCGGCGGCTTGGTGCAGTCGTCGAGGTCGAACTCCAGGACGTCCAGGTCCTCGGCCCCGGAAGAGCCGAAGCGTCCGGCCCAGCCGGGCTCGGTGACCACCAGTGAGGGGCGGCTCGCCGCCACCATCAGGTCCCGGCGGGCGTCCGGATAGCGGGTGTCCACCGGCACGTAGGCGGCACCGGCCTTGAGGATGCCCAGGAGCACCGCGTAGACCTGCACTCCGCGCTCCAGGCAGTAGGCGACGCGGTCCTCGCGGCCTATGCCCCGGTCGCACAGCGCCTGAGCGAATGAGTCGGAGCGGGCGTCGAGATCCGCGTAGCTGAGAGCGGTGGTCTCGTCGCGGACCGCGACGCTCTCCGGGCGGCTGCGCACCGCCTCTCGGAAGATTTCCAACAGAGTCATATGAGCCTCGCATTTTCCATTAATTAACGGCGGAGTTCGCGATGATTGCTTGATTAACGAGGAGAGATCCGCTAGAAAGCAAATCTGTCGACGCACACCAGAGCACTGGGAAGAAATTCATGCCAGAGACTTACATACGTACGGGAAACAGTGGTGCGCCGGTTCGGCTCATCGCCTTCCATCACGCCGGAGGGTCGGCTTCCTCTTTCCTTCCGGTGGCCCACAGACTGCAGAATTCCTGTGACATCGTTCTCTTTGAGCTCGCCGGACGTGAGCCCGGCGAGGAAGCCCTGCGGTCCAGCAGCTTCCAAGAGGCGGTGGACCGGTTGACCCCCGACATCAAGGCACTCGTCGACCGGCCCACGATCATCGTCGGGCACAGCCTCGGAGCCTTGTTCGCCCATGCCGCAGTACGTGCTCTTGAGCCGGACCAGCTCGCCCTTGTGCACCGGGTCGTCGTTTCCTCGTCCCGCTCGGTCCGGGTCGCCGCAGATGCTGCGACCATGCCGAAGGAACCCTTTGTGGTGCGCGACCACGAACAGCTGCTCGCCGCACTCCATTCCTTTGGCGGCTGCCCGCCTGAAATGTTCGAGGACGAGGACTTCCTGAATTTCGCACTCAGCCTGCTCGGACACGACCTCCACCTGGCAGACACCTTCTCGGATGAAGGTCGGGCGGCATCGATTCCGTTGGAGGTCTGGTACGGGAAGGATGACGGAACGCTCGTACTGGAGGAAATGAATTCCTGGAAGGAATCCTCCACCCTGCATGTTCCCTTCCGGGTGTTCCCCGGTGGCCACTTCTATGTGTACGAGCGGCCGGAGCCGGTACGGGCCCTGCGCGAGCTGGTCGAGACCGCGGGCCGCCAGGGCTGACACGCCGTGCCGTGGCGGGCTCCGGCTGCCGCCCGCCACGGCGTCCGAAGACCCCGGAGGGGTCAGCCGACAAGTCGCAGCAGGGCCATGTGGACACCGGTGCCGGCGACGATGCCGAGCAGCGCGTTGCGCTTCCAGTGATAGACCGCGGCGGTCACGGCGATCGCGCCGGCCGCCGGGAAGTAGTCGGCCAGCACCTCGGTCTCCGTCGAGCTGACGCTGTACAGCACCAGGATCACCATGACGCCGGGCGGCATCAGGGTCCCCAGGGTGCGCATGACCGGCGAGTCGGTGACACGTTGCAGCATCACGAATGGTGCGGCACGCAGAGCGAACGTCACTGCTGCCATGACCGCTACGGCCCCCATCAGATATCCACCGCTCACCGTGCCACCTCCTCGGCGTCCGTGGGCGTGACCTCTTTCTGAGTGCCCTCCCGGGCGCGCCGGGATTCGAGAAATGCTCTGCGGGCCACCATGACAACGAAAACCGCCATGGCCACACTGAGGAAGTTCTTGTTCCCGGCAAAGAATCCGACAATGCCCGCCAGCGCGCCGTAGAGCATGGGCCTGCGGTTGCTCCGCTGGTAGAAGTGCTCCTGGGCCAGCACCGTAAAAAGAGCAGTCAGAGCGAAATCGATTCCTTCAATCCCGCTGGGGATCACCATCGATGCGAGCGCGCCCATCGCGGAACCGATGATCCACCAGGAGTGGCTGAACAACTGAATAAAATGGATGCGCCGCCCCGAAAGGGACTGTCCCGCTTTCGCGGCGATGAGCGAGTAGGTCTCGTCGGTGAGCGCGAATATTCCGTAGGTGCGGCGTGCCGTGCCGTGCAGTTCATTCAGCGGGAAGGAGATTCCGTAGAAGACATGGCGGAAGTTGATGACAAGCGTGGTCGTCGCCAGCTGGAACAGCGGTATCCCTGCCGCGAGCAACGGCACCGAGAGGAACTGCATGGCGCCGGCGAAAATGAAGATGCTTGACAGTGGAGCCCAGTACCATTCGAGCCCCGCATCCGTCAGGAGGAGGCCGTAGGCGGCTCCCAGCGGCAGGTACCCCATGGCTACCGGCACCGTGTCACGCAGAGCCAGCCGAATGGTGCGCTCCGGCCTTTCCATTTCCATTACATGTTCCGATTTGTCTTTGTCGCTCACGTCTCGTGTGTCCCCCAAGCCCTCAGAAGTCTTTCCGGTGAGCCCCGTCGGACTTCCGGGACCCTGTCTCGTTCAGAAGTGGCGCAAGAAGAGCGGCCCTGGCGGCGGTTATGCCTCTCACCGGTCCGGACGGTCGGGGAACGTCCTGGAGCATGGGCCGTCGGCTGCTCCCCGATGCGTTTACTCCCCGATGCGTACGCCATGTCGCGCCCGCGGTCCGGCCCCGGCGGGTACAGCTCTGACCTCGTGATTTGTGAACGACATGTTGCGCGGGACCTTCCCGGACCGGGTGCGGACGGGTTTGTTGACACAGGCCTTCAGTCCCCGAAACCGGTACATAAGGAGATCAGGGCGGGCGGGGATCATTTACCCCCTCAATTCCGCGCAAGGGCCGGATTCATCGTGCCCTAGATCACTTAGAAGAGGGATCTTGGCGTGGGATCATCTATCGGACTGTCCGAATCCCGACAGGGGGGGGAGAACGTGCTAGACATTCCTAAACCAGCCCGAAGCAGCGAGGCTTACCTCACTGACTTGGACCGTGAGTTGTACGAGTGCGTACTGGAGAGCGGTCACGGAGACGTGGCCGAGCTGGCGACCGAGCTCGGGATTTCCTGCCAGGAGGCAGAGAGCTCGGTGCACCGTCTGCTGGCGCTGCGGCTGCTGAACGCGAAGCCCGGACCCCGGAACCTCGTCTCCGCCGTCAGCCCGTCCTCCGCGGTGGCTCTGGTCACCACGCCGATCGAGAACGGACTGCGTCGCCAGATGGAGGAGGTGGAGCGCCTTCGGCACGAACTGCTGGAGCTGCTCCCGCTCTTCGAGCACGGCCAGGCGGACAGCACGCAGCCCTTGCAGGCCCTCCCCGAACTCGGTGACGTGCTGGCCACGATCGAGCAGCTGGCGGCGGAGTGCCGGGAGGAGGTGCTGACCTCCCAGCCGGGCGGCCGGCGCAACGTCGAAGAGCTGACGGAGGCCATCGCGAGGGATGAGGGGTTGCTCCGCAAGGGCATCCGGATGCGCACCCTCTACCAGCATCCCGCGCGCTACCACCAGGCGACCGCCGCGTATGTCGAGCGGCTGACAGGTCTGGGCGGTGAGGTGCGCACGACGAGCGCGAACCTGATGAGGGTCATCATCTTCGACCGGAAGGTCGCCCTGGTCTCACTCGTCGGCAACCAGCAAGGTGCCATGGTGATCCGCGACAGAAGTGTCGTGGACTTCGCGGTGCAGGCGTTCGAGCACATCTGGCTGAAGGGCGACCTGTTCCCGACCGGCCACGATCCCGAGCAGATCCAGACCGTGTCCGAGGACATGGACCACACGCTGGTCCGGCTGCTGGTGAGCGGAGAGAGCGACCATGCGGTGGCCCGTCGGCTCGGCATCTCGATGCGCACCCTGCAACGGCGACTCGTCAAGATCACGGAAGAGCTCGGGGCCAACAGCCGCCTTCAGGCCGGCTATCTGATCCATCGCAGCGGCCTCCTGGAGAAGAACCGGGACCTTGAGAGTGCCGAAACCCTCGCGGTCCGCGCATAGCAGCCGGTTTGACCACTTGTCGCAATGCGTCTGGCGGAAGTGCACACTCTGGCGCCCCTTGAACCGAGCTACCGCCCAAGTGAAGATTGATACGCACTCGTACGGTTGCTAAATCTTCGGCAGCCGCCTTACTCATGAGGAACTTCCCGCATGCCTGCTCTAATGCGCTCTGCCCGTCGTCGTGTGCTCACCGTTTCCCTCGGTGCGTGTCTCCTTCTCGCGATTGCTGGAGCCGCTCAGTTCCAGTCCTCAGCAGTACTGTCCACCACCTCGGTGGCCACGGCGGCGGCCGAGATCGGTACCCAGGCGCACGACACCGGCTGGGGAGTCCAGAACCCGTAACACGCACACCTGCGGCCGCCCATTCTCTCGAAGCCCGACGCTTCGACAGGAAATGAGCGGCCGCATTGGTTTATGGGCCCGGCACGGGCGCTCCGGGCAACCGAACCGGAGCCTCGCACTTCAGCGGTGCGCGTCGGACGTGTGCCGACCGTCCGTCGCGGCCTGTGTCCAGGCCGGGCTCCGGCCCTGGACACAGGCCGCCCGCCGTCCGCGGCACCACTCGTGAGAATGCCCGAGTGGCCCGGGTTGGTGCCGTACATGCAGAGTGTCCCGGTGGCGACATTTGGACAGTCGGAGGAGCGACGTTTTAGATCCTGGATCCGCGGGTTGCTGGCGACAAGGATGATCTCTCGGGCGGGAAAACCCCGTTCCGTGAAATTGAGATGGACCAGAGGAAGTCACCATGGCAAAGTCGCCCGACAGCGTCCTTTCCTGCTCTGATGTCAACAACGACCCATTGCCCGACAGCGTTCTGAAGTACGCGTTCCGCCAACTGCTGGGGAATAACGGCTACGTCCAGATCGTCAATGTGCCGGAGAGCTTCGACCATGTGGCGTTCCTGAAAGAGCTGGGTGATTTCCAGCCGACGCCCACCGGCACAGTGATCGGCGATCTGAAGCCGGAAGCCGACATGGACGACGTCTACCACGCACAGAACCGTCGACAGCTGGTCCCGCACACCGAGGGTTACGAGTTCCGTGGGACCCCTCCGCGATACATGGCCCTGTGGTGCGTCAAGCCCGCGTCCGGACTCGGTGGCGAGACCACCATGCTCGACGGCGAGCGGATCCTCCGCGAGTTCACCGAGGACGAGAAGCGGCACTTCCTGGAGACCACCTACGAGTGGAAGTCGACGGAGGGACTCGCCCGCCGCGGAGTGCAGCACCACGCCGAGCACCCGGTGCTGGAGGAGGTCGACGGCGAACTGGTCTTCCGCTTCTCCTACAACAACCTGGTCGTGCCCGAGGGCGACGAGCTCGCACGTCGTCTGGTGGAGCGCGGCAAGGAGATCTACGACGAGTGCCACGTCGCCGTGGAGTACCAGGAGCGCGACATGATCGTCTGGAGCAACTGGCGGATGCTGCACTCCCGCAACGCGTTCGACGACCCGGCCCGGCACCTCAAGCGGGTGCAGATCGCCGCTCCGATCAGTGCCTGACATCGAACGGCGCCTGCTGGCAGCGAGTGAGGTTCAGCAGGCGCCGCTCCGGGGCCCCGGAAGGGACGGGGCAACAGGAGGGCCGGGCAGGTTCCGCGTCGCCGTCATCGACGACTACCAGCAGGCAGCCGCCGGACTCCGCTGCTGGCAAGGGCTGCCGGAACACACGGAAGTCACCTTCTTCCACGATCACCTGACGGACGCCTCGACGCTCGTCGAACGGCTCCGGCCGTTCGATGCCGTGGTCGCCATGCGCGAACGCACGCCGTTCCCCGCGGCCGTGCTCGAACGGCTGCCCGCGCTCCGCCTGCTCATCACCACCGGTATGAGCAACGCCGCCATCGACCTTGACGCCGCGCGGTTGCTCGGCATCACGGTCTGCGGCACCCGTCTGCGCCCCCACCCGGCTGCCGAACTGACCTGGGCGCTCATCCTCGAACTGGCCAAACGCACCGGCAGGCAGGACACCGGGCTCCGCGCCGGTGCGTGGCAGAGCGGTGTGGGCCTGGACCTCGACGGAGCCACCCTCGGGGTGGTCGGCCTGGGGAAACTGGGCCGGAAGGTCGCTGCGATCGGCGCCGCGTTCGGAATGGACGTCGTGGCCTGGAGCCAGAATCTGACAGCCGAACACGGCGCCTCGGCCGGCGTCGAAGTGGTCTCCAAGGAAGAGCTGTTCCGTCGCTCGGACTACGTCACGATCCATCTCCGCTACAGCGAACGGACCAGGTCCGTGGTGGGCGAGGCCGAACTCGGGCTCATGAAGCCGACCGCCTTTCTGGTCAACACCTCCCGCGCACCCATCGTGGACCAGGCGGCCCTGCTCGCCGCCCTGCACGGCGGGCGGATCGGCGGAGCGGGACTGGACGTCCACCCGGTGGAGCCCGTCCCGGCGTCCGATCCCGTCCTGCGGGCTCCGCACACGGTCCTGACACCACACATCGGTTACGTGACCCGCGGCAACTTCGAGCTGAGCTACTCCGACGCCGCCGAGTGCGTCTCCGCCTTCCTCTCCGACCGTCCGGTTCGCGTTCTGTAATCGCTGTTCAGCAATCGCTAGGGAAACATCGTGTCACTCACCTCGCCGGCCGCGTTGGAAAGCGCCCGCGCCCGCATCTCGGCAGCCTCTGCCATCGTCCGCACCCCTCTGATCCCGGTCCCGGTGAAGGACCTGGTCCCGGGCAGCGAACACCCGCTGCGGCTCAAGGCGGAGAATCTCCAGACCACGGGAGCCTTCAAGATCCGCGGCGCGTACAACAGGATCGCCATGCTGAGCGACGCGGAACGCGCCCGCGGCGTCGTCACCCACTCCAGCGGCAACCACGCCCAGGCGGTGGCCCTGTCCGCCCGAGGCCTCGGGATCCACGCAATCGTCGTCATGCCGGAGACGGCCTCCGCGGTGAAGATCGAGGCCACCAGGGCGCTGGGCGCGGAGGTCCGTACCGTCCCCGCGGACTCCTACCGCGACGCCGCGCTCGCACTGGCCGCCGACCACGGCCACACCCTGGTTCCGCCGTACGACGACCCCGGCGTCATCGCGGGGCAGGGCACCGTCGGGCTGGAGATCCTCGAAGACCTGCCGGGAGACTTCACGGTGCTCGTGCCCGTGGGCGGCGGCGGGCTCATCTCGGGGATCGGCGCGGCGGTGAAGCTGCTGCGCCCGTCCTGCCGAGTGATCGGGGTGGAACCGGAGCTCGCCGGGGACGCGGCCGAAAGCCTGCGCACCGGCCGGATCAGCCGATGGACCGCCACGCAGACCGGCCGGACGCTCGCCGACGGCCTGCGCACGCCGGCCCTCGGCGACCTGACCTGGCAGCACGTCCGCGCCCACGTCGACGGCATCATCACCGTCAGCGAGGCAGAGATCCGCGCATCCATGCGTTTCATCGCCTCCCGCGCCCGGCTGGTCACGGAGCCGTCGGGAGCAGTCGCCACGGCGGCGTTCCTCTTCCACCAGGACCAGTTGCCCGCGGGGCTGCCCTGCGTCGCTGTGATCAGCGGTGGCAACGTCACCGCGGGCCTCTTGGCGGACGTACTGCGCGGCGAGAAGGAGACGACGGCAGCATGACCATGATTCCCGTCAACAGCCCGGAGCTTCCGGTCCTCGGCCCGTACTCACCGGCCACCCGGGCGGGCGGCCTGCTCTTCGTGTCCGCCCAGACGGGGGTGGACCCGCGGACCGGCACGGTCCAGGAGGGGCCGTTCGAGATCGAGTGCCGCCAGGCGTTCGTCAACCTGGAACGGGTGCTCCGGATCGCGGGCAGCAGCCTCGCCCTGGTGGCGAAGGTGACCGTCTTCTACACCGACCTCGGGCAATTGGCCGCTCTCAACACCGTGTTCACCGAGGTCTTCCCGCAGGACCCGCCCGCCCGCAGCGCGGCGGTCGTCACGCTCGCGGGCGGGCGGCGGATCTCGGTGGACGCCGTCGCAGCCCTGCAGTGACGTGCCACGCAGGGCCGCCCCCGCCCCGCTCCCGCCCCCGCCCCTGGCCCCTGGCCTCTCAGCCGAACTGGTCGTACCCGAGGCGCAGGATCATCACCGTGACGACGACCAGCAGTACGACCCGGACGAACCCACTGCCCCGGGCCAACGTCATCCGTGCTCCGACGAGGGCGCCGGCCACGTTGAAGGCCGACATGCCGAGGCCCAGCAGCCACAGGACGTGCCCTTGCGACGCGAACACCAGCAGCGCGCCCAGGTTGGTACCGACGTTGATCATCTTCACGGTGGACAGCGCCCGGATGAACTCCAGGCTGAGGACGGTGGTGAAGGTGACGATGAGGAAGGTGCCGGTTCCCGGGCCCACCAGCCCGTCGTAGAACCCGATCCCGCCGCCCGCCAGCAGCACCAGCAGGGCGGCCCTGCGCCGCTCGGGTGCCTGGCGGGAGGCGTCCGGGCCCTCCGTTCCGGGCTTCCCCGCCCCGAAGCTGGGGCGCAGCAGTACGAAGCCGGCCACTCCGACCAGCAGTACGAGGATCACCGGACGGAGGAAATCGGAGGAGACGGCGGAGGCGACCAGCGCACCGCCCGCCGAACCGGCCACGGCCGCACCGCCGCCCACGGCCACCACTTTGCGTGACATCGGGTGCTTGCGGCCGTAGGCGAGCGCGGCGGCCAGGGTGCCGAAGGTCGCGGCCAGTTTGTTGGTTCCGAGCACGGAGGCCACCGGCAGATGGCCGGCGCCTATGAGCAGCGCGGGCAGCTGCAGAAGACCACCGCCGCCGACCACCGCGTCGATCCATCCGGCCATGGCTGCCACACCAAGCAGCACAAGGACGACATCCCACTCCATATAACTCAGATCCCTAGAATTGTTGCGGAATTACCTGAGCACATGGAATGTCGGGAAATTCGCCGCCTGGATACAGCGCTTTCATCCTTGTCGACACACGGAACGAATCAAGGCGGGCATGGGCGCGCGCTTCTGCCAGTCGTATTGAGTCAGGGCAACAAATCGCCCGAATGGGAATTCTCTCGGCAATGTCGCCGGAGCGCGCCGAGGCAACGGCGCAGTCCGCGGCGGAGTCCGCAGCGGCACGGTCTGGACACTGTCCTACCGGTGCTGGAAACGGCGAAGGGCCGACTCCCGAAGGAGCCGGCCCCTTGTCACCGAACCGATCACACGTTGAAGCGGAACGCTGGAACCGGATTTTTGACCTGCGGAGACGCCGGAGAACCGGTGCGGATCCAGCCGGGATCCAGCCACCGGCATGGGTGGGTCGACGGCTGGTTGTTCCTGGCAGCTGCCCCGCCCCTTGCGGCAGCGCTCCCAGCGAGAACGACACCATTTAGTGCTACCGTTTGGTGTCTTTTGTTTCGCTGAGAGGAGCCGCGCATGTCCCGGACGATGATCGACCTGGACGACGAGATGGTCGCGCAGGCCAAGGAGATATACGGCACGAAGACCAAGGCGGCCGCCGTGCGTGCGGCTGTGGAGGATGCCGTGAAGCGTCGCCTCCGTCAGCAGTTCATCGACGCCGTCAAGTCGGGTGAACTCGACTTCGGTGAGATCGTCGAGAACACGAAGGTGATCGACCCCGACCGGGACACGAGGGCGGTCTGAGTGGACGCTCCGTTCCTGGTCGACAAGTCAGCCCTCGCCCGCTGGCACCTGCCGCTGGTCGCTGCCGTCCTCGACCCGCTCCACGAACGCGGACTGCTGGCGATCTGCCCTGCCGTCGAGTACGAACTCATGTACAGCATTCGCGGAAAGAGCGAGGCCCCCGCCGTCGCGGCGTGGCTCCGGGGCTTCGACTACCTCTATGGCGACGACCGGGTCTTCGATCGCGCCCTGGAGGTTCAGCGTGCCGCCATCGAGCGTGGCTTCCACCGCGCACTGTCCCTCCCGGACCTGCTCGTCGCCGCGACTGCCGAGCTGAGCGGCGCAGTCGTCCTCCACCACGACGCCGACTACGACATGATCGTCGGCATCACCGGGCAGCGCTGCCAGTGGGTCGTGCAGCCGGGAACGGCCGACTGACGCACCACGCTCCGCCGTCGGATTCGGTGCCGGCGATAGATGCCGCACGGCATGTACGTCCCGGGATCGCAGTCAGCCGAAAACCCCAGCCGCGAAGCCGTGCGGCCCCACGAACACTGGCTCGCCGCTCAGCACCGTCCAGCCAGAATCCAGCGGCCGTTTTCCGAACGGCGCCAAGTAGCAGCCCCCATAGTGCCCCTGACCTGCGGGAAACTATCCGGTCATCTCTCGAATCCCACCCTTGAAGATTCCGCAGGAATTCCACCGCACCGGAACGCAAAAGACCCCCTGAACTGCGAAAACGCAGACCAGGGGGCCCTGTTCGAAAACCTCACACGTTGAAGCGGAACTCCACCACGTCGCCGTCCTGCATGACGTACTCCTTGCCCTCCATGCGGGCCTTGCCCTTGGCGCGGGCCTCGGTGACCGAGCCGGTTTCGACCAGGTCGGCGAAGGAGATGACCTCGGCCTTGATGAAGCCCTTCTGGAAGTCGGTGTGGATGACACCGGCCGCCTCGGGGGCCGTGGCGCCCTTGGGGATCGTCCAGGCGCGGGTCTCCTTGGGGCCTGCCGTGAGGTAGGTCTGGAGGCCGAGGGTGTCGAAGCCGACGCGGCCGAGGGTGGCCAGGCCGGGCTCTTCCTGGCCCATGGACTGGAGGAGTTCGAGGGCCTCCTCGTCGTCCAGCTCGATGAGCTCGGACTCGATCTTGGCGTTGAGGAAGATCGCCTCGGCGGGGGCGACGAGCGCGCGCTGCTCGTTCTTGAAGTCCTCGTCGACCAGCTCGTCCTCGTCGACGTTGAAGACGTACAGGAAGGGCTTGGTGGTGAGGAGGTGCAGCTCGTGGAGCAGGTCGCCCTGCTCCGTGCCCTTGGTGATGCCCGCGGAGAAGAGGGTCTCGCCGGCTTCCAGGATCTTCTGGGCCTTCTCGACGGCGGCGAGGACGGCGATCTTCTCCTTCTGGAGACGGGACTCCTTGGTGAGGCGGGGCACCGCCTTCTCGACGGACTGGAGGTCGGCGAGGATCAGCTCGGTGTTGATCGTCTCGATGTCGTCCTTGGGGGACACCTTGCCGTCGACGTGGACGACATTCTCGTCCTTGAAGGCGCGGATGACCTGGCAGATCGCGTCGGACTCGCGGATGTTCGCGAGGAACTTGTTGCCCAGGCCCTCACCCTCGGACGCACCGCGCACGATGCCCGCGATGTCGACGAAGTCGACCGTGGCGGGGAGGATCTTCTGCGAGCCGAAGATGCCCGCGAGGACGGCCAGGCGCGGGTCCGGGACGCCGACGACGCCGACGTTCGGCTCGATGGTGGCGAACGGGTAGTTGGCCGCCAGCACGTCGTTCTTGGTCAGGGCGTTGAACAGGGTCGACTTGCCGACATTCGGCAGACCGACGATTCCGATCGTGAGCGACACGTTGGCGACTTCCCGTTGCGGAGAGAGAGGAGCTGGTGCTGGCCCGGGGGTGGGCCGACCGATCCCCCAGTTTACGGGCGGGGGGTGGGGGTGTCGTACGGGGAGGAGCACCGCCCGCTTCGGTACGCTGCCGGGCCCGTCCTGGCATGCGCTGGCGGGCCCGTCCGCGCGCGCGGCGCAGGGCCCGCTCGGGCACACGGCGCAGGGCTCGCTCGGGCACACGGCGCAGGGCTCGCTCGCGCGTGCGGTGGTGGGCTCCCGGGGCGTGCGCCGTCGAACTCAACGCCAAGCTCGTCCAAAAGGCGTGTCCAAGCCCGGAATCCGCCAGTCCGGCGACCTACGTTGGTCCGGTGGAGCAACCCAGGACCCGTCCCCGCCCCCCGCAGCGCCGGCCGCACCACGTCGCCGCGCGGGGGATCAGCGCCGAGACCGCGACCGTCTACCGCGGCGCCGGTCGGTCCGCGCGGCCCGTTGCCCCGGTGGTGCTGGCGCTGCGGCGGCTGCCCAATCCGCGGCTGACCGGGCTCGGCGGAGGGCTGTTCGCGGCGCTGACGATGCTGGCGCTGGGGTTCCTGGACCAGCTGCTGTTCGACGGGGCGCCCGTCGTGTACGGGGTGCTGTTCCTGCTGGTCAGCCTGGTGACGGCACTGTGGGTACGGCCCGCCGACCTGGTCACCGCGCCGATCAGCGTGCCGATCGCCTTCGCCTGCGGGCTGCTGCCCATCGCGGGCGGCTCGGACGGCTTCGGGAGCCGGCTGATGGCCGTCGTCACCGCACTCGCCGTGCACGCGGGCTGGCTGTACGGCGGGACGCTGATCGCCGGTCTGATCGCCAGCGTGCGGAAGATCCGGCAGATGGGGCAGCGGCAGGCGGCCGCCCAGCCGGTCGCCGCAGGTGTACGACGGCAACGGCAGCGCAGCGAGTAGGCGCGCCCCGGCCAGGGGCGCGGGGAACTGCGCGACCAGCCACGGACGGCCCGCGGTCGAACCGTGGTTGAACCACCGCACTCCAGCACCACCGCGCTCCAGCACCACCGCGCACTCCAGCGGAGCGCTCAGCGCCCGGCGGCCGCCATCGCCGCTCCCACGATCCCCGCGTTGTTCTGCAGCTCGGCCGGGACGATCTCCGCGCGGACGCCCTCGATCAGGGGGATGAACTTCTCGGCCTTGCGGCTGACGCCGCCGCCGATGATGAAGAGGGACGGGGAGAAGAGCATCTCGACGTGCGCGAGGTACTTCGTCACGCGCTTCGCCCAGTGCTCCCAGCTCAGGTCCTCGTCCTCCTTGGCCTTCGTGGACGCGTGCTTCTCGGCGTCGTGGCCGTGCAGCTCCAGGTGGCCCAGCTCGGTGTTCGGGACGAGCTTCCCGTCGAGGAAGAGGGCGCTGCCGATGCCCGTACCGAAGGTGAGCAGGAAGACCGTGCCCTTGCGGCCGGCGCCCGCGCCGAACGTCATTTCGGCGACGCCCGCCGCGTCCGCGTCGTTCAGCACGGTGACCGGGAGGCCGAGGCGCTCGCCGAGCAGGGCCTGGGCGTCCAGGTCCACCCAGCCCTTGTCGACATTGGCGGCCGTGCGGGTGATGCCGTCCGTGACGACGCCGGGGAAGGTGATGCCGACCGGGCCCGACCAGCCGAAGTGGTCGACGACTTCCTTGACGCCGCCGATCACGCTGTCCGGCGTGGCCGGGTGCGGGGTCAGTACCTTGTGCCGCGGCTCGGCAAGGTCGCCCCGCTCCAGGTCCACGGGAGCGCCCTTGATGCCCGAACCGCCGATGTCCACTCCGAACACGTTCATGGACTCCACGTTACGACGCACCACCGACACGGGTAGGTGGAAGCGCTACTTGCTGCCGAGGGCCGCGGCCTCCGCGCGCAGGTCGCGGCGGAGTTCCTTGGGGAGCGAGAAGGTGATCGACTCGTCGGCCGTCTTCACCGTCTCGACGTCCGCGTAACCGCGCTCGGACAGCCACTCCAGTACGCCGTCCACCAGGACGTCCGGGACGGAGGCGCCCGAGGTCAGGCCGACCGTCGTCACGCCCTCCAGCCACGCCTCGTCGATCTCGGACGCGAAGTCGACCAGGTGCGCGGCGGGAGCGCCGGCGTCCAGGGCGACCTCGACCATGCGGATCGAGTTCGAGGAGTTCTTGGAGCCCACGACGATGACGAGCTCGGCGTCCTCGGCCAGCTTCTTCACCGCGATCTGGCGGTTCTGGGTGGCGTAGCAGATGTCGTCGCTGGGCGGCGAGAGGAGGTTCGGGAACTTGGACTTCAGGGCGTCGACCGTCTCCATCGTCTCGTCGACGGAGAGCGTGGTCTGGGAGAGCCAGACGACCTTCGACTCGTCGCGGACGGTGACGTTGGCGACGTCCTCCGGGCCGTCGACCAGGGTGATGTGGTCGGGGGCCTCGCCGGAGGTGCCGATGACCTCCTCGTGGCCCTCGTGGCCGATCAGGAGGATGTCGTAGTCGTCCTTCGCGTACCGGACGGCCTCCTTGTGGACCTTGGTGACCAGCGGGCAGGTCGCGTCGATGGTCGCGAGCTTCCGCTCGGCGGCCTCGGCGTGCACAGTCGGGGCGACGCCGTGCGCCGAGAACATCACGATGGAGCCCTCGGGGACCTCCGCCGTCTGCTCGACGAAGATCGCGCCCTTCTTCTCCAGGGTCTGCACGACGTACTTGTTGTGGACGATCTCGTGACGGACGTAGACCGGCGCACCGTACTGCTCAAGCGCCTTCTCGACGGCGATGACGGCGCGGTCCACGCCCGCGCAGTAGCCACGGGGGGCGGCAAGCAGGACACGGCGGGCGGGGGAGGAAGTCATGCCTCCATCGTAAGGCCGTGCCCGGGAGGCCAAAGATCGTGCACGGGGCAACACTGGGACGGACGGCCGATGGTGCGCACGTACGTACGGAGGAACGATGTCGGGGAATCCTGACGGTACGACAGGGGCGACGGAAGCGACCGGGGCGGCCGGTACCCGGACGTCGGGGCTGAAGCGGAGCCTCGGCTTTCGGGATCTGGTCGTCTACGGGCTGCTGTTCATCGCGCCCATGGCCCCGGTCGGCGTATTCGGCACCCTCGACGCCAAGTCGCACGGCGCCGTCGCGCTCGTCTACCTCGTCGCGACGGTGGCGATGGCGTTCACCGCCTTCAGCTACGCGCAGATGGTGCGGGTGGTGCCGCAGGCGGGCTCCGTCTTCGCGTACGCGCGCACGGCGCTGGGGGAGGGGCCCGGCTTCGTCGCCGGGTGGATGGCGATGCTCGACTATCTGCTGATCCCCGCCGTGGCCTATCTGTTCTCCGGGATCGCGCTGCACGCGCTGATGCCGTCGGTCTCGCAGTGGGTGTGGACGGCGATCGCGGTGGCGGTGACCACCGCGCTCAACATGTGGGGCGTACGGGCCGCCGCCCGCGTGGGCTTCGCGGTGCTCGCGCTGGAGATCGTCGTGCTGCTGGTGTTCGTGGTGGCCGCGCTGGTCGTGCTCGTACGGGACGGGGCCCACCGGGACTGGCTGTCGCCGCTCACCGGGGACGGGTCGATGGGGTCGTTCTCGATGGCGGCGGTGCTGGGCGCGGTGTCCGTGGCGGTGCTGTCGTACCTGGGATTCGACGCGATCGCCTCCTTCGCGGAGGAGGTGACGGGGGGCTCGGCGAAGGTCGCGAGGGCCGTGCTGCTGTGTCTGGCGCTGGTCGGTGTGCTCTTCGTCGTACAGACGTATCTGGTGGCGCTGCTCTCGCCGGTCCGGGCGGCCGAGCTGGCGGCCGATCCGGGGAAGCAGGGGACGGCGTTCTACGACGCGGTGGACGGCGCGGTCGGGTCGTGGCTGCACGACCTGGTGGCGGTGAGCAAGGCGATCGGGGCGGCGTTCGCGGCGCTGGCCGGGCAGGCGGCGGCGGGGCGGCTGCTGTTCGCGATGGCACGTGACCGGCGGCTGCCGAAGGTGCTGGCACGGGTGGACGCGAAGTCCGGGGTGCCGAGGGTGGCACTGGGGTTCGCGGCGGTGGTGACGCTGGTGGCGGCGGTGTGGGCGGCACGGCGGGGAGACGGCATGGACCACCTGGTGTCGGTGGTCGACATCGGCGCCCTGACGGCATTCGTGCTGCTGCACGCGTCGGTGGTGAGCTGGTTCGCGGTACGGAGGGAAGAGGGGGCACCGGTGTGGTGGCGCCACGTCCTGGCCCCGGTGATCGGCGCGGTGATCGCGGTGGCGGTCATCGTGGAGGCGAGCAGGACGGCGCAGGTGGTGGGGGTGGTGTGGCTGGTGGTGGGGCTGGGGGTGTTGGCGGTGCAGCGGGGGAGGGGACCGGGGAACGGCCCAACCACCCCCTCCACCCCTAGCCCCTAGCTGCTGAGCCCCCGCCTCCTTGGGCAGCGGGGCCGCCCCCCGGGGGCGGTACGGGTGGGCAAGGGGGCGGCCCCCACGCGGAGCGCACCCTCCCGCGTCCGCATGCCCTCGCCACCGCACCCCCGCGCCCCGCGACCGCACTCCGTGCGGGCCGGTGGGCCGCTTCGCGGATGGGCCCCTCCCCGCCCCTCCACCTAAACCGCTCGCCGCGGGGCGGGTGGGTGGGTGGGTGGGTTGTACGTGCGGGTGCGTCGTGGCTGATCGCGCAGTTCCCCGCGCCCCTAACGGGGCCGGTGGGCGTCGTAGCTGGTCGTGTCCGTGCGGCGGAGCCGCACATCCAGCACAGCCCCGCGCCCCATGCACGGGTGTGGTGACCGTCCTCAAGCGCCGCAGCGCCGACACGTACCGCCCTGCCAATGTCACCCCACCCCGCTAGCCTCACCCCCATGGCTCTCAACACGTCCGCCGACGCCCCCCTCCCCGTGGGCGAAGTCTCCCGCCTGATCGGTGGCTGGATCGACCGGCTCGGTGCCGTGTGGGTCGAAGGGCAGATCACCCAGCTCTCCCGCCGCCCCGGCGCCGGCGTCGTCTTCCTCACCCTCCGCGATCCGTCGAACGACATCTCCGTGTCCGTGACCTGCTACCGGCAGGTCTTCGACGCGGTCGCCGACGTCGTCTCCGAAGGCGCCCGCGTCGTCGTCCACGCGAAGCCCGAGTGGTACGCCCCGCGCGGCCAGCTCTCGCTGCGGGCCACCGAGATAAAGCCGGTCGGGATCGGCGAACTGCTCGCCCGGCTTGAGCAGTTGAAGAAGTCCCTCGCCGCCGAAGGACTCTTCGCGCTCGACCGGAAGCGGTCGCTGCCCTTCCTTCCCCAGCTGATCGGACTCGTCACCGGCCGCGCATCCGCCGCCGAGCGGGACGTACTGGAGAACGCCAGGCGCCGCTGGCCCGCCGTCCGCTTCGAGGTGCGGAACGTCGCCGTGCAGGGCGTCCACGCGGTCCCGCAGGTCGTCCAGGCGGTCAAGGAGCTGGACGCCCTGCCGGAGGTGGACGTGATCGTCGTGGCGCGGGGCGGCGGGAGCGTGGAGGACCTCCTGCCCTTCTCGGACGAGCAGTTGGTACGGGCCGTGGCCGCCGTCCGTACCCCCGTCGTGTCCGCGATCGGCCACGAGCCCGACTCGCCGCTGCTCGACCTCGTCGCCGACCTGCGGGCCTCCACGCCCACGGACGCCGCGAAGAAGGTCGTACCGGACGTGGGCGAGGAACTCGACCGCGTACAGGGGCTGCGCGACCGCGCGCTGCGTACGGTGCGGGGGCTGCTCGACCGGGAGGAACGCGGGCTGGCCTCCGCCCTGGCCAGGCCCGTCATGGAGCGGCCCCAGCGCATGGTCGAGGAGCGCGAGGCCGACATCGACGCCCTGGTCGCGCGCAACCGGCGGACGCTGGGGCACCTGCTCGACCGGGCCGACTCCGAGCTGTCGCACACCCGGGCACGGGTGGTCGCGCTGTCGCCCGCCGCGACGCTGGAGCGCGGGTACGCGGTGCTGCAGCGCGGCGACGGCGCGGTGGTGCGGTCGCCGGAGGAGGTGTCCGCGGGCGACGAACTGCGGGCGAGGGTGTCGGATGGGGAGTTCGTGGTGAGGGTCACCGAGTGAGCCGCGGCGGCAGTTGCGGCTCTACCGCTGTTGTCGGACCTCGCACTTAAGGTGGAACGCATGGCCAAGACGGATGAAGCCGCGACCGAGGTCGGTTACGAGCAGGCGCGGGACGAGCTGATCGACGTCGTACGCCGCCTGGAGGCGGGCGGCACGACCCTGGAGGAGTCCCTCGCCCTGTGGGAGCGGGGCGAGGAACTGGCGAAGGTGTGCCGCCGCTGGCTGGACGGCGCCCGCGCCAGGCTGAACGCGGCCCTGGCCGAACCGGGAGAGCCCGCCGGGCAGAACTAGCCGGGCAGAGCCGGCCGGGCAGAGCTGGCCGGGCAGAGTTGCCCCACGCGGGTCTGAGCCCACGCGGGTCTGAGCCCGCGCGGGTCTGAGCCCGCGCAGGTCTGAGCCCGCGCAGGTCTGAGCCCGCGCACGGCTGGCCCACCCGCAGGACCGAGCCCGCTCCCGCGGCCCGGAGCGCCGCGTCAGTCTGCCGTCAAGCGCCACAGCGAGGTCACTTCCGCGCTCCGTGCCTCGTGCAGCGGGTCCGTCGTGTCCCTGGCCCGTGGGTGGCGCGGGGCGATGTCCAGGCGGTCCAGTACCCGTAGGCCGGACTTCTCGAAGCGGTTCAGGAGTTCCTCGCGGGTCCGCAGACCGAGGTGTTCGGCCAGGTCCGAGAGGATCAGCCAGCCTTCGCCGCCCGGCTCCAGATGGTCGGGCAGCCCGTCCAGGAAGCCCTGCAGCATCCGGCTGTCCGGGTCGTAGACCGCGTACTCGACCGGGGTGCGCGGGCGGGCCGGTACCCACGGCGGGTTGCAGACGACGAGAGGGGCGCGACCGGCAGGGAAGAGGTCGGCCTCGACGACCTCCACCGCGTCGCCGAGACCGAGCCGTCCGAGGTTCTCCCGCGCGCACTCCAGAGCCCGCGGGTCCTGGTCGGTGGCGACCACCCGGTGCACCCCGCGCCTGGCCAGCACGGCGGACAGCACGCCCGTACCCGTACCGATGTCGAACGCGGTGCTCAGCGCGGGCAGCGGAGCCTCGGCGATCAGGTCGACGTACTCGCCGCGGGCCGGTGAGAACACCCCGTAGTGCGGGTGGATGCGGTCGCCGCCGAGGGCGGGGATCCGCACGCCGTTCCTGCGCCACTCGTGTGCGCCGATCACCCCGAGCAGCTCGCGCAGCGAGACCGTGTACGGCTCGTCGGCGGGGCCGTACGCACCGGTGCAGGCCTCCGTGACCTCCGGCGCCCGGCGGAGCGGAACCACGTGCCCCGGCTCGACCCCCACCACCAGCATGCCGAGGATCCGGGTGCGCCTGGACTGGGCCTGGCGGTGCAGATGGAAGCTCTCCGCCGGGGTCGCGCCCGGCTTGGCGCCCTTGCGGTCGACCCGCCGGGCCAGGGCCGTGAGCAGCTGCCGCGCGTTGTGGAAGTCGCCGCGCCACAGCAGGGCCGTGCCCTCGCAGACCAGCTTGAACGCGGCGTCCGCGGTCGTCCGGTCGTCGGCGACGACGACCCGCTTGGGCGCCGGAGCACCGTTCTCCGACCGCCAACGGTTCTGTGCCGCGGTGCCGTCGGCCTCGGTCCACCGGAAAAACTCCTGAAGGGTCACCCGTCCAGTGTCCCAGGGGCGGGCGGACCCCTCCGCCACCTCGGCGAAGGCACCCCGGTGGCGGCACCTGGACCGGGGCCGCCACCGCCCGGCGTGCGAGCATCGTGCCGCGCGGCCGAAGTGTGCGCGGAGATTGCCGGCCCGTTTTCTGTTATCCGCTGTCCGGCCCGCGGTCTCCCAGGTGTCGGATGCAAGAAGTGTGTGCGTACGGGCCCAGGCGGCCGACCGGACGAAGAGGGGCGGGCAACCGTGAACAGGGAACACGGAGTCGCGAGAGTCGTGGCGGCGCAGAGCGGCGATCCGCAGGCGCAGGACGAACTCGTCGCCGCGTACCTGCCTCTCGTCTACAACATCGTCGGCCGGGCCCTGGGCGGCCACGCCGACGTCGACGACGTCGTGCAGGAGACCATGCTGCGCGCCCTCGACGGCCTCGGCACCCTCCGCATCCCGGAGAGCTTCCGGTCGTGGCTGGTGGCCATCGCGATGAACGAGGTACGGCGCCACTGGCAGCGCGAGCAGCCGACGGCGGCCCCCGTCCCCGGCGATCGCGAGCCCGCCGACCCCGGGGCCGACTTCGTCGGTCTCACCCTCGTCCGGATGGGGCTCTCCGGGCAGCGCAAGGAGACCGTCGAGGCGACCCGCTGGCTGGACGGCGACGACCGTGCGCTGCTGTCCCTGTGGTGGCTGGAGGCCGCGGGCGAGCTGACCAGGGCCGAGGTGGCGACCGCGCTCGAACTGTCGCCCGACCACACCGCCGTACGCGTACAGCGCATGAAGGCGCAGCTGGAGGCGGCCCGGGTGGTCGTGCGGGCGCTGGCAGCGGTGCCGCTGTGCGGGCAGCTGCGGGACGTCCTCGCGCCGTGGGACGGGGCCCCGTCCGCGCTGTGGCGGAAGCGAATATCGAGGCACGCGAAGGAGTGCGCGGTGTGCTCGGGCCACCGCAGCGGCCTGATGCCGGCGGAGGGGCTGCTGGCCGGGTTCGGGCTGGTGCCGGTGGCGGGCGCGCTGGTGGAACTGGTGGGTCTGGCGATACGGGGCGCGGCGCCGGGTCGGTCGACGGCCCAGTCCATGGGCGCCGCCGGATCGGTGGCCCACACCCAGCCGGCTCCCGTTCCGTACGGGGATCCGGCACCGTACGCGGCCCACGGCCAACCGCCGCTCTCGCACGCGGACCCGGCGTCGTACCCGAATACCGGCACCGGCAGCGGTGCCGATACCGCTCGCACCGGCGCCCGTACCGCCCGCCGTCAGCAGCGGACCCGGCGGCGGCGTCAAGTGATCGGCGCGGCAGCCCTGTTGGCGATCGTCGGGGGCGGGTTCGGGGTGTTCCGGATCTTCTCCGGCGGGGCGGACGGCGGGGCCAGCACGGCGGTCGCCGAGGCCGGGCAGCGCGGCGGGCCCGCACTGCCGAGCGCGAGCGGCAGCAGCAGTGCGGTTCCCACGCCGGGCACGGCGTCGCCCACCGCCTCCGCGACCCCCACCAAGACCCCGGCGACCAAGACCCCCACCCCCACCCGGACCACGTCGAAGCCGAAGCCGCCGCCCGCCCCGAAGCCGAGCAGGACGGCCGCTGCCACCAGGACCGCCCGGCCGCCCGCGCCTCCCGCAGGGCCCGCCCAGGAGGTGCTGAACATCCTCAACTCCGAGCGGGCGAAGGCGGGTTGCTCTCCGCTGAGCAGCAACGGGCTGCTGCGTACCGCCGCCCAGCGGCACTCCGAGGACATGGTCGCGCGCGGCTTCTTCGACCACACCAACCCGGACGGCGACGGACCCGGCGAGCGCGTCACCGCCGCCGGGTACAAGTGGAGTACGTACGGGGAGAACATCGCCTACGGCCAGTCCACCCCCGCCGCGGTCATGGAGACCTGGATGAACAGCTCGGGCCACCGGGCCAACATCCTCAACTGCTCGTTCAAGGAGGTCGGCATCGGCATCAAGGACGCGTCGGGCGGCATCCGCTGGACCCAGGTGTTCGGCGCGAGGTGACCGCGGCAGGGCTCGACGTCAGCTCTTGAAGGACGTCAGCTCTTGAAGAGGGCGTTGAGCTCGCCGTGCGGCACCGCTCCCACCACCGAGTCGTACGTCCCCGAGGTCAGCAGCTCCCGGGCGGCGCGGCGCACCACCGCGTACGCGGCGCAGGCGACCCCGCCGCCCAGGCTGACCCTCGACACACCCAGCTCCGCCAGCTCGGCGGCGGTGGGGGCGCCAGGACCCGCCAGGACGTTCAGCGGTACGTCGACGGCCGCGACCAGCGCCGCGATCGTCTCCGGGTCGGTGACGCCGGGCACGAAGACGCCGTCGGCGCCCGCGGCCACGTACGCGTGCATCCGCCGGATCGTCTCCGCCAGCCGTCCGGACTCCTCGCCGAGGCCGAACAGGTAGGTGTCGACCCGGGCGTTGACGTACAGCGGCACACCGCTCTTGTCGGCGGCGGCCCGCGCGGCGGCGATCCGGCCCGCCTGCTCCGCCGGGTCGCGCGTCCCGTCTTCCAGGTTCACGCCGACCGCGCCTGCGGCGATGACCGCGGCGACGGTCTCGCCGACACCCTCGGCGGTGTCCGCGAAGCCGCCCTCGATGTCCGCGGTGACGGGCACCCGCACCGCTGCGGCGATCCGGGCGATCAGGTCCAGTGCCCGGTCCCGGTCGAGCGCGTCGCCGTCCGGCGCCCCCAGGCTCCAGGCGACTCCGGCACTGGTCGTGGCGACGGCGGAGGCCCCCGCCTCCTCGACCAGCAGCGCGCTGGCCACGTCCCACGCGTTGGGGAGCAGGAGCGGGGACTTCGGGGTGGTGTGCAGGGAACGGAGGAGGGTCGCCTTGTCGTGCTGCGTCGTCGTCATGGGAGCAGTCCACCAGGTTTCGGCGGCCGGGGCTGGCGAGTTTCCGACATTGCCGCCGCCCGTACCGGCCCGCCCGCCGGCCGTCCCTTTTGACCGGTCCCGAGGCTCTGTCCGAGCCGCCGCGTACGATGCGCGCGGCACCCCCGCACCGCCCCGACGAGGAGCACCGTACTGATGGCGATACCGCCGCCCCCGGAACAGCCCTGGAACCAGCCGCAGCAGCCCGGCGGACCCCCGCAGCAACCGGTCCCGCCGCAGCACCGGGCGTACGGCACGCCCTACCCGCCGTCCCCGTACGGCGCGCAGCCCTACGGCGGCCCGCAGCAGCCCTACGGGATGCCGCCCGTGCCGCCGAAGACCAACGGGCTGGCCATCGCCTCCCTCGTCACCGGCATCGTCTGCTGCGTACCGGTCCTCGGCCTGATCCTCGGCCTGATCGCCCTGTCGCAGATCAGGAAGCGCGGCGACTCGGGGAAGGGCATGGCGGTCGCGGGCATCGTGCTGTCGTCGCTCAGCGTCGTGCTCGTCCTGGTCGGCATCGTCACCGGCGCCCTGGCCAACTTCAAGCAGGGCTTCGAGGAGGGCATGCGGGAGAACACGCACTCCGTCGAGGACCTGCGGACCGGGCAGTGCTTCGACACCGCGGACGGTTCGCTGGAGGGGACCACGTACGACGTGACGCTCATCGACTGCGGGAAGGCGCACGACGCCGAGGTGTTCGGCACCTTCGACCTGGACGAGTCCGGGTCCTACCCGGGCGACGCGAGGATCAGCAAGATCGCCGACCAGAAGTGCGCGGTCGCGGAGCAGGAGTACACCGGCGGCTCCGGCGTCGACACCGACTCGTACTACCTGATGCCGGACGCGCGCGGCTGGCGGCTCGGCGACCGGGGCGTCACCTGTGTCTTCGGCAACGAGTCCGGCGAGAAGCTCACCGGATCGCTCCGCGACGCCGGGACGGGCGGGGACGGCGGGAGCACCGGTGGCACCGGGGAAACCGGGGGCACTGGTGACAGCGGGAGCACCGGGGGCAGTGGGAGTACCGGGGACAGCGGGGCCGGTGCGGGCGAAGAGGTGTAAGCCCGCGGGCCCATTACCCGGGGAAACATGCCTGCGTAAAGCCGAATCATCACTTCGAGTGAAACCCTGGCCTTTGCTTGTGTTCGGCAACCGTAGGTTGCCAGGCTGTTGCTGTCTGTCAACCTGATGGGAGTGGCCAGTGACATTCGGTGAGCAGCCGGCCTATCTGCGCGTGGCGAAGGATCTCCGGCAGCAGATCGCCGACGGGAAGCTGCCGCCGCACACCCGGCTCCCTTCGCAGGCCCGTATCCGGGAGGTCTACGGCGTCTCGGACACCGTCGCCCTGGAGGCCCGCAAGGTGCTGATGGCGGAGGGCCTCGTCGAGGGCCGCTCGGGCTCGGGGACGTATGTACGGGAGCGGCCGGTGCCGCGCAGCGTGGCCCGCTCCGCCTACCGGGCCGGGGGTTCCTCCACGCCGTTCCGGCAGGAGCAGGCGGCCGAGGGCGCGCGCGGCACCTGGGAGTCGCGCAGTGAGCAGGCACGGGCTTCGGAGGAGGTCGCGGGACGGCTCGGCATCGAGCCGGGCGAGCGGGTGATGCAGACCCGGTACGTCTTCCGGGACGCGGGGGAGCCGATGATGATCTCCACCTCCTGGGAGCCCCTCGCGGTCACCGGCCGCACGCCGGTGATGCTGCCCGAGGAGGGCCCGCTGGGCGGCTGCGGGGTCGTCGAGCGGATGGCCGCCATCGACGTCGTCGTGGACAACGTGGCGGAGGAGGTCGGCGCCCGGCCGGGACTCGCCGACGAACTGGCCGAGTTGGGCGGTGTGCCGGGGCATGTGGTGCTGGTCATCGAGCGGACCTACTACGCGTCCGGGCGGGCGGTGGAGACGGCGGACCTGGTGGTTCCCGCCGACAGATACCGGGTTGCGTACCACCTCTCCGTGAAGTGACCTCCTTCCCAACTCCCTTACGAACAAAGCTCAGTTGATAGCCCTCGGGGGCGCGTCCGACCGGACGCGCCCCCGAGGGCTTCGTCAACTCCCCAGCGTTTCTTGGCCAGATCGGTGTCTCTTTGTAAAAAGTCATATCCGGTGAGTAAAGGTCAGGCGTAGGGTCGGGCATATGCGTACTGAGGTTTCCTGGGGATCCCTGGCGGCGTGTGGGCCGGCGGACGGAGGCGCGCGATGAATGACGCTGGTGCACAGCTCCCGTGGTTGGTGGTGCGGCAGGACGACAACGGCAACCGCTATCGCGTCGGCGCGTACGCCACGCGGGCGGAGGCCGAGCAGAAGGCCGACCAGCTCGACAGCCGCGGACACAAACAGCTCTACCTGATCGAACAGGCCGCCACCCGGCAGCAGTGAGACGGCCTCATCGGCCCCACCGGGCAGGTCGGGGCCACTGAGCACATTGGGTCTGTCCGCCGGCCAGGTCCTAGGCTCCGCCCATGACCAATCGACTTGTCGTGGGCGGAGCCCTCTGCCATGACGGACGGCTGCTGGCCGCGCGCCGCAGCGCCCCGCCGGAGCTGGCCGGCCGCTGGGAGCTGCCCGGCGGCAAACTGGAGCCGGGCGAGACGCCCGAGCAGGCGCTCGTGCGCGAACTGCGCGAGGAGCTCGGCGTGGAGGCCGAGCCCGTCCAGCGGATCCCGGGCGAGTGGCCGCTGAAGCCCGGGTACGTCCTCCAGGTGTGGACCGCCCGGCTGCTGTCCGGCGACCCCCGCCCGCTGGAGGACCACGACGAGCTGCGCTGGCTCGGCCCCGAGGAGAGCGACTCGGTGGACTGGCTCGACCAGGACCGCCCGGCGGTCGCGGCGGCGGTCCGCCTGCTGCGCGCGCACTCCAGGGCGGACTCCTAGGGCGGATCCAGGGGCGGATCCAGGGGCGGATCCGGGGGTGGATTCCTGGGAGGGCTCGCGGATTTCCGGGACGGAAGGTGTGCGGATTCCTGGGGCGGACGGCGGGCTGCGGATTCGTACGACCGCGCGGAAGTCGCTTCGTACGGGCTAACGCTCCCGGTCCGCGGGGGTCTGAACGGGGCAACGGGACCCAGCGCACGGGCGACCCCGTACGCCGTTCGTGCCACAGTGCGCCTATTCCCGGGATAGCCGGAGTCCGATATCGGGTATGTGCTGATTAACCCCCCGAAAAAGGATGCTCCCTCTTTGGGGTCCGCTGCTGCTGTTCAGGGATGTGGTCGGCGTGCTCGACACCGAAGGCGCCTGCGCCGAGTGGGCCTTCCCTGCCCGGCCCAACGCCGTCCGCACCGCGCGGCACGCCGTCCGCGACACCCTGCACGCCTGGGGCCTCGACGAGGTCAGCGATGTGAGTGTGCTGCTGGTCAGCGAGCTGGTGACCAATTCCCTGATGTACGCGTCCGGGCCCATCGGTGTTCGGTTGGTGAGGCTCGACACCCCCGGCGCCCTCGCCGGAACCGCCGGGACCACCCACGCCGTCCTGCGGGTGGAGGTCTCGGATCCGCTTCCGGATCCGCCCCGCGAGCGGGCAGCGGGCCCCGACGACGAGGGAGGGCGCGGAATCCAGCTGGTGGCGTGCTCGGCGCAGCGCTGGGGCACCCGGCGGGGAAAGAGCGGCAAGACGGTGTGGTTCGAGCTGGCTCTGCCCGGTTAGAAGTGTGAAGGGACTTGATCGATCACGACGGCACCCGGAAGGGCGTCGCCGCACTTCGGGCGAGCGGCGAACTACGGCCGAAAAGGGCCGGGGGAAGGCCGGGAGGACGTCGCGATCGTGAACGCCGTGCCGACTGGGGCCGTGGTGCTGAATACTGCGGTCAAGGCCGGTTCCGGTGAGGTGAGCTGGAGGGGACGGTCGTGTGAACGAGATACCAGCGAAGGCGCAGCAGCCCGACGCGGGTGCGGACGGTGCTTCCGGCGCGCCCGGTACTTCGGACGTGCCTGGTGCTTCAGGTGCTTCAGGTGCTTCCCGTACGTCCGGTACGTCCGGTGCTTCAAGTGCGTCCGGACGGGCCGGGGCGGGTGCTGACGCGGGTGCCGGTGCTGGCCCGGCCGGTGGGGGCCTTCCCGTGGGGGCCGCGGGCGGCGCCCTGTGGCAGAGCAGCCCGCCGGGTTCGATCTACGACTACATCAGGGTGGCGTCCTTCTCGCTGGGCGCCGACGGCTGTGTCGAGCAGTGGAGCAGCCGCGCCGAGGAGCTCTTCGGGGTCGCCGCGCGCGACGTCGTGGGACGCGACCCGGTCGAGGTCTTCGTGCCCGAGGAACACCGCGGGCGCGGACACCGCGAGGTGGCCGAGATCCTCGACGGCAAGGAGTGGACGGGCCTCGTCCCGTTCCGGATGCCCGCCGCCCCCTCCGGTGCCGCCGGGGCCGAGGGGGTCGCCGAGATCTATGTGATGCCCAGCGAGACACCGACCGGTGAACGCGGTGCGCTCTGCCTCGTCGTGGACGTACGGGCGCTGCGCCGGATCGAAACCGACCTCGCCGCATCACAGGCCATTTTCGGTCAATCTCCCTTCGGTTTCCTGCTGTTCGGCATGGACCTCGCGGTGCAGCGCACCAACCGCCGGTTCGCCGCCGTCTTCGGCGGTGCCGCCGACGACCACCGCGGCCGTACGGTGCACGACTACCTCGCCCCGCCCGAGGCGGACCGGATGTCCGCCGCCCTCAAACGGGTCCTGGAGACCGGCGACTCCATGACCGACATCCAGATCACCGGCACGGAGCCGGGCAGCACCGAGCGCCGTCAGTGGTCGGTCAACCTCTACCGGGTGCACAGCGGATCCGGCCGCCCGGTCGGCGTCGCGGGCCTGGCCACCGACGTCACCCGCCGCCACCGGGCCGCCCGCGAGGCCGCCGACGCCCGGCGCAATCTCGCCCTCCTCAACGAGGCGGGCGCCCGCATAGGGAATTCGCTCGACCTGGAGACCACCGCCCGCGAGCTCCTCGACGTCGCCGTCCCCGGCTTCTGCGACCTCGCCTCGGTCGACCTCTACCAGGGGCTGCTCAGCGGCGACGAGGCCCCGCCGGGCGTCACCGACGTCACCGACGGCAGTGCCGAGCTGCGCCGGGTCGCCTTCGCCAGCGCCGTCTCGGACGCACCGCTGGCCGCACCCGGGTGCGTGGGCCCCGGCGAGGACCCCGCCGAGATCACCGTCGGATCCGTCCACCGCTACCCGTTCGGCACGCCCTGTGCGAAGGCGCTGCGCACCGGGCGGGCCCGCGCGGTGCACGGCGAGGACGGCGACCTCGTGCACTCCACGCTCGCCGTGCCGATGGTCGCGCACGACACGGTCATCGGGCTCGTCCAGTTCTCCCGTACGAAGGGCAGCGAGCCCTTCGGCGAGCGGGACCGGGCACTGGCCACCGAGCTGGCCTCCCGAGCCGCCGTCTGCATGGACAACGCCCGCCTCTACCGCAGGGAGCACGAGCGCGCGCTGATCCTCCAGCGCAGCCTGCTGCCGCCCGGCGACCCGGAGGCCGCCGGACTCGACATCGCCTGCCGCTACCTCCCCGGCAACACCGCCACCGAGGTCGGCGGCGACTGGTTCGACGTCATCGAACTGCCGGGGCACCGCACGGCGTTGGTGGTGGGAGACGTCATGGGACGGGGTCTGCGAGCCGCCGTCGCTATGGGGGAACTCCGCACCGCCGTGCGGACATTGGCGCTGCTCGACCTGGAACCGGCCGAGGTGCTCTCCGCGTTGGACGAGATCGCGCGCGGACTCGGCGCCCCAGGCGGCGCCCAGCAGGCGTCCCGGGCCGCGCACAGGTCCCGCGAGGCGGACCTGTCCGAGGTGTACCTCGCGACCTGCGTGTACGCGGTCTACGACCCGGTCACCCGCCGATGTACGTTCGCCAACGCGGGCCACCTGCCGCCGATCGTGGTCGAGCCGGGGGAGGAGCCGCTGCTCCTCGACGTACCGCCGGGCATGCCGCTGGGCGTGGGCGGCGAGCCCTTCGAGGAGGTCGAGGTCGAGCTGCCCGAAGGGTCCCTCCTCGCCCTCTACACGGACGGCCTCGTGGAGTCCCGCGAGCACCCGCTCGACGAGGGGCTGCGCGACTTCCGTACGGCGATGAGCGGTCCCGTACGCCCCCTGGAGGACGTCTGCGACCATGTCCTGAACACGCTCGACACCCGGCACGGCGAGGACGACATCGCCCTCCTCATGGCCCGCATCCAGGGCCTCCCGGCGGCATCGGTCGGCGACTGGCGGCTGCCGCGCGAACCGCGCTCGGTGGGCCGGGCGCGCGAACTGGCCAGGGCCCAGCTCCAGTCCTGGGACCTCGAAGACCTCGTCGACACCACCGAGCTGCTGGTCAGCGAACTGGTCACGAACGCACTGCGGTACGGCGAGGGCGAGGTGCGGCTCAGGCTGCTCCTCGACCGCACGCTGGTGTGCGAGGTGTGGGACGCGGGCCTCGTCCAGCCCAGGCGGCGGCGCGCCCGCGACACCGACGAGGGCGGCCGCGGACTCCAGCTGGTCGGGCTGCTCAGTGCGGCGTGGGGGGCGCGGCGCACCCCACGGGGCAAGACGGTGTGGTTCGAACTCGCCCTGCCGGACGGGGAGTCGCAGGCCGCGACCGAGCTGAGCGTGGACCAGCTGCTGAGCATGTACTGAGCGGGGGCAGGACGGGCCGAGCGGGTGCAGGGCGGGGGCCGGGCGGGCTGAGCGAGTGCAGGAAGGGGCCGGGCGGGCTGAGCGAGTGCAGGAAGGGGCCGGGCGGGCCGAGCGAGTGCAGGACGGGGCCGGGCGGGCTCCTCAGGATGTGCTCCTCAGGACGTGCTCTTGAGGGCCGCCAGTCTCGCCGCGATCTCCGCGTCGTCGCCCAGGCTGTCCAGCTGCTCGAACTGGGCGTCCAGTGACGAGGCGGCCAGCTCCTGCTTGCCCATCGCCCTCGCCTCCTCGCGCCGCACCTTGTCCTCGAACCGGCTCAGCTCGCTCGTCGGGTCGAGGACATTGATGTTCTTGACGGCGTCCATCATCGAGTTCTGTGCCTGGGCGGACTTCGCGCGGGCCACCAACTCGTCGCGCTTGGCGGTCAGTTCACCGAGCTTGGCCTTCATCCTGGTGAGGCCGTCCTTGAGCCCGGCGACGACCTCGGTCTGGGCGGCGATCGTCGGCTCGGCGGTCTTCGCCTCCTTCTCCGACTGGAGCTGCCGCTGCAGGGCGACCTTGGCGAGGGCGTCGAACTTGTCCGCGTCGGCCGCCGACCCGCCCGTCCGCAGCTCGTCGGCCTTCCTGCTGGCGGCCAGCGCCTTGCCGCCCCACTCGTGGGCGGCGTCGACGTCCTCCCGGTGGTCCTGCTCCAGGAGCCGCAGATTGCCGATCGTGGCGGCCACGGCCTCCTCGGCCTCCGCGATGTTGGAGGTGTAGTCGCGGATCAGCTGGTCGAGCATCTTCTGCGGGTCCTCGGCCTGGTCGAGGAGGGCGTTGATGTTGGCCTTGGCGAGCTGGGTGACGCGGCCGAGGATGGACTGCTTGGTCATGGCATCTCCTGGGGGGAGGTGGGGGTGTGGCCGAAAAGCTGTATGTGTGTACGTGCGTTTACGTGTGTGTACGTGATGGCTAGAAGCGGCCGCCGCCGCCCCGGCGTCCTCTGGTTCCGCCGCCGCCGAAGCTGCCGGGGCCGCCGCCGAAGCCGCCCCCGCCTCCTCCGCCGAAGCCGCCACCGAAGCCGCCGCCCCCGTAACCCCCTCCGCCGCGGCCGCCGTTGAGGATTCCGCCGAGGATGATGCCGCCCAGGACGGCGCCGTTGAGACCGCCGCCCCCGCCGGAACCTCCGCCCGGGCCGGCTCCGCCGCCGTACCCGCGTACGTCCTGTTCGGCCAGGCTCTGGGCCTGCCGGGCCAGCGCGTCCGCCTGCTGGGCCTCGGTGAGCGCGGCGGGGGCGTCGTCGGAAGCGGCGAGTGCGCCCGACTGCTCCAGACGGCGCTGCGCCTCCGCGAGGCGGGTACGGGCCTGGCTGCCGACGGCGCCGCGGTGGGTGGTGATGTAGTCGGCCGCCGCGCCGATCCCGGCGCGTGCCGTCAGGGTGGCCTGGCCCAGGAGGTCCCGGGCCCGCCGCCCGGCGCTCTCCCGTTCGCGGGCCCCGGCGAGGGCCTCGTCGAGCGCGGCGTCGGCCTCCTCGATGCGGCGCAGCGCGTCGATCGGGTCGTACCGCCCCGCCCGCATCTCCTCCCGTACGTCGCGCACGACGGCCTCCGCGCGGGCGATGCGGCCCTGGAGGTCGGCGGTGCTCGTGCCGGGCGCCGTACCGCCGAGCAGTCCGCGCGCATCGGCGAGATCGGTGTCCGTCTCGGTCAGCGAGCCCTCCAACCGCCCTGCCGCGTCGACCAGTTCGCGTGCGCGCCGCTCCACCGACTCCACCAGGGTCCCCGCCTGGTCGACGGCGCCCTCGGCGGCCCGTACGAAAACGGCGGCCCTGCTGTTGTCGCCGGAGACCAGCACCTGGCGGGCCTGGTTGAGGTTCGTGGTGGCGAAGACGAGCCGGTCCTTGGCCTGCTCGACGTGGTCGGCGACGGGGGCGGCGGCGGAGTCCGCGTAACGGCCGGCCAGCGCGGCCAGGGTTGCCTCGGCGGCACCCGTACGCCCGGTGAGGTCCCGGAAGGCGGCCTCGGCGGCGTCGAGCGCGGCGGGCGCGTTGCGCTCCAGCTCGCGCAGCCGGTCGAAGGAGTCCGACTCGGCGTCGAGCCGCCGGTTGGCCTCGGCGCACCGGGCGAGGATCTCGTCGAGCATCCGCCGCTTGGTCGGATCGTCCTCGGGGAAGGAGTCGTCGAGCTGCTGGCGCACCCGGAAGGCGGCGGTCAGCTCCCCCTTCGCGTACGCGAGGGCCTCGGCGAAGGGACGGGCGGCTTCGTCGCCGAACTGGGCGGTGGCGAAGCCCAGTTCCTCCTCGCTGGTGCGGATCGCGTCGTCGGTCCCGACGAGGGCCTGCTTGGCGCGGCTGTCGAGCTCGGGGAGGGGCGTGGGGGCGGGGACGGGGGTCGTCCCGGGCTGCCTGGCCGTTGCTGTCGCCCCGGTCCCGCGCCCGTTCTTCTTCCGTCTCCTGCTGAACGCGTACGCGGCGAGCGCACCGGCGCCGCCGACCGCGACGATGGGGAGGACGAGGTCGCCCGCCGCACCATCCTCTGCGCCGGGGTCGTGGACGCCGGGGGTGATGGTGGGGGTGGGGACGGGCTGCCCGGCGAGCACGGCGGCGTACCCGTTGGCGGCGCCGATGGCGGCACCGGCCCAGTCGTTCTGGCGCAGGGCGGGCTTGACGGCGGTGCCGGAGACCTCGGCCAGCTGGGCGTCGGTGAGGCGGGAGTCGTTGTCCACGGAGTACGCGAACTGCCGGTCACGGGTGGCGATCGCGAGGAGGACGTCGTCGCGGCCGAGCCCGTTGCGGGTGGCGGTGGCGTCCGCCCAGCTCTGCGCGGACCGTCCGGAGAAGTCGCGGACGTACACGACGAAGAGCTGGAGGCGGTGGCTGGAATACAGCCGGTCGAGGGCCTTGGCGACGCTGCCGCGGTCGTCGCCGAGGGCGCCGGCCTTGTCGGTGATCTGGCCGTCGGTGGAGAGGGGGAGGGGGTCGGTGGCGGGGGTGGCGGGGTGCACGGCGTGTGCGGCGGCAGCGGCCTGCGGGCCGACGAGACACGAGAGGGCCAGGGCCAGCGGGACGGCCAGCAGGGCGGCGGGGCGGCCGGGTATCCGGACACGACTCTCGGGAGGCGTCACATTGGGGAGGCTATGTCGGGGCGGGGGAGGCCGCGACCGGAGCCCTTCTGAGGGCGGGGCGGTGGCGAGGGCGGGCGGTCGGGGTGGGGCGTGCCGCGGTGGGGGGCCGCCCCCTTGCCCACCCGTCCCGCCCCCGGGGGGGCGGCCCCGCTGCCCAAGAGGGCTAGGGGGTCGGCGGCGTCAGCCGCCCAAGGGGCTAGGGGGCAGGCATTTAGGGGCGCGGGGAACTGCGCGACCAGCCACGACGCACCCGCACGAAGACCACCCCGCCGCCCTGCGCCGAGCAGCCCGCACGAAGACCACCCCGCCGCCCTGCGCCCAGCAGCCCGCACGACGACCACCCACCGCCCCGCGCCCAAGCGGCCCGCTACTCCGTGGCCAGTTTCCTCACCAGCTGCTCCGACTCCTCCTCGCTCTGCTCGATCCCGAACACCTCCGCCAGTACCTTAGGCACCTCGGTGGGCTCCAACTCCCGGGTCTCGGGCGGGAGTTGACCGCCCGGCCAGATGGTCGTCAGCTTCAGCGCGTCCAGGGTGTGCGTACGGTCCGGCAGCATGCGCTGGACGAACAGGCGTCGGCTGAACGGCGAGTGGGGGTTCGAGGCGACGAAGTAGTTCGACATGCGGAAGTCGACCGGGTACTGGGGCGTCGGCGTGAAGGTGTGCCGCACCATCCAGCCGTCGCCGTCCGGGTCCGTCGCGGGATCCGTGGCGGGCTGGTGCAGGGCCCAGCCGTGCGCCCCCGGCGAGACCTCCTGCTCGCGCAGCCAGTACCGCCACGCGTCCTGCGTGACCTCGTTGCCCGCCTTACCCGGGATCATCTCGATCGGCTCCAGCTGGCTCGACCCGAAGCCCACGTCGCACAGCCAGCGCCGCCCGTCGAGCTCCACCACCAGCATCGCGTGGGTGGTCGGCAGCATCTTGTCGCCGCCCATCACGACCCGGCCCTGCACGGCGAAGAAGTCGTAGCCGAGGGCTTCGAGGGCCGCCGCGAAGAGCGTGGCGTGCTCGAAGCAGTACCCTCCGCGGCCACCGGCCACCATCTTGGCCTGGAGGGTCTCCAGGTCGAGCGGCACGTCCTGGTGGAGCACCGCGTCGACGGTGCTCCAGCGCAGGTTCAGGACATGGCCGCGGTGCAGGGCGCGGAGGGTCGCCAGGGTGGGCGCGCGGTCCCCCTCGTAAGCGATCTTGGTCAGGTAGGCGTCGAGGTCGAGTGAGTTGCTGTTCCACATGACCGGTGCAGCACCCGGTCGACCGGAGCTATTCCGTCCGCCTGCGGATCTTGTTCCCGAGCCAGACCAGCGGATCGTACTTCCGGTCGACTGCCCGTTCCTTCAGGGGGATCAGGGCGTTGTCCGTGATCCGGATGTGCTCGGGGCACACCTCCGTACAGCACTTGGTGATGTTGCAGAAGCCGAGCCCGTGCTCCTCCTGCGCGCTCCTCTTCCGGTCCAGACCGGCCTCGTCCGCCGCGTCCAGCGGGTGCATGTCCAGCTCGGCGACCCGCATCAGGAAGCGCGGCCCGGCGAAGGACGTCTTGTTCTCCTCGTGGTCGCGCACCACGTGGCAGGTGTCCTGGCAGAGGAAGCACTCGATGCACTTGCGGAACTCCTGCGACCGTTCCACGTCGACCTGCTGCATCCGGTACTCGCCCGCCGCCACGCCCTCCGGCGGTACGAACGCCGGCACCTCCCGCGCCTTCGTGTAGTTGAACGACACGTCCGTCACCAGGTCCCGTACGACGGGGAAGGCGCGCAGCGGCGTCACGGTGATCGTGTCGGTCGGCGTGAAGGTCGACATGCGGGTCATGCAGAGCAGCCGGGGCCGCCCGTTGATCTCCGCACTGCACGAACCGCACTTGCCCGCCTTGCAGTTCCAGCGCACCGCGAGATCGGGCGCCTGGGTGGCCTGGAGGCGGTGGATGATGTCGAGGACGACCTCGCCCTCGTTCACGGCGACCTTGAAGTCCTCCAGGCCGCCCCCTTCCGAACTCCCGCGCCAGATACGGAAGTCGGCGACGTATTTGGCGGACGCGGCCCCATGGGGCCCAGTCGTCGTGGTCACTCGTACAACTCCTCTTCGGCGAGATACTTGACCAGCTCCTCCTTCTCGAAGAGGGCGAGCAGGTCCGGGCGGATGGGCTCGGTCGTCGTCGATGCGAGCTCGATCTGGCCGCGCACCGGATCGGTCGCCGCCAGCCCGCCCGTCGGGTCGGCGGTGCGGCACAGCAGGTTCACCGGCCGCCAGGACCGCTCCATGGCGGGGTAGTCCTCACGGGTGTGGCCGCCGCGGCTCTCGGTGCGCTCCAGGGCGGCGCGCGCGATGCACTCGCTGACCAGCAGCATGTTGCGCAGGTCCAGGGCCAGGTGCCAGCCCGGGTTGAACTGCCGGTGCCCCTCGACACCGGCCCGCCGGGCCCGCACCCTCAGCTCGGCCAGCTTGTCGAGGGCCCGGGTCATCTCGGCCTCCCGCCGGATGATGCCGACCAGGTCGTTCATGGTCTGCTGGAGCTCCTGGTGGAGGGTGTACGGATTCTCCGGCGGGCGGCTCTGCTGCGCCGCGTGCAGCGGCGGCACCTCCTGCATCCCGTCATCGGCCCCCTGGCCGGTCCCCTCATCGGTCCCCCGGCCGGTCCTCTGCTCGGTCTCCTGGCCGGTCCCGTGCTCGGTCCCCTCCTCGGGACCCTCCGCGCTGAACGGCCGCAGCGCCTCGGCCGCCGCCGCGTCCACCTGCTCCTCGTCCACCTGCGGGCGCTCCCCGCCGGTGTGCTCCAGGGCGTGCTGCGCCGCGTGCAGCCCGGCCCTGCGGCCGAAGACGAGCAGGTCGGAGAGCGAGTTCCCGCCGAGCCGATTGGACCCGTGCATACCGCCCGCCACCTCCCCTGCCGCGTAGAGTCCGGGCACCCCGCGGGTGGCGGCGGTGTCGGAGTCGACGGCGATGCCGCCCATCACGTAGTGACAGGTCGGCCCGACCTCCATCGCCTCGGCCGTGATGTCCACGTCCGCCAGCTCCTTGAACTGGTGGTACATGGAGGGCAGCCGCCGCCGGATCGTCTCGGCCGGCATCCGTGTGGACACGTCCAGATAGACGCCCCCGTGCGGAGTGCCCCGCCCCGCCTTCACCTCGGAGTTGATGGCGCGGGCGACCTCGTCGCGGGGGAGCAGTTCGGGTGGACGCCGGTTATTGTCCGGGTCCTCGTACCAACGGTCGCCCTCGGCCTCGGACTCCGCGTACTTCTCCTTGAAGACGTCCGGGATGTAGTCGAACATGAACCTCTTGCCGTCGGAATTCCGCAGCACACCGCCGTCGCCGCGCACGGACTCGGTGACCAGGATCCCCTTCACGGACGGCGGCCAGACCATCCCCGTCGGATGGAACTGCACGAACTCCATGTTCAGCAGCGGCGCCCCCGCGAGCAGGGCCAGCGCGTGCCCGTCCCCCGTGTACTCCCACGAGTTCGACGTCACCTTGAAGGACTTGCCGATGCCACCGGTCGCCAGGATCACGCTCGGCGCCCCGAGCACGAAGAACCGCCCCGACTCGCGCTCGTAGCAGAAGGTGCCGGAGACCCGGTCGCCGTCCTTGAGCACCCTCGTCACGGTGCACTCCTGGAAGACCTTCAGTCGGGACTCGTAGTCCCCGGTCTCCCGGAAGTCCTCCTGCTGGAGCGCCACGATCTTCTGCTGGAGGGTGCGGATCAGTTCGAGCCCCGTACGGTCACCGACGTGCGCCAGCCTCGGGTACTCGTGCCCGCCGAAGTTGCGCTGCGAGATCCGCCCGTCGGGCGTCCGGTCGAAGAGGGCTCCCCAGGTCTCCAACTCCCATACCCGGTCCGGTGCTTCGCGCGCGTGCAGCTCCGCCATCCGCCACTGGTTCAGGAACTTCCCGCCGCGCATGGTGTCGCGGAAGTGCACCTGCCAGTTGTCCCCGGAGTTCACATTGCCCATGGACGCGGCGATGCCGCCCTCGGCCATCACCGTATGGGCCTTGCCGAACAGGGACTTGCAGATCACCGCGGTACGGGCGCCCTGCTCACGCGCCTCGATCGCGGCCCGCAGCCCGGCGCCGCCGGCTCCGACCACGACCACGTCCCATTCCTGCCGCTCCAGCTGAGTCATTGCTCAAAAGCTCCATTTGTTAGAAGAAGCGCGGATCCTCGAAGGCGCCGGAAGCGACGAGATAGACATAGAAATCGGCGAGCGCGACGCTGATCAACGAGGCCCAGGCCAGCAGCATGTGACGGTCGTTCAGCTTGCCCACCCAGCCCCACATCCGGTACCGCACGGGGTGCTTGGAGAAGTGCTTCAGCCGGCCGCCGATGATGTGCCGGCAGGAGTGGCAGGAGAAGGTGTACGCCCAGATCAGCACGATGTTGAGGACGAAGACGAGCGTGCCGAGGCCCATGTGGCCCCACTCGTACTTCTCGTCGCGGAAGGCGAGCACGGTGTCGTACGTGAGGATTCCGGCGACCGGCACCGCCGCGTAGAAGAAGTAGCGGTGGATGTTCTGGAGCACGAGCGGGAAGCGGGTCTCGCCCGAGTACTTCTTGTGCGGCTCGGCGACCGCGCAGGCCGGGGGCGAGGCCCAGAAGCCCCGGTAGTAGGCCTTGCGGTAGTAGTAGCAGGTCAGCCGGAAGCCGAGCGGGAAGATCAGGACGAGCAGGGCGGGGGAGAGTCCCCACCAGCTGCCGAAGATCTCCCAGTTGGGGCCGCCCTTCATCGGGACGCAGTTCTCCGCCAGGCAGGGGGAGTAGAACGGCGAGACGTAGGGGGCGGAGTAGTAGTCGCTGTTGGAGAAGGCCCGCCAGGTCGAGTAGACGACGAAGGCGAGCAGCCCGGCGGCGGTGAGGGCGGGAGCGAGCCACCAGCGGTCGGTGCGGAGGTGGCGTGCGGAGATGCTGGCGCGGGTGGGGCTGTGCACGCCGGACGCATGCGCTGTACGTGGCGTACGGGCTGAGGGGTCGGTGCCTGTGGCCAACGGGGGCTCCAGGGGTGGGAGAGGTGGATGGGAGGGTGCTGGGCGGAGGGCGGTGGCGGAGCGTGTGCGGTCGGGGGAGGGGCGTGCCGCAGTGGGGGGCCGCCCCCTTGCCCACCCGTTCCGCCCCCGGGGGCGGCCCCGCTGCCCAAGAGGGCTAGGGCGGGCTCTAGGAGGCTCGGGGGCAGGCATTTAGGGGCGTGGGGAACTGCGCGATCAGCCACGACGTGCCCGCACGGAGACCACCCGCCGCCCTGCGCCGAGCAGCCCGCACGGAGACCACCGGCCGACATCCCCCCGTCCCCCTCAAGGTGCGTGGCGGTGCCGTGCCCCCAACCCCTCGTCGTCCGAGTCCGTCCACAGTGCGCTGTCGTACGGCGCGTCCGGGATCGAGATCAGCTCCGGCCGCGGCGGCGCCTGCGGGGCGGCCGCGGACCCGGTACCGGACCCCGTGCCCGACCCCGCCCCCGACGCGAGCGCACCGAGCATCGCCACGCTCTCGCGCAGGTGCGCCGCGTCCGTGCGGACCCGGCGGACGTCCAGGCCGTGGCTCTCCCCGAGCCGTCCCGTCAGTCGGTGCACCGAGCGGTCCAGCCGGTCCAGACAGTTCTGAAGATCCGTCAGTTCTTCTTGCAGGGACATCAATTGCCCTCACTTCCGCGGTGCGGTAGGAGACGCGTCTGCGGCTTGGAGTGTCGCGCGTCACATCCCCTGTTGTGAAGGGTGCGTACAGCGGTACGCGAAGCACGCCCGCCCCGTGCGCCCCTTGCGCGGACCCCCGTGAACCCGTGCGGGCCCCGCGCGGACCGCCGATTGGGCCGCACGGGTGGGCTTCCCCGGATGCCCGACGTGTCGGCGCCGCCTCCCGCGCGGGACCCCTTTCAGTGGGTCGGCAGGACAACAAGTGTGATCACCGCAATAAGCGCCCAAATGTGAAGTTAACGGCCCGATCCGGTACGGATGGGCCGGGTCAGCCTGGAGGTACCACCCATGTCCGACGTCGGCGTACCCAACGGGTTCCGGAGGTCCCCCCGCCCCCTTCGCGGTGTGGCGCTCCTCACCTCCGGCGTGCTCGCGCTCCCCGTCCTGACCGGCTGCGGCGGCGGTGCGGACGACGCGGGGGCCACGGGCGCGGCGGCCGTCGCCGCGGACCTCGCCGCCACGAACCGCGAGCAGGTCGCCGACGGGGGCACGCTGAACTGGGCCGTCGATTCGGTGCCCGAGACCTTCAACGCCTTCCAGGCCGACGCCGACGCCACCACGGCGCGCATCGCGGGCGCGGTGCTCCCCTCCCTCTTCGTACTCGACGAGGCCGGGGCGCCGCAGCGCAATCCGGACTTCCTGGAGGACGCCTCGATCGTCGAGCGCGAGCCCAAGCAGGTCGTCCTCTACAAGATCAACCAGCAGGCCGTGTGGGGCGACGGCCGGGAGATCGGCGCCGCCGACTTCGTCGCCCAGTGGCGGGCGCTGCGCGGCAAGGAGTCCGCCTACTGGACCGCCCGCAACGCCGGTTACGAGCGCATCGAGAAGATCGAGAAGGGCGCCAACAACCTTGAGGTGAAGGTCACTTACGCCAAGCCGTACGCCGACTGGCGCTCGCTCTTCACCCCGCTGTACCCCAAGGAGGTGATGGGCACGCCCGACGCCTTCAACGACGGCGCGCGGACGAAGCTGAAGCAGACGGCAGGACCCTTCCGCCCGGTGAAGCTGGACCGCGCGGACGGCTCGATCGTCCTGGAGCGCAACCCGCGCTGGTGGGGACAGCCCGCCAAGCTCGACAAGCTGGTGCTGCGCGCCGTACCGCGCGGCGAGCGGGACACCGCACTGGCCGAGGGCAGGATCGACCTCGCCGAGATCGACAGGCCCGCCGCCGAACGCATCGCCCTCGCCGCCAAGGACGCGGGAAAGCCGCCCGTCGCCCACGGCCCCGGCTCGACCACCACCCCCGCCGATGCGCTCCGCTCCTGGGCGCGGGCGCACGGCGCCGCCGACGAGGAGCAGGCCGAGGCCGAGCAGGAGGTCCGCAGGAAGGCCAGGGAGGCGGCCCGGAAGTACGCCACCGAGCAGCGCGGCCTGCGCCGCTTCACCGTCCGCAAGTCCCTGGAGCCCGCGTACACCCAGCTCGCCCTGAACGGCGCATCGGGGCCGCTCTCCGACGAGCGGGTGCGCCGCGCCGTGGCTCGCGCCCTGAACCGGCAGGAGCTCGCCGAGTCCGTTCTCGCCCCGCTCGGCCTGCCCGCCGCCCCGCTCGGCAGCCACCTCGCGCTCGCCGGGCAGCAGACGTACGCCGACGGCAGCGACGCCCTCGGCAGCCAGGACACCCAGGCCGCGCAGGCCCTGCTCGCCGACGCGGGCTTCACGCCCGGCGGTGCGGGCAGCCGTACGGCGGGCAGCAGCTCCGACGCGGAGAAGGAGAAGAAGAAGCGCGAGCAGGCCAGGAAGAAGCAGGAGAGCAGCGAGGAGGAGGCCTCGGACGACGGCATGTACATCGTCGGCGACGACAACAAGCCCGCGGACGCCAAGCCCGTCGGCCTGCCCGGCGACAACGGCAACAACGCCTTCCGCACCGAGTCCGGCATCTACGTCCTCGCCCCCGCCTTCGCCCCCCGCGACCTCAGGCAGAGCTCCGACACCCGGGCGGGCGCCAGGGCGGACGGTAAGGCCGACAGCAAGACCGAGGCCCAGGAGAAGAAGGGCGGCATGGCCGGTGCCTACGCCCCGAGAGGCACCGCGGCCCCGGCCGCCCGCGCCGCCGGAGCCCGCGCCGCCGGAGCCGCCGCCGCGCACGCCCCCCGCCTGGTCGGCAAGGACGGCAAGCCGCTGACCCTGCGCTTCGTGCTCCCCTCCGACGCCGGCTCGGCAGCCCTGCGCACCGTCGGCGAGAAGATCTCGAAGATGCTCCAGGCCATCGGCGTACGCACCGAGGTCACCAAGGTCGACGACCAGAGCTACTTCAAGGACCACATCGCCTCGGGCGACTACGACCTGGCGCTCTACTCGTGGCCCGGCACCGCCTACCCCGCCACCGACGGCCGGCCGATCTTCGCGAAGCCCGAGCCCGCCGCCGACGGCTCGCTGCTCGTCGAGCAGAACTACACCCGGGTCGGCACCGACCACATCGACCAGCTCTTCGACCGGGCCGCCGCCGAACTCGACGACGAAACCGCCCGCGACCTGGTGCGGCAGGCCGACGCACGGATCTGGGCGGCCGCCGGATCCATCCCGCTCTACCAGCGCCCGGAGCTCGTCGCGGTGCGACCGCAGCTGGCCAACGCGGGCGCCTTCGGCTTCTCCGCACCCCGCTACCAGGACATCGGTTTCAAGAAGCCCGAGCAGAAGCCCGATTCGGCCAAGGATGACCGCAAGTAATCGGAAATAAAATCTCCGCCGCAGGTCAGCGGCCATCTCGGGATCTGAGAATCAGCTCAGGTTCGGCTCAATTCCCTTGCCCGCCGGGTCCCCGGCGGGCAAGGTCGTGCGGGACTCCTTGACCCAGAGCGCGGTATCCCCCCACCCCTGAACCACCCCCTCCCGATCGGCCCGGGAAGCCCGTCCGGCGTCCGCCCCGTACCATGGGGTAAGCCGTGGCGCGTCCGCCCGGTGGGCGTACGAGGAACGAGACGCCGCATCCCACGATCGAGAGAAGCGTTAAGCAACCCATGCCCACGCGCCACGACATCCGTAACGTCGCCATCGTCGCTCACGTCGACCACGGCAAGACCACCCTGGTCGACGCCATGCTCAAGCAGGCCGGCGCCTTCGCCGCGCACGCCGCTGAGTCGCTCGACGACCGCATGATGGACAGCAACGACCTGGAGCGTGAGAAGGGCATCACGATCCTGGCCAAGAACACCGCGGTGAAGTACCACCCGAAGGATGGCGGCGACGTCATCACGATCAACATCATCGACACCCCCGGCCACGCCGACTTCGGTGGTGAGGTCGAGCGCGGCCTGTCGATGGTCGACGCCGTCGTCCTGCTGGTCGACGCGTCCGAGGGCCCGCTCCCGCAGACCCGCTTCGTGCTCCGCAAGGCGCTCGCCGCGAAGATGCCGGTCATCCTCTGCATCAACAAGACCGACCGCCCCGACTCCCGGATCGCCGAGGTCGTCGACGAGACGTACGACCTGTTCCTGGACCTGGACGCGGACGAGGACCAGATCGAGTTCCCGATCGTCTACGCCTGTGCGCGTGACGGCGTCGCCTCGCTGACCAAGCCGGAGGACGGCACCGTCCCGGCCGACAGCGAGAACCTGGAGCCGTTCTTCTCCACGATCCTCCAGCACGTCCCGGCACCCGAGTACGACGAGGCCGCCCCCCTTCAGGCGCACGTCACCAACCTCGACGCCGACAACTTCCTCGGCCGTATCGCGCTCTGCCGCGTCGAGCAGGGCGAGCTGCGCAAGGGCCAGACCGTGGCCTGGATCAAGCGCGACGGCACGATGTCCAACGTCCGCATCACCGAGCTGATGATGACCGAGGCCCTCACCCGCAAGCCCGCCGAGGTGGCGGGTCCGGGCGACATCTGCGCCATCGCCGGTATCCCGGACATCATGATCGGCGAGACCCTGGCCGACCCCGAGAACCCGATCGCGCTGCCGCTGATCACGGTCGACGAGCCCGCGATCTCGATGACCATCGGTGCCAACACCTCGCCGCTGGTCGGCAAGGGCGGCAAGGGCCACAAGGTCACCGCGCGCCAGATCAAGGACCGCCTCGACCGCGAGCTGGTCGGTAACGTCTCGCTGCGCGTCCTGGACACCGAGCGTCCCGACGCGTGGGAGGTGCAGGGCCGCGGTGAGCTGGCGCTGGCCATCCTCGTCGAGCAGATGCGCCGTGAGGGCTTCGAGCTGACCGTCGGCAAGCCCGAGGTCGTCACCAAGCAGATCGACGGCAAGAAGCACGAGCCGATCGAGCGCATGACGATCGACTCGCCGGAGGAGCACCTCGGCGCCATCACGCAGCTCATGGCGACCCGCAAGGGCCGCATGGAGACCATGACGAACCACGGTTCGGGCTGGGTCCGCATGGAGTGGATCGTTCCTTCTCGTGGCCTGATCGGCTTCCGTACGGAGTTCCTGACCCAGACCCGCGGCACCGGCATCGCGCACTCGATCTTCGAGGGTCACGAGCCGTGGTTCGGCGACCTGCGCACCCGTCACAACGGCTCGCTCGTCGCGGACCGTTCGGGCACGGTCACGCCGTTCGCGATGGTCAACCTCCAGGAGCGCGGTGTCATCTTCACCGAGGCCGGCACCGAGGTGTACGAGGGCATGATCATTGGCGAGAACTCGCGCGCCGACGACATGGACGTGAACATCACCAAGGAGAAGAAGCTCACCAACATGCGTGCGGCTTCCGCGGACACCACGGAGAACGTGGTTCCGGCCCGCAAGCTGTCGCTTGAGCAGTCGCTGGAGTTCTGCCGCGAGGACGAGTGCATCGAGGTGACGCCGGAGACGGTGCGCATCCGCAAGGTCGTCCTGGACGCGAAGGAGCGGGGTCGCTCCGCTTCCCGTGCCAAGCGCTAGGCGCTAGGCGGTAGTTGGGGATCTGCGGGCCGGTGGAGGGCCGGTCGCGCAGTTCCCCGCGCCCCTGAACGAATGGCCCGGCACCCCGCCTTGGCGGGGTGCCGGGCCATTCGTTGTTCCAGGCCATGATCCACTGTGGATTTCGTACTGACCGGTCAAGTCAATTACGTGAGCCATGTGTCCGGATATCGTTCAACGTTCTCCGGAAGTTGCGTTAACAGTCCGTTTCGGGGGTGTCTGTCTGTGCTCGGTTTGTCCGGATTTCGGGCACTGAGGGGTAAGTGATGTTGTCAAAACGAGACCCTTTAAGTGTGGTTTACGGTCCGGGCGTACTTAATAGTTGGCTCCATTGAGCTCGGGTCAATGGGTCACGCGCTGTGGGGAGCGCCGACTCACGAGCACACTGGGGCACCAGAACTTTCTCGCCGTCAGGGGTGTCGGCGAGTGCACCTGTGCCCCCTCTTGCAGTTAACAAGTGGACTCATGAGGAGGAACCCCATGCGTGGTGCCAAGAGCGCCAAGTGGGTCGCCATGGCAGGTGTGGTCGCGCTCGCAGCGACAGCTTGTGGCGGCGGCAAGGACAGTGGCAGCGACAACGCCAACAAGACAGTCGACCCCAAGGGGATCGTCAGCTACGCCAATGGTGAGCCGCAGAACCCTCTGCAGCCGGCCAACACCATGGAGGCGTACGGCAGCGTCGTCATCAACTCCCTCTTCACGGGTCTGGTCAGCTATGACAAGGCCGGCAACATCGTGAACGAGAACGCCGAGTCGGTCACGCCTGACGCCAACAACAAGGTGTGGACGGTCAAGCTGAAGGCCGGCTGGAAGTTCCACAACGGCGAAGCCGTCACCGCCAAGTCGTACGTCGACGCCTGGAACTGGGCCGCCAACCCGGCCAACGGCCAGAAGAACAGCGCCTGGTACCGCGACATCGTCGGCTACGACGCCGTGCACCCGGCCAAGGGCAAGGGCACCGGCACGACGATGTCCGGCCTGAAGGTCGTCGACGAGTCCACCTTCACCATCACGCTGAACCATGGCATCCCGTACTACGCCTACAAGCTGGTGTACTCGCCGTTCTACCCGCTGCCCGCCGCGGCGCTGAAGGACCCGAAGACGTACGGCGAGAAGCCGGTCGGCAACGGTCCCTACAAGTTCCAGTCCTGGCAGCACAAGAAGTCGATCAAGGTTTCGGCCTGGCCCGAGTACAAGGGCGAGAAGAAGCCGAAGAACGGTGGCGTCGACTTCAAGGCGTACACGACGCCGACCGCGGCCTACAACGACCTGCGCTCCGACAACGTCGACACGATGCCGCTGGCCCCGGACAGCGAACTCGCCAACTACAAGCAGGACTTCGGCAAGCGTGCGATCACGTCCGAGTTCTCGGCGATCAACACGATGAACCCGGCCTTCTACACGGACCAGTGGAAGAAGATCGACGTCCGGGTCCTGCAGGGCCTGTCGATGGCCATCGACCGCGCCACGATCGCCAAGACCACCTTCTACGGCAACCGCAAGCCGGCCACCGGCTGGGTCGCCCCGGGTGTGAAGGGCTACCAGGAGAACGCCTGCGGCGAGGTCTGCACGTTCAACCCGGAGAAGGCCAAGAAGCTCATCACGGCCGGTGGCGGTGTCCCCGGTGGCGCCATGACCATCCAGTACAACGCCGACCAGCCGCACAAGGGCTGGGTCACGGCCGTCTGCAACGACATCACCAAGAACACCGGTGTGAAGTGCACGGGCGACCCGGTGACGGACTTCCAGGCCGACACCGAGATCCGCGACCAGAAGAAGGTCAAGTCCTTCTACCGGTCCGGCTGGACCCTGGACTACCCGTTCAACGGCAACTTCCTGGCCGACCTGTACGGCACGGGCGTCGACGGCAACAAGGGCGACTTCTCGGACCCGAAGTTCGACGAGCTGTCCAAGAAGGCCGACCAGGCCAAGACGATCGACGAGTCGGCGAAGCTGTACCAGGAAGCTGAGAAGCAGCTGGTCAACACGATGCCGGGCATCCCGCTCTTCTACAACCAGATCAACTCCGCCTACTCGAACAACGTGAAGAGCGTTGAGTTCGACCAGGCCGGTGACCCGATCCTCACTGCGGTCGAGGTCTTCAAGAAGTAGTCGCCGGAGATCCGTTCCCGAAGCGACGCCCGGCGATCCCGGGCGTCGCTTCGGGCGGCTCCGCAATGGACGGAGGCACCAATGGGGCGCTACGTCGCTAGGCGACTGCTCCAGATGATCCCGGTCTTCATCGGGACAACCCTGCTTATTTTCCTCATGGTCAATGTGCTCCCCGGCGACCCGGTCGCGGCGCTGTGGGGGGACAAGCCGCCGGACCCGGCGCAGGTCGCGCAGATCCGGCACGAGCGAGGCCTGGACCTCCCGCTGTGGCAGCAGTACCTGCACTACATGGGCGGGCTGTTCCAGGGGGACTTCGGCAAGACCATCGCGGGTGGCAGGCCCGTGCTCGACGACATCACGCAGGCCTTCCCGGTCTCGATCCGCCTCGCCTCGATGGCGTGGGCCTTCGAGCTTGTCGTCGGCATCACCCTCGGCGTGCTTGCGGGCATCCGCCGCGGGAAGGTCATCGACACCGGCGTGACGCTGTTCACGCTGCTGGTGATCTCCGTTCCGATCTTCGTCGTGGGTCTCGGTTTCCAGCTGTACTTCGGCAATGAGCTCGGCTGGATCACCCCGACCGTGCAGGACTCCGAGAGCTTCAGCCAGCTGATGGTCCCGGCACTCGTGCTCGGGCTGGTCGGCCTGGCGTACGTGGCGCGGCTCACGCGCACCTCGATCGCCGAGAACAAGTCGGCGGACTACATGCGTACCGCCGTCGCCAAGGGCCTGCCCAAGCAGCGCATCGTCACCCGGCACCTGCTGCGCAACTCGCTGATTCCCGTGGTCACTTACCTGGGCACCGACATCGGAAGCCTGATGGGCGGCGCGGTCATCACCGAGGGCATCTTCAACGTCACGGGCATCGGCAACCTCCTCTTCGAGGCGATCGCCCGACGCGAGGGCACGATCATCGTCGGTGTCGTCACCGTCCTGGTGCTCGTGTACCTCCTCGCCAGCCTGCTCGTCGACCTGCTTTACGCGGTCCTGGACCCGAGGATCCGTTATGCCTGACCTCACCAAGACCGCTCACGAGGACGCCGCGAACGTGGTCGCGGGGGAGCCCGTCTCCACGGACGGCGGCGCTGCGGCGTCCAAGGCGCGCAGCCTCGGCGCCGACGCCTGGCGCGACCTGCGGCGCAACCCGCTGTTCGTCATCTCGTCGGCACTGATCCTGCTGATGCTCGTAGTGGCGGCCGCCCCCGGTCTGTTCACCAACGCCAGCCCCACCATCGGCGACCAGGCCAACCACTTCCTGGGCAAGCCGGAGCTCACGCACTTCTTCCAGGCGGACTGGTTCGGCTACGACCGCACGGGACGCAGCATCTACTCCCGTACGCTCTACGGCGCCCGGAACTCCATCCTGGTCGGCCTCGGCGTCACGATCCTGGTCACCCTCTTCGGCGGCCTGTTCGGCATGCTGGCCGGCTACTTCGGCGGCTTCTGGGACAGCCTGATCTCGCGTCTCACCGACGTCTTCTTCGGCATCCCGTTCCTGCTCGGCGCGATGGTCGTCCTGAACGCCTTCACCAACCGCACGGTCTGGGTCGTCATGGGCGCCCTGGCCTTCCTCGGCTGGACGCAGATCGCCCGCGTGATGCGCGGTGCGGTCATCACGACCAAGCACGCGGACTACGTGATGGCGGCCAAGGCGCTCGGCGCGGGCACCAAGCGGATCCTGTTCCGGCACATCCTGCCGAACGCGATCGCGCCGGTGATCGTCGTCGCGACCATCGCCCTGGGCACGTACATCGTCGCCGAGTCGACGCTGTCGTTCCTGGGCCTCGGCCTGGGCGGCGGCTCCATCTCGTGGGGCGGCGACATCTCCGACGCCACGCAGGACATCCGCAACAACCCCCACACCCTGATCTTCCCGGCCGGTCTGCTGAGCCTGACCGTCCTGGCGTTCATCATGATGGGTGACGCCGTGCGCGAAGCCCTCGACCCGAAGCTGCGCTGAGGGAGGCGTACGTGACCATCATGGACAAACCAGCGAACGTGCCCGTCCTCTCGGGCGACGGTGACCACAACGGCCCCCTGCTCGACGTGCGCGACCTGCACGTGGAGTTCCACACCCGCGAGGGCGTGGCCAAGGCCGTCAACGGCGTCAACTACTCGGTCGACGCGGGCGAGACCCTCGCCGTGCTCGGCGAGTCGGGCTCCGGCAAGTCGGTGACCGCCCAGGCGATCATGGGCATCCTCGACATGCCGCCCGGCAGGATCCCGCAGGGCGAGATCCTCTTCCGCGGCCAGGACATGCTGAAGATGTCCAACGAGGAGCGGCGGAAGATCCGTGGCCGGAAGATCGCGATGATCTTCCAGGACGCGCTGTCCTCCCTCAACCCCGTGCTCTCGGTGGGCTACCAGCTCGGCGAGATGTACCGGGTGCACGAGGGCCTCAGCCGCAAGGACGCCAAGGCCAAGGCCGTCGAGCTGATGGACAAGGTCAAGATCCCGGCGGCCAGGGAGCGGGTCAACGACTACCCGCACCAGTTCTCCGGCGGCATGCGCCAGCGCATCATGATCGCGATGGCGCTCGCCCTGGAGCCGGACCTGATCATCGCGGACGAGCCGACCACGGCCCTCGACGTGACCGTGCAGGCCCAGGTCATGGACCTGCTCGCGGAGCTGCAGCGCGAGTACAACATGGGTCTGATCCTGATCACCCACGACCTCGGCGTCGTCGCCGACGTCGCGGACAAGATCGCGGTGATGTACGCGGGCCGGATCGTCGAGACCGCTCCGGTCCACGAGATCTACAAGCGCCCGGCGCACCCGTACACCAAGGGTCTCCTCGAATCGATCCCGCGCCTGGACCAGAAGGGCCAGGAGCTGTACGCGATCAAGGGCCTGCCGCCCAACCTGCTGAAGATCCCGAGCGGTTGCGCGTTCAACCCGCGCTGCCCCAAGGCGCAGGACATCTGCCGCACCGACGTGCCGCCGCTGGTCCAGGTGACCGAGCGGGACGGCGGCGACCTGACCGGTCGCGGCAGCGCGTGCCACTTCTGGAAGGAGACGATCCATGGCTGAGCCCACCAAGAACGACAAGCCGGTGGACACCACCCCGAACGTCTCCGAGGTCGAGGTCGTCGACGCGGCGTCCGAGACCCAGGCCGTCGCGGCCCTGGAGAAGCCCGTCGAGCGCGGCGAGCCGATCCTCCAGGTCCGCAACCTGGTGAAGCACTTCCCGCTCACCCAGGGCATCCTGATCAAGAAGCAGGTCGGCGCGGTCAAGGCCGTCGACGGCATCTCCTTCGACCTGTACCAGGGCGAGACCCTGGGCATCGTGGGCGAGTCCGGCTGTGGCAAGTCCACGGTCGCCAAGCTCCTGATGACGCTGGAGAAGGCGACCGCGGGCGAGGTCTTCTACAAGGGCCAGGACATCACCAAGCTGTCCGGCAGGGCCCTGAAGGCGGTCCGCCGCAACATCCAGATGGTCTTCCAGGACCCGTACACGTCGCTGAACCCGCGCATGACGGTCGGCGACATCATCGGGGAGCCCTTCGAGATCCACCCCGAGGTGGCCCCGAAGGGCGACCGGCGGCGCAAGGTCCAGGACCTGCTGGACGTCGTCGGCCTCAACCCGGAGTACATCAACCGCTATCCGCACCAGTTCTCCGGCGGTCAGCGCCAGCGCATCGGCATCGCCCGCGGCCTCGCGCTCAACCCGGAGATCATCATCTGCGACGAGCCCGTCTCGGCCCTGGACGTCTCCGTCCAGGCGCAGGTCATCAACCTGATGGAGAAGCTCCAGGACGAGTTCAACCTGTCCTACCTCTTCATCGCGCACGACCTCTCCATCGTCCGGCACATCTCCGACCGGGTCGGCGTGATGTACCTGGGCAAGATGGCCGAGATCGGCAGTGACGCGGCGATCTACGAGCACCCGACGCACCCTTACACCCAGGCGCTGCTCTCCGCCGTCCCCGTCCCGGACCCGACCGCCCGCGAGCACCGCGAGCGGATCATCCTCACCGGTGACGTGCCCTCGCCGGCCAACCCGCCGTCGGGCTGCCGCTTCCGCACCCGCTGCTGGAAGGCAGAGGACAAGTGCGCAAAGGAGGAGCCGCTGCTGGCGATCCCGACCCGGTTCACGGGTCAGGACACTCCGGCGGCCCACGAATCGGCGTGCCACTTCGCCGAGGAGAAGGACGTGGTGGGCGCGGCCTGACCCTCCGCACCCGTAGCCCGTCCTTTTCGGCCCCGCCCCCGTCCCGAGCTCCTCGGGCCGGGGGCGGGGTCGTTTCCCCGTACGTACGTACGCGGCCGTACGCACGCACACACCACAGAGGAGACCCCGCATGGCCCTTGCCTTCATCGAGCTGACCGGATTCGGACTGCGGCTGCGGGAGTGGGCCGAGGACGACGTGGCGGCGATGCTGGACGGGATCAACGACCCCGAGGCCCGCCGCTGGGACGGCATGCAGGTGGGCCCCTTCGACCGGGAGGCGGCGCTGCGGCACATCCGTACCCGGGCGGACGGCTGGGCGCGCGGTGACAACGCCCAGTACTGCATCACCGACGAGCACACCGGCGAGGTGTACGGGTCGGTGGGCCTGCACAAGATCGAACCGCGCCGGGGCTGCGCGGGGATCGGCTACTGGCTGCGTCCCGGCGCCCGGGGCAGGGGAGTGGTCACCCGGGCGGTCGAGCTGTGCACCCGCTGGGGTTTCACGGAGCTCGGCCTGCACCGGATCGAGCTGGGGCACGCGACGGCGAACGACGCGTCCTGCCGGGTCGCGGAGCGGGCGGGGTACGTCGCGGAGGGCGTGGCCAGGGAGGCGCTGCCCGCACCCGGCCCGGCCAGGCCCTTCGACATGCACGTGCACGCCCGGCTCGCGACCGATCCGGCGCCGCCGATCGGCTGACCGGCGGGGACCGGCCGGACACGGCGTACATGACACGGCGTACATATGGGCGCGGTGAAGATGCAGCATCGTCCTGTATGGGGTGATATGAGTCCCTAAGTCGTCATTGGGACTCTAGGAGGCACTCCATGCGCGGAGCCAGGCACGCCAAGTGGGCCGCATGCGCGGCAGCGGTCGCACTCGCAGCGACCGCCTGCGGCGGCGGGGGAGGCGGCGGCGAGGCGGGCGTGGTCAGTGCGTCGTGGGGCGACCCGCAGAACCCCCTGGAGCCCGCCAACACCAACGAGGTGCAGGGCGGCAAGGTCCTGGAGATGCTCTTCCGGGGCCTCAAGCGGTACAACCCGAAGACCGGTGCGGCCGAGAACATGCTCGCCGAGAAGTTCGAGACCACCGACTCGCAGAACTTCACCGTCACGGTCAAGAACGGCTGGAAGTTCAGCAATGGCGAGAAAGTGACCGCCAAGTCCTTTGTGGACGCCTGGAACTACGCCGCGCACCTCAAGAACAAGCAGAAGAACGCCCCCTTCTTCGGCTACATCGAGGGGTACGACAAGGTCCACCCCGAGCAGGGCGCGGCCACCGCCGAGACCCTGTCGGGCCTCAAGGTCACGGGCGAGAACACCTTCACGGTCAAGCTCACCCAGAAGTTCTCCACCTGGCCCGAGACGCTCGGCTACGCCGCGTTCGCCCCGCTCCCCCAGGCCTTCTTCGACGACCACGACGGCTTCCTCAAGACGCCGGTCGGCAACGGCCCGTACACCGTCAAGAGTTACGACAAGGGCTCGGTGATGAGCCTGCGCAAGTGGGCCGACTACCCGGGCACCGACAAGGCCCAGAACGAGGGCGTGGACCTCAAGGTCTACAGCGACTACGGCACCGCCTACACCGACCTGACGGCCGGCAACCTCGACCTGCTCGACGACGTGCCCGCCGCCCAGCTGAAGAACGTCAAGAACGACCTCGCCGGCCGGTACCTCAACACCCCGGCCGGCATCATCCAGACGCTCTCTTTCCCGTTCTACGACGAGAAGTGGAACAAGCCCGGCTCGGAGAAGCTCCGCAAGGGCCTGTCCATGGCCATCAACCGGGCGCAGATCACCGACACGATCTTCCAGAAGACCCGCACCCCCGCCACCGACTGGACCTCCCCGGTGCTCGGCGTGGCCGGCGGCTACAAGGCCGGGCTGTGCGGCGCCTCCTGCGAGTACAACGCGGCCGAGGCCAAGAAGCTGGTCGCCGAGGGCGGCGGCATCCCCGGCGGCCAGATGTCCATCTCGTACAACGCGGACACCGGCTCCCACAAGGAGTGGGTGGACGCCGTCTGCAACAGCATCAACAACGCGCTGGGCAACAACAAGGCCTGCGTCGGCAACCCCATCGGCACCTTCGCCGACTTCCGCGCCCAGGCCAGCACACAGAAGCTCCCCGGCCCCTTCCGGGCCGGCTGGCAGATGGACTACCCGCTGATCCAGAACTTCCTGGAGCCGCTGTACGCGACGGACGCCTCGTCCAACGACGGCAAGTGGTCCAACAAGGACTTCGACCGCCTCCTGAAGGAGGCCAACGCGGAGACCGAGACCCCCAAGGCCGTCGAGAAGTTCCAGGAGGCCGAGAAGGTCGTCTCCGACCAGATGGCCGCCATCCCGCTCTGGTACCAGAACGGCTCCGCCGCGTACTCCGAGCGCACCTCGGGCGTCGCGCTGAACCCGTTCAGCATCCCGGTCTACAACGAGCTGAAGGTCAACTGACGCCAGTAGCAGGCGAGTTGTTCTGTTACGACGACCACGGGAGCCCTTCATGGGACGTTATGTGATCCGGCGTCTGCTCCAGATGATCCCGGTCTTCTTCGGTGCCACGCTGCTGATCTTCCTGATGGTCAACGTGATGGGCGACCCCGTCGCGGGGCTGTGCGGCGACCGCAAGTGCGATCCGGCGACCGCCGCACAGCTCAAGGCCGACTTCGGCCTCGACAAGCCGGTCTGGCAGCAATACCTGACCTACATGGGGAACCTGTTCACCGGTGACTTCGGCAAGGCCTTCAACGGCCAGAAGGTCACCGAGCTGATGGGGACCGCCTTCCCGGTCACCGCCCGCCTCACCCTGGTGGCGATCGTCTTCGAGATCGTCATCGGCATCAGCCTCGGCGTCCTCACCGGGCTCCGCCGGGGCCGGCCGATCGACACCGGGGTGCTGCTGCTCACCCTCATCGTCATCTCCATCCCCACCTTCGTCACAGGACTGCTGCTCCAGCTGCTGCTCGGAGTGAAGTGGGGACTGATCAAACCGGCCGTCTCGCCGGCCGCCACGATCGACGAACTCCTCATCCCAGGACTGGTGCTGGCGTCCGTCTCTCTCGCGTACGTCACCCGCCTCACCCGTACCTCGGTCGCCGAGAACGCCCGCGCCGACTACGTGCGCACCGCCGTCGCCAAGGGGCTGCCGCGCCGCCGGATCATCGGCCGGCACCTGCTGCGCAACTCCCTGATCCCGGTGGTCACCTTCATCGGCACCGACATCGGCGCCCTGATGGGCGGTGCGATCGTCACCGAGCGCATCTTCAACATCCACGGCGTCGGCTACCAGCTCTACCAGGGCATCGTCCGGCAGAGCTCGCAGACCGTCGTCGGCTTCGTGACCGTCCTGGTGCTGGTCTTCCTGGTGGCGAACCTGATCGTCGACCTCTTGTACGCCGTTCTCGACCCGAGGATCCGGTATGCCTGAGCCCCGAAACCCCCAGAACCCGCACGACGAGGGCGCCATCTCCGCGCTCGGTGGCTCCGGCGGTGCGATGGACCTCGCGGTCGCCGAGGGCGCCAGCCTGGAGAAGCCCCCGAAACCGGGGCAGAGCGGCGGCGACAAGGCCCGCAGCCTGTGGTCCGACGCCTGGCACGACCTGCGCCGCAACCCCGTCTTCATCGTCTCCGGGCTGATCATCGCGTTCCTGGTGTTCATCTCGCTGTGGCCCTCGGCCATCGCCTCGGGGGACCCCCTCGCCTGCGACCTCGGCAAGGCCCAGCAGGGCTCCCAGCCGGGCCACCCCTTCGGCTTCAACGGCCAGGGCTGCGACGTCTACACACGCACGGTGTACGGGGCCAGGGCCTCGGTCACCGTCGGCGTCTGCGCCACCATCGGCGTCGCCCTGCTCGGCAGCGTCCTCGGCGGGCTCGCGGGCTTCTTCGGCGGCTGGTTCGACTCGCTGCTCTCCCGCATCACGGACGTCTTCTTCGCGATCCCCGTCGTCCTCGGCGGCCTGGTCTTCCTGTCCGTCGTCCCCGGCACCACCGTCTGGCCGGTGATCACCTTCATCGTGCTGCTCGGCTGGCCGCAGATCGCCCGCATCGCGCGCGGCTCGGTCATCACCGCCAAGCAGAACGACTACGTACAGGCCGCCCGCGCACTGGGCGCGGGCAACTCCCGGATGCTGCTGCGGCACATCACCCCGAACGCGATCGCGCCGGTCATCGTCGTCGCGACCATCGCGCTGGGCACGTACATCGCCCTCGAAGCCACGCTCTCCTACCTCGGCGTCGGCCTGAAGGCGCCGACCGTCTCGTGGGGCATCGACATCTCGTCCGCCTCGGGGTACGTCCGCAACGCGCCCCACATGCTGCTCTGGCCGGCCGGAGCGCTCGCCGTCACGGTCCTCGCGTTCATCATGCTCGGCGACGCGGTGCGCGACGCCCTCGACCCCAAGCTGCGATAGAGGGTGCTGCTGACATGCTGCTCGAAGTACGTGACCTGCACGTGGAGTTCAAGACCCGCGACGGCGTGGTCAAGGCCGTCAACGGGGTCAACTACAGCGTCGACGAGGGCGAGACCCTCGCCGTGCTCGGCGAGTCGGGATCCGGCAAGTCGGTGACCGCACAGGCCGTCATGGGCATCCTCGACATGCCGCCGGGGCGCATCCCCAAGGGCGAGATCCTCTTCGAGGGCCAGGACGTCCTGAAGCTCAAGGAGGACCAGCGGCGCAAGATCCGCGGCGCCGGAATGGCCATGATCTTCCAGGACGCGCTGTCCTCCCTGAACCCGGTGCTCTCCGTCGGCGACCAGCTCGGCGAGATGTTCGTCGTGCACCGCGGGATGTCGAAGAAGGACTCCCGGGCGAAGGCCGTCGAGCTGATGGACCGGGTGCGCATCCCGGCCGCGAAGGAACGGGTCGGGCAGTACCCGCACCAGTTCTCCGGCGGCATGCGCCAGCGCATCATGATCGCGATGGCGCTCGCCCTGGAGCCGAAGCTGATCATCGCGGACGAGCCGACGACCGCGCTGGACGTGACCGTCCAGGCCCAGGTGATGGACCTCCTCGCCGAACTGCAGCGCGAGCTCAACATGGGTCTGATCCTGATCACCCACGACCTCGGCGTCGTCGCGGACGTCGCCGACAAGATCGCCGTCATGTACGCGGGCCGGATCGTCGAGAACGCCCCCGTCCACGAGATCTACAAGAACCCCGCCCACCCCTACACCAAGGGCCTCCTCGAATCGATCCCGCGCCTGGACCAGAAGGGCCAGGAGCTGTACGCGATCAAGGGCCTGCCGCCCAACCTGCTGCACATCCCGCCGGGCTGCGCCTTCAACCCGCGCTGCCCGCAGGCCAGGGACGTCTGCCGCACCGACGTGCCGCCGCTGTTCGACGTGGCCGAAGGCCGCCAGAGCGCCTGCCACTTCTGGAAGGAGACGCTCGATGGCTGACCCCGTGACGTTCACCACCGGGCCGGACGGGGCCGACGAGCCCGCCGAAGGGCCGGTCGACAGGCCCGCCGGCGGGGCTGAACCCATCCTGGAAGTGCGCGACCTGGTCAAGCACTACCCCCTCACCCAGGGCATCGTCCGCAAGAAGGTGGTCGGCGCGGTCAAGGCCGTCGACGGCGTCTCCTTCGACCTCGGCGCGGGTGAGACCCTCGGCATCGTCGGCGAGTCGGGCTGCGGCAAGTCGACCGTCGCCAAGATGCTCGTCCAGCTGGAACAGCCCACGTCCGGGGCCATCCGCTACAAGGGCGAGGACATCACCAAGCTGTCCGGCAGGGCCCTGAAGGCGGTCCGCCGCAACATCCAGATGGTCTTCCAGGACCCGTACACGTCGCTGAACCCGCGCATGACGGTCGGCGACATCATCGGCGAACCGTACGAGATCCACCCCGAGGTGGCCCCGAAGGGCGACCGGCGGCGCAAGGTCCAGGACCTGCTGGACGTCGTCGGCCTCAACCCGGAGTACATCAACCGCTATCCGCACCAGTTCTCCGGCGGTCAGCGCCAGCGCATCGGCATCGCCCGCGGCCTCGCCCTCAACCCGGAGATCATCGTCGCCGACGAACCGGTCTCGGCCCTCGACGTGTCCGTCCAGGCCCAGGTCATCAATCTCCTTGAACGGCTCCAGCAGGAGTTCAACCTCTCCTACCTCTTCATCGCGCACGACCTCTCCATCGTCCGGCACATCTCCGACCGGGTCGGCGTCATGTACCTGGGCCGGGTCGTCGAGATCGGCAGCGACGCCGAGATCTACGAGCACCCCACCCACCCCTACACCCAGGCGCTGCTCTCCGCCGTCCCCGTCCCCGACCCGACCGCCCGCGACCACCGCGAGCGGATCATCCTCAGCGGCGACGTGCCCTCGCCCGCCAACCCGCCCTCCGGCTGCCGCTTCCGCACCCGCTGCTGGAAGGCGCAGGAGCGGTGCGCACAGGAGGTCCCGGCGCTGGCGGTGCCGGCGGTCTTCCGGGACGCGGACAGTCCGGCGGTCCACGACTCGGCGTGCCACTTCGCGGAGGAGCGGGTGGTGGTGCCGCGCTGACGCGTGGGAACGGCGTTAACACGAGGGCAATGCCCGCGACCCGGCCGCGATACGCACAGCCGTCAGGCTGAGGAACGTACGGCCGTGCGGGTGCCGTGGACCGGCCGGGGTGCGCCATGTCGCCCCGGCCGGTCGCCGTTTGCTCTCGTGCGTTACGAAAGCGAATGTCGGCCTCTTGTTCAACTCCCGTACCAGGGGGGACCATTCACCCATGGGACCGACGGGGGAACCTCAGTCACTTGTACGCGGCGCACGGTTCACGGGCAGCGGAGTGTGCCTGCTGCTCGCCGTCCTGACCGCGCTCTGGATCGGCCGCGATCTGCGCCTCGTCGAGGATCCGGCCAGGCTGTGGTGGGCCTGGGCGGGCAGCGGCCCCGACCGCTTCCTCACCGCGACCACGCTCTACGACTTCGTACTGCTGTGTGTGTACGTCGTCGTGGCGATCGGCGCGTTCCGGTCGCCGGTCGCCGCCTCCGCCCTCGCCGTGACCGGCCTCGTCACCCTCGCCGTGCGCGCCCCCGCGCTGTGGGCCGACGGATTCGCGGAGGTGTATCCGAACGGGCTCAGGATGCGGGCCATGCTCAGCACCTTCGTGGCGCTCGGACTGGCGGCGGCGCTGCTGATCGTGGTCGTGGCGGGGCGTCGGCCGCTGCGCCTCTACGGTCGCGGCATCGCGCCGACGATGCCGGGCCGGGGGGCGGGCATCGTGGCGTTCCTGCTCCTCGGGGCGGCCGGGGCGTGCGCGGCGGCCTGGGAGGTGTACTGGTACGTCCAGAACCCCGGCCCGCTGTCGCTGTACGCGGAACGCTTCACCGGCGGCGGCGAGGCGCTGCAGCTCCTCGGCGTGCCGGTGGGCTGGGCCTCCGTGGTCGTGGTGGCCGTAACCCTCACCGGCGCGTGCGGGGCGCTCGCGGGCGCGGTGCACTCCCGGCCGCTGGGGCTGGTGGGGGCGGGCCTGGTGGGGGTGAGCGGGGCGGCGGGAGTGTCGGTGGCGGTCCGCGCGAATCTGTTCGCGGGGCTCGGGAGGCTCGACCTGGTCGAGCAGCTCATCGTGGCGTGGTGGGTGTTCGGGCTGGTGGCGGGTGGACTGGTGGTGCTTGTGCTGGGGCGTGGGGGAGTGGGGGCGAGAGGCGGCCGACGGCTCGCACCGAACGTCTACGACGGGTACGGGGGTGTGTCCGGGGTCCCCGGTGGCCCGCCACCGCCTTCGTCGCGCCCGCCGGGGTGGTAGGGGTGCGGGTCGCTCGGCGCGGGCGGTGGGTGGTCTTCGTGCGGGTGCGTCGTGGCTGGTCGCGCCCACGCGGCGGAGCCGCATATCCAGTACAGCCCCGCGCCCCTAAATGCCTGCCCCTCACCCCCTAGCCTCCTTGGGCAGCGGGGCCGCCCCCCGGGGGGGGCAGTGGGGTCTCCCCTGCTCCTTAAGAGCTTGGGGAAGGGTGGGCAAGGGGGCGGCCCCCCACTGCGGCACGCCCTGTCCCGACCGCATGCCCTCGCCACCGCTCCAACTCCCGCCCGCAGAACGGCGGTTTTCGGCCACGCTCCCCAACTGCCCGCCCCCCGTGCGCCCCTCGTGCTGCCGTGCACCGATCAATGCGTAGATGCGGATAGTTATGATCCGTAGCGCTAGGTGGGTATAGACCTGCTGGCACCTGTCGTGCTGCCCGTCCCGTCCCGTTGTCCCGACCGTAGTTAAGTGGAGGTGAACCGCCGTGGCACTCTCGATTTCGGCGGTGGTGCTGCTGGCGATCGTCGTCTTCCTGCTGGTCCGGAAATCCGGACTGAAGGCCGGACACGCGGTGGTCTGCATGCTGCTGGGGTTCTATCTGGCCAGCTCGTCCATCGCGCCCACGATCAAGGACGTCACCACGAACGTGGCCGGGGTGCTGGGAGGCTTCCACTTCTGAGCAGCGGGGGCCGAGGAGCGGGGCCGAGGAGTGAGGACCGAGGAGCGGGGGCCTCGGAGCGAGCGGGTGCGAGGAAGGGCGGCACCGCCCTCACCTCGTAGGCTGTCCCCATGACCGAGCTCCCCTCCCGTCGCCTGCTCCTGGTGCACGCACACCCCGACGACGAGTCGATCAACAACGGCGCCACCATGGCCAAGTACGCCGCCGAGGGCGCCCGGGTCACCCTGGTGACCTGCACCCAGGGCGAGGAGGGCGAGATCATTCCGCCCTCCCTCGCCCACCTCGCCGCGGACCGGGACGACTCCCTCGGTCCCTACCGGGCCGTCGAGCTGGCCGCCGCCATGAAGGAGCTGGGCGTCGTCGACCACCGCTTCCTCGGCGGCGCCGGCCGGTTCCGTGACTCCGGGATGATGGGCGCCCCGCAGAACCACGCGGAGAGGGCCTTCTGGCACGCGGAGGTCGACGCCGCTGCCTCGTACCTCGTCGCGGTGATCCGCGAAGTGCGCCCCCAGGTACTGGTGACCTACGACCCGGACGGCGGATACGGGCACCCGGACCACATCCAGGCGCACCGCGTCGCCATGCGCGCCGCCGAGCTCGCGGCCGAACCCACCTACCGTCCGGATTTCGGCGTTCCGTACTCCGTCGAGAAGGTGTACTGGAACCGCGTGCCGCGCCCCGTCGCCGAGGCGGCCTTCGCCCGGCTCCGCGAGGAGGACCCGGGCTTCCCCGGCATCGCACCGGTCGACGACGTCCCCGGTGTGGTGGGCGAGGAGCACATCACCACCGTGATCGACGGGTCCGCCCACAGCTCCGCGAAGTCGGCCGCGATGCGCGCGCACGCCACCCAGATCACCGTCCACGAACCGTGGTTCCTGCTCTCCAACGAGCTCGCCCAGCCGGTCTTCACCACCGAGTACTACGAGCGGGTGCTCCCGCCGCGCAGTGCCGAGGACGGGGACGGGAACGCTGACGAGGTCGAGACCGACCTCTTCGCCGGGGTCGGCGCATGACCGCCCCGAGGGCCAAGGCCGTGACCCAGCAGGCGAAGAAGGGGGCGGGCGCGGGCGAGGGTGCGACCGCACCCCGTGCGGGGCGCAACTGGGCGCGGGCCCCCCTCTACATGCTCCTCTTCCTCGTCGGTGTCGCCACCGGCCTCGCGGGCGCCCTCGTCTCCGGCGTCCTCCTCCCCCTCGGCCTGCTGCTCGCACTGCTCGCCGCCGGCGGACTCTTCTACGGCGGTACGTACGCACTGGGCACCCGCAGCGGCGCCCTCGCCCCCGGCATCGGCTGGGCCGTCGCCGTGCTCCTCGGCGCCGTGGGCCGCACGAAGGGGGACAGCCTCCTCGGCGGCGGAACGGGCGCCAGCGTCTTCCTGCTGGGCGGCATCGCACTGGCTGTGATCTGCGCCACCATGCCGCAATTGCCGCAACCGGGCTCTTCCTCCGCCCGACTTGGGAAGTGACGTACCACTTCCTGCCGGAATTCGGCCAGTGCCCTTCCCACGGCCGCGGGGCGGGTGCCTGCGGCGGACAGTATGGTGGTGCGCGCCGCCGAGCCGCCCGCAGCAGCACATGGTCAAGAGAACGGGCGGTGGAGCCAACCGGGAGAACCTGCCTTGAGTCGTGAAACTGACAGTTCGTCCTCCGGCGCGCAGGGGCGCGGATCAGCCGCCTACCCCTCCGGCACGCCGCCGTACGGATCCAGCCCGTATCCCTCGCTCCACCCGGACGGCCAGGACGGCGTCGGCACGGGCTCGCACGACGAGCCCGCCGAGGCTCCGGAGGCGGACGGGCCCAGGACCGAGACGACGCTGACGACCCGTATCCGGATCAACATCCCCGGATCGCGTCCGATTCCGCCGGTCGTCATGCGCAAGCCGATGAACGACGGCGAGGGTGACGGTCCGTCGGCCGACGGGAGCCGCGACGGGAGCCGCGGCAGCGAGACCACCGGCGAGACCGTGTGGCCGCCTTCGGAGCCGCTGTCGGCAGCGCCGTCCGCCGCGTCGGGCGCCGCCGCTCCGGCCGCCGGTGCACCCACCGCCTCCGGGCAGCCTCCGCTGCCGACGCGCGTGCAGGGGGCGACCGTACGGGACAAGGGGACCGACGGTACGGACGGTTCCGGTTCCGGTTCCGGCTCCGGAGCTGCTTCCGCTTCCGGTGACGAGAAGCCGACGAGCGACTGGTTCGCACCGCGCAAGGCCCCCGTCACCCCGCCGCCTTCGCCGACCGCGCCGGCCACTGCCCAGGGCGGCGGACAGCGTGACGGACTGCCGTACTTCACGGACGGGACAGGGGCCGACGGGGGAGCACCCGCCGGTTCCACCGGTCCTGCCGCGCCGTCCGGGCCGACCACCGGGCCAGTCAGCGGCCTCAGCTCGATCGCGAGCGGCGTCGGGCCGGAGACCACCGGGCAGCACCAGATGCCGGGTGCGGGTCCCGGTGCGGGTTCCGCTCCCGGCGCCGGTTCCGGTTCCGGTTCGAGCCCCTGGCCGACCGTGGAGCCCGCCGCGGGCACGCCCAGGGGCGGGGCGTCGGCCCCGTCTCCGTACGGTACGAACCCGCTCACCGGCATGAACGGCGCCGGCGGCATGAGCGACGACACCGCCGTCCTCACCCCGCAGACCGACCCGCGCGACGACCTGCCGGAAACGGGGCCCGGAGCGGGCCAGGGCCAGGGACAGGGAACGGGATCCGGAACCGAGCCGGGACGGGGCTGGGAAGCGGTGCCGGGTGTCGGTGCGCCGGGCCCCGGTGCGCCGGGCCCCGGTACGCCGGGCCCCGGTACGCCGGGCCCCGGTACGCCGGGCCCCGGTCCGATGACGCCTCCCGGGTACGTCTCGGGCGATACCTTGACCAGCGGCATCCCGGTGGTCCAGCCGGAGGGGCCGCGCAGCTCGTTCCCGAGCGGGCCGAACCTCAACCCCCGGCTGCCCGATCCGCCGGGCGCCGCCGACTTCGGCCAGGCCGCGCCCGTGCGCGAGGAGCAGCCTGCCCCGCCGCCCGCGCCCAAGCCCGCCGCGCCCGCGAAGAAGGGCCGCTCCAAGCTGGTCCTGCTGGTCGCGGGCGTGGTCGTCGTCGCAGGCGGCGTCTACGGCGCCGGGCTGCTGCTCAACCACTCCGACGTACCGAAGGGGACCACGGTCCTCGGCGTCGACATCGGCGGCAGCACCAAGGACGAGGCGGTCGTCAAGATCGACTCGGTCCTCGGCAAACGGGCCGGACTGCCGCTCCAGCTGACCGTCGACGGCAGGAAGACGCAGCTGGCGCCCGGCAACGCGGGTCTGTCCCTGGACAGCCAGGAGACGGTGCGCGGCGCGTCCGGCGGCGACTACAACCCGGTGTCGGTGGTCGGCTCGCTGTTCGGCGGCGAGCGCGTCGCCGAGCCGGTGATCCCCGTCGACGAGGAGAAGCTGACCGTCGCGCTGACCTCCCTGGCGGGCACCTCGGGCACGGCGTCCGACGCGTCCGTCACCTTCTCCACGGGCAAGCCCGTCGCCGTGCCGGGCAAGCCGGGCAAGGCACTTGACGTGCAGGCCTCGATGAAGAAGGTGCGGGACGCCTACCGCGAGCAGGTCCAGAGCGGAAAGACGGTACCGGTCGAACTGCCCGTCGTCGCCAAGCAGCCGACGATCAGTCAGGCCGAACTCGACCGCGCGATGAACGAGTTCGCCGAGCCCGCCATGTCCGGCCAGATCAAGATCATGGCGGGCGGCAAGGGCATCCCGTTCGGGCCCGCGAAGTCGCTGCCGAAGATCCTCTCGATGAAGCCGCAGGGCGGAAAGCTGGTGCCGGTCTACGACCTGGCGGCCCTGGAGAAGCTCTGCGACGGGGCGTTCGACCAGGTGATGATCACCAGTGCGGACGGCACGAAGCGCCCGGTCACCATGGAGGACGTCCGGGACGCGATGGGCAGGGCGCTGGTCGGCAAGACCCAGGCGGAGCGCACCCAGACGATCCCGCTGAAGGCGACGTAGCGGATCGGCGTCGGTGGCCGACTGCCCACCCGCGGGCCTGCGCCGGCCTTTCGGAGCCCCCGTCCCCCCACCGGGACGGGGGCTCCGTCGCGTCCCGGCCCATGACATCTGTCATGCCGAAGAGCGGACGGTCGTCTCTGCCGCGCGCGGCCGGGAATCGCCACCCTTGAACCATGACCACTACAGCCGTCCACTTCAGCGAAGTGAGCAAGACGTACGGCCGGGTCCGCGCCGTGGCGGACCTCTCCCTCGACCTCCACCCCGGCGAGACCGTCGCCCTCCTCGGCCCCAACGGCGCCGGCAAGTCCACCGCCCTCGACCTCCTCCTCGGCCTGCGCCCCGCCGACTCCGGCACGGTGCGGCTGTTCGGTACGACGCCCCGGCAGGCCGTCGCCGACGGCCGCGTCGGCGCGATGCTCCAGAGCGGCGGCCTGATGGAGGACGTCAGGGTCCGCGAGATCGTCCGGCTCGCCTGCGACCTGCATCCCAGGCCGTACCCCGTACAGGACGTGCTCGACCGGGCCGGTGTCGCCCAGATCGCCGACCGCATGGTCAACAAGCTCTCCGGAGGTCAGGAGCAGCGCGTCCGGTTCGCCCTCGCGACCGCCGGCGCCGCCGACCTGATCGTCCTCGACGAGCCCACCACCGGCATGGACGTCACCTCCCGGCAGGCCTTCTGGGCGACCATGCGCCAGCAGGCCGACCAGGGCCGTACCGTCCTGTTCGCCACGCACTACCTGGAGGAGGCCGACGCCGTCGCCGACCGGGTGCTGGTCCTGCACAAGGGCCGGCTGCTCGCCGACGGCACCGCCGCCGAGATCAAGGCGAAGGCCGGTGCCCGCCGCATCGCCTTCGACCTGGCCGAGCCGATCGACGAACGCGCCCTGGCCGCGCTGCCGTTCCTCTCCGCCGTCGAGGTCTCGGGCCGCACCGTCCGCATGCAGTCGCACGACGCCGACGCCACCGTCCACGCGCTGTACGGACTCGGCGTCTACCCCCGCAACCTCGAAGTCGCGGGGCTCGGCCTGGAGCAGGCCTTCGTGGCGATCACCGAAGCCGAAGACAACCAGAAGGAAGCGGCGTCCGCATGAACACCCTCATCGCACTCGAAGTCCGCCGCACCCTGCGGAACAAGAAGTTCATGTTCTTCTCGATCGTCTACCCCTCCGCCCTCTTCCTGCTGATCTCGGGGACCTCGGGCAATCAGAAGGTGCCGGACACCGACCTGACCATGCCCCTGTTCGTCATGGTCGCCATGGCCTCCTTCGGCGCCCTGACCTCGGTCCTGATGGGCAACAGCGAGCGCATCGCCAAGGAGCGCGAGAAGGGCTGGGTCCGCCAGCTGCGGCTGACCAGCCTGCCGGGCCGCGGCTACGTCCTCGCGAAGATCGCGGGCTCGGCGGTGGTCACGCTGCCCGCCATCGTGATCGTCTTCGTCGTCGCAGCGGCCGCCAAGGACGTACGCCTCGACGCCTGGCAGTGGATCGCGCTCACCGGCGTCATCTGGGCGGGCAGCGTCGTCTTCGCTGCACTGGGGGTCGCCCTCGGGTACCTCACCAGCGGTGATGCCGTACGCCCCGTTACCATGATCATCTACTTCGGCCTGTCCATCCTGGGCGGCCTCTGGATGCCGGCGACCCTCTACCCCCAGTGGCTCCAGAACATCGCCGAATGGCTGCCCACGCACGCGTACGCCGCCCTCGGCCAGGCCATCGAGCTGGGCGGCGCCCCGCACGCGAAGGACGTCGCCGTCCTCGCCGGGTACTTCCTCCTCTTCGCGGGCGGCGCGGCCTGGCTGTACCGGAAGGACACGCTGAAGGCATGAGAGAACTGAAGGCATGAAAGAGCCGAAAGCATGAAAGAGGAGATGGCGGGGGAGACGGCGGGGGACGCGGCGGGGGAGACCTTCGCCCCGATCGGGCGGCCGGTCGACAGCCGCCGCCTGGCCCTGGGCAAGCTGCTGTGGATCGGCATCTGGCTCGCCTTCATGGGCGCCCCGGTCGGCGACCTCCTCGGCGACGCGCACGGGACCCCGGCCGCCGTGCTCGGCTGGCTGGGCCTTGCCGCCTTCGTCGGCGTCTACTTCGCCCTGGTGTTCCGGCACACCTCCAAGGCCCTGGCCCGCCTCACCGTCTGGGCCTCCCTCGGCACCCTGTACGCCCTCTCCCTCGCCCTCTCGCTGACCCTGGGACCGCCCTGGCTGACGCTCTTCGTGTACGTCTCCGTGGCGGCAGGGGCGTGTCTGCCGATACGGAAGGCGCGGTGGGCGATCCCGGGGGTGACCGCGACGCTGCTGCTGGTCGGCATCCGCCACGGCCACGAAGGTCTCGGGGCGACGCTGGGCGGGGTCCTCGTCCCGACCCTCCTCGGCGGCTTCGCCATGACCGGCGTGCGCCAACTGGTGCGCACCACAATCGAGTTGAGAGAGGCCCGGGCCACCGTCGCGCAGCTCGCCGCCAACGAGGAGCGGCTGCGCCTCGCCCGTGACCTGCACGACCTGCTCGGCCACTCCCTCTCCCTGATCACACTCAAGAGCGAACTCGCGGGCCGGATGCTGCCCGGCCACCCCGAACAGGCCGCCCGGCAGGTCGCCGACATCGAGAAGGTGAGCAGGCAGGCCCTGGTCGACGTGAGGGAAGCCGTCACCGGCTACCGCCGGGCCACCCTCCCCGGCGAACTCGCGGGGGCCCGCACCGCGTTGACGGCCGCCGGCATCACCGCCGAGGTCCCCGCCGGGCCGCCGTCCGACCTCACGGGCGACCTGCCGCCGGCGCAGGAGGAGGCGCTGGCCTGGGCGCTGCGCGAGGCCGTCACCAATGTCGTACGGCACAGTGGCGCGCGGCGGTGCGCGGTGCGGCTGCGCGAGACCCAGACCCTGGACGGCCCGTACCTGGAACTCACCGTCGAGGACGACGGCAAGGGGGCCTCGGCGGGACACGGCGCGGGCAACGGACTGAACGGCATGCGGGAACGCCTCGCCGCGGTCGGCGGCACCGTGCACACCAGCACCGCTTCCCCCGGCTTCACCCTCACCGCCAGGGCGCGCCTGGGCCAGGACCTAGGATCCGCAGCATGACCGGCACGAAAACCATCAGGGTCCTGCTCGCCGAGGACCAGTCGATGGTCCGCGAAGCACTGGCCGCGCTGCTCGGCCTGGAACCCGACATCGAGGTGGTCGCCCAGGTCGCGCGCGGCGACGAGGTGCTGGCGGCGGCCCGTGCGACACCCGTCGACGTGGCCCTCCTGGACATCGAGATGCCAGGACTGACCGGTATCGAGGCGGCTGCCCTACTCAGCGCCGGACTCCCCGAGTTGAAGATCGTGGTCCTCACCACCTTCGGCCGCCCCGGCTATCTCCGTACGGCCATGGAGGCGGGCGCCCACGCGTTCCTGGTGAAGGACGCCCCGGCCGCCCAGCTCGCCGCGGCGGTTCGCAAGGTGCTCGCGGGCGAGCGCGTCATCGACCCCACCCTCGCGGCGGCCGCCCTCGCCGGGGGCGCCAACCCGCTCACCGACCGCGAGCGCGACGTCCTGCGGGCGGCCGCCGACGGCTCGACCAACGCCGAGGTCGCCGCCGCCCTCCAGCTCTCCCAGGGCACCGTCCGCAACTACCTCTCGACGGCCATCCAGAAGCTGGCCACCCGCAACCGGGCCGAGGCCGTCCGGGTGGCGCGCGAGAAGGGCTGGCTCTGAGCGGGCCCGTTCCGTGACGGCCGATCCCGGGCCGCAGAAGTTCTTCTTCGATCAGGCCGGTTTCCTGTCACATCCGGGACGGCTGCTCCGTCGTAGAGGTGTGAGCGCAACACCGCGCTCCGCACCGCTGAAGGAGCCCGCCGTGGAAGCCCGTATCGCCAACCCCGCCACCGTCATCCCCGGAGCCCTGCCCGCCATCCTCGGCCTCGCCGACGTGGCGAAGAAGGGCGACGTGCCCGAGCCGACGCTGGAACTGGTGCACCTGCGCGTCAGCCAGATCAACGGATGCAGCGTCTGCGTCGTCATGGGCACGGCCAACGCCCGCAAGTCCGGGGAGAGCGACGAGCGCCTCGACTCCGTCGCCGTCTGGCGCGAGGCCCCGTACTTCACCGACGCCGAGCGGGCCGCCCTCGCCCTCGCCGAGTGCGCCACCCGCCTCGCCGACCGCAGCGACCCGGTCCCGGACGACGTGTGGAACGAGGCCGCCGGGCACTACAACGAGAAGCAGCTCGCCGGGCTCACCCTGTGGATCGGCCTGACGAACTTCTTCAACCGGCTGAACGCCACCACCCGGCAGATCGCCGGAGTGAAGTGGTAACCAGCCCGCTGCGGGACATCAGTTGAGGCGGGCCCGAGCAGCCCTGGCCCGCCCCCTGATCGCCTCCGCCGTCAGGGGCTCGACCGGCTCCACCACGTCCGCGTACTCCTCCATCTCCACCGCGCCGGACGCGAAGTCCCCGCGCTGTACGAGCAGTTGGGCCCGCTCGTAACGCAGCCTGGCCGGATGGGCGGGCAACAGGAGTGACAGTTCCACCGCCCACAGCTGTACGTCGCTGCGCTCGGGCCGCGCCGCCGCCCACGCCCGGATGTTGTTGAGGATCCGCAGCACGATGTCGAGCGGATCCGCCGCCCGCAGCATCGCCGGATCGAGCGGCTCCCCGGTGGCCCCGGCCACCAGCAGCTCCGCGTCCGCCCCCGTCAACAGCCGCCCCGCGTCGAACGGATCGGCCAGCACCTGCTCCTCGGGGCCCCCGCCAGGACGTCCGAACCCCACGACGAAGTGCCCCGGCAGCGCCACCCCGTACACCGGGGCCCCGGCCCGCCGGGCCACTTCGAGCCACACCACGGACAGCAGGATCGGCAGCCCCCGCCGGTGCCGCAGCACCTCCGGCAGCAGCGAGGACTCCAGCCGCTGGTAGTCGGCGGGTGCCCCCTCGAACCCGCAGTGTGCGCCCAGGAGTTCGGCAAGTGCCACCGCCCACGACCGGGGTCCGACCGGCCGGAACGGCAACAGCCCGGCCAGCCGGTCGAGTTCGATCTGTGCCTCGTCGAGACCGGTCTGCCCGAGACCGGGGTCGGCCACCGCCCCGATCAGCAGGCACAGCGTCGCCAGGTCGGGCTGTTCGGCCCGCGCCTCCTCGGCGAACTGCTGCCGCCAGTCGGGGAGTCCGGGGCCCAGGGAGGATTCGCTCATGTCAGCTTCGTACCCGCTCCGTGTCTATGCGGACTGTGTCTGTGCGGACCGGTAGTGGTGGTAGCGGTGATGGACTGTGAAGCCCATCCCGTCATAGAGCCCCCGCGCCCCTGTGTTGCCGTCCTCCACCTGGAGCCACGCAGCCGACGCCCCCTCGTCGAGCGCCCTGCGCGCCAGTACGGCCATCACGGCCGTCGCCAGTCCGCGCCGCCGGTGCGCCGGATCGACCTCGACGGCCGCGAACCCGGCCCACCGCCCGTCCACCACGCACCGCCCGATCGCGGCCGGCCGCCCGCCGTCCTCGCCCGGCACCGTCGCGAACCACACCGAGGGCCCGCTCTCCAGCACCTTCACCACATGCGCCCCGGGCACCTCGGAGCGCTGGTACCGCGACATCCACGCCGCGTCCGCGGACCGGGCGAGCCGTACGTCGGCCCCGCCCGTCTCCAGGTCGCCGACCGGGGCCAGCGCCCCGATCCGTACCTCCGCGGACACCTCCGACTCCCAGCCGCGACCGGCGAGTTCGGCGCCGAGCACCTCCTGGGTGCCCTCGGCGCCGGTCGACACCTGGACGTACGGCGGCAGACCCCGGTCCTCGTACCACTTCCGTACGTACGACAGCGCCTCGTCCAGCGGCAGCCCGGGATCCCCCAGCGGCAGAACCGAGTTGGCGCGCCGGGTAAAGCCCACCCGTCGCCCGACCACCGCCCCTCCAGGACGCGCTTCGCGCGGCACCTCCTGGACTGCGGCCCGCAGTGTCCAACCGCCCATCGACTCGCTCTCCACCGGTTCCCAAGCGCGCGCCATCACCCGTGCCAGCTCGGGGAAATTCGCCGCGGGACCGCGCCGCCTGGCGGGCGCCGCGGGCACCACCTTGGCCGCGACCAGCGACGACGCGTCGACCCTCACCGTCTCGCCACTCCTTCGTGTGATCGACAGCACACCGTCGTCCCACGATGTGAGAACGCCGACCGCGTCGGCGAATCGCGCACCCGGCGCGGAGTCCCCGGTCAGACGCCGGACTGATACCCGTTTGCCCACGTCGTCCGGTGTCAGCCGCACCTCAAGTTGTCCGCCGGTGGTGAATTCCACAGGTCTCTCCACCCCTCCTGTTCGGATCGTGCCCGGGAACGGAGATACTAGGTGCGGGCATCGCACGACGCCGCGCTCCCGCGCGCCCGTGGACGGAGCCGGAGAGCTCGGCCCGCCGCGCCCTATCGAGGAGGAACGACAGCGTGACCTACGTCATCGCGCAGCCTTGTGTCGACGTCAAGGACAAGGCGTGCATCGAGGAGTGCCCGGTCGACTGCATCTACGAGGGCTCCCGGTCCTTGTACATCCACCCGGACGAATGCGTCGACTGTGGTGCCTGTGAGCCGGTCTGCCCGGTCGAGGCCATCTTCTACGAGGACGACACCCCGGAGGAGTGGAAGGACTACTACAAGGCGAACGTCGAGTTCTTCGACGAGCTCGGCTCGCCCGGTGGTGCCTCCAAGCTCGGCCTGATCGAGCGCGACCACTCCTTCATCGCAGCGCTGCCGCCGCAGAACCAGTAAGCAGGCGGTTCGCCGAAAGCGTCGCCCCGGTCCCGTACGGCCTTCGTTGCCGTACGGGACCGAGGCGTTTTCCGGTGCCGCCCGATCGCCGTCCGACCCGTCCTCGTACGTACGAAAGCTACGAGAAAGCGAAGAGCTTCGTGAGCACTGTCACCGACCGCCTGCCCACCTTCCCCTGGGACAAGCTGGAGCCGTACAAGAAGACGGCGGCCGCCCACCCGGACGGCATCGTGGACCTCTCCGTCGGTACCCCCGTCGACCCGGTCCCCGAGCTGATCCAGAAGGCCCTCGTCGCCGCCGCGGACTCGCCGGGCTATCCGACGGTGTGGGGCACGGTCGCGCTGCGCGACGCGCTCGTGGAGTGGGTGGGGCGAAGGCTCGGCGCCCGCGACGTCCAGCACACCAACGTCCTTCCGGTCGTCGGCTCCAAGGAGCTGGTGGCCTGGCTGCCGACCCAGCTCGGGCTCGGCCCCGGCGACCAGGTCGGCTACCCGCGGCTCGCCTACCCGACGTACGAGGTGGGCGCCCGCCTCGCCCGCGCGGAGGCCGTCGTCTACGACGACCCGACCACCGACCTGGACCCCGCCCGCCTCAAGCTCCTCTGGCTCAACTCGCCCTCGAACCCGACCGGACGGGTCCTCTCCAAGGACGAGCTGACCCGGATCGTCGCCTGGGCGCGCGAGCACGGCGTGCTGGTCGTCGCCGACGAGTGCTACCTGGAGCTGGGCTGGGAGGCCGAGCCGGTCTCCGTACTGCACGAGGACGTCTGCGGCGGTACGTACGACGGGATCGTCGCCGTCCACTCCCTCTCCAAGCGCTCCAACCTGGCGGGCTACCGGGCCGCGTTCGTCGCCGGTGACGCGGCGGTCCTCGGCGACCTGCTGCAGATCCGCAAGCACGGCGGCATGATGACCGCCGCCCCGGTCCAGGCCGCCACCGTCGCCGCACTCGGCGACGACACGCACGTGGCCGAGCAGCGCGAGCGGTACGCGGCCCGGCGCACCGCCCTGCGGGACGCCCTCGTCGCACACGGCTTCCGCGTCGAGCACAGCGAGGCCAGCCTCTACCTGTGGGTCACCCGCGGCGAGAACTGCTGGGAGACGGTCGCGCACCTCGCGTCGCTGGGCATCCTGGTGGCGCCGGGGGACTTCTACGGGGTGGCGGGCGAGCAGTTCGTACGCGTCGCCTTCACGGCCACCGACGAGCGCGTGGCGGCGGCGGTCGCACGGCTCTGAACCGCCGCATCGCAGAGGGGCCCCGGGAGTTCGTGCTCCCGGGGCCCCTCTGGGTGTGCGGTGCGGGTCGGCTAGCCGCCGATCGGCAGACCGCCCAGGCTGCCGGCGCCGGGCAGGCCACCACCGCCCGGGAGACCGCCACCGGGCAGGCCGCCGCCACCCGGGAGGCCGCCACCGGCCAGGCCGTCGGTGGGCAGGCCGCCGTCGGTGGCCGTCTTGGCGGTGTCGCCGAGGACCTCACCGGCGCTGCCCGCGACGTCACCGGCGGCCTTCTGGGCGGCGGGGGTGGCCGTCTTGCCGACCTTGCCGGCGGTCTTGCCCGCGGCGGGGACGGCCTTCTTGACGGCGGCGCTGCCGGTCTCGCCCGCCGTGTTGGACGCCTTCTGCGACGCGTCGTCGACGGTGTTGCCGAGACCGGCGCCGTCCAGCGCGGTCAGGCCGCCGAGGTTCGGGGTCGCCGGGAGGTCGGCCGCACTGGCGGAGCCGGCCGCACCGACCACGGAAACTGCGCCTGCGGCGCCGAGCAGGGCGGCACGGGCAATCCGACGGGCCAGGGGGAGGGTCATGGTGCTCCTTAGCGGAAGAAGACGTTGTGGAGACGCTGTCTGTCCGGCGATCGGACGCCATGACAACCGCTCGGGGGGAGGGAGAGGTTGCGGTGCGGCAAGGTAAAGAGTTCGCAATGCGGCGCATAATCCTTTGAGGATAAAAACGGGCAAACAAGCAGCATCGGGAAACCGGTCGAATGCCCCGCTTCCCTTGATTCCCAAGGGAATTGAAGAGAGTCGGCCGAGGTGGGCGCGGCGTTGGCCGTGCGATCGCCCGACGGGGCCCGGCGCCCCCCTGCGGGTGACCCGCTGGACGGGTGATCGCACGATTTTCGAACGGTGACCTGCTCTTGGCCCGGGAGTGATCTGCCCGTTATCAGGCAGTTGTCCGGTGAGTGCACGGTGCGTGTGCGGTGCGTGTGCCGTGAAGGGGCGCTACGGGGCGGTGCTGATCCGGACCTCGGAGGCGCCCTCGGCGGCACCTGCCGGGCTCTCTTTCGCCGGGATCCGCTGCCAGCCGTCGGCCGCCCGCCGGGAGCTCCATTCGTGGCCCGCGTACGTGATGCGGGTGATGCGGAGCTCGGCGGAGTGGGCCATCGCCCAGTGCGCCAGCTGCCAGCCGCGCTGCTGGGCGGGTTCGGCGAAGGCACCGCCGGCATCGGCCCCGCGGTCGCCGCCGCCCGCCCCCGGGACGGGCACCACGACGGTCCGCGCGTCGTCGGAGCCGCGCGAGGGGCCACTCGTGGAGCTGCCCGCCGAGCCGCTCGCGGAGCCGCTCACGGGGCTGCTCGCGGGGGAGCCCGCCGCCCGGGTCTGCAGGAGGACCCCCGCACCGAAGGCGCCGGTCAGGCTCTCCCGTACCTTCGCCGGATCGCCCTGCTTGCCGTCGTCGCCGCCCCTGCGCGCCTCACACGAAAGAGACGCGGGGGTACGGCCGGTGAGCGCCGAGGCGAGCAGCGCCGCGTCCGGCTCGTGCTTCGCGTACGCCTGCGGGAAACCGCTCTTCTGCACCCGCTGCGCGGCCACCGTCAGCGGCAGCCGCGAATAGCCGGGGACCTCGGTGAGGTGCTGGTAGAAGCGGGCGGCCGAGTACGCGGGGTCGAGGATCTGCTCGCCCGTGCCCCAGCCCTGCGAAGGACGCTGCTGGAACAGGCCGAGCGAATCGCGGTCGCCGTGCCGGATGTTGCGCAGCGCGGACTCCTGGAGGGCGGTCGCCAGGGCGATGGTGACCGCACGCTCCGGCATGCCCCGCGACGTACCGACGGAGGAGATGGTCGCGGCGTTGACGGCCTGCTCGGCGGTCAGCTCGTATCTGGCGCCGCTCCCCTGCGTGCCGTCGCCGCCGAGCACCGTGCAACGGGTGGAGGACTGGCCGCCGGCGAAGTACTGCACCGCTACGTATCCGGCCAGCGCCAGCAGTACGACGGCGCCTACGACGAGGCGGAGGGTACGGCCGTGGAGGGAGGAGAGAAGGGGGAGCTGGGACACAGGGCCAAGGTACTGGAGCCCGCACACCAGTCCGCCCGCCCGACCACGGGGCCCGGGGGACGGGGAGGGGTCCCGTTAGGGTCGGAAGCATGACCGACGCACCGCTCGACCTCAGCCTCGACGCCGCGGCCCTCACCGCCGCTCTCGTCGACTTCCGCTCCGAGAGCGGCAACGAGAAGCCGCTCGCCGACGCCATCGAGGCGGCGCTGCGCGCACTCCCGCACCTGACCGTCGACCGGTACGGCAACAACGTCGTCGCCCGTACGCACCTGGGCCGCTCCGAGCGCGTGGTCCTCGCCGGGCACATCGACACCGTCCCGATCGCGGACAACGTCCCCTCGCGCCTCGACGAGAACGGCGTCCTGTGGGGCTGCGGCACCAGCGACATGAAGTCCGGCGTGGCCCTGCAGCTCCGGATCGCCGCCACGGTCCCCGAGCCCAACCGCGACCTCACCTTCGTCTTCTACGACAACGAGGAGGTCGCCGCCCACCTCAACGGCCTCGGGCACGTCGCCGAAGCCCACCCCGACTGGCTCGCGGGCGACTTCGCGGTCCTCCTCGAACCGTCCTACGGCGAGGTCGAGGGCGGCTGCCAGGGCACCCTGCGGGTCATCCTGCACACCACCGGCGAGCGCGCCCACTCCGCACGCAGCTGGATGGGCTCCAACGCCGTCCACAAGCTCGCGCCGATCCTGACCAGGCTGGCCGCGTACGAACCGCGCCGCCCGGTGATCGACGGCCTGGAGTACCACGAGGGCCTCAACGCGGTCCGCGTCGAAGGCGGCGTCGCCAACAACGTCATCCCCGACGCCTGCTCGGTGACGGTCAACTACCGCTACGCGCCCGACCGCTCCCAGGAAGAGGCACTCGCCCACGTGCGCGAGGTCTTCGCGGACTGCGACATCGCGGACTTCGTCGTGGACGACCACTCCCCGGCGGCCCTGCCCGGCCTCTCGCACCCGGCGGCCGCCGCGTTCATGGCGGCGGTCGGCGGCCGGGCCAACCCGAAGTTCGGCTGGACGGACGTGGCCCGCTTCAGCGCGCTCGGCGTCCCCGCGGTCAACTACGGCCCCGGCGACCCGCTGTTCGCCCACAAGCGGGACGAACACGTGGAGGTCGCGAAGATCCTGCACGGCGAAGAACGACTCCACTCCTGGTTGACGGCCTGAATTTCGCCGTTCGTCACATCTGGGGACCTACCCTGACCCGACAACGTACGGCAGCGAAGGGAGCACGGCATGACGCATCCTGAAGAGGGACGGACGCCCGAGGAGCAGCGGCTCGGTCCGGTCCTGCGCCGCCGGGAACAGGTCCAGCCCGGCACCACCGACCAGCGTCTGCTGGACACGGAGGGCGACTCGGAGTGGGTGCACACCGACCCGTGGCGGGTCATGCGCATCCAGTCGGAGTTCGTGGAGGGCTTCGGCGCGCTGGCCGAACTCCCCAGCGCGATCAGCGTGTTCGGCTCGGCACGCACACCGGCGGGCTCGGCGGAGTACGACGCGGGAGTACGGATCGGCAGCGCGCTCGTCGAGGCGGGCTTCGCGGTGATCACGGGCGGCGGCCCGGGTGCGATGGAGGCCGCGAACAAGGGCGCCAGGGAGGCCAACGGAGTCTCCGTCGGCCTCGGCATCGAGCTCCCCTTCGAGCAGGGGCTCAACCCGCACGTCGACATCGGGGTCAACTTCCGCTACTTCTTCGTCCGCAAGACGATGTTCGTGAAGTACGCGGAAGGCTTCGTGGTCCTTCCCGGCGGCTTCGGCACCCTCGACGAACTCTTCGAGGCGCTGACCCTGGTCCAGACCCAGAAGGTCACCCGCTTCCCGATCGTCCTCTTCGGTACGGAGTACTGGGGCGGCCTCGTCGACTGGCTGCGCAACACGGTGATCGCCCAGGGCAAGGCCTCCGAGAAGGACCTCCTCCTCTTCCACGTCACGGACGACGTGGACGAAGCGGTGGCCCTGGTAACCAAGGAAACAGGCAAGTAAAGGGAGGCGGCTTCCGTCCCCACCCCCTGCCCCCTGCCCCCTGCCCCCAGCCTCCTTGGGCAGCGGGGCCGCCCCCCGGGGGCAGTGGGGTCTCCCCTGCTCCTTAAGAGCTTGGGGAAGGGTGGGCAAGGGGGCGGCCCCCCACCGCGGCACGCCCCACCCCGACCGCACGCCCTCGCCACCGCCCCGCCCTACGGCCCGCGACCAGCAGGCCGTAGGGCGCCGCCCCTACGCCAACCCCCTCCGCGCCACCGCCGGCACCCGATGCCCCGCAATCGACGCCACCATGTCCAGCACCTGCCGCGTCTCCGCCACCTCGTGCACCCGGTACACCCGCGCCCCCAGCCACGCCGAGACCGCCGTGGTCGCCAGCGTCCCGAGCACCCGTTCCTTGACCGGCCGGTCCAGCGTCTCCCCGACGAAGTCCTTGTTGGACAGGGACACCAGCACCGGCCACCCCGTCGCCGCCATCTCCCCGAGCCGCCGCGTCGCCTCCAGGCTGTGCCGCGTGTTCTTCCCGAAGTCGTGCCCGGGGTCGATCATGACCGCGTCCCGCCGCACCCCGAGCGAGACGGCCCGCTCGGCCAGCCCCACGGTCACGTCCAGGATGTCCGCCATGACGTCCTCGTACTCGATCCGGTGCGGCCTGGTACGCGGCTCCGCGCCCCCCGCGTGCGTGCACACCAGCCCCACGTCGTACCGCGCCGCGACCTCCGCCAGCTTCGGATCGACCCCGCCCCACGCGTCGTTGAGCAGATCCGCGCCCGCCTCGCAGACCGCTTCGCCGACCTCGTGCCGCCAGGTGTCCACGCTGATGACGACGTCCGGGTACCTGCGCCGCACCTCGGCCACGAAGCCGACCGTGCGCCGTGCCTCCTCCTCGGCGGTCACCTCCTCGCCGGGGCCCGCCTTGACCCCGCCGATGTCGATGATGGCGGCCCCCTCCGCCACCGCCTGCTCCACCCGGGCCAGCGCGGGCTCGTCGCGGAAGGTCGCCCCCTGGTCGTAGAAGGAGTCCGGGGTGCGGTTCACGATCGCCATGATCACCGGCTCATGCGTCTCGAAAACGCGCCGTCCCAGCCGCAGCATCTGCAGATTCCTCCTAGTCACGGACCTCTGGTGACCCTCGACAGGCCGTCTGCGACCTTAACCGTCACACCCGCATGGCACGATCAGGGCCGGAAGGTTTCCGTATGCCCCGGGGAGACGCTGGTGTTCTGGTTCTTGCTCTTGGCGATGGTGGTGGTCGTCACCGCCGTGACGCTCGCCGTCGTCGGCGGCGGTGACGACGGTCCTCTCCCGGAGGCCGGGCCCGACCACCTGGTGGACCCGCTGCCACCGACCCGCCCGGTCGGCCGCGCGGACATCGAGGCGCTGCGGCTGCCGCTGGCGCCCCGGGGGTACCGGATGGCGGACGTCGACGACGTCCTGGGCCGGGTCGGCGCCGAACTGGCCGAGCGGGACGCCCGTATCGCCGAACTGGAAGCGGCCCTCGCGGGCGCCCAGGCCGCGACGGTCGGCGGCCCCGACCTCTTCACGAAGCCGGCCGAGCCCGCCCCGGAGGAGGCACCGGTCTCCGGGCCGACGGCCGAGCAGGCACCCGAGCCGGGCACCCGCCCGGCCGCGCCCGGGGAGCCGCAGTCATGACCGACTCCGGCATCGGTGCCTCGCCGGGCCCTGACGGGGGTCTCCGCTGCCCCTGGGGGCTCGCCACCGAGGACTACACGGCCTACCACGACACGGAGTGGGGCCGTCCGGTCCACGGCGACGACGCGCTGTACGAGCGGCTCTGCCTGGAGGCGTTCCAGTCCGGGCTGTCCTGGCTGACGATCCTGCGCCGCCGCGAGGGATTCCGCACCGCCTTCGCGGGCTTCGTGATCGACGAGGTCGCGGACTTCACCGAGGTCGACGCGGCCCGCCTCCTCGCCGACCCCGGCATCATCCGCAACCGCGCCAAGATCGAGGCCACCCTCGCCAACGCACGGGTACTCAGCCAGTGGGACGAGGGCGAACTGGACCGTCTCGTCTGGTCCTACGCCCCGGACCCCGCGAGCCGCCCCGTGCCCCGCACGCTCGCGGACGTACCCGCCGTCACCCCGGAGTCGACGGCCCTCGCCAAGGACCTCAAGAAGCGCGGCATCCGCTTCGTCGGCCCCACCACGGCGTACGCCCTGATGCAGGCCTGCGGCCTGGTCGACGACCACCTGGTGGACTGCGTCGCCCGGGGCGACCGCACGTGACCGCACGTACCGTACGCAATGGCTGCGCAGGGTGCGTAGCAGCTGCGTACGGTACGTAAAAGCACCAGGTCAGCGGCCCAGGTACGTCGGCTTCGCCTTGTCGATGAACGCCTGCACCGCGATCGCGTGGTCCTCCGACGCGCCCGCCAGGGTCTGGAGTTCGTCCTCCTTCTCCAGCGTCTCGGCCAGGCCGTGCTCCGACCCGTACGACAGGGACGCCTTCAGCGCGGCGTACGCCACCGTGGGGCCCTCCGCGAGCGCCCGCGCCACGGCCGTCGCCTCGGCGGCCAGCGCGGCGGACGGTACGACCTTGTTGGCGATGCCCAGCGCCAGGGCCTCCTGCGCGTCGATCGAACGCGGGAAGAGCAGCAGGTCGGCGGCGCGGCCGTGGCCGATCAGCCGCGGCAGCGTCCAGGACACGCCCGAGTCGGCGGTGAGTGCGACCCCGGCGAAGGACGTGGTGAAGGTGGCGCTGTCCGCGACGATCCGGTAGTCGGCGGCGAGCGCGAAACCGAGGCCCGCGCCCGCGGCGACCCCGTTGACCCCGGCGACGACCGGCTTCCGCATCCCGGTCAGCGCCCGCAGGATCGGGTTGTAGTGCTCCTGCACGGTGCTCATCGTGTTGCCGGTGCCCGCGGCCCGGTCCGCGGTGAGCGAGGCGACGTGCTCCTTGAGGTCCTGACCGACGCAGAACGCCCGGCCCGTCGCCGTCAGCAGCACGGCCCGTACGCCCGAATCCTCCGCCGCAGCCTGCACCGCTTCCCGCAGCGCGACCTTGGCCTCGGTGTTCATCGCGTTCATCGCGTCGGGGCGGTTGATCGTGATCGTCGCGAGAGCGTCGGTCACCTCGTAGAGCACGGTGTCGGACATCGTCGGTCCCCTCCAAGTGCGAAAAATGGGCATGCACAGGCCAGCATGGCGGAGATCCGGGACCCCGCGCATGTGACCTGCGTCAAACAAAAAGACGTCCGGAGGCGGTACAGGGCGGCGAAGTATCGCAGCTGGATCGCCGAATTGAGTGGTTTTGCGGCTGCGCGTTGCGCAAGCGATGCCAACCGATGTTGGTCATTGGGTCCTGCGATGCGGGATAATGGCCTGGAAGCAATGTGTTCGATGCCGGTGACACCTGGGTTGTCGGCTGCGTGAGCTGGTTTCAGGAAGGGGAACGAGCATGGCGGCCATGAAGCCGCGGACGGGCGACGGCCCGCTCGAGGTGACCAAGGAGGGGCGGGGCATCGTCATGCGCGTTCCGCTCGAAGGCGGCGGTCGACTTGTCGTCGAGCTGACTCCGGACGAGGCCGATGCACTCGGCGACGCCCTGAAGAAGGTCGTCGGCTAACGCCTGAAGGCGGAAAGCGCTCTTATCTCTCCACTGCCCCGGCCACGCGCGAGCGTGAACCGGGGCAGTGGTGTTTCTCTGCTCGTGCACGCACACGACGCCGGGCATTTTCCACACGTACGAGGCCGGGCCCCTCGTTTACGTACGAGACCGAGCACTCCGGGTACGCACGAGGCCGGGCACTCCGAGTACGTACGAGGCCGGACGCTCCGGGTACGCACGAGGCCGGCACTCCGGGTACCTACGCGGCCGGACGCTGCTCAGCCCCGCCGCACCGCGCACAGCAGTCCGACTCCTTCTTCGTGCCGCTCTCGCGCTGTTCGGCCCCGGGGGGCCGAACAGGCGTCGAGCGGCTGCGTCGGACTCCGTCCGCCGGAGGCCTCAGCCCCGCCGCACCGCGCACAGCAGTCCGTCGCCCACGGGTAGCAGTGAGGAGACCAGCTCGGTCGACTCCCGTACCGTGCGCAGCAGTTCGCGCAGCCGCAGCACCTCGGCGGGCTGGGCGGCGGAGTCGACGGTGCGGCCGTCCGCGAAGACTCCCTCGAAGCAGACCAGGCCGCCGGGGCGCAGCAGACGCAACGATTCAGCGAGGTAGTCCAGGGACTCCAGTCGGTCGCCGTCGCAGAAGACGAGGTCGTAGCCGCCGTCCGCGAGGCGGGGGAGCACGTCCAGGGCGCGGCCGGGGATGAAGCGGGCCCGGTTCCCGGCGAAGCCCGCCGAGCGGAACGCCTGGCGGGCGAAGGTCTGCCGCTCGGGCTCCAGGTCGACGGTGGTCAGCACGCCGTCGGGCCGCATGCCGTGCAGCAGGTAGATGCCGGACACACCCGTGCCCGTACCGATTTCGGCGACGGCTTTGGCGTCCGCCGTCCCGGCCAGCAGCCGCAGCGCGGCGCCGGTGCCCGGGGACACCGAGGGCACGCCCGCGTCCCGGGCCCGGTCACGGGCCCAGTGCAGAGTGTCGTCCTCGGCGACGTAGGCGTCGGCGAACGCCCAGCTCGTCTGCCGGTTGGCGGTAATGACCCTCTCCTGTCCCCGTAGTTGGCGCAACGGTGACTGTATCCGCTGACGTCGGGAACTCGCAGATGGGACCGGTCGTTGTGAAGGGACAGGGGGGACCGATGGATCACGGGGACCGGGGCCGGCAACGGGCCCAAAATTCACGCAAAGACTCTTATCCGGAGCTAACGGGCGAGGTGGTTATGGTAGGGGCTCCACTGGACACCACCAGAGCCGACAGGGGAGGTGCGGCTGCGGCCGGTGATCGGGGAGGAGTGCTCCGGCGCTTTCTCAGGTCTGCGGGCGAGCCGAAATCCGTGACCGACACCGCTGACCGTTCGACCTCCACTTCTTCCGCCGCCACGGCGACCTTCGCCGACTTCTCGGACGCGGAGGAGACGTGGACGCCTCCCACCTGGGAGGAGATCGTCAGCACGCACAGCACCCGCGTCTACCGCCTGGCGTACCGCCTGACGGGCAACCAGCACGACGCGGAGGACCTGACCCAGGAAGTCTTCGTCCGGGTCTTCCGCTCGCTGTCGACGTACACGCCCGGCACCTTCGAGGGCTGGCTGCACCGGATCACGACCAACCTCTTCCTGGACATGGTGCGCCGCAAGCAGCGCATCCGTTTCGACTCGCTCGGCGACGACGCGGCCGAGCGGCTGCCCAGCCGCGACCCGTCGCCCCAGCAGGCGTTCCAGGACACCCACTTCGACGCGGACGTGCAGCAGGCGCTGGACACCCTCGCGCCCGAGTTCCGTGCCGCCGTCGTGCTGTGCGACATCGAGGGCCTTTCGTACGAGGAGATCGCCGCCACGCTCGGCGTCAAGCTCGGGACCGTGCGCAGCCGCATCCACCGCGGCCGTTCGCACCTGCGCAAGGCGCTCAAGCACCGCTCCCCCCAGGCCCGCGCCGAGCAGCGCGCGATGGCCTCGGTGGGTGCGGGCGTGCCGATCGTTCCGTTGGCGGCCGGAGAGGGCGGAATCGGGTGAGCGGATCACGACCCACCCCGGCGGAACAGCACCTCGGGGACCGGCTCGCCGCCCTGGTGGACGGTGAACTGGGCCACGACTCGCGCGAGCGTGTCCTGGCCCATTTGGCTACCTGCGCCAAGTGCAAGGCCGAGGCCGATGCCCAGCGCAGGCTCAAGGACGTCTTCGCACACTCCGCACCCCCCGGCCCCTCCGAGGGGTTCCTGGCGCGCCTCCAGGGCCTGCCGGGGGGCAGTGCCGACGAGGACGGACCGGGTGACGGCGAGTCACCGGGCCGCAGAAGATTCGGGGAGGGCTCCTTCGGGGTCTTCAAGGACGGCGACGACCTGAGGTTCGGCGGCCGGATCGGGTACGAGCCGGGCGGAGCCCACCCGGGCGTGCTCCCCGGCGCCTCCCGCGACCGGGGCTTCCGGATCCATGAGGTCGGCCGTGCGGAGGCCGAGCGCTCGGGCGGGCGCAGGCCGCGCAGGTTCGCCTTCGCCGCGGCGAGCGCCGTCTCGCTGGCCGCGATCGCCCTCGGCGGCGCCCTTCCCGCGGAGACGACGAACAACCCCACCGCCAGGGGAGAGCGGGCGGGCGGGTCCTTCCCGACCAGGGCCGCGACCCCGGCGGGCGGCACGGACAGCAGCCGCCGCCAGGGCGGCGCCACCAGCGTCGGCGCGGGCACGACCGCCACGGGCGGAGGTACGACCCGGCTCTCCGTCACCACCGGCCGCGCGGGCACGGCCGCCGCACCGCCCGTCCCGTACAGCTCGGGGCTGACGGAGTATTCGCTCGCACTCGCCCAGCGCCAAGGTCAGGGGCAGGGACAGGGGCAAGGGCAGGGCCCGCGGCAGGGGCACAGGTACGACTGGGGCCGGATCCTGGGCCCGGGGCACGGGCGGCAGGACGGCACACGGGTCTTCCCCGCGTCCCTGCTGGACAGTTCGGTCGCGTCCCCGCTGATAGCCCCGGCGCCGACCGCACCGCCGACCGCACCGCCCACGTCGAAGCCGTCGGCGTCCGGCCATCTGGCCGCACCGTCCACGCCCGAACTCTCGGTTTCCCGGGCCCGCTGACCCGCACTCTGCGCGAGCAATCGCAAACCTGGTTGAATCCAGGGAAGGGGTGCCCGCCAGTGGGCGCGGAATCGGGTCGCAGTACGGATCTTCGTGCGGGTTTCTGTACGGATCTCGGTACGGGCCAAGGGCAGTTGCGGGGAGAGCATGGACGAGGGCAAGCCCGCCGGACCGCGGGCGAAGTGGTGGAGCCGTCCTGCGACGGGGAGGCCGGGTGCCGCAGCGGACCCGGCCCCGGCCGAGCCCGCGGACGCCCCGGCAGTGACGTCGGCACCGGCGTCGGCCGAACCGCACGATGCGGTGCCGGGGACGGCGCAGGGCGCTGAACCGTCGGGCCCTCCTGCCGAGACGCCGGGCCCTCGTCCGGAGATGCCAGGTCCGTCCGCCGACGCACCCGGCCAAGGGCGTCCGAAGCCCCTGCACGACCCTGACCCGTACGGCACACCGCCCTACGGCGGGCCGGGGCCGTGGGCGCCCGCGCCGCCGGTGCAGATGCCGACACCGGCCCACGGCACCCACGTACCACCGCAGTTCGGCGCACCGCAGCCACCGGCCCAGCCGCAGCAGCTGCAGCCACCGGCCCAGCCGCACCACCAGCCCCCGCCCCCGGCGCAGCCCCTGCCGCACCCTCCGCAGGGGCAGCCGCAGCAGCCCCCTCCGCAGGGGCAGGGGCAGCAGCAGTACCCGCCCTCGCAGTGGTTGCAGTACGACCCCTGGAGTGCGGCCCCGCAGCAGCCGCTGGTGTACGCGGACGCGGCGCCGCCGAAGAAGCGGCGGCGCGGCGGCATGTTCGTCGGCGCGCTGGTGATCGCCCTGCTGGCCGGGGGAGTCGGCGGCGGTGTCGGTGCGTACATCGAGCGGAACAACGGGATCACCGGCGGCTCCGTCCGGCTCCCGCAGGCCGACAAGGCCCCTCTGGACCGCGCCCCCGACACCGTCGCGGGCATCGCCGCCAGCGCCCTGCCCAGCGTCGTCACCTTCCACGTCAGCGGCAGCAGTGCCAAGGGCACCGGCACCGGGTTCGTCCTCGACAACAAGGGCCACATCCTCACCAACAACCACGTGGTGGAACCGGCTGGCACCTCCGGGACCATCTCCCTCACCTTCAGCAGCGGCGAGACGGCCAGGGCCACGCTCGTCGGCAAGGACAGCGGGTACGACCTCGCCGTCGTGAAGGTCGTCGGCGTCTCCGGCATGAAGCCGCTGCCGCTCGGCAACTCCGACAACGTCCGGGTCGGCGACCCGGTGGTCGCGATCGGCGCCCCCTTCGACCTCCAGAACACCGTGACCGCCGGCATCATCAGCGCCAAGCAGCGGCCCATCACGGCGGGCGGCGAGAAGGGCGACGGCAGCGACATCAGTTACGTCGACGCGCTGCAGACCGACGCCCCGATCAACCCGGGCAACTCCGGCGGCCCGCTGGTCGACCAGCAGGCCCGCGTCATCGGCATCAACAGCGCCATCCGCGGCCCCGACAGCGGCTCCGGGCTCGACGGCGGCCAGGGCGGCAGCATCGGCCTCGGCTTCGCGATCCCCATCAACCAGGCCAAGCGCGTCGCCGAGGAGCTGATCAACACCGGGAAGGCCACCCACCCGGTGATCGGCGTCTCGCTCGACATGAAGTTCACGGGTGACGGTGCGCAGGTCGGCACCAAGGGTGCGGACGGCGCCCCGTCGGTCACCCCCGGCGGCCCCGGCGCCAAGGCCGGCCTCAAGGCGGGCGACGTCATCACCAGGATCGACGGCGAGCGGGTGCACAGCGGCGAGGAGCTGATCGTCAAGATCCGCTCGCGCCGCCCCGGTGAGCTGCTGGAGCTGACCCTGCGGCGCGGCGGCAAGGAGCAGAAGGTGACCCTCAGACTGGGTACGGCCGGGGACTCCTGAGCGGACCGGGATCCGGACCGGGATCCGGACCGGGATCCGGACCGGGATCCGGGCAGGGATCCGGACCGGGACGCCCTGCGCCACCGGGGCGACCGCTGACGGCCGCACGGACGGCAGCTGGGTGTCACCTGAAGGTACCGTCCGGACAGCTGGGGCGGGTACCGTGGAACGAGCCCGGAGAATCCAAGGAGCTGCAAGGTGTTCACTGACATAGGCGGACTTGAGCTGCTGACGCTCGCGGTTCTCGCCGTGCTCATCTTCGGCCCGGACAAGCTGCCGAAGCTGATCCAGGACGCCACGCGCTTCATCCGCAAGGTCCGTGAGTTCTCGGACAGTGCGAAGAGCGACATCCGCAGTGAGCTGGGCCCGGAGTTCAAGGACTTCGAGTTCGAGGACCTCAACCCGAAGAACTTCGTCCGCAAGCAGCTGGCGGAGCACGGCGGGGACGACCTCGGGCTCAAGGAGATCCGGGAGAGCTTCGACCTTCGGGGCGAGCTCAACGAGGTCACGGACGTGGTGAACGGCCGGGCCAGGCCCGCGTCCCGTACCCCTTCGGACACTCCGGAGCCCACCGGCACCGGGACGCGCGCGAATCTCACCAAGGACGACGCGCCCGCTGCGGCACCGGCGAACCTCCGCAAGGAGGAGCGGCCGGCGTTCGACCCCGACGCGACCTGACCGCCGGCACCACCGCTCCGATCACGCCACCGGGCGGCCCGGCCGCCCAGGGGCCGGCGGAGGCGTTGGCTATCCTCCATCTGTCCGGCACGCAGGACGCCCGAGGGGGGCGGGCCGCACCGGACGCTGACGATCGAGGAGGCGGCCGGGCAGATGGAGACGACGAGTCGGGTAGGGGCGCAAGGGAATTCCGGTGCGCCCGGTGGGTCCACCGCGGAAGGGGTGCCGGCAGCCCGGCGTACGGTCGACGGCTATCTGCGCGCCCCGTTCCCCTGGTACGGACTGGACGAGGCCTTCACCGGACCGCGCTGGCTGATGCAGGTCGGCACGGCGGCCGACGGCACCGTGCAGCACGGCGCGATGGGCCACGGCGACGAGCCGACGATACGGGCCGCCGCCGACGACAGCGCCGACAAGGAGCGCTTCGCGGTCGTCGTGACCGTCGCCGCGTCCCCGGTGCGCCGCAGCGGTGACGGCACGGGCACGCTGGAGGCCACCTCGGTGTCCTCCGCGGCCTGGCTGGCGGGCTCCGGGCTGCTGTCGCAGACCTGGCCCGCGCAGCTCGACCACTCGATGCGGGACAACTGGCTGGACCAGCAGACCGAGGTGTCCTTCGAGCTGGCCGACGACCTGGAGGGCGCCGACTGGTCGGCGCTCTCGCTGCCGGTCGACGGGGTGCCGACGCCGTTCCACTACCGCGAGTCCGAGTACGGCTGGGTGCTCGCCGGGTCCACCACGGCGGGCGTTCACCTGGGGGCGTACGGACGCGGCATGAGCGCGTACGGCCTGGGCTTCTCCGTGGTGAAGGACGTCACCACGTACGACGCGTGAGCAAGGCGCACGGGTAAGGGGCGGCCTCCTGGAGGCCGCCCCTTACCCGTTCACGCACGTACCGCGCCTCGGAACGTGTTGCGTCAGAACTTGTTGCGCGGCGTGATCCCCAGCGACATCCCGGAGAGACCGCGCGCCCGTCCGCCCAGCTTCCCGGCGATCGCCCGCAGCGCGGACCCGGCGGGGGACTCGGGGTCGGTCAGCACGACGGGACGGCCGTCGTCGCCGCCCTCCCGCAGCCGTACGTCGATCGGGATGGAGCCGAGCACCGGCACCGTCGCGCCGGTGGTCTTGGTCAGCCCCTCCGCGACGCGCTCGCCGCCGCCCGTACCGAAGACGTCGACGATCTCGTCGCAGTGCGGGCACGGCATGCCCGACATGTTCTCGACGACGCCGACGATCTTCTGGTGGGTCTGCACGGCGATGGAGCCGGCCCGCTCGGCGACCTCGGCCGCGGCCTGCTGCGGGGTGGTGACGACGAGGATCTCGGCGTTCGGAACCAGCTGCGCGACCGAGATCGCGATGTCGCCCGTGCCCGGCGGCAGGTCGAGGAGGAGGACGTCAAGGTCGCCCCAGTACACGTCCGCGAGGAACTGCTGGAGGGCGCGGTGCAGCATCGGCCCGCGCCAGACGACGGGGGCGTTGCCCGGGGTGAACATCCCGATCGAGATGACCTTCACGCCGTTCGCCGACGGCGGCATGATCATGTTCTCGACCTGGGTGGGCTTGCCCGCCACGCCCAGCATGCGGGGCACGCTGTGGCCGTAGATGTCCGCGTCGACGACGCCGACCTTCAGGCCGTCCGCCGCCATCGCCGCGGCCAGGTTGACCGTCACCGAGGACTTGCCGACGCCGCCCTTGCCGGAGGCCACCGCGTACACCCTGGTCAGGGACCCCGGCTGGGCGAAGGGGACCTCGCGCTCGGCGGTGCCGCCGCGCAGGGCGCCCGCGAGCTCCTTGCGCTGTTCGTCGCTCATCACGTCGAGCTCGACGGTGACGCCGGTGACGCCCTCGACGCGCTCGACGGCCTCGCGCACGTTGTTGGTGATCGTTTCCCGCATCGGGCAGCCGGAGACGGTCAGATAGACCGCGACCGCGACCGCGCCGTCCGCCCCGATCTCGACCGATTTGACCATGCCGAGCTCTGTGATCGGTCGGTGGATCTCGGGGTCGTTCACCGTCGCCAGTGCTTCGCGCACCGCGTCTTCCGTAGCCATGCTTCCGATACTACGGCGGCACGGCGGGCGACCGGGAAGGGCCGTCAACGGTCGGCTTCGTCACTCCCGTTCGGGGGCTCCGGCGGGAATACGGTCCGCCGGTCCTCCAACTCCTTGACCAGGTCCTGGAGTTCGGAGCGGATCCAGTCGCGGGTGGCGACCTCGCCGAGGCCCATCCGCAGCGCCGCGATCTCCCGTGTGAGGTATTCGGTGTCGGCGATGGAGCGCTCGTTCTGCTTGCGGTCCTGCTCGTGGGTGACCCGGTCCCGGTCGTCCTGCCGGTTCTGCGCGAGCAGGATCAGCGGGGCGGCGTACGAGGCCTGCAGCGAGAGCGCCAAGGTCAGGAAGATGAAGGGGAATTCGTCGAAGCGCAGCGTCTTGGGCGCGAAGACGTTCCACAGCACCCAGAGGATGATCACCGCGGTCATCCAGACGATGAACCGCCCCGTGCCCAGGAACCGGGCGATCTTCTCCGAGAACCGCCCGAAGGCCTCCGGATCCCATTCGGGCAGCAGGCGCTGGCGCGGCGCCTTCGGCTGATCCAGACGCACCCGTGAGGCGCGCGGCACCGCACTCGCGCCGCCGGTGGACCGCGTGCGCTCCTTGCCCTCACCACCCCGCTCAGTGGCCACCGATGACACCCCCCGGATTGAATTCGGTCTCCCGCCAGTCGTCCGGCAGCAGGTGGTCCAGTACGTCGTCGACGGTCACGGCACCGAGCAGCGCCCCGCCCTCGTCCACGACGGGTGCCGCGACCATGTTGTACGCGGCGAGATAGCTGGTCACGGCGGGCAGTGGGGTGTCCGGCGACAGCGGCGGCAGATCGGACTCCACGACCGAGCTGACCAGGGTCCCCGGCGGTTCCCGCAGCAGCCGCTGGAAGTGCACCGTACCCAGGTACTTGCCCGTCGGCGTCTCGTCCGGCGGCCGGCACACGTACACCTGCGCGGCCAGCGCGGGGGAGAGGTCCTGCTGCCGCACCCGGGCGAGCGCGTCCGCGACCGTCGCGTCCGGCCGCAGCACGATCGGCTCGGTCGTCATCAGACCGCCGGCCGTCCGCTCCTCGTACGACAGGAGCCGCCGTACGTCCGCGGCGTCGTCCGGACGCATCAGCGTCAGCAGCCGCTCCTTGTCCTCCTCCGGCAGCTCGGACAGCAGGTCGGCGGCGTCGTCCGGGTCCATCGCCTCCAGGACGTCGGCGGCCCGCTCCTCCTTGAGCTTGCCGAGGATCTCGATCGAGTCGTCCTCGGGAAGCTCTTCGAGCACGTCCGCGAGGCGGTCGTCGTCGAGGGCGCTGGCCACCTCGGCGCGGCGCTTGGGGGTCAGGTGGTGCAGGGCGTTGGCGAGGTCGGTGGGCCGCAGCCGCTCGTACGCGGCGATCAGGTTCTCCGCGCCCTGCCCGTGCTCCTCCAGCGAGAACCCGGTGACGGCCGACCACTCGACGGTCAGGGTCTCCCCCTTCCGGCGCAGCGCCCCGGCCTTCCCCTTCCGTACGAAGACCTTGTCGATCTCCCAGTCGCGGCGGGCCGGGAGCTGCGCGATGGCCACGTCGAGGACGGTGACCTCCTCGTCGCCGTCCACCAGCCGCACCCGCCGGTCGAGCAGCTCGCCGAGCACCAGCCGCTCGGTGGGGCGCTGCTCGAAGCGGCGCATGTTCACGACGCCGGTGGTGATGACCTGGCCGGACTCCACGCCCGTCACCCGGGTCATCGGCAGGAAGATCCGCCGTCTGCTGACCACCTCGACGACCAGGCCGAGCAGCCGCGGGGGCCTGCCGCCGACCCGCATCATGGCGACGAGGTCGCGGACCCGCCCGACCTGGTCCCCGTTCGGGTCGAAGACGGGCACGCCCGCCAGGTGCGAGACGAAGACGCGAGGCGCCCCTGCTGCCATCCCGGCTGCCTCCTTCTCGTGGTGTGCGTGCGGTGCGGACCCGTGGGACGAGTTTGTCTGCAAATAGGCCGGATACCGGCTTCAGGCTAGCCCGTGGAGATCAACGACGCTCCGCCGGTCCGTCCGTACGGCTCTCTGTCTTCTCGCGTAGGCGACCCGGGTACGCTGCCCTCTGCCGACCGGACACCCCGGACCCCCGCAGGAGAGGCAGTGCCGACCGTGACCGTATTCCCCCCGGCCGCCCGAGCACGCAGGGCCGTACTCGCCGGTGCGGTGTGCGCCGGTCTCGCGGCCGGTCTCGCGGGGTGCGGCGAGGACCCGGACGAGGGGACGAACGGGGTCGGCAAGCTGTCCGCGGCCGAGATCGAGGGCAAGGCGCGCACGACCGCGAAGGCCGCCGCAGCGGTACGCCTCACCGGCACCTTCGTCAGCAGGGGCGGTACGTACAAGCTGAACATGCGCCTCAAGAAGGACGGCGGCGCGGGCTCCGTCACCACCAAGGACTCCACCTTCGAGCTGCTGCGCATCGCGGACGAGCTCTTCATGAAGGCGGGCGCGGACTTCTGGCGGCACGACGCCACCAAGCCGGGCGCCGACTTCAAGAAGGAGGACGAGGCCGCCGCCGACAAGCTGGAGGACAAGTACGTCAAGGTGCCCAAGGGCGACCCCGCGTACGACCAGTTCCGCGGCTTCACGGACAAGGACGTCCTCCTCGACGGTCTCCTCGGCCTCAACGGCACCCTCGGCAAGGGCGACCGCGAGACGATCGCGGGCATGCGCACCATCAAGGTGGTCGGCGGCGAGGACGGGCAGGGCGGCGCCCTCGACGTCTCCCTGGAGAAGAAGCCCTACCCGCTGCGGCTGGCCCGCGCGGGCGGCGCGGGCGTCGTCCAACTGGCCGACTGGGACAAGGACTTCGCCCTGACCCCGCCGCCGAAGGACCTGACGGTGGACTACGGGCGGAAGCTGCCCAGGACGAGCGACTAGCGACGAGCGGCTAGCGCTGCTGCCTGCCCCTGCGCTTGAGGAGCAGTTTCGGGAGCCCGGCCGGGACCGGCTGCCGGGTGGTCGCCCACGTCGGCAGTGGCTGCGCGGCGAGGGAGTCCTCGGGGAGCGCGCCGATGCCGCCCTGCGGAGTCAGGCGTAGTACGCGGCACTCGCGGGCCCAGCGGTCGGTCATCTGCTCCGCGTCGGGCGCGTTCAGCCGCTTGCCCTTGAGCTCGGCGACGGCGGCGTCCCACTCCTCGGTCCCGGCGGTCAGCTCCCGTACGACGGCGGTCCAGGCGACGAGCAGACCGCCCTTGTCCTTGCTGCGTACGGACACCCGGGCGGTGGAGCCGTCGGCGAGGCCGGGGAACGGCTGCTCGCCCGGGCCGTCGCCGACGAGGTGCGCGGCGCCGTCGAGCCAGACGTGCCAGAGGGCGCGGGCGGGGCCGGCGCCCTGCACCCAGATGAGGCCCGACTTCTTGGTGGCCTCCTCGACGAGGGCCCGGTCGAGGAACGAGTCGACGGAGGAGTCGACGGACGAGTCGAGGGGCGGGGTCTGCGACATGGGGCAAGGGTAGGGGACCGGCGCCTCCGACGGTCCTACAGCCAGCCGTTCCGCTTCAGCAGCCGGTGGATGGTGAGGCAGACCACCGCGATGCCGCCGAGCACGATTCCGTACCCGTACTTCCAGTGCAGTTCCGGCATGTAGTCGAAGTTCATGCCGTAGACGCCGCAGATCATCGTCGGTACGGCGACGATCGCGGCCCACGAGGTGATCTTGCGCATGTCCTCGTTCTGGGCGACCGTCGCCTGCGCCAGGTTCGCCTGGAGGATCGAGTTGAGGAGCTCGTCGAAGCCGACGACCTCCTCGTGCACGCGGGCCAGGTGGTCCGCGACGTCCCGGAAGTACTTCTGGATGTCCGGGTCGATCAGCCGCATCGGCCGCTCGCTGAGCTGCTGCATGGGGCGCAGGAGGGGGGCCACCGCGCGCTTGAACTCCAGGACCTCGCGCTTGAGCTGGTAGATCCGGCCCGCGTCGACACCCCGCGGGCTGCCCTTCGTGGGGGCCGAGAACACATCGATCTCCACCTCGTCGATGTCGTCCTGGACGGCGGACGCGACCGCGATGTAGCCGTCGACGACATGGTCCGCGATGGAGTGCAGGACGGCGGACGGGCCCTTGGCGAGGAGCTCGGGGTCGTCCTGGAGGCGGTGGCGCAGCGCCCGCAGCGAGCCCTGGCCGCCGTGCCGGACGGTGATCACGAAGTCCCGGCCGGTGAAGCACATGACCTCGCCGGTCTCCACGACCTCGCTGGTCGCGGTCAGTTCGGCGTGCTCCACGTAGTGGATCGTCTTGAAGACGGTGAAGAGGGTGTCGTCGTAGCGCTCCAGCTTCGGCCGCTGGTGTGCGTGCACCGCGTCCTCGACGGCGAGCGGGTGCAGCCCGAACTCGGCCGCGATACCGGCGAATTCGGCCTCGGTCGGCTCGTGCAGGCCGATCCAGGCGAAGCCGCCGGACTCCCGCACGCGGACCATGGCCTCGTGCGGGGTGGCGCACTCCTTCATGCGGCGGCCGTCGCGGTAGACCGCGCAGTCGACGACCGCGCTGGAGACGGAGTGGTCGCGGGTGGCGTCGTAGTTGGTGTAGACGGTGGGGCTGTTCTTGCCGCGCAGGGACGGGCGTACGACTGCGCGCAGGTCACGAATCATCGACATGGCGGGCTCCTTCACGGAGAAGCCGTCGGCGGGGCGCGTGGCACTGCCCGGAATGGAGACGTGCGGCGCCACGGCGTTGTGGCTCAGGCGTGCACGTCGGCAAAGCGGGCGGCACCGCGAGGACGCGGTGACGGCGTTCGCTCAGACACGGATCAGGCAAATCAGGTAAGGGTGAAGTGCTCTTCCGTCGTGCCCATCGTGCGAAATGCCCTGAGAACCGGGGTGTTTCGGAGCTCGGAGGGCCGGGTACGAAGCCTCAGACCGCGTGGGACAGAGGTGGTACGGAAGAGCGGTTGGTACTGACGGGTCGACTTCGATCCACCGCAGCCCCACCTCCTCCGGCCGGTCCCCCGTGGGGGACGACGTGTCATCGGGACTCGAACGCCAACGCTGAAGCGTTGTTACGGATCGCCCCGACCAGCGGCCCAGGTTACCAGCCACCCCCGGTGTCAAGCCCCGCCGAGGCGCGCCTTTGCCCGTTCCATACGCCGCCTATGCTCGCGGACCATGGGAGATGTACTTGCGCTGGTAGAAGCCCGACTGCGGACGACTCTGGGCGAACCGGACGCGCGCGCCGCCGTCACGTTCCTCGGTACGGACCGGATCGAAATCCTGCGGTTCCTGGACGGCGACATCGTCCGCTACGCCACCCTCGGCATGTCCGCGGCCCCGATGACCGACCCCACCGGGACCCTCGCCGACCCGGTTGCGGGCCCGCGCGCCGAACTGGTCCTGTCCGTACGGGCCGGCCTCGCGGACACCGACAAGGTGCTCCGCCCGCTCGCGGCGCTGGCGGCTTCCCCGCAGGTGGAGGGGTTGATCGTGGCACCGGGCGCCTCGCTGGAGGTGGGCGAACCGCTGTGGCCCGGCGCGCCCTTCAGCTCCGTACTGGTGGCGGAGGCGGGCGGGCTCGTCGAGGACCTGGAGCTGGACGCCCCGATGGACCCGGTGCGCTTCCTGCCGCTGCTCCCGATGACCGCGAACGAGGCGGCGTGGAAGCGGGTGAAGGGCGCCCAGGAACTCCAGGAGCGCTGGCTCTCGCACGGGACGGACCTGCGCGACCCGCTGCGCGCGGGCGTACCGCTGGACTGAGCAGCCGGGCCGGAACTGTGGCTTCCGGCCCGGGAAACGGACTCAAATTCGACCCTTGTACGGGACGAGTCGCCCAGGGCCGGTCGTACGGGACGAGTCGTACGGGCAGCTGTGCGGGGTTCAGCCGCGCGGGGTCAGCCGTTGGCGAAGACCGTCACGCCGTCCTCCGTGGCGTGCGCCGGCCGGAGTTCCGCCGCCTCGTGGGCGAGGGCCCCGCGGCGGACCAGGACGACCAGTGCGCCGAGCACCGCGGTGACCGCGGCGACCACGAACGGGATGTGGATGCTGCTCCACTCCTCGATCTTCGGGGCGAGGAACGGGGCGGCGGCCGCGGCGAACCAGCGGACGAAGTTGTAGCCCGCGCTGGCCACCGGCCGGGGAGCGTCGGACACGCCGAGCGCCAGCTCCGTGTAGACGGTGTTGTTCACGCCGATGAAGGCGCCGGAGACGATCGTGGCGACGACGGCGGTGGTGTGGTTGCCGTAGCCCAGGATGATCAGGTCGGCGGCGAGCAGGACCAGCGAGCCGCCGAGCACCTTCAGCGAGCCGAATCGCCGCTGCATCCGCGGGGCCACGAGGACCGAGAAGACCGCCAGCAGCAGGCCCCAGGCGAAGAAGACCGCACCCGACCTGTACGGCGTCATGTTCAGTACGAAGGGCGTGAAGGCCAGGATCGTGAAGAACGCGTAGTTGTAGAAGAAGGCCGAGGCGGCGACGGAGGCGAGACCGCCGTGGCCGAGCGCCTTGAGCGGGGCGAGCAGCGAGGTCTTCCGCGCGGGCCTGGGCTGTTCCTTCAGGAACGCCGTGATGCAGAGGAAGCCGATGGCCATCAGGGCCGCGGTGCCGAAGAAGGGGTAGCGCCAGCTCGCGTTGCCGAGTGCCGCGCCGAGCAGCGGGCCGCACGCCATGCCGAGACCGAGCGCCGACTCGTACAGCAGGATCGCCGCGGCGCTGCCGCCGGCCGCGGCCCCGACGATCACGGCGAGCGCCGTCGAGACGAACAGCGCGTTGCCGAGCCCCCAGCCGGCCCGGAAGCCGACCAGCTCGCCGACCGATCCGGACGTGCCGGACAGCGCGGCGAAGACCACGACCAGCGCGAGCCCGAGCAGCAGCGTCTTCTTGCCGCCGATGCGGCTGGAGACGAATCCGGTGACGAGCATGGCGACGGCGGTGATCAGGAAGTACGAGGTGAACAGGAGCGAGACCTGGCTCGGGGTGGCGCTCAGGCCCTTGGCTATGGACGGCAGGATCGGGTCAACGAGCCCGATGCCCATGAAGGCGACGACGGACGCACCGGCCGTGGCCCAGACGGCCTTCGGCTGGCGCAGGAGGCTGCCCGCGCCGTCGCCCGCGCCCTCGTCGAAGGGATCTTCTCCCCTGTCCGCACCGTGCTGCATGGCTTCTCTCGCTCTCCGCTAGATCGTTGCGATATACAAACAATAAGTTAGAGTCCCTAATGAATGCAAACTACATCTAGTTTTGGCCGGTGGGAGGGTTGGGGAGAGTTCGAGGAGCGTCGGAAAGCGGCGCGCGCCGGACGGGTGATCGTCCTTGACGCGGCGTCGACCGGGGAGGACTGTTGGGCGCTATGAGGGGCGAACCCAGTTGCCCGAAGTGCGGAGGCCGGGTCAGGGCGCCCGGTCTTTTCGCCGATACCTGGAACTGCCCCGTGCACGGAGCGGTGCATCCGCTCCAGCCGGTGCTGCCGCCCAGTGTCGAAGCCCTGGCCGTCGCGGTGAACCGCGCGCACGTCCCCGTCTGGATGCCGTGGCCGCTGCCGGTCGGCTGGCTGTTCAGCGGGATCGCGTACGCGGGCGACGACCGCACCGGGGGCCGCGCCACCGCCGTCGCCTGCTCGGGTCCTGGACCGCTCGGCGGATTCGGTGAACTCCTGCTGGTGGCCGAGGAGTTGGGCGTCGGACTCGGTGCGAGGTACGCGGGCATCGACGGCCCCGACCCCGGCGCGCACATCTCCATGGAGAAGCCCCCGCAGACCAAGGTCCTCGCGGCCGGCCGCCCCACCCCGATGTGGCACGTCTCCGGTACGCCGACGGACCGCGCGGTCTTCGCGGGAGAGGCGCGCGGGATCTGGCTGTGGGCGATCGTCTGGCCCGAGCAGTCCGGACTGCTGATGTACGACGAACTCGTCCTGACCGACCTGCGGGACGCCGGGGCCGAAGTGGAGCTGCTGCCCTGCGGGGCGCTGTCGCCGCGCATCCTGTCCTGACCGGCGAGGGGGACGCTTGACCTGGGCATGTTCGAATCCCAGTTACCCTTGAACGTCCCCTCTGTCCGTCCTGCCCCTGGAGTAAGCGTCGTGCGCATCGACCTGCACACCCACTCCACGGCCTCCGACGGCACGGACACCCCCGCAGAACTGGTCCGCAACGCGCGTGCCGCAGGGCTCGACGTCGTCGCCCTCACCGACCACGACTCGGTGCGCGGCCACGCCGAGGCGGCCGCCGCGCTCCCCGAGGGGCTGACCCTCGTCACCGGCGCCGAGCTGTCCTGCCGTCTCGACGGCACGGGCATGCACATGCTGGCGTACCTCTTCGACCCCGAGGAGCCCGAGTTCGCCCGCGAGCGCGAGCTCGTCCGCGACGACCGGGTGCCGCGCGCGCAGGGCATGGTGGCCAAGCTCCAGGAGCTCGGCGTGGAGATCGAGTGGGCCAGGGTCGCCGCCATCGCGGGCGACGCGTCCATCGGCCGCCCGCACATCGCCGAGGCCCTCGTCGAGCTGGGCGTCGTCGCGGACGTCTCCGCCGCCTTCACCTCCGAATGGCTGGCCAACGACGGCCGGGCGTACGTCGACAAGCACGAGCTGGACCCCTTCACCGCGATCCGCCTCGTCAAGGCGGCCGGCGGCGTCACCGTCTTCGCGCACCCCGGCGCCGCCAAGCGCGGCGACACCGTGCCGCTGACCTCGATAGCCGAGCTGGCGGCCGCCGGTCTCGACGGCATCGAGGTCGACCACATGGACCACGACGAGGACGACCGCGCCCGGCTGCGTGCCTTCGCCGCCGAGCACGACCTCCTGGTCACCGGCTCCAGCGACTACCACGGCAGCCGCAAGACCGTCCGGCTCGGGGACTACACCACCCACCCCGAGGTCTACGGCGAGATCACCCGCCGTGCGACCGGCGCCTTCCCGGTGCCCGGTGCGGGTGGACGCCCGCGCGCGTAGGACCTGTCCGCAGGTTTCACAGGCGCGCCTCACGGCGGCGGGCTCTCCGGTGCCGTACGAACCAAAAACCCCTCATGTTCCGCAACGAGCTGTGCCCGTGCGCCCCCGCGCCGTCGGCACGGCCCTCTCCTGCAAGGCCTCACTGTGCTCGACTTTGCCGTCTTCGGATCCCTCTTTCTCACGCTTTTCGTGATTATGGACCCCCCTGGGATCACCCCGATCTTCCTCGGTCTGACCTCCGGCCGGCCCGCCAAGGTGCAGCGCCGGATGGCCTGGCAGGCCGTCGCCGTCGCCTTCGGCGTCATCGCCGTCTTCGGCGTCATCGGCCAGCAGATCCTCGACTATCTGCACATCACCACCCCCGCGCTGATGATCGCGGGCGGTCTGCTCCTGCTGCTCATCGCGCTCGACCTGCTGACCGGTAAGAACGAGGAGCCGACCCAGACCAAGGACGTCAACGTCGCCCTCGTACCGCTGGGCATGCCGCTGCTCGCCGGGCCCGGCGCGATCGTCTCGGTCATCCTCGCCGTGCAGCACAACAACACCGTCACCGGCCAGATCTCCGTGTGGGCGGCCATCATCGCCATGCACCTGGTGCTGTGGCTGGCGATGCGCTTCTCGCTGGTGATCATCCGTGTGATCAAGGAGGGCGGTGTGGTGCTGGTGACCCGCCTCGCGGGCATGATGCTCTCCGCGCTCGCGGTGCAGCAGATCATCAACGGCGTCACCCAGGTCGTCCAGGGCAGCTGAGCTGCGCGTCTACGGATTTCCGTGGTACCGGACGCTCCGGACGGCTCCCGGATACGGAAAACGCCCCCGTGCAGCTACTGCACGGGGGCGCTTTCTCGAATCGTCTCGATACGTCGTACGTGTTACGAGGCCGAGGTGTCGGCCGGGCGGATGTAGATGCGCTGGCCGATTGCGGCGGCCTGCTGCACGATCCGGTTGACGGAGGCGGCGTCCACGACGGTGCTGTCCACGGCGGTGCCGTCGACGTCGTCCAGTCGCATGATTTCGAAGCGCATGCGCTTCTCCCTTCGTCTGATCCTCCTGCTGGAGAACTGTGGTGAATGTGTGGGGCGCGCGTGGGCCAGGTGGCCCGTGCGTTCCACAGAGTGACAACGAGTCCCTTCCCGAAAAGATTCCCTACACTAAGGAAAATTTTCGTGAGGCTAACTACCCATCGATGAAGCACCGCTTGTGCGGGGCCCACGGTGCCCCGGAGAATGGGCGGTGTATGGACGACGCACAGCCTTCGGGCCCCACTGACCTCGCCAGGATCTCCGCCCGCCTGGACCGCACCAACGAGCTCCTCACCCGCATGCTCGCGGAGGTCGCCAAGACCCCCTCCACCCACGCGATCTTCGTGGACGCGGGCTATGTGTACGCGGCGGCGGGCCTGCTGGTCACCGGCACCGAGGACCGGCGCTCCTTCGACCTGGACGCGGAGGGCCTGATCGAGGCCTTCATCGACAAGGCGCGGATCATCTTCGCGGACAGCCGACTGCTGCGGGTGTACTGGTACGACGGCGCCAGGCGGCGCATCCACACCACCGAGCAGCAGTCCATCGCGGAACTCCCGGACGTCAAGGTCCGCCTCGGCAACCTCAACGCCAACAACCAGCAGAAGGGCGTCGACTCCCTGATCCGTACGGACCTGGAGTCACTCGCCCGGCACCGCGCCATCAGCGACGCGGCGCTCGTCGGCGGCGACGAGGACCTGGTCTCGGCGGTCGAGGCGGCACAGGGGTACGGGGCGCGGGTCCACCTGTGGGGCATCGAGGCGGGCGACGGCCGCAACCAGGCCGAACCGCTGCTCTGGGAGGTCGACAGCCAGCGCACCTTCGACCTCGACTTCTGCAAGCCGTACGTCACGCGCCGCCCGGTCACCACGTACGAGCAGGAGAACGGCCCGGCGCCGACCCGTGAGGACGTCCGCTTCCTGGGGGCGCAGATCGCGGCGAAGTGGCTGGCGGAGCGGGGCCGGCAGCAGCTGGGCGAGCTGCTGCCGGGACGGCCCTACCTGCCGGGGCCGGTCGACCAGGAACTGCTGGTGGAGGCCGAGCGGATGCTCCAGCGGTCGTTGCGCGGCCACTCGGACCTGCGGCGGTCGCTGCGGGACGGATTCTGGCAGCACCTCCAGGCGCAGTACTAGCGGTACTGGCGGTACTGGCGGTACTACGCCGTACTGGACGCGGGGACCCGGTCCCAGAAGTCGGCCAGGGCCCGGGCGGTCTCGTCCGGGCGGTCGGTGTTGGGGGAGTGGCCCGCGTCCTCGATCACGGTGCGGTGGGCGCCGAGGCGGACCGCCATGTCGTCGACGAGCGGGACGGGCCAGGTGTCGTCGACGGTCCCCGACACGACGTGCAGGGGGAGACCGGCCGCCCGCAGCTCGGGGACACGGTCGGGCTCGGTGGTGAGCTGGTGGCCGGTCGCGGCGAGCTGTGCGGGGCTGTGCAGCAGCCAGCGGTGCCGGAGAGCCGCCTCCAGCCGCGGGTCGCGCGCCTCGGTCGCGGTGTCCTCCGGTGCGGGCGTCTCCATGGCCTGCATCGCGTCCCAGACGTCGCCCATCGGCATGACGGCGAAGGCCTGTGTCAGAAGGGCGATCTTCTCCTGCTGGACGGGGTCCACTTCGGCGGGGCCCGACGACATGAGGGTCAGCGAACGGAAGGGCGCGGGGTCGACGAGAACGGCCGCGCGGGCGATCTGGCCGCCGAGGGAGTGGCCGAGGAGATGCACGGGCACACTGCCGAGAGCGGCGGCCTGCGCGAGGACATCACGCGCCAACTCGCCCTGTGCGTACGGAATCTGACTGTCCGTCGGCCCTTTGGACTCGTACTGCCCGCGGCCGTCCACGGCGACGGTGCGGTAGCCGGCCCTGGCGAGTGGCACCAGCATCGCGATGAAGTCCTCCTTGCTGCCGGTGAACCCGGGCAGGAGGAGCGCGGTGCCGCGGGGCGGCCCGACGGGCTCCGCTTCGAGCACGGCGAAGGTGCCGCGCTCGGTACGAAGGGGGACGGCGCGGACACCGGGGGGCGGGGTGAAGGTCGACGGCCTGCTCATACGTTGAGGTTATCGGGGGGTCGTTGCCGGGCGACCGTCGGCCGTCGGACGTCGGCTGCTTGGCGCGGGGCGGCGGGGTGGTCTTCGTGCGGGTGCGTCGTGGCTGGTCGCGCAGTTCCCCGCGCCCCTAAATGCCGACTCCCTAGCCCCCTTGAGCGTTGCCGCCGCCTCCTTGGGCAGCGGGGCCGCCCCCCGGGGGCGGGACGGGTGGGCAAGGGGGCGGCCCCCACTGCGGCACGCCCCCACCCGACCGCCCCGCTCCCCCGCACACACCGACGGCCCCGCCTCCTCCCAGGAAGCGGGGCCATCAGGTCAAGCGAGTGCGCGCAGCGGATCAGCTCTCCGGCTGGGAAGCCGGCTTGCGGACCGCGCGACGGCGACGCGGCTTCGCCTCGCCCTCCGCAGCGGGCTCGGCCGCCGCGGAAGCCGTCTTCGCCGAGGCAGCCTTCGTCGAAGCGGTCTTCGGCTTCGACGTACGGGCCGGTGCACGGCGCCGCGGCGGCGTGGTCGGCTCCGGCTCCGGCATCGGGGCCATCTGGAAGTCGACCTCGGGCTCGGCCGAGACCCTCGCCCGTACCGGACGCTTCAGGCGCGGACGTACCGGAGCCTCGAAGACCTCGGCGGACGCCTCGACGACCGGCGAGGGCGCCTTGGCACGGGGGGCCCGCGCCCGGGTCGCCCGCGCGGGAGTGGAGGCCTCGGTGGCCTCCGCGGTCCGCGTCCGGCTGCGGGTGGCCTTCTTGGCGGGTGCCGGAGCCTCGGCGGGCGCAGCGGTCTCGGTGACCACGGCAGCCTTCGCCGCCCGGGTGCGGGTCCGGGGCTTGGTGGCCGCCGGAGCCTCCTCGGCAGCAGGCGCCACAGGAGCCACGGGTGCCTCGACCACCGCGGTCGCGGCAGCGGACGGTGCCGCGGCCCGCGTCCGGCGGCGGCGACGCGGCGTGCGCGGCTCCGTACCGTCGGAGGAAGGAACGGAGGAAGGAACGTCGGAGACGGGTGCGTCCGCCGCCGGAGCCTCGGCCGTCGGCGTCACGGCCGCAGCCGTGTCGGCGAAGTCCGAGCCGCCGCGCGTACGACGCCGCTGGCGCGGGGTGCGGGTGCGCTCCGGGCGCTCCTCCACCACAGCCGCAGCGGCCGGCGCGGACTTGCGGCCGCGGCCGCCCGTCTCGCCCAGGTCCTCGACCTCTTCCGCGCGCAGACCCGCGCGGGTGCGGTCGGCCCGGGGCAGTATGCCCTTCGTGCCGGCCGGGATGGAGAGGATCTCGTAGAGGTGGGGGGACGTGGAGTACGTCTCCTCCGGCTCGTCGAAGGGGAGGTCCAGCGCCTTGTTGATGAGCTTCCAGCGCGGGATGTCGTCCCAGTCGACGAGGGTGACGGCGATGCCCTTGGCACCCGCGCGGCCGGTGCGGCCGACGCGGTGCAGGTACGTCTTCTCGTCCTCGGGGGTCTGGTAGTTGATGACGTGCGTGACGCCTTCGACGTCGATGCCGCGGGCGGCGACGTCGGTGCAGACGAGGACGTCGACCTTGCCGTTGCGGAAGGCGCGCAGCGCCTGCTCGCGGGCGCCCTGGCCGAGGTCGCCGTGCACGGCGCCGGACGCGAAGCCGCGCTTCTCCAGCTGCTCGGCGATGTCGGCGGCGGTCCGCTTCGTACGACAGAAGATCATCGCGAGTCCGCGGCCGTCGGCCTGGAGGATGCGGGAGACGAGCTCCGGCTTGTCCATGTTGTGCGCGCGGAAGACGTGCTGCGCGATGTTCGCCACGGTCGCGCCCTCGTCGTCGGGCGAGGTGGCGCGGATGTGCGTGGGCTGCGACATGTAGCGACGGGCCAGGCCGATGACGGCACCGGGCATCGTCGCGGAGAAGAGCATGGTCTGCCGCTTGGCCGGGAGCATGTTCATGATGCGCTCGACGTCGGGCAGGAAGCCCAGGTCCAGCATCTCGTCGGCCTCGTCGAGGACGAGCGCGCGGATGTGGGACAGGTCGAGCTTCTTCTGTCCGGCCAGGTCGAGCAGTCGGCCCGGGGTGCCGACGATGATGTCGACGCCCTTCTTGAGGGCCTCGACCTGCGGCTCGTACGCACGGCCGCCGTAGATCGCGAGGACGCGCACATTGCGCGCCTTGCCTGCGGTCAGCAGGTCGTTGGTGACCTGCTGGCACAGCTCGCGGGTCGGTACGACGACGAGCGCCTGCGGGGCGTCGGTCAGCTTCTCGGGCTTGGCCCGGCCCGCCTCGACGTCCGCGGGAACGGTGACGCGCTCAAGGAGCGGCAGGCCGAAACCGAGGGTCTTGCCCGTACCGGTCTTGGCCTGGCCGATGACGTCGCTGCCCGAAAGCGCGACGGGGAGCGTCATCTCCTGGATGGGAAAGGGGGACGTGATGCCGACTGCCTCAAGGGCTTCGGCCGTCTCGGAAAGAATCCCGAGGTCTCGGAACGTAGTCAGGGTGCTGCCTCTTCTGTGAGACGCGGCATGAGGCGAACAACGGGGGTCGTACCGTGCCTGGGGTTTCATCCGGCCTTGGGAGGACCGGGTGGCGCGGGACCACTGCCATTGCTCTAGCGCTCGTGCCGCTGAGGGTTCCCTCGTCTGCGGTGGTGCTTGTGCACCGCGCGCCGGAGGGCTGTCGGGTCGGAGCCGATCGGGCCACCGACCGGGCATCCTCATTCGGATGGCCTGCTTGAAGAGCGCGCGAACATAAGTGCGTACGCGGGGAATGCTCAGCAGGCGCATTACCACTGTACCCCGGATTCGCGCATGTGTGTTGGGTGAATTCGTAGGAATGGTGGGGCGGCGGTGGAGGCTCCGGTCGTGGCGACGGTGCGGAGGGCGGTCGCTGACCAGGCCCTTACCGGGTCCCCCGGGCGGGCTATTGTGCGCGTTATGGAGACATCTGACACCCCTGCCGATACCCCCGACGCACCCACCGGAATCGCCGCCCAGGACTGGGCCACCGCGTCCGTCGAGCCGACCTACCGCGCCGCCGTCGTGGACCTCCTCGGCGCCCTCGCGTACGGCGAGCTGGCGGCCTTCGAGCGGCTCGCCGAGGACGCCAAACTGGCGCCGACGCTGGGCGACAAGGCGGAACTGGCGAAGATGGCCTCCGCCGAGTTCCACCACTTCGAGCGGCTGCGCGACCGGCTCTCCGCGATCGACGCCGAGCCGACCGCCGCGATGGAGCCCTTCGCGAAGGCCCTCGACGACTTCCACCGCCTGACGGCCCCGTCCGACTGGCTGGAGGGCCTGGTCAAGGCGTACGTCGGCGACTCGATCGCCAGTGACTTCTACCGGGAGGTCGCCGCCCGCCTGGACACCGACACCCGCTCGCTGGTGCTCGCCGTCCTCGACGACACCGGGCACGGCAACTTCGCCGTCGAGAAGGTGCGCGCCGCCATCGAGGCCGACCCGCGCCTCGGCGGCCGGCTCGCGCTGTGGGCGCGGCGGCTGATGGGCGAGGCGCTGTCGCAGGCGCAGCGCGTGGTCGCGGAGCGCGACTCGCTCTCGACGATGCTGGTGGGCGGTGTGGCGGACGGCTTCGACCTCGCGGAGGTCGGCCGGATGTTCTCCCGCATCACCGAGGCGCACACCAAGCGGATGGCCGCACTGGGGCTGGCTGCCTGATCCCGCGCGGCTGTACGGCGGCCGGGTCCGGGTCTCGTACGGCTGCCGGGTCCGGCTCCCGTGCGACTGCCCGGCCTGGCTCTCGTACGACGGCCTGATCCGGACCTCGTGCGGCGGCCGGGTCCGGCTCCGCCGCGGCCGGCGGCGCAGCGGGGAGTGCTACGCCGCGGCCGACCTGCGGCGCATGCGGCCGGCGGGACGCAGGAGCAGCGAGAGCGAGACGGCGCCCACCGCGGCCGCGCCGAGCAGCGTCAGCAGCACATGGCCGGGGCCGATGGCCGCATGGGTCAGAACGGCGCCGAACAGGGCGCCGAGGAGGCCCGTGGTCAGGACGAGCGGGCGGGACGGCAGGCGGTCGGGCAGCCGGGAAGCGGCCGCATGGGCGAGGGTGAGGCCAAGGATGACGGAGCCGAGAGCTTCCCAGATCAACGTGGTTCCCTCCTGCACTGCAACGCGGGCAAATTGGTCGTAGCCCGTCTTACCCGGGGTCTGCGGAATGCAACCCTCCCCGGTCGTGCAGTCGTACGAACGGTCCGCTGCGCGCAGGCGAACGGCCGGTGGCGCGCGAATGACGAACGGCCCGGCGGGAGAACCCGCCGGGCCGTTCGTCCGTGCGCTGTCGCGTACTAGAGAGCGCCGAAGCCCACTCGACGCTGCGCCGGCTCGCCGATCTCCACGTAGGCGATCCGGTCCGCAGGCACGAGGACCTTGCGGCCCTTGTCGTCGTTCAGGCTGAGCAGCTGTGCCTTGCCGGCCAGCGCGTCGGCCACGGCGCGCTCGACCTCCTCGGCGGACTGCCCGCTCTCCAGAACGATCTCCCGGGGTGCGTACTGCACGCCGATCTTGACCTCCACGGCTATGTCCCTCCGACGATCTGGGTCGGCGCGGTCGCCCCGCGCCGTACGTCCCGCCACACTAGCCCGGGGAGGGGACGTGATCGGCTCCCGCGGAGAACGCCGGGAGCGAACACGGTGGGGTTTGAGCAGTCGCTCCACGCTGTTTTGAGCAGTTGCTCACAGTGTTTGAGCGGTTGCTCAATTCTGCTCCGTGCCGTGCAGCGGGAATCCGGCGATGCCGCGCCAGGCCAGCGAGGTGAGGAGCTGGACCGCCTGGTCCCTGGGGATGGTGCTGCCGCTGGAGAGCCAGTAGCGGGCCACCACCTGGGAGACGCCGCCCAGGCCCACGGCCAGCAGCATCGACTCGTCCTTGGACAGGCCGGTGTCCTCGGCGATGACCTCGCTGATCGCCTCCGCGCACTGCAGCGAGACCCGGTCCACGCGCTCGCGCACAGCGGGCTCGTTCGTCAGGTCGGACTCGAAGACGAGGCGGAACGCGCCGCCCTCGTCCTGCACGTAGGCGAAGTAGGCGTCCATGGTGGCGGCGACGCGCAGCTTGTTGTCGCTGGTCGAGGCCAGTGCCGTGCGGACCGCCTGGAGCAGCGACTCGCAGTGCTGGTCCAGGAGCGCCAGGTAGAGGTCGAGCTTGCCGGGGAAGTGCTGGTAGAGCACCGGCTTGCTGACTCCGGCGCGTTCGGCGATGTCGTCCATCGCGGCCGCGTGGTAGCCCTGTGCGACGAAGACCTCCTGGGCGGCGCCCAGAAGTTGGTTGCGTCGGGCTCGGCGTGGCAGGCGGGTGCCCCGCGGGCGTGCCGCCTCTGTCTGCTCGGTGGCTGTCACGCCGCCTCCCATGTCTTTCAAGTTCACGGACCTCATCACCGCACGGCTGTTCCGTGTGATGTGCGCCGCAGCGGCCATCGTACTTTTGAGTAACCCGGCTGTGCGCGGTGCGGACGCAGAATTTCACGGAGCGGACACCGAGTGAAGAGCGATCGGGCCCGCTGACGGTTGCCCCGAGCGCGGAAGCCGGTCGTCCGGTGAGCGGCGGCCGGCTGTCCGGTGAGCGGATGGGGACCGTCCCGCTCAGCGGTAGTCGTCCTCGCCCAGGGGCACCGCACGGGACTGCTCGGCGGCGTCCGCCTCGTTCGCCGAGTCGGTGTCGACGGTGGTCAGCGGGGAGTCCCGGTCCTGCGTCACGTCCGTGTGCTGTTCGGCCGCATCGGCTTCCGGGGTCTCGTCCGGGAGGTCCTCGGTCTCGTCCGTCTCGAAGGTGTCCGGGTCGCTCGGGTCAACGGTCGGCATGGGGTCCGCCTTTCCGGCGCGTACGTCGTCAGGTGCGCGTGCCCGCCTTCCTTCGAGCGTAGGAGCACGAGGGGGCGCACGCCATGCGGCCTGTGACCGCGAACACATGAGCCCCCGCGTGATCGTCTCGTAACATTGGCGCCATGTCTTCGACCGATCTGCCGGAATCCAGCACGGGATCCAGCACTGGGGCCAGTGCCGTGGCCGCGCCGTTGCCGCTGGTCAGCGCGGTCAGGGTCGCGGAGGGGGAGGAGCTCAGGTCCGTCGCCCTGCCGGGTCTGACGCTGACCGTACGGTCCAGGCCCCCGGTGCGCACCGGACTGCCGCCCGCGCTGTACGTGCACGGGCTCGGCGGTTCCTCGCAGAACTGGTCGGCGCTGATGCCGCTGCTCGACGGCGTCGTCGACAGCGAGGCCCTCGACCTGCCGGGCTTCGGCGACTCCCCGCCGCCCGACGACGGCAACTACTCGGTCACCGGGCACGCGCGGGCGGTGATCCGCTACCTCGACGCGAGCGGGCGCGGGCCGGTCCACCTCGTCGGGAACTCGTTGGGCGGAGCCGTGTCTACGCGTGTTGCGGCCGTACGCCCCGACCTGGTGCGGAGCCTGACACTGGTGTCACCCGCGCTGCCAGAGCTCCGGGTGCAGAAGACGGCGATCCCGACGGCGCTGCTCGCGGTGCCGGGCGTCGCCGGGCTGTTCGCGAAGCTCAGCAGGGACTGGACGGCGGAGCAGCGCACGCGCGGAGTGACGGGGCTCTGTTACGGCGATCCGGGGCGGGTCACGCCCGAGGGGTTCCAGGCGGCCGTCGACGAGATGGAGCGGCGGCTCCGGCTGCCGTACTTCTGGGACGCCATGACCCGGTCCGCACGGGGCCTCGTCGACGCGTACACCCTGGGTGGCCAGCACGGACTGTGGCGGCAGGCGGAGCGGGTGCTCGCGCCGACGCTGCTGGTGTACGGCGGGCGGGACCAGCTGGTGTCCTTCCGCATGGCGCGCAGGGCCATGGCGGCGTTCCGCGATTCCCGGCTCCTGGCTCTTCCGGATGCCGGGCATGTGGCGATGATGGAGTACCCCGAGGCGGTCGCCGAGGCGTTCCTGGGGCTCGTACAGACAGAAACGCCCAAGACAGAAACTAGGAGCTGATCCGCCGCGTGGGACGTCACAGCCGTCGAGGTGCCGCACCCAAGGGTGCCGACGAGAACCCCGGCATAGGTGGGGGCACCGACGCCTCAAGAGGTGCGTCAGGTGCCCCCGGTGCGACTGCCGCGCCCGGGAGCGGCCGGCGGAGGCGGGGCGACACGGGAGAGCTGCCGCGCCAGCAGGGCGCCACGGGGGCGGTGCCGCGCTTCCAGCCGCACCACCTCGCGGGAGGGCCGCGGCCTTCGCAGCCGTCGCAGTCTTCCGAGCCGGTGCGGGGCGGGCATCCCGAGCAGCGTGAGCCGGGCGGCGGCTGGGGCGACACCGGTGAGTTCGGTGTGCCCGGTGACGTCGGTGACACGGGCGGCGGGCGGTACGGCGACTGGGTCGGGGCACCGGGCACGGCGGCCGCGTACGTGCCGCCGCAGCCGGGACGGCAGCAGACCACCCGGCCGTCCCCCTCGCCCTCGCACCCGCCTTTGCAGCCGCAGCCGCAGCCGCAGCCGCCGGTCGGGCTGGGGGTCGGGGCGAGGATTCCCGGGCCCCGGCGGGAGTTCGTGGAGGCGTTCGAGGGGCCGCAGCAGCGGCCCCGTACGCAGACGCGTGATCCGTACGACGCCGTCACCGACTGGGACGAGGCCGAAGCGCTCCACGAGGGCGGCGACGGGGGCAAGAACGGCGACAGCAAGGGTGACGTCGATTCCGACGGCACCGCCCGGCGCGCCCGGCGGCGCCGGGCCCGTACCGTCACCGGGGTCTCCGCCGCCGCTGTGACCGCCGTGCTCGCGGTCGTGGTGGCCGGGCAGGACTCGGGCGCGGGGGCGAAGGACTCGGCGACCCCGGGCGTGGGGGACCGGGCGCTCGCCGGCGGTGCCTCGCGCGACGAGGACCGCACCGCACCGCAGGGGAGCGAGGGGGAGCAGGCCCCGGCCGTCCCGCCGACGTACGAAGAGCGCATGGCGCGGAAGCTGACGATGGCCGCGGACCAGAGCGGGCCGAATGTCTTCGACACCGTTCCGGGGACGGACAAGGCGCCGGGCAAGGGCCGCAAGTGGAAGTACCGGGTGGACGTCGAGAAGGACATCGGACTCGACGGGAAATTCTTCGCCGAGGCGGTCCAGAAGACCCTCAACGACAAAAGGAGTTGGGCGGGCGAAGGCGACATGACCTTCGAGCGAATATCCAGCGGAAAGGCGGATTTCGTCGTGACGCTCGCCACTCCGGTCACCACCAACACCTGGTGTCTGAAGTCGGAGCTGGAGACGCTCTCGCAGAATGTCTCCTGTGATTCCGCAGTCACCGAGCGAGTGATGATCAATGCCTACCGCTGGGCCGGCGGGTCGCCGACGTTCGGGCTGAAACTGCTCGCTCCGTACCGGCAGATGCTGATCAATCACGAGGTCGGACACCGGCTCGGGCACAACCACAAGAACTGTGCCGAGGACGGGGCGCTGGCCCCGGTGATGATGCAGCAGACCAAGACGCTGGAGACGGGTGCGAAGGCGTGCAGGCCCAACCCCTGGGTGCATCCCGGGAGTTGACGGACCGCTCCCGGCGACCGGTCGATGTGTGCCCGGCATGTGAGACGCCGTCTCAGAGTGAGATTGACATAAAGAGCGGGGTCGTTCATATTTCTCGGCATGTCGCCCCGTCACGCAGCCGCCACCGATCGCGCAGCCATTGAGCTCGCGCTCATCGGTGTGACCGCGCACTGCGTCGCCGACATTCTCTGTAGCTGACGTCTGCCCTGGTGCGCGTCGGAAACTTTCTTTTCTTCCCTGCCGTTGCCGCGCCCGGGCGTTTGCATTCCCCTTGCATTCCGTCCGCAGGCGCGGCATTTTCCGTGCGACCCCTTTCCGGGTTCTGAGCGCCTGCGCGTGTTCCCCGTTCAGAACCCCCGAGAGGCTTCTTCGTCATGCGCAGATCCGTCATGTCCCGCCGGGCGGCCGTGGTTGCCGCCGGTGTCGCGCTCGCCACCGCCGCCACCGCCTGCGCAGGACCGCAGGGCGACGGCGCCACCTCCGCGAGCGGTGCGGGTGCCAAGGCCGGTGCCCCGCAGAAGGGCGGCACCCTCCAGATCCTCAACCGGCAGCCGCAGGTCGACTTCGACCCGGGCCGCCTCTACACCTCGGGCGGCGGAAACGTTCCGTCCCTGGTCTTCCGTACGCTCACCACCCGCAACCGGGAGAACGGCGCCGACGGCACCAAGGTCGTCCCCGACCTCGCGACCGACCTCGGCAAGCCCAGCAAGAACGCCACCGTGTGGACGTACACCCTCAAAGAGGGGCTGAAGTACGAGGACGGCACGCCGATCACCAGCGCCGACATCAAGTACGGCATCGAGCGTTCGTTCGCCGCCGAACTGTCCGGCGGCGCCCCGTACTTGAGGGACTGGCTGATAGGCGGCGCCGACTACGAAGGCCCGTACAAGACGAAGAAGGGGCTCGACTCGATCGAGGTCCCGGACGCGCGGACGATCGTCTTCCACCTCAACAAGCCGGAGGGCGAGTTCCCCTACCTGGCGACGCAGACCCAGACCACTCCCGTGCCGAAGGCCAAGGACACCGGGACCAAGTACGAGGAACACCCCGTCTCCTCCGGCCCGTACAAGGTCGTCAAGAACGAGAACGACGGCGAGAAGCTGCTCCTGGAGCGCAACCCGCACTGGGACGCGAAGACGGACGACGAGCGCAAGGCGTACCCGGACCGGATCGAGGTGCGCTCCGGGCTCGACCCGGCGGTCATCAACCAGCGTCTCTCCGCGAGCGCGGGCACCGACTCCGCCGCCGTGACCACCGACAACAACCTCGGCCCGGCCGAGCTCGCCAAGGTCGCCGGGGACAAGCAGCTCGCCGCGCGCGTCGGCACAGGGCACTTCGGCTACACCAACTACCTCGCCTTCAACCCGAAGGTGAAGCCCTTCGACAACCCGAAGGTGCGCCAGGCGATCGCGTACGCCGTCGACCGCTCGTCCGTGATCAACGCGGCCGGCGGTTCCTCCCTCGCCCTGCCCGCGACGACGAACCTGCCGCCGCAGAAGTCCTTCGGACACGTGAAGTACGACCACTTCCCGGCGGGCGACACGGGCGACGCCGCCAAGGCGAAGGAACTCCTCAAAGAGGCGGGGTACGAGAAGGGCCTGACGGTCACGCTGACGCACTCCAACGCCAAGGACCGCGAGACCAGCCCGGAGATCGCCACGGCGCTGCAGGACGCGCTGAAGAAGGCCGGGATCACCCTGGAGCTCAAGGGACTTGAGGAGAACGACTACAGCGACACCGTGCACAGCGTGAAGAAGCAGCCCGGCCTCTTCCTCGGGCACTGGGGCGCCGACTGGCCGTCCGGCGGCCCGTTCCTCGCGCCGCTCTTCGACGGCCGTCAGATCGTCAAGGACGGCACCAACTTCAACAGCGCGCAGCTCGACGACCCGGCCGTCAACAAGGAGGTCGACGAGATCAACAAGCTGACCGATCTGTCGGCCGCCGCAGCGAGGTGGGGCGCGCTCGACAAGAAGATCGGCGAGCAGGCGCTGACCGTGCCGCTGTTCCACCCGGTCTACAAGCGGCTGTACGGCAAGGACGTCAAGAACATCGTGATCAGCGACTGGACCGGTGTGCTGGACGTCTCGCAGGTTGCGGTCAAGTAGCCGTGAGCGAAGCATTGTTGTCCGTCACGGCCCAGGAGGCGGGATCGGCGCAGGCCGCCGTTCCCGTCTCGGGGGCCCGTCAGTTCTGGCGGCGGCTGCGCGCGCAGCGGGCCGCCATGGCCGCGGTGGGTGTGGTGGCACTCCTGGTGCTGATCGCGCTCGCCGCGCCACTGCTCGTCGCCCTGGAGGGGCAGGACCCGAACTCCTTCCACCCGGCGCTCGTCGACTCGGCCGCCGGCGGTGCGCCGCTCGGCCCCTTCGGCGGGATCAGCGCCGAGCACTGGCTCGGCGTCGAGCCGCAGACCGGCCGCGACCTGTTCGCACGGGTCGTGTACGGGGCGCGGGTGTCGCTCGGGGTCGCCCTCTTCGCGACCGTCCTGCAGGTCTTCATCGGCGTCGTCATCGGCCTCGCGGCCGGGCTCGGCAGCCGCCGCGTCGACCAGGTGCTCAGCCGGATCACCGACGTGAACGTGGCGATGCCGCTGATGGTGATCGCCCTCGCGCTGCTCGCGATCGTCCCGGCGGAGTTCCCGCGCCCGGTGCTGATCGCGCTGGTCGTCGGCCTGATCAACTGGGCCGGTACGTCGAAGATCGTGCGCGCGCAGACCCTGACGCTGAAGTCGCTGGACTACGTCTCGGCGGCCCGGCTCAGCGGCTGGGGCAAGTGGCGGATCGCACGGCGCGAGCTGCTGCCTTCACTGGCGGCGCCCGTCATCACCTACACCGCTCTGCTGTTGCCGCAGAACATCGTCGTCGAGGCCGCGCTGTCCTTCCTGGGCGTCGGCATCAAGCCGCCGACGCCCTCGTGGGGACAGATGCTCACGGACGCCGACGTCTGGTACCAGGCGGCACCCTCGTACCTGCTGATACCGGCACTGTTGCTGTTCGTCACAGTGCTCGCGCTGACGGTGCTGGGGGAGGGCGTACGGACGGCGCTGGACCCGCGGTCGCAGTCGCGGCTGGGCGGGGCGCGCCGTGCGTTCCTCTCGCGCCGCAAGAAGGACGGTGCCCAGTGACCGGCTTCCTGTTGCGCCGGCTCGGCGGGGCCCTCTTCGTCCTGGCGGCGCTGAGCATCCTGCTGTACCTCGTCTTCTACGTCGCTCCCGGCGACGTCGCGCAGATCGCCTGCGGGCCGCGCTGCTCGCCCGTACAGGTGGCGCAGGTGCGGGACCAGCTGCGGCTGGAAGACCCGCTGTGGATGCAGTACGCGCACTTCGTGCAGGGCATCTTCGCGGGCCGCGACTACTCCTCCGGCACCGGGGTGCTGCACTGCGACGCACCGTGCCTGGGGATCTCGTACCAGAGCGACCAGCAGGTCACGCAGCTGATCCTGACCAAGCTGCCCGTCACCGGATCCCTGGTGATCGGCGCGCTGGTGATGTGGCTGCTGCTCGGCGTCGGCACCGGCGTGCTGTCCGTATGGCGGCGCGGGCGTCCCACGGAACGGGTGCTGACCTGGTTCACCCTCGCCGGGACCGCCACCCCGGTCTTCGTGATCGGACTGCTGCTGGTCATCGCGTTCTGCTCGACGCTCCAGTGGCTGCCCTTCCCGACGTACGTGCCCTTCGGCGAGAACCCGGAACAGTGGGCGTGGAACCTGCTGCTGCCGTGGCTCTCCCTCGCGCTGATCGAGTCCGCCAAATACGCGCGGCTCACCAGGAGTTCCATGCTGGAGACACTGGCCGACGACCATGTAAGGACATTTCGCGCGTACGGAGTGAGTGAGCGCGCCCTCGTGGGGCGGCACGCTCTGCGGGGAGCCGTCGCGCCCGTGATCGCCCTCAGTGCGGTCGACTTCGGGTCGATGTTCGGCGGCGCGGTGCTCACCGAGTCGCTGTTCGGACTGCCCGGACTCGGGCGGGAGCTGGTGGAGGCCGTCAAGGTCGTCGACCTGCCGGTGGTCGTCGGGATGGTGCTGGTGACGGGGTTCTTCGTAGTGCTGGCCAATGCCGTCGCGGACGCGCTGTACGCGGTGGCCGACCGACGGGTGGTGCTGACATGAGCAGCTTTGTGGTGGAGGACACGAGCAGCTTTGTGGTGGAGGTGGAGGGGCTCTCGGTCACCTTCCCCGGCAACGGCGACTCGCCTGTCGGCGAGGGCGTCGCCGCCGTACGGGACCTGTCCTTCACGCTGCCCGAGGGCGGCGCGCTCGCCCTGGTCGGCGAGTCAGGCTCGGGGAAGAGCGCCACCGCGTCCGCCCTGCTGGGGCTGCACCGGGGGACCGGCGCCCGGGTCGAGGGCACGGTGAAGGTCGCCGGAGTGGACGTGGCGGCGGCCTCGGAGGCCGAACTCCGCTCCCTGCGGGGCGCGAAGGCGGCCATGGTCTTCCAGGACCCGCTGTCCTCCCTCGACCCGTACTACGCCGTCGGCGACCAGATCGCCGAGGTCCTGCGCGTGCACCGCAAGGTGTCCCGACGGGACGCACGCGCGCGTGCCGTCGACGTGCTGGACCGGGTGGGCATCCCGGACGCGGCGCGGCGCTCCCGGTCGCGCCCGCACGAGTTCAGCGGCGGCATGCGGCAGCGGGCCCTCATCGCGATGGCGCTCGCCTGCGAGCCGAGGCTGCTGATCGCCGACGAGCCCACCACCGCCCTCGACGTCACCGTGCAGGCCCAGATCCTCGACCTGCTGCACACGCTGCGGCGCGAGGAGGGCATGGGGCTGCTCCTGGTCACCCACGACGTGGGAGTGGCGGCGGAGAGCGTCGACGACGTCCTCGTGATGCGCGACGGGCGGGCGGTGGAACGCGGCCCCGTGGCCGACGTGCTGGCCGCGCCCCGGCAGCCGTACACCAGGACGCTCCTGGAGGCCGTGCCCCGCCTGGACGGGCCGCTGGACCGCCCCGACGTCCTCTTTGAGGGCGAGCCTGTGCTCGAAGCCGTCGCGCTGCGGCGGGAGTTCGGGCGCGGCAGGCGTGCCGTGACCGCCGTCGACGACGTGTCGCTGACCGTGCACCGGGGCGAGACCCTGGGCATCGTCGGCGAGAGCGGCAGCGGAAAGACCACGCTCGGGCGGATGCTCGTGCGTCTGCTGGAGCCCACCTCGGGCCGACTCCGTTACGGGGGTAGGGAGATCGGCCAGGGGCGGGCTCCGGGAGCGGCGGACGGATCCGGCCGGCTCGGGACCCAGGGCGTGCAGATGGTGTTCCAGGACCCCGTCGCGTCCCTCAATCCGCGCCGCAGCATAGGGGAGTCGATCGCCGACCCCCTGCGTGCGGCGGGCGAGCGCGACGAGACGGTGTTGCGGGCGCGCGTGCAGGAGCTGCTGGAGCTCGTCGGGCTCGACCCGGACCGCTACGACCGCTACCCGCACGAGTTCAGCGGCGGCCAGCGCCAGCGCGTCGGCATCGCCCGTGCCCTCGCGCCGTCGCCGCGGCTGGTGGTGTGCGACGAACCCGTCTCCGCGCTGGACGTCACCACCCAGGCCCAAGTGATCGACCTGCTCGGCCGGTTGCAGCGGGACCTGGGGCTCGCGCTGGTCTTCGTCGCGCACGACCTCGCCGTCGTACGGCAGGTCAGTGACCGGATCGCGGTCATGAGGCAGGGCAGGATCGTCGAGCAGGGGACCGTCGCCGAGGTCTACGGCGCGCCCACCGAGGCGTACACGAAGGAACTCCTGGCTGCCGTGCCGACGCTCGATCCGGTGCTCGCGGCAGTGCGCAGGGCGGCCCGCAAGGAGCTCGTCGCGGCCTGACGCCACGCGCGTGCACACCTCTCTAGCGCGACTGAACGCGACCCGCGCGTGAAAGTTACGACTGTTCACCCCTTCCGGTGGTGCGATGGACAACCGTCCGTCGCGCCACCGGCATGTCCGCATACGGTCGGTCCCGCTGCGAGTCGCCGGACCAACGGCGGCTGCCCACAAGGGAGATCGGGGGTGTACACGTGCGGATCGGACTGCTTACCGAGGGTGGCTACCCGTATGCGACCGGTGAATCCAGGTTCTGGTGCGACCGGCTTGTGCGCGGGCTCGCGCGGCACGAGTTCGACATCTACGCCCTGAGCCGCAGCGCGGACCAGGAGGAACAGGGCTGGCTCGAACTGCCGCCGCAGGTCCACCGGGTCAGGACGGCCCCCCTGTGGGCCTCGGAGACGGACTTCAAGACCTCGCACGGACGTCTCGGCGGACGCTCGTACGGCCGGCGCGAACGGCGGCGCTTCGACACGCACTTCGGGGAGCTGGTCTCGGCGGTCTGCGCGGGGGAGACCGCCGGTGCGCCTCCGGCGGCGGAGCGTTTCTGCACAGGGCTCTACGGACTGGCCGAACTCGCCCGCGAGAAGGGCGGACTGCACACCGCCCTGCGCTCCGAACGCGCCGTGCGCGCGCTGGAGAGCGCCTGTCGTGCGCCGGGTGCGCCCCGTGTCGTGCAGACCGCGAAGGTCTCCGACTACCTGGTCTTCGCCGACCTCCTGGAGCGCGCCCTGCGCCCGCTCTCGCTCGACTGGTACGGCGCGGGGGAGGGCGGCCTCGGCGCCGTCGACCTGTGCCATGCCACGTCGGGCGGTGCGGCGGCGCTGCCGGGGCTGCTGGCCAAGCGCTTCTTCGGCGTACCGCTGCTGGTCACCGAGTACGGCGTACAGCTGCGGGCGCACTACCTGGCCGCCCAGGAAGCCGAGTTGAGCGCCTCCGTACGGACCCTCCTCGCCGCCTTCCAGGGGTTCCTCGCCGCCGAGGTGTACGCACAGGCGGCCGTGATCACCCCCGGCAACGCGCACGCGCGGCGCTGGCAGGAGCGCTGCGGCGCCGACCGGGCCAAGCAGCGCACCGTGTACCCGGGGATGGAGTCGGAGCGGTTCGCTGCGGTCGGGGAGGCCGGTGAGACCGGCTCGTGCGGCGCGGGCACGGACGGCACCCTGGTGTGGGTGGGGCGGATCGAACCCACCAAGGACCTCGTCGGCCTGCTGCACGCCTTCGCGGCGGTGCGCAGGGCCGAGCCCGACACCCGGCTCAGGATCATCGCGCCGCCCGTCACGGACGAGTCCTCCCGCGCGTACCTCGCGCACTGCCGGGCGCTGGCCGCCCAGCTCTTCCCCGACGAGGCCGCCGACGCCTATGCGGTGGGCGAGAGCCCCGTCCTCTTTGAGGAGATCGGCGGCCCCGAGGCCCCGGAGCTGGCCGACGCCTATGCGGCCGGGTCGGTGGTGGTGCTGTCGAGCGTGGTCGAGGGCTTCCCGCTCAGCCTCGTCGAGGCCATGTTCTGCGGCCGGGCGACGGTCTCCACGGACGTCGGTGCCGTCGTCGAAGTCATCGGCGGTACGGGCCTGGTGGTGCCGCCGCGCAACCCGCGCGCCCTCGCCGATGCCTGCCTGGCCCTGCTCCGGGATCCGGAGCGGAGGGTGCGCCTGGGCGCGGCGGGGCGTGCGCGGGCGCTCGAACTCTTCACCGTCGAGCAGAACCTCGCGGCATTTCGCGGCATTTACCTGGAGATGGTGTCGCACTGCCCGGTGCGGCGCGAGGCGCTGGACACGGACCCGCTGCCGTTCGAATTCCCGGCGGAGGCGTATGTGCCGGGGGCTTGGACGGGGGTGGGAGCGGGCTCGGGTTCGGGCTCTGGTTCGGGCCCGGGTTCTGGTTCTGGTTCTGGGGTGGAAGCGACTCCTGTGGACGAGGTTCCCGCTGTTCCGGTCGTCCCCGTTGTTCCGGCCGTACCGGCAGCTCCGGCCGTACCGGTTGTTCCGGCCGCCGTCGGCCGGGTGCCGAGTTGGGCCCCGTACGAGAACGGCGGACGCGGGGCGGGGGCCAGGGCCGGGACCGGGCGCCACGGTTCCGCCGATTCGCAGGGCACGGTCGCCGTCCTCGTCGAGTACGAGCCCGACCACCTGCTCGCGGACCAGGTGACCGACCTGGGCGAGCGCATGAGCGGCCTGGAGTGGCGGGTCTCCGACCTGGAGGCCCGTATGCCCGCCCACATCACCTCGTACGACCCCTCCGCCGACGACACCGACGCCCTACGGGAGGCACGCCCATGACCACGCAGACGGCAGACCCGACGGGCATGGCGGAGACCCCGGCCCACGGCACGGACACGGCCGGAGTGCGGGCCGTGCGGCCGGCGCCGTCCTCGGTCCCCGTGTCGTACAGCGGCAGCCGCAGGGCCGGCACCGCCCGCCGCGGGCCCGCCGACCCCGTCAAGGCCCTCATGCACCGCCACCGCGAACTGTGCGAACGGGCCGTCGACCCCCTGGAGATCGCCGCCGGACTCGAAGCGCACGGCGTCACCGACCGCACCGCCGCCCGCTTCCGGCACCGGGACGTCTTCTCCCTCGCCGAGGAGCTCTACGCGCGCGTGCCGCGCGCCGACGAGGACGACGCGCCGGCGCACGCCCCGGAACCCCGGGCGCACGACGCCTCGTTGCCGACCGCCTGGGCGGCGTACGCGCTCCTGCCGGGCGCCCTGTGCGCCCTCACCCTGCTCGGCGCCGAGCGCATGACGGGCGGGGCCCGCGCCGTGGCCGTCGTCGCCGGTGCGCTCGCCACCCTCGCCGCCGTCGCCCTGTGCCTGCGCCGAGGACCGCTGCGCGCCGACGGGTACGCCCCGTGGACGCGCACCGGCTGGCTGCTGCTGTACGCGGCCCTCGGCGACGGCGTGCTGATGCGGCTGCTCGGCGAAGGGCCCCTGTGGGCGCCGTCCCCGGCCACCCTCGTCGGGCTCGCCGCGGCTCTCGCGCCCGCCGCCTGGTGCGCGCGGCTGCTGACCGTGCAGGCGCACCGCAGGCTGCGCGTGAGCCGTGGCACGGAGGACTTCGGGGCGGCCGTACGGCCCTTGCTGTTCGGCGTGTTCGGGCTGTACGCCATCGCCCTGACGATGCTCCTGTACGGGGCCGCGCGGCTCGGATTCGGCGGCACGTTCGCCGTGTCCGCACTCGCGGTCGGAGCACTGCTCTTCCTGGCCAGACTGCTTGCCGTGCACGGCCTGCCGGCAGCGGGGGCAGCGGGGCTCACCGCCGCCTGTGCCGCCGAAGTCACCGTGCTGGCCGTCCTGCTGGCGGCGCGGCTGCCGGGCTGCGACGCCCTGGCCGAGCCCGTCAGCGCCGCCGTCCGCGAGTGGGGAGCCGGAGCCGTACCCGCCCTCGCCTGCGGGGCCGCGGCCCTCGGCCTCCTCGCACACGCGGCAGTCGCACTGTCGCGGGCCTCCGCACACGCGGGACGGCGCGACTGACCACTCGGCGCACCCGCGCCAGGGACACTCCCGCATCCCCTCTCCCGCACATACCAGGACCTGTTCGTTTGTCCTGACAAAGACCACCGCCCCCGGCAGTCGCGAAGCCGACGTCGCGGCAGCCGCAGCAGTACCCCTGCCACACCGGCAGGGCCCGTACAACACCCACAAGGAGACCGTCACATGAACCCCCCACCCCCTCTCTCCGTGCAGCCCGTGCGCGCCCGTCGGCACCGGGGGGACGCACGATGAGGGTTCTGCTGCTCGGCGCCAACGGATACCTCGGCCGCTTCGTCGCGGACCGCCTCCTCGCCGACCCCGCCGTCCAGCTCACCGCCCTCGGACGGGGCGACGACGCCGACGTACGGTTCGACCTCGCGACCGGCAGTCCGGGAGCCCTGACCCGCTTCCTGGACGCCGTCCACCCCGGCGTCGTCGTCAACTGCGCCGGGGCCACCCGGGGCGGCGCCCGCGACCTCACCCGGCACAACACCGTCGCCGTCGCCACCGTCTGCGAGGCCCTGCGCCGCAGCGGCTGCGGCGCCCGCCTCGTCCAGCTCGGCTGTGCCGCCGAGTACGGGCCCTCGCAGCCGGGATCGTCCACCGCCGAGGACGCGGTGCCGCGCCCCGGCGGCCCGTACGGCGTCAGCAAGCTGGCCGCCACGGAGCTCGTCCTGGGGTCAGGACTGGACGCCGTCGTGCTGCGGGTGTTCTCGCCGGTCGGGCCCGGCACCCCCGCCGGATCCCCGCTCGGCCGCCTCGCCGAGGCGATGCGCCGCGCCATGCAGTCGGGCGACGGCGAACTCAAGCTCAGCGGCCTCGGCGTACAGCGCGACTTCGTCGACGTACGGGACGTGGCGCGCGCCGTCCACGCCGCCTCGCTGTCCGCGGCCCAGGGCGTCGTCAACATCGGCACCGGGCGCGCGGTGCGGCTGCGCGACGCCGCCGCCGTCCTCGCCCGGGTCGCAGGCTACGGCGGCGCCCTGCACGAACTGGACGCCCCCAGCGGCTACTCCAGCTCCGCCGCCGCCAGCGCAGCCGTCCGCAACGGCGGCGTACCGACCATCGGCGCCCCCCGTTCCGAGTCACTCGTCGAGCACCTCGGAGCAGCCCCGTACCCCTATCCGGACGGCTGCGGCAGCTGGCAGCAGGCCGACGTGCGCACCGCGCGCGACCGGCTCGGCTGGCGGCCCCGGATCAACCTGGAGGAATCCCTCGCGGACATCTGGATGGAGGCGGCGTGCCGCATCTGACCACCTCCGGCACGCTCCGCCCCGCCATAGGGGCCGACCGGCTCGGGATCGGCGTCCCGGGGTACGCGCACCCGCTCCTCGCCCCCGTCGAGTGGGCCGAGCTGCTGCGCTTCTCCCGGCTGTACGCGGCAGGCCCCGGGCACGTCGCCCCGCTGCACTGGACCGTGCTCAACGTCGCCGAAGGGCCGGGCGCCCGCCCCGACCCGCACTGCCTCGACGCCGTGGGAAGGCTGCGCAACGCGGGGCTCAGGGTGCTCGGGCACCTCGACATGACGTACGGGGCCCGGGCGTTCGGCGAGCTGGTGTCGGACGCGCAGCACTTCCTGGACTGGTACCGGGTCGACGGCTTCTACCTGGACCGCTGCCCCGCCGAACGGGAGGAACTGCCCGCCACCCGGCGGCTCACCGACACCCTGCGGTCGATGCTCGACGGGGCGGGCGTCCCGGACGCCGCCGGTGAGGACGCGCCCGGCGGCGCCCGGCTGGTCCTCGGGCACGGCACCCATCCGTACGCCGGATACGCCGAGACCGCCGACCAGTTGGTGACCTTCTCCGGGCCGTGGACGGACTACCGCTGGTCGCAGGCGGCCCAATGGACGGCCTCCTACCCGGCGTCCCGGTTCTGCCACCTGGTGCACGGGGTGCCGCGCACGCATCTTGAGGAGGCGCTGCGCATCGCGCGCTGGCAGGGCGCCGGGACGATCTGGTTCACGGACCGGACGGACCGGGACAGGGCGGGTGACCAGGTGGGCAGCCCCTGGGAGGCGCTGCCCGGGTACTGGGACGAAATCGTCTCGCGCATCGGACCGGGTGTCTCGGAATGAGGAGGGGCGTGGCAGTGTTACGCGGAGAACAACCGTATTGATTTACCGACCACCGGAGTTCCCGTGTCGCTGCCACCCCTGGTTGAGCCAGCTGCTGAGCTCACCGTCGACGAGGTCCGTCGGTACTCCCGCCACCTGATCATCCCGGACGTCGGGATGGACGGGCAGAAGCGCCTGAAGAACGCCAAGGTGCTTGCCGTGGGTGCCGGCGGCCTCGGGTCACCCGCTCTGATGTACCTCGCCGCCGCAGGCGTCGGCACGCTCGGCATCGTCGAATTCGACGAGGTCGACGAATCGAATCTGCAGCGCCAGATCATCCACAGCCAGGCCGACATCGGCCGCTCGAAGGCCGAGTCCGCGAAGGACTCGGTCCTCGGCATCAACCCGTACGTGAACGTCGTACTGCACGAAGAGCGGCTCGAAGCCGAGAACGTGATGGAGATCTTCTCCCAGTACGACCTCATCGTCGACGGCACGGACAACTTCGCGACGCGCTACCTCGTCAACGACGCGTGCGTCCTGCTCAACAAGCCGTACGTATGGGGCTCGATCTACCGCTTCGACGGCCAGGCCTCGGTCTTCTGGTCCGAGCACGGCCCCTGCTACCGCTGCCTCTACCCGGAGCCCCCGCCGCCCGGCATGGTCCCCAGCTGCGCCGAGGGCGGCGTGCTGGGCGTGCTCTGCGCGTCCATCGGCTCCATCCAGGTCACCGAGGCCATCAAGGTCCTGACCGGCGTGGGCGACTCGCTGGTCGGCCGCCTGATGATCTACGACGCCCTGGAGATGCAGTACCGCCAGGTCAAGGTCCGCAAGGACCCCGACTGCGCGGTCTGCGGCGAGAACCCGACCGTCACCGAGCTCATCGACTACGAGGCCTTCTGCGGCGTCGTGTCCGAGGAGGCCCAGGAGGCGGCGGCCGGCTCCACGATCACTCCCAAGCAGCTCAAGGAGTGGATCGACGCCGACGAGAAGATCGAGATCATCGACGTCCGCGAGCCGAACGAGTACGAGATCGTCTCGATCCCCGGCGCGAAGCTGATCCCCAAGGGCGAGTTCCTCATGGGCACCGCCCTGGAGGGCCTGCCGCAGGACAAGAAGATCGTCCTGCACTGCAAGACGGGTGTCCGCAGTGCGGAAGTCCTCGCCGTCCTCAAGTCGGCGGGCTTCTCGGACGCGGTGCACGTCGGCGGCGGCGTGATCGGCTGGGTCCACCAGATCGAGCCGGAGAAGCCGGTCTACTAAAGACCCGCAGCGGTACGCCGAGGGGCCGGGAAGCCATGGGGCTGCCCGGCCCCTTCGGCTATGAGCACACGGTGCCCGCCGCCGGTGTCTTCCCGTCCAGGAGGTACGCGTCCACGGTCCGTACGACGCAGGCGTTGCCGGTCGGGTACGCCCCGTGGCCCTCGCCCTTGTAGGTGATGTGCACGCCGACGCCCTTGCCGAGCTCCTCCGCCATCCGCAGCGAGCCCTCGAACGGTGTCGCTGGATCGCCCGTACCGCCCACGACCAGGATCGGCGCCGCGCCGGGAGCCGACACCTCCGGCGTCTCGTGCGCCCCCGGCACCGGCCAGGACGCGCACCAGCCCGCCAGGTCCCAGGCCAGATAGGGGCCGAACGCGGGGGAGACCTTGCGGAAGTCCGCCAGGTGGGTGGCCCGGACCTCCGCGGCACTCACCCGGCCCTTGGAGTCGGCGCAGGAGATGGCGCGCTGCGAGTGGTGCGCGGTGCTGTAGTGGCCCTGCCCGTCACGGTCGTTGTACGAGTCGGCCAGGCGCAGCAGCGGTTTCCCGTCGCCGCTCTCGGCGGCGGCCAGCGCCCGGGTCAGGGCAGGCCAGCCGTCCCGGCTGTAGAGCGGGGCGATGATGCCGGTGAGGGCCAGGCTCTGGGTGAGCCTGCGCCCCGGACCCGCCGGGAGCGGTTCCCGGTCGAGCCGGTCGAGCAGCCGGACCACCCGTGCGGTGCCCGCCTCGGGCGTCGTACCGGTGGAGCGGGAGTAGCTGTCGAAGGCCCGCTGGAATCCGAGGGCCTGGTTGCGGGAGTGCCCCACGGTGCCGGCGGAGGGGTCGACGACCGCGTCCAGGACCAGCCGTCCCACGTGCTTCGGGAACAAGTGGGCGTACGCACCGCCCAGTTCGGTGCCGTACGAGAAGCCGAAGTAGTGCAGCTTGCGGTCGCCCAGGACCTGCCGCAGGACGTCGAGGTCGCGGGCGGCTTCGGTGGTGCCGACATGCGGGAGGAGCTTGCCGGAGCGCTGGGCGCAGCCGGCGCCGAACGCCTTCGCGTCGTCGAAGTACGCCTTCTCCTCGGCGGGGGTGTCCGGTGTGGAGTCCAGGGCGAGCGAGGCCTCCGTCGCCGCGTCGTCACGACAGACGATCTCGGAGCTTTCCGCCACCCCGCGCGGGTCGAAGCCCACCAGGTCGTACCGCCCGCGCAGGGAGCCGAACAGCTCGCCCATGGCGGGCAGCGCCGCCACCCCGGAGCCGCCGGGACCGCCGAAGTTGAACAGGAGCGAGCCGATCCGCTTGTCCCCGCCGCCTGTTGCGCGGGCCCGGATCAGGGCGATCCCGAGGGTCTCGTCCGACTGCTTGTCGTAGTCCAGGGGGACCTTGGCCGTGGCGCACTGCCACTCGCCGCCCGGCGGCAGGGCCTCACTGCCGCGCGCCTTCCGCGGCGCCTCGCAGTCCTTCCAGGCGAGCTTCTGCCCGGTGAGCGCGGCGGGCACGGTCGACTGCGGATCGGTCGACTGAGGATCGGGGGACTGCGGATCGGGGGACGGTGGCTGCGGGGGAGCGGGCTGCCCGCCTCCGTCGCTCCTGTCCGGCCGGGGTGTCCCCGTGACGGTGGCCGTACTGCATCCGGTGGCGGCGACGGCGGTCAGAACCACCGTCGCCACCACGGCACTTGCCCGTCCCCGCCAGGCGCTGAGCGGCTTCATGGATGGCCCCCGTCGTGCTTGTCCCCACACCTGCTCCGAGTTCGAAAGCAAGTACCCATATCCTAGGGGCGACCACTGACAGTGACGGAAAATCCGTGCGGGCCGGGGAAGTGGGCCGAGGAACCGGGTCCGGGGAAGCGGCCCTACTCGCAGACCGTCCCGGCTGCCGGAACCTTGCCCTCCAGCAGGTAGTCGTCCACGCTCGTCTTCACGCACGCGTTTCCGCTGTTGTACGCACCGTGGCCCTCGCCCTTGTACGTCAGCTCGATGCCGACGCCCTTGCCCAGCTTCTCGGCCATCTTCCGGGCGCCCTCGTAAGGAGTCGCCGGGTCACCGGTGTTGCCGATGACGACGATCGGGGCCGCGCCGGGGGCGCTCACGTCCGGGGTCTCCCACTGTCCCGGCACCGGCCACGAGGAACAGCCGGACAGGCCCCAGGCGAGGAAGTCGCCGAAGACGGGGGACGCCGCCCGGAACTCCGGCACCTTCGACTTGGCGTACGCCAGGTCGTAACGCTCCTTGGAATCCACGCAGTTGATGGCGGCGTTGGCGGCCCCGATGTTGCTGTAGGTGCCGTCCTGGTTGCGGCCGTTCATGGAGTCGGCGAGGACGAGGAGCAGTGCGCCGTTGCCGCCGTCCGCCTCGTCGAGACCCTGCTCCAGGTACGGCCAGAAGTCCTTCGAGTACAGCGTCTGGACGATGCCGTTGGTGGCCTGGCTCTGCGTCAGCTGCCGTCCGGCCGTGCCCGGGACCGGCTTCTTGTCGAGTCGGTTCAGGAGCGCGACGATGCCGTCCTCGATCTCCTTGGGGGTGCTGCCCTCCAGCTTGCAGCCGTCGCCACGGGCCACGCAGTCCTTGGCGAAGTTGTTCAGCGCGAGCTGGAAGCCCTTGGCCTGGCCCAGCGAACTCTGCTCGGTCTTCTGGGTGGGGTCCACGACCGCGTCGAAGACGGCCCGGCCGACCTTCTTCGGGAAGAGGTGGGCGTAGACGCCGCCGAGTTCGGTGCCGTACGAGATGCCGAAGTAGTACAGCTTGTTGTCGCCGAGGACCTGGCGCATCAGATCGAGGTCCTTGGCGGCGTTGGTGGTGCCGACGTACGGCAGCTCGGCGCCCGAGTTCTTCTCACAGGCGTCGGCGTACGCCTTGACGCCGTCGGCGTAGGCCTTCTCCTCGGCGGCGTCGTCGGGAGTCGCGTCCTCCGCGTAGTACGCGTCGAGCGCCTGGTCGTCCTGGCACTTCACGGGGGCGCTGCGGCCCACCCCGCGCGGATCGAAGCTCACCAGGTCGTACCGGGAGCGGAGCTTGGCGTAGTCCTTGCCCGCGCTGGGGAGGGTGGTCACCCCGGAGCCGCCGGGTCCGCCGAAGTTGAAGATCAGCGAGCCGATGCGCTTCTCCTTGTCGGCGGCCTCGGCCCGGATCAGGGCCAGTTCGATGCGGTCGCCGTCCGGCTTCGCGTAGTCGCGCGGCACCTGCATGGTGGCGCACTTCCATTCGGCGCCGCCCGGCAGCGGCGACGGTTTCGTGCCCTCGCCCTGTGCGGGGGTGGGGGCCGGGCACTCCTCCCACTTCAGTTCCTGAGCGGCGAGGTCCTGCTTCTTGGCGCCCTCGCCCGCCCCCTTGCTCTTGCTGCCGTCGCTGCATCCGGCGAGGGACAGCAGTACGACGACGGAGGCGGCCAGTGCGGGAGCGCGCAGCGCGGAAGGGGTAGGCATGCCCTCCATCGTGCGCCGGGGTGGGCCGGACCGCGCGCGCCGGGGTCCAAGCGGGTGCCCCGGCCGCCTCTTTGAGGCGGTTGCGGCACCCCTTTGCCCACTCCTTTGCCGCACCCTTCTGCAGCTCTGCAGCTCTGCAGCTCTGCAGCTCTGCAGCTCTACAGCGCGCCCTTGCGCGTCAGCGAGTTGAAGCACAGCCAGCCGGGCAGCACCGGCAGCCAGAACGTCAGCAGGCGGTACAGCATCACCGCGGGAGTCGCGATGGCCGTCGGCAGCCCGGCGATCGTCAGCGAACCGATCAGCGCGAACTCGACCGCACCCACACCACCGGGCGTCGGCACCGCCGAACCCGCCGCATTGGCCGTCAGGAACACCACCGCGACCGTGGCGTAGCTCAGGTGGTCGGTGTCGCTCTCCCCGAAGGCGCGGATCGACGCGTCCAGGCACATCACGAACACCACCGTCAGCAGCACCATGCCGCCGATGCCCGTGACGAGCTTCTTCGGCCGCTGGAGCACGTCCAGCATGCGCGGGACCACACCGGCGAACAGCGAACGTACGCGCGTGACGACGAACTTCCGCAGGAACGGCACCGCCGTCACGATCATCGCCAGCACCGCCGCAGTCAGCAGGCCCGCGATCACCGTCCGGGACGGGTTCTCCCAGGAGGTCTGCTCGGTCCCGGTCACGTAACCGAAGATCATCAGCAGTGCGATGTGGCTGCCCAGGCCGAACAGCTGGGACGCGCCCACACTCGCCACGGCGAGCCCGGGCCGTACGCCCGACCGCTGGAGGAAGCGGGTGTTGAGCGCCACACCGCCGATCGCGGCCGGCGCCACCAGCTTCACGAACGAGCCGGCCACCTGTGCCTTGACGGTCTGCCAGAAGGACACCTTCTCCGGGACGAAGCCCAGCAGGCTCATCGCCGCCGCCACATAGCTGAGCGCGGAGAACAGCACCGCCACCGCGACCCAGCCCCACTTCATCCGGGCGAACGCGTCGGTGAGCGGGTTCTCCAGGAGGGTCGAGATCAGGAAGTACGCGGCGAAGGCACCCGCCAGCAGACTGATCAGGGTGCGCGGCTTGATGCGCTCCAGCCGGACCGCCTCGACCGGCGCCTGCGGGCGGATCAGCAGCACCTGGTGGCGGATCTGCGTCAGCAGGTCCTCCTCCCTGGCACCCTCCACGGCCTCGTCGATGGCCTCCTTCTCGGCCTTCTTCTCCGCCCGTACGGCCTTGCGCCCGCCGGGGGCGGCGGCCTCCTCGTTCTTCTGGCGGGCCCGTGCCTCCTTGGCGAGCTGGGAGGCTTCGAGGACCGCCTCGCGCTCCCGGTGCGACCGCTCACGGCCCAGCCGGCGCAGCGTCGCGCGCGTGGAGCGGCTCAGCGCGATCGGCTGCAGCAGCGGAAGGCTGTCGGCGACCGTGTCCGGGCCCAGCACGTCCACGGCGGCGGCGACGGCCCGCTCGGCGCCCGCACGCAGCCCCAGGGTGGTCAGCAGCTGTGCCACGTCCATCCGCAGCACGACGTCGCCCGCGGCGATCTCGCCGCCCCGCAGATCGGTCAGGATCACCGTGCCGGAACGATCCACCAGAATCGCGTCGCCGGCCAGCCTGCGGTGGGCGATACGGCGCGACTGGAGCGCCTTCACCTGGCGCCAGGCGTCCCGCAGCAGCTCGTCGGTGATCGCCTCGTCGGGCAGCGAGTCCAGGGTCCGGCCGCCCAGGTGCTCGTACACGAGCATCACCGCGTCGGGGCCGAGCTCGGAGGTCGCGATGAGCTTCGGGGCGTTCGCACCGGCCGCGATGGCCGCGTACGCGAGGAGCGCCTCCTGCTCAAGAGCCTGCCGCAGCGACTGGATGGACCTCCGCTGGGTGATGCCGCGCAGGGTGAGGCGGCGCCACACCCGGTAGAAGAATCCGTGCGCCTGCTGCTCACGGTCGACGACCGTGATGTCGAGGGGCGGGCCGTCCTCAAGGGTGACGATGTAGCGCCGCCCCCGGTCGCCCTGGTCGGCCACGTCGAGGGCCTCCTCGGCGCGCATCGCCGTCACCGGGCGGAAGCCCACGTGCCGCAGCCCTGCGAGCAGCGTCTGCCCGGTGGGACGCACATTGGGCGAGCCCACCGCATAGAGGGTGCCGTACGCCACTGTCCAGCCGATCAGCACGGTGACGACGATCGACAGGGGCGTGGTCTGACCGCCCACCAGCACCGCGAACGCGTTGAGCAGCAGCACCGCCCACAGCGCCACCCGCCAGCGCGGTCTGCGCGCCATCCCGACCGCCGTCATGTAGGCGATCACGGGGGCGAGGTAGCCGTGCACCGGGTCGGTGAGCTCGCCCGTGCCGCCGTGGGCGACCCGGGTGAGCGCCTCGCGGAGCGCCTCGGGGGCGGGCCCGGAGACCCACAGGTCGGTGGCGAGGGCGACGCCGTGCGCGAGCACCGCCGCCAGCACACCGTCGGCGATCCGCAGCCCGTCACGTTTGATCAGTCGCTCGATGGCGAAGCCGACCGGCAGGATCAGTACGGCGATGCTGGAGATGAGACCCGCCAGCTGCACGAAGACGACCGGAGTCTGCTTGGTGCCCTCCAGGATGTCCTTCTCCAGGCCGGACGCCGTGCCGTGCGCGAACGCCGCCAGGGCGATCACGCAGACGATGCCGAGCAGGCCCGACAGCAGGCGGACGAGGTCGGCGGGGCGGTGCACCCGGGCGGCGAGCAGCGGCTCGTCGCCGGAGACCCGTTCCACGTGCCCCTCGTCCGTCAGGTCGGAGGCGCCGCCCCTGGCCGTGACGAACGGCTCCGGAGCGTTGGCGTCACCGGTGTCCGTGCCGAGGGCGCGGGCTTCGGGGGCGCCCGTTTCCGGGGTGCCCGCGGGGTCCGTTTCCGGGCGTGGGACGGCGTCAGGAGCGCCTGCCGCCGATTGAGGCTGCACGTCCTGCTCCTTCATCGTCGTCTCTTCTTGGTCTCGGCTCACCAGTCACCGCCCGGATGATGGTGGCATGACCAGCTGGTGCGGCGGGGCGTCAGGGTGCCGCACACGCTGTCGCCCCGGGCCCCGCGTCCGTCCGTGCGGGCCCCGCCGCACTGTCGGTGGCATGGGGCAGGATGGGCCGGATGAGCGACGATCCTGCCGTGAGCGACGAGCTCCCGGAGTACGCGGAACGGGTCCTGACGGTCGCGGAGCAGATCCCGCCCGGCCGGGTGATGACGTACGGGGACGTGGCGGAGTGGCTGGCCGAGGGCGGCCCCCGGCAGGTCGGCCGGGTGATGGCGCTGTACGGGGGCGCGGTGGCCTGGTGGCGTGTCGTCCGTGCGGACGGCCGCCTGCTGCCCGGTCACGAGCTGCGGGCACTGGAGCAGTACCGCGCGGAGGGCACCCCGCTGCGCACTGCCCCGCGCACCGCCGAGGGCCACCTGCCGCGCCTCGACATGGGGCGCGCCCGGTGGGACGGCAGCGAGGACCCCGGGAACGGCCACGGGGGCGGCTCCTGAGGCTCCGGCCGGGGCACGGCGGATCGTACGGCTCACACAGCCCAGCTTCCGCCATCGCGCGCGCCGCGGGGCTGTCCTGGGACCGTACGGAGTACGCGGGGCAGGAGGGGGCGGTGTGCGCCGGGACGGGCGCGGGGGCGGCGGAGCCGCTGCGTCCTGTGTGCTCCCTGGCGTAGCGTCGGGAGCACGCACTACGTCCGTCGCGCACGGCACAGCGGCTCCGTACGGCGCGGCCCTGTGCGGCACGGCTCCGAACAGCACAGTCGTCCCCCCAGCACACTCATTGCCCGCTCGGCACAGTCATCCCCCGCGGCCGCAAGGCAGACCAGCACACCACCCACCAGGACCGGCGATCCACGTGAGCACCTCCATTTCCTCGGACCCCTCGGGCTCCACAGGGACCTCCCGGACACACCGGACGCAGCCTTACCAGCCCTATCGGCAGACGCGGCAGCGGATCCCGGGCACGTACCGTCTGATCCGTACGGAGCCGGACCTGGTGGACCCTCCTTTGCTGGACGCACAGCAGCGCGCGGTGGTTGACCACGGGAAGGGACCCCTGCTCGTCCTCGCAGGGCCCGGCACCGGGAAGACGACGACCCTCGTCGAGGCGGTCGCCTCCCGGGTGGCCGCGGGGACCCGGCCCGAGCGGATCCTTGTCCTGACATTCAGTCGCAAGGCGGCCGTCGAACTGCGCGACCGGATGGCGCTCCGGCTCGGCGCCCGGCAGGCCCCGCAGGCCACCACCTTCCACTCGTTCTGCTACGCCCTGGTCCGCGCCCACCAGGACAGCGACCTGTTCAGCGAGCCGCTGCGGCTGCTGTCGGGCCCGGAGCAGGACGTGGCCGTACGGGAACTGCTCGCCGGCGAGATCGACCTGGAGAAGGCCGGTCTCGCCCACGTCAGCTGGCCCGACGAGCTGCGCGCCTGCCTCACCACCCGCGGCTTCGCCGACGAGGTCCGCGCGGTACTGGCCCGCAGCCGCGAACTGGGGCTCGGCCCCGGCGCCCTGCGGGACTTCGCGCACCGCACCGGCCGCCCCGACTGGCAGGCGGCGGCCACCTTCCTCGCCGAGTACCTCGACGTCCTCGACATGCAGGGCGTCCTCGACTACGCCGAGCTGGTGCACCGCGCGGTGCTGCTCGCCGAGCGCGAGTCGGCGACCGGACGGCTTGCGTCCGCCTACGACGCCGTGTTCGTCGACGAGTACCAGGACACCGACCCCGCGCAGGTGCGGCTGCTGCACGCGCTGGCCGGGCAGGGGCGCACCCTGGTGGCCTTCGGCGACCCCGACCAGTCGATCTACGCCTTCCGGGGCGCCGACGTCGGCGGCATCCTCGACTTCCCCCAGACCTTCCGCACCCCGGACGGCAGCCCGGCCCGCGTCGAGGTCCTCACCACCTCGCGCCGGTCCGGCGCCGGCCTGCTCGCCGCGACCCGGCTGCTCACCCGGCGGATGCCGCTGGGCCGGCTGCCGGCCGCCGCCGTACAGGCCCACCGGGACCTCGCCCCGGTCCGTGAGGGCGGCACGGTCGAGGTCTTCACGTATCCGACGGCGGGCACCGAACTGGACAACGTCGCGGACATCCTGCGTCGCGCACATCTTGAGGACGGCGTGCCGTGGAGCGAGATGGCCGTCCTCGTCCGCGCGGGCGGCCGGACGATCCCGTCGGTACGGCGCGCGCTCACCTCGGCCGGGGTGCCCCTGGAGATCGACGGCGACGACCTTCCGCTGCGGCACGAACCCGCGGTCACCCCTCTGCTGACGGCGCTCCGGGCGGTGGCACAGGCGGCGCTGGAGCAGGCGCCGAGGACACCGTTCACGGCGGAACCCGTCGACAGCGCGCCTCGTACCGACGGCGCACCTCTTGAGGCCGACGGCGCACCTCTTGAGGCCGCACCGGACGGCCCCCGGGAGAGAGCCGACTCGCCGGAGGGCGACGGCGACGGCTCCGTGCGCGCACCCGGCTGGCTCGGCACCGAGACCGCCGTCGAGCTCCTCGCCTCCCCCCTCGGCGGCATGGACGCCGCCGACCTGCGCCGCCTCGGCCGTGCCCTGCGCGACGAGGAGCGTGCCGCCGGAAACAAGGTGCCGCCGCCCTCCGACGTACTCCTCGCCCGTGCCCTCGCCGAGCCCGAGCGCCTCGTCGCGCACGACCCCGCGTACGCGCGCGGGGCGCAGCGCCTCGGCGCCCTGCTGCGCAAGGCCCGCGAACTCCTCGAAGGCGGCGGCACCGCCGAGGAGGCCCTGTGGGAACTGTGGGCGGGCAGCACCACCTGGACGCGCCGGCTGGAGCGGGCAGCCCTGCGCGGCGGCCCGGCCGGGCGCAACGCGGACCGCGACCTGGACGCCATATGCGCCCTGTTCGACACGGCGGCCCGGGCCGAGGAGCGCTCCGGAGGGCGCGGCGCCCTCAACTTCCTGGAGGAGCTGGACGCCCAGGACATCGCCGCCGACACCCTCAGCAGGCGCACCGTGAGGACCGAAGCGGTACGGCTGATGACCGCCCACCGCGCCAAGGGCCTGGAGTGGCCGCTGGTCGTCGTCACCGGGGTGCAGGAAGGGCTGTGGCCCGACCTGCGTCGCCGCGGCTCCCTCCTGGAGGCCGACCGGATCGGTCACGACGGCCTCGCCGAACCCCTCACCCCCGGCGCCCTCCTCGCCGAGGAGCGCCGCCTCTTCTACGTCGCCGCCACGCGCGCACGCACCCGCCTCGTGGTCACCGCGGTGAAGGCCCCCGCCGACGACGGCGACCAGCCCTCCCGCTTCCTCACCGAACTCGGCGTGGAACCCCGCGACGTCACGGGGCGTCCCCGCCGTCCCCTCGCCGTCTCCGCGCTCGTCGCCGAACTGCGCGCCACCACCGTTGATCCGGACGCGTCCGACGCACTGCGCGACGCCGCCGCCCGCAGGCTCGCCCGGCTCGCCGCGCTCAGCGACGAGGACGGCCAGCCGATGGTGCCCGCCGCCCACCCGGACCGCTGGTGGGGCCTGTACGAACCGACGCACAGCGCGGTGCCGCTGCGCGACCGGGACCAGCCCGTCGCCCTGTCCGGCAGCGCCCTCGACCAGCTCGCCAACACCTGCTCCCTGCAGTGGTTCCTGGGCCGCGAGGTCAAGGCCGACGCCCCCGCCACCGCGGCCCAGGGCTTCGGCAACGTCGTCCACGTGCTCGCCGACGAGGTCGCCTCCGGCCGTACGCCCGCCGACCTGGGCGTCCTCATGGAGCGGCTCGACTCCGTGTGGGACGCGCTCGCCTTCGACGCGCCCTGGAAGTCCCGGCAGGAGAAGGAGCACGCGCGCGTGGCGCTGGAGCGCTTCCTCGCATGGCACGTCATGGACCGCGGCGGGCGCACCGCCGTCGCCACCGAGCACGGCTTCGACGTGACGCTGGAGGCGGGCGGCGAGTACGAGGTGCGCATCCGCGGCTCCATGGACCGCGTCGAGACGGACGCCCAGGGCCGGGCGTACGTCGTGGACTTCAAGACCGGCAAGTCCGCCCCGACCCGCGACGAGGTCGCCCACCACCCGCAGCTCGCGGTCTACCAGCTGGCCGTCCGCGAGGGTGCCGTCGACGACGTCTTCGGCGGCCGGCGGCCCGAACCCGGCGGAGCCGAACTCGTCCAGCTGCGGCAGGGCGCCGCCAAGAAGGACGGCGGCGAGGACCTCCCGAAGATCCAGGCGCAGCAGCCCCTCGCGGGGGAGTGGGTCGGCGACCTGCTGGCCACGGCGGCCGGCCGGGTCCTGGACGAGAGGTTCGCGCCGAGCACCGGCCAGCAGTGCACACACTGCGCGTTCCGGGCGTCGTGCAGCGCCCGGCCGGAGGGTCGGCACATCGTGGAATGACCCCCGCCGGTCGCTCGAACAACTGCTGAAAGGCCAGTGAAGTGCCTGGTGGGAGGCGGTGCGGCGGGCTTTGTCAGTGGGGGCGGATAGCCTTTTCGAGGTGACCACCAGAATCACCGACCCCGAGCAGCTCAAGCAGCTCCTCGGCATCCCGTTCACCCCGGAGCAGCTGGCGTGCATCACGGCACCCACCGCCCCGCAGGTCATCGTGGCCGGGGCTGGGTCGGGCAAGACGACGGTGATGGCCGCCCGAGTGGTGTGGCTGGTGGGGACCGGCCAGGTCGCCCCCGAGCAGGTCCTCGGCCTCACCTTCACCAACAAGGCGGCCGGCGAGCTCGCCGAGCGCGTCCGCAAGGCCCTGATCGGCGCGGGGATCACCGACCCCGACGCCATCGACTCCGACAACCCTCCCGGCGAACCCCGCATCTCCACCTACCACGCCTTCGCCGGGCAGCTCCTCACCGACCACGGCCTGCGCATCGGCCTCGAACCGTCCGCCCGCCTCCTCGCCGACGCCACCCGCTTCCAGCTCGCCGCCCGCGTCCTGCGCGAGGCTCCCGGCCCGTACCCGGCCCTCACCAGGTCCTTCGCCAGCCTGGTCAGCGACGTCCTCGCGCTGGACGCGGAGCTCGCCGAGCACCTCGTCACGCCGCAGACCCTCCGGACGTACGACACGGAGCTGCTGCGCACCCTGGAAGGCGTCAAGCTCTCCAACACCGACCTGCGCAAGGTCCCCGAGGCCGCCGAAGCCCGCAGGGAACTCCTCGAACTGACCGTCCGTTACCGGGAGCAGAAGAGCAGCCGGGACCTCCTCGACTTCGGCGACCAGATCGCGCTCTCCGCACGGCTCGCCGCCCTGCCCGAGGTGAGCGCGGCGCTGCGCGGCGAGTTCCGGGTGGTCCTGCTCGACGAGTACCAGGACACCTCGGTGGCCCAACGACTGCTGCTCTCGGGGCTGTTCGGCGGTGGCACCGGGCATCCGGTGACCGCGGTCGGCGACCCCTGCCAGGCGATCTACGGCTGGCGCGGCGCCTCCGTCGCCAACCTCGACGACTTCCCCGAGCACTTCGCGCACGACGACGGCCGCCCCGCCGACCGCTACTCGCTCAGCGAGAACCGCCGCAGCGGCGGCCGTCTGCTCGACCTCGCCAACGGGCTGGCCACCCCACTGCGCGCCATGCACCGCGGCGTCGAGGCCCTGCGCCCCGCCCCCGGCGCGGAGCGCGACGGCATCGTCCGCTGCGCCCTGCTCCGTACGCACGAGGAGGAGATCGACTGGATCGCCGACTCCCTCGCCCACCTGGTGCGCACGGGCAAGGAACCCCAGGACATCGCCGTCCTGTGCCGTACGGCGGGCGACTTCCCCGCGATCCAGGCGGCCCTGGTCGCCCGCGACGTCCCCGTCGAGGTCGTTGGCCTGTCCGGGCTGCTGCACCTGCCCGAGGTCGCCGACCTCGTCGCGGTCTGCGAAGTCCTCCAGGACCCGGGAGCCAACGCCTCCCTCGTGCGGCTGCTCACCGGCCCCCGCTGGCGCATCGGCCCCCGCGACCTGGCACTGCTCGGCCGTCGCGCGCGGCTGCTCGTGCACCGGGGGAGCGGCGCCGACGACGACCCCGACCGCAGGCTGGCGGAGGCCGTCGAGGGGGTCGATCCGTCCGAGGTGATATCGCTGGCCGACGCCCTCGACACCTTCCTGGAGTCGGCGGGGGAAGCGGACGACGGGCTGCCGTTCTCGGCGGACGCCCGGGTGCGGTTCGCCCACCTCGCTCTCGAACTGCGCGACCTGCGCCGCTCCCTCGCCGACCCCCTCATGGACGTCCTGCACCGCGTCCTGCACACCACGGGTCTCGAAGTCGAGCTCTCCGCCTCCCCCCAGGCGCTGGCCGCCCGCCGCCGCGAGACCCTCAACAACTTCCTCGACACGGCGGCCGGTTTCGCCTCCCTGGACGGTGAGGCGACCCTGCTCGCCTTCCTCGGCTTCCTGCACACGGCCGCGCAGTACGAGAAAGGCATGGACAACGCACTGCCCGGCGGCGAGAACACGGTGAAGGTCCTCACCGCGCACAAGTCCAAGGGCCTGGAGTGGGACGTGGTCGCCGCCCCCGGCCTGGTCAAGGGCACCTTCCCCAGCGAGCAGACCCGCGACTCCTGGACCTCCCAGGCCAAGGTCCTCCCGCACGCCCTGCGCGGCGACGCACAGACGCTCCCCGACGTGGCGGAGTGGGACGCCAAGGGCATGAAGGTCTTCAAGGACCTGATGAAGGACCACCAGCACACCGAGGAACTCCGCCTCGGATACGTCACCTTCACCCGCCCCCGCAGCCTGCTGCTCGGCTCAGGCCACTGGTGGGGCCCCTCCCAGAAGAAGCCGCGCGGCCCCTCCGGCTTCCTCACCGCGCTGTACGAGCACTGCGCGGCGGGCTTCGGCGAGATCGAGGTGTGGGCGGACCGTCCGGCGGAGGACGAGGAGAACCCCGCCCTCCAGGATCCGGCCACCGACCGCGCCTGGCCGCTGCCGCTCGACGACGAGGCCCTGACCCGCCGCCGCCACGCGGCCGGCACGGTCCGCGCCCACCTGGACGCCCTCCGGGACACCCCGCAGCCCCCGCCGTCGCCGGAACCGACGGCCTGGGACGACTGGATTCCGGCGGAGGCACCGGAGGATCCGGCGGAGTGGGAGGTTCCGGAGGAGGAGGCCGACCCCTCCGCCGACTGGGACGCATGGTCGACGCGGCGCCCGGACCCCGGCGTTCCGCAGCACGAGTCCCCCGACACCGCCGTCCTGGCCGGCGAAGCCGTACCGGCCCGCCCGCACCCGGAGAATCCAGCCTCTCCGGCGCTTGAGGAGCGGGGGGCCGGAGGCAGCGCCCCCGGCCCGGACCGAACCCCGGGCACCAGCCCCGCGGCCGGCGGTCTCGGGAAGGGGCGGGGAGGGGAGAGCTCCGCGCAGCGGCCCCCCGCGACGCCCCCGCCCCCGGCACCCACAGCCCCCACCCCCCTGTCTCCGGAGGAGTCCCGCGCCGTCGACTCCTGGGACCGCGACCTCGACGCCCTCGCCGACGAGCTGAGGCGCTCCCGCGCCACCACCCGCGACGTCCCCGTCCCGCCCGCCCTCTCCGCCACCCAGCTCATGCGCCTCGCCGCCGACCCCGACGGCTTCGCCCAGGAGCTGGCCCGCCCCATGCCCCGACCGCCGCAGCCCGCCGCCCGGCGCGGCACCCGGTTCCACGCCTGGGTGGAGTCCCGCTTCGAGGAGCTCCCCCTCCCGATGCTCGGCCCCGACGAGCTGCCCGGCGGCGACGAGGACGACGCCGAGATCGCCGACGAGCGAGATCTGGCCGCCCTCAAAGAGGCCTTCGAGCGCACCGCGTACGCCCGCCGCACCCCGTACCGCACCGAGACCCCGTTCCACCTCACCCTCGCGGGCCGCGTGGTCCGCGGCCGTATCGACGCCGTCTACCGCGACGAGGCCACCGGGGCGTACGAGATCGTCGACTGGAAGACCAGCCGCACCCGCGCCGCCGACCCCCTCCAGCTCGCCATCTACCGACTGGCCTGGGCCGAGCTGCACGGGCTGCGTCCCGATGAGGTTCTGGCCACATTCCTGTACGTACGAAGCGGCGAGACCGTCCGCCCGACCCGCCTCCCGGGCCGCCCGGAGCTGGAACGCATCCTCTCCGGCGAACCCCCGGCCGACAGTCCCACGACCTGGGCGCCGGACGCCGCACCTCCACCGGAGAGTTAGGCTCAAGGTCATGAGCGACACCCCGGACAGCGCCGTCCGTACGTACATCGAAGAGCACCGCACCGCCTTCCTCGCCGACCTGGCCGAGTGGCTGCGCATCCCCTCCGTCTCGGCCCAGCCCGAGCACGCCGAGGACGTACGGCGCAGTGCCGAATGGCTGGCCGCCAAGCTCGGGGAGACCGGCTTCCCGGTCGCCGAGATCTGGCCCACCGACGGCGCCCCCGCGGTCTTCGCCGAGTGGCCCTCCGGCGACCCGGACGCCCCCACGGTCCTGGTCTACGGACACCACGACGTGCAGCCCGCCGCCCGCGAGGACGGCTGGCACACGGAGCCCTTCGAGCCGACGACGATCGACGGCCGGATGTACGGACGGGGCGCCGCCGACGACAAGGGGCAGGTGTTCTTCCACACGCTCGGCGTGCGCGCACACCTCGCCGCCACCGGCCGCACCGCCCCCGCCGTCAACCTCAAGCTGCTGATCGAGGGCGAGGAGGAGTCCGGCTCGCCGCACTTCCGCGCCCTCATCGAGGCCCGTCGCGAGCGCCTCGCAGTCGACACGGTGATCGTCTCCGACACCGGCATGTGGTCCGAGGACACCCCGACCGTCTGCACCGGCATGCGCGGCGTCGCGGACTGCGAGATCACCTTCCGCGGCCCGGACCAGGACATCCACTCCGGCTCGTTCGGCGGCGCCGTCCCCAACCCGGCCACCGTCGCCGCCCGCGTGGTCGCAGCCCTGCACGACGAGGACGGCCATGTCACCGTCCCCGGCTTCTACGACGGCATCGTCCCCCTCACCGACCAGGAGCGCGCCCTCTTCGCCGAGCTCCCCTTCGACGAGGCGAAGTGGCTGCGCACCGCCAAGTCGTACGCCACCCACGGCGAAGCCGGGTACACCACGCTGGAGCGCGTCTGGGCCCGCCCGACCGCCGAGGTCAACGGCATCGGCGGCGGCTACCAGGGCCCCGGCGGCAAGACCATCGTCCCCGCGTCCGCCGAGCTGAAGCTGTCGTTCCGCCTCGTCGCCGGCCAGGACCCGGACAAGATCGAGCAGGCCGTGCGGGACTGGATCGCGACCCGCGTCCCCGCCGGAATCCGCTACGACATCACCTTCGGCGCCGCCACGCGCCCCTGCCTGACCCCGCTCGACCACCCCGCCCTGCAGTCCGTCGTACGGGCCATGGGCCGCGCCTTCGAGCAGCCGGTCCGCTTCACGCGCGAGGGCGGATCCGGCCCGGCCGCCGACCTCCAGGACGTCCTCGGCGCACCCGTCCTCTTCCTGGGCATCTCCGTACCGTCCGACGGCTGGCACGCGCCCAACGAGAAGGTCGAACTGGACCTGCTGCTCAAGGGCGTCGAGACCACCGCGTACCTGTGGGGCGACCTCGCCGCGCAGCCCCTTCGCTGACACAACCGCTGAGCAGAACAGAATCCCGATCCACCCGGGGGAGTTGGAAGCACCTGTGAGCACCAGCACCGACAACGACGTCACCACGAGCACGACCGGCACCACGAGCACCACCGGAGCCACGAGCACCACAAGCACGACCGGCGCCACGGGCGCCACCAGCACGGGCGGCCCCGCCGTCATCGCGGCCTCCGACCGCCCCCTCGCCCTCTCCGCCGCCAGCGGCATCGACCGCGCCGCGCACCACCGCATGGACGAGGCCTGGCTGGCCGCCGCCTGGAGCCACCCCTCGACCCGTGTCTTCGTCGTCTCCGGCGGCCAGGCGCTGATCGACGACACCCCCGACGGCCGTACCGAGCTGGTCATGACCCCGGCCTTCGAGGCCCCCGTCACCGAGACCCACCGCTACTTCCTGGGCACCGACGACGACGGCGTCAGCTACTTCGCCCTCCAGAAGGACACCCTCCCGGGCCGCATGGACCAGTCGGCGCGCGCGGCCGGCCTGCGCGAGGCGGGCCTGCTGCTCTCCCCCCGGGACGCGGGCCTGATGGTGCACGCGGTCGCCCTGGAGAACTGGCAGCGCCTGCACCGCTTCTGCTCCCGCTGCGGCGAGCGCACCGTGATCGCCGCAGCCGGACACATCCGCCGCTGCCAGGCCTGCGGCGCCGAGCACTACCCGCGCACCGACCCCGCAGTGATCATGCTGGTCACCGACGACCAGGACCGCGCGCTGCTCGGCCGCCAGGTGCACTGGCCCGAGGGCCGCTTCTCGACCCTCGCGGGCTTCGTCGAGCCGGGCGAGTCCATCGAGCAGTCGGTGGCCCGCGAGGTCTTCGAGGAGGCGGGCGTCGTGGTCGGCGACGTCGAGTACGTCGCCAGCCAGCCGTGGCCGTTCCCCTCCAGCCTGATGCTCGGCTTCATGGCCCGCGCCACCAGCTCCGAGATCAACGTCGACGGCGAGGAGATCGAGGAGGCCCGCTGGTTCTCCCGCGCGGACCTCACCGCCGCCTTCGAGTCCGGCGAGGTGCTCCCGCCGTACGGCATCTCGATCGCGGCCCGCCTGATCGAGCTCTGGTACGGCGAACCCCTGCCGAAGCAGAGCCGCGCGGCCTGACCTTGTCGTGGCTACGAAGAGTCGTGGCTACGAAGAGTCGCAGGTACGGAGAGTCGCAGGTACGAGAAAACCGCCGCCCGCGGTGCACGCCGGGCGGCGGTTCCTTCCTGCGTACAACAGGCGGTCAGACGGTGGCCAGCGCCTGCTTGACCTGTGCCAGAGACGGGTTCGTCATGACCGACTCGGTGCCCGCAGGGGACACCACGAGCAGCGTCGGGACGGTCTGGTTGCCGCCGTTCGCCTTCTCCACGAACGCGGCCGAGTCGGCGTCGTGCTCGATGTTGACCTCGTTGTACGCGATGCCTTCGCGGTCCATCTGGCCCTTGAGCCGGCGGCAGTAGCCGCACCACGTGGTGCTGTACATCGTCACGGTGCCCGACATGTCCCTCTTGCTCCTCTGATTCGCTGGGTAATCCGTACTGATCCGTACTCCCAGTGACTCGAACGTACGCGACCTGCCCACCATTCCCGTATTAGTACGACCGCGACCCGTCCCCTGTGGACAACCGCCGCACCCGTCCCTGCCGACCTGGCAGCATGGCAGGGTGACAGCAGCAACGCACTCCTCCCTTTTCCCGCAGGTCCCGGAGACGGCCGACGCGGTGCTCGACGGGCTCGACCCCGAGCAGCGCGAGGTCGCGACCGCCCTGCACGGTCCCGTGTGCGTCCTCGCCGGGGCCGGGACGGGAAAGACCCGCGCGATCACCCACCGCATCGCGTACGGAGTGCGCCTGGGCACCTACGAACCCAACAGCATGCTGGCCGTGACCTTCACCACCCGCGCCGCGGGCGAGATGCGCGGCCGGCTCCGCCAGCTCGGCGCGGGCGGCGTCCAGGTCCGCACCTTCCACGCCGCCGCCCTGCGCCAGCTCCGCTACTTCTGGCCCAAGGCCGTCGGCGGCGACCTGCCCCGCCTCGTCGAGCGCAAGGTCCAGCTGGTCTCGGAAGCGGCCGGACACCTCGGCATCCGCCTCGACCGCGGCGAGCTGCGCGACGTGACGGCCGAGATCGAATGGGCCAAGGTCACCCAGATCGTCCCCGGCGACTACCCCGCCGAAATCGCCAAGGCGCACCGCGAGGCCCCCCGCACCCCGGCGGAAATCAGCCAGATCTACGCGTCGTACGAGCAGCTCAAGCGCGACCGCTCGGTCATCGACTTCGAGGACGTGCTGCTGCTCACCGTCGGCATCCTCCAGGACCAGCACCTCATCGCTGACGAGTTCCGCCGCCAGTACCAGCACTTCGTCGTCGACGAGTACCAGGACGTCAGCCCGCTCCAGCAGCGGCTGCTCGACCTGTGGGTCGGCGAGCGCGACAGCCTCTGCGTGGTCGGCGACGCCAACCAGACGATCTACTCCTTCACCGGCGCCACCCCCGACCACCTGCTGAACTTCCGCACCCGCCATCCCGAGGCGACCGTCGTCAAGCTGATCCGCGACTACCGCTCCACCCCCCAGGTCGTCCACCTGGCCAACGGCGTCCTCGCCCCGGCCACCGGCCGCGCCGCGGAGCACCGCCTTGAGCTGATCTCGCAGCGCGACCCGGGCCCCGCCCCCGTCTTCCGGGAGTACGGCGACGAACCCGCCGAGGCCGAGGGCACCGCCCGCCGCGTCCGCGACCTGATCGCCGCGGGAGTCCCGGCGGGCGAGATCGCCGTGCTGTACCGCATCAACGCCCAGTCCGAGGTGTACGAGCAGGCGCTCGCCGACGCGGGGGTGCCCTACCAGCTGCGCGGGGCCGAGCGGTTCTTCGAGCGGCCCGAGGTGCGCGAGGCGATCGCCGCGCTGCGCAGCGCGGCCCGGTTCGGCCGCAACGACTCCCTGCTCGACGGCGTCGAGGGCCTGCCCGCCCAGGTGCGCGCCATCCTCAGTGGCAGCGGCTGGAAACCGACCCCGCCGGCGGGCTCCGGAGCGGTCCGCGACCGCTGGGAGTCCCTCGCCGCGCTGGCCCGGCTCGCCGAGGACTTCGCCAAGGCCACACCGCAGGCCACCCTCGCCCACCTGCTCTCCGAACTGGAGGAGCGGGCCGCCGCCCAGCACGCACCCACCGTCCAGGGCGTCACCCTCGCCTCGCTGCACGCCGCGAAGGGCCTGGAGTGGGACGCCGTGTTCCTGGTCGGCCTCACCGAGGGCATGATGCCGATCACGTACGCGAAGACCGACGAGCAGGTGGAGGAGGAGCGCCGGCTGCTCTACGTCGGCGTCACCCGGGCCCGCGTCCACCTGAGCCTGTCCTGGGCGCTCTCCCGCTCTCCCGGCGGACGCCCCTCCCGCACGGCCAGCCGCTTCCTGAAGGGCCTGCGCCCCGGCTCAGGGAGCCAGGTGGCCCGGGCGGCGGCGGGCGGCACCGCCACCCCGTCCGTGGCCGCGCCCGGCACCACCGTGCGCACCTTCCGGGGGCCGATCCGCTGCCGGGTGTGCGGGAAGACACTCATCGACGGCGGCGAGATGAAGCTGATGCGCTGCGAGGACTGCCCCTCCGACATGGACGAGGGGCTGTACGAGCGGCTGCACGACTGGCGAGAGACCCAGGCGGGGAGGCTCGGACAGCCCGGGTACTGCGTCTTCACCGACAAGACCCTCATGGCGATCGCGGAGGCCAGGCCGGACGCCGAGGGGGCCCTGGCCAGGATCGCCGGGGTCGGTGCCCGCAAGCTGCGGCTCTACGGAACCGACGTCCTGGCCCTCTGCGCAGGTCAGGAGCTCGACGAGGGCGCTGCGGAAGACTGAGGAAAACTCGTCGAGAAAATAGTTTGCGCTACTCCCCGGGAGCCCCATAGGTTCTTAACCACGGGAACAGCGGCTCTTCTCTGAAGCCCTGTTTTCGTGCTGTACTTATCCGAATACGCGTGTCTCGGCCTCGGCCGGGACCACCTAGACGCCGAGAGGAGGCGATTCCAGTGACCAGCTTCATTAACTTCACCAAAATGACCGATCGCTCTGTCGTCTCCACCTGCACCCTCGGCTCTTCGCTCGCTGCTACCGCTTCGCTGCGTGGCACTGGTCTGTCCGGCATCGCTGCCGTCAGCCCGGCTGCCCTGGCGAGCCTCCCCGTCAGGGAGAGCAATGAGCGACCGACCAAGGCACCGGAAGCAGCAGTAGCAAAGGCACAGGCGAAGGCCTATGCGTTTGCGGCAGCCGGTGCCGGATCGAAGACGCAGACGACGCAGCAGCACCACCTGATGTGGGCCTTCCGTGGGCTCGAACCCTGGAGTGATCCAGTCTGATCGACAATCAGACCGGCACCTTCAGGGCCGCGGAACCCCACCAGGGATCCGCGGCCCTTCTGTTTTTCCTGAAGCGGAACGACAGGACGAAGGGGCCTCGGGACCAAGCAACACCCGGTACCAGCCACCACTCGGCCAACAGGCCGGAACGAACAGACGAGGAACCCACCACCGTGCAACTCGACACGCACGCCCCGTCCGTACCGACTTCCCACCCGATCCCGCCGCCCGGTCTCACGGAGGACCCCACCTTGACTCCCCTCACCGCGCTCACCGCGCTCGACGACGCCATCGAGAACCTCGGCGTGCCCGTCCCCTGCCGTTCGTACGACCCGGAGGTCTTCTTCGCCGAGTCCCCGGCCGATGTCGAGTACGCCAAGTCGCTCTGCCGCACCTGCCCGCTGGTCGAGGCCTGCCTCGCCGGCGCCAAGGAGCGCCGCGAGCCTTGGGGCGTCTGGGGTGGCGAGCTCTTCGTCCAGGGCGTCGTTGTCGCCCGGAAGCGTCCGCGTGGCCGTCCGCGCAAGAACCCGGTCGCAGCATGAACATCACCGGCACAGGACCCATCGACCGCCCCCACACGCACGATCCCCAGAAGCAGGACCCGATGACCCCCACCACGTACGAGCCGTCCGGCTCCGCAACCTCCACCGCAAGCACCATCGGCGCGAACGCCTCGCGTCAGAACAGGACCCGCGAGATGCAACTCATCCCAGAAGCCTTGGCTCGTGCCCATATGCAAGAGCGTCGGCGGGAAGCCGACGCGGAACGCCAGGCCGTGCGCCTGGTCGCCGCCCGGCGCATGCAGCGCCGCGCGGAGCGCGTGTCGCTCCGCGCCCGCCGCGCGCTGGCCATGGCGGTCATGCAGTAGCGGACCGCCGCAGGCAAGCAGTACGCGCACGCAGTACGAGCACGTGCCCGCAAGGGCAGCGGCAGTACGAACAGAACCCCGTGGGGCCGGTCCGCAAGGACCGGCCCCACGGGGCGTTCACGGTGCGTTGGGGATCCGCCGTCCACCGGTGGGGTTTATCGTCGCGGGGTGGACCCGCAGAACTCCAGCCCCGCACAACCGGCCCCCGGGAACGGTGAGGAGACCGTCGTGTGCGCACACTGCGGCACACACGCCGAGGGCGGCGCCCCGCCGACCTGGACCTGCTCCGTCGAGAACGGCAGCCGCCGCTACTTCTGCGTCGACTGCGCCAGGGCCAACCTCCGAGCGATCGAAGGCCGCCTCGACTCCTCCTGGTGGTGACCCGGGCCACCACCCCGGCCCCGGCTTCCGCTCAAGCCCTGGCCATCGTCCCGGCCCCGGCTCCTACTCCGCCTTGGCCTGCACCTGCTCCGCCTCTTCCTCCCCGGCCTCGTCCCGGAACCCCGGCAGCCACTCCTCCAGTTCATCGCGCAGCCGCACCGTCGCCCCCAGCTGACAGAGCACCCCGATGGTGCTCAGCGTGACCCGGTGGATCAGCAGATAGGAGGGCGGCAGATTGAGCTGCTTGCCCAACTGGTGCGCGGGGGAGCGGACATCGGCGATCCGTCCCGCCTGCTGCCGCAGCCAGCTCCGGGTGAACGTGAACTCCTCGGCCGCGGCCGGCTCGATGATCGGCACCAGATAGTCCAGCACCGCCCCCGGGTCCAGCTCGATGGCCTCCTTGACGAACCCCTCGCGGCACAACATGCCGTACACCGCGTCGGCGTCGCCCTCCAACGTCGTCCGCAGCGCCTCGCCGATCGTGTCCGGCAGTCCGCCCGGCAGCCGGTCCACGGTCCCGAAGTCCAGCACGCCGAGCCGCCAGGGACCGTCCTCGGCCCCTTCCGGATCCGCGGGCAGCAGCCGGAAGTTGCCCGGGTGCGGGTCCGCGTGCAGCAGCCCGGTGCGGGCCGGACCCGAGAACAGGAACCTGGCCAGCAACTGCCCCGCCCGGTCCCGCTCTTCCTGCGACCCGTCCGCGATCACCTCGGAGAGGGGAGTCCCCTCCATCCACTCGGTCACCAGCACCTGGTCGCACTGGTGCACCACGTCCGGGACCACCACATCGGGGTCGTTCGCGAACTCGGCCGCGTGCTCCCGCTGGGCCCGCGCCTCCAGTTCGTAGTCCAGCTCCTCCGACACCCGGTCACGGAGCTCCGTGATCAGCGGCTTGATGTCCATGCCCGGGACCAGCGGCCCCAACAGCTTCGCGAACCGGCCCAGTTGGTTCAGGTCCGAGAGCAGTGCCTCGCCGGCCCCCGGGTACTGGACCTTGACGGCCACCTCGCGTCCGTCGTGCCACACCGCCCGGTGCACCTGGCCGATCGACGCCGCGGCCGACGGTTTGTCCTCGAACTCCTGGAACAACTCCCGCCAGTCCTCGCCCAGTCGCTCCACCAGCACCCCGTGCACGGTGCGGGTGGGCATCGGCGGAGCCGCCTCCTGGAGCTTCGTCAGCGCCGCCCGGTACGGCCCGGCTATCTCCTCGGGCAGCGCGGACTCGAAGACGGACAGGGCCTGTCCGAACTTCATCGCCCCGCCCTTCAGCTCGCCCAGCACCTTGAAGAGCTGTTCCGCCGTGCGCTGTTGCAGTTCCCGCCCGACGATCTCCGCGGACTTGCCGCCGATCCGTTTGCCGAGACCCCATGCGGTCCGGCCGGCGAAGCCCAGTGGCAACGCGGCCAGCTTGGCGGTACGTGTTACCGCCTTCCGGGGAAGATCAGACATGCGCCCCTCCAAATCCCAGACAGCCGCGCCGCGCGAACCCTGACGACAGTGCTTTGCTCAGTGCTCCTTCGACGGCGCCTACCCGGCCATTGTGTCGTGCGCCTTCAAGTTCCCCGAGGGGGTGTCCCCTTCCCCCCTCCCACCTGCACCGCAGACGCATTCGCGGTGTGCGGCGAACTGCTGCGCCCGCCACTCCAGGAGCGGCAGCGAGACCTCCCAGCGCGCACCCGTGCTCGACGGCAGCTCCCCGTCCAGGAAGGCCAGCGCATGGGCCGACGCCAGGCCCGACACAGCGGTGGCCAGGGCGACGTCGCAGGCCGGTACGCCGACCCGGCGCCCGGACCGCCACTGCGCCAGCATCCTCGGCCACCCGGGGTCGAGCTCCGCCCGCACCCGCTCCAGGCACCCGGCACAGGCACTCCCGCCCGGCAGCACCAACGGCCCCACCACTCCCGTGGCCTCCACCACTCCCGCGTAGAGGTGAGGAATCCCTGACCCGATCCAGGCCCGGGAGGACGCCGGATCGGGTGCGTACGCCTCCAGCCCGTCCCGGGGCGTCACCACCACCAGCGACAGCCCCGGCTCACCGGCGCACTCCGATTCCCTCGACCCCTCCCTCGGCCCCTGTCGTGGCGGTCGGCCGGGTGCCGCCCTGCGGACCGCCTGGCGTGCCGCGGTGTCGCGCCGCGCACCGACGGACTCGGCCGGCACCCCGCCCGGTGCCACGTCCCAGGCCTCCACACGGCCGCCGTCCAGCACGTCGACCCGGCCCACTCCGGAAGCGGAGAGCAACGAGGCGACGGTCGCGCCGACCCGCCCCGCCCCGCGCACCTGGACCCGCGCCGCCCGCCGCGCGGCCAGCCGCCGCGCTCCGCCGCCCGGCTCCGGGTGCACCACCGTCAGCGAGGCCAGATCAGGCCGCAGCCGGTCGAGCTCCCCGGCCCGCTCGCGCAGGGCGTCGGCGCCCGGCCCGCCCGCCGTCACGTCGTCGATCAGCCCCGCCGCCGTCAGCCGGGAGACCAGGGTGTCCACCTGCCCGTCCGGCAGCCCCATCGCCCGGCCCTCCGTCCGCAGCAGCGGTATGGAGCGCGTCCCGTCCAGCAGCTCGATCATGCTGCCGGTCGCCGTGTCCACCGGCCCCACCAGCACCGCGTGCGCGGACGTCAGCCCGAACTGCACGCTCTGCCGGTCCCGCCAGGCCCGCCGCAGCGCGGGCTTCACCCTCGGATGCATGTCCCGGTCCCCCGTCCTGTCGTCCTGTCGTTCCGTCGTCCCGTTGTGCAATCTCTTCGTCGCTCTGCGTGCCGATCTCAGAATGCAGGTCCGTGCGGATCGGTGCCGAAAGTTGTCCACAGGCCCGGGTGTTAGTCGTACTGGAGACTCCGGCCGGAGGGTTCCGGCCGGAACGCTCCGGAGAGACGACTTCCGCCACCTGCAGCGGGTACCGTCGGGGCGTGTCAGTCGACCCGTCCCCCCGCTTCGCCGTCGAGGTCCGCAGAAGCGCCCGGCGCAGCCGCACCGTCTCCGCCTACCGCGAGGGTGACCGCACCATCGTGCTCATCCCCGCCCGGATGTCCGAGGCGGAGGAGCAGCGCTGGGTGGGCGTGATGCTCGACAAGCTGGCGGCCCAGGAGAGCAAACGCACCATCGGTGACGACGACCTGTCCGAGCGGGCCGGCCGGCTCTCCGCCCAGTACTTCAACGGCCGGGCGAAGCCCGCTTCGGTGCGCTGGGTGACCAACCAGAACACCCGCTGGGGCTCCTGCACGCCCGCCGAGGGCAGCATCCGCCTCTCGCACCGGCTCCAGGGGATGCCCGAGTACGTGATCGACTACGTGCTCCTCCACGAGCTGGCCCACTTGCTCGTCCCCGGTCACGGAGCGCCCTTCTGGCAGCTCCTGGAGGCGTACCCGCGCACCGAGCGGGCCCGCGGCTACCTCGAAGGGGTGGTCGCCGCCGACCGCCTGCCGCACCTCCCCAAGGCGCGCGGCGAGTAACGCTCCGCACTTGTGTCCCGGAGCGGCGACGGCTCTCCGGGGCGATCTGTACCGACTGTGTACCGGCTTGCCGCACTGTCAGTGTTTGCGGTTAGCCTCGGACGCGACGCATCCAAATTCGGAACGGGGGACGGTCGTTACGTATGGCCAGGGACTTCCAGCGCGGCCACAAGGCCAAAATCAGCGACCTCACAGCAGGGACGGATCTGTACGTAGGTGTACAGATCGGTGCTCCCGGACTGACCTTCGACATCAGCTGCTTCGGCCTCGACGCCAACGAGCAGCTGACCGACGACCGCTATTTCATCTTCTTCAACCAGCCCAAGTCGCCCGAGGAGTCGATCCAGCTCCTGGGTGCGCAGGCCGGTGACACAGAGTCGTTCCGGGTCACCCTGGACCGCATTCCGTCGCACATCCACAAGCTGTCGTTCACCGCGACGCTCGACGGTGCGGGGCAGATGTCGCAGGTCGCTCCCGGGTACATCAGGGTCGTCGCCGGAGGCGAAGAGGTCGTCCGGTACGCCTTCACAGGAGCCGAGTTCAGCACCGAGCGCGCCGTGATGCTCGGGGACTTCTACCTCAAGGACGTGTGGCGCTTCGCCGCCGTCGGGCAGGGCTTCGACGGCGGTCTGGAGGCGCTGCTGAAGAACTTCGGCGGCGAGGTCGCCGAGGAGGAGCAGCCCGCGGCCCCGGCGCCGCAGCAGGGCGGCGTCCCCGGTTTCGCCCCGCCCGCCCAGGCCGGCCCCGCCCAGCCCGTACCGCAGCAGCCCGCCCCGTCCTTCGGTGCTCCCGCGCAGCAGAGCGCACCGCAGGCCCCGGCCCCGCAGGCGCCCGCGCAGCAGCACTACGCGCCGCCGCAGGGTGCCACCCCGCCCCCGGCGCCCACGCCCGCCGTCCCGCCGGTGCACGCCGCGCAGACGATCGCCGCACCGCTGCACACGCAACAGCCGTACGGACAGCCGCCGCACGGCCCGCAGGCGCCCCAACCGCCCCAGCAGTACGGGCAGGTTCCGGGACAGGCCCCGAGCCAGGGCGGTCAGTACGGCTATCCGCCGGCCGCACCAGCCGCCCCCGGCCCGTACGGACAGCCGCAGGGCCAGCCCCCGCAGCAGCCCCCGCAGCAGCCCCCGCAGCAGCACCAGCCGTACGGCCAGCAGGGCATGCCGCCCCAAGGGATTCCGCAGGGCATGCCCCAGGGTGCGCCGCAGACCGCCCCCGGTCTCCAGTCCGCTCTTGAGAAGTACCGCGAGACGCCCACCGGCCAGCGCTGGACCCCGCAGAACGAGCAGCTGATGCGGGTCGACCTCGGCAACAACGGCACACCCGTGCTCGCCCGCCAGGGCAGCATGGTGATGTACCAGGGCAAGGTCGACTTCAGCTACAAGGGCGCGGGATTCGCGGGCCGCATGGTCGGCAACGCCACCGGCCAGGAGATGCAGCTGATGCGCTGCACCGGGCAGGGCCAGGTCTTCTTCGCGGAGAACGCGTCCCACCTGCACCCCATCGAGCTCCAGGGCGACGGCATCTGCGTCTCCGCCGAGAACGTCCTCGCGTTCGACGAGACCCTCCAGCACGAGGTCCGCCGCATCGAGGGCCACGGCATCCCCGGCGGCGCGCTCTTCACGATGATGTTCCACGGCACCGGCACCGTGGTGGTCAAGACCCAGGGCATCCCGGTCGTCCTGCCGGTCACGCCCACCACGTTCGCCGACAGCAACGCCATCGTGGCCTGGTCGGCGGCGTCCCAGGTGATCCTCTCCAGCCAGGTCAGGCTGCGCCGCCAGGCGTTCCCCGGCCACAGCGGGGAGACCGTGAACCTCCAATTCCGGGGAGCCCCCGGGAACTTCATCGTCGTCCAGCCGTACGAGGTCTGAGGGAGCCCGAAGAATGAACCAGCAACTCGCGGGCTTCGCCCCGACACCCGTCGCCGCCCGCATGGAGAACCACGGCCGGTCCATGGTCAAGATCGCCATGGTCACCGGCCAGGACCTGTACGCGCGTACGGGCTCGATGGTCGCCTACGAAGGCTTCGTCCAGTACGAGCCCAACCCGCCCGCCGTACGCCAGATCGCCTCGCAGTGGATCACCGGCGAGGGCGCCCCGCTCATGAAGTGCGCCGGTGACGGCCTGCTCTACCTCGCCGACTACGGCGCGGACGTCGTCATCATCAACCTCACCAACGACGCCCTCTCGGTCAACGGCACCAACCTGCTCGCCTTCGACGCGTCCCTCCAGTGGGGCGTCGAGCGCGTCAAGGGCCTCGCCAAGTTCGCCGGCCAGGGTTTGTGGAACGTGAAGGTCTCCGGCACCGGCTGGGTCGCCCTCACCTCAAGAGGCACCCCGATCGTCGTGGACTGCGGCCGCGGCGACGACGAGACGTACGTCGACCCGGACGCCCTGGTCGCCTGGTCCCCGAACCTCAAGGTGAAGGGCAAGCGCAGCTTCAAGGCGTCCTCGCTGATCGGACGCGGCAGCGGCGAGGCGTACCAGATGGCCTTCTCGGGCCAGGGCGTCGTCGTCGTACAGCCCAGCGAGGACAGCTCGGACCGGCTGCGGATCAGGAACTGAGGGGGATAGGGAACATCATGCAGAGCCCGCTTTTCGGCTATACGGAACAGCAGTCCGCCGAGCGCTACACCGCGCAGAACCCGCAGCTCCTGCGAGTCGCCCTGACCGGCCACGACGACGTCCTGGCACGCAAGGGCAGCATGGTCGCCTACCAGGGGCTGATGGAGTTCGACGGTGAGTACCAGTCGCAGCAGCAACAGCGCGCCCGTGCCAACACCGGTGAGGGCCTGGACCTGATGCGCTGCTCCGGGCAGGGCACCGTCTTCCTCGCCAACCTCGCCCAGTACGTCCACGTCGTGGACGTCGACCAGGACGGCCTCACCGTCGACAGCAGCTACGTCCTGGCACTGGACTCGGCGCTGCACACCGAGGTCGTCGCCGTGGACAGCCAGTACGGAATCTCCGGCTCCGGCAAGTACCAGCTGAATGTCTCCGGCCGCGGCAAGGTCGCCCTGATGACCTCGGGGCAGCCGCTGATGATGCAGGTCACGCCCGACCGCTACATCAGCGCCGACGCGGACGCGGTGGTCGCCTGGTCGGCGTCGCTGCGGGTGCAGATGCAGGCGCAGACGCACTCCTCGGGGGTACGGCGCAGGCGCGGCAACACCGGCGAGGGCTGGGAGCTCAGCTTCCTCGGCCAGGGCATCGTCCTGGTCCAGCCCAGCGAGGTCATGCCGCCGCAGAACGCGGTGATCGGCCAGGGCATGGCCGCCCAGTACGGTGTCGGCCAGCAGGGAGCGCACGGGCAGAACCAGAACAACGCGTGGAACTGAGCGTTGGCGGCGGGGTTCACTTCGCGCGGGCACGTCGTGGCTGGTCGCGCAGTTCCCCGCGCCCCTGGGGTGGCAGGCCTCTTCGAGGCTGCCACCCCAGGGGCGCACCGCTCTACAGCGCCGCGCGCACCCGCTCCACCAGTCGTACGACCGACTCGTCGGCCACGTCCGCGACCTCGTCGTAGCCGAACCAGCGCAGGTCGTCCGACTCGTCGCTGATCGCCTCGACCGCACCGGCCGGGGCGATCGCCGCGTACTGGAGGTCCAGGTGCCAGTGGCAGGGCGCCGGGATCGGGTGCCGGTCCAGCCGGACCGGACCGCCCGGAAGCAGCGTCAGCCCCGCGATGCCGGACTCCTCCGTGGCCTCCCGCAGCGCGGCGTCCGCCACCGTCGCGTCACCGCTCTCGCAGTGGCCGCCCATCTGGAGCCACATCTTCAGCTTCTTGTGCAGGGTCAGCAGCACCCGGCCGTGCTCCGGGTCCACGACCAGCGCGCTGGCCGTCAGGTGCCCGGCCGTGCAGGCCTTCCACATCCCGTCCGGGTGCGCCGAGAGGTGGTCCAGGTACTGCTGGCGCAGCTCGTCCTGGTCCTCGTACCCCTTGAGCACGAGGACCGCGTCGTCGTGCAGGGTCACTTGGCGCCCTCGTCGCCCTTGTCGCCTTCGTCGTCCTTCTTGAGGTTCGGCTTCTGCTCGGAGGGGTTGCCCGCCGCCTCGCCGAGCATCTTGTCCAGCTCCGAGAAGTCCATCTGCTCGCGGTGCACGAACCCGTCCGGGTCGTCCAGGTCGTCCGCCGTCGGCAGCATGTCCGGGTGCTCCCACAGGCCGTCGCGGCCCTCGTGGCCCCGCGCGTCCGTGAGCGAGGCCCACAGCCGGGCGGCGTCCCGCAGCCGGCGCGGACGCAGCTGCATGCCCACCAGCGTCGCGAACGTCTGCTCTGCGGGACCGCCCGACGCACGCCGCCTGCGCAGCGTCTCGCGCAGCGCGTCGGCCGACGTCAGACGCGGCTTCGCGGCCTCGTGCACGACCGCGTCCACCCAGCCCTCGACGAGCGCGAGCGCCGTCTCCAGACGGGCCAGGGCTGCCTTCTGCGCCGGGGTCTCCTCGGGCTGGAACATGCCCTGCTGGAGCGCCTCCTGAAGCTGCTCGGGGTTGGACGGGTCGAGCCCGCCGACCGCCTCCTCCAGCTTCGAGGTGTCCACGGTGATTCCGCGGGCATAGCCCTCGACCGCACCGAACAGGTGCGAGCGCAGCCACGGCACGTGCGCGAAGAGCCGCTGGTGGGCGGCCTCGCGCAGCGCCAGGTACAGCCGGACCTCGTTCTCGTCGACGCTCAGGTCCTTGCCGAACGCCGCCACGTTCAACGGCAGCAGCGCCGCCTTGCCGGCCGGGCCGAGCGGCAGACCGATGTCGGTCGACCCGGTCACCTCGCCCGCCAGCACGCCGATGGCCTGCCCGATCTGCTGGCCGAACATGGCGCCGCCCATGGAGCGCATCATGCCGATCAGCGGGCCCGCCATGGCCTGCATCTCCTCCGGCAGTACGTCGCCCATGGCAGCGCCGACGCGCTCCGCCACCGGGTCCACGAGCTGCTTCCACGCGGGCAGGGTCGCCTCGACCCACTCGGCGCGGCTCCACGCCACGGCGGTGGTCGCACCGGAGGGCAGCGACGTCACGCCGTCCAGCCAGTGGTCGGCGAGGCGCACGGCCTCCTCGACGGCGGAGCGCTCGCCCGGGCTGACGCTGGAGTCCTTGGTGCCGTCGGACGTGCCCTGCGCGACGGTCTGGCGGGCGATGTCCTTGGCCATGTCCCAGTTCACGGGACCGCCCTCGTAGCTCAGCATCTGGCCGAGCTGCTGGAAGGCGGCGCCCAGGTCGTTCGGGTTCATCGAACCGAACATCGCGGCGAAGGGATTGTCACCCCCCGGCCCGCCCATGCCCGGCAGCGAGCCGAACCCGAAGGGGTTCGACGGGTCGCCGCCGGAACCCTGCCCACCACCGGCAGGGTCCTTCTTCTTGCCGTCGCCGTCCTCCGGCTCCTCCGGCGGAAGGCCGAATCCGAATGGGGTGTCACTCACGGGTTTCCTCGGCTCGTAGGGCCGTCGGCTCGTGCCGACGGCGGCTGCCCGACATCACCACCCAGCGTAGACACCAGAACCTGATTCCGGTCTCGGTGCTCCGCGGGCTCGGGGCCTGCGGCAGGATGGACGCCACCTGGTCCGTACGCGCCAACTTGCGTACGTACTGAAGACAACCGCTGGAGACGCCCGGTGAGTTCCCCAGATCCGCAGGTTCGCGCAACAGATTCCAAGGTTCGCGCAGCGCGAAACCGCTCAACCCCCGCAGTGCGGGGTCCCGTGGTCGCGGTCACCGGTGCCGCGTCCGGTGTCGGAGCCCTGCTGACCCGCAGACTGGCGGAGTCGGAGGAGATCAAGCAGGTCGTCGCGATCGACGAGCGGCGCGGCGAGGTCGCCGATGCGCAGTGGCACATCCTCGACGTCCGCGACCCCGCCATCGCCGAGAAACTGCGCGGCGCCGACGTCGTCGTGCACCTGGCGCTCGACCTCGACCTGGAGACGGACCCCGCTGCCCGTACGGCGTACAACGTGCGCGGTACGCAGACGGTGCTCACGGCCGCCGCTGCCGCCGGGGTGCACCGGGTCGTCCTGTGCACCTCCGCCATGGTCTACGGCGCCCTGCCGGACAACGACATCCCGCTCTCCGAGGACGCCGAGCTGCGCGCCACCGCCGAGGCCACCGGGGTCGGCGACCTCCTGGAGGTCGAGCGGCTCGGCCGCCGCGCGCCCCGGGCCCACCCCGGCCTCAACGTCACCGTCGTACGCCCGGCCGTCCTGGTCGGCGGTACGGACACGGCGCTGACCCGCTACTTCGAGTCGCCCCGCCTCCTGGTGGCCGCCGGATCCCGCCCCACCTGGCAGTTCTGCCACGTCGAGGACCTGGTCAGCGCCCTGGAGTACGCGGTGCTGGAGAAGGTCGAGGGCGAGCTCGCGGTCGGCTGCGACGGCTGGCTGGAGCAGGAGGAGGTCGAGGAGCTCAGCGGCATCCGCCGGATGGAACTGCCCTCCGCCGTCGCCCTGGGCGCCGCCGCCCGGCTGCACCGGATCGGCCTCACCCCGTCCCCCGCGGGCGATCTCGCGTACACCATGCACCCCTGGGTGGTCAGCGTCTCGCGGCTGCACGACGCGGGCTGGCGGCCGCAGTGGACCAACGAGGAGGTACTCGCCCAGCTCCTTGAGGAGGTCGCGGGCCGGCACACCCTCGCGGGCCGTCGCCTCGGCCGCAAAGATGCCACGGCGGCGGGTGCCGCGGGGGCGACGGTCGCACTGCTCGGCACGGCCGCCCTGGTACGCCGTGCCCGCAAGGCCCGCCGCCGCATCTGAACCCGCACGGCAGCACCGGCCGGTACGGGCCGTAGGAGCCCTCATGCCTGTAGGAGCCTCATGCCTGTAGGAGGCTCCATACGGCTCGCACGCGTGCCGGTCGAACGCGCAATTCCCCGTTGTCGGTGGCGTACGGCACGATGGGCTCATGGCAGGCACCCCCAGCACCCCGAACACCCACCCGGGCGAACAGGCGGCCCAGGACCCGATCCGGCTGCTCGCGGTCCGCGACACCCCGCTCTCCCTCGACGAGGTCTTCCGGGCCGTCGGTGAGGACGCGGCGGGCGGTACCGCCCTGTTCGTCGGCACCGTCCGCAACCACGACGGGGGCGCCGACGTCGACACCCTGGGCTACTCCTGCCACCCCACGGCCGAGGCGGAGATGCGCCGCGTCGCCGAGAAGGTCGTCGCGAACCACCCCGTGCGGGCGCTCGCGGCCGTCCACCGGGTGGGCGACCTCGCGGTGGGCGACCTGGCGGTCGTGGTGGCCGTGTCCTGCCCGCACCGCGCGGAGGCCTTCGACGCCTGCCGCATGCTGATCGACGACCTCAAGCACGAGGTGCCGATCTGGAAGCACCAGAAATTCTCGGACGGCACGGAGGAATGGGTGGGAGCGTGCTGAACGCCAAAGCTCTTCTAAGCGGCTAAATCCGGCTAAACGCCTCTGCCGTCAACCGCCACGATTTGCGTAACCGGACCCCTGGCCCGAGCGTTGAAGCAGCGGATGGTTAATCTGCTGATCGGCTGGCTGCGATCGCTCGGATTGTTCAGCGGTCGCTCACTGGGTCGGGAGGTCGGAATGGCTGTACTTGCCTGGTTGCTGATTCCGCTTTTCGCAGCTGTCGGGGCTGCGATATGGGGAAGCTGGGCCGCCCGAAATCGCACTACCGGCGATGTCGCCGAACTCGCGGGTTACGAGAAGTTCCGCGAAGCCATGCAGAAGTCGCATTCCGGTTCCGACGCCGCCTGACGCGCGGCCCGGCCGCCGTACGAGCCGCCCGCGCTGCCTGAGCCGTACGAGCCGCCCGAGAACGCCGCGCTGAAGCCCCCGCGCCCCGTACGGACCGGCCCCAGCGGTGCACCCGCAAAGCCTTCCCGTACTGTCGTTCCATGCCACGCCGCACTGCGACGATGCTCGCCTCCACCCTCATCCTGATCGCGCTCCTCTGCGCGGGCGTCCTCATCAAAGTGCCCTACTCGGCAATGTCCCCGGGGCCGACGGTGAACACCCTCGGCCAGGCCAGTGGTGAGCCGGTGCTCCAGATCTCCGGCCGCAAGACGTACCCGACGACCGGTCACCTCAACATGACGACGGTCCGGGTCACCGGCGCCGACTATTCGATGAACCTGGTCGAGGCGGTCTACGGCTGGCTGGCGCACGACAGCATCGTGGTGCCGCACAACACGCTCTACCCGGACGGCAAGACCGAGGAGCAGTCCACCCAGGAGAACGCCGAGGAGTTCAGCCAGTCCCAGGAGAGCGCGAAGGTCGCCGCGCTCAAGGCGCTGAAGATTCCCGTCGCCACGCGCGTGGTGGTCGCGAGCGTCGTCAAGGACACCCCTGCCGAGGGGAAGCTGCACGCGGGGGACGTCATCCGCGAGGTGGACGGCAAGAAGGTCGAGGAGCCGGGGGACGTCTCCAAGCTCGTCACCCAGCGCAAGCCCGGCGAGAAGGTCGTCTTCACCGTCGTACCGGCCAAGGACGCCGAGGCCGCGGAGAAGGCGCACAAGGAGCCCACCAGCACCGAGAAGGTCGTCATCACCACGAAGCAGGCCGGGGACAACGGGCGGCCGATCGTCGGCATCCAGGCCGGGACCGACCACACCTTCCCGTTCACCATCGACATCAAGCTGGCCGACGTGGGCGGCCCCAGCGCGGGCCTGATGTTCTCGCTGGGCATCGTCGACAAGCTCACCGAGGGCGACATGACGGGCGGGAAGTTCGTCGCCGGTACGGGCACGATCGACGAGAAGGGCAAGGTCGGCCCGATCGGCGGCATCCAGATGAAGACGGTCGGCGCGCGCAAGGCGGGCGCCGAGTACTTCCTGACGCCCAAGGACAACTGTGCGACGGCCGCCGCCGACGTCCCGGACGGGCTCACCCTCGTCAAGGTCGACACCATCGACGACGCGATCAAGGCGATGGACGGCATCCGCAAGGGAGACGCGGCCGGCCTGCCGAAGTGCACGACAGGCTGACCGTCACCGTCACCTCGGAATCGTTGCTGTTCAGAGGCTTTACGACTCGAACGTCGCCGCCAGCGCCTCGGCCAGTCCGGGCACCAGGTCGGGCCCCGTCAGCACCTCGTTCGGCGAGTCCTTCTCGCGCAGCCGGATCGCCGATTCGCGGGCCCCGCCGCGCAGCACCGCCACCGTCATCCGTACCTCCTGCCGGTCCGGGTGCCGGGCGACCCACTTGGTCAGCTGGGCCCCCTTGAGGCCCTCCGGCACGGACGCCTCGGCGGACGGCGGCAGCATCAGGCGTTCCACCGTGAGGGCGCAGCCCGTCACCGAGGCGGGCCAGGCGATCGTGCCGAGGAACTCGTCCAGGGCCTTGCCGCGCGGAATCTCCTCCTGCTCGATCGGCGTGAACCCGGCCGTCTGCGCCGCGTCGATCCCGAGCTGCGAGGCGAGCCCCGGCTCCTGCTTGCGCAGCTTCGCGGTGTCGACCAGCGCGAACAGCCGGGCGGGCTTGTCCCAGCCGAGGCCGGACGCGTACTCGTCGATCTCCAGGACGGCCCGGGTGAGGGGGCTCGCGGCCATCGGCGTGCCCGGTGCGGGCATCGGAGGGGTGTGGTCTGAGGGGGAGGAGTTGGACATGGTGAATATCCTGCCTCCTTCGGCCCCCAAAGCGGGAACTGAGTAAAGCTTCAGTAAGTTGCATAGGTACGGCTCCGCGGACGCGGGGCCCCGCAAACAACACAGCGAACTTCGAGGTGCGCACGTTGGCTTTCCAGATGCCGGACCGCGGCGGAGGCCCGACCGGGCCACGGATCAGAGTGGGCCGGCCCTCCCGGCGCGCCCGGACCCTGCTCATGACACTGGGTGTCCTGGCCGTCCTGGCCATGGCATTCGTCATGTTCGCCGGGTTCTGGACGGACTGGCTCTGGTACCGATCGGTCAAGTATTCGTCCGTATTCACCACCACTCTGTGGACCAAGATCGGTCTCTTCGTCGTCTTCGGTCTGCTCATGGCAGCCGCCGTCGGCGTGAACATCTGGCTGGCGCACCGGCTGCGGCCGCCGCTCAGCGCGATGTCGATGGAGCAGCAGAGCCTCGACCGCTACCGGATGGGTCTCGCTCCGTACAAGAAGTGGGTGCTCGTCGCGATCACCGCCCTCGTCGGGCTGATCGCCGGTGCCTCCGCGTCCGGCCAGTGGCGCACCTGGCTGCTGGCCCTCAACGGAGTGCCGTTCGGCCAGAAGGACCCGCAGTTCGACCTGGACGTGTCGTTCTACGCGTTCGACCTGCCGTGGTACCGCTTCCTGCTCGGCTTCGGCTTCGCGGCCGTGGTGGTCTCGCTGGTCGCCGCCGCCCTCGTGCACTATCTGTACGGCGGGCTGCGCCTGACCAGCCCCGGTGCGCGCGCGACCGCAGCGGCCACGGGCCACCTCTCGGTGCTGCTCGGCATCTTCGTCGCCCTGAAGGCCGTCGCGTACTGGCTCGACCGGTACGGCCTGGCCGTGAAGTCCAGTGACTTCAAGGCCACCGGCAACTGGACGGGTCTGCGGTACGTCGACGCCAACGCCTACCTCCCGGCGAAGACGATCCTGTTCTGCATCGCCGTCATCTGCGCCGTGCTGTTCTTCGCGACGCTGTGGCGCCGCACCTGGCAGCTGCCGGTGATCGGCTTCGGCCTGATGGTGCTCTCCGCGATCCTGATCGGCGGGCTCTACCCGGCGATCGTGCAGAAGTTCCAGGTCCAGCCGAACGAGCAGGCCAAGGAAGCCCCGTACATCGAGAAGAACATCGATGCGACCCGCCAGGCGTACGACATCGACGGCGCCAAGGTCACCGACTACCGGGGCACGAACGACAGCGGCAACAACGCGAAGCTGCGCAAGGACGCCGACACGGCGGCCAGTTACCGCCTCCTCGACCCGAACGTCGTCTCGCCGACCTTCCGCCAGCTCCAGCAGGAGCGGAAGTACTACCAGTTCCCGCAGACCCTCGACGTGGACCGGTACAACGGCCAGGACACCGTCATCGGCCTGCGCGAGCTGGACCTCAAGGGCATCCCGAAGCGGAACTGGATCAACGACCACTTCTACTACACCCACGGCTACGGTGCGGTGACCGCCAAGGGCACGTCCATCAACACGGACACCGAGGGCGGCCCGGAGTTCACCGAGTCGGGCCTCCCCGCCAAGGGCGTCCTCACCGACAAGGCCAAGTACGAGCAGCGGATCTACTACGGCGAGAAGACCGAGCAGTACTCGATCGTCGGCGGCCCGCAGCAGGAGCTCGACTACGAGAAGAACGGCGAGGACACCAAGACCACCAGCTACAAGGGCGGCAGCGGCGTCAACCTCTCCAATCCGCTCAACCGTGCGGCCTACGCCGTCACGATGAGCGAGCCGCAGATCCTCTACTCCGGCGCCATCGGCGAGGGCTCGCGCATCCTGTACAACCGCACGCCCAAGCAGCGCGTCGAGGCCGTCGCCCCCTGGCTGACCATCGACGGCGACGCCTACCCGGCGATCATCGGTGACCGCATCCAGTGGATCGTCGACGCCTACACGACGACCAACGGCTACCCGTACGCGTCGCGCACGACGCTCGGGGACACCACGACGGACTCGCTGACCACCAACCAGCGCGCCGTCGTCGCCCAGCAGAACCAGGTCAACTACATCCGCAACTCGGTGAAGGCGACCGTCGACGCGTACGACGGCACGGTCAAGCTCTACGAGTGGGACGAGAAGGACCCGGTCCTCAAGACCTGGAAGAAGGCCTTCCCGGGCACGGTCGAGGCGAAGAGCAAGATCCCGGCGCAGCTCAAGGAGCACCTGCGCTACCCGCAGGACATGTTCAAGGTCCAGCGCGAGCTGCTCACCCGCTACCACGTCGAGGAGCCGAAGCAGTTCTACAGCGGCTCCGACGCCTGGCAGATCCCGGACGACCCGACGACCGACGCCAAGGGCGCCGTGCCGCCGTACTACCTGAGCCTGAAGATGCCCGGCGACAAGGAGCAGAACTTCTCCCTGACGACGACCTTCACGCCCAACGGACGTCCCAACCTCGGGGGGTTCATGGCGGTCGACGCCGATGCGTCGAGTCCGAGCTACGGCACGATAAGACTGCTGAGGGTGACGGGCGACGTGCCCGGTCCGCAACAGGTGCAGAGCCGCCTCAACGGCAACGCCGACGTCGCCGAGTTCGTCCGCAACATGAAGGGCGCCAACTCCAACATCGAGTACGGCAACCTGCTGACGATCCCGCTCAACGACGGATTCCTGTACGTGGAGCCGGTGTACGCGGAGGGCAACAGCGCCCAGTACCCGCTGCTGAAGCGGGTCGCCGTGTCGTACGGCAAGGAGACCGTCTTCAAGAACTCGCTCGCCGAGGCGCTCAACGCGGTCTTCGGTGAGAAGGGCGCGGAGCCGCCGCCGGACAAGGGCGACGGCACCACCAAGCCGCCGGCCACCGGCTCGGCGGCGCTCCAGAAGGCCATCGCGGACGCCCAGGCGGCGTACGAGGAGGGCCAGAAGGCGCTGGCGAAGCAGGACTGGGCGGCCTACGGCAAGGCCCAGGAGAAGCTCCAGACGGCGCTCCAGCAGGCGGCCGACGCCCAGAAGGCACCGCCGGCCAAGCAGGACCCGAAGGAGCCCGCGAAGAACGAGTAGGCCCTGGCAGGCCCTCGCACAGGCCCCAGGTCAGGGCCTGTGCGAGGGCCGGCGCAAGACCGGCGCAAGACCGCGCAAGGTCGGTGGCAGGGGCCGGTGGCAGGGGCCGGCAGCAGGCCGGAAAGGCCGCTCCCCGCGTCGTGGTACGGTTGCACAACAACGACGCGGGGTGGAGCAGCTCGGTAGCTCGCTGGGCTCATAACCCAGAGGTCGCAGGTTCAAATCCTGTCCCCGCTACTGAAAAGACGAGGGCCCGGATCCATTGAGGATCCGGGCCCTCGTCGTATGTCCGCGCACCGTATGTGTTTGACTTGTCGCCCTGTGGGCATGTCGACAAAACGCTGTAGTGACCTCAATGACTGCGGTATACCAGGTGTACCCGGGTTGCGGGTGGTGCGACGATGAAAACTATGGGGGACAGGGCAACTCTGTTGGAGACAGGGCGGGTTGAGACAACGCGGGACAAGAAGACTCGGGACGGGGCGACGCGGTCCGGGCCGGCGCAGGACGAGACCGGACGGATCGACACCGGACGGGTCGACACGGGCCTGCTGGAACAGCGGCGCCCCACCGAAGGCACCGACGGCACGGACACCGCCACGGCGGAGGACGAGGTGCGCCACCGGCAGGCCGCCGCGAACGGCGACGCCGCGTCCATGAGCGTCCTGGGGTCCCTGCTGCTGCGCCGCGGCGACCTCGACGGCGCCGAGCCCCATCTCCGCGCCGCCACCGCGGAGGGCGACCGGGCCGCCGCCAACAACCTCGGCGTCCTGCTGCTCCAGCGCGGGTACGCCGAAGAGGCCGCGGGCTGGTGGCGCATCGCCGCCGTCGCGGGGTCCGCGGCCGCCGCCCACGCCCTGGGCAGGCACTACCGCGAGCGCGGCGACGAGCCGGCCGCCGAGTACTGGCTGCGCCAGTCCGCCGAGCACGGGCACGCGCTGGGCGCCTACGCCCTCGCCGACCTCCTCGAACACCGCGGCGACGTCGGCGCCGAGCGCTGGCTGCGCGCCGCCGCCGAGCAGGGCCACCGCGAAGCCGCGTACCGCCTCGCCCGCCTCCTCGACCGCCGCGCCGGAACGCCCACGGGCGGCGGGGCCGCCGCGGACGTCGCCAGCCGGCGGGGCATCACCTGGGACACCGACCCGCGCATGCTGCGCTCCTCCTCCGTCGCGCCGGGCGAGAAGCCGCCCGAGGTGGAGGCCGAGCAGTGGTACCGGCAGGCCGCCGCGCGCGGGCACCGCCGGGCCGCCCTGCACCTGGGCGTCATCCTGGAGGCCCGCGGCGAGCTCAAGGAGGCCGGGCGCTGGTACCTGACCTCCGCCAAGGACGGCGAGCCGCGCGCCGCGTGCGCGCTCGGCTTCCTGCTGCGCGACGCGGGCGACGAGGAGAGCGCCGCCGTGTGGTGGCTGCGCGCCGCCCAGGAGGGCGACGGGAACGCCGCCAACGCGCTGGGCGCGCAGCACGCCGCCCGGGGCGAGCAGCAGACCGCCGAGCGCTGGTACCGGGCCGCCCTGGACGCCGGCGACATCAACGGGGCGTACAACCTGGGACTGCTGTGCGCGGCCCAGGGGCGTACCGCCCAGGCCGAGCAGTGGTACCGCAGGGCCGCCTACGCCGGACACCGGGAGGCGGCGAACGCGCTGGCCATTCTGCTGCTGCAGGGCGGCGACCCGTCCGGCGCCGAGCCGTGGTTCTCCAAGGCGGCCGAGGTCGGCAGTGTCGACGCCGCCTTCAACCTGGGGATCCTGCACGCGGGCCGGGGCGACGAGCAGGGTGCGCTGGAGTGGTACGAGCGGGCTGCGGCGGCCGGGCACACGGAAGCCGCCCTTCAGGTCGGCATCGCACTGCTGCGGGACGGCGACGAGCGCGACGCGGAGGCCCATCTGCGGCGGGCCGCGGGCGGGGGCAGCGCGGAGGGCGCGTTCCGGCTGGGAATGCTGCTCGACGCGCAGCAGCCGCCGGCCGGGCCGCCCGTGCTGGGCGAGCCGGTGGACGAGAAGTCGGAGTGCGAGGAGTGGTACGAGCGGGCCGCCGAGCAGGGGCACCGCCGTGCGCAGGTACGGGTCGGGATGCTCGCGGCCGGCCGGGGCGACGTCGAGGGCGCGGCGCGGTGGTACCGGGAGGCGGCCGAGGCGGGAAGCCTGGGCGGGGCCTTCAACCTGGGGCTGCTGCTGGCGCGTGAAGGGCGCGAGCCGGAGGCGCAGCTCTGGTGGACCAGGGCCGCGCACGCCGGGCACGGGCGGGCGGCGCTGCGGCTGGCGCTGCTGGCGGCCCGGCGGGGGGAGCTGGGCGAGGGCGAGCGCTGGTGCGTGCGGGCGGTGGAGCTGGGGCCTGCGGAGGTGGCGGAGCGGGCGGCCCGGTTGCGCGACGCGCTGCATCAGGAGCTGACGGCTTAAGGCGTACGGGGGGCTTGGTACGGCCCCTCGTGCGCCCCCTCGCAAGTGATTTGCGCTGGTCGGGGGGCGGGGCGTAGGCTTGTGTCTACCGACGCGGGGTGGAGCAGCTCGGTAGCTCGCTGGGCTCATAACCCAGAGGTCGCAGGTTCAAATCCTGTCCCCGCTACTGAAGTAGTGAACACCGGTGGCCCGGAACTTGAGAGAGTTCCGGGCCACCGGTGTTTTGCGTATGTGCAGGTAGGGGTGCGGGGCCAGCAGAGGTACGGGGCTGGGGCGGCGCACAGGGGTACGGGGCTGGGGCGGCGCGGCTGTGCTGCGCGCGCCCTCAGCGCCGGACGGGCGGATTACGCGCAGTTCGGGCAGATCCCGCGGTACGTGACCTCGACGTTCGAGATCGTGAAGCCGAAGCGCTCGGTGTCCGGGAGGTCGGAGAGGGGGTTGCCGGCCGGGTGGACGTCGCGGATCGCGCCGCACTTCGCGCAGACCAGGTGCTGGTGCGGGCGGTGGGCGTTCGGGTCGTAGCGCTTGGCGCGGCGGTCCGTGGCGACCTCGATGACCTCGCCGAGGGAGACCATCTCGCCCAGCGTGTTGTAGACCGTGGCGCGCGAGATTTCCGGGAGCCGGTCGACGGCGCGGGCGTGCACCTCGTCCGCCGTCAGGTGCATGTGGTCCCCGTCGAGGACCTCGGCCACGACACGTCGCTGTGCGGTCATGCGCCAGCCGCGTCCGCGCAGTCGTTCCAGTAGGTCGCTCATGTCTTCCAGCCTAACAGGGGAGGGACCTCAGTCCCGAACGATTGTGACTCTGGATGTTCACTTGACTTAGACAATGTCCATTGTAGGATCGTGAACAGCGATAAGCCAAGGGACAGGACTTGCAGGAATGACGCAGGAGGCGCACGTGACATCGCAGGGACCGCTCACCACCGAGGCCGGCGCACCGGTCGCCGACAACCAGAACAGCGAGACGGCCGGTGTCGGCGGGCCCGTGCTCGTTCAGGACCAGGCACTGCTGGAGAAGCTCGCGCACTTCAACCGCGAGCGGATCCCGGAGCGCATCGTGCACGCCCGCGGCGCCGGTGCGTACGGCACCTTCACGCTGACCCGCGACGTTTCGCAGTGGACGCGTGCCAAGTTCCTCTCCGAGGTCGGCAAGCAGACCGAGACCTTCCTGCGCTTCTCGACCGTCGCCGGCAGCCTCGGCTCCGCCGACGCCGTCCGTGACCCGCGCGGCTTCGCGCTGAAGTTCTACACGGAGGAGGGGAACTACGACCTCGTCGGGAACAACACGCCCGTGTTCTTCATCAAGGACGCGATCAAGTTCCCGGACTTCATCCACACGCAGAAGCGCGACCCCTACACGGGCAGCCAGGAAGCCGACAACGTGTGGGACTTCTGGGGGCTCAGCCCGGAGTCGACCCACCAGGTCACGTGGCTCTTCGGGGACCGCGGCATTCCGGCGACGCTGCGCCACATGAACGGGTACGGCTCGCACACGTACCAGTGGAACAACGAGGCCGGCGAGGTCTTCTGGGTCAAGTACCACTTCAAGACCGACCAGGGGATCAAGAACCTCACCCAGGACGAGGCCAACAAGCTCGCGGGTGAGGACCCGGACAGCCACCAGCGCGACCTGCGCGAGGCCATCGAGCGCGGTGACTTCCCGTCCTGGACGGTGCAGGTGCAGATCATGCCGGCGGCGGACGCGGCGACGTACCGCTTCAACCCGTTCGACCTCACCAAGGTGTGGCCGCACGAGGACTACCCGCCGGTCGAGATCGGCAGGCTGGAGCTCAACCGCAACCCGCAGAACGTCTTCGCCGAGGTCGAGCAGTCGATCTTCAGCCCCGCGCACTTCGTGCCGGGCATCGGCCCGTCCCCGGACAAGATGCTCCAGGGCCGTCTCTTCGCGTACGGCGACGCCCACCGCTACCGCGTCGGCATCAACGCCGACCACCTGCCGGTGAACCGCCCGCACGCCACCGAGGCGCGGACGAACTCCCGTGACGGCTTCCTTTACGACGGCCGCCACGCGGGCGCCAAGAACTACGAGCCGAACAGCTTCGGCGGCCCGTTCCAGACGGACAAGCCGCTGTGGCAGCCGGCCGTGGTGACCGGCGCGACCGGCAACCACGGGGCGTACTCGCACGCCGAGGACACCGACTTCGTGCAGGCGGGCGACCTCTACCGGCTGATGTCCGAGGACGAGAAGGGCCGCCTGATCGAGAACCTCGCGGGCTTCATCTCCAAGGTGTCGCGCGACGACATCGCCGAGCGCGCCGTGAACAACTTCCGCCAGGCGGACGGCGACTTCGGCAAGCGCCTTGAGCTTGCGGTGCAGGCGCTGCGCAGCGAGTAGGCGGTACGCGGTACGGGTTCCGGCACGGGTGTCGGTGCCGGTACGTACGAGCCGGTGGGCCGGGTTCCCTGTGCGGGGGCCCGGCCCGCCGGTTTTCTCGTACGGTACGAAGCCCTCAGCCCGCCAGGGTCGCCGGACGGCGGCGCATCGGGGCCCAGCAGCGGATGATGTCGCGGACCGAGACGACGCCGATCGGCTCGCCCCGGTCGTCGTCCAGCACGATCAGGTGGCGGAAGCCGCCGTGGGACATGGCGTCGGCCGCTTCCTCCAGGGTCCAGGAGGGGGAGGCGAAGACGACGTCGGTGGTGGTGTGGGCCTCGGCGGTCTCCAGGTCGGGGTCCTGGCCCGCGCCGATCGAGTTGAGCAGATCGCGCTCGGTCAGGATGCCGAGTCCACTGGTGTCGGTGTCGAGGACGATGGCCGCCCCGACGTGACGGGCGGACATCAGCCGGGCGGCCTGGCGGAGGGTGTGGGCGGGGCCGATGGTGAGGACCATCGTGCTCATGGCATCGCGTACGAGCATGGAGTACAGCCACCTCCTGGGTGCGAATCCGTACGGGAACGAATTCACAAGTTCACAAGTGAGGGAACTTTTAGAGTCGCAGGCTCGTGCGGGGTCAACAAGAGGGTGGTAGAGGCAAGTTGAGGGGCGCGCAAAATCTCGTCACACGCCCCTCAGAGCACTCAGTAGCGCTGGTTGAGGTAGCCGAGCAGCTCGTCGTGGAGCAGGCCGTTGGAGGCCGCCGCGTTGCCGCCCTCGACGCCGGGGACGCCGTCCAGGCTGGTGAAACTGCCGCCGGCCTCCTCGACGATGATCGCGTTCGCGGCCATGTCCCAGAGGGAGAGCTCGGGCTCGGCGCAGATGTCGACGGAGCCCTCGGCGACCATCATGTACGGCCAGAAGTCGCCGTACCCGCGGGTCCGCCAGCAGGCGCGGGAGAGGTCCAGGAAGCCGTCGAGGCGGCCCTGCTCCTCCCAGCCGGAGAGGGAGGAGTACGCGAAGGACGAATCGGCGATCCGGGGCACCTTCGAGACGTGCAGCCGGGTCGCGGAGGTCAGGCTGCGGCCGGTGTACGCGCCGCCGCCCTTCGCCGCCCACCAGCGGCGGCCCAGCGCGGGCGCGGAGACGACGCCGACGACCGGGTGGTAGCCGCCCTCGCCGGCCTCCATGAGGGAGATCAGGGTGGCCCAGACCGGGACGCCGCGCACGTAGTTCTTCGTACCGTCGATGGGGTCGATCACCCAGCGGCGCGGGCCCGAGCCCTCCAGGCCGTACTCCTCGCCGAGTACCGCGTCGCGCGGGCGGCCGCGCTTGAGATGGCCGCGGATCAGCTCCTCGGCCGCTTTGTCGGCCTCGGTCACCGGGGTCATGTCCGGCTTCGTCTCGACCTTGAGGTCCAGGGCCTTGAACCGGTCCATGGTCTGGGCGTCGGCGGCGTCGGCGAGGACGTGGGCGAGGCGCAGGTCATCGTGATAGTCGGGCATGTCGACACAGTATCGAGCGTGATCAGCGGGTGACCATACGGGATCTCGGGCACGGCCTCCGAGCGGACCCCCTTGACAGTCGGTGACGGGACGTCAACGCTGACAGGCGGGAGGCGACGCTATGCCCACTGCCCGAGAAGCCCTGTTGGACGCCGCCTGTGCGGCACTCGCGGCGCGGCCCTGGTCGGCGGTGCGGATGGTCGACGTGGCCGCGGCGGCCGGGGTGTCCCGGCAGACCCTCTACAACGAGTTCGGCAGCAAGGACGGGCTGGCGCGGGCGCTGGTGCGGCGGGAGGCGGACCGCTTCCTGGCCGGCGTGGACCGGGTGCTCGGCGACCGGACGGGCTCCGACTCGGACCGGCTGGCCGGGGTCGCCGAGTGGATCGTGCGGGCCGCACAGGAGAACCAGCTGGTACGGGCGCTGGTGACCGGGTGCTGGCCGGAGCGGCTGCCGTCGGGACGGGCGGCCAGGGGGATTCCGGCAGCGGCGGCGGGGCCGGCCCAGCGAAGGGCGGACGGGGGAGCACCAGGGGCCGGCGAGGTGGTCGCCGTCGTACGGGACCGGGTGGCGGCGTCGGTGGGCGACCGGTGGCCGTGCGAGGTGGTGGTGCGGGTGGCGGTGTCCTGGGCGGTCGCGCCCGGGGCGAAGGGCGGGGTGGGGGAGTTCGTGCGGGGCGTGGTGAGTGGGGGGTAGGGCGGGGTGATTGCTCCGGCGGGGGTTACCGATCCGGCGAGCGATTGATCCGGCGGCGGCAGGGTGGTGTCCCCGGCCGGGGCGGGCCGCTGATCCGGTGGGACGGGTTCCGGCGGGACGGGTTCCGGTGGGGGGCGACTGATCCGGCGGGTACGGGGTGGTGCTCACGGTGGGGGTGGGATGACTGATCCGGCGGGGCGGTGCCCTCGGCGGGGGTGGGGCGATTGCTCCGGCGGGAGTGGGTTCCGGTGGGGGCGGGACGAGTGGTCCGGTGGGGGTGGGACGGCTCCCCCCCACCACCGTGTGAGACGGCCCTCGATGGGACGGCCCCTTGTGTGCGCCCCCTGTACGGCGGCCCCCGTGCGGCCGCCCCCCCTGCGGGACTGCTGTCCCCCTAGGGTGGGCCCGGCTGTGGGCAGGGTGGTTGGCCACAGCCGGGGTGCGGGGGTGCGGGGTGGGTGGGGATTCCCGGCCCGGGGTTTCGGTTCTGGTGCCCGGTCTGGTTTTCCCGGTCGGGTCTGTTACTTGAGCCAGCCGGTCTTCGTGTAGTCGCGGGAGGCCAGGCCCTCGGCGCCGAAGTTGGCGAGGCCCTTGCGGACCGCGGTGATCTGCGGGCGCTGGTAGAGCTCGATGGAGTGGCCCAGCTTCCAGATCTCCGCGTCGGCCTCGTTGTAGAGCTTCACGGCCTCGGTGCGGTTGCTGGTGCGGCCCGCCCTGGTGAGGAGCTCTTCGAGCTTCGGGGAGCTGACCGAGCCGTAGTTGCCGTAGAGGTTCTTGCCCTGGGGCTGCCGGTAGTTGCCGAACGCGTCGGAGCGGAAGAGCTGGTCCACGAAGCGGAAGCTGACCAGGTCGAAGTTGCCGGCGGTGACGAACTCGTTGAAGTAGTCGTTCGCCGGGACCTTCTTGATCTCGACCTTGATGCCCGCCTGGCCCAGCATCTGCTGCACCAGCTCCGCCTGGTCCTGCTCGCTGCTCGCGCCGCCGCCGCTCAGCGTGTACGAGAGGGTCAGTTCCTTGCCGTCCTTGGTGCGCGGCTTGCCCTCGCCCGCGTCCTTCCAGCCCGCCTCGTCCAGCAGCTTCTTCGCGCGGGCGAGGTCGAACGTGCCGTACTCGCCGGCGTTCGCCTTGTAGCCCTCCTGGTTCGGCATGAAGAAGTGGTTGTCCAGCGGGGGCAGCTCGAAGGTCAGGTCCTTGCTGAAGCTGTCGGTGATGCCCTTCCGGTCGATCGCCGCCTGGACGGCGTTGCGCACCTTCACGTCCTTGAGCGGGCCGCGCGCCCCGTTGAGGGTGATGTGCACCTCGTCCCAGCGGGCGCCGCGGCGGATCTCCGTGGACGCGTCCTTCACCAGGCGCTTGTAGTTCTCAGGGGCGAGCGCGCTGGTGGAGTCGATCTCCTTGTTGAGGTACGCCTCGGTGTACGCGGACGGGTCGAGGGCCCGGTAGACGATCGAGTCCAGCTTGGGCTTCTGGCCCCACCAGTTGGGGTCGGGCACGGCGGTGACGGTCTGCGCGGTCTTGTCGTAGTCCTTCACCTTGAAGGCGCTGCCCGAGACCGGGACCTTCTCCTGCCAGCCCTTGTTGAACTGCTCCGGGGTGCTGGTGTGGGACGCCGGGTAGAGCGGGGAGAAGAGGCGCTGCCAGTCGGCGTACGGGGCCTTGAAGGTGACCTTGACCGAGTGCTCGCCCGCGCCCTTCTCGACCTTGGATATCTGGTCGTAGCCCGCGGTGTCGGAGGCCTCGTACGCCGGGTTGGTGCCGTTCAGGGCCTTCCACTGGGCCTCGAAGTCCTTCCAGCCCAGCGGGGTTCCGGTGGACCACTTCGCCTTCGGGTGCAGCTCGTACTCGACCACCTGCGGGTCGGCCTGGGAAACCTTCGCCGAGGTCAGGAAGTTGGGGTTCGCGCTGGCGACGCCCTTGGCGTCGGTGTTGAAGAGAACCGGCATGACGAGGCGGATGATGTCGTCCGCGTCGCCCTGGCTGCCGTCCGGGGTGTTGCCGTTGTACTGGGTGATCCACTGCTGGATCCCGATCTTCAGCTGCCCGCCCTGCTTGATGTCGCTCAGCGGGTGGGCGTTGATGTTGCTGCCGTCGGCCTTGACGGCCGCCTGCTTCTTGGGTGCCGGGCCTTCGCCGTCCTGGGCGCCGCAGCCTGCGACCGCCAGGCTGGCAACCAGGGCTGCGGCAACGGCGGTGACGGTCGATCTGCGCATCGGTCTACTTCTTCCATGACGGCCCGGTGACGGCCCGGTCCGGGCCGTGGGATGTGGGATGTGGGATGTGGGATGTGGAGACCGTAAGGCGCGAGAAGGAGGCGGTGACAGGAATCGGGTGAGCTGCAGCAAAGCTGCCATGTCGTCTTCGCACAGCGGAAACAAATGATCACCAGGATGGGGTGGGAGGCCGGTGACCTGCGCGGGTAGGAGCTCTGCGGGTGTACCGGCCTCCTCTGTGACTGCGTACTGAACCACTGCAAAGGACACCCCCACGTGGCCGCCTTCCTGGCCAAACGACTCGGCTACTACGCGGTCCTGCTGCTGGCCGCCGTCTGCCTCTCGTACCTGTTGGCCTCGCTGGCGCTCGACCCGCGCTCGTACTACGCGGGCAGGCAGCCACCGCTCTCCCCGGCGGCCATCGACACGCACCTCACCGCGCTGGGCATGAACGACCGCGAGCCGCTGTTCTCCCGGTTCCTCGACTGGGGCGGGCGGGTGCTGCGGGGCGACCTCGGGCGGACCATCGACGGGCTGTCCGTGGGCGAGGAGTTCGGCCGCCGGATCGGGGTGAGTCTGCGGCTGCTGCTCACCGGGACGATCCTGGGCACCGTCGTGGGCGTGCTGCTGGGGGCCTGGACTGCGGTCAAGCAGTACCGGCTGCCGGACAGGGTCGCCACGCTCGTCTCCTTCGTGCTGCTGTCGACACCGGTGTTCCTGCTGGCCGTCCTGCTGAAGACCGGGGCGATCTGGTTCAACCAGAAGACCGGGACCGAGGTCATCCAGTTCACCGGCGAGAAGAGCCCGGGGGTGGACGGCGGATTCTTCGCCGTACTGAAGGACCGGGCGGTGCACCTGCTGCTGCCGACGATTTCCATCGCCCTCGGTGCGGTGGCCAGTTACAGCCGCTATCAGCGCAGCACCATGCTCGACGTGCTGGGCTCGGACTATCTCCGTACGGCACAGTCCACCGGAATCTCGCGAAGGGCCGCCCTGCTCAAGCACGGGCTGCGGACCGCGCTCATTCCGATGTCCACGTATTTCAGCTATGGATTCCTGGCGCTTTTCACCGGGGCCACCTTCACCGAGACCATTTTCGGATGGCACGGAATGGGTGAGTGGTTCGTGAATTCGATCGGGAAGAACGACATCAATTCGGTCGTCGCCGTCAATGCCTTCGCCGCCGGGCTGGTCCTGCTGTCCGGATTTCTGGCCGACCTGTTGAACGCCGCGCTCGACCCGCGCGTACGGCACACCGCATGAGCCGCACGCGCACGAGCCGCACGAGCACGAGTAGTACGAGGAGTACGGCCACCGTGACCGTCGCCGCCGCAGTCCTGACCGACCCTCTTGAGGACGTACGCCCCGAGGGGCGCGCCTCCGTGGTGCTGAAGCGCTTCGTCCGCAAGCGGGGCGCACTGGTGGGGGCGGTGGTGCTGGTGCTGCTGTTCCTGCTGGCCTTCGTCGGTCCGTACCTCAGCCCGTGGACGTACAGCCACATCGACTACGGTGCGCAGCGCGTCGGACCGGGCGCCGAGCACTGGTGGGGCACCAACCGGATCGGCCAGGACGTCTTCGCGCAGACCGTGCGCGGACTCCAGAAGTCGCTGGTCATCGGCGCGCTGGTGGCGTTCTTCTCGACCGTGCTGGCCTCGCTGGTCGGCGCGTGCGCCGGGTACTTCGGCGGGTGGACCGACCGGGTGCTGATGTTCGGCGTGGACCTGCTGCTGGTCTTTCCGGCCTTCCTGATCATCGCGATCGTCTCGCCGAGGATGCGCGGCGGCGGCTGGCTGGCCTTCGTCGCGCTGCTCGTCGTGTTCGGGTGGATGATCACCGCGCGGGTGGTGCGGTCGATGACCGTCTCGCTGAAGGAACGCACCTTCGTGCGGGCCGCCCGCTACATGGACGTCGGGCACTTCCGGATCATCTGGCGGCACATCCTGCCGAACTGCGCCTCGTTCCTGATCATCGACGCGACGATCGCGGTCGGCGGGGCCGTGATGAGCGAAACCGCGCTCTCCTATTTCGGATTCGGCGTGCAGGCCCCGGACGTTTCCCTCGGCACGCTCATTTCCTCCGGCACGGGGGCGGCGGTGACGTATCCCTGGATGTTCTTCTTCGCCGCCGGACTCCTGGTCGTCTTCGTCCTCGCGGTGAATCTGGTCGGCGACGGGCTGCGGGACGCGCTCGACCCGACCGGGCGGCAGACGAAGAAGCACAAGAACAGCAGGACGAAGAGCAAGAAGGACGTTTCGGCGTGAGTGAGAACCCGATACTCGAAGTGCGTGACCTCGAAGTCGAATTCGACGGTGCGCCCGCCGTGCGCGGTGTCAGCTTCTCGCTGGAACGGGGCGAAGTCCTGGGCCTGGTCGGCGAGTCGGGGTCCGGCAAGTCCGCGACCGCGCTCGCCCTGATGGGACTCCAGCCGGCGAACGCGACGGTACGGGGCTCCGTGCTGCTCGACGGAACGGACCTGGTCGGCGCGTCCGACGCGGAGCTTTCCCGGGTGCGCGGCAGTCGTATCGCCATGGTCTTCCAGGACCCGCTGTCCGCCTTCACCCCCGTCTACCGGGTGGGCGACCTGATCGCCCAGGCGGTCCGCGCCCACCAGAACGTGTCGCGCGAGAAGGCGCGGGAGCGGGCCGTCGAACTCCTCGACCTGGTCGGGATTCCCGATCCGCGGGTACGGGCGCGGTCCTATCCGCACGAGTTCTCCGGCGGCATGCGCCAGCGCGCCATGATCGCGCTCGCCATGGCCAACGACCCCGACGTGATCCTCGCCGACGAGCCCACGACCGCGCTCGACGTCACCATCCAGGCGCAGGTCCTCGACGTGCTGCGGACCGCACAGCGCGAGACCGGCGCGGCGATGGTGCTGGTCAGCCACGACCTCGGGGTCATCGCGGGGTCCGCCGACCGGGTCGCCGTGATGTACGGGGGGAAGGTCGTCGAGTCGGCGCCGGTGGACGAGCTGTTCGGCTCGCCCCGGATGCCGTACACCGTGGGCCTGATCGGGGCGGTGCCCAGGCTCGACGGTCGGGGCGGGGCGCTGGTGCCGATCCCGGGGGCGCCGCCGGCCGCCGGGGCGGTGCGGGAGGGCTGCGCCTTCGCGGCGCGCTGCCCGCTGGTGGAGGAGCGGTGCCGGAAGGCGGAGCCCGAGCTGGCGGCGGTCGGGGAGGGACACCGGGCCGCGTGCGTACGGGCCGAGGAGGTGGCGGGGCTGCGGGCCGGGGAGGTCTTCCCGGTACCGGAGATTCCGCGCGTCCCGCAGTCGTACGACGAGAGCGTGCTCAGGGTCCGGGGGCTGACGAAGACGTTTCCGCTGCTCAAGGGGGCCGCCTTCAAGCGGCGGGTGGGCAGTGTGCACGCCGTCGACGGGGTGGACCTGGACATCCGGCGCGGCGAGACCCTCGCCCTGGTCGGGGAGTCGGGGTCGGGGAAGTCGACCACGCTCTTCGAGCTGCTGAACCTGGACGAGCCCGAGGGCGGGGACGTCGAGCTGTTCGGGCAGTCGCTGCGCGGTCTTTCCAGGAGCGGGCGGCGGGCGCTGCGCTCGCGCGTGCAGATCGTGTTCCAGGACCCGATGGACAGCCTCGACCCGCGGCTGCCGGTGGGGGACCTGGTGACGGAGCCCCTGCGGGCGCAGGGCGTCGGCCGGGTCGAAGCGGCACGGAAGGCCGCGGAGCTGCTGCGGCAGGTGGGGCTCGATCCGGCGCACGCGGTGCGCTTTCCGCACGAGTTCTCGGGCGGCCAGCGGCAGCGGATCGGCATCGCGCGGGCGCTGTCGGTGGAGCCGGAACTGCTGGTGCTGGACGAGCCGGTGTCGGCGCTCGACGTGTCGGTGCAGGCGGGGGTGCTGAATCTGCTGCAACGGCTGAAGGCGGAGCTGGGGCTCTCGTATCTGTTCGTCTCGCACGACCTGTCGGTGGTGCGGCACGTCGCGGACCGGGTGAGCGTCATCTACCTGGGGCGGACGGTGGAGTCGGGGGCCGTGGAAGAGGTCTTCGAGCGGCCTCGGCACCCGTACACGCGGGCGTTGCTGTCGGCGGTGCCGGTGCCGGATCCGGCGGTGGAACGGGCGCGGCGGGCGGAGCGGATCCTGCTGGCGGGGGACCCGCCGGGGCCGACCCGTCGGTACGAGGGGTGCGGGTTCCGGGGGCGTTGCTCGGTGTTCGCCGGGCTCGGGGAGAGCGAGCGGCGGCTCTGCGAGGGGGAGCGGCCGGTGGGGGAGGTGGCTTGCCACTTTGCCGGTGCGTCGGCGTGAACCGGTGTACGGGCATGGACCGGTGTACGGGCATGGGCCGGCGTACGGGCGTGCAGCTCAGGTCAGTGGGAGGAGCCCGAGAGCTGGAGGCCGATGACGCCGATGATGACGAAGGAGATGGAGACGAGTTTGAGGGTGGAGACGACGTCGTCCAGGAAGACCATTCCGTAGATGGCGGTGCCGGCCGCGCCGATGCCGGTCCACACCGCGTACGCCGGGCCCACGTCCAGCCTCTTCAGGGCCAGCGTCAGGAGGCCGAAGCTGCCCAGGGCGAAGGCCGCGAACGCGATCGTCGGCCACAGCCTCGTGAAGCCGTGGGAGAGCTTGAGGCAGACGGCGAAGCCGGTTTCGAGGATTCCGGCGACCACCACCAGCAGCCACGCCATTGAGTGCCTCCCGTGTCTCCCGTGTAGGTGACTGCATCGTCTCGCTCGGTGTGATTATGCCTTTACCAGTGGGACGCCGGGGCAAACGCCCGGGGTTCAGTCGCCTTCGCGCCGTTCCCGGGTGGCGAGCAGCCGGTGCAGCGAGTACAGCCGGGCCGGGTCCGCGTGCCCGTCGGCCACCCACTTGCCCAGGGCGCACTCCGGCGCGTTCTCGTCGTGCGTACAGCCGCGCGGGCATTCCTCCGTCCCCGGCTCCAGGTCGGGGAAGGCGTGGATGACGCGCGAGGGGTCCACGTGGTGCAGGCCGAAGGACCGTACGCCCGGGGTGTCGATCACCCAGCCGGACTCGCCCGCCAGAGGGAGCGCGAGCGCGGAGGTGGTGGTGTGCCGGCCGCGTCCGGTGACCGCGTTGACGTGTCCTGTGGTGCGCCGGCGCTCCTCGGGGACGAGGGTGTTGACCAGCGTGGTCTTGCCGACGCCCGAGTGCCCGACGAAGGCGGTGACCCGGCCGTCGAGGTGCTCGCGCACGACGTCGCTCGCCGCGCCGTTCTCCAGCTCCTCGCGGCTGGTGACGATGTACGGCACACCCAGCGGCACGTACATCTCAAGCAGCTCGTCCGCGGGGGCCAGGTCGGACTTGGTGAGGACCAGGAGCGGTGTCAGACCGCCGTCGTACGCTGCCACCAGACAGCGGTCGATCATGCGGGGGCGCGGCTCGGGGTCGGCGAGGGCGGTGACGATGGCGAGCTGGTCGGCGTTGGCGACGACGACCCGCTCGAAGGGGTCGTCGTCGTCGGCGGTGCGGCGCAGGACGGAGGCGCGCGGCTCGATGCGGACGATGCGGGCGAGGGTGTCCTTGGTGCCCGACAGATCCCCGACGATCATGACCCGGTCGCCCACGACCGCCGCCTTGCGGCCCAGCTCGCGGGCCTTCATCGCCATGACCGTACGGTCCTCGACGAGGCAGGTCAGACGGCCCCGGTCCACGGTGAGGACCATGCCCTCCCGGGCGTCCTCGTGCTTGGGCCGGATGTGGGTGCGGGGCCGGTTGCCCTTGCGGTTGGGGCGGACGCGGATGTCGTCCTCGTCGGGGTTCTTGCCGTAGCGGCGCATCGTCGGTTCGCCCGGCCCGTCAGTTGCCCGCGAGCATGTCGGACCACATCTGCGGGAAGTCCGGCAGCGTCTTGGCCGTCGTCCCCACGTTCTCGATGTGCACGTCCTTCACGGCCAGGCCCAGGATCGAACCCGCGGTGGCCATGCGGTGGTCGTCGTACGTGTGGAAGGTGCCGCCGTGCAGGGTGCGCGGCCGGATGTGCAGGCCGTCGGCGGTCTCGGTGACGTCGCCGCCGAGCTCGTTGATCTCCTTGGTGAGCGCGGCCAGCCGGTCCGTCTCGTGCAGACGCAGGTGGGCGACGCCCCGGAGGGTGGACGGGGAGTCGGCGAGGGCGGCGACGGCGGCGATGCCCGGGGTCAGCTCGCCGACCTCGCTCAGGTCCCAGTCGATGCCGTGGATCGTGCCCGTGCCCCGGAAGGTCAGGCCCTGCTCGGTCAGTTCGTACGAACCGCCCATCGCGGTGAAGATCTCCCGCAGCGCGTCGCCGGGCTGGGTGGTGTGCTCCGGCCAGTCGGGGACGGTGACGCGGCCGCCGGTGATCAGGGCGGCGGCGAGGAACGGCTGCGCGTTGGAGAGGTCCGGCTCGACGGTCAGGTCGCGGCCGAGGAGGGCGCCGGGGGTGACCCGCCAGACGTTCGCCTCGCCGCCGGACTCGGGGGTGTCGACCTGCGCGCCGATCGCGCGCAGCATGTCGACGGTCATCCGGATGTGGGGCAGGGAGGGGAGCGTGGGGCCGGTGTGACGTACTTCCACGCCCTGGTTGAAGCGCGGCGCGGACAGCAGGAGGGCGCTCACGAACTGGGAGGACGAGGACGCGTCGATCTCGACGCGGCCGCCGTCCAGGGCGCCGCTGCCGAAGACAGTGAGGGGCAGGGCGCCCCGCTCGTCGTCGTCGATGCGGGCACCGAGGGCGCGCAGCGCCGTGATGACCGCGCCGAGGGGGCGCTCGTACGAACGCGGGTCGCCGTCGAAGCGGATCGGGCCGTCCGCGAGGGCGGCCACGGGCGGCAGGAAGCGCATGACCGTTCCTGCGTTGCCGACGTCGACGGTGGCCGGGCCGTGCAGCCCGGACGGGATGATCCGCCAGGCCTCGCCGGAGCCGTCTGGGCCGCCCGCGACGGAGGAGCTGGACGATGCGGTCTCCTCGATGCCGACGCCCATGGAGCGCAGCGCCTCGGCCATCAGGAGGGTGTCGCGGGAGCGCAGCGGGCGGCGCAGCCAGCCGGGCTCCGCGGCGAGTGCGGCAAGGACGAGCGCACGGTTGGTGACCGACTTGGAGCCGGGCACGGTGACCGTCGCGTCGACGGCCCCGGTCGCGTAGGGGGCGGGCCAGAGGGCAGGGTGCACGGCACTTTCGGTCATGGCCTCCACTTTAGTGGCTTGCCACTTGTCGGCCTTCGCTCCCGTCGGCTCCTCCCTCACAGCCCCAGCAGCCAGCGCCCGCCGCCCAGCAGTGCGCACAGCGAGACGACGTGGAACATCGCCAGCCACATCAACGGCGGTACGTGCGTGAGCCGGGCCAGCTGGTCGGCGTCGGAATCGGGTGCTCCGCCGTGCCGCCGCTTCGACTGGAGCTCGAAGGCGGGACGTACGCCGCCGAGCAGCAGGAACCACACGGCGGTGTAGGCGAACGCGGCCTGCACGTCAGGCCCTGTCAGCCAGGAGACCAGGACGAAGGCGGCGCCCGTGAGGACGACCGTCAGCACCCCGTACGCGTTGCGGATCATCACCAGCATCGCGAGGAGCAGCGCCGTCGCCAGCCAGAGGAAGAGGGTGATGTGGTCGGCGGCGAGCAGCCAGGCGCTGCCGAGGCCGAGCAGCGGCGGGGCGGTGTAGCCCGCGGCGGCGGTCAGGATCATGCCGATGCCGGTCGGCTTGCCGCGGCTGAGGGTGAGGCCGCTGGTGTCGGAGTGCAGCCGGATGCCGGTGAGGGTGCGGCCGGTGAGCAGGGCGATCAGACCGTGGCCGCCCTCGTGGGCGATGGTGATGGCGTTGCGCGACAGCCGCCAGACGGGACGCGGCACGACCGCGATCAGGGCGAGTGCCGCCGTCGCGTACAGGATCCACTTCGCGGGGTCGGGCTGGGTGCCGGTGAGACGGTCCCAGAGGGAGCCGATGTCGGAGGCGGCGAGGGTGCTGACTGCGTGGGCGCCGGCCGTATTGATGGTGTCCATTTTTCGGGCGGCTCCTTGAGGGCTGTACGGGCGTGGCAGTGTGACAAGTATGTGTGGACGGTATGCGGTGAGCCGGGGGGCGGAAGACCTCGCCGGGCTCTTCGAGGTGGAGAAGTGGGATCCGGCCGAGAGCTTCGTGCCGGACTGGAACGTGGCACCGACGAAGTCGGTGCCGGTGGTTCTGGAACGTCCTGTGAAGGACGCAGCCGACCCGCGTCCGGTTCGTCAGCTGCGGATGCTGAAGTGGGGGCTGGTGCCGTCCTGGGCGAAGTCGCCCGAGGGCGCGGCGCGGATGATCAACGCGCGGGCCGAGACCGTGCACGAGAAGCCGTCGTTCCGGAAGGCGTTCGCCTCGCGGCGGTGCATCGTGCCGGCGGACGGCTATTACGAGTGGGTGACCTCTGCCGACGAGCGGGAGCTGGAGGAGCAGGGGAAGAAGAAGCGGGTGCGCAAGCAGCCGTACTTCGTGACGCCGGCGGACGGATCCGCCATGGCGATGGCCGGGATCTACGAGTTCTGGCGGGACCGGACGCTTCCGGACGCGCACCCGATGGCGTGGTGGGCGACGTGTTCCGTCGTGACGACGGAGGCGGAGACCACGGCGCTGGCCGGCGGTCCTGCCGGGGAGGGCGGGCCTTCGTCGCTGGCCCAGATCCATCCCCGGATGCCCTTGATGCTGACGCCCGACAAGTGGGGGGCGTGGCTGGACCCGTCGCTCACGGAGCCGGAGGAGGTACGGGGGCTGCTGGTGCTGCCGGGGGCGGGGCTGGTGCGGGCGTACCCGGTGGGGACCGCGGTCAGCAACGTCCGTAACAACGGGCCCGAGCTGCTGGCGGAGTTGGAGGGGCCGGAGGTCGGGACGCTGTTCTGAGGGGGCGCGGGCACCGACATGCGTCTGCCCCGGTGCAGGCAGCCGGCCGTGGCACCGGGGCAGAGAGGGCGGGTCAGTGCGCGTCGGTGAGGAACACCGAGCGGAGCTTGAGGCGGTCCGTGGCGGGGTTGCCGTGCGGCCTCAGGATCCAGGAGTCACCGGTGCAGCCGGGCTCGGTGAAGACCATCACCCAGACGTCGGTGTCGTTGTGCGGGGCGAAAGCGGGCTTGGACGAGTCGGGGTCGGCGACCTCGGGGAGCGTGATGCAGGCGGGGCTCTCCGGGTCTTGGAGGGTGGCCGACTGCGGTGTGCCGTCGAGGCCCACGAACTTGTAGGAGAAGTCGCCGGTGGCGGCGCTTGCCGAGGTCGGCAGGGCGATGACGAGAGCGAGTGCACCAAGAGCAGCACCGACGGAGCGACGAAGTCGCATGAATCCCCATTCCCATGTGTGTAGGCGATTGTTCGCCGGGCGAGTATTTCCGTCGGTCTCGCCAGGTATGGCTCGCAGTCGCCGAAATGGCGGAGGGAATCGATTTTCCCTCCGCCATGTGGGTGAGCCGCTGTCCGCAATGCGTACGTGAGGACCGGCAGGATGGGCCGTATGAACCGTGTGGTGGGTGTGGAGACCGATGCCGGTGAGGCGCGTGTGCATTGGTACGAGGCGGCGAAGCCCTGGATCGTACTGGCCCTGGGGCACGGCGCGGGGGGCGGCATCGAGGCCCGGGACCTGCAGGCGATCGCCGCCGCGCTGCCCGCCGACGGCGTGAGCGTCGCGCTCGTCGAGCAGCCCTGGCGGGTCGCAGGGAAGAAGGTCGCTCCGGCGCCGAAGACGCTGGACGTCGGATGGCGCGGCGTGTGGCCGGTCCTGGCGAAGGCCGGGGTGCCGGTGGTGGCGGGGGGACGCAGCGCCGGGGCGCGGGTCGCGTGCCGGACCGCGCGGGAGCTGGGGGCCAGGGCCGTACTCGCGCTGAGCTTCCCGCTGCATCCCCCGGGCAAGCCGGAGAAGTCGCGGGCGGACGAGCTGCTGGGGGCGGGCGTGCCCACGCTCGTCGTCCAGGGCGCCAACGATCCGTTCGGGCGGCCGGCGGAGTTCCCCGAGGGAAGCTTCGAGAGGGTGGAAGTGCCGTACGGGGACCACGGGTTCGCCGTGCCCAAGCGGGCGGAGACCGGGCAGGAGCAGGCGCTGGAGATCATCGCGGGCGGCGTGCGGGAGTGGATCCTGCGGCTGCGGTGACCGGCTCGGGAATGCCGCGGTGATCCCCTCGGGAATGTCGCGGCGACCCGTTCGGGAATGCCGCGGTGACCGGCTCGGGAATGTTGAGCGACGTACCTCTGTTGTCGCCTTCGTCCGACGTAGAAACGAGAGGGAGTTCGCCGCATGGGTTCCACCATCTGCCCGCGCCGCCCGCAAGCCTCTGACCTGGAGTGGACGGTGCTCTCCGCGGCGGCGACCACGGCCGCTCAGGCGGCGGGCAAGCAGGGTAGTCGTCTATCCTCCGAGTCGAGCGGGTCCGCATTCGGGCCCGCCACGGCGCTGAAGGAGGTGGGTCCGGTCACTGGGACCGACGCAGGGACCGATGCCGGCCACGCGGAGGAGACCACCGCCGAGCGCAATGCGCGCTTCGAGCGGGACGCGCTGGGCTTCCTCGACCAGATGTACTCGGCCGCGCTGCGCATGACGCGCAACCCGGCCGATGCGGAGGACCTGGTCCAGGAGACGTATGCGAAGGCGTACGGGTCCTTCCACCAGTTCCGCGAGGGGACCAACCTCAAGGCCTGGCTCTACCGGATTCTCACCAATACGTTCATCAACTCCTACCGGAAGAAGCAGCGGGAGCCGCTGCGCAGTGCTTCCGAGGAGATCGAGGACTGGCAGCTGGCGCGCGCCGAGTCGCACATGTCGACCGGGCTGCGCTCCGCCGAGTCGCAGGCGCTGGACCACCTGCCCGACTCGGACGTGAAGTCGGCGCTCCAGGCGATCCCGGAGGAGTTCCGAATCGCGGTGTATCTCGCCGATGTCGAGGGGTTTGCCTACAAGGAAATCGCGGACATCATGGGGACACCGATCGGTACGGTCATGTCCCGGCTGCACCGGGGCCGCCGCCAGCTGCGCGGCATGCTTGAGGACTACGCCCGGGACCGCGGCCTGGTGCCTGCGGGTGCCGGACCGGCGTCCGGGGAGTCGAACGAAGTGAAAGGCTCGGGCTCATGAGCTGCGGAGATCCGCACGAGACGGACTGCTCTGAGGTGCTCGACCATCTCTACGAGTTCCTCGACAAAGAGATGCCGGACGGCGAGTGCACCAAGTTCGAGGAGCACTTCGAGGAGTGCTCGCCGTGCCTGGAGAAGTACGGCCTGGAGCAGGCCGTGAAGAAGCTCGTCAAGCGCTGCTGCGGCTCGGACGACGTCCCCGTCGACCTGCGCTCGAAGGTGCTGGGGCGGATCGATCTGATCCGGTCCGGGCAGGCCGTGCCCGAGCAGGACGTGGCCGCTCCGGACCTCGTCCCTCCGCCCGGTGCGACGCCGCCCGACGTGACGTCGGACGTGCTCTCGGCCGTGGCCAAGGAGAAGAAGTAGCGGGTAGGTAAGGCAGTACCGAGAGAACGTACCGCGCAAGGCCGTTGGTTCCCGTCCCGTCGTCACCCGATGGGAGGAACCGGCGGCCTTCGTGCATGCCACGGCTCCGCAATGGCTAGCCTGACGCACGATTTTGGCGGCGGAGCCGAAGGGTTGCGGGGGAGCGGTGCGAGCCTTACCGGCGGGAGCGCGGGCCTGTGTCCTGTGCGCCGTGCTCCTCGCGGGACTCTGCGTACTCGCCGACCTCGACCACACCCCCTGGGACGCCGTCGCCCTGCTGGCCTTCCTGTACGCGGCCTGCGAGCTGCTGCCCAGCTGCGGCCTCTTCCGGCACCGGGTCTCCGCCGGCCCCGCCGCCTTCTTCCCCGTACCGCTCGCCGCCGTCTTCCTGCTGCCGCCCTCCGCCGCTGCCCTCGTCGCCGTGCCCGGTGCGCTGCTCGGGCGGGTGACGCGGCGGCCGCGTGCGGTGCGGCGGGTGTGGCGGGCGGCGGAGCTCGCGCTCGCGGCCTGGGCCGCCTCGTACCTCCGCACCGTGCTGGAGGGACGCCCGGCCGGTGGACCGCCGCACGACGGTGCGGTGCCGGACTTTCCGTACGCGCTGCTGTCCGCGGGCGCGGCGGTGGCCGGGTTCTGCGCCGTGCTGACCGTGCTCGACGGCTCCATCCTCGTCACCGCCGAGCGGCGGCCGGTGCGGACCGCGTGGCGGGGGCTGTTCCTGCGGTCGCTGGCGCCGCACTGTGTGCACGGGCTCGCCGGGCTGATGATGGCCGTCCTGTGGCGCAGTCCTTACGGGCCGCTCGCCGCGCTCTTCGTGCTGCTGCCGATGTATCTGTCGTGCTGGGCCTTCGCCCAGTACCAGCGCGAGCACGACGCGCACCGGGCGACCGTCCGGGCGCTGGTCCAGGCGGTCGACCTGAAGGACCGCTACACGCGGGGCCACAGCGAACGGGTGGGGCGGGCCTCCGCCATGATGGCCGCCGAGCTGGGGATGGACGAGGAGCGGCGGGAAGTACTGCGGTTCGCCGGGATCCTGCACGACGTGGGGAAGCTCGGGGTGCCGACGCGGCTGCTGCGGAAGGACGGACCGCTCACACCCCAGGAGCGGCGGGTCATCGAACTCCATCCGGAGTACGGGCACGAGATGGTGCGGGGCATCGGCTTCCTGGACGAGGCGCGGGCGGCGATCCTGCACCACCACGAGCGGATGGACGGGAGCGGGTACCCGTACGGGCTGGCCGGGGAGCGGATCCCGGAGTTCGCACGGGTGGTGGCGGTGGCGGACGCCTTCGACGCGATGACGTCGACGCGGTCCTACCGGCGGGCCCGGCCGGTGGCGGAGGCGGTGGCGGAGCTGGAGAGGTGCGCGGGGGCGCAGTTCGACCCGCGGATGGTGGGGGCGTTGGTGGCCGCACTGGGGAAGGAGGGGTGGAATCCGGTGGTGACGGCGGACGAGGGGGAGAGCGCGCCGCCGGGGCCGGGGCCGGGGCCGGGGCCGGGAGCAGGTCCGGGGCCGGGGCCGGGAGCAGGAGCAGTGCTGCCTGCTGCGCCGCCCCTCGTGCCGCCTGCCGTATCGCCTGCCGTATCGCCCGGGACCGGGGCCGGTGGAGGCGGCGGTACGTCGTCCCTGGTGGGGCAGCGGGGAAGCGCGCCGTCCCGGGTGGAGCGGCGAGGGCGCCGGACATGACGGGACGGCGGACGTGAGGGGGCAGCGGCCGCCCGGCGTCGTCCTGCTCGTCAGGGGCGCCGCCCTGCTGCTCGCCGCGGCCGCGCTCGTGGGGGTGGTGCGGTACGGGGTGGTGCAGCCCGGGGTGGCCGTGGCGTTCTGGGGGCTGATCTGGGTGGGCGAGGTGGCTCAGCGGGGCGACGGGGTCGCGCCGCTGGGGACCGCGGGGGCGCTCGCGTACGCGCTGCTCGGGCGCTGCGGCGGGGAGCCCACCGGCCACGGGGTGTGGCAGGTGGTGGTGGTGACCGTGGGGGCGCTGCTCGCGGGGGCCGTGCCGCACCTCGTCGTACGGAGGCGGACGCGGAGGCAGCGGCGGAGAGGGGAGTGCGGGCGCGGTCCGGGGCTCGACCGGATGGCCCGGCGGGTGCTGACCGTCGGGTTCGCGGCCGTCTGTTTCCAGCCGCTCTCCCACTCCGGCGCCGTGGAGAAGTGGATCGGGCAGGGGCCCTGGTTCGCGCTGTTCCTGGTGCTGCTGCTGGCGCTGACCGGGTTGTGCGACGCGGTGCTCGCCGCCGCGTTCGTACGGGCCCGTACCGGGCATCCGTACGGGCCGCTGCTCCGGGACGAGCTGCGGGCGCTGCGGGGGATCGGTTCCGCGGTGTGTGCCACGGGCGTGGTGATGGCGCTGGCCGTCGCGGTGGCGGGGCTGTGGGCGCTGCCGGTGTTCTGCGTGCCGCTGCTGCTGACCCAGCTGTCGTTCCAGCGGTACGGGGAGGTCAGGGACACCTACCGGCAGACCATCGCGTCCCTGGCCAGGTCCACCGAGATCGCCGGGTACACCAGGCCGGGCCACGCCCGCCGGGTCGCGGCCCTCTCCCGGGCGGTGGGACGTGAACTCGGCCTGTCCGGTGAGGAGTTGACCCTCCTGGAGCAGGCCGCCCTGATGCACGACATCGGGCAGCTGTCGCTCGTCGACCCCGTTCCGGCCGGCGCGACCGCCCTGCTGCCCGCCGCGGACCAGCGGCGCATCGCCCTGCTCGGCGGGGCGGTCGTCCGGCAGACCGGGGTTCCCGCGGAGGTCGCCGTCGTCGTCGAGCGGCAGGCCGATCCGTACCGTGAGCAGCCGCTCACCGCCCGTATCGTCCGCACCGTCAACGCGTACGACGACCTCTCGGGGGAATGCGGAGGAGGGCTGGGCGGCCCGCTGAGCGCGCTGGAGCAGCTGCGGCTCGGCACCGGGCACGACTACCAGAGCGAGGTCGTGGAATCCCTGGCCCGCGTCCTTCGACGGAGGAGTCTCGCGTGCGGAGTCGCCCTGCCCCCGCCTGGGTAACCAGTGGGTAATGAGCGGGCCTCCGACCGGGCATGGTTGGATGCGAAGAGAGCCCCTGGCGTGTGTGGAAGCCGGGGGAGAGAGCCAACCGGCAGGCGGGAATCGTGAGGATCTTCGGGAAGGTACGGCATCGGCCCTCCGCCTCGTGGCGGCAGGCCACCGACCGCGCGTTCACGCTGATCGGCGACGGTCGGTACGAGGACGCGGGAGCGCTGCTGACACGTGCGGCGGACCTCGAACCCTGGCTCTCGGAGTCCTGGTTCAATCTGGCGCTGCTGCACAAGTTCCGGCACGACTGGGACCAGGCGAGGGCCGCCGGACTGCGCGCCGTCGCCCTGCTCGACCGCGAGACCGGCGCTCCCGACTGGTGGAACGTCGGGATCGCCGCCACCGCGCTCCAGGACTGGCCGCTCGCCCGAAGGGCCTGGCAGGCGTACGGGCTGAAGGTGCCCGGCGGCCCGACGGAGAGCGGTGAGCCGGTCGGGATGGAGCTGGGGAGCGCCGCGGTGCGGCTCTCGCCCGAGGGCGAGGCCGAGGTGGTGTGGGGGCGCAGGCTGGACCCCGCCCGCATCGAGGTGCTGTCGATCCCGCTGCCGTCCTCCGGGCGGCGCTGGGGCGAGGTCGTCCTGCACGACGGTGTGCCGCACGGGGAGCGGGTGACGGCCGCAGGCCCCTCCTTCCCCGTGTTCGACGAGATCGAGCTGTGGGCGCCCTCGCCGGTCCCGACGTGGGTGGTCCTCCTGGAGGCCGCCACGGAGGCCGACCGGGACGCCCTGGAGCGCCTCGCCGCCGACGCCGGATTCGCCGCCGAGGACTGGTCCTCGTCCGTACGGCTGCTCTGCCGGACCTGCTCGGAGTCGCGGATGCCCTCCGACGAGGGCGACGGCGAGCAGCACCTCGACCCGCACGACCACAGCGAGCCGGGCCACCCCGGCCCCCTCGGCCACCGGACCAACGGCGACCTGTGGGTCCCCGAGCGCGAGTGCGGTCTCGCCGCACCGCCAGGACTGGTGCGCGGCCTGCTCGACGGCTGGGTGGCGGACAGCCCGGACAGCAGGGAATGGCGGGATCTCGAAGAGGTCTGCTGAATCCCGCAGGGGTCCGCGGGCCGTGGCACGTACGCTGTACGGGCATCGATTCGGGTTTTGAGGAAGGCGTACGGCGGACATGGCGCAGCAGCAGCAGGTCGACGAGCAGGTATCGAGCGGGTTCGTCGTAGACACGGAGGACTGCGAGGCGCGCGAGCTGGCGTACCGCGAGCGCGGCACCGCCCGTCCGATCACGGTCGTCGGCAACCCGGTCCTGCACCGCGAGTGCAAGGACGTCACCGAGTTCGACGCCTCGCTGGCCGCGCTGATCGACGACATGTTCGCCAGCCAGAAGGCCGCCGAGGGCGTGGGCCTCGCCGCCAACCAGATCGGCGTCGACCTCAAGGTCTTCATCTACGACTGCCCGGACGACGACGGCGTCCGCCACACCGGCCTCATCTGCAACCCGGTCCTCGACGAGCTCCCCGCCGAGCGGCGCGTCCTCGACGACTCCAACGAGGGCTGCCTGTCCGTCCCCACCGCGTACGCCGAGCTGGCCCGCCCGGACTACGCGGTCGTCCGCGGCCAGGACGCCGAGGGCAACCCGATCGCCATCGAGGGCACCGGCTACTTCGCCCGCTGCCTCCAGCACGAGACGGACCACCTGTACGGCCGCCTCTACATCGACCGGCTGTCCAAGCGGGACCGCAAGGACGCCCTGAAGCAGATGGCGGAGGGCACGGCGCGCTACGAGACCGTGCCCAACGCGTAGTCCCCGCCGCTCGTACGTCCTCCGGTGCCCGGCCGCTCAACGAGCGGCCGGGCACCGGTCGTTCACCCCGCGTCCGGCCGGGGCCGCAGGCCGAGCAGGACGTCCTGGACGAGATCGGCGCTGCACCGGACCGCGTCGTCGCCGAAGCCCAGGAAGTGCCGGTAGTGGATCGGCGCGTAGAAGAGGTCGACCATCACGTCGGTGGGCAGGTCGGAGCGGAGCTGCCCGGCGGCGACGGCGGAGTCCAGGCGGGCCCTGCACTCCGCGATGCTGGGCTCCAGGATCGTCTCGCGGAACGCCTTCATCAATGCGGGGTCGTTCTGGGCCTCGCCCATGACGCCCCGGTAGGCCTCGCTGATCCCGCCGGTGATCAACTGGTGGGTCACCGCGGTGATCTGGGTCGTGAGGTCGGCGGCGATGTCGCCGGTGTCGGGGTAGGCGAAGTCGTCGCCGATCACCTCGCCCATCGCCTCCAGCACCACCGCGCCCTTGGAGCGCCACCAGCGGTAGATCGTGGGCTTGCCCACGCCGGCTTGGGCGGCGATGGCCTCGATGGTCACCTTCGCGAAGCCCTTGCGGCTCACCAGGTCGAAGGCCGCGTCGAGGATCGCCCGGCGGGCGCGCTCGCTGCGCCGGTCGCTGTTCGGGTCGGGGGTCATGCGCTCACCCTACCTCTCACGTGACGTTACGTTTCGTTTTGACAAGCCGCCCCGGGCTGTTCTAGCTTCCGTGACGTTACGGAACGTTTCGTAACGCCATCCGTGCGGGGGCCGGTGCCGGGCCCCGCCGAGAACAGGGGAGAAGTATGTCCAGCAACGGGAGCGCAGCCACCGCGGGGCGCATCGAGAAGGTCGCCACCACGCCGGACTGGTACGCGCCGTACCGGATATCGCAGGCCGTGCGGGCCGGGGGCTTCGTGTACGTGTCGGGTCAGGCGGGCTTCGACGAGGACGGGAGGACCGTCGGGGGCGGCTTCCTGGAGCAGGGGCGGCAGGCGTTCCGCAACGTCGGGCGGGTGCTGGAGGCGGCCGGGCTGACCTTCGCGGACGTGGTCAAGGTCGGGATCTTCGTACGGGACATGGCGGCCAACCTGCCGCACGTGATCACGCTGCGCGGTGAGTTCCTGGCCGAGCCCTACCCCGCGGACACCCTCGTCGAGGTCGTCTCGCTGGCGCAGCCGGACTGGCAGATCGAGGTCGAGGTCGTCGCGCTGGACCGGAGCGCCGCGTGAGCGCCGGGGCCGTGAAGGGACGCACGGGGGACGCGGAGATGCGTGAAGAGGGCGGGAAGACGCGGGAGTTGCTGGAGCCGTACCGGGCGGGACGGCTGGAGCTGGCGAACCGGGTGGCGATGGCCCCGATGACGCGGGGGCGCGCCGACGACACCACGGGGGTGCCGGGCCCGCACGCCGCCACGTACTACCGGCAGCGCGCCGGGGCCGGGCTGCTGATCACCGAGGGCGTGTACGTCAACGCGCTCGCCAAGGGCGGCCCCGGCATCCCGGGCCTGGTGACCGACGCCCAGGTGCGCGGATGGCGCGAGGTGACGGAGGCGGTGCACGCCGAGGGCGGCACGGTCTTCGCCCAGCTGTGGCACGTGGGCCGGATGACCCACCCGCTGACGCTGCCGGACGGCGAGCTGCCGGTCGCCCCTTCGGCCGTCGCGATCGAGGGGAAGCAGATCTTCACCCGGGACGGGCTGCTCGACCACGTCGTGCCGCGCGCCCTGACCACCGCCGAAATCGCCATGACCGTACGGGACTTCGCGTCCGCGGCCCGGCGTGCGGTCGAGGCCGGCTTCGACGGGGTCGAGATCCACGGGGCCAACGGCTATCTGATCCAGCAGTTCCTCGCCGACAACACCAACCTCCGCGACGACGGGTACGGCGGCTCGCTCACCGGCCGGCTGCGGTTCGCCCTGGAAGTGGTCGACGCGGTCGTCGCGGAGGTCGGCGCGGACCGCGTGGGCCTGCGCATCTCGCCGGACAACGCCGAGAACCAGCTCGCGGAGACCGACGCGCGCACCACGTACCGCGCACTGGTCGACGCGCTGGACCCGCTGGGCCTGGCCTATCTGCACGTACTTGAGAACGGTGCGTACGGGGCCATCGCCGACCTGCGGACGCGCTGGTCGGGAACGCTCGTCGCCAACACGAACGGACCGGTGCCCAGCAGCCCCGTCGCGGGGGCGCGGCTGGTGCGGGAGGGGCATGCGGACGTGGTCGCCCTCGGCCGCCTGTTCATGACGAACCCGGACCTGCCCGCCCGCCTGGCCCACGGCACTCCGCTCGCCGGGCCGCCGACGGAGAACCTGTACGGGGGAGGGGCGGAGGGCTACATCGACTACCCGGCCGCGACGGGCCCGAACGCCTCGACGGACCCGAAGGCCGCGACGGGCCCGAAGGTTTCGGCGGCCGCGTAACCGCGCACCGCATCAGGGCCGTTCAGGCGGCTCTCGCAGGGCCCCTGAAGGTCCGGCGGTACGCGTTCGGGGTCGTGTCGAGCGTGCGCAGGAAGTGGTGGCGCAGGCCGGCCGCCGTACCGAATCCCGACCGGCCCGCGATCGTGTCGATCGTCTCGTCCGTCGCCTCCAGCAACTGCTGGGCCAGCAGCACCCGTTGACGCAGCACCCAGCGGTACGGAGTGGTGCCGGTCTCCTGCTGGAAGCGGCGGGCGAAGGTGCGCGGCGACATATGGGCGCGCTCGGCCAACTGCTCCACGGTCAGGTCGAGTTCGAGGTGCTGCTCCATCCAGACCAGCACCTCGCCGACCGTGTCGCAACGGGTCCGGGTCAGCGGGCGTTCGATGTACTGGGCCTGGCCGCCGTCCCGGTGCGGCGGCACCACCATGCGGCGGGCGATCGTGTTCGCGACCTCAGGGCCGTCCTCCTGGCGGACCAGGTGCAGACAGGCGTCGATGCCCGCGGCGGTCCCCGCGGACGTGATGACCGGGCCCTCGTCGACGTACAGCACATCGGGTTCGAGCCGTGCCTTCGGGAAGCGCCGGGCCAGTTCGTCGACGTGCCGCCAGTGGGTGGTGCAGCGGCGGCCGTCGAGCAGTCCGGCCGCGCCGAGCACGAAGGCTCCGGAGCAGACGCTGAGCACCCGGGCCCCGCGCTCCACGCCCCGCCGCAGGGCGGCGAGCAGCGGTTCCGGGTAGGTGCGGGCCTCGCAGTGCTGGTCGGCGGGGATCGCGATCAGGTCGGCCTCTTCGAGCCGGTCCAGGCCGTGCGGGACGTTGATGGTGAACGCGCCCGAGCGGGAGGCGAGTTCACGCTGGTCGACTCCGCAGACGGCGAAGTCGTAGACGGGCAGGCCCGCTTCGCTGCGGTCGATGCCGAACACCTCGCAGAGCACGCCGAGTTCGAAGGGGTTCACTCCGTCGACGAGCGCGACGGCCACGTTTTTCAGCATGCCGCCAGTGTGGCAGCAATTCGATGAATGGTGACAGTCCTGCCACTCATCAATCTGCTTCCGCCGGACGAAAGTAGAGGCATGAACACAGCCACCAGCACCTTCCTGGACCTGCTCGCCGTCGCCCTCGTCTTCTTCCTCCTCGCCCTTCCTTCCCTGGTCGGACATCTGAACGACCGGCGCATCGACCGTCAGCTAGCCCGCGCGGAGAAGGGGTTGCCCGCCGTCCGGGTACGGGCCGGTGCGGGCGGGCAGCGGGCGGCCGGCGTCGTTCAGCGGTCGGTCGTCGCGCAGCGGGCCGGGGCCCTTTGAGCTGTCCCGGGGAGGGGGCGGTGTGCCGTGACGGCGCACCGCCCCCTTTGTGCTGCCCGCGGCGTTCAGGCGGCGGGGAGGCCGACCGCGGCGGCGTGGCAGGTTTCGCACGCCAACCGGCGCGCGGGGGTGGGGCCGTGCGAGAGGCCCAGGCCGTTCGGGCGGTGCAGGACGGGCCTGGTGAGGCGGAGGTGCTGGGGGCAGAGCCCGGCGCCGCAGCAGTGGCACACGCCGACGGCGGGGGCTGCGGGTGCGGCGGGTGCGGCGGAGGCGTGGCAGTCGTAGCAGTTCACGCGGGTACTCCTTGGGGACGGGACCTGTCGGGGTGGGTGTGGCCGGTCAGGCAGGCGCTGCCGACCCGGCGGCAGGTGGCGACGAAGCGTGCGGCCAGGTCCTCGTCCTGGTCGTCGCGCCAGACCACGGCGATCTCGGTCCTGGGTCCGGGCGGACCCAGCGGACGGATGTCCAGGTCCGCGCTGAGGCTCGCCCATTCGGCGATGCTGCGGTCCATGTAGGTCATGCCCGCGCCGGAGGCCACGGCGGCGGCCAGGTTGACGTAGTCGGGCTCCTCCCGGGCGACCTTCGTGGGATGCCCCCGGCGGCGGGCGATGGAGAGGATCGCGTCGTGGAGGCCGGGGGCGAGCGCGCGGGGCCAGAGGAGGAGCGGGGGGAGTTGTGGCGGGCTGCTGTTCGCGGCGCGGCCGGCAGCCCGGGAGAGGTTGCGGGTGGGTCCGGGGGTCCTGGGGTGGACCTCGACCAGTTCCGTCTCCCCGACGACGGAGAGTCGCAGGTCGTCGGCGTCGACGGGGGGCCTGACGAACGCGAAGTCGACCTGGCCGGTGCGTACCAGCGAGAGGTTGCGCTCCGACCAGCCGGACTCCACGGAGACCGGCACGGCGTCGCGGGTGCTGAACTCGGTGACCATCTGTCGCTGGTACAGGGCGATTCCCGACCGGCTGAAGGCGACTCTGACCGGGCTCCGGCGTCCAGCGTCGACGTCCCTGACGCGTTCTTTGACGGTGTACGTGTGCTGGAGGAGCCGCGGCGCCTCCTCACGCAGGGTCCTGCCCGCAGGGGTCAGGGTCATCGGGCGGCTGCTCCGGCTCAGCAGGACGGCGCCCAACTCCTCCTCCAGCACCGTCATTTGGTGGGAGAGGGTCGGCTGGGTCACTTGGCAGCGGCGGGCGGCCCTGCCGAGGTGGAGCTCGTCGGCCACCGCGACGAAGTACTCAAGACGGCGGAGCAGCCCGGACAGGTTCGGTAAGTCTTCCTCGGCGCCCCACATGGACAGAGCCCTCCTGCTCGACGGCCAACTGGGTTGCGCACCGGGTGCGTTGACTCCGGAAAGCGTCCCACGAGTGTAGCCACATTAGACTCTGTCTAGTCAACGACAGCATCCAGCAAGTGGGCGGAGCGGGGGTCGATCGTGTGACCTGCGTCACTTTCGAGGAGGTCGCGGGGTGTCCGACCTGCCCTTCTCGGCGGTCGTCGATCGGTGGATAGCGCGAGTTTATTGGACTGTTCAAGGTGCCCCGTGGAACCTTCAGTGCCACGAGAGCAATCCGAGAGCGAGGGATGAGCAGGACGAGAGAAATTCGCACGGCGAGCACAATGAAGGAGGTACGGTGATCAGTGATCTGATCGGCAAGGACGAGCGTTTCCAGGAAATCCTGGAACGTCTGAACCGTAAGTCGGTCGAGGACTACTACAACCCCTATCAGACGTTCAACTGGCCCGAATCCCTGCCGGCTGACCAGTGGTGGATGAGCCCTGAACTCACCACCACGCACGGTACGGAAATCGCCGACGAGCTCGACCAGGAAACGCTCCACCGGCTCTCCCGGTGCGAGAGCATCAACTTCTACAGCCTCAACGTCGACGGCATCCGCGACCTGATCGTCGAGGTCACCCGCCGGATCCACACCCGTGGCTTCGAGGTACCGTCCGAGTTCTTCCATCACTTCATCGGCGAAGAGAACGAACACATGTGGTTCTTCGCCGAGTTCTGCCAGCGTTACGGAGGGAAGATCTACCCGCAGGTGGCGCCGGCGGGCGAAGGTGATGAATGGCCCGAGGCGGCCAGTTTTCTGGTATTCGTTCGAATTCTTCTCTTTGAAGAGCTGGTGGACCACTTCAACAGCACGATGGCGGCCGACGAGCAACTGCACGAAACAATTCGCGCGGTCAACCGGATTCACCACCAGGACGAATCCCGGCACATCGCCTTCGGCCGCGAACTGGTCTCGATCCTCTTCGAAGACCTGAAGTCGAAGGCCACCGAGGAGCAGCTCCGGGAGGTCCAGGAATACATCAAGCGCTATCTGAACTACAGCTTCGAGTCCCTCTTCAACCCGCAGGTCTACCGGGACGCGGGCATCCCCGAACCGCACGCCGTCCGCAGGCGCCTGCTGGCCTCCCCGCGCACCCGCGAGTTCCAGCGGCGAGTCCTGCGCAAGCCCGTCAACTTCCTGGTCAAGACCGGGATCCTGCCGGACCGGGAGCTGACCCCGTCCGGAAACCCGGCCGGGAACCCGGCCGGGACCGCCGGTGCAGAGGGGGCCACGTGACCGCGCCGCTCTCGACCGCGCGGGGCGGGGCGCTCGCCATCCTCGACCCCGATGAGACGGATCTGCTGCACACGCTGGACCACATCTTCACGAGCTGGGGCACCGGCGCCGGGGCACGGGAGATCCTGCCGCCGCCCGTCTACCCGCTCGGCGACCTGGAGAAGTTCGACGTCTACGAGAACTTCCCGCAACTCCAGTTCGTCGGCGGCCCGTTGGACGTGACCGGCACCCCGCCGGTCCCGGTCGGCGGCAGCTTCGCCCGCGACGACACGGCCCCGGCGATCCTGGGGCTGCCGCACTCCACCTGCTACGGGGCCTATCTGTACTGCGAGAACCGCTCGGTGGCCCCCGACACCACCCTCACCCTCGTCAACCGGTGCTTCCGCAACGAGAACGAGTACGAGGGGCTGCGCCGACTGCTCAGCTTCCACATGCGCGAGATCGTGGCCGTCGGATCGTACGAGCACACCCAGGACCTCAACGCGCGCTTCACCGACCGGATCGAGCGGTTCGTGAAGGAGCTCGGGCTCGACGTGGTCCGCCGGGCGGCCGCCGACCCCTTCTTCGAACGGGACGGCGGGCGCGCACTCCTCCAGCAACTCAGCCCGGTCAAACACGAGTTCCAGGTCGACGGGCTGGCCATCGCCTCCGTCAACACGCACCGCAACTTCTTCGGCGAGCGTTGCGGCATCACGCTGGACGACACCGGGGAGCACGCCTACACCGGGTGCGTCGCGTTCGGTCTCGAACGGTGGCTCGCGGTGCTGGGCGACCGGTTCGCCGGTGACCTGCCCGGCGCGCGTGCGGCCGTCACCGCGGCGGACGCCGCCACCGCTCCATGATCCGGATCGGTGTCGACCTCGTCCCCGTGGCCCGGGTGCGGACCCTCGCCGCCACGGAGGGCGGCGCCGCGCTGCACCGGATGCTCACCCCGGCGGAAGTCCGGCTGAGCCGCTTCGCCACCGAGTGGGACATCCACGCGGTGGCGGGCCGGCTCGCCGCGAAGGAAGCCGTGTTCAAGCTCCTGCACGTCGCGGACCGGACACTGCCCTGGCAGTCCATCGAGGTGCTGAAGCACCCCGGACAGTGGCCCGTCGTCCGGCTCGCGGGACGTGCGGAGCGCTGGGCCGCGGGAGCGGGCCTCACCACCGTCGACCTCAGCATCTCCCACGAAGAACAGTTCGCGGTCGCCGTCGCAGCCGCTGCGACGACGACGCACCCCCGCACCGACCTGCCCGACACATCTGCCGTCCCTGCCGTCCCCGAGGAGGACTTCCATGCCGAGCACCACCTCGTCCAAGATTGACGCCGTACGGAACTGGCTGCTGGCCAAGCACCCCGAGCGCACCGCCATCGCCCCCGACGAGGACCTCATCACCGCGCGCCTCGTCGACTCCCTCTCCTTCGTCGAGTTCGTCATGACGATCGAGGAGGCGGGCGACACCGAGATCGACCGCGAGGCCATCGACCTCGCCGACTTCCGTACGCTCGCGGCCATCGAGAGCAAGTTCCTCTGATGGCTCGCCTGCTCCACGCCGAGGACTACGAGAAGGGCGTGCTCCACGACCTCGGGGCGCACAAGGTGACGGCCGCGGAGATCGTCGCGTTCGGGAAGACGTACGACCCGCAGCCCTATCACCTCGACGAGGAGGCGGGCCGCGCCTCCGCCTTCGGCAGCCTGATCGCCAGCGGCTGGAACACCGCCGCGATCTGGATGCGCCTGTACGTGACGACACTCCTGCCGGACGCCGCGGCGGCGGGCACCGTCGAGGGCTCGCCCGGCGTCGACGAACTGCGCTTCCTGCATCCGGTGCGCCCCGGCGACGTACTGCACGGCACGTGCGAGGTCGTCGCGTCCCTGCCGTCCCTCTCCGACCCGGACTTCCGGATCGTCCGCAACCGCGGCCGGCTGCTGAACGCGGACGGCGTCGAGGTGCTGACGCTGATCCTGAACGCCCGCTTCCGCAACCGGCCCAAGCCCGCCTGAACAGCCCGGTTCCAAGGCTGCTTCCCCTTCCCTTTCTCCTTCCCCCTCCCGAGAACGGAGCCCCTCATGGAGGCCGTTTCCTACACGTCGCAGTGGACCGCCGCGGCCCGCGCGCTGGAGAGCGAGCGGGACGACGCGCTCTTCGACGACCCGCTGGCCCGCAAGCTGGCCGAGCCGCGCGGATTCGAACTGCTGGAGAAGTACGGCGGCGGCGGACTCGTCGAGTTCGTGGCCGTCCGCACCCGCTACCTGGACGACGCGATCGACGACCTGACCGCACGCGGCATCAAGCAGGTGGTGCTGATCGCCGCCGGCATGGACACCCGCTCCCTGCGCCTCAAGCTCCCGGACGACGTCCAGGTGTACGAGGTCGACCACCAGGCCCTGATCGAGGAGAAGGAGCAGCGGCTCGCCCGGCTCGGCGCGCCGGAGCCTTCCGTCAGCCTCCGCAGGGTCCGCGCGGACCTCGCGGGCGACTGGCCGACGGCGCTGCACGCGGCCGGGTTCGACCCGGGGCTGCCCACGCTCTGGGTGCCCGAGGCGCTGCTGTTCTTCCTGACCGAGGAGCAGTCCGCCACTCTGCTGCGCACCTTCGCCGACCACTCCGCCCCCGGCAGCTGGGTCGCGGTGGACATCCTCAGCAGGGAACTGCTGCGCAGCCCCGCCACCCAGCTCTTCCTGGCCGCCCTCAAGGAGGACGGCATCCCGTGGCTGTTCGGCACGGACACCCCCGAGGAGTTCCTGGCGAGCCACGGCTGGACCGTCCGGGAGCTCAAGGAGCCGGGTGAGCCGGGGGCTGGCGAGGGCCGCTGGCCGTACGCCGTACAGCCCCGCGAGGTCGCGAACGTACCCCGCAACTGGCTGCTCCGCGCGGAACTCGCGTAACGGCACCCCGCAGCACCCAGTACCGCACGACGGGCGGGGCGGTCGCCGGACCGCCCCGCCACCCCCGTACAGCAGAAGGGAAAGCGCCATGGCAGACAGTCGTCCCGTGACGACCACGGACAGCGGCATTCCGGTGCCGAGCGACGAGTTCTCCCAGTCCGTGGGGGCAGACGGCCCGCTGCTCCTGCAGGACCACTACCTCATCAGGAAGCTGGCCGCCTTCGACCGCGAACGCGTGCCCGAGCGGGTGGTGCACGCCAAGGGCGGCGGGGCGTACGGCGTCCTGGAGATCACCGAGGACGTCAGCCAGTACACCAAGGCGGACGTCTTCAAGCGCGGCAGGCGTACCGACCTGTTCCTGCGCTTCTCCACGGTGGCCGGTGAACTCGGCTTCGCCGACACCGCGCGCGACCCGCGCGGCTTCGCGGTGAAGCTCTACACCGAGGAGGGCAACTACGACATCGTCGGCAACAACACGCCGATCTTCTTCATCCGCGACCCGATGAAGTTCCCCGACTTCATCCACTCGCAGAAGCGGCGCGCCGACACCCACCTGCACGACAACAACATGCAGTGGGACTTCTGGACGCTCTCGCCGGAGTCCGCCCACCAGGTCACCCTCCTGATGTCTGACCGGGGCACCCCGTCCTCCTGGCGGCACATGCACGGCTTCGGCAGCCACACCTTCCTCTGGTACAACGAGGCCCGCGAGAAGTTCTGGGTGAAGTACCACTTCAAGACCGACCAGGGGATCAAGAACTTCACCCACGCAGAGGCGGCCGCCGCGGGCGCCGAGGACCCCGACCTGCACATCCGGGACCTGCACTCCGCGATCCGGCGCGGCGAGCACCCGACCTGGACGCTCCAGGTGCAGGTCATGCCGTACGAGGACGCGGCCGACTACCGGTTCAACCCGTTCGACCTGACCAAGGTCTGGCCGCACGAGGACTACCCGCCGATCGACATCGGGACCCTCACCCTGAACCGCAACCCGGAGAACTACTTCGCCGAGGTCGAGCAGGCCGCCTTCGAACCGTCGAACCTGGTGCCCGGCGTGGGCGCCTCCCCGGACAAGATGCTCCAGGGCCGGCTGTTCAGCTACCCCGACACCCACCTCCACCGGATCGGCCCCAACTACCTTCAGCTGCCGGTCAACCGGCCCAAGAACGCGGTGCACTCCTACGGCCGCGACGGGGCCATGCGGTTCACGAACCCGGCCGACCCGGTGTACGCGCCCAACAGCCACGGCGGCCCCGTGGCCGACCCCAACCTGCTCGCGGGCGAGAGCTACGACGTCACCGGGGAGATCGTCCGCAGCGCCCACCGGCCGCACGCCGAGGACGACGACTTCGTCCAGCCGCGCGCCCTCTGGGAGAAGGTCATGACCGACACCGACCGCGCCCACCTGGTGGCCAACATCGTCGCGCACGCCTCGGCGCCCGAGGTGACCGACCGGACGAAGACCCGTGTCGTCGACTACTGGCGCAGCGTCCACAAGGACCTGGGCGACCAGGTGGCCAGGGGCCTGCATGTCAACGGCAAGTGACGGACACCGAGAGGAGCCACCCATGACCGCTGAACGGACCGTCACACTCCGGCGGCTCGCCTGGGCCGGGGTCGAAGTGCGGGCGGGGAACGTACGGGTGGTCGTCGACGCCCTGCAGAACACGGCGGACCTCGCCGGGTTCCAGGGGGCGCCGCGCCGCCCCATGCCCGGCATCGAAGCCCCGCCCGGGGTACGCACCCATGCCTTCATCACCCACCTCCACCCCGACCACTACGACCGCAAGCTGCTCGCCGGCATCGCGGCCGACGAGGGGTCGAGCGTGGGCTGCCACACCCCGATCGTGGACGTGCTCGCGGAGGCGGGCGTGCCCGCCGTGCCCCAGGAGCTGGGCGAGCGGCGGGAGTTCGGGCCCTTCGCCACCATTCCGGTGGCCTCCCACGACTGGCGGGGCGACGACCAGGTCGCCTGGATCGTGGAGGCACCCGGGCTGCGGGTCATCCACTTCGGCGACACGATCTGGCACGGCAGGTGGTGGCAGATCGCCCGGGACCACGGCCCGTTCGACGTGGCGTTCCTGCCCATCGCGGGAGTGCTGACGCGCCGCGACGGCTTCACCCCGACCAACCAGCCCGCCACGCTCACCCCCGAGCAGGCGGTCGAGGCGGCCGTGGTCCTGGAGGCGTCGACCGCGTGTGCGATCCACTACGACCTCTTCAACAACCCGCCGTACTACACGGAGCAGCACGACGTACGCGGGCGCTTCCTGCGGGCGGCGCACGCCAGGGGCATCCACGCCGTCGCACCCGATGACGGCGAACCGGTGCCGTTCCGGCCCCTCGTGGCGGCTCCCGGCGCGGCTTGAGCAGCCGCGCCTCCCGACCCGGCCTGAGCCGCCGCGGCTCCCGGCGGGGGCAGGACCGGCCTCCGAACCGGCCCCCGCCCAGGCCTCCGTACCGCCCGCCGGACCGGCCTGGGCACCGGCCTTGAGTCGGCCCGAACCGGCCCTTGAGCCCGGTCGTTGAACGGCTCGCGCCCCGACTGCCCCGACCGCACCCGCCCCCCACCGAACCGCCCTCCCCGACCGCCCACCGGGTCCCCGTCCCGCCGCCCCCGCCGTCCTTGGGGGAATGCCGAGGCGACGACGGGGGCCCGGTGGGCCGCCCTCCCCGGAAGGACCGCCCGTGACCCCACCCCCCGAACCGGCGGCGGCCCGCGTCTCAGAGCGGGACGCACGTACCGAGGCCGCCCCCGCACCGCCACCCCCGGGCCCCGGGCAGGCTGTCTCCCGGAACCCGCGCCTCCTGCTCTGGTCCGTCCTGGCGGTACTGCTCGTCGGCATCAACATGCGGCCCGCCATCGTGGCCGCCTCCCCGTTGCTCGACGACATCCGGCACGCCACCGGCCTCTCCAACGTCGGCGCGGGCGCCCTCTCCACCCTGCCGCTGATCTGCTTCGGCGTCTTCGCCCCGCTCGCGCCCCGGCTGGCCCGTCGCTGGGGCATGGAGCGCACGCTCGTCGTCGTACTGCTGGTGCTGCTGTGCGGCAGCGCGGTGCGGCTGGTGCCCGAACTGCTGCCGCTGTTCGCGGGGACGTTCCTGGCGGGTACGGCGGTGGCCATCGCCAACGTGGTCGTCACGGCCCTGATCAAGCGGGACTTCGCACGGCAAGTGGGGCTGATGTCCGGCCTGCACACCACCATGCTCGTCGGCGGTGGCGCGGTCGCCGCCGCCACGACCGTTCCGCTGCGCGACTCGCTGGAGCTGTCGTGGGCGGGCGGCCTGGCCGTCTGGGGCGTACTGGCGCTGGCCGCGCTCCTGGTCTGGGCGCCGAGGCTGCGGCGCGACCGCACGCCCGCCGAGCTCCCCGCGCCGGACGGCGAATCGGTCTGGCGCAGCCGGCTGGCCTGGGCGGTCGCCCTGTTCTACGCCTTCCAGTCCTTCCTCTACTACACCGCGACCACCTGGCTGCCGTCGTTCTACATCGACCACGGTTACACCGAGGGCGGCGCCGGGGTGCTGCTCGCGGTCTGCATGGGTTCGGCCGTGGTCACCTCGGTACTGGTGCCGGTGTGGGCCCAGCACTCCAGGCGGCAGAGCCACCTCGCGGTGGGCGGCAGCGCGCTGTGCGTGGCCGCCTTCGTCGGCCTGATCGCCGCGCCGACCGGGGCGGCAGTGCTGTGGGCGGCCCTGCTGGGCCTCGGCCTGGGCGCGGTGCTGTCCCTGGGCATCACCTACATGTCGCTGTGCGCCCGCACCGCGCGCGAGGCCGGACTGCTGTCGGCGATGTCGCAGTGCGTGGGCTATCTGCTGGCTGCCCTCGGTCCGATCGCGTTCGGCGCCGCACGGGACCTGACCGGCGGCTGGACGACGGGGCTGGTCGCGCTGGTGGTGCTTGCCGTTCCGATGGCGGTGACGGGCGCGCTTTCGGGGCGTGGCGTACAGCGCTAGCCGGTACGGACGACGAGTGGGGCCCCGGACTTCCGAGTCCGGGGCCCCACTGCCGTACGCGTAAGGCCTAGAAGTCGTCGTCGAAGCCGACGGTGCCTTCCACGGCCACCTGGTACGCCGACGGGCGGCGCTCGAAGAAGTTCGTCAGCTCCTGGACGCCCTGGAGCTCCATGAAGGAGAACGGGTTGGACGACCCGTAGATCTTCGGGAAGCCGAGGCGCTCCAGGCGCTGGTCGGCGACGCACTCCAGGTACTCGCGCATGGACTCGGTGTTCATGCCCGGCAGGCCCTCGCCGCACAGGTCACGGCCGAACTGGAGCTCGGCGGCGACCGCCTCCTTCAGCATGTCGGTGACCTGCTGCTGGAGCTCGTCGTCGAAGAGGTCGGGCTCTTCCTTGCGGACGGTGTCCACGACCTCGAACGCGAAGTTCATGTGCATGGTCTCGTCGCGGAACACCCAGTTGGTGCCCGTGGCGAGGCCGTGCAGCAGACCGCGCGAGCGGAACCAGTAGACGTAGGCGAACGCACCGTAGAAGAAGAGACCCTCGATGCACGCCGCGAAGCAGATCAGGTTCAGCAGGAAGCGGCGGCGGTCGGCCTTCGTCTCCAGCCGTTCGAGCTTCTCGACCTCGTTGATCCACTTGAAGCAGAACTGCGCCTTCTCGCGGATCGAGGGGATCTCCTCGACCGCGTCGAAGGCCGCCGCGCGGTCCTCCGGGTCGGGCAGGTAGGTGTCGAGCAGCGTCAAGTAGAACTGGACGTGCACGGCCTCCTCGAAGAGCTGGCGGGACAGGTACAGCCGCGCCTCGGGGGAGTTGATGTGCTTGTAGAGCGTGAGCACCAGGTTGTTCGAGACGATCGAGTCGCCGGTCGCGAAGAACGCGACCAGACGGCCGATCATGTGCTGCTCGCCCGGGGTCAGCTTCGCAAGGTCGGCGACGTCCGAGTGGAGGTCGACCTCCTCGACGGTCCAGGTGTTCTTGATCGCGTCCCGGTAGCGCTCGTAGAAGTCCGGGTAGCGCATCGGGCGGAGAGTCAGCTCGAAGCCGGGGTCGAGCAGGTTCTTTTCGGAGTTGGTGCTCATTACTGGCAGGCCTCGCAGGACTCGGGGTTTTCCAGGGAGCAGGCGAGCGCTTCGGCGTCCGTCACCTGCTGCACGGGGATGTTGGCGGAGGGGGCCGGGGCCTCGGCGGACGCCTGGGAGCCGGCGGCGCGCGCGATCCGCGTGGCGGGGCGCGAGCGCAGGTAGTACGTCGTCTTCAGGCCCTTCTTCCAGGCGTACGCGTACATCGAGCTGAGCTTGCCGATGGTGGGCGTTTCCAGGAAGAGGTTCAGGGACTGCGACTGGTCGAGGTACGGGGTACGGGCGGCGGCCATGTCGATCAGGCCGCGCTGCGGGATCTCCCACGCGGTGCGGTACAGGTCGCGGACCTCGGCCGGGATCCAGCTGAAGCCCTGGACCGAGCCGGACGCGTCGCGCAGCGCCTCGCGGGTCTGCGCGTCCCAGACGCCCAGCTCCTTGAGGTCACGCACCAGGTAGGAGTTGACCTGGAGGAACTCGCCGGAGAGCGTCTCGCGCTTGAAGAGGTTGGAGACCTGCGGCTCGATGCACTCGTACACACCGGCGATGGACGCGATGGTGGCGGTGGGCGCGATGGCCAGCAGCAGCGAGTTGCGCATGCCGGTCCTGGCGATGCGGGCGCGCAGCGCGTCCCAGCGCTCCGGCCAGGAGACCTGGACGCCGTAGTGGTCGGGGTGCAGCACGCCGCGCGCGGTGCGGGTCTTCTCCCAGGCGGGGAGGGGGCCCGAGCGCTCGGCGAGGTCGCAGGACGCCTCGTACGCCGCGAGCATGATCCGCTCGGCGATCTTCGTGGAGAGCGCGGCGGCCTCCGCGGAGTCGAACGGCAGCTTCAGCTTGAAGAAGACGTCCTGGAGACCCATGGCGCCGAGGCCCACCGGACGCCACTTCGAGTTGGAGTTCCCGGCCTGCTCGGTCGGGTAGAAGTTGATGTCCACGACGCGGTCGAGGAAGGTGACGGCCGTGCGGACCGTCTCGTCCAGGCGGTCCCAGTCGATGTCGCGGGTGGCGGTGTCGACGAAGGCGCCCATGTTGACCGAGCCGAGGTTGCAGACGGCGGTCTCGCCGTCGTTCGTGACCTCAAGGATCTCGGTGCAGAGGTTGGAGGAGTGGACCGTGTGGCCCGGCTCCGCCGTCTGGTTGGCGGTGCGGTTGGAGGCGTCCTTGAACGTCATCCAGCCGTTGCCGGTCTGCGCGAGGGTGCGCATCATGCGGCCGTACAGCTCGCGCGCCGACATCGACTTCTTGGCGAGACCGGCGGCCTCCGCCTTGCGGTAGGCGGCGTCGAACTCCTCGCCCCACAGGTCCACCAGCTCGGGGACGTCGGCGGGGGAGAAGAGCGACCACTGGCCGTCCTGGTCCACGCGGCGCATGAACTCGTCCGGGATCCAGTGCGCCAGGTTCAGGTTGTGCGTACGGCGGGCGTCCTCGCCGGTGTTGTCGCGGAGCTCCAGGAACTCCTCGATGTCCGCGTGCCAGGTCTCCAGGTAGACGGCGGCGGCGCCCTTGCGCCGGCCGCCCTGGTTCACGGCCGCGACCGAGGCGTCCAGGGTCTTCAGGAACGGCACGATGCCGTTCGAGTGACCGTTGGTGCCGCGGATCAGGGAGCCGCGGGCGCGGATGCGGGAGTACGAGAGACCGATGCCGCCGGCGTGCTTGGAGAGGCGCGCGACCTGGTGGTAGCGGTCGTAGATCGAGTCCAGCTCGTCCATCGGGGAGTCGAGGAGGTAGCAGGACGACATCTGGGGGTGGCGGGTGCCGGAGTTGAAGAGCGTCGGCGAGGACGGGAGGTAGTCCAGGCGGCTCATCAGGCGGTACAGCGAGGCGACCTCGGCGAGAGCCCGCTCGCTGTCGTCCTCGGCCAGACCGGAGGCCACGCGCAGCATGAAGTGCTGCGGGGTCTCGATGACCTGGCGGGTGATCGGGTGGCGCAGCAGGTAGCGGCTGTAGACCGTGCGCAGGCCGAAGTACTCGAAGCGGTCGTCGCCGTCCAGGTCGACCAGCTCGTCCAGAGCCGCCGCGTGCTTGGCGACGAAGTCGGCCGTACGGTCCGCGATGAGCCCTTCGCGGTGGCCGACGGAGACGGACTCGGAGAAGCAGTTCACGCCCTGGGTGGCTGCTTCGTCCCGGATCGTACGGGCGAGCAGGCGGGCCGCGAGGCGCGAGTACGCCGGGTCCTCGGAGATGAGTCCTGCGGCGGACTCGGTGGCGAGCTCTCGCAGCTCGGCGGCGTCCGAGCGTGCGTTGCGCCCACGCAGGGCGGCGGCTGCGACCCGGCCGGGGTCGGTGTCGGGCAGGTCGGCGGTGAGGTCGGTCAGGGTGCGCAGGAGCGCGGTCCCGGGCGCGTCCTGGCTGTCCTGAGACTGTTGTGCGGTGGCCGGATCGACTGGCGCGATGGTCACGTGGGGGCTCTCCCTCGCTCGGCGCGGGGCCTGCGGCGGAGGGGGCGCGCGGGCACACGGCACCCCGGAAAGGGGCGCACGTCGCCTGGCGTCCACCGGCCCAACCACGAGGCCCGGACGTATCGGTATCCGGTTCGGTCGAGCCGGATGCGCTGTCGGCAGGTCCTCGGACTTGGCGGTACGCAAAAGCGCACATGACACACCGTTGCGGGACAGTTCCGGATTCTCACCGGATTCCCCTGCGACGACAGCGAGCACGAGCATACATGTGGTGGGTCCTCGTTGGAGAACCCACCACATCTTGTGTCGCGCGTCGCGAGGCTTCACAAGTGGAAGCGGGCCAGATGGGTCCTAGAGCTCCAGTTTGTACGTCAACAGGGACAGTCCAGGCACCGGTTCCCAGTCCCGTTCCGGCGTCCGTACGAAGCCCAGCCGCTCGTAGATCCGGTGTGCCCCGAGCATGGTCGGCTGGGTCGACATCACCAGCCGTACGACGCCCTCCTCGGCCTTCGCACGGGCTATGCAGGCGCGTACGAGGCTCTCGCCCGCCCCGCGCCCCCTGGCCCGGTGCGCGACCGCGAGCATGCGGAACTCGGCCTCGCCGGGGACGGCGATGTCCTGCAGCTCGGTGCCCTGCGGGGCGTAGGTGACGGTGCCGAGGAGCGTGCCGTCGGCATCGGCGGCGACCAGCAGGTCGGCCCGGGCGGCACGGGAGGCGGCGTCGCGCAGCACGAGCAGATACGGATCCTCCGCGCCGTCGTCGAGGAAGCCGTCGTCGAGGGAGACGCGGGCGGTGATCTCGCCGACCTCGGTGTATTCGTGGGGCTCGGCGAGCCTGATCGTGATGTCCATGGAGGGCAGTGTGCAACGCGTACGGCCCGGCGGCCCACCCCGTTTCGAGGGGCGGGACACCAGGCCGTACGAGAGGGCTCAGCGGGTCCTCAGCGAGGTCCTGACGGATCCTGACGAGGTCCTGGCAGGTCCTCGGCGAGGTGCGGGCGAGGTGCTCAGCAGCAGCGGAAGCCCGACCTGGGGTCGCCCTCGCGGGCGTCCGTGCGGCTGCGCTCGAAGGCGCGGCGGGTCATCACCCGGGCGCCCGGGTCGTGCGACCGGGCGTGTGCGACATACCGGTCGTACGTCGCCTCTCCGGTCACTTCCCGTACGTACCAACGCAGTCGGCCCAGCCGGTGGCGCACCGCGGCGACGGTCCGGGCGGTGACGCTCCGGGCGCCGGTGGTCCGTGCACCGGCGGCCCGGGTACTGGCGGTCCGGGCGTCGGCGGTCCGGGCGTCGGCGGTCCGGGCGGTGGTGTTCACACCTTCTCCTCCTCGCTTCCGCGCGGGCCGCCCTCCGGGCCGACGCCCGCCGCGACCAGCTCCGCCTTCTCCTCCTTGGTGGCGAAGAGCGAGGCGGGGGCGACGATCTTCGACTCGACGTAGGGGGTTTCGCTGAGCGTGACCGCGGCCGGGTGGCGGATCGCCTTCAGGCAGGCGCGGCAGGCCTCGAAGAGGACCACGACGATCAGCACGGCGAAGAGGATCGAAAGGACCCCGTCGACCGTGGAGTTGGTGACGATGGTCTCCATCTGGTCGCGGTTCTTGGCGAGTCCGACCTTGTCGAGGCCCTTGTCGAGTGCGCTCTGGTAGACGTCGCGCTGGGCGAAGAAGCCCACCTTCGGGTCGGCGGAGAAGATCTTCTGCCAGCTCGCGGTGAGCGTCACCGCCACGTCCCAGAGCAGCGGAACGGCCGTCACCCAGGCCCACTTGAGGCGGCCGGACTTGATCAGCAGGGTGGTGCAGACGGCGAGTGCGACGGCGGCGAGCAGCTGGTTGGCGATGCCGAACAGCGGGAAGAGCTGGTTGATGCCGCCGAGCGGGTCGTGCACGCCGACCCAGAGGAAGTAGCCCCAGGCGATGACGACGATCGCGCTGGCGATCCAGACGCCGGGCCGCCAACTGACGTTCTTGAACGGCTTGTAGATGTTGCCCAGCATGTCCTGGAGCATGAACCGGCCCACGCGGGTGCCCGCGTCGAGCGTCGTCAGGATGAACAGCGCCTCGAACATGATGGCGAAGTGGTACCAGAACGCCTTCATCGCGGCGCCGCCGAAGGCCGCCGAGAAGATCTCCGAGAGGCCGAGCGCGAAGGTCGGCGCGCCGCCCGTCCGGTGCAGCAGGCTGGCCTCCTCGACGTCCTTGGCGGCCTGTGCCAACTGGTCGGGGGAGATGGTGAATCCGAGGTTGCCGACGGCTGTGGAGGCCGCCTGGACGGTGTCGCCGACCACGCCCGCGGGCGCGTTGACCGCGAAGTAGAGGCCGGGGTCGATGATGCAGGCGGCGATCAGCGCCATGATCGCGACGAACGACTCGACCAGCATGGAGCCGTAGCCGATCGTCCGGATCTGCGTTTCCTTCTGGATCATCTTCGGGGTGGTGCCCGAGGAGATCAGCGAGTGGAAGCCGGAGAGCGCGCCGCACGCGATGGTGATGAAGACGAACGGGAACAACGACCCCGCGAAGACAGGACCCGTCCCGCTCGTCGCGAACTTCGTGATGCCGTCCATCTTGAGCGTCGGCAGGGCGATGAGCACCCCGATCGCGAGCAGACCGATCGTGCCGATCTTCATGAAGGTGGAGAGGTAGTCGCGCGGGGCGAGCAGCAGCCACACCGGAAGCACCGAGGCCAGGAATCCGTAGATCACCATCCAGATGACCAGCGTGCCCGGCTCCAGCGTGAAGGTCTCGGCCCACGAGGACTCGGCGACCCAGCCGCCCGCGACGATCGCGAGCAGCAGCAGCGCGACGCCGATCAGCGACACCTCGGTGACCCGGCCCGGACGCAGGATGCGCAGGTAGACGCCCATGAAGAGGGCGATCGGGATGGTCATGCCGATGGAGAAGACGCCCCAGGGGGACTCGGCGAGCGCGTTCACGATGATCAGCGCGAGCACCGCGAGCAGGATGATCATGATCGCGAACACGGCGATCAGCGCGGCCGCGCCGCCCACCGCGCCGATCTCGTCCCGCGCGATCTGGCCGAGCGAACGGCCGTCGCGGCGGGTGGAGAAGAACAGCGTGACCATGTCCTGGACGGCGCCCGCGAAGATCACGCCCGCCACGATCCAGATCGTGCCGGGCAGGTATCCCATCTGGGCGGCCAGCACGGGTCCGACCAGCGGACCCGCGCCCGCGATGGCCGCGAAGTGGTGGCCGAACAGGACGCGCCGGTCGGTGGGGTGGAAGTCCACGCCGTCGTTGAGGCGTTCGGCCGGGGTGGCCCGGGTCTTGTCGACCTTGAGGACGCGGTTCGCGATGAACTTCGAGTAGAAGCGGTACGCGATGGCGTACGAGCCCAGTGCCGCGGCCAGCATCCACGCGGCGGAGACCTCCTCCCCGCGGGAGAGGGCGAGCACCGCCCAGCCGGCCGCGCCGACGAGCGCCACCAGACTCCAGATCACCACGGACTTGGGCGACAGCTTGCGGGCGGGGCCGGGGGAGCCCCCGGCCTGCTCGGTCTCGGCTGTCGGTCTCGGCTCTGCCATGGCGGTCCGTCCCCTCGCGCGATCATCCTCGTAACGTGCGCGAAATCTAGGGGCTGTGACCGCGCTGCGTAACCCCCTGTCCGCATATCGGTATGGACAAGGGGCGACCATCGCAGGTCAGCGGGGTACCGGCGGCAATGTGTCGAGGCGTGCGACGTGTTGTCGGCCGGGGTGTCGAGGAGCTGTGCGCGTGCTCAGCAGGCGTATTCGCGGTTGGGCTGCGAGACCGGCTGGCCCGTGGACGGCTTGAGGTACACGACCTTGTACAGGCCGTACCAACGGCCGGTCGAGGACTGCGTCTTGCTCTTCAGGGTCTGGACCCAGGTGACGCCGCCCGAGCTGTTCTGGTGCGAGGAGGGGCAGCCCTTGCCCGTCAGGTTGGTGGGGCTGCCGGCCGCGTGGGCCGAGGTGGACATGGTGACGGCGAGCATGCCGCCTGCGACGGCCACGGCCGCCAGCTTTGCCTTACCCAGCATGAAAGACGTGCCTTCCGTGGAACCCCTGGCGGTGCAGGGCGAGTTGAACGGGTGGGACGCCGGTGGCCACCGGGCGTCCTGATCCTTCTCGACGGCCCGGAGCGGGTCAATGGACTAGACCAGGAAGCTGGCTGGAAATCGCTGGACCACGGTGCGGTACGGACCCGGCGGAGCCCTCGCCCACCAGGGCGGACGCCGGGGCCGATGCCGGGACCAGCTGTGCCGCGGGCCTTCGAACCGGCCTCAATCGCACCGCCTGCGACACCGGTTGCCGGTCAGTCCTGCGGACGCCGGAGCCTCGCCACGAACTTGTAACGGTCGCCCCGGTAGACCGACCGCACCCATTCCACGGGCTCGCCGTCCTTGTCCAGGGAGTGCCGCGACAGCATCAGCATCGGCAGCCCGACGTCCGTGCCGAGCAGTCCGGCCTCGCGCGGGGTGGCGAGGGAGGTCTCGATGGTTTCCTCGGCCTCGGAGAGGCGTACGTCGTAGACCTCGGCGAGCGCCGTGTAGAGCGAGGTGTACTTCACCAGCGAGCGGCGCAGGGCCGGAAATCGCTTGGCGGACAGGTGGGTTGTCTCGATCGCCATGGGCTCGCCGCTGGCCAGCCGCAGGCGTTCGATGCGCAGGACGCGCCCGCCGGTGGTGATGTCGAGCAGCCCGGCGAGGGTGTCGTCGGCGGTGACGTACCCGATGTCCAGGAGCTGAGAGGTGGGTTCGAGTCCCTGGGCCCTCATGTCCTCGGTGTACGAGGTGAGTTGGAGGGACTGCGAGACCTTCGGCTTGGCGACGAAGGTGCCCTTGCCCTGGATGCGCTCCAGCCGTCCCTCGACCACCAGCTCCTGGAGGGCCTGGCGGACGGTGGTGCGGGAGGTGTCGAACTCGGCGGCGAGGGTGCGCTCCGGGGGCACCGGGGTGCCCGGGGGGAGGGTTTCGGTCATGTCGAGCAGGTGCCGTTTGAGGCGGTAGTACTTGGGGACGCGGGCGGTGCGGGTCGGGGCGGCGGCCTGACCGTTGTCGGCGCTCGTGAGGTGCGTGCCGGTGCCGGTGTGCGTGCCGGAGCCGGTGCCTGTGCCGTTGCTCGTGCTCGTGTGCGTACCGGTGCCGCTGCTGGTGCCCGTGCTGGTGCTCGTGCCGTTGTCCGTGCTGGCACCCTCGGTGGTCATGGTCGGCCTTCCCGGTTCCTGCGCTGCTGCCGTCACCGGCTCCTCCGTCTGTCGCGGCTCACATGGATGGTGGCACGGTCCGCCGCGCGGGGCTTGGGCTCCGCGCGATTCCTTCTTATACACCGCGTCGCCCGTGAACGCGGTGGCCCGAGGGGCTGCTGAGAGCGCTCGCACACCCCTAGGTGTCGGTCCGATAACGGACGCATCGAGCGGTCTTACACACCCTTGACACCCCAAAAGGTCTAGGCCAAGCTCCGGGTACTGGTCTAAACCATTAAAGACCAGGTCCCAGTCCCACAGGCCGTACTTCGTGCGTTGTCCTCGCGGTGGGCCGGGGGTTGCAGGCATCCCTGAGCAGGAGAGTGGCGTAATGAAGCGCAAGCTCATCGCGGCGATTGGCGTCGCCGGCATGTTGGTCGGCGTCGCGGCGTGCGGCAGCGACAAGGACAGCGGCGGCTCCACCGCCGGCGGCTCGAAGAACCTCACTGTCTGGGTGATGGACGGGTCCGCTCCGGAGCCCTGGATCAAGGCCGTGAACAAGGAGTTCGAGGCCAAGCACAAGGGCGTCAAGGTCGACGTCAAGATCCAGAAGTGGGACGGCATTCAGGAGAAGATCACCACCGCTCTCTCCGAGGACACTCCGCCGGACGTCATCGAGCTTGGCAACACCCAGACCGCGGGGTATGCGGCCACTGGCGGCCTCGCCGACCTGACCGAGGACAAGGCCAAGCTCGGGGCCGATGGCTGGAACAAGGGCATGCTCCCCTCGGCCGAGCTGGAGGGCAAGACGTACGCCGCTCCGTGGTGGGCCGCCAACCGCGTCGTCGTCTACGACAAGAAGGCGTTCAAGGACGCCGGTGTCACCCCGCCGAAGACCCGCGACGAGTGGATCGCCGGCCTGGAGAAGATCAAGTCCACCTCCAAGGGCAAGACCCAGCCCATCTACCTGCCGGGCCAGAGCTGGTACGTCCTCGCCGGATTCATCTGGGACGAGGGCGGTGACCTCGCGGTCAAGGACGGCGACAAGTGGAAGGGCACGCTCTCCGACGCCAAGTCGATCGAGGGCATGAACTTCTACAAGAAGCTCCAGTCCTTCTCCACCGCCCCGAAGGACAAGGACGAGGCCACCCCGCAGCAGTCCACGGACGTCATCCCCAAGGGCGGCGTCGCCTCCTGGATCGGTCTGGGCTGGGAGGCCGGCGGCGCGGTCGACGCGATCAAGAAGGCGGGCGCCAAGTCCGACTTCGGTTACTTCCCGATCCCGGGCAAGACCGCGGACAAGCCGGGCAGCGTCTTCTTCGGCGGCTCCAACCTCGCTGTCGCCGAGCGCTCCCAGAACAAGGACCTCGCCAAGGAGTGGCTGACCCTCGCCTCCGGCAAGGACCAGATGGCCAAGTACGCGGAGGCCACCGGCGGCGCCGCGCTGCCGAACCACGACTCCGCCGCGTTCAAGGCTCCGGCGGGCACCTTCGCCGAGGCCATGGGTCAGGCCGCCTCGGTCGGCAAGCTCACCCCGATCACCGAGGGCTGGGCGAACGTCGAGACCAACCCGAACCCGATCAAGGAGTACATGACCAAGGTGCTCAAGGGTGAGGACGCCAAGTCGGCCGCAACGGCCGCCGACAAGAACATCACCGAGCGCATCAACAAGAAGTAGTCCACCGCGGGTGGTGCGGCAGGGGTGAAGTGACCCCCTGCCGCACCACCCGCTCGTGCGGCCGCACGCCACCTTGTGCGGCAGTACGCGACGAGGCGGCCCTTCGGCCGGCCGCAGGCCCGGTGGGCGCGGGTGCCCCACAACCGCGAGGAAGAACATCATGACCGTGCACTCCCAGGGAGTCGCGACCTCCGCCCCGGAGGACGCGCCCCGGAAGTCGGCCGGGGAGTCACAGACCCCGCCGCCGTCCTCCGGTTCCAAGGAAGTCCTCCAGCGCCCCCGCGGCAGGCGCGGCCTGCCCTCCGGGTTGCTCCCGTACCTGCTGGTCGCCCCCGCGGTGATCTCCCTGCTCGTGCTGCTGGGCTACCCGCTGATCAAGAACATCATCCTGTCGTTCCAGCAGGTGAACAAGCGCGAGCTGATCACCCGTAAGCCCGAGTTCATCGGTGTCGACAACTACAAGGAGCTGCTGGGGTCCTCGGACTTCTGGACCGTCGTGGTCCGCAGCTTCGTCTTCACCGCGCTCAACGTGCTGGTCATCATGCTCATCGGCACGCTGCTGGGCATCCTGCTGAACAGCCTCGGCAAGAAGATGCGCCTGGTGCTCTCGCTGGCGCTCGTGATGGCCTGGGCCATGCCGGTCGTCGCCTCGGTCACCGTCTTCAAGTGGCTCTTCGACGAGCAGTTCGGCGTCGCCAACTGGGTCATGCGCACCCTCGGCTTCTCCGGGTACGAGCAGCACAACTGGTTCGAGACCGGCAACTCGACGCTGGTCATCATCACCGTGCTGATCGCCTGGGGCTCCATCCCCTTCGTCGCGCTCAACATGTACGCCGGTCTGACCACCGTCGGCACCGAGCTCTACGAGGCAGCCCGGATGGACGGCGCCTCCGGCTGGCGGATCTTCTGGGCCGTCGTCTTCCCGATCATGAAGCCCTTCTTCCTGATCACGACCTTCCTCGAAGTCATCTGGGTCTTCAAGGCGTTTGCCCAGGTGTACGCCATGAACGCGGGTGGCCCCGACCGCGGTTCCGAGACCCTCCCGGTCTTCGCCTATATCGAGGGCGCCGGCCAGCAGCACTACGGCATGGCGGCCGCCATCTCCGTACTGACGATCATCATGCTGATCGCCGTCATGTCCTTCTACTTCCGCCTGATCCTGAAGCAGGAGGAGGAGCAGTGAGCGCAGTGAGCACAGCGAGCAAGGCCCCCGTCGCGACCCCGCAGATCCCGGTCTCGAAGCGCCCCGTGGGTAAGCGCGCCAAGGTGGTCGGCAAGGCCGGCAAGAACATCCTGGCGCTGGTCGTCGCCGCCGTCTTCGTCTTCCCCGTCTACTGGATGTTCTCCTCCTCCCTGAAGCCGAAGTCCGAGATCCTCTCCAAGGACCCGGTCTTCATCTTCAGCCCGACGACCGAGAACTACGCCAAGGCGTCCGGCGTCGACATGTTCTGGACGTACGTCTCGAACAGCTTCATCGTCACCATCGGCGCGGTCCTCCTCGCGCTGATCGTTGCCCTGGCGGCGAGCTTCGCTATCGCCCGGATGAAGTTCCGCGGCCGCAAGGGGCTCGTCCTCGGCGTGATGATGGCCCAGATGGCGCCCTGGGAGGTCATGGTGATCGTGATGTACATGATCGCCCGTGACTCCGCCATGCTGAACAGCCTCACGACGCTGACCCTCGTCTACTTCGTCATGGTGCTGCCCTTCACCATCTGGACGCTGCGCGGCTTCATCGCCGCGGTCCCGGTGGAGCTGGAGGAGGCCGCGATGATCGACGGCTGCACCCGCAGCCAGGCCTTCTTCAAGGTGATCTTCCCGCTGCTCGCGCCGGGCCTCATGTCGACCTCGCTCTTCGGCTTCATCACCGCCTGGAACGAGTTCGCGATGGTGCTCATCCTGAACAAGGAGGACGTGGCGCAGACGCTGCCGCTGTGGCTGACCCAGTTCAACACCGCGTTCGGCAACGACTGGGGCGCGACGATGGCCGCCGCCTCGATGTTCACCGTGCCGGTTCTCGTCGTATTCCTCTTCCTCCAGCGCAAGGCCGTCGGCGGCATGACCGCCGGCGCAGTGAAGGGATGACCGCATCGTGACGATCGCCATGCGCTCCACCGACACCCTGACCAGGGACGCCCTCGCCGTCCTCCAGCCCGGCTTCCACGGCACCGCAGCCCCCGACTGGCTGCTGCGCAGCGTGGGTGAGGGGCTGTCGTCGGTCGGTCTGTTCGGCCGCAACATCGCCTCGCCCGGCCAGCTGGCAGCCCTCACCGCCCAGCTGCGGGCCGAGCGCGACGACGTGCTGGTCGCCATCGACGAGGAGGGCGGCGACGTCACCCGCCTCGAAGTCCGCGGCGGTTCCTCCTTCCCCGGCAATCTCGCGCTCGGCGCCGTCGACGACACCGCGCTCACCCGCGACGTCGCCCGCGAGCTGGGCCGCCGGCTCGCCGAGTGCGGGGTCAACCTCAACTGGGCCCCGTCGGCGGACGTCAACTCCGACCCCGGCAACCCGGTCATCGGCGTCCGTTCCTTCGGCGCCGACCCGCTGCTGGTGGCCCGCCACACGGCCGCGTACGTCGAGGGCCTCCAGGCCGCCGGCGTCGCCGCCTGCACCAAGCACTTCCCGGGCCACGGGGACACCAATGTCGACTCGCACCACGACATGCCCCGTATCGATGTGGACCTGGACACACTGCACGCCCGTGAGCTGGTGCCTTTCCGGGCCGCGATCGCCGCGGGTTCCAAATCGGTCATGAGTGCGCATATTCTTCTCCCTGCGCTCGACCCCACCCGCCCCGCGACTCTCAGCCCGCAGATCCTCACCGGTCTGCTCCGGGAGGAGCTGGGCTACCAGGGGCTGATCATCACGGACGGCATGGAGATGCGTGCCATCTCCGCGACGTACGGGATCGAGCGCGGCTCCGTCCTGGCGATCGCCGCGGGCGCCGACGCGATCTGCGTCGGCGGCGGCCTCGCCGACGAGGAGACCGTCCTGCGGCTGCGCGACGCGCTGGTCCGGGCGGTCCGCTCCGGCGAACTGCCGGAGGAGCGGCTGGCCGACGCGGCGGCAAGGGTTCGTGCCCTCGCCACGTGGACCCGGCAGGCCCGGACTTCGGGGCCGGGCGCGGAAGTGCAGGAGGGGACCGCGCCCGGCAACGAGACCGACCGGGAGGTGGGGACCGTCGCCGCCCGCCGGGCACTGCGCATCACCCGTGCCCCCGGCGCCACACACGTCAACTCCGCCCCGTACGTGGCAGCGCTCACCCCGGTCGCGAACATCGCCGTCGGCGACGAGACCCCCTGGGGCGTCGCCGCCGACCTGGCCCGGCTCCTCCCGGGCACCGAGACCGGCACGTACGACGGGGAGACGGGCACGGCCGCCTCGATCCTGGCCGCGGCCCGCGAGCGCAGGATCGTCGTCGTCGTACGGGACGAGCACCGTCACCCGTGGATGGCCGCGGCCCTCGACGAGGTGCTCACCGCCCGCCCCGACACCGTCGTGGTCGAGATGGGCGTCCCCCAGTCGGCCCCGCGCGGCGCGCTGCACGTGGCGACGCACGGCGCGGCCCGGGTCTGCGGACAGGCCGCGGCAGAGGCGATCGCCGGCCGCTGACCCACGGAGAAGGCCGGGCACCCCCTGAGGGGCGCCCGGCCTTCTGCGTACGTAACTCATTCACCCCGTACGGGACTTACAGCCCCTGCCACACCGGCTTGTTCGCGTAGGTGTGCCGGAAGTAGTCCGCCAGCTTCAGCTTCGAAGCGGCGGCCTCGTCGACGACCACGGTCGCGTGCGGGTGCAGCTGGAGCGCCGATGCCGGTACGAGCGCGGAGAGCGGGCCCTCGACGGTCTGCGCGACGGCCTCGGCCTTGCCCTCGCCGGTGGCGAGCAGCACCAGGTGGCGGGCGTCCAGGATGGTGCCGATGCCCTGGGTGATGACGTGGCGCGGGACCTGGGCGGTGTCGCCCTCGAAGAAGCGCGCGTTGTCGTCGATCGTCTGCTGGGTCAGCGTCTTGATGCGGGTGCGCGAAGCGAGCGACGAGCAGGGCTCGTTGAAGCCGATGTGCCCGTCGGTGCCGATGCCCAGGATCTGGAGGTCGACGCCGCCGGCCTCGGCGAGCGCCTTGTCGTACGCCACACAGGCCGCCTGGACGTCGTCGGCGGACCCGTCGGGCCCGAAGAACGACGCCTCGGTCAGCCCCAGCGGCTCCACGACCTCGCGCAGCACGGTCGCCCGGTACGACTCGGGGTGTCCGGCCGGCAGCCCCACGTACTCGTCGAGCTGGCAGATGCGGGCGCGCGCGGCGTCCACCTCACCGCCCCGCACCTTGGCCGTCAGGGCCTGGTAGATGGGCAGCGGGGACGAGCCGGTGGCCACACCGAGCAGGGCGTCGGGCTTGCGGCCCAGCAGGTTCACGATGCTCTGTGCGATGAGCTCGCCGCCCGCCTTGGCGTCCGGAACGATGACAACTTCCACGCTGATGCCTGCCTGTCTGTGCGGAGGAGGGAGACCGTGCTCTGGGGTGGGGCTGAACGATCTGTGGTATAGACCAATCTAGCAGAGGAGGGCCGGGCCCACCTGCCTTCCGGGCGTCCTCCCGCTGGCGGGTGCACGAACTCCCATGGTCGACTGAGACACAGCGTCCGTCATCTTGAGCATGTCCGGGAGGCCCCCTCATGTCCTCTGCCGAGAAGCCCGGTACGCCCTCCGGGCAGCCGGGTGCGCTCTCCGCCGAGCAGCCGGGGCGGATCATGGCCGCCGAGATGGCCGAGCAGCCCGCCGTACTGCGCCGGATCCTCGACGAGGCGGCGCCGCGCATCTTCGAGACGGCGCAGTCGATCGCCGCGAAGAGCCCCCGGTTCGTCCTCCTCACCGCGCGCGGCACCTCCGACCACGCGGCCCTCTACGCCAAGTACCTCCTCGAAATCCAGATGGGCCTGCCCTGTGGTCTGACCTCGATGTCCACGACCACGGCGTACGGCGCCCGCCCGGTCCTGCGCGACGTCCTGGTCATCACCGTCAGCCAGTCAGGCGGCTCCCCCGACCTCGTCGCCTCCACCCGCGCCGCCCGGGAGGCGGGGGCCATCACCCTCGCCGTCACCAACAACCCGGACTCCCCGCTGGCCGCCGTCTCCGAGCACCACATCGACGTCCTGGCGGGGCCGGAGAAGGCGCTCCCGGCGACGAAGACGTACACGGCGTCACTCCTGGCCCTCTACCTGCTGGTCCAGGGCCTGCAGTCGGCCGACGGCACGGCGGCCGCCCGTACGATCCCGGACCTGGCGGCCGGAATCCTCGCCCGCCGGGAGGAGGTCCGCCACCTCGCCTCCCGCTACCGCTTCGCCGAACGCATGGTCATCACCTCGCGCGGCTACGGCTATCCGACCGCCAAGGAGGCCGCCCTCAAGCTCATGGAGACGAGCTACGTCCCCGCCCTCTCCTACTCCGGCGCAGACCTGCTGCACGGCCCGCTGGCCATGGTCGACAACATCTCCCCGGTGATCGCCGTGGTCACGTCAGGATGCGGCGGCGAGGCCCTCCAGCCCGTGCTCGACCGGCTGCGCGGCCGGGGCGCGGACCTCTTCGTGGTCGGCCCCAAGTCCCAGGTGGAAGCGGCCTCTTCGGGCTTCGTCCTCCCCACGGACGGCGTCCCCGAGGAACTCCAGCCGATCCTGGAGATCCTCCCGCTGCAACTGCTGGCGTACGAGATCACGCTCGCCCGGGGCCAGGACCCGGACGCGCCGAGGGCGCTGGCGAAGGTGACGGAGACGAGGTAGGGGCATTCAGGGGCGCGGGGCTGTGCTGGATTTGCGGCTCCGCCGCGCGGGCGAGCTCAGCTACGACGCCCACCGGCCCCGTTAGGGGCGCGGGGCTGTGCTGGATGTGCGGCTCCGCCGCGCGGGCGCGCTCAGCTACGACGCTCACCGGCCCCTTTAGGGGCGCGGGGAACTGCGCGATCAGCCACGACGCACCCGCACGTACCACCCACCCGCCCCGCGGCGAGCGGTTTAGGTGGAGGGGCGGGGAGGGGCCCAATCCGCGAAGCGGCCCACCGGCCCGCACGGGACGCGGTCGCGGGAGCGGGGGGTGCGGTGGCGAGGGCGGGCGGTCGTGGGCGGGCGTGCCGCAGTGGGGGCCGCCCCCTTGCCCACCCGTCCCGCCCCCGGGGGGCGGCCCCGCTGTCCAAGGGGACGGCGGCGGGCGGCCCCGTTGCCCAAGGGGACGGGGGCGGCGGCCCCGGCCTGTCCGTTTACGGGAGGGAGCCGCCCGTCGCGTCCAGCCAGTGGCCCGTCACCCAGCGGCCTTCGGGCGAGGCGAGGAAGGCGACGACGTCCGCGACGTCGGACGGTTCGCCGACCCGGCCCAGTGCGGACATCGCCGCCGCCCCGGCCCACGCTTCCTCGCTCTCGTGCAGCCACGCGTTGGTGTCCGTGTCGATGATTCCCGGCGCGACCGCGTTCACGGTGATCCCGCGCGGCCCCAGCGTCTTCGACAGGTCCCGGGTGAAGACGTCCAGCGCGCCCTTGGTCATGGCGTACGCGATCAGATCGGGCATGACGGCCGCGTGCGAGAGCCCCGACGAGATGTTGATGACGCGGCCGCCGTCCCGCAGCCGTTCCGCCCCCAACTGGGCAAGGAAGAAGGGTGCCTTGACGTTCACGGCGAAGAGCCTGTCGAACTCGGCCTCGCCCATCGAGGCGAAGGAGTCCGAGGCTCCGATGCCCGCGTTGTTGACCAGGATGTCCAGCCCGTCCGCATGCCGGTCGAACTCGGCCCACAGCGCCGCCGCGTCGCCCGGCGTGCCCAGCTCCTGCCCGATCGCGAAGGCGGACCCGCCCGCCGCCTCGATGGCGCCGACGACCTCCTTCGCGGCGGTCTCGTTCGCGCCGTAGTGCACGGCGACCCGCGCCCCGTCCCGGCCGAGCCGTTCGGCGATGCCCCGGCCGATGCCGCGGCTGCCGCCCGTGACCAGTGCCGTCCTGCCGTCCAGCCGCTTGAGCGTGCTCATGGCGACGCCCCCCTCTTTCTCTAGTGGTCGCTACAGAAAGGACCGTAGCACATAGCTAGCGACCGCTATAGAATTGGTTCCATGGCAACGGAACCCACGAAACAGCGCGGCCGTCCCCGCTCCTTCGACCGTCAAGCAGCCCTGGAGAAGGCCACCTTGGCGTTCTGGGAGCACGGCTACGAGCCGACCTCGGTCGCCGACCTCACCCGCGCGATGGGCATCGGCGCCCCCAGCCTGTACGCCGCCTTCGGCGACAAGAAGGCCCTCTTCGCGGAGGTCGTGGGCGCGTACGCGCAGACCCACGGCGCCTTCGGCACCCGGGCCCTGGAGGAGGAGCCCACCGCCCGCGCGGGCATCGCCCGGCTCCTCCACGAGGCGGCCACCGAGTACACCGACCCGGCGCACCCGCGCGGCTGCATGGTGATCTCCGCCGCGACCAACTGTGCGACGCCGGAGGTCGAGGAGTCCCTGCGCGAGCGCCGCAACGCCAATCTCGCCGCCTTCGAGTCCCACATCCGCGCGGACGTCGCGACCGGCCAACTCCCACCGGGCACGGACCCCGAGGCACTCGCCCGCTTCTCCGGCGCCGTGCTCCAGGGCATGTCGCAGCAGGCTCGCGACGGGGCGAGCAGGGAGGAGCTGGAGGCGGTGGCGGCCCTGGCGGCGGCGGCATGGCCGCAAGCCCGCTGAAGCAGGCAAGGGCCCTCTGAAGCAGGCAAGGGCCCGTGGAGGCACCCGCGGGCCACGGCGCCCGGCGGGACCCTCGGCCCACCCGGCACCGCAGCCCGGAGTTGCATCGGCCGACGGTGTGCGGTGCCTTCGGCCGTGTGGAGGGGCGAGCGCAGTCAGGGCAGAGAGCGCTTCGTCCCTCGATTTCACCCTCCTGTGCGGGGAGGATGAAGCTTTGCCCGGCCATTGTGGACTAGACCACTAAGCCCTGTCTATGGATGTGCACCGCCAGTTGTCCATGAGGTTACGGGTATGTTCGTGCACGTGCCCTCCATGAACGATCTCGTACGCCAGCACACCGCCCTCAGCGAGTCCGACCTTGAGTGGCTCCACCTGCTGGTCTCGGAGTGGCAGCTGCTCTCCGACCTGTCCTTCGCCGACCTCGTGCTGTGGGTTCCCACGCTCGACGGCACCCGTTACGTCTCCGTGGCGCAGATGCGGCCGAACACCGGCCCCACCTCGTACCACGACGACATGGTGGGTCACCTCGTCCCGCGCGGCCGGCGCCCCCTCCTGGACGCCGCCCTCGACGAGGGCCGCATCGTGCGCGAGGGCGACCCCGAGTGGCGCGAGGAGGTCCCGGTCCGGGTCGAGTCGATTCCGGTACGGCGCGAGGGCCGCGTGCTCGGCGTCATCGGCCGCAACACCAACCTCCTCACCGTCCGTACGCCGAGCCGTCTCGAACTGACGTACCTCCAGAGCGCCTCGGACCTCGCCCAGATGATCGCCGCGGGTTCGTTCCCCTTCCCCGGGCAGCAGGTCGACATGGATGCCTCGCCGCGCGTCGGCGACGGTCTGATCCGGCTCGACGCGGAGGGAATCGTGCAGTACGCGAGCCCCAACGCGCTCTCCGCGTACCACCGCCTCGGCCTCGCCTCCGACCTGGTCGGCCACCACCTCGGCCGGGCGACCGCCGAACTCGCCCCGTCCCGCGGCCCGGTCGACGAGGCCCTGGTCAAGCTGGCCAGCGGCTACGCCCCGCGCGAGACCGAGGTCGAGGGCAGCGGGGGAGTGATCCAGCTCCGCGCCATCCCGCTCAAGCCCAAGGGCCCCCGCATCGGCTCCCTCGTCCTCTGCCGCGACGTGACGGAACTCCGCCGCCGCGAGCGGGAGTTGATCACGAAGGACGCCACCATCCGGGAGATCCACCACCGGGTGAAGAACAACCTCCAGACGGTCGCGGCCCTGTTGAGACTCCAGTCCCGCAGGATGGACTCCGACCAGGGGCGCGAAGCGCTCAACGAGGCGGTGCGGCGCGTGGGTTCGATCGCGATCGTGCACGAGACGCTGTCCCAGAACCTGGACGAGCGCGTCGAGTTCGACGAGATCGCCGACCGGGTGCTGGCGATGGTCGCCGAGATCTCCCCGGGGAAGGTCGCCTGCCGCAGGACCGGCCGGTTCGGAATCCTGGACGCGGAGGTCGCCACCCCCCTCTCCATGGTCCTGACGGAGATTCTGCAGAACGCCCTGGAACACGGCTTCACCCAGGGCGAGCAGGGAACCGTCGAGGTCTCCGCGCTGCGCGGCGGCACGACGGCCGAGGCGCGGCTGCTGATCACGGTGCTGGACGACGGGCGCGGACTGCCCGAGGGCTTCGACCCGCAGCGGGCCGGCAACCTCGGCCTGCAGATCGTACGGACGCTGGTGGAGGGCGAGTTGGGCGGAAGCTTCGACATGCTCCCCGGCCCCGAGCGCGGCACCCGGGTGGTCCTCGACATCCCCGTACGGACCCAGAAGTAGTCGCCTCACGGCGGCGGCGGACAGCGAAGAGCCCCGTACCGGATTCCGGTACGGGGCTCAACTGCTCACGCTTTACTGCGCATTGGGGGGTACTGCGCGCTGCGATTCGGGGGCGGTGACTGCATACGCGCTGTATGCGCCGCCGAGCTCAGGCTCGAAGCAGGGTGGGTCAGGCGGTCGCGTTGCGCGCCCGGTTGCGAGCGGCGCGGCGCTTCATTGCGCGGCGCTCGTCCTCGCTGAGTCCACCCCAGACGCCCGAGTCCTGGCCGGACTCAAGCGCCCACTGCAGGCACTGCTCCATGACGGGGCAGCGGCGGCAGACGGCCTTGGCTTCCTCGATCTGCAGCAGCGCAGGACCGGTGTTGCCGATGGGGAAGAACAGCTCCGGGTCTTCCTCACGACAAACGGCGTTGTGACGCCAGTCCATGGCTGCTACCTCTCCTTGATGACCTGGATGACCTTGATGTCAAACACATTGCTTGTGAATGTGAACGCTTTCACGAATCCCCTCACGAGGGAAGGGCCGACTTCCAGTGAGCACTGGTTGTGGTCCTGTGAGTGAGGAGGGATTCTGGTTCTCAGGGAGGCCGGTGTTGCGGGCCGTCCCGATCGCCATGAAGAGACTCGCAAACCTCGACGACGGATACAACCCCTTCCGAGAAGTTTTTTTTGATTCCTCGGTGTCGGCTAGGTCACAGCCGTACTTCCATGGGGTGGATGGCAGTCCGTACGTTCGAGATAAAGGACTTTAGGCTCTTCCACTCACACAATCACACGCAGTGCACGGCGAACGCCTGTGAACGCGACGCTCGTACGCAGCCCCAGGTGGTCACCGTCCATTTGAAGGGGCAGCGGGGCCTTCGAATGCAAGGTGAAGTCCGTCAGGTCATGCAGAGTCACGGCGTGCTTACCGTGCGGGCCGCGCTCGGGCGTGGAGGTGAGGAGCTGGGTCGCGTAACGGGTCACCGCGGGCGTGGAGAGCCGGCTCAGGCCGAGCACATCCAGGGCGGTGTCGAAAGAGGCCTCCGGGGAGGCGTACAGCGGACGATTCCCCAGGTAGGTCCAGGGAGAGGTATTGCAGACTATCGACAGGACGAGGTCTGTCACCGGGTCTTCACCGGGCCTCTCCAGTGAAATCACACCGTGTCTGCGGTTCGGCTCCTCCAGGAATTGACGGATCACCTGGCGCAGATAGAGCGCGTGCGTCGAACGCTTTCCGCGTTCCCGCTGTTGTTCGACCCGGCCGATGACCCCGGCGTCGAATCCGAGCCCCGCGCAGAAAGTGAACCAGCGTTCCGGTACGGCTTCGTCGTCCGTCCCCGGTACGCCCTTCGTGAGACCGAGGCTCACCGTGCGTTCGCTTCCGGTGCGCAGCGCGTCCAGAAGGGCGCCGGTCGCCTCGACGGCGTCATTGGGAAGGCCGAGCGCGCGGGCGAAGACATTGGTGGAACCGCCGGGGACGACCGCGAAACCGGGCAGCCGGTCGAGGTCGGGTCCTTCGTGCAGCAGGCCGTTCACGACCTCGTTGACGGTGCCGTCGCCACCGAGGGCGACCACCAGGTCGATGGTGTCCGCGTTGTCGGCGGCCCGCCGGCCCAGGTCGCGGGCGTGGCCGCGGTACTCCGTGGTGACCGTCTCCAGCTTCATCTCGCTCGCCAGGGCGTGGATCAGGACGTCACGGGTGCGGGCACTGGTGGTGGTAGCTGCCGGATTGACCACGAGGAGTGCGCGCATGCCGTGCAGATTACCGGGAGGGGGGTGCGGCAGCCGGAGCGAGGGCGGGGTTCGCGCGAGGCAGCGGCGGCCGGAACGGGGGGTGCGGCTCCGCCGGGGCCGTCCCGCGCCGTCCCGCGGACGGCCCGGCCGCCCACCGGACGGCGCGGTCTGGTTACCCTGCAAGGGTGAGTAAAAAGCCCGCCAAGCGGCCCCAGAAGCAGGCCGAAACGCTGCCCGATCCGCTGCCCGAATCGCCGGTCGTGCCGCATCCCGCCACGCCCCGGCCCGCCCGGCTCGGCGCCGCCGCGGCGCTCGCCGCGCTGGAGGGCCTGGCGCTCGTCGCGGTCGGCCTCTACATGCTGGTGATGGGTCTCTTCGGCAGCCCCGACCGGCCGGAACAGGCCGAGATGGGCGGTCTCACCCTGATCGCGCTCGCCGCGCTGCCGCTGCTCGCCGCGAACGGCCTGCGGCTGCGGCGGAGCTGGAGCAGGGGCCCCGCGATGATCACGCAGCTGATGGCGCTGCCGGTCGCGTACACCCTGATGACGACGGACGCCGCCTGGTCGATCCCGGCCGGAATCGCGCTCGCCGTGGTGGCCGTCGCCTCGCTGGCGCTGCTGCTGAACCCGGCGGTCGTCGACGCGCTGGGCATCAAGCGGGGCCCGCGAGGCGCCTGAGAGCGCCGCACGGGCCCCGCTTCCGTACCGTACGGGTGCGAGAAGTGGTGCCTACTCCTCGACCAGCAGCTTCTCGCGGAGCTGGGCCAGGGTGCGGGCCAGCAGCCGGGAGACGTGCATCTGGGAGATGCCGACCTCCTGGGCGATCTGCGACTGGGTCATGTTCCCGAAGAACCGCAGCAGCAGGATCCGCTTCTCCCGCGGCGGCAGGTCCTCCAGGAGCGGCTTCAGGGACTCCCGGTACTCGACGCCCTCCAGCGCCACGTCCTCCGAGCCCAGGGTGTCCGCGACCGCCGGGGACTCGTCGTCCGTGTCGGGGACGTCCAGGGACAGCGTGGAGTACGCGTTGGCGGACTCCAGCCCCTCCAGGACCTCCTCCTCGGAGATCGCGAGGCGCTCCGCCAGCTCGTGCACGGTCGGCGAGCGGCCGTGCTGCTGGGAGAGCTCCGCGGTCGCCGAGGTCAGCGAGAGCCGCAGCTCCTGGAGGCGGCGCGGTACCCGTACCGCCCAGCCCTTGTCCCGGAAGTGCCGCTTGATCTCGCCGACCACGGTGGGGGTCGCGTACGTCGAGAACTCCACGCCGCGGTCCGGGTCGAACCGGTCCACCGACTTGATCAGACCGATCGTGGCGACCTGCGTGAGGTCGTCCAGCGGCTCGCCGCGGTTGCGGAAGCGCCGCGCCAGGTGCTCGACCAGCGGCAGGTGCATCCGCACCAGCCGGTTGCGCAGCTCGGCCTTCTCGGGCGAGCCGTCCGGCAGCTCGCGCAGCTCGATGAACAGGGCCCGCGCACCACTGCGGTCCCGGGGGTTGTGCGGGAGCCCGTGCTCCTCGCGCTCCTTGTGAACTTCCGTCTCGTCGCTCATCTGGTCCGCCGCCCGCTCTGCTGACTGAGCTTTTTCCGCCGGGGCCCCTTCCGCCGGGTGCGGGCGGGCCTGCTGCTCAGGAATCCCGTTCAGCGCCTGCTGGCTGCGCTCGTCGTCCCGCACCGGCCCCTCCCCGTTCACGCCGGACCGGGTCCAGCGCCGCGCTGTTTGTACAGGCTGATGCTGACCGTACGGTCGTCGGCGACGGTCGCGTCGACCTTGCCGGCGAGCGCGGAGAGCACCGTCCACGCGAAGGTGTCGCGCTCGGGGGCGCGGCCGTCGGTGGTGGGCGCCGACACCGTCACTTCCAGTGAGTCGTCCACCAGCCTGAACACACAGCTGAGGACGGAGCCCGGCACGGCCTGCTGGAGCAGGATCGCGCAGGCCTCGTCGACCGCGATGCGCAAGTCCTCGATCTCGTCGAGGGTGAAGTCCAAACGCGCTGCGAGGCCGGCCGTGGCCGTACGCAGCACCGACAGGTAGGCACCCGCAGCGGGCAGCCGGACCTCCACGAAGTCCTGGTTCCCGGGCTCGCCTGCGATAGGGGACACCCTCACCTCCAAGGTGGCACAAGCGGTACGTCTCTTACGTCTATCGCCGGTGACGCTATCGCGATCCGCTGTCCCGTGTCGCCGGGCCCCCTGCGCGGCCCACTGTCACTCATGGTAGGCACATGAGTACGGACAGTGGCTAGGGGTGTGCGGAGCCCAATTGGGCGGCACCGGTGAGGGGTTGACGTACCCCGGTGTCAGACGATCGAACCGTCGACAAAGCACCAGCGCCAGCTCTCGCCGGGCTCGAAGCTGCGCATCACCGGATGGCCGGTGTCGCCGAAGTGCCCGGTGGCGTGCCGTCCCGGCGAGGAGTCGCAGCAGCCGACGTGCCCGCAGTCCAGGCAGATCCGCAGCTGGACGGGGTGGGTGCCGGTGGCCAGGCACTCCAGGCAGGTGTCGCTCTGCGGCTCGGGCTGCGGGTGCGGCAGCGCCTCGACGTGCGGGCAGTCGTTCATGAGGGCCATTGTTCATGATGTACACCGTGTGCACGCTGTGCTGCCGACCCGGGACGGACGGAACCGATGGACGCACTGCCGCTGCTGGCCATGATCGCGGGAAGTGCCGTCGTCGCGGGGATGGCCCGGCGCACGCCCGTTCCGGCACCGCTGCTGCTCGTCGCGGTGGGGATCGCGGCGTCGTTCGTGCCGGGTGTCCCGGACTTCACGCTCGACCCGCACATCGTGCTGCCGCTGCTGCTGCCGCCCCTGCTGCACACGGCGGCGCTGGAGAGCTCGTACCTGGACCTGAGGGCCAACCTGAGGCCGGTGGCCTTTCTCTCCGTGGGCTATGTGCTGTTCGCGACCGTGATCGTCGGGTGGCTGGTGAGCCTGCTGGTGCCGGGGCTGCCGCTGACCTCGGCGCTGGTGCTCGGCGCGGTGATCGCGCCGCCGGACGCGGTGGCGGCGACCGCGATCGCCAGGAGGCTCGGGCTGCCGCCCCGGATCACCGCGATCCTGCAGGGCGAGTCCCTGGTCAACGACGCCACGGCAATCACCGCGTACAAGGTGGCCCTGGCGGCCGCGGTGGGGGAGGGCGCCAGCTGGAGCGCCGGGGTGCAGGAGTTCCTGGTGGCGGCCGTCGGAGGGGTCGGTGTCGGCCTCCTGCTGATGGTCCCGCTGCACTGGCTGCGCACCCGGCTGACCGAACCCATCCTCCAGAACACCCTCTCCCTGCTGATTCCCTTCGTCGCGTATGCGACGGCCGAGTACGTGCACGCGTCCGGGGTGCTCGCGGTGGTCGTGGTCGCCCTGCACCTCGGGCACCGCTCCTGGAAGGTCGACTTCGCGACCCGGCTGCAGGAGGAGGCCGTCTGGAAGATGGTGTCCTTCATCCTCGAATCGGCGGTGTTCGCGCTGATCGGACTGCAGCTGCCGGTGGTGCTGAGGGGGCTGGGTCCTTACGCGGGGTGGACGGTCCTCTGGTACGCGCTCGTGGTGTTCGCCCTCGTCGTGGTGGTGCGGTTCGTGTGGGTCTTCCCGGCCACGTACCTGCCCAAATGGCTGTCCGAACGCATCCGCACGCGGGAGCCGGACGTCGACTGGAAGGGGCCGACGATCGTCGGCTGGGCGGGGATGCGCGGCGTCGTCTCGCTGGCCATCGCCTTCTCCGTCCCGCTCACCGCCGAGGGCGAACCCTTCCCCGGCCGCAATCTGATCCTCTTCCTCACCTTCACGACCGTGATCGCGACGCTGGGCGTGCAGGGACTGACCCTGGCGCCCCTGATCAGGCTCCTCAAACTGCCGAAGCGGGACGTGCACGCGGAGACCCTCGCCGAGGCACAGGCCCAGAGCGAGGCGTCGCAGGCGGCCGAGGCCCGGCTGGACGAACTGCTCGCGGACGAGCGCAACGCCCTGCCTGGCCCGCTGGCGGACCGCCTGCGAACGGTCCTGGAACGGCGCCGCAACGCGGTGTGGGAACGGCTCGGCACGGTCAACGAGGAGACCGGGGAGTCGGCGGACGCGACGTACCGGCGACTGTCCCGGCAGGTCATCGACGCGGAACGGGCGGTGTTCGTGGAGCTGAGGGACAGCCGCCGCATCGACGACGAACTCATGCGGACGTTGCTGCGCAGGCTGGACCTGGAGGAAGCCGCGGCGTGGCGGGCGGAGGAATAGCGTCCAGCCCGTCCGGCGTTTGAGGACGCGCGGCGCAGCCGTGCACCGGGCGCAGCCCGGGACACCGGCCCCACCGGCGCGAGCGTGTGCGGTCGCGGGCGGGGCGTGCCGCAGTGGGGGCCGCCCCCTTGCCCACCCGCCCCCAAGCTCTCAACTTCGTTCGAGCAGGGGGGACCCCCGCCAAGCTCTCAACTTCGTTCGAGCAGGG
>NZ_JBIRQJ010000016.1:0-253699 GCF_044333135.1 Streptomyces sp. NPDC021093 | reverse complement strand
GGGGACCCTGTGGGAGAGTAGGACGCCGCCGAACAATCATTGTGGGAAAGCCCCGTACCAGGGAACTGGTGCGGGGCTTTTCTGCGTTTACGGGGAGTTCTTACGAGCGCCTCTTGGGATGGGCGGCGAAGAAGTCCCACAGCAGATCGGTGGCATTGACGCCGGCCTCCGCGTCGCCCATGGAACCTGTCGTGGCGCCGGGCCATGCGTGGCCCATCTCCGGCAGGCTGTAGACGACGACGTCTGTTCCGTTCTTGCACTGTGCCGCCGTTCGCGTGATGGCGTTCTTGAGCTTCTGCGGCGGTGCGGGCTTGCAACTCAGGCGTTCCTGCCAGGACTTGATGCCGGCGTCGGCCATCTGCTTGACCCTGTCGAGTCCGCCGATGAACGTCATGACCGAGACAGGGGACTTGGGGACGTAGGCGGCGTCGGACGGGTCATTGCCGGAGAAGGCACCGCTCACCGGGGCGACGGCCGCGAAGAGGTCGTGGGCTTCGACGGCGAGCTTGAAGGACATGTCGGCGCCGTTGGAGATGCCCGTGGCGAAGACGCGGTCCGGGTCGGCGTTCCAGGTGCTGGTGAGACGTTGGACCATGGCTTTGATGAAGCCGACGTCGTCCTCGGTGCCGCAGCAGGTCAACGCGTTGTAGCCGCTGTTGAGACCGTCCGGGTAGGCGACCAGGAAGTTCTTGGCGTCGGCCTTCTTGCTGAGGCCGCTCAGGGAGGCGATGGCTTCGCCGTCGCCCGGGTACATGTGCATGGCCACCACAGCGGGGAGCCGCTTCGCGGGGGAGTAGCCGGGCGGGGCGTGCACCCGGTAGACGCGCTGCTTTCCCTTCCAGGTCGTGGTGACCTTCTGGTCGCCCGCGCGCGGGACTTCGGGCTGCGCCCTCGGGGCCGACGACGAGGGCTCCTTGCGGGAGGAGGGCTGCTCGGTGTCCGTACCGCCGCAGCCGGTTGCGGCCAGCAGGAGAGCCAGCGTGGCCGTCCCGAGGCATACGTGCAGGGCCTTGCCGGGGCTTGTCCGCATGCGCGCATCGTGGCAGCGGCAGTGCGGGCGGTCCAGAGGAATGGGTGGTTCGGAGTTCCGCAGTTTTATGGGTATGATCTATCTCGTTGCTGCAGCGCAACGAGGCCCCAATAGCTCAGTCGGTAGAGCGTCTCCATGGTAAGGAGAAGGTCTGCGGTTCGATTCCGCATTGGGGCTCAGTAAACGGAAAGGCCCCCGCCGGTTGGCGGGGGCCTTTCGTGTGTGCCGGTGTGTGCCGGTGCGTGCGGGTGGATCCGCTCCACCCGCACGGGAGTTACTGCTTCAGGGGCTCCGGGACGCGCATCGCGAGGATGGCCATGTCGTCGGACGCCGGTTCGGCGGCGAAGCGTTCCACTGCCCGCAGGACGCGTGCGGCGACGGCTCCGGCGGTCAGGCCCGTACAGCCGGCGAGGACTTCGGCCAGGCCGTCGTCGCCGAGCATGCGGGTGCCCTCGCGGCGCTCCGTGATGCCGTCCGTGACGCACAGGAGGACGTCGCCGGGGTCGAGGGTGATGGTCTCCTCGTAGAGCTCCAGGTCCTCCATGACGCCGAGGAGGGGCTGCGGTTCGGCGGCGGGGGTGACCGTGCCGTCCTGGCGGAGGCGGAGCGGGAGGGGGTGGCCCGCGCAGACGATCTTGAGGATGGAGCTGCCGTCCTCCTGGGGCCACAGCTCGCCGTAGAGGAGGGTCAGGAAGCGGCTGCGTTCGCCCTCGTCGAGGATGGCGGCGTTGAGGCGCTCCAGGACCGCAGGGCCGCCGAAGCCCTCGCGGGCGAGGAGGCGCAGGGCGTGCCGGGCCAGGCCGGTGACTGCGGCGGCCTGGGGGCCCGTACCGCAGACGTCGCCGATGGCGAAGCCGTACGCGCCGTCGCGGATCGGGAAGACGTCGTAGAAGTCGCCGCCCACTTCGTTGCCCTCGCCGGCGGCGCGGTAGATGACCTCGACCTCGACGTTGGGGACGTGCGGGAGCTCCGGGGGGAGCAGGCTGCGCTGGAGGGACTGGCTGATGGCCATGCGCTCCGAGTACAGGCGGGCGTTGTCCAGGGCGAGGGCGGCGCGGCGGGAGAGGTCCTCGGCGAGTTCGAGGATCTCCTGGCGGAAGTGGTCGTCGGTGGGCTTGCCGAGGGTCAGCATGCCGATGACGCGGTTGCGGGCGACCAGGGGGAGGACCACCGTCTCGCCGCCGACCGCGGAGGCGGTGGCGAGGGTGGTGCCGATGCCCGAGCCCAGGTGCGGGGTCGAGCCGAGACCGAGGCTCCTCATAGAGGTGCGCAGGGCGGCCTGGTGGGCGGCCTCGCCGGGCGCGTTCCAGATGCGGGCGCCGGGGGTGGGGACCGGGTCGGGTGGGCTGATGCGGGAGAGCAGGGCCTTGAGGCCGTCGATGCGCTCCTCGTCCTCGTGCAGGACGTAGGAGAGGTACGGGTCCGAGGCCTGGTCGGCGATCGTGTAGACGGCGCACCAGGTGGCGAGGGTGGGGACCGTCATCTGCGCCATGAGGGCGAGGGTCTGGTCGCGGTCGAGGGTGCCGGCCAGGAGGTCGGAGGCCTCGACGAGGAAGGAGAGGGAGCCGCGGCGGAGGCGTTCCAGCTCGCCGAGGCGGGCGGACTCGACGGCGAGGGCGATGCGGTCGGCGGCGAACTGGAGGCGCAGGGCCTCCTCGTTGGTGTACCGGCCCGCCGCTTCGGCGGCGACTCCGAGAGAGCCGGTCAGGCGGCCTTCGACCTTGAGGGGGACGGTGACGACGGAGCGCATGCCGGTGCCGTTGAGGAGCGGGACGGCGCCGGGGACGGCCGCGAGGTCCTCGTGGACGGCGGGCATGCGGGCGGAGCCGTATCTTCCGGTGCCGGCCTCGACGGGGACGCGGGCGAAGCGCTGGCGGGCGGAGGGCAGGCCGGTGGTGGCGCGTACCTCCAGCTCGGTCTCGTCGTCGGTGGCGAGGAGGAGGAAGGCGGAGTCCGCGTCGAGCATGTCGCGGGCGCGTTCGACCGTGCGCTGGAGGAGGCCGTCGAGGTCGTCGGGGGCGGGGGAGCCGATGAAGACCTCGAAGGGGTCGGTGGCCCGGCCCTCGGGGTGGCCGGCGCCCGCCGGGTCGACGGACGGCGGGCGCTGCGGGGTCTGCAGGACGGCGCGCTCGACGTCACGGACCAGCAGGCAGACGGTGGACGGCTCGCCCTCGTTGTCCCGGACGCGCAGGTGGGAGGCGTAGACCGGGACGACGCGGCCGTCCTCGCCGCGGATGCCGTAGCTGCCCTCCCAGCGGGACATCTGGAGGGCCTCGGCGATGCCGGTGCCGATGCCGGGGGTCTGCGGCCAGGCGGCGAGGTCGGTGAGGGGTTTGCCGGTGACCTGCTCGGGTGCGTACCCGAAGAGGTCCTCGGCGTCCTCGTTCCAGGAGGCGATGGCGCCGGTGCGGTCTATCTGGACGACCGCGACGCGGATGCGGCCGTCGGCGACCGGGAGCATCGAGTCGGCGAGGACCGGGCCGGCGAGGCGGGTGCCCACCGGGCGCTGCGGGAGGTCGAGTTGGAACCAGACGTGCTTCTGGGTGGGCGTGTACTCGACGCCCCACTTGGAGGCGAGGGCCGCGCAGAGGAGGAGTCCGCGGCCGCCTTCGCGGTCGGGGCCGCCGAGGGAGAGACCGGTGCCCTGGAGGGGGACCTCGCGCTCCGGGTAGCGGTCGCCGACCTCGACGCGGATGCCGTCCTCGGTGCGCAGGCACAGCACGTCGGCCTGGGTGCCCGCGTGGACGACGGCGTTGGTGACGAGTTCGCTGGTGAGGACCACCGCGTCGTCGACGAGCTCGGAATGCCCCCAGCCCTGGAGCGTGTCCCGTACGAATGCACGGGCAGTCGCGACCGACCGCCCGACAGGGTCGAAAGTGGCAGCCGCCCGCGCCGTGATCACAGCACTCCCCATGTGGTGTTCGTCGCTTCCCCGAGTCCTGTGCCCGTTTCTCGCGGCTTCGATTCGCCCTGCCAGGCTAGACCGTCGGCCGCGGTGCTGTGCCACTGCGTCCTGACAAGGTGCGACCGGGTGTGCGCGGGGGAGGAATCGGCGCGGTGACTGTACGCTTCAACGATTTGACGTCGGGGGCGTCACGCACCGACTGTCGGACACGGCGGTGCGTCAAGGTGGAAGACTGGGAAAGCTTCTAGCGAAGACCTGGGAAATACGGTCGATCCCTGCGGGAGGGACACGGTGGAGTCTGGCGTGGCGGCGCGGGGCAAGAGCACGCGCACAAAAGGCGGACGGTCCCGGAACAATGGGACAACCGAGGTGGACACGGCTGCGCTGAATCGCATGCTGACCGCCTTGGTGTCGATGCGGGACGGCAATTTCAGGAAGCGGCTGACGGTCTCCGGCGACGGAGTGATGTCGGAGATCGCCGCTGTCTTCAATGAGGTGGCCGATCGGAATCTGCATCTGACGGGCGAGCTGGCACGGGTACGGCGCATGGTCGGCCGGGAGGGCAAGCTGGCCGAACGGCTGGAGACCGGGGCCTGCGAGGGCTCCTGGGCGACGGCGATCGACGCTTCCAACGCGCTCGTCGAGGACCTCGTACGACCGGTGTCCGAGGTCGGCAGGGTGCTGTCCGCGGTGGCGGAGGGCGACCTGGAGCAGCGGATGGAGCTGCGGTCGCAGGCCGGGGAGGGGACCGGGCATCCGTTGCGCGGGGAGTTCCTGAAGGTCGGCCGTACGGTCAACAACCTCGTCGACCAACTGTCCGCGTTCACCGACGAGGTGACGCGGGTCGCCCTGGAGGTCGGTACCGAGGGCAAGTTGGGCGGGCAGGCGCAGGTGCGCGGCATGTCCGGGTCGTGGAAGGACCTCACCGACTCCGTCAATACGATGGCGTACCGGCTGACCGCGCAGGTCCGGGACATCGCGCTGGTGACGACGGCGGTCGCCAAGGGCGATCTGTCGCGCAAGGTCACGGTGCACGTGGCCGGCGAGATGCTCCAGCTGAAGAACACCGTGAACACGATGGTGGACCAGCTGTCGTCGTTCTCCTCCGAAGTGACCCGGGTGGCCCGCGAGGTGGGCACCGAGGGCGAGCTCGGCGGGCAGGCGCAGGTGCCCGGGGTGGCCGGGGTGTGGAAGGACCTCACGGACTCGGTCAATCTCATGGCCGGGAACCTGACGTCTCAGGTGCGCGGGATCGCGGAGGTGACGACGGCGGTCGCGAGCGGCGATCTGTCGCGCAAGGTCACGGTGAACGCGCGCGGCGAGGTCGCGCAGCTGGCCGAAACGATCAACCAGATGACCGAGACGCTGCGTACGTTCGCGGACGAGGTGACCCGGGTCGCCAGCGAGGTCGGCGGCGAGGGACTGCTGGGTGGTCAGGCGCAGGTGCCGGGTGCGGCGGGGACCTGGAAGGACCTGACGGATTCGGTCAATACGGCCTTCCGCAACCTCACGGACCAGGTGCGGAACATCGCGCAGGTGACGACGGCGGTCGCCAACGGCGACATGACGCAGAAGGTCACCGTCGACGTGGCCGGCGAGATGCTGGAGCTGAAGAACACCGTCAACACGATGGTGGAGCAGCTGCAGTCCTTCGGTTCCGAAGTGACCCGGGTGGCGCGTGAGGTCGGTGTCGAGGGGCAGCTGGGTGGTCAGGCGCAGGTGCCGGGTGCGGCGGGGACCTGGAAGGACCTGACGGATTCGGTCAATACGGCCTTCCGCAACCTCACCGGCCAGGTGCGGAACATCGCGCAGGTGACGACGGCGGTCGCCAACGGAGATCTGTCGCAGAAGGTCACCGTCGACGTCTCCGGCGAGATGCTGGAGCTCAAGAACACCGTGAACACGATGGTCGACCAGCTGTCGTCGTTCGCCGACCAGGTCACGCGGATGGCGCGCGACGTGGGCACGGAGGGGCGGCTCGGCGGCCAGGCGCGCGTCGACGGCGTCAGCGGTACGTGGAAGGAACTCACCGACTCCGTCAACTTCATGGCCGGGAACCTGACGTCGCAGGTGCGGCAGATCGCCCAGGTCACGACGGCGGTGGCGCGCGGTGACCTGTCGCAGAAGATCGACGTGGACGCCCGCGGCGAGATCCTGGAGCTGAAGAACACCATCAACACGATGGTCGACCAGCTGTCCGCGTTCGCGGACCAGGTGACCCGGGTCGCCCGTGACGTGGGTACGGAGGGGCGGCTCGGCGGGCAGGCGCAGGTGCCCGGCGTCGCCGGTGTGTGGCGCGATCTGACGGACTCGGTGAACGGCATGGCCGGGAACCTCACCGCCCAGGTGCGCAACATCGCGCAGGTCGCCACGGCGGTGGCGCGCGGTGACCTGTCGCAGAAGATCGACGTGGACGCCCGCGGCGAGATCCTGGAGCTGAAGAACACCCTCAACACGATGGTCGACCAGCTCTCGAACTTCGCGGAGCAGGTGACCCGGGTGGCCCGGGAGGTGGGCACCGAGGGCATGCTCGGCGGGCAGGCCGAGGTCCAGGGCGTCAGCGGTACCTGGAAGGACCTCACCCAGTCCGTCAACTTCATGGCGAACAACCTGACTTCGCAGGTGCGCAACATCGCCGAGGTCACGACCGCGGTCGCCACGGGCGACCTGTCGAAGAAGATCACCGTCGACGCCAAGGGCGAGATCCTCGACCTCGTCACGACCGTGAACACGATGGTCGACCAGCTCTCCAACTTCGCCGACGAGGTGACCCGGGTGGCCCGCGAGGTGGGCACCGAGGGCATCCTCGGCGGTCAGGCCCGGGTGCGCGGGGTCACCGGCATCTGGAAGGAGCTCACCGACAACGTCAACTTCATGGCGAACAACCTGACGTCCCAGGTGCGCAACATCTCCCGGGTCTCGTCCGCGGTCGCCAACGGAGACCTGACGAAGAAGGTCACCGTCGAGGCGCGCGGCGAGGTCGCCGAGCTGGCCGACACGGTGAACACGATGGTGCGGACGCTGTCGTCGTTCGCCGACGAGGTGACCCGGGTGGCCCGCGAGGTGGGCACGCAGGGCGAGCTGGGCGGCCAGGCGCGCGTACCCGGAGTCGCGGGTACGTGGAAGGACCTGACCGAGTCGGTGAACTCGATGGCCTCCAACCTGACCGGCCAGGTGCGGCAGATCGCGACCGTCACCACCGCCATCGCCAAGGGCGACCTCACCAAGAAGATCGACATCGACGCCCGCGGCGAGATCCAGGACCTGAAGGACACCATCAACACGATGGTCGACCAGCTGTCGTCGTTCGCCGACCAGGTCACCAGGGTGGCCCGCGAGGTGGGCACCGACGGGCAGCTGGGCGGTCAGGCGCGGGTGCGGGACGTCGACGGTACGTGGCGCGACCTCACCGAGTCGGTGAACGAGATGGCCGGGAACCTGACCCGTCAGGTGCGGGCCATCGCGGCCGTCGCCACCGCGGTCACCCGCGGCGACCACAGCCTGAAGATCGACGTGGATGCCAGGGGCGAGATCCAGGAGCTCCAGGACAACATCAACACCATGATCGCCAACCTGCGCGACACCACCCAGACCAACCAGGAGCAGGACTGGCTCAAGGGCAACCTGGCCCGGATCTCCGGTCTGATGCAGGGCCGCCGGGACCTCGACGACGTGGCGTCGCTCATTATGAGCGAGCTGACTCCGGTGGTCGCGGCACAGCAGGGCGCCTTCTTCCTGGCGCTGCCCTCGGGGGCGTCGGCGGTCAAGGGCGCCGAGGTCGGTGCGGAGACGGACAGCCCGTACCAGCTGCGGATGCGCGGGAGTTACGGGTACTCGGCGGGCTCGATGCCGACCGTGTTCCGGCCGGGGGAGACCCTCATCGGGACGGCCGCGGAGGAGAAGCGGACCATCCAGGTGCGGGTGCCGGAGGGATACCTCAAGATCTCCTCGGGGCTCGGGGAGGCACCGCCGGCGCATGTGATCGTGCTGCCGGTGGTCTTCGAGGGGCAGGTCCTCGGTGTGATCGAGCTGGCGTCGTTCCAGCCGTTCACGCACATCCAGAAGGACTTCCTGAACCAGATCGCGGAAATGATCGCGACCAGCGTCAACACCATCAGCGTCAATACGAAGACCGAGGTCCTGCTGGAGCAGTCGCAGGAGCTGACCGAGCAACTGCGCGAACGCTCCGAGGAGTTGGAGAACCGGCAGAAGGCCCTCCAGGAGTCCAACGCCGAACTGGAGGAGAAGGCCGAGCAGTTGGCCCGGCAGAACCGCGACATCGAGGTGAAGAACACCGAGATCGAGGAGGCCCGGCAGGTCCTGGAGGAGCGGGCCGAGCAGCTCGCGGTCTCCATGCGCTACAAGTCGGAGTTCCTGGCGAACATGTCGCACGAGCTGCGCACGCCGCTCAACTCGCTGCTCATCCTGGCCAAGTTGCTCGCCGACAATGCCGACGGGAACCTCTCCCCGAAGCAGGTCGAGTTCGCCGAGACGATCCACGGCGCGGGGTCCGACCTGCTCCAGCTGATCAACGACATCCTCGACCTGTCCAAGGTCGAGGCGGGCAAGATGGACGTGTCGCCGACCCGGATCGCCCTGGTCCAGCTCGTCGACTACGTGGAGGCCACCTTCCGGCCGCTCACCGCGGAGAAGGGGCTCGACTTCTCGGTACGGGTCTCGCCGGAGCTGCCCGCGACTCTGCACACCGACGAGCAGCGCCTCCTCCAGGTGCTGCGCAACCTGCTGTCCAACGCGGTGAAGTTCACCGACACCGGTGCCGTCGAGCTGGTGATCAGGCCCGCCAACGCCGACGTACCGCACGAGATCCGCGAGCAGCTGCTCGAAGCCGGATCGCTGCGGGACGTCGACGGCGACCTGATCGCCTTCTCGGTCACCGACACCGGGATCGGCATCGCGGCGAGCAAGATGCGCGTCATCTTTGAGGCGTTCAAGCAGGCCGACGGCACGACCAGCCGGAAGTACGGCGGTACGGGCCTGGGTCTGTCGATCAGCCGGGAGATCGCCAGGCTCCTCGGGGGCGAGATCCACGCGGCGAGCGAGCCGGGCCGCGGCTCGACATTCACGCTGTACCTGCCGCTGCACCCGAGTGAACTCCCGCCCCAGGGCTACCCGCAGCTCGCTCCCGGCGGGCTCGAACTGCCGCGCCGGGCCGCGGCGCAGGACGCTCCGGAGCCGGCGGAGGCCCCGTACCACCTGGGTGTCGTACGCAACGATCCGCAGACCGGACCCGCCGGACTGTTCCGGCGCCGCCGCAAGGCCCTCGGCGCGACCGAGCAGCGGCCCGAGCTGCCCGGCCAGCCGATGGCGGCTGCGAGCAGCAGCACGCCGCAGGATCCGTGGGTGGGGCAGCAGGGTCAGGATTCGGCGCCCGAGGAGCGGCGGACCTTCGGGTTCTCCGGCGAGAAGGTGCTGATCGTCGACGACGACATCCGCAATGTCTTCGCGCTCACCAGCGTCCTGGAGCAGCACGGCCTTTCGGTGCTGTACGCGGAGAACGGGCGCGAGGGCATCGAAGTCCTGGAGCAGCACGACGATGTGACGGTCGTGCTGATGGACATCATGATGCCGGAGATGGACGGTTACGCGACGACGACGGCGATCCGCAGGATGCCGCAGTTCGCCGGGCTGCCGATCATCGCGCTGACCGCCAAGGCGATGAAGGGCGACCGGGAGAAGGCGATCGACTCCGGTGCTTCCGACTACGTGACGAAGCCGGTCGACCCGGACCATCTGCTCGGTGTGATGGAACAGTGGATGCGCGGGGAGGAGTGAACCCGTCCGCCGTGGGTGCACTTCTGTGACCGTACGGTGGGGCAAGCGGGCGTCGGCCGCGGGCAGTCGTGTTGACTGACTGTGGCCGACGGCGTGTGAGAGCACGGTATTCGGGGAACCTTCTGGTCTCCCGATGCGTTTCTGCTACGTGCACAGTGACATCGCGGTGACAGGGTGTGGCGACCGGGTGGGTACGGCTACCATGACCGGCACAAGGACGGGCGACGCAAGGGAGTCGTCCTCCGGGGCGGCGCCCGGTGCACTGCCGGGGCGAGGAGGACGGGCCATGGTGCAGAAGGCCAAGATCCTCCTGGTCGATGACCGGCCGGAGAATCTGTTGGCGCTGGAGGCCATTCTCTCCGCGCTCGATCAGACACTGGTGAGGGCATCGTCAGGGGAGGAAGCGCTCAAAGCACTGCTTACTGATGACTTCGCGGTCATCCTGCTGGACGTGCAGATGCCGGGCATGGACGGATTCGAAACCGCCGCGCACATCAAGCGACGGGAACGGACGCGGGACATTCCGATCATCTTCCTCACCGCGATCAACCACGGTCCGCACCACACCTTCCGGGGTTACGCGGCCGGCGCGGTGGACTACATCTCGAAGCCGTTCGACCCGTGGGTGCTCCGCGCCAAGGTCTCGGTCTTCGTCGAGCTGTACATGAAGAACTGTCAGCTGCGGGAGCAAGCGGCGCTGCTGCGCCTCCAGTTGGAGGGTACGAACCGGGCGGACGCGGGAGCGGTCAAGGAGCCCGTCGGTCTCCTGGCCGAGCTGTCCGCACGGCTCGCGGCGGTCGAGGAGCAGGCGGAGGCGCTCTCCAAGCAGCTCGACGACGACTCGGCGGATGCCGCGGCCGTCGCCACCGCCGCACATCTGGAGCGCAAACTGACCGGCCTGCGCCGGGCGCTCGACGCACTTGAGCCGGGCACGGGCGGGGGCACGGGGACACTCCCGTCGCAGAACTGACGGTGCGGCAGTCCCGTGGCCGGCGCTGTGTCAGCCGCGGGGCAGTCGCGGCATCGGATGCGGGACTGTCGGTGTGTCAATCTCCTTCTGCGCAAAGGGCGACACGTACGGGTGATGCGGGAGGCACACGTGTCGGTTGGCGTCTCCACCGGTAACCTCTAGCCCCATGGCCTCACGTACGTCCGGCAAGGGTTCCCAGGGCACGACGGGCACCGCGAAGCCGCGCGCCGGTCGTACGCCGGGCGCTGCGAAGAAGGCGGCGCCCGCCAAGGCCGCCGCGAAACCACCGGTGAAGAAGACCGCGGCGAAACCCGCGGCGAAGAAGTCCGCTCCGGCGAAGAAGGCCCCCGCCAAGAAGGCGGCCAGGCCCGCGCCCAAGCCCGCGCCGTCCCCGACCGGGGGCGTCTACAAGCTTGCGCGCGGCGCCTATCTGGGCCTCGCGCACGGGGTCGGGGCGATGTTCCGCGGCATAGGGCGTGGCGCGAAGGGTCTCGACCCGGCGCACCGCAAGGACGGGCTCGCACTGCTGCTGCTCGGCCTCGCGCTGATCGTCGCGGCCGGGACCTGGGCGCATCTGCGCGGCCCTGTCGGCGATCTGGTGGAGATGCTGATCACCGGCGCCTTCGGCCGGCTCGACCTGCTCGTGCCGCTGCTGCTCGGCGTCATGGGCGTACGGCTGATCATGCATCCGGAGCGGCCCGAGGCCAACGGACGGATCGTCATCGGGCTGTCCGCGCTGGTGATCGGTGTGCTCGGGCAGGTGCACATCGCGTGCGGTTCGCCCGGCCGCGGCGACGGCAGCGACGCGATGCAGGACGCGGGCGGGCTGATCGGCTGGGCGGCCTCGGTGCCGCTGACCTTCACGATGGGTGAGGTGCTGGCCGTACCGCTGCTGCTGCTCCTGACGGTGTTCGGGCTGCTGGTGGTCACGGCGACGCCGGTCAACGCGATTCCGCAGCGGCTGCGGCAGCTCGGTGTCCGGCTCGGGATCGTCGAGGCGCGGCCGGATCCGGCAGCCGCGCAGCACGAGGACGACGAGCGCTACGAGGAGCAGTGGCGCGAGGCGCTTCCGGCGGGCTCGCAGCGGCCCTCCGCGCGCCGGAGCGAAGCGCCGGAGCACGACCCGGACGCGGCGGAGGAGGAGGCGCTGGGAAGGCGCCGCAGGCCCCGCAGAGCGCCCTCCGTGCAGCCCTCGCAGTTCGCCCGGCCGCTGGACGCGGTGGACGTGGCCGCGGCCGCCGCCGCAGCGCTCGACGGGGCGGTGATGAACGGGCTGCCGCCGTCGCCGATCGTCGCCGACCTCACGCAGGGGGTCTCGCAGGAGCAGGAGCGGACGTCGTCCGTGCCGTCGGCACGGGAGGCCGTGCCGGCAGCCCCGCCCGCCCCGTCCGGTTCCTCAGCCCCGTCCGCCCCGTCGGAGCCTCCTGCCAAGGCGCCGGAACGGGCGCGTCCGGTCGGTGCCCGGCTGGACTCCCCGCCGCCGCGCGTCGCCGACCTCACCAAGGAGCCGCCGAAGGAGTCCGCGACGCTGCCGCCGCGCGCCGAGCAGCTCCAGCTCTCCGGCGACATCACCTACTCCCTGCCCTCCCTGGACCTGCTGGAGCGCGGCGGCCCCGGCAAGACGCGCAGCGCCGCCAACGACGCGGTCGTCGAGTCCCTGTCCAACGTCTTCATGGAGTTCAAGGTCGACGCGGCCGTCACCGGCTTCACCCGAGGCCCGACGGTCACCCGCTACGAGGTCGAGCTGGGCCCGGCCGTCAAGGTGGAGAAGATCACCGCGCTGACCAAGAACATCGCGTACGCGGTGGCCTCCCCGGACGTACGGATCATCTCGCCGATCCCCGGCAAGTCCGCCGTCGGCATCGAGATCCCCAACAGTGACCGCGAAATGGTCAACCTCGGCGACGTGCTCCGCCTCGCGGACGCCGCCGAGGACGACCACCCGATGCTGGTGGCGCTCGGCAAGAACGTCGAGGGCGGCTACGAGATGGCCAACCTGGCGAAGATGCCGCACGTCCTGGTCGCCGGAGCCACCGGTTCCGGAAAGTCGTCCTGCATCAACTGCCTGATCACCTCGATCATGGTCAGGGCTACCCCCGAGGACGTACGGATGGTGCTCGTCGACCCCAAGCGGGTCGAGCTGACCGCGTACGAGGGCATCCCGCACCTGATCACCCCGATCATCACCAACCCCAAGCGGGCCGCCGAGGCGCTGCAGTGGGTCGTACGGGAAATGGACCTGCGCTACGACGACCTGGCGGCCTTCGGCTACCGGCACATCGACGACTTCAACGCGGCCGTCCGCAGCGGCAAGCTCAAGACGCCCGAGGGCAGCGAGCGGGATCTCCAGGCCTATCCGTATCTGCTCGTGATCGTCGACGAGCTGGCCGACCTCATGATGGTCGCGCCGCGCGACGTCGAGGACTCGATCGTCCGCATCACCCAGTTGGCCCGAGCGGCCGGCATCCATCTGGTGCTCGCCACGCAGCGTCCTTCGGTGGACGTCGTGACCGGTCTGATCAAGGCGAACGTGCCGTCCCGGCTCGCCTTCGCCACGTCCTCGCTCGCCGACAGCCGGGTCATCCTCGACCAGCCGGGCGCCGAGAAGCTGATCGGCAAGGGAGACGGCCTCTTCCTGCCGATGGGGGCCAACAAGCCGACCCGTATGCAGGGCGCCTTCGTCACCGAGGACGAGGTCGCGGCCGTCGTCCAGCACTGCAAGGACCAGATGGCCCCGGTCTTCCGGGACGACGTGGTGGTCGGCACCAAGCAGAAGAAGGAGATCGACGAGGACATCGGCGACGACCTCGATCTGCTCTGCCAGGCCGCTGAGCTGGTCGTTTCCACTCAGTTCGGGTCCACGTCGATGCTCCAGCGCAAGCTGCGGGTCGGCTTCGCGAAGGCGGGCCGGCTGATGGACCTGATGGAGTCCAGGGGCATCGTGGGGCCGAGCGAGGGGTCCAAGGCGCGCGACGTTCTCGTGAAGCCGGACGAGCTGGATGGCGTACTGGACGTGATCCGGGGAGAGGCTCCTTCCTAGGGCCCTGCTCCGTGTGCGGAGGGCCGTGCTCCGTACGAGCCGACAGGACTCACTCGTAAGAAAACAGAGGCAACCGTTTCCCTTGCGCGTACGTCCAGTTGAGGGGAGGGAGGCGTCATGGTCCGTCTGTGGTGGAACCGCGGGCGGCGCTGCGGTGCCTCCGGGGTGCCGGGCCGTTCCGATGGCGTACAAAGACGGCTCTCCCGCTTGCCCCACCCTTTCGTCACCCCCCTAGACTGAACCTCCAGCAGGTGGCTCACGCTCGAAAGGCGCCCCCGTGTCCATCGGCAACTCTCCAGACTCTCCCGGCAACGCACCTGAAGACGACCGGCCCTCGATCGGTCGTGCACTCCAGCAGGCCCGGATCGCCGCAGGTCTGACGGTCGATGAAGTCAGTACGTCGACCCGGGTGCGCATTCCGATCGTCCACGCCATCGAGGCGGACGACTTCTCCCGCTGCGGCGGCGACGTCTACGCCCGTGGCCACATCCGTACGCTCGCGAGCGCGGTCGGACTCGATCCTTCCGCACTCGTCGCGCAGTACGACGGCGAACACGGCGGGCGGCCCGCACCGACGCCCGCCGCCCCGCTCTTCGAGGCGGAGCGGATCAGGCCAGAGCCGCGCAGGCCCAACTGGACCGCCGCGATGGTCGCGGCGATCGTCGCGGTGGTCGGCTTCGTCGGCTTCACGATGTTCAGCGGCAACGACAAGCCGAGCGCCACTCGGAGCGTTGCCGAGGGTGCCACCGCCACCGCGCCTGCCCCGAAGCCCACTCCCACCAAGACCCCCGTCAAGCCCGCCGACCCCAAGCCCGACCCGACGGACAGCGCCATCGCGGCCGCCCCGAAGGACCGCGTCACGGTGAAGATGGTGGCGACCGGCAGCAAGAGCTGGGTCTCCGCCAGGGCGCAGAACGGCCGGCTGCTCTTCGACGGATTCCTCAAGAGGGGCGAGTCGAAGACCTTCACCGACCCCGAGCAGCTCGACGTGGTGCTCGGCGACGCCGACGCGATCCAGCTGTTCGTGAACGGCAAGGAGGTCCAGGACGACTTCCGGCCGGGCCAGGTCGAGCGGCTCACCTACACGAAGGGCGACCCCGCGGCCGGCTGATCCGAGGCTGTTCGCCGTAGGTCCTGCCGCGGGTCCTGTCGTACCTCCCGTCCGTACGTCGTCGCAGGTCGGGAAGGGGTAGTTCCGCGAGGGGCGCCGTGACGGCCCCTCGCGGCCCGGGTGTGCGCCGGGACAAAGTAGTCTTGAGTCCATGCCCGAACGCCGCACCGTCGCCCTTGTCACTCTTGGCTGCGCCCGTAACGAGGTGGACTCGGAGGAGCTGGCAGGCCGCTTGGCAGCGGACGGCTGGGACCTCGTAGAGAACGCCTCGGACGCGGACGTCGCAGTCGTCAACACCTGCGGATTCGTCGAGGCCGCCAAGAAGGACTCCGTCGACGCCCTGCTCGAAGCCAACGATCTGAAGGATCACGGCAGGACCCAGGCCGTCGTCGCCGTGGGCTGCATGGCCGAGCGGTACGGCAAGGACCTCGCGGAGGCTCTGCCGGAAGCCGACGGCGTCCTCGGCTTCGACGACTACGCCGACATCTCCAACCGCCTCCAGACCATCCTCAACGGTGGCAGTGTCGAGGCCCACACCCCGCGCGACCGGCGCAAGCTGCTCCCGATCAGCCCCGCCGAGCGCCAGTCCGCCGACGTCTCGCTGCCGGGGCACGCGCAGGAGGCCGCTCCGGCCCCCGCGGACCTGCCGGAAGGCGTCGCCCCCGTGTCGGGCCCGCGCGCGCCGCTGCGCCGCCGCCTGGGCACCAGCCCGGTCGCCTCGGTGAAGCTGGCGTCCGGCTGCGACCGGCGCTGCTCGTTCTGCGCCATTCCGTCCTTCCGCGGCTCCTTCATCTCGCGGCGCCCCAGCGACGTGCTCCAGGAGACGCGCTGGCTGGCCGAGCAGGGCGTCAAGGAGGTCATGCTGGTCTCCGAGAACAACACCTCGTACGGCAAGGACCTCGGTGACATCCGGCTCCTGGAGACCCTGCTGCCCGAGCTGGCCGAGGTCGAGGGCATCGAGCGGGTGCGGGTCAGCTACCTCCAGCCCGCCGAGATGCGGCCCGGCCTGATCGACGTCCTGACGTCGACGCCGAAGGTCGCCCCGTACTTCGACCTGTCCTTCCAGCACTCGGCGCCCGGTGTGCTGCGTGCGATGCGCCGCTTCGGGTCCACCGAGCAGTTCTGGGAGCTGCTCGAAACCATTCGCAGCAAGGCGCCGCAGGCCGGTGTGCGGTCCAACTTCATCGTGGGCTTCCCCGGCGAGTCCGAGGAGGACTTCGCGGAGCTGGAACGCTTCCTCACCGGTGCGCGCCTGGATGCCATCGGCGTGTTCGGCTACTCGGACGAAGAGGGAACCGAGGCGCTCACGTACGAGAAGAAGCTCGACGCGGACACGATCGCGGAGCGGCTCGCGCACATCTCCCGGCTCGCGGAGGAGCTCACCGCCCAGCGGGCGGAGGAGCGGCTCGGCGAGACGCTGGAGGTGCTCGTCGAGTCCATCGACGAGGAAGACGGTGCGATCGGCCGTGCGGCGCACCAGGCGCCGGAGACGGACGGCCAGGTGGTCTTCACGACCAGCCACGGCTTGACGCCCGGTCGTATGGTCGTGGCAAAGGTGGTCGGTACCGAGGGCGTGGACCTCGTCGCCGAGCCGCTGCCCGGTGCAGGCGACGGCAGCACCAGCGAGGTCCCTGAGGAGGCGGCCAGATGAGCGGAATCCCGGCGTCCGCGACGGGCGGTACCGGCAGGTCGACGCCGGTGACCGGCGGAAAGCTGGGAGCCGCGGCCGTGAGTCAGGCCAGTCTGTGGAACATCGCCAACATCCTGACGATGCTGCGGCTGGTGCTCGTGCCGGGCTTCGTGATGCTGCTGCTCGCCGACGGCGGGTACGACCCGATCTGGCGGGCGTGGGCCTGGGCGGCGTTCGCCGTCGCCATGATCACGGACGTCTTCGACGGACATCTGGCGCGTACGTACAACCTGGTCACGGACTTCGGGAAGATCGCCGACCCGATCGCTGACAAGGCGATCATGGCGGCGGGCCTGATCTGTCTGTCGGGGCTCGGTGACCTGTCGTGGTGGGTGACCGGGGTGATTCTCTTCCGCGAGCTCGGGATCACGCTGATGCGGTTCTGGGTGATCAGGCACGGGGTGATTCCGGCCAGCCGCGGCGGCAAGATGAAGACGCTCGCGCAGGGCACGGCGGTGGGCATGTACGTGCTCGTGCTGACCGGGCCGCTGGCCACGTTCCGGTGGTGGGTGATGGCGGTGGCCGTGGTGCTGACGGTGGTCACCGGGCTGGATTACGTACGACAGGCGATCGTGCTGCGGCGGGCGGGGCTCGCGGCGGAGCGGGCCGCTCGGTGAGTTCTGGTTCTTCTTCGGGCGGTTCCGGTGCCGGATCTGGTGCCGGTTCCGGTCCTTCTTCGGGTTCCGGCCCTTCGTCGGGTTCCGGCCCTTCTTCTGGTTCCGGCCCTTCTTCTGGTCCGGTCTCCGGGCCGGGTGCGGCTTCTGAGCGGGATCCGGCTTCCGGGCCGGGCGCGGAGAGTGCCGCCGGGGTTCTGGCGGCGCTGGGTGCGCGGGGTGAGACCCTCGCCGTCGCCGAGTCGCTGACCGGGGGACTGGTGGCGGGCGCGCTCACGGGCGTGCCCGGGGCCTCGAAGGTTTTCCGGGGATCCGTGACCGCCTACGCGACCGAGCTGAAGCGGGACCTCCTCGGCGTCGCGCCGGACCTGCTGCGGGAGCGCGGCGCGGTGGACGCCGGGGTCGCGCAGCAGATGGCGGAGGGTGTACGCCGGGTGCTGGGAGCCGACTGGGGGATCTCCACGACCGGCGTCGCGGGGCCCGAGCCGCAGGACGGACAGCCCGTCGGCACGGTTTTCGTGGCGGTCGCGGGGCCCGGCGGGGCCGGGAAAGTGGCCGCACTGCGGTTGAACGGCAGCCGTGCGGACATTCGTAGAGAGAGTGTGCGGGAAGTCTTCGAGCTGCTCGCAGGTGAACTGGTCGAAAATGTGCGGGCACAGGATACGGAACACAACGGGGGAACTTGATGTTTGCAGCCCTGAGTGAACACGACATCGCTCCCCGCACGGCCGCACCGCGAGGCGGTACGGTGGGGCGTGAAGGATGCGGCTACGCGGTCCGAGGAGGGAGCCACCGATGATTCTGCTCCGTCGCCTGCTGGGTGACGTGCTGCGTCGGCAGCGCCAGCGCCAGGGCCGTACTCTGCGCGAAGTCTCCTCGTCCGCCCGGGTTTCGCTCGGCTATCTCTCCGAGGTGGAGCGGGGGCAGAAGGAGGCATCCTCCGAGCTGCTTTCCGCGATCTGCGACGCGCTTGATGTACGGATGTCCGAGCTCATGCGGGAAGTGAGCGACGAACTCTCCCTGGCCGAACTGGCTGCGTCGGCTGCGGCCGGCGAGACGCCGGTGCGCCAGCCAGTACGACCGATGCTCAATTCGGTCTCTGTGACGTCGGTGACCGGTGTGTCCGGTGTGCCGACCGAGCGAGTGACGATCAAGGCACCTGCGGAAGCGGTGGACGTCGTCGCTGCCTAGCGAATGAAGTAGTGCTGCCTGTACTGAAGTGGTGCTGCCTGTGCCGGAGCCCCGGCCGATCCCGTTCTGCGGGTCGGCCGGGGCTCCGGCTTTTTGCGTTCCTCGCGAGGGTGCCGCTTCGTTTTGGTCGCTTTCTTACCCTGAATAACCGAATTGGATCAGTTGTGGCAGGGTTGGGGGTGCTGATGCAGGTTTCTGTGATGTCTGAGGAGGACGCTGCATGTCTGTCGTGAAGAGCACCCTGCCCGAGGCCGACCTCAAGGTGGTCGGCGAGGCGCTGCAGGGGGCGCTGGTGGATCTGGTGGACCTGTCGCTCGTCGCCAAGCAGGTCCACTGGAACGTGGTGGGACCGCGATTCCGTTCCGTGCACCTTCAGCTCGACGACGTGGTGGCTTCGGCGCGACTGCACTCCGACTCGGTCGCCGAGCGGGCCTCCGCGCTCGGGATCAACCCGGACGGGCGGGCCGCTACGGTCTCCGCTTCGAGCGCCGTCAAGGAGACGCCGACGGGCTGGATCAAGGACACCGACGCGGTGCGGATCCTGGTGGACGCGCTCGGCGCGGTGATCGTCGGGATGCGCGAGCGCATCGACGTGACCGGCGATCCGGACCCGGTGACCCAGGACCTGATCATCGGGCTGACGGCCGACCTGGAGAAGCATGCCTGGATGTTCCAGGCGGAGAGTGCGGCGTAGGGCGTGGGGTGTGTGGCGGTGTGAGTCTGGGTCTGGTCCTGGGTCTGGGGCTGAGGCTGAGCCAGGGTCTGGGTCTGAGTCGTACGGGGTTGGATGTGTGCCCGGTGCGCGGTGAGTGCTTCGGGCGCTCCCGATGCATTCGGCGCTCCCGGTGCACCCGGTGCGCCCTCCCGTACGGGATTGCCCGCGTCTAGCGTCGGCCGGAGGAGGCAGCCATGGTGCGGCGCGAGTTCTGGGGGAGCCGGGGGCCGCGGGGGCGTTGGGTGTTGCTGCTGGGGACACTGGGGCTGGTGTTGGGCGGGGTGTGGTGGTGGGCGGTGCTTCGGCTACTGCTCCTCCCCGAGGGGACAGGAGTGGTGGAAGGGGCGGTGGCCGCAGGCGGGTGGGGGCTGAGTCTGCTGCCGGTGCATGTGGCGGCTCGGGGGCCGGGGCGGGCGCGGGCGCGAGCGGCGGATGATGCGCGGGGGCCCGCTTCTGGGCGGGTGGGTCCAGCTGCTTCGTCCGGGGGAGCGGCCCCTTCTGGGCGGGGGCCTGCTTCTGGGCGGGTGGCCTCTTCCGGGCAGGTTCAGAAGTGTGGCTGGTTCACCAAGGCATGGCGACGCCGCCGTTGGGGCGGAGGATCTGGCCCGTCGTGAAGGCGGCGGCGTCGGAGGCGAGGTGCAGGACGGCGTGCGCGACGTCCTCGGGTTCGCCGACTCGGCCGAGTGGGGTGATGCGCGTCATGACGGCTTCGGCGCTGTGCTGGAGCGTGGCGTCGTGGCGGTCGGTCATGGGTGTGCGTACCCAGCCGGGGGCGACGGCGTTGACGCGGATGCCGTGCGGGCCCAGCTCGGTGGCGAGCGTCTTCGTGAGCTGGACGACCGCGGCCTTGGCCGCGCTGTAGCAGAACAGGCCGGCGTTGGCGGAGTCGATGGCGCCCGAGGCGACAGTGATGATGCTGCCGGGGGGCCTGGGGTTCTCCGGGCTGTCGGTGGACCCGGGGCTCGCCGTGAGCATGGTGCGGGCTGCTTCCTGGCAGGCGTACAGGACTCCCTTGAAGTTGACGGCGAGGACCCGGTCGAGGTCTTCGTCGGTGGTGTCCAGGACGCTGCTGGAGTGCATGATTCCGGCGGCGGCGACGAGGATGTCGATACGGTCGGCGGCCGTTATGGCCTCCCGGAGGCGGGGGCGGTCCGTCACGTCGAGGGTGTGGGTGGCAGCGGCCCCGCCGGTCTTGGCGACCCGGCGGGCGGTCTCGGCCAGACCCGCCTCGTCGCGGTCCGCGCAGTGGACTGTGGCGCCCGCTGCGGCGAGCAGTTCGGCGGTGGCGCGGCCGATACCGCTCGCGGCGCCGGTGACGAATGCGGTGCGGCCGGTGAGGTCGTACGCCTGGAGTCGTACGGGGAGAGCCATGGGCCGACCGTACGATTGGATCTGACGGTGCGTCAATTGGTAGGGCCCGACTGGCAGTTCGGGCACCAGTAGGTCGGGCGGTCGCGGGTTCCGTCGCCCTGGTCGGCCTTGCGGACCGGCGTCGCGCAGCGGAGGCAGGGTCGGGACTCGCGGCCGTAGACGTAGAGGCGGTCGGGGGTGTGGGTGGGGTGGGCGGCGCGGGTGGTGGCCGAGGTGCGTGGGGTGGTGGTCGTGCGGCGGTCGGGGCGGTCCTTGTTCGCGTCGAGCAGGCGGTGGGCGGTGGCGACCAGGCGGGCGGGGACGTCGGGGGCGAGGGCGCCGACCGGGAGCCAGGGGGTGACCCGGGCGAGGAAACAGAGCTCGGACTTGTAGACGTTCCCGATGCCCGCGAGATTCCTTTGGTCGAGGAGGGCTTCGCCCAGGGGGCGCTCGGGGGCGGCGAGGAGGTTGCGGACGGCCTGGTCCTGGAGAGCGGTACCCCAGCTGGGGGAGAGGAGATCCGGGCCCAGGTGGCCGATGGCGGTGGCTTCGTCGGCGGTACGGAGGAGTTCGAGGACGGGGAGGCGGTAGCCGACGGCGGTGGCGTCGGTGTTCTGGAGGATGGCGCGGATCTGGTGGGCGGGCCCGCCGCGCCAGGGTTCGCCGGGGGTGTAGATCCGCCAGGAGCCGTCCATGCGGAGGTGCGAGTGGAGGGTGAGGCCGCCGTCGATACGGGTGAGGAGGTGCTTGCCGTACGAGGTGACGTCGAGGACCGTGCGGCCGGTGAGGTCGGCGGTGGCGAAGCGGGGGACGCGGAGGTCCGCGTGGGTGAGGGGGCGGCCGGCGAGGGCGGTGTGCAGACGGTGGGCGGCTTGCCGGACGGTGTCTCCTTCGGGCATGTGTCCATGATGGGGGGAAATAGGGGCAAGGGGGAGGAGGGGGATGGGGGAGGAGGGGTGTTCGGTCCTGTGCCCTTGGGTCGGTGTGGCGGTGTGCCGGTCGGGAGCGGGTGTGGGACGGAGCGGGAGGGGGCGCTCCGCGTGGGGGCCGCCCTCTTGCCCACCCGTACCGCCCGGGGGGGGCGGCCCCGCTGCCCAAGGAGGCTAGGGGGTGGGGGTAGGGGTTGGGGGCGTGCCCGAGGGGGCTTGGGGTGAGTGGGGAGTCAGGGGCGGATGCGGAGGCCTCTGGGGGTGGCGTGGAAGCCGGCTGATTCGAGGGTGCGGCCGAGAGGTGAGGTGAGGGCGGGGGTGTTGTTGATGCGCTCGACGGTGACCGTGCCGAGCGCTCCTGCGCGGGCCGATGCGGTCAGGGCGTCGGCTGCGGCGCGGAGGCGGTCGTCGGGGGCCTCCGGGACGGCTGGGGTGGTCGGGGTGTGCGGGACGGCCAGAGTGTGCGGGGAGGTCGGGGTGGGGTCGGTGTTGGGGGATTCTGGCAGGTCGGGGTGGGTTGGCCAGGCGAGGAGGGTCTTGCCGCCGCGCTCCGTGTAGAGGGTCAGTTCGCCGTCGACCAGTACGACCAGGGACCCGGCCTTGCGGCCCGGCTTGTGGCCTACTCCGGCCGGTGGCTCGGGCCAGGGCAGGGCCGCGCCGTACGCATTGGCGGGGTCGGCGGCTGCCAGGACCACGGCCCGGTTCGGTGCGGCGCCCTCGGCACGGTCGCGGGCCGTCGCCGCCGCGCGGAGCCGGTCCACCGCGCCGTCCATCGCGAACTGGGCGGCGCCCAGGCCCTCGACGACGTAACCCCGCCGTGCCTGCCCGCTGTCCTCGAAGGCGGCGAGGATGCGGTAGATCCCGGAGAAGCCGCCTTCCACCCCCTCGGCGGCGACCGCGCCCCGCGTGACGACGCCGTGCCGGTCGAGGAGGGTGCGGGCGAGGGCGTGGGCCCGGTGGGTGGGATCGGGTTCGGCGGCGGGGAGCAGTGACCAGCGGCCTGCGACCGTGGGCGGTCCGGTCCGGGAGACGGGGCGGGCGGCTCCGGTGAGCGAGCCGTAACGGCCGCGCGGGACGGTGCGTTTCGCGCGGTGGGCCGTGGCGCCCGCCGTACGTCCGGAACCGAGGACGGCGCGCAGTGGGGCGAGCGTGTCGTTGGTGAGGCGTCCCGACCAGGCCAGGTCCCAGACGGCGTCGGCCAGTTGGGGGTCGGTGGCGTCGGGGTGCGTGGTCGCGCGGACCTGGTCGGCGATCTGGCGGAAGAACAGGCCGTACCCGCCGGAGAGCGCGGTGAGGACGGACTCGTGGAGTGCGGAGAGTTCGAGAGGGTGGGGCGGTGGGAGCAGCAGCGGTGCGGTGTCGGCGAGGTGGAGGGAGACCCAGCCGTCCTTGCCGGGCAGGGCGCCGGCACCTGCCCACAACACCTCGCCGGTGGTGGTGAGTTCGTCGAGGAGGGCCGGGGTGTATCCCGCGACGCGGGAGGGGAGTACGAGCTTCTCCAGGGCGGAGGCCGGGACGGCGGCGCCCTGGAGCTGCTCCACGGCACGGACCAGGCCGTCGATGCCGCGCAGGCCGTTGCCGCCGTAGTGCTGCCACTGGGGGAGGAAGGTGGCGAGGGCGGCGGGTGCGACCGGTTCGAGCTCCTGGCGCAGCGCGGCCAGGGACCGGCGGCGCAACCGGCGCAGGACCGTGGCGTCGCACCACTCCTGGCCGATGCCGGAGGGGTGGAACTCGCCCTGTACGACTCGGCCGCCCGCGGCCAGCCGGTGCAGGGCGCCGTCCGTGACCGCGGTGCCGAGGCCGAAGCGGGCGGCGGCCGTGGTGGACGTGAAGGGGCCGTGTGTGCGGGCGTACCGGGCGAGAAGGTCGCCGAGAGGGTCCTTGACGGGCTCGGTGAACGCCTCGGGGACGCCCACCGGCAGCGCGGTGCCGAGCGCGTCGCGCAGCCGTCCCGCGTCCTCGATCGCCGCCCAGTGGTCCGTCCCGGCGACGCGGACCCGGATGGCGCGGCGGGCGTCGGCGAGGTCGGCGGGCCACCGGGGGTCCGCGCCGCGCTCCGCCAACTCGGCCCCGGTGAGCGGGCCGAGGACGCGCAGCAGATCGGCGACGCCCTCGGCGTCCTTGACGCGGCGGTCCTCGGTCAGCCACTGGAGCTCCTGCTCCAGCTGGGTCAGGACGTCCGCGTCGAGCAGTTCGCGCAGCTCCGCCTGGCCGAGCAGCTCGGCGAGGAGGCGGGAGTCGAGCGAGAGTGCCGCCGCGCGCCGCTCGGCGAGGGGCGAGTCGCCCTCGTACAGGAACTGCGCGACGTAGCCGAAGAGGAGGGAGCGGGCGAAGGGGGACGGCTCGGGGGTGGTGACCTCGACGAGGCGGACGCGGCGGGCCTCGATGTCGCCCATCAGCTCGGTCAGGCCCGGTACGTCGAAGACGTCCTGGAGGCACTCGCGGACCGCCTCCAGGACGATCGGGAACGAGCCGAATTCGCTCGCCACCTGAAGGAGCTGGGAGGCGCGCTGACGCTGCTGCCAGAGCGGGGTGCGCTTGCCAGGGCTGCGGCGGGGGAGCAGCAGGGCACGGGCGGCGCACTCGCGGAACCTGGCGGCGAACAGGGCGGAGCCGCCGACCTGGTCGGTGACGATCTGCGCGACCTCGCCCTGGTCGAAGAGGGTGTCGGCGGCGCTGATCGGGGCCTGGTCGTTGTCGTACTCGGTGCCCAGGGGTTTCGCCGGGGCGTCCAGCGGGTCCAGACCCATCAGGTCGAGCCCCATCAGGTCCGCGTCCGGCAGGCGCAGCACGATGCCGTCGTCGGCATGCATCACCTGGGCGTCCATGCCGTACTTCTCGGAGAGACGGGCACCGAGCGCCAGCGCCCACGGGGCGTGCACCTGCGCGCCGAAGGGGGAGTGCACGACGACCCGCCAGTCGCCCAGCTCGTCACGGAACCGCTCGACGACGATCGTGCGGTCGTCCGGGACGTGACCCGCCGCGCGGCGCTGCTCGTCGAGGTAGGACAGGACGTTGTCGGCGGCCCAGTCGTCCAGGCCGGCCGCCCGGAGACGGGTGCGGGCCTTGTCGGGCTTCAGGCTGCCGATCTCGCGGAGGAACGCGCCCAGCGCGCGGCCCAGTTCGAGCGGGCGGCCCAGCTGGTCGCCCTTCCAGAAGGGGAGGCGTCCCGGCACGCCGGGGGCGGGGGAGACCAGGACGCGGTCGCGGGTGATGTCCTCGATGCGCCAGGACGTCGTCCCCAGGGTGAAGACGTCGCCCGCACGGGACTCGTAGACCATCTCCTCGTCGAGCTCACCGACCCGGCCGCCGCCCTTCTTCGGGTCGGACCCGGCCAGGAAGACGCCGAAGAGCCCGCGGTCGGGGATGGTGCCGCCCGAGGTGACGGCGAGCCGCTGCGCTCCCGGCCGGCCGGTGACCGTACCGGCGATGCGGTCCCAGACGACGCGTGGGCGCAACTCGGCGAATGCGTCGGAGGGGTAGCGTCCGGCGAGCATGTCGAGGACGGCGGTGAACGCCGACTCGGGCAGCGAGGCGAACGGGGCCGCGCGGCGGGCCAGCGCAAGGAGGTCGTCGGCCTGCCAGGTGTCCATGGCGACCATCGCGACGAGCTGCTGCGCCAGGACGTCGAGGGGGTTGGCCGGGACGCGCAGGGACTCGATGGAGCCGCTGCGCATCCGCTCGGTGACCACGGCCGCCTGGACCAGGTCGCCCCGGTACTTGGGGAAGACGACGCCGGTCGACACCGCGCCCACCTGGTGGCCCGCGCGGCCCACGCGCTGCAGGCCGGAGGCGACCGACGGCGGCGACTCGACCTGGATCACCAGGTCCACCGCGCCCATGTCGATGCCCAGTTCGAGGCTGGAGGTGGCGACGACGGCGGGCAGCCGGCCCGCCTTCAGGTCCTCCTCGACGAGCGCGCGCTGCTCCTTGGAGACCGAGCCGTGGTGCGCGCGGGCGAGGAGGGGAGGGGCACCCTGCGCGGCGCCGGCCTGGCCCATGAGTTCGGCGGGGGAACCGCCCTCGGGGAGGGCCTCGCCGGTGGCTCTCTCGTACGCGATCTCGTTCAGCCGGTTGCACAGGCGCTCGGCGAGGCGGCGGGAGTTGACGAAGACGATCGTCGAGCGGTGCGCCTGGACGAGGTCGGCGATCCGCTCCTCCACCTGCGGCCAGATGGACGGCTTGTCGCCCTGGTCGTCGTCCCTGGCGGGGGAGCCGCCCAGCTCGCCCATGTCCTCGACGGGCACCACCACCGACAGGTCGAAGACCTTGCCCGACGGCGGCTGGACGATCTCGACCCTGCGCTGCGGGGACAGGAAGCGGGCCACTTCGTCGACCGGGCGGACCGTCGCGGACAGGCCGATCCGGCGGGCCGGCCGGGGCAGCAGCTCGTCCAGCCGCTCCAGCGACAGGGCGAGGTGCGCCCCGCGCTTGGTGCCCGCCACGGCGTGCACCTCGTCCAGGATGACCGTCTCCACGCCCTCCAGGGCGTCGCGCGCGGAGGAGGTGAGCATCAGGAACAGCGACTCGGGGGTGGTGATCAGGATGTCCGGCGGCCTCGTCGCGATCGACCGGCGCTCGGCGGGCGGGGTGTCGCCCGAGCGGATGCCGACCCGGATGTCGGGCTCGGGCAGCCCCAGCCGCACGGACTCCTGTCGGATGCCGGTCAGCGGGCTGCGGAGGTTGCGCTCGACGTCGACGGCGAGGGCCTTCAGCGGCGAGATGTACAGCACCCGGCAGCGCTTCTTCGCGTCCGCGGGCGGAGGAGTGGACGCGAGCCTGTCGAGCGAGGCCAGGAAGGCGGCGAGCGTCTTGCCCGAGCCGGTCGGGGCGACGACCAGCACGTCCGCGCCCTCGCCGATGGCCCGCCAGGCGCCTTCCTGCGCCGCGGTGGGCGTACGGAAGGCTCCCGTGAACCAGCTGCTGGTCGCGGGGGAGAACGAATCGAGCGCGGTCTTGGCCATGTCCCCCATCGTGCACCGTGCCACTGACAACGCGGGGGTGGCGGGGCGGCCCCGGGCCTTCTTGCGCCGCAGAGCCGGGGTCGCCATCATCCTGGACATGCCAGAGGGCCCGCGCGATCTGATTCTGACCGACGGTGATCTCCCCGCCATGTTCCGTTCGGCCGACCGGGCGTCACTGGGCGGCCAGACGGACACGCTGCGCTGGTCCGCGCTGCAGCTGGCCCTGCTGATCGTCGGCGCCGTCCTGGGCGCCTTCGACTTCACCACCGAGGGCGGGCTCAACCTGAGTTCCCTGATGGCGGCCTGCGCGCTCGCCGTGTCGTTGGTCCCCGGGCTCTGGCTGACCCTGCGCAACCCCCAGCGCGGGTGGTACCAGGGGCGGGCGGCGGCCGAGTCGATACGTACCCTCTCGTGGAAGTACGCGGTACGGGCGGAACCCTTCGCCGGGACCGAAGCCGCGGCGGAGGAACGGCTGTTGCAGGACATGGCGGCCATCCGGCAGGACCTGCTGGACGTGGGCTGGTCGGACGGTTCGGGCGGCCCCGACGAGATCACCGAGAAGATGCGGCGGGTGCGCGGCCGTCCGCTGGCCGCGAGGCACCGGGTGTACATCGAAGGCCGCCTGGACGTGGAGCACGACTGGTACGCCCGGAAGGCCGCACGGTTCAGCCGGGTGGCACACCGCTGGGCGGCCGTCACCTTCGTCGCCACGGTGGCGGGGCTGGGCGGCGGCTTCCTGAAGGGGTTCGGCGTGGTCGACTACGACGGCCTGGGCAGCGCCTCGGCCATCGCCGCCGCGGGCACCGCGTGGCTGCAGCTGAAGCAGTACCGGCCGCTGGCCGCGGCATACGCGCTCACCGCCAGGGAACTGCTGCAGGTCAAGGCAGGACTTGTCGACTTCTCCGGAAGCGAAGCGGAATGGGCGCGTCGTTGCAGCGAGGCCGAGGACGCGATCTCCCGTGAGCACACCATGTGGCTGGCACGCCGGGAAGCGGCCTGAACCGGCCGTTTCCGTAACGGTTTTGGGCTCTACCCGAGAGTTCAGCCGCCTTGCTACAGTTTCGGTGACGCCGTCTCGGCGTATGCGGAGGGGGCGACGATGAGGGTATTCATCTCGTACAGCCACAGCAACAAGTCGTATGCGGACCGCGTCATTCGCCAACTGAAATCGGCGCGATTCGACGTGCTTGTCGACCGGGACGCACTTCAGGCCGGCCAGGACTGGCGCAACGAGTTGTTACGGCTGATCCGGTCGTCGGAAGCGATCCTCGTCATTCTCACGGAATCCGCGCGTATTTCCGAGGAAGTCACCTCGGAATGGGCCTATGCGCTCGGAGTGGGTGTTCCGGTCTTCCCGCTGCGCTTTGAATCGACGGCGCGCCCTTCTCGCCTCGATCATCTGCACAGTTTCAACTTCCAGCGCCACTCGGCCCCGTGGGGCGACCTCATCAGCACTCTCAACTCCTTGCCCACCACTCCTCGTGACTTCACCGAGGGGTTCGAGGTCGTACAGAATGCCGCCCGGCACATCCGGGAGAACCTCGATTTCCGCAGCAACAGGTGTTTCCGGCACATAGTGAGCCAGTCGCTCCGGGAGATGGGCAGCCAGCTGGAACTCCTCGGTGACGGATCGCAGTATTTGGTGCCCGCCACCCAGTACGCGCACTACCTGCTTTCCGTCCAGCGCGTCATGAACGCACGGGTCAAGGCGCTCGCCCTGGTGGACCAGGAGGAGCTCTTCTGGCAGCAGGGGCTGGGGCGGGAGATCAATGAGACGTCACAGCCGGAAAGCATTCGGGTCTATGCCTTCAATGCGAACAGTGACTTCCACCGCATGTACGAAACCCTCGTCTACTACGCCTCGGTGTACCGGGTCTATGCCATCAGCTACGAGCACCTGGTGGCCAAGTTCGGCGCCTTCGGCAAGGATTTCTCCGTCATAGAGGTGGACGGGGACAGGATCCTGGGCACGTACTCCGGTTCGGCCAGAGAGAAAGTCATGAGATTCTCCGCCGATCTGAACGAGGTGGTCGATCACGACCGGGTATTCGAAAAGATCGTCTCCGTGTCGTGCCAGATAGGCGCGGAGGCCCGCGGCGGTGTCGAAGCGATGAGCCAGCAGATATTCGAGGACTGGAAGATTACCCCGCTCATGCTCAGGACCGCGGAGATGTCCCTCTACATCGCCATTGACGACTACGACGAGTTCGAAGAGCGGCACGCCTACTACATCGAGATGATGAACGAGATGCTGGAGGTCTTCCGGGCTCGCCGACGCAGTGTCGGATACACCGGACCGGGGGAGCGCTGCCGGGTCCTGGAACTGGGTGCCGGTACGGGGATATTCACCCGCCGCCTGGTGGGCGAGAGCGAAGTCGACTGCACCGCGGTCGAGATCGACTTCGCCTGCAGCAACAAACTGGAGCGCAATCTGCGCGCGCACGCGAATGCCGTCGCGGTCAACGCCGACAGCCGTACGTACGTGGCCGACAGTGAGGAGGACCGCTTCCAGTTCGTCTTCTCCTCCTTCGCGGACCATCACATCAACCCGGCCGACAAGGCCCGCTACTTCAACAACATCAAGCAGAACCTCGCCACCGGCGGCCGCATCATCGTCGGTGACGAATTCCTCCCGGAATACGATCCGGAGGACCCCGACGACTGGCGGGACGCACTCCGCCGCTACCACGGGCACATCATGAACTGTTCCGCCGAGCGGGCCGACGAGCACGAGGAACGCGGAGAGCCGGAAGGGGCCCACGCGCACCGCGAGTTGATCCAGCTGGAATCCGCGGCCCTGCAGTCGGGGCTGACCCGGCAGGGGGACTTCAAACTGTCCCGTTCGCTGTACGAGCACATTCTGGAAGAGCAGGGATTCCAGTTCCGGTCGAAGAAGATCGGCCCGGTCGACGACGATTCGGTGGGCGGAATCTACGTGTACGAGCTGTGGCTGGACGAGGTGGCCTCCGGGCACGGAGCACCTTTCGGGTCCTGAGCCGCAGCCCTTTCCGGCACCCTCGGGCAGCCCCTCCCGGCACCCTCTTGAGGTGCCCTCCTCCGGAACCTCCTTCCCGGTGCCCCCTTCTGTGCCCTCTCCCGGTGCCGCCCTCTTGGTGCCTCCCTCTCGGTCAGTCGATGGCACGCCCGTACGCCCGGAGCGTGCGCAGCGCCTCGATGGTCACCAGGGGGCGCGCCTCCAGCACCGCCCCCGGTGCCCACGCCCGCCACCGGAGCGGCCAGCCGCCGTCCTCCTGCTGCTCCGCCGCCAGGAAGTCCAGGGAGCGTGCCATCTCCTCGTCGGTGAACCAGCCGCGCGCCAGGGAGTCCGGCACACGTGCGTAGTCGTACGCGAAGTGGTGCTCGCCGGGGGCGTAGCCGGGCGCCACCGGCATCCGGTCGCGCCCGGCCGGGTCCAGCACCACCAGCCCCTGCTCGCGCGCCAGCCGGCCGAGCCGGTCCGCGGCGGCCTGGGCGCGGGAGCGGTCCGGGACGCCGTCCAGGAACGCGACGGCGGCCTGGATCTCGTACGGATGCGACGTCCTGAGCGACTCCACGGCGGCCCAGCAGAAGTCGGTGGCCCGGAACAGCCAGGCGTGCCACACCTCGTTGCGGTGCAGCAGCCCCACCACCGGACCCGTCGCCAGCAGCTCGCTCGGCGGATCGTCCAGGACGGGGACGAAGGGCGCGGCCGGATAGCCCCGCTGCGAGGGGTGCACGGCGGGCAGCGCGCCGTCCTTCGCCGACACCTCGGTCAGATAGCGGCAGATGCGCTCCACGCGCGTGCCGCCGCACCGGCCGATGGACTCCAGCACGCGCAGTGCGTGCGCCGTGTGCAGCGGCTGGCTCACCGGGCCCCGCAGATCGGGCTCCAGCGCGTGGCCAAAACCACCGTCCTCTCCCAGGTACGCGGTGAGCGCGGTCTCGACCTGATCCGCACCGCCGCCGAGGAAGTGGTAAGCGAAACGCCGCTGCTCCAGGACCCGGGCGGTCAGCCAGACGAAGTGCTCGGCGCGGGCGAGGGGGGAAACTCCATTTCCAGCCATGTGCCGACGGTAGGGCGGATGGCGCGGGAGGCAAGGGGTGCGGACCGCTCTGCACTCTCAGGGGCGCGATACTGGTGTCATGCGGTTGACGATTTTCTGGGAGCGGATGGCGGCGCACTTCGGTGAGGGCTACGCCGATTCCTTCGCCCGCGACCATGTGATGTCCGAACTCGGCGGCCGTACGGTGTACGAGGCGTTCGACGCGGGCTGGGACGCGAAGAGCGTGTGGCAGGCCGTGTGCGGTGCGATGGACATCCCCCGGGACAGGCGCTGACCTCCGGGACAGGCACCGGGCGCCGGACGGGTACTCGTCCCCCTCGCGTACGCCACCGGTGCGGTGAGCTGCCTCTATGAGGTGACACGGGTGCGTCGTTGTCGTACTCATGAGTGACACTTGGCCCCGTGGCCCCGACTGATGAGAGCGCCCAGGACCGGGCGAGAACCCCGGATCCCGCGCAAGCCCAGGCAACCGACCGGCCGAGCACCGCACCCCCCGGGGCCGCGCCCACCGGACCGGCGCGCATGCCCCGCTGGCTGCCGCGCGCAATGGTGCTCGCCCTTGCCCTCTACGCCTGCTACCAACTCGGCGACTGGGCGTTCCACCAGCTCATCGCGCTGCTCCTGAACATCGTGATCGCCTTCTTCCTCGCCCTCGCGGTGGAGCCGGCGGTCGGGCGGATGGCGGCCCGGGGGATGCGCCGCGGCCTCGCCACCTTCCTGGTCTTCTTCGGCGTGATGATCGCGGGCCTCGGCTTCGTCGTGATGCTGGGATCGATGCTGGCCGGTCAGATCGTGGAGATGGTCGACGAGTTCCCCAAGTACCTGGACTCGGTGATCAGTTGGATCAACCACACCTTCAACACCGAGCTGTCCAGGGTCGAGGTGCAGGACAGCCTGCTGCGTTCCGACTGGCTGCAGAAGTACGTACAGAACAGCGCGAGCGGCGTTCTGGACGTCTCCACGACGGTGCTGGGCGGCCTGTTCAAGCTGCTGACGATCTTTCTGTTCTCGTTCTACTTCGCAGCCGACGGGCCCCGGCTGCGCCGTGCGCTGTGCTCCGTACTGCCGCCCGCCCGCCAGATGGAGGTGCTGCGCGCCTGGGAGATCGCCGTCGACAAGACCGGCGGCTACCTCTATTCGCGCGGCCTGATGGCCCTGATCTCGGGCATCGCGCACTACATCCTGCTGGTGATCCTCGGCGTGCCGTACGCGCCGGCGCTCGCGGTGTGGGTGGGACTGATCTCGCAGTTCATCCCGACCATCGGCACGTATCTGGCGGGCGCGCTGCCGATGCTGATCGCCTTCACGGTGAACCCCTGGTACGCGCTGTGGGTGCTCGGGTTCGTGGTCGTCTACCAGCAGTTCGAGAACTACATCCTGCAGCCCAAGCTCACCGCCAGGACGGTCGACATCCACCCGGCCGTCGCCTTCGGCTCGGTCGTCGCGGGCACCGCGCTGATGGGCGCGGTCGGCGCGCTCATCGCGATCCCGGCCGTCGCCACGCTCCAGGCGTTCCTGGGGGCGTACGTGAAGCGGTACGACGTGACCGACGACCCCAGGGTGCACGGCCATCGGAGCAGGAGGGCGTCGGCGCTGGCCCGGGTGCGGGTCGCCCTGCGCCGCGGCCGCGACGAACCGCAGCCGCCTCCGCCCGCGCCGGAGGACGACGCCTGAACCCCTGAGAGTGCCGCCGGGAGGCCCGCGGGTCTCACTTGACAGCAAAATCGAACATCCATTCTCATTGGTGGTCCGGCCCTGTGGTTCCGGTGGTTCTCACGGGGTTATCCACAGGTCAGGGCGGCGCCGAGGCCGATTGTCAGTGGCAGGCGTTAGCGTCATTGACGTGAAGCGATCGACTCAAGCAAATCGGGTGGAACCCATGGCAGCAGGCACCGACCGCGAGAAGGCGCTGGACACCGCCCTCGCACAGATTGAACGACAATTCGGCAAGGGCGCAGTGATGCGCCTGGGCGACCGGCCGAACGACCCCATCGAGGTCATCTCCACCGGGTCCACCGCCCTGGACATCGCCCTCGGCGTCGGCGGACTGCCGCGCGGCCGTGTGGTGGAGGTGTACGGACCGGAGTCCTCCGGCAAGACGACCCTGACGCTGCACGCCGTGGCCAACGCGCAGAAGGCCGGCGGCACCGTGGCCTTCGTGGACGCGGAGCACGCGCTCGACCCCGAGTACGCCAAGGCACTCGGCGTCGACACGGACAACCTGATCCTGTCCCAGCCGGACACCGGTGAGCAGGCGCTGGAGATCGTGGACATGCTGGTCCGCTCCGGCGCCATCGACCTGATCGTCATCGACTCCGTGGCGGCGCTCGTGCCGCGTGCGGAGATCGAGGGCGAGATGGGCGACTCGCACGTCGGTCTCCAGGCCCGGCTGATGAGCCAGGCGCTGCGCAAGATCACTGGTGCGCTGCACCAGTCCGGGACCACCGCGATCTTCATCAACCAGCTCCGCGAGAAGATCGGTGTGATGTTCGGCTCGCCGGAGACCACGACCGGTGGCCGCGCGCTCAAGTTCTACGCCTCGGTGCGTCTCGACATCCGCCGCATCGAGACCCTCAAGGACGGCACGGACGCGGTCGGCAACCGCACCCGCGTCAAGGTCGTCAAGAACAAGGTCGCGCCGCCCTTCAAGCAGGCCGAGTTCGACATCCTCTACGGCCAGGGGATCAGCCGCGAGGGCGGTCTGATCGACATGGGCGTGGAGCACGGCTTCGTCCGCAAGGCGGGCGCCTGGTACACGTACGAGGGCGACCAGCTCGGCCAGGGCAAGGAGAACGCCCGTAACTTCCTGAAGGACAACCCCGATCTCGCCGACGAGATCGAGAAGAAGATCAAGGAGAAGCTGGGCGTCGGCGTCAAGCCCAAGACGGACGCGCCCGAGGGCGAGTCCGGCGCGGACGCGGCGGGGGCCGCACCGGCCGCCGACGCGAAGTCCGTACCGGCTCCGGCGACCAAGGCCAAGACGGCCAAGGCCGCGGCGGCCAAGAGCTAGTCCGTGACCCGGAGAACGGACTGGCCGGGCAGCACGGACGACGAGCACGGCGGGTACGGCGAGTCCGCGGCCGGTGCCGCTCAAAGAGGCGGCGGCGGGCGCGGCGGCAGCGCGCGGCGTGAAGGACGTACGTGGCGTGACGGTGCCACGGGGCGCGACGGCGGAGCGGGGGAGGCTGGGGCACCCGACGGGCCTCCCAGCCTCCCCTGGTCCTCCCGGGACGCCGAGGGGCCGGGGGCGGCCGAGGGGTTCGGGGAGTCCGGGAGAGGCCGCAGAGGCACCCGGGGTTCCCGGTCCTCGCGTGGCTCCCGGGGCGCAGGGGGACCCGGGAGCACAGGGGACTCCCGGGGCTCCCGCGCTTCCGGAGACGGCGGGGACGGCGGGGACGGTGGGGAGAAGCCGCCCCAGGACCCGGCGGAGCGGGCGCGGTCGATCTGCCTGCGCCTGCTCACCGGCACCCCCCGTACCCGCAAGCAGCTCGCGGACGCCCTGCACAAGCGGGACATCCCCGAGGACGTCTCGGACGAGGTGCTGTCCCGCTTCGAAGAAGTGGGTCTGATCAACGACGCGGTGTTCGCGGACGCCTGGGTCGAGTCCCGCCATCACAGCAAGGGACTGGCCCGGCGGGCGCTCGCCCGTGAGCTGCGCACCAAGGGAGTCGAGCCGAGCCTGATCGACGAGGCCGTCGGGCAGCTCGACTCCGAGCAGGAGGAGGCGACCGCCCGCGAGCTGGTGGCCCGCAAGCTCCGTTCCACCCGAGGGCTGGAGCGGGACAAGCGGCTGCGCCGTCTCGCGGGGATGCTGGCCCGCAAGGGCTACCCGGAGGGCCTGGCCCTGCGGCTGGTCAGGCAGGCCCTGGAGGAAGAGGGCGAGGACACGGACGGCCTGGACTACGAGCCGTTCTGATCCCGGCTGCACAGTCCGGCCTGGCCCGGCACAGTCCGGCCCGGCACAGTCCGGCCCGGCTCGGACTTCGAGCCGTTGCGGCCAGGCCCGCGAGCCGTTTCCGACCAGGACCGGGTGTGCTCTGGCTCGGGCCGTGTGCCGCGTGTGCTGCCGCGGTTCGGTTCTCAGCGGGAGGTTGTTGTCCGCCGGACCCCCTGGGACCAGGGGGTCCGCGGGGCACGCCCGTACCCATGGCCCCGTATCCGTTGACCGGCCCCGTACGCGTTGACCCGAATCCGTCGCCCCGTACCTACTGCTCGTCCCGTACCGGCACGACGGGCAGGCCCGCCGTCCGCCATGCCTGGAATCCGCCGTCCAGGTCGGTGGCCCGGTGCAGTCCCAACTGCCGCAGGGACGCCGCCGCGAGACTCGACGCGTACCCCTCGTTGCAGATCACCACGACGCGCAGATCGTGCCCGGTGGCCTCCGCCGCCCGGTGACTGCCCTGCGGATCGAGCCGCCATTCCAGTTCGTTGCGCTCCACCACCAGCGCACCCGGAATCAGCCCGTCCAGTTCGCGCAGGGCCGCGTACCTGATGTCCACCAGCAGTGCCCCCGAGGCCGCGGCGTCGTACGCCTCCCGCGGTCCGACCCGGTCGAGACCTTCGCGCACCCGCTCCAGCAACTCGTCGATCCTCAGCGGACTCTGACGTTCACTCGTCTGTTCCGGCTCGCTCACTGCCACTCCTCCGGGCGCTCGACCTGCTCCAGGCGCAGTACCGCGCCCGTACGGCTGTACCGCCGCATCAGCGGCAGCGGCGGGTAGTAGGCGTGCACCGAGATCGCATGTGCCTCGTCCGACTCGTTGAGGACCTGGTGCACATGGTGTTCCCCGAAGGCGCGCCCCCGCCCGGTCCCCAACTGCCGTTCCCTGTCCACCCCGTCGGCCAGCTCCAGGGTCTTCCACCCCTCGGTGGGCAGCCGGGCGGCCAGGGACTGTTCGGTCAGGTCGCCCGCCGCCGTCGCGAACGCGCCGTGCGAGCCGCCGTGGTCGTGCCACCCGGTCCCGGTCCCCGGCGGCCAGCCGATCAGCCATGCCTCGCTGCCGCCGGGCCCGTCGAGACGTACCCAGGTACGTCCCTCCGGGTCGAGCGGAAGGGAGGCCACCAGTGCGGCGTCGGCCGCGGTGCGTCGTACGAAGTCGAGGAGTTCGGCGGGGGTGGGCGCCGTCCGCGTGGGAGCGGAGGCGCGGGCAGGGGTGCGTACGGGTGCGGGAAGAGACACGGGAAGACCGTCCTGAGAGGTTCGCGGGTACGCGCGGGTGCCCAGGGCCGGAAATCCTCGTAGCTCAAAAGGGCCCGAAGCCTCAAAGAGGTCGAGGTGGCAGCACGCCGCGCGGAGAGAAGGGGCGAATCAACAGGACGGGCGACAGACGCAGCCCGCGTAGCGGACCAGGTCCATATGGACCCTCCGCCACAGGCACACATCGGTGTCGCTCACGTTCCGGAGTACACCATGTGCGCCTGTGCCGGTCAATTGATGTCCGCGGTCCGATCGGTGGGCACGAGGGCGCCCGAAGCGTCGGCGGGCGCTTCGGCGGCCTCGGGAGCGCCCCCGCGCGCCGCGTCCGCCGCCGCGTGCAGCTCCGCCGGACGCACTCCGTCGAAGGCTGCGACGAGGTGCCCGTCCGGGCGTACGAGCAGCACGGTGTGGGCCGTCGCCCCCGGGTAGCCCTCGGCGACGAGGAGCTCCGCCGGCACGGGCAGGGCGGTCACCGCCGCGGCCAGCCGGGGCATCACGCCCGCCGACATCCAGTGCCGCCGGTCCCACACCCCGGTGCCCGGCGCGACCAGGACCACCAGCAGGTGTCCCTGCCCCAGCCGGTCCCGCAGGTGGACGGTGGTGCCGTCCGGCGCGGTCACCGGTACGTCCTCGACGGGCGCACCACTCGCGGTGGCGACGTCGGCCTCCGCGTCCCCGTGCGGTGGGGAGGCGAGCGGGGAGTGCGTGTAGACGGGCGGGGCACCCAGCGCGCCGCCGCCCAGATGGCCGTCCGCGAGCAGGCTGTCGTGGTTGCGCGCGGAGCCCGGCAGGACCGTGCGCAGCCCGCCGCCGCCCCGCAGGATCGGCAGCACCTGGTCGGCGGCGCGCAGCCGGGCCGCGACGGCGGTGCGCCGCTCCGCCTCATAGCTGTCGAGCAGGGTCGGGGAAGCCTCGTGGTGGTAGGCGTGCGCCAGCTTCCACGCCAGGTTCTCGACGTCCCGCAGGCCTTCGTCGACGCCCTGGGTGCCGAGCGCGCCCAGCAGGTGCGCCGCGTCCCCGGCGAGGAAGGACCGCCCCTCGCGCCAGCGTTGGGCGAGGCGGTGGTGCAGCGTGTACACGCCGGTGTCGATGAGTTCGTACGGGGGTGTCTCGCCGCACCAGCCGGCCAGGGTGTCGCGGATCCGGGACACCAGGGCGTCGGGGGTGACCAGGTCGCCGCGCGGCGGAAGCAGCCAGTCGAGGCGCCACACGCCGTCGGGGAGCGGGCGGGCCGTCACTTCGGGGCCGCCGACCGGCCAGGGTGGCTGGCGGTGCAGCAAAGTGGTGCCGGGCCACGGGAGTTCGGTGCGCAGGGCGGCGACGGCGTGCCGTTCGACGGCGGTACGGCCGGCGAAGCGGATGGCGAGGAGTTTGCGGACCGTGGAGCGGGCGCCGTCGCAGCCGACCAGGTAACTGCCGCGCCAGTACAGGTATCCCGGCTCGCGGGTGTGCACGGTGACACCCTTGGCGTCCTGCTCGATGGTGTCCACGCGCGCGAGCGTCGCCAGCTCGATCAGGGGGTGTGCGACGGCGGCGTCGTACAGCCCCTGGGTGAGGGTGTGCTGCGGAAGGTGCAGGGGGGCCGGGAACTCGCTGTCGTCACCGAGCGTTAGTTCTCGTACGACCTGCTTGCGCCGCATCGACCGCCAACCGGACCAGAGCGCCCCCTGGTCGAGGGCGGCGGTGCAGCCGAGCCGTCCGACCAGGGCCGCGGTGTCCGGCCGGAGCACCACGGTCCTGGCCGTGCGGGGTTCCTGTGTGCCGTCGCCCTCGTCGAGGACGACGGAGGGGACCTGCTGTGCGGCGAGGGACAGGGCGAGCGCGAGCCCGACCGGTCCGGCGCCGACGACGATCACCGGGTCCACGACGCGGCCCCTCCGCCCCGTACGGACAAGCGGAAAGCTGTACGAGAAGCCATACGTGAGGCTGTGGAAACCCGGTGCTCGATCACAGAACGTATGCAACCCACTGCGGGTGCTTGCGTCAAGTGACGGAGGCAGCGGCGCGGGGCCACTGCCTCATTAATCGTCAGTTTGCTGTGCGCGGGGGCGCTTTCGGGTGCTACGGCGCAGAGCGCTTCCCGTTACGGGATACTCACGCCGCCGCCGATCGGTTCCGTCTTGGTCGGTGCGATGCCCGTCTTGGCGCGCCGACCCCGCTTCTCGATCCAGGTGGCGAGCGCGGACAGCAGCAGACACAGCACGATGTACAGCAGACCGATCACGACGATCGTCGAGACGTACGGGTACATGCCGTTGACCATGGTGTTGCTCGCGATCAGGCGAGCGGTGTTCAGCAGCTCCGGGTAAAGGATCATGAAGCCGAGGGAGGTGTCCTTCAGGGTCACCACCAGCTGGCTGATGATCGTCGGGAGCATCGCCCGGACAGCCTGCGGGATCAGCACGCTGACCATGACCTGCGTCTTGCTCATACCGAGCGCGTACGCCGCCTCGCTCTGGCCGCGCGGCACCGAGTTGATGCCCGCGCGCAGCACCTCCGCCTGCACGCAGCCGTTGTAGATCGACAGGCCGATGGCCAGCGCCCACAGCGGTACGTCGGAGAGGAAGCCGGCCCACACCGCGTAGATCGTGATCAGCAGCGGGATCGAGCGGAACAGCTCGATGAACCCGGTGGCCAGCCAGCTGATCGCCTTGTGGTCGGAGAGCCGGGCGACGGCCAGGATCACACCGACGATCAGGGAGCCGACCGCTGCCAGTCCGAAGGCCTTGAGGGTGGCGAGCAGGGCCTCGGCGATGTTCTGCCGGATGCCCGCGTAGTTGAAGATGTCCCACATCTCGGGGGCGAGGTGGCCCTTGGCCCCCAGGCGGACGATCGCGACGGCGATCAGGGCCAGGACGGCAAGCGTGCCGACGACCGAGAAGATCCGGTTGCGGACCTTGGCCCTGGGGCCGGGGGCGTCGTAGAGAACGCTGGCACTCATCGTGCGACCTCCATACGGTGCTCAAGGAGTCGGAAGAGGCCGCTGATGGCGAAGGTGACGATCAGGTAGCCGAGGGCGACGAAGATGAAGATCGGCAGGATCGCGTAGCCGTCCTCGCTCAACGTCTTCTGCACACCGAAGAGTTCGACGACGGCGAACGCGCCCGCGATCGCCGTGTTCTTGGTGAGCGCGATGAAGATGCTGCTGAGCGGCGGCAGTACGGTCCGGGTGGCCTGCGGCAGGACGACCATCCGCAGCGTCTGTCCGAAGGTCATGCCGAGCGATCGGGCCGCCTCGGCCTGGCCGACCGGCACCGTGTTGATGCCGGAGCGGACCGCTTCGCAGACGAACGACGAGGTGTAGAAGCCGAGCGCGATCGCACCGAGCAGGAACGGGCTCATCCCCGGGAAGAAGATCTCCGGCACGACGAACGTGGTGACCAGGAACAGCAGGGTCAGCGGGGTGTTGCGCAGGATCGTGACCCAGGCGGTTCCGAAGAACCTCAAGGGGGGCACGGGCGAGACCCGGAAGCCCGCGATGAGCAGTCCCAGGACCATCGCGATCACGCTGCTGAACGCCGTGATGAAGACGGTGCCTATGAAACCTTCCCAGAACAAAGGCAGATGGTCGGTCAGTACGTTCATGAGGTCTCCGCGTCGGCGGTCAGCGGCTGGAGGGCAGGGGGAGCAGCGCCCCGTACGGTCCCAACAGGCGTACGGGGCGCGTCAGTCGACCGGAATCGGCAGCGGTCGACCGGCCGGGATCAGTACTTGTCGACGGCCGGCGGCTCGGCGAACGTCGAGCCGGACAGGCCCAGCGTGGCGTCGTAGATCTTCTTGTAGGTGCCGTCCTTGACGTGCTTGGTGAGCGACTCGTTGATCGCGTCGCGCAGCACCTTGTCCTCCTTGTTCAGGCCGACGCCGTACAGCTCGGTGGTGAACGGGTTGTTCGCCACCTTGAGCTTGGTCGGGTTCTGCGCGGCGTAACCCTTGAGGATCGCGTCGTCGGTGGTGACCGCGTCGACCTGCTTGGTCAGGAGCTGCTGCACGCAGTCCGAGTACTTGCCCAGCTCGACGACCGAGGCGCCGTACTCCGGCTTCTTGATCTCCTGGAGCGGGGTGGAGCCCTTGATGGAGCAGACCTTCTTGCCCTTGACGGTGGTCTTGTCCTTGATCGCCGTCTCGTCCTGGCGGATCAGGAGGTCCGCGCCGGCCTTGTAGTACGGGCCCGCGAAGCCGATCTGCTTCTTGCGCTTGTCGTTGATCGAGTACGTACCGACGTAGTAGTCGACCTGGCCCTGCGCGATGGTCGTCTCGCGGAGGTCGGAGTTGACCGTCTTCCACTCGATCTGGTCGGGAGAGAAGCCCAGGTCGGCGGCGATCATCGTGGCGATCTCGATGTCGAAGCCGGAGCGGACCTTCGTCGACTGGTCCTCGAAGCCGAGGTACGGCTGGTCGGCCTTGGCGCCGATGACCAGCTTGCCGCGCGACTTGGCCGCCTTGTAGCCGGCGGAGCCGTCGAGCTTCACGTCCTTGGCGACCGCGTACTTCGGGGCCTTGGGCGCGTCGGCGCCGCCGGGGGCCTTGGCGCCGTCACCGGCCGAGCCCTCCTTGCCACCACAGGCGGTCGCGGTCAGGGCGAGCGCGGCGGCCATAGCTGCCACAGCGGCTGTTTTGCGGAGCTTCATGGTGAACATCCCTTACGTCGTTGTGTCGTTGGCCGGGATTCTCCGGCGGACGGGGAATCGGCACAACGGCCGACGGTCCGTCAGTGGTGAAGGATCTTCGACAGGAAGTCCTTGGCCCGGTCGCTTCGAGGGTTGCTGAAGAACTGGTCCGGCGTGGCCTCTTCGACGATCTTCCCGTCCGCCATGAAGACGACCCGGTTCGCCGCCGAGCGCGCGAAGCCCATCTCGTGGGTGACGACCACCATGGTCATGCCGTCGCGGGCCAGCTGCTGCATGACCTCCAGGACCTCGTTGATCATCTCCGGGTCGAGCGCCGACGTGGGCTCGTCGAAGAGCATGACCTTCGGTTCCATGGCCAACGCCCGTGCGATGGCGACGCGTTGCTGCTGACCGCCGGAGAGCTGCGCGGGGTACTTGTCCGCCTGCGCACCGACACCCACCCGGTCCAGCAGGGTGCGCGCCTTCGCCTCCGCGGTCTTCTTGTCCGTCCCCCGGACCTTGATCTGGCCCAGTGTGACGTTCTCCAGGATCGTCTTGTGGGCGAAGAGGTTGAACGACTGGAACACCATGCCGACGTCGGAGCGCAGCCGCGCCAGCTCCTTGCCCTCCTGGGGCAGGGGCTTCCCGTCGATGCGAATGGCGCCCGAGTCGATTGTCTCCAGGCGATTGATCGTGCGGCACAGCGTGGACTTCCCGGACCCGGAGGGTCCGATGACGACGACGACCTCGCCACGGGCGATGGTCAGGTCGATGTCCTGGAGCACATGCAGCGCGCCGAAGTGCTTGTTGACGTTGCTCAGCACGACCAGATCGCCTGACGCCGGTACTGCGTCCTGGGCGCCCTTGGTCACTGAAACTCCGCTCATCGGCTTTTGCTCCGTCCTCCTCGGTTGGGGAGGACCCTAGTCACCCAGTGCGACCAGCGTCATTACATCTGAGCGGAAATTGAGCATAACGATCCGGCCGCAACCGGACACTCTGCGTGAACAGGGCACCGGGTGGGGATACCGGCTCCATAACGGAACATGCCCGTGATGAGGAGGGTCTTGACGCAGAGTGTCCGGATCGGCGTGGATGCCCTGAGGCCAACAATACGAAAGCTGCGCGGGGAAGGGGGAGGACCATGAGACTGCTGCTCGTCGAGGACGACAACCACGTCGCCGCCGCCCTGTCCGCCGTCCTCTCCCGGCACGGCTTCCAGGTCGTTCACGCCCGCAACGGCGAAGAGGCGCTCCAGGCGTTCCTCCCCGACGACCGCACCCCTCACGAGCAGGAGCCCTTCGGTGTCGTCCTGCTCGACCTCGGCCTGCCCGACCAGGACGGGTACGAGGTCTGCGGCAAGATCCGCAAGCGCACCAGCACTCCGGTGATCATGGTGACCGCGCGCGCCGACGTCCGCTCCCGCATCCACGGACTGAACCTCGGTGCCGACGACTACGTCACCAAGCCGTACGACACCGGCGAACTCCTGGCCCGTATCCACGCGGTGAGCAGGCGCACGGTCACCGGGGACGCACCCGCCGCCTCCGGCGACCCGGCGGTACACCTCGGTCCTGTGTGCATCGAACTCCCCACCCGCAGGGTCAGCGTCGACGGGACGGCCGTCCAGCTGACCCGCAAGGAGTTCGACCTGCTCGCGCTCCTCGCCCAGCGCCCGGGCGTCGTCTTCCGCCGGGAGCAGATCATCAGCGAGGTGTGGCGCACGAGTTGGGAGGGCACGGGGCGCACGCTGGAGGTGCATGTGGCGTCGCTGCGCTCCAAGCTGCGGATGCCGACCCTGATCGAGACGGTGCGGGGCGTCGGCTACCGGCTGGTCGCCCCGGAGCCGCCGGGCGGCGCTCGTGGTACGTCGGCCGCCCCTGGGACCCCCGGCTCCCCTGCTGTTCCTGGCTCCCCTGCCGTGCCCGGCTCCCCTGGTGTCCCGAGTGCCCCCGCTGCCCCTAGTGCTCCCGGTGCCCCGGGCGGCGCAGGCGGCCCCGGCGCGCCCCGGGCCACGTAACTCCCCGTGCGCACCCGCCTCCTCCCGCTCCTCCTCATCCTGCTCACGGGCATGTTGATCGCCTTCGGCTTCCCGCTCGCCGTACGGGTGGCCGCGGCGCAGCAGCAGCAGGTGGTGATCGACCGGATCGACGACACCGCGCGCTTCGCCGCCCTCGCCCAGTTCGTCACCGAGCGGACCGTGGCCAAGGACGAACGCCTGGGCACCCTGGAGACCGAACTCGGCCGCTACCAGGAGGTCTACGGCATCCGGGTCGGCGTCTTCTACCGCGACGGCGACGTCATGGCGGCAGCCCCGGCCGACTGGACCGTGCAGGCGGCCGGAGACATCGGCAAGGAGGCCTTCCAGGAGGCCCTCGCCGGGCGGCGCAGCCACGACCCGCCCCAGGTCTGGCCCTGGCAGGACCACACCCTGGTGGTGGCCTCGCCGGTCGTACGGGACGGCGACGTGGTCGCGGTGGTGGTCACCGACTCGCCCACCGGGCAGCTGCGTTCACGCATCCTGCACGACTGGCTGCTCATCGCGGCGGGCGAGTTCGCGGCCCTGTTCGTGGCGATCGGCGCGGCCTTCCGGCTCACGGGGTGGGTGCTCCGGCCGGTACGCGTCCTGGACGCCGCCACGCACGACATAGCGACCGGCCGGATGAACTCACGGGTCGCGCCCGCCGGCGGCCCGCCGGAACTCCGCCGCCTCGCCCGCTCGTTCAACGAGATGGCGGACAACGTCGAGGACGTGCTGGAGCAGCAGCGCGCCTTCGTCGCCGACGCCTCGCACCAACTGCGCAACCCGCTCTCCGCCCTGCTCCTGCGCATCGAACTGCTCGCCCTAGAACTCCCCGAGGGCAACGAGGAGATCGCCTCGGTACGCACCGAGGGCAAGCGCCTGGCCCGGGTCCTCGACGACCTCCTCGACCTGGCACAGGCCGAACACGCCCCGGCGGACCTCCGGCTGGTCGACCTCGGCGAGATGGCCACGGAACGGGTGGCCGCCTGGTCCCCGCTCGCCGACGACAAGGGCGTACGCCTGCTGCGCAGCGGACCCGCGGCCGTCACCGCGTGGGCCGACCCGGTGGCGCTCTCCAGCGCGCTCGACGCGGTGGTCGACAACGCCCTGAAGTTCACGCCCGCCGGCGAGCAGGTGACGGTCACGGTCGAGTCCCAGAGGGACACCTGCACGGTCGTCGTCGCCGACGGCGGTCCCGGCCTGACCGAGGACGAACTGGCCCGCGTCGGCGACCGGTTCTGGCGCAGCAACCGCCACCAGAACGTCAAGGGATCCGGCCTCGGCCTGTCCATCTCCCGCGCCCTGCTCCTCGCGGGCCGCGGCACGATCGACTACGGGGCGAACGAACCCCACGGGCTGCGTGTGACGGTCACCGTCCCGCGCACCGAGCCCTGAACCACCACGCCCCGCGAGGCCCGACTCGCCCCGCGGTCACGGTTTCGCCGACCGGTAGTAGCGCGCCGCGCCCTCGTGCAGCGGCAGCGGATCCGTGTAGATCGCGGTGCGCAGGTCCACCAACTGCGCGGCGTGCACCTCCCGCCCGATCCGGTCCCGGCTGGCGATCACCGTCCGGGTGAACCGTTCTGTCAGCTCCGGATCCGTACGCTCCGTGGTCACCAGCAGATTGGCCACCGCCACCGTCGGCACGGCCGCCCTGTTCCGCACCTTCGCGTAGGCGTCGGCGGGCATCACGGCCGACCGGTAGTAGCGAGTGATGTCGCCGGGCTTCTGCAGCGCCTCCACCAGGTCGGGACCGAGCGGGATCAGCCGTACCGCCATCCGCTCCGACAGGTCGCGGACCGCGCTGGTGGGCAGCCCGCCCGACCAGAAGAAGGCGTCGATGGAGCGGGCCTCCAGCTGCCCCGGCATCGTGTCGATCCCTATCGACACCGGCTTGACGTCCCGCTCGGCGTCCAGCCCGGCCGCCGCCAGCAGCCGGTTCGACACCAGCCGCACTCCGGATCCCTCCTGCCCCACGGCGACCCGCTTGTCACGCAGATCGGCAACGGTACGGATCTTCGATTCGTCCGGCACCACCAGCTGCACGTAGTCGTCGTACAGCCGCGCGCAGCCGCGCAGCCGCTCCGCGCCCGCCCGGTGGTCCCGCTGGTACTTCGCGACGGCGTCGGCGGTCGCGATCGTGAAGTCCGCCCTGCCGGTGGCGACCCGTGCCAGGTTCTGCTGCGAGCCCTCACTGGTGCGCAGTGCGACGCCGACCTCCGGCATGTCCCGGCGCAGCGCCTGTTCGAGCAGTACCCCGTACCGCTGGTACACACCGGTCCGCACGCCCGTGCTGAACGTGATCTGCCCCTTCGGCGACGGTGCACCTGACGGCAGCAACCACCACAGCAGCAGCCCGCACACCGCCAGCGCGGCGACCACGCCCTGGAGGGCACGGCGGCGTCCGATACGGGCGAGGAGGGTGGGCATGCCCGCGATCCTGCCAGCTCACCGGCCCCGCCGACCAGAGGAATCCGGCAGCGGACACCGCGCGACGCCCCGGACACCGCGGGCCCCGTACCCTGGTGGGCGAGATGAGCGAGAAGACATACGAGGTGCGCACTTACGGGTGCCAGATGAACGTCCACGACTCCGAGCGCCTGTCGGGCCTCCTGGAGGGCGCGGGATACGTCCGTGCGCCCGAAGGGGCCGACGGTGACGCCGACGTCGTCGTCTTCAATACCTGCGCGGTCCGCGAGAACGCCGACAACAAGCTGTACGGCAATCTCGGGCGACTCGCGCCGATGAAGACGAAGCGGCCCGGCATGCAGATCGCCGTCGGTGGCTGCCTGGCCCAGAAGGACCGCGACACCATTACCAAGCGGGCCCCCTGGGTCGACGTGGTCTTCGGCACGCACAACATCGGCAAGCTGCCGGTGCTGCTGGAGCGCGCCCGCGTCCAGGAAGAGGCGCAGGTCGAGATCGCCGAGTCGCTGGAGGCGTTCCCCTCGACGCTGCCCACGCGCCGTGAGAGCGCCTACGCCGCCTGGGTCTCCATCTCCGTGGGCTGCAACAACACCTGCACCTTCTGCATCGTGCCCGCGCTGCGCGGCAAGGAGAAGGACCGCAGGACCGGCGACATCCTCGCCGAGATCGAGGCCCTGGTCGAGGAGGGCGTCTCCGAGATCACCCTCCTCGGGCAGAACGTCAACGCGTACGGCTCCGACATCGGCGACCGTGAGGCCTTCAGCAAGCTGCTGCGTGCCTGCGGGAAGATCGACGGCTTGGAGCGGGTCCGTTTCACCTCGCCGCACCCGCGGGACTTCACCGACGACGTGATCGCCGCGATGGCCGAGACGCCGAACGTGATGCCGCAGCTGCACATGCCGCTCCAGTCCGGCTCGGACACGATTCTCAAGGCGATGCGCCGCTCGTACCGCCAGGAGCGCTTCCTCGGGATCATCGAGAAGGTGCGCGCCGCGATGCCGGACGCCGCCATCTCCACCGACATCATCGTGGGCTTCCCCGGCGAGACCGAGGAGGACTTCGAGCAGACGATGCACACGGTCCGCGAGGCCCGCTTCGCCAACGCCTTCACCTTCCAGTACTCCATCCGCCCCGGCACCCCCGCGGCCACCATGGAGAACCAGATCCCCAAGGAGGTCGTCCAGGAGCGCTACATGCGGCTGGTCGCCCTGCAGGAGGAGATCTCCTGGGAGGAGAACAAGAAGCAGGTCGGCCGCACGCTGGACGTCATGGTCGCCGAGGGCGAGGGCCGCAAGGACGGTGCGACGCTCCGGCTGTCCGGCCGTGCCGCCGACAACCGGCTCGTCCACTTCACCAAGCCCGAGCAGGACGTACGCCCCGGAGACGTGGTGACGGTCGAGATCACCTACGCCGCGCCGCACCACCTGCTCGCCGAGGGTGAGACACAGGCCGTACGCCGCACCCGTGCCGGCGACGCCTGGGAGAAGCGCAACGCCGAGCCGCAGCAGGGCCCCGGCGTCATGCTGGGCCTGCCGAAGATCGGCGTCCCGGAACCGCTGCCGGCCGCCACGGGCGGCTGCAGCGTCGGCTGACACTCCGACGGGACGGTGCCGGGCCTTGCGGGCCCGGCACCGGTCGGTGCACCGGAGCTGTGGGCCCCTGTTCGGGCCGGTGCACCGGGGCCCACGGCGGGTACCCCGCGTTAGGCTGCCGGACATGCTCGTAGCCGCTGCTGTATGCCCCTGTCCGCCGCTGCTCGTCCCCGAGGTCGCCGCAGGTGCCGCGGCGGAGCTCGACGCCGCACGGGACGCCTGTGCCGACGCACTGGGCGTGCTCGCCGCGTCCCGGCCCGACCTGCTGGTCGTGATCGGCCCCGCCGAGCAGGACGGCAGGGGAGTGCACCCGCAGGGCACCAGGGGGAGCTTCGCGGGCTTCGGCGTGTACCTGGAAGTACGGCTCGGGTCCGGCGTCGGAACAGGCCCTGGCGTCGACGGTTCAGCCCCGGAGCGCACGCTCCCCGTCTCCCTCTCCGTCGCCGCCTGGCTCCTCGGCCGTACGAACTGGGCGGACGCTCCCGTCGAAGGACTCGGTGTCGGAGAGCCCATGGCCGTGACCCGATGCGTGGAAGCGGGTCGGGAGATCGCCAAGAGGGCGGACCGGGTGGCCCTCCTGGTGATGGGCGACGGCAGCGCCTGCCGGACTCTCAAGGCGCCCGGCTACCTCGACGAGCGCGCCGAGGGTTTCGACGCCGCCGCGGCACGGGCGCTGGGCACCGCCGACACCGAAGCCCTGCTCGCGCTGGACGAGGACCTGGCGTGCGCGCTGAAGGCCGCGGGCCGTGCCCCCTGGCAGATGCTCGCGGGCGCCGCGGAGGGGACGGGCCTGGGCGGGCAGCTGCTGTACGAGGGCGCTCCGTACGGCGTGGGGTACTTCGTCGCCGCCTGGTCCTGAAGGCCCCAGAGAAAGGTCCCTGAAGGCCCCCGGGAAAGGGCCCTGACGGCCCGGAAGCGGGCCCGCCGGCCCCGGGAAGGGCCGGACTTGCTGCCTTGTTGAATTTCCAAGGTGCGTTGGTAGTACGGGAACGGCCGCGGAACCGAAATGGTTCCGCGGCCGTTCCCGTATCGCGCCGAAAGCTTCAGGAAGCAGGCGGCGGGGGCGGCGCAGTGCCGCCGTCGTCCTTCGTGGAGAGACGGTCGAGGGCGTCCTTGGCCTTGCCCGTCCCGGACTGGATCTGGTTGCTGTACTTGCCCTTGGTCTTGGAGTCGACAGCCTGAGCGGCCTTGTCGAGGCCCTGCTCGATCTTGCCCCCGTGCTGTTGCGCGAGGTCTGCGGCCTTCTCCTTCGCCGGAGCCAGCTTGGCCTTCAAATTGTCCAGGAAGCCCATGGGTCACCTTCCCTCGTGGGGACGTATTCGTTCCTTGTTGGATCCGGAGGATCTACTTCCGGACGCTTTCGCCGACCTCATTGTCCGCTGCTTCCTCCGCGGACTGCTGCTTGGGGATCTCCAAGCTGTCCGTGGCGGCCGCCTCGGCGCCTTCGGCCGCAGCTTCCGGGGCCCCGGCCTCCGCGGTCGCTGCCTCAGCAGGGGCCTTGTCGGAGGAAGCCGCTTCGGCCGTCGAGGATTCCGTTGCTTCCGTTTCCTCGGCGGTCACGGACTCCGAGGTGTCGGCGGCCTTCGGAGTGGCCTCCTGGCTCTCCTCGGTCGACACCTCGGCGGCGTCCTTGGACTTCCGGCGAAACATTGCAAAAACGCCCATATCTACTCCATACCGTACTCGTGTGGGCGAAATCCCGCGCCCTCCGGTGCGTCCCATTGCGCCGCCCGGGGGCACCGGTCCCTAAACCGGCGTGCGGAACCTCGCAACAGGAAACGACCCCGCGCGTGTGCCGTCACGTCGCTCGTTCGGGGACCGGTCGTGAGGTTTGCGAGACTGGGGCGGTGAGAAGCGCAGCTCCCGCACCGCGGGTCATCGCCGTCGTCGGACCGACCGCGGCCGGAAAGTCCGATCTGGGCGTGGCCCTTGCCCAGCATTTCGGGGGCGAGGTCGTCAACGCCGACTCCATGCAGCTCTACCGGGGGATGGACATCGGCACCGCCAAGCTGACCCCGGAGGAGCGCGGCGGCATCCCGCACCGTCTGCTGGACATCTGGGACGTCACCGTCACGGCGAACGTCGCCGAGTACCAGCGGCTCGCCCGCAAGGAGATCGACCGGCTGCTCGCCGAGGGGCGTACCCCCGTCCTCGTCGGAGGCTCCGGGCTGTACGTCAAAGGCGCCATCGACGTCATGGAATTCCCCGGCACCGACCCCGAGGTGCGCGCCCGCCTGGAGGCCGAACTGGCCGAACAGGGCCCCGGCGCCCTGCATCTGCGCCTCGCGGCAGCCGACCCCGACGCGGGCCGCGCGATCCTTCCCAGCAACGGCCGCCGCATCGTCCGCGCCCTCGAAGTGATCGAGATCACCGGGCGCCCCTTCACGGCCAATCTGCCCGGCCACGAGTCGGTGTACGACACCGTGCAGATCGGCGTGGGCGTCGGCCGCCCGGAGCTCGACGAACGCATCACCACGCGCGTGGACCGCATGTGGGACGCCGGTCTGGTGGACGAGGTGCGCACGCTGGCGGAGCAGGGGCTGCGCGAAGGCATCACCGCCTCGCGGGCCTTGGGATACCAGCAGGTACTGGCCGCCCTCGTGGGTGATTGCACCGACGACGAGGCACGTGCAGAAACGGTCCGCGCCACCAAGCGGTTCGCCCGACGTCAGGACTCCTGGTTCCGCCGTGACCCCCGGGTGCACTGGCTGAGCGGCGCGGCCGAGCACCGTGCGGAACTCCCGCGCCAGGCGCTGGCGTTGCTCGAACGGGCGGTCACAGCCTGATCACGTGATGGCATCGGGACGCTCCGCCCGTCATTCGGGTGCCCGGGCGCGTGCCATCATCGAGCTTCGATCGACCGTTGGAGTCCGAGTGGGGAGGGCGCGTGGCGATGGAGGCCGGCCCTCGTGACAGAGCACAGGAAGAACCGGAGCGGTTGAGTCCTGACGGGCCCGAAGACCAGCCCGGTACACCGGGAGAGCTTCCCGACGTCCCGGAGATCCCAGAAGTCCCCGGCCTGCCCGACATCGAGGCCGAGGTCGAGGTGGAGCTGCGGCCGCAGCGTCGCCTGCGGATCTGGCAGCTTGCCCCGATCGTGATGCTCGCCGCCCTCGGATCGCTGATGTTCGCGTTCCCCCTGGCCTTCGAGATCGGCGACGGGGGAGCGGTCGTCGCCATGCTGGGCCTGCTCATCAGCGGCTGCGCCGCGGGCTGGGGCATGATGGCCGCCCGCCGCGTCGGCTACACCTGGCCCGGCCTTCCCGTCCGGGGCTCCGGCGGGCGCGCGGACTGGCGGGTCGCCGCGCTCTATGCGGCGGTGTGCGCGGTACTGGTCGCCCTCGCTGTCTGGCGCGTCGCCCGGCTCCGCTGACACCGTCGCCCCGAGCACCTTCGCGCACAGCTTTGGTGCGAGCCGCGGCTTCCCGCGCGGTTCTGGTGCGCTCCGCGGCCTCCCGTACAGCTCGGGTGGGCGCAGCCGCCGAAGATCCGTTGTCGGACGCTCCCTCTACGATGGATCGCGTGACCACCGCATCCGCCGCCCCCGCGCCGATCGCCTTCCTCAAGGGCCACGGCACCGAGAACGACTTCGTGATCGTTCCCGACCCGGACAACGTCCTCGACCTGCCCGCGCCCGTCGTCGCCCGGCTGTGCGACCGCCGGGCCGGCATCGGCGGCGACGGACTGCTGCACGTCGTGCGGTCCGCCGCGCACCCCGACGCGCACGCGATGGCCGACACGGCCGAGTGGTTCATGGACTACCGCAACGCCGACGGCTCCGTCGCCGAGATGTGCGGCAACGGCGTACGCGTCTTCGCCCGCTACCTGCAGCACGCCGGCCTCATCGACGAGGGCGACATCGACATCGCCACCCGCGGTGGCGTCAAGCGCGTCCACCTCGACAAGAACGGCGACGTCACCGTCTCGATGGGCCGCGCCGCGCTCCCCGAGGGCGACGTCACCGTCTCCGTCGGCGACCGCAGCTGGCCCGCCCGCAACGTCAACATGGGCAACCCGCACGCCGTCGCCTTCGTCGAGGACCTGGCGCACGCCGGGAATCTGTACACTCCGCCGCCGTTCAGCCCGGCCGCCGCCTACCCGCAGGGTGTGAACGTCGAATTCGTCGTCGACCGCGGCCCGCGGCACGTCGCGATGCGCGTCCACGAGCGCGGCGCCGCCGAAACACGCTCCTGCGGTACGGGCGCGTGCGCCGTGGCGGTGGCCGCCGCCCGCCGCGACGGGGCCGACCCCGCCGTCACCGGCGCCCCCGTGACGTACACCGTGGACGTCCTCGGCGGACGCCTCCTGATCACCGAACGGCCGGACGGCACAGTCGAGATGACCGGTCCCGCCGTGATCGTCGCAGAGGGACACATCGAGCCTTCATGGCTCGGAACCATCGAAAACAGCACCGCATAGACCTTCGCTCGAATGGGTGATCCGGTTCACGCCCGGCGGGACCCGGTCAGCACCGCATGGTGGGCTCGGTAGCATCAAGCACCGGCCCCGACGGGACACTCCCGTACGAAGGCAGGGGGAGTCGCCACCCGCCCACCGCCGGTCGAGGCTGCCGGAGGTGCCCATGAGTGCAGAGGCCACCAATCCCAACGGTGTGTCGCCAGAGCTTCGCCCGCTGACCCAGCCGGCGGCGCTCCAGCGGACCGCACAGGGCCGCAGGCGCGGCCGTCCCCGGATCGACCTGCGTCGGCTGGGCAGGGCCGCCCTGCTCGGTTCCGCCGCGCGGGGCCGCACCCCCGACGCGATCGCCCATGTGGCCGAGGCCCACCGCGCGCACCATCCGGAAGCCGATCTCACGATCCTCAGCCGGGCCTACGTCCTCGCCGAGTCCTCGCACCGCGGACAGATGCGCAAGAGCGGCGAGCCGTACATCACGCACCCACTGGCCGTCACGCTGATCCTCGCCGAGCTCGGCGCCGAGACCACCACCCTGACCGCGTCCCTCCTCCACGACACCGTCGAGGACACGGACGTGACCCTGGAGCAGGTGCGCGAGCAGTTCGGCGACGAGGTGTGCTTCCTCGTCGACGGCGTCACCAAACTGGAGAAGGTCGACTACGGGGCCGCCGCCGAACCGGAGACCTTCCGGAAGATGCTGGTCGCCACCGGCAACGACGTACGAGTGATGTCGATCAAGCTCGCCGACCGGCTGCACAACATGCGCACCCTGGGCGTGATGCGCCCCGAGAAACAGGTCCGCATCGCCAAGGTGACCCGCGAGGTCCTCATCCCCCTCGCCGAGCGGCTCGGCGTGCAGGCGCTCAAGACCGAGCTGGAGGACCTCGTCTTCGCGATCCTGCAGCCCGACGACTACGCCCGCACCCGCGCGCTGATCGACGGCAACGCGGCCCAGGGCGACCTCCTCGCCCCGATCGCCGACAACGTCCGCGGCGTCCTCAAAGAGGCGGGCATCACCGCCGAGGTCGTCGTCAGGCCGCGGCACTCCGTCTCCGTGCACCGGGTCTCCCGCAAACGCGACGACCTGCGGGGCACGGACTTCGGGCGGCTGCTCGTGCTGGTGGGCGAGGATGCCGACTGCTACGCCGTCCTCGGTGAACTGCACACCTGCTTCACCCCGGTGATCTCCGAGTTCAAGGACTTCATCGCCTCGCCCAAATTCAACCTGTACCAGTCGCTGCACACCGCCGTCGCAGGCGGCGACGGGGCGGTCGCCGAAGTCCTTATCCGTACGCACCAGATGCACAAAGTGGCCGAGGCGGGCGTCGTCGCGCTCGGCAACCCGTACGCCCAGCCGGACGCCGCCGAATCCGTGCCCGACGGCGAGCGCGTGGACCCGACCCGGCCCGGCTGGCTGTCGAGGCTCCTGGAATGGCAGGAGTCCACGCCCGACCCGGACGCCTTCTGGACCTCGCTGCGGGCGGACCTCGCGCAGGACCGGGAGATCACCGTGTTCCGCTCCGACGGCGGCACGATCGGGCTGCCCGCGGGCGCGAGCTGTGTGGACGCCGCGTACGCGCAGTACGGCGAGGCCGCCCACGCCTGCATCGGTGCGCGCGTCAACGGCCGTCTGGCGACGCTCAGCACGGTGCTGCGCGACGGCGACAGCGTGCAGCTGCTGCTCGCCCACGACGCGGCCTCCGGACCCTCGCCGGACTGGCTCGACCACGCGCGTACCCCCGCCGCACGGATCGCGATCGCGGGCTGGCTCGCCGACCCCGGGACCGCGCACGACGCAGGGCTGCCCAAGCGCGGCAGGCCGGACGGAGAGACGGCGGAGACCCAAGGGGTCGCTCCGGCGGTCCTCGGCGCTCCTGCGGCCGTAGAGGGGGCTTCGCGGCCCGAGGTGGAGAACGCGGTGACCGACCTGCCGGACGTAAGTGTGCGCCTGGCCGGATGCTGTACACCCGTTCCGCCCGACCGGGTACTCGGTTTCGCGGTGCGCGGCGGCGTCGTCACGGTGCACCGCGAGGGCTGTGCCGCCGTCGCCCGGATGCGGGCCCTCGGCCGGGAGCCCGTCGCCGTGCGCTGGCAGGACACCACGGACTGCCGGGTCACCCTGGTCGCGGAGTCCTTCGGCCGGCCGCACCTGCTGGCCGACCTCACGGAGGCCATCGCGACGGCGGGGGCCGAAGTCGTATCGGCCACCGTCGAACCGCCCTCCGAGCAGCGCGTCCGGCACACGTACACCCTCCAGCTCCCGGACGCCGCGGGACTGCCCGCGCTCATGCGGGCGATGCGGGAGGTGGCCGGGGTGTACGACGTCAGCCGCGCCCAGCACCCGGCGACCGCCTGACCGCCGGCACGAGGACCGCCGACAGGACCGCGGCCACAAAGCGGTCGCGTGGCTGACCGGACGCACAGGGCGGCCGACCCTCGTTCGGGTGGTGCGGTGCGTGCCGTCCCCCCGTGCGGACTCGGGCGCTGATAGCGGTAGTTCATGCTGCTCACCTCCCGGCGCCTGCGTGCCGTTCTGCTGGCCTCGGCCTCCGCCTCCCTCGTCGGCGCCGTCCTGCCCGCCCCCGTACCCCTCGGCATCGGCGATCCGCTCTTCCCGCACCTCGGCAACCCCGGGTACGACGTCCTCTCGTACGACATCGGGCTCACTTACCGCGGCGACAACAGCAAGCCGCTGGACGCCGTCACCAGGATCGAGGCACGGGCGACGGCGCCACTGGAGAACATCAACCTCGACTTCGCGCACGGCACCGTGCAGTCGGTCGACGTCAACGGCGTGCGCGCGAGGTTCGCCGTCACCGGCGAGGACCTGGTCGTCACGCCCGAGCAGGCCCTCCGGGAGGGGACCCGGACGGTCATCACCGTCCGGCACACCAGCGACCCCGCCGGTGACATCTCCGACGGCGGCTGGGTGCGCACCGGTGACGGGCTCGTCATGGCCAACCAGGCGGACGCCGCACACCGCGTCTTCCCGTGCAACGACCACCCCTCCGACAAGGCGTACTTCACCTTCCGGGTGACCGCGCCCGAGGGACAGACCGTCGTCGCCAACGGACTGCCGTCCGCCATGCCGCGGCAGCTCAAGGGCCTCAAGGGCGCCAAGGGCGGAGTGTCCTGGACGTACCGCACAGGCCACCCGATGGCGACCGAGCTCGCCCAGGTGTCGATCGGCAGGTCCGCCGTCCTGCACAGGACGGGGCCGCACGGCCTGCCCGTCAGGGACGTGGTGCCGGCCGCCGACGTGAAGCGGCTGGAGCCGTGGCTGAAGAAGACCCCGGCACACCTGGAGTGGATGGAGGAACGCGTCGGGCGCTACCCCTTCGAGACGTACGGAGCGCTCGTCGCGGAGGCGAACACCGGGTTCGAGCTGGAGACGCAGACCCTGTCGCTCTTCGAACGGTCGCTGTTCACCGGCGCCGGCTACCCGGAGTGGTACGTCGACTCGATCATGGTGCACGAACTGGCGCACCACTGGTTCGGCAACAGCGTCTCGCCCCGCTCCTGGTCCGACCTGTGGCTCAACGAGGGGCACGCCACCTGGTACGAGGCCCTGTACGCACAGAAACAGCGCCCTCTTGAGGAGCGCATGAAGGCCGCGTACAGCAGTTCCGACGAGTGGCGGCGGGCGGGCGGCGCCCCGGCGGCCCCGAAGCCGTCCCAGCCCGGGCAGAAGATCAGCATCTTCCGGCCGGTCGTGTACGAGGGCAGCGCCCTCGTCCTCTACGCGCTGCGCCAGGAGATCGGCGAGACGGCGTTCGACAAGGTCGAGCGGCGCTGGGTGAGCGAGCACCGGGACTCGGTGGCGACCACCGCGGACTTCGTGGAGCTGGCCTCGGACGTGGCCGGACGCGACCTTTCCGGATTCTTCGAGAAGTGGCTCTACGGGCAGCAGACCCCGCCGATGCCGGGGCACCCGGACTGGACGAGCGCGGCCCCTCAGGAGCCGGAGAGCCGGCGCTGAGCAGGGGCGCCGCGAGCCGATAAACCCCTGTGACGACTGGGCCGTGCCGTGCGACCATCAACGGGTCGGCGGCACGGCCTGACGGCGGAAAATTACCGGGATCCCACGCGAATCCCCGGGAATCATCCGGGCCCGTCACGCGTTGTGACTGTCGACGGAAGTCTTCCGGCTTCCGCAGGGACTCTCCAGTCCACCGACACACGACCTAAGGATCCAATGACCCCCTCCACTTCTTCCCCTTCCACGAACGACAACATCACAGACAGCCTGCGGGCCGATGCCCTGATGGAAGAGGACGTCGCCTGGAGCCACGAGATCGACGGAGAGCGGGACGGCGACCAGTTCGACCGCTCCGAGCGTGCCGCGCTGCGGCGTGTGGCAGGACTCTCCACCGAGCTTGAGGACGTCACCGAAGTCGAGTACCGGCAGCTGCGCCTTGAGCGCGTCGTGCTGGTCGGTGTGTGGACGTCGGGGACCGCCCAGGACGCGGACAACTCCCTCGCGGAGCTGGCGGCGCTCGCCGAGACGGCCGGAGCCCTGGTGCTCGACGGCGTGGTCCAGCGGCGCGACAAGCCGGACCCGGCCACGTACATCGGCTCGGGCAAGGCCCTGGAGCTGCGGGACATCGTCCTGGAGACCGGCGCCGACACCGTGGTCTGTGACGGTGAGCTCAGCCCCGGCCAGCTCATCCACCTCGAAGACGTCGTCAAGGTCAAGGTGGTCGACCGGACCGCGCTGATCCTCGACATCTTCGCCCAGCACGCCAAGTCCCGAGAGGGCAAGGCACAGGTCGCACTCGCGCAGATGCAGTACATGCTGCCGCGACTGCGCGGCTGGGGTCAGTCGCTGTCCCGTCAGATGGGTGGCGGCGGCGGTGGCGGCATGGCCACCCGTGGTCCCGGTGAGACCAAGATCGAGACGGACCGGCGCCGGATCCGCGAGAAGATGGCGAAGATGCGCCGGGAGATCGCGGAGATGAAGACCGGCCGCGAGCTCAAGCGCCAGGAACGCAGGCGCAACAAGGTGCCCTCGGTCGCCATCGCCGGGTACACCAACGCGGGCAAGTCCTCGCTGCTCAACCGCCTCACGGGCGCGGGCGTGCTGGTGGAGAACTCACTGTTCGCCACCCTCGACCCGACCGTGCGCCGTGCCGAGACGCCCAGCGGGCGGCTCTACACGCTGGCGGACACCGTCGGATTCGTCCGGCACCTGCCGCACCACATCGTCGAGGCGTTCCGCTCCACCATGGAGGAGGTCGGTGACTCCGACCTGATCCTGCACGTGGTGGACGGCTCGCACCCGGCGCCGGAGGAGCAGCTGGCCGCCGTGCGCGAGGTGATCCGTGAGGTCGGCGCGCTCGACGTGCCGGAGATCGTCGTGATCAACAAGGCGGACGCGGCCGATCCGGTCGTCCTCCAGCGGCTGCTGCGCATCGAGAAGCACGCCATCGCGGTCTCGGCCCGCTCGGGTCAGGGCATCGAGGAGCTCCTGGAGCTCATCGACCGCGAACTGCCGCGCCCCTCGGTCGAGATCGAGGCCCTCGTGCCGTACATCCAGGGTGCGCTGATCTCGCGGGCGCATGCCGAGGGCGAGGTGATCTCCGAGGAGCACACCCCGGAGGGCACGCAGCTCAAGGCACGGGTGCATGCGGAACTGGCGGCGGAGTTCGCTTCGTTCGTGCCCACTGCGCACTGAGCCGTCCCGTACCGGACACCCCGTCCGTACCTGACGACACACCGCAGCAGGAAGCAAAGGCCGGTGGCCCGCACCCCCGTGACGGGGGTGCGGGCCACCGGCCTTTGCGCCGCGTGCTACTTGCTGCCGTACTTCTTGCTCATCATCGTGTAGATCTGCTCCGCGCCCTTGCCGAGCCGCGGGCCGGCCAGCCAGCCGTGCGTGACCGGGCCGATGGAGGTGTTGGACACCAGCGCCAGCTGCCCGTCGGGCTGCTTGGCGAACCAGCCGCCGCCCGAGGAACCGCCGGTCATGGTGCAGCCGATGCGGTGCATCGTGGGCGTGGTCGGGCTGATGGAGAGCCGGTTCGGGCGGTCGACGCACTTGTGCATGATGAAGCCGTCGTACGGCGGCCCCGCCGGGTAGCCCCAGGCGCCCATCGCGCTGATCCGCCGGGTGTCCGGTGCGTTGAAGTTCACCGCGATCGAGGCGCCGACGGTCTCCTCCAGGGACTTGCCGCCGTTCTCCGGCTTCACGTGCAGGACCGCGTAGTCGTACGGCGCGCCGGTGCCGCCCGTCGGGCCTCCGTCACGGATCCACTCGCCGGAGGTCGATGCCCAGTCCGCCCAGTAGGCGCCGTACGGAGCCTCCTCCTGCGGCGGAGCGGACCGCAGTGCGGCAGGCGACTTCGCGTGGTTGTTGTACGCGGGGACGAAGACGATGTTGCGGTACCAGCCACCCGCACCGCCCGCGTGCACACAGTGCCCGGCCGTCCAGACGAGGTTGGACTTCCCGGGGTTGTTCACGTCCTTGATCACGGTGCCGGAGCAGACCATGTGGCCCTTGGGCGAGTCGAAGAAGAGCTTGCCGACCGGGGCTCCGTGCTTGGTGTACGGGGTCTGCTCGCGCACCGCCTGGACCGGGCGGGGCTCCGGGTCGGAGACTCCCTGACCGCTGGAGAGGTCACCGGCCGTCATCGTCTTCGCGGGGTCCTTGGCGGTCTGCATCCGCTCCGGCTTCCACAGTCCGGCGATGACCGGGTTGACGAAGTCCTTCGCCTCGCGCAGCCACTTGCCCTTGTCCCAGTTCTTCCACTCGCCGTTCTTCCACTTGTCCGGGTCGACGCCGTGCTCCTTGAGCTTGTCGGCGAGGTCCTTGGGAAGTGCGACGTCGTCGTTGCCCTGGCCGTCGGCGGGAGTGGAGGCGGCCGGGGCCGCGGGCTTGTCGGCAGGGTTGCCGCCGACCTTGTCCTCGGTGGGGCCACAGGCCGTGGCCGTCAGGGCGAGGGCCGCGGCGAGGCCGGTGACGGCCAGCAGCGGACGTATGGATCGCATGGAAACGTTCCCCCTGTGTGCTTTCAGTTGATCTTTCATTTGTGTCATGAGCGTGTCATAACGAAGTGCAGTGCGGAACGTAGCAGAGGGCCCCCGGGGTGCGTTCCGGAGGCCCTCTGCAGCCGTCGCTACTTCGTGCCGGCCTTGTCGTAGATGGCCTTCGCCTCGGGACCGAGCCGCGGACCGGCCAGCCAGCCTGCCGTCACCGGGCCGATCGAGGTGTTGGACACCAGCGCGGGCTTGCCGTCCTGGCCCTGCGCGACCCAGCCGCCGCCGGACGAACCGCCGGTCATGGTGCAGCCGATGCGGTACATGGTCGGCTGCGCGGGCTTCACGGAGAGCCGCCCGGGCTTGTCGGTGCACTGGAACATGCGCTCGCCGTCGAACGGCGGGGCAGCCGGGTAGCCGGTCGCCCGCATGTTCGCGATCTTCGGTACGGCCGGTGCGTCGAACTCGACCGGGAGTGCGGAACCGACCGTCTCCTCCAGGGACTTGCCGGTGCCGCCCTCGGGCGTCACGCTCAGCACCGCGAAGTCGTACGGGGCGCCGTCGCCGCCGGTCGGGCCGCCCTGCGAGATCCACTGGTCGGAGGTGAGCGCGCTCTTGGCCCACCACACGCCGTAGGGCGCGACCTGCTCGCGCGGAGTGGTCTTGGTCACGGGCTTCGCCTGGTCGTTGTACGACGGCACGAAGGCGATGTTGCGGTACCAGCCGCCCTTCGCGCCCGCGTGCACACAGTGCCCCGCGGTCCACACCAGGTTGGACTTGCCCGGGTGCGCGGGGTCCTTCACGACCGTGGCGGAACAGGCCATCGAGCCCTCGGGGCCGTCGAAGAGGAGCCGGCCGGACTCCGCGGCGCTGGAGTGGTACGGAGCCTTGACGGCCTTCGCGGGAAGGCGCGCGGGGGTCGGGTCCGTCACACCCTTGTCGCCCGAAATGTCATTGTCGACGGGCTGCTTCGGGGGCTTGTCCGCGTCCTTCATGCGGTCCGGGTCCCACAGGCCCGCGATGATCGGGTTGATGAAGTCCTCGGCCTCGCGCAGCCAGTCGTCCTTGTTCCAGTTCTTCCACTCGCCGTTCTTCCACTTGTCCAGGTCGACGCCGTGCTCCTTGAGCCGGTCCTTGAGGTCGTCCGGAATCGTGATCTTGTCGGAACCGCCGGGAGCGCCCGCCGAGTTGGTGACCTGCGAACCGGGCGCACCGGAAGCGCCGTTCTCGGTGGGGCCGCATGCGGTCGCGGTCAGGGCGAGCGCGGCGGTGAGGCCGACGACGGAGAGCAAGGGCGCGGTTCTGCGACGTGCGCTCCTCCTACGGGTTGCGGTGCAGGCTGGGCGGATGGGTCGCATGTCTTGATCCCCCTGGGACTTCGAACGTGGCGGGCAAGGCGGGTGGAGCCGATGGAACGGATGGATCTGGTTCGGCCCCACTATGCCGGTGACGATGGGGACGGCGAACGGCAGGGGCGTGGTTCCCCCGCCGGAAGGATCTTCTGATTGCCCGTGATCCTTCGGGTTCACAGTCGTTGGTACGTACGAGGGACATCGGGACGCCGTTCAGCCCTGCGGGGCAATGCGCGCGAATCCGTACGTACGTACACCTGGGGGAGGACCAGCAGTCGTGGCCGTGACCGAACCTGCTCCGGCGGTGGTGCCCGCCGACCGGCCGACCGTTGCTCATGAAGGCATCCTGCGGCGGCAGTCGCTGCGCGAGTCCGCGGCCCGTACCTATGCGCGGTCGCTGCCCATCGTTCCCGTACGCGCGCGCGGGCTGACGATCGAGGGGGCGGACGGGCAGCGCTACCTCGACTGCCTCTCCGGGGCGGGCACGCTCGCACTCGGGCACAACCACCCGGTGGTCCTCGAAGCGATCAAGAAGGTCATCGACTCGGGGGCTCCGCTGCACGTCCTGGACCTGGCCACACCGGTCAAGGACGCCTTCACCACCGAACTGTTCGAGACGCTGCCGGGGCCGCTGGCCGACAACGCGCGGGTGCAGTTCTGCGGTCCGGCGGGGACGGACGCGGTCGAGGCCGCGCTGAAACTGGTCCGCACCGCCACCGGGCGCAGCGGATTGCTGGCCTTCACCGGGGCGTACCACGGGATGACCGCGGGAGCGCTCGACGTCTCGGGCGGGGCGTCGGACGTACGAGTGACCCGGCTGCCCTATCCGTACGGCTACCGCTGCCCGTTCGGGACCGGCGGGGAGCGCGGCGCCGACCTGTCCGCCCGCTGGACCGCGAATCTGCTCGACGATCCCAAGGGCGGAGTGCCGCGGCCCGCCGGGATGATTCTCGAAGCGGTGCAGGGGGAGGGCGGTGTGATTCCCGCGCCCGACAGCTGGTTGCGGCGGATGCGGGAGATCACGGCGGCCCGGTCGATCCCGCTGATCGTCGACGAGGTGCAGACCGGAGTCGGCAGGACCGGGACGTTCTGGGCGGTCGAGCACAGCGGGACGGTGCCCGACGTCATGGTCATGTCCAAGGCCATCGGCGGCAGCCTCCCGCTGGCCGTGATCGTCTACCGGGCGGACCTGGATGCCTGGGAGCCCGGAGCTCACGCGGGCACGTTCCGCGGCAACCAGCTCGCCATGGCGGCTGGCGCGGCCACCATGGCGTACGTACGGGAGAACGGACTGGCACAGCGCGCCGGGGAGCTCGGGGCGCGCATGCTCGGGCAGCTGCGGCAACTGGCCGCCGAGCACCCGGTCATCGGCGACGTCCGGGGCCGCGGCCTGATGATCGGCGTCGAACTGGTGGATCCGGAGGGGCCGGTGGGCACGGGCGGCTTCGGAGACGGTGGACCCGGCGCCGGCCCGGCACCCGCGTCGCCCGCGCTCGCCGCAGCCGTGCAGCAGGAGTGCCTGCGACGCGGGCTCATCGTCGAGGTCGGCGGGCGGCACTCCGCGGTCGTGCGCCTGCTGCCTCCGCTCACCCTCACCGACGAGCAGGCCGTCGCGGTCCTGGACCGGTTCGCCGACGCGCTCGCCACCGCCGAACGGTCGTCGTACGGACAGGAGCAGCGCGGCCAGAAGAAGTACCACCGGGAACCCATCAAGACGTCGTAACCGGCACCGGCCGATCCGACACCGGCCGATGCCGGGACAACCTCACAAGGAAGCTCTCCGTGAACCCCACACCCGCACCCGACACGTACGAGGACGCCACAGCAGAGGCGACCACCGCATCGATGGCAGGGACGACCGACGTGGCGAGCGACGTGACCGATGTGAACGACATGACCGATGTGACCGATGTGACGACCGACCTGACCGATCCGGTGACGGTGCCCCGGCAGAAGTCCAAGGCACACGGCGCGCAGCACGTCCCGGCACCGGATGCGCTGCGTGCCCAGCCGGACCTTCTCAACCACCCCGACCCGCTCACGGCCGCGGACGCGGCCGCCGTCGAGAATCTGCTGCGCTGCTGGGTACGGGAGAACGGCCTGCCCCGGCCCCAGGGGCGCACCTTGCGGATCCCGCTCGACAGCAGCGGCACCTCCTTCCTGGTCCCCGTCCGCTACTGGTCCGAGGCCGGCTGGCACCGCTTCGGTACACCGGTGCTGGCCTGCGGGCCGCGGCACGCCCCGCCCGTGGACGCGGTCACCGTCGCGTCCCTCCTCGGCCGGGAATCCAGCGGCGGATCCGCCCTCCCGGGTGGATCGACCGCCGCGGTGGACACGGACGTTGCCGAAACCGACGAATCCGCTTCCGCCGCAGGTACGGACGCCGCCGAAGCCGGTACGGGCACGGACCTGGTCGGCCGTGTCGCCGACTCGGTGCGCCGCACCGCCGAGTTCATCGCCGCGCGCCGCAGCAACCCCGAACCGGCCGACGGCGCCGACCTCTTCCTCACCGCCGAGCAGTCCTTGCTGCTCGGCCACCCCATGCACCCCACCCCCAAGAGCAGGGAAGGACTCTCCGAGGCCGAGGCCCGCAGGTACTCGCCCGAGCTGCGCGGCTCCTTCCCCCTGCACTGGATGGCAGTCGACCGGTCCGTGCTCGCCGGGGAATCCGCCTGGACCGAGCGCGGGCGCACGCTCCAGGCGGAGCAGGTCGTCTCCCGCCTGGCCGGTGGCCTGCGGCTTCCCGAGGGCACGGAGGCTCTTCCCCTCCACCCCTGGCAGGCGCGCGAGTTGACCCTCCGGCCCGCCGTGGCCGACCTCCTCGACGAGGGACTCCTGCACGACCTCGGTCCGTACGGCGATCCCTGGTTCCCCACCTCCTCCGTGCGCACCGTCCACCGGCCGGGCGCCGCGGCGATGCTGAAGCTCTCCCTCGGCGTACGGATCACCAACTCGCGCCGCGAGAACCTCCGCAAGGAACTCCACCGGGGCGTCGAGGTCCAACGCCTGCTGCGCGGCGGCCTCGCCGAGGAATGGCGCGCCGCCCACCCCGGCTTCGACATCGTCCGCGACCCGGCCTGGCTCGGTGTCGACGCCCCGGACGGGACACCGGTCCCCGGTTTCGACATCGTCCTGCGGCACAACCCCTTCGGCCCCGACGACGACGCCGTCTGCATCGCGAGCCTCACCGCGCCCCGCCCCTGGCCGGGACGGGCCGGTATGTACTCCCGCCTCGCGGAGTGCGTGGCCAGGCTCGCCGCCCGCACCGGCCGGCCCGCCGGGGCCGTCGCAGCGGAGTGGTTCCTGCGCTACCTCGACCAGGTCGTACGACCCGTGCTCTGGCTCGACGGGCAGGCGGGCATCGCGCTGGAGGCCCACCAGCAGAACACCCTGGTCCTCCTCGACCGCGACGGCTGGCCCGTCGGCGGCCGCTACCGCGACAACCAGGGCTACTACTTCCGCGAGTCGCACCGCGAAGCACTCGAAGCCCGCCTCCCCGGCGTCGGCACCCGCAGCGACACCTTCGTCGCCGACGCCGTCACCGACGAACGGTTCGCCTACTACCTCGGAATCAACAACATCCTCGGTCTCATCGGGGCGTTCGGCGCCCAGCGTCTCGCCGACGAACGCGTCCTGATCGCCGCCCTGCGCCAATTCCTCGGCAAGACCGCCGACCTGGGGTCCCCACTCCCCGCCCAGCTCCTGGAAACCCCCACCCTCCGCTGCAAGGCCAACCTGCTCACCAGGCTGCACGGACTGGACGAACTGGTGGGCCCGGTCGACACCCAGTCCGTCTACGTCACCATCGCCAACCCCCTCCACCCCTGAACGCTCAGCCCCCGTCCGAAAGTTCCGCCCCTCTGCACCGACCCCGTCCGACCTGCTGACAGGAGAGCACCGCGATGCCTCCCACCGAAACGAGCCCCGACACCGGAGCCGGCCCGGCCTCCCGTACGAGACCGGGCAACGAGGACACCCTGGACCTCCGGCTGCCCGACGAGTTCCTCGCGCTGATCGCAGCACAGGAGGCCGCCCACGCCCCGCCCGTGGCGGACGCGCTGCTGGCGCCGGGCGCCCCGGACCTCCTGCCGGGCGACCCGGACCTCCTCGACTCGGTCGCCCACTGGGGTCCTGTCGGCACTCCGGCCGGTGAGTTCCGGCTCCTGCCCGTGGTTCCGGCACGGGACCTGGCCCTGCTCAGCCGGTGGATGAACGACCCCGTCGTCGCCGAGTTCTGGGAGCTGGCGGGTGCCGTCGACGTCACCTCCGCCCATCTGCGCACCCAACTCGACGGAGACGGACGCAGCATGCCCTGTCTGGGCGTCCTCGACGGCACTCCCATGAGCTACTGGGAGATCTACCGCGCCGATCTCGACCCGCTGGCCCGTCACTACCCGGCCCGCCTGCACGACACCGGCATCCACCTCCTCATCGGCGGTGTCGCCGACCGAGGTCACGGCCTCGGCACCACGCTGCTGAGGGCCGTCTCCGACCTCGTCCTCGACCACCGCCCCACCTGCTCGCGGGTCGTCGCCGAACCGGACCTGCGCAACACTCCGTCCGTATCCGCCTTCCTCGGAGCGGGATTCCGCCTCTCCGCCGAGATCGACCTTCCGGACAAGCGGGCCGCGCTGATGATGCGCGACCGCGCCCATCGCCATCAGCTGTAACGATGACCTGTCGCATCCATCACCACGACGACCTGTCGCCCCAGCCGCAACAACGATCCGCTGCTTCAAATACACCGCTCGTCCCGCATTGGTTCCCTCCCGAGGAGTCACCGTGTCGAAGCAAGCCTCCGCCCACCCGTCCGCCCCCGTTCCCGCCCAGCCACGGCCCGCGTCCCAGGCCGAATCGCAGCGGCCCGCCCCGGACCACGTCCCGCCGGTCCTGTTCGCTCCCGCCGAGCTGACCGCCGCCGGATGGGAGCGGGTCTCCCGCCGGCTGCTCGCCAAGACGCTCGCCGAGTTCGCCTACGAAGAGATCATCGAACCGGTCCCGGCAACCGCCCAGGCGACAACGGCCGAAGGGACGACGACGGCCGACGCCACGACGACAGCCGACGGCGCGCCGACAGCCGATGCCATGACGACGGCAGACGGTGCGCCGACGGCCGACAAGGTGCCGAGCGGTGCCACGGGTGGGCGCAGGAGCGCGCCCCCCTTCCCGTACACACTCCGCCTCGACAACGGCGAAATACTGTCCTTCCGTGCTCGGCGCGGCTCCTACGGCAGCTGGCAGGTCGACCCGGACACCATCGGCATCCGGCACCCCGACGATCACAGCGGCAGCCGTCCCTTCCACGACCCGGTGCAGTTCCTCGCCCTTTCCAGGCGCCTCCTGGCCCTGGACGGTGCGACTCTCGGCCACCTCGTCCGCGAGCTCACCACCACCCTCGCCGCCGACGCGCGCCTCGACCACACAGCCCTGTCCGCCGCCCGCCTCGCCGACCTCGGGTACGCCGAGCTCGAAGGCCACCAGACGGGCCACCCCTGGCTCGTCCTCAACAAGGGCCGCGTCGGCTTCTCCGCCCAGGACGCCGCCACCTGGGCACCCGAGGCCCGCAGGGCCACCAGACTCCCGTGGATCGCCGTCAGCACCGCCCTCGCCCGCTACCAGGGAGTCCCCTCGCTGGCCGACCCCGAGCAGCTGTACGCGCGCGAGCTCGACGCCGCCACGCGCGCGAGCTTCGACGCCGTCCTGCAGGCGCGCGGGCTGAACCCGGCCTCGTACCTCTACCTGCCCGTGCACCCCTGGCAGTGGGACGAGTCGATCCTGCCGCTCTTCGCGCCCGTGATCGCCCGCGGCGACATCGTCCCGCTGCCCGCCGACGACGACCTGCGGCTGCCCCAGCAGTCCATCCGTACGTTCCTCAACGTCAGCCGCCCCGACCGGCACACGGTCAAGCTGCCGCTGTCCGTGCTGAACACCCTCGTCTGGCGCGGTCTGCCCACCGAGCGCACCGTGGCCGCCCCCGCCGTCACCGCCTGGGTCCAGGCACTGCAGGCGGCCGACCCCTTCCTCAAAGAGGAGTGCCGCGTCGTGCTGCTCGGGGAAGTCGCCTCGGTGGCCGTCGAGCACCCCGTCTACGACCATCTCCCCGAGGTCCCGTACCAGTACAAGGAACTCCTCGGCGCGATCTGGCGCGAACCCCTCGCCGACCGCCTCGACCCCGGCGAGCGCGCCCGCACGCTGGCCGCCCTGCTGCACACCGACCCGCAGGGGCGGGCCTTCACCGCGGAGCTGGTCGACCGCTCCGGGCTGGACCCGGCAGCCTGGCTGCGCCAGCTCTTCGCCGCGACACTGCCGCCGCTGCTGCACTTCCTGTACCGGTACGGAACGGTGTTCTCCCCGCACGGCGAGAACGCCATCGTCGTCTTCGACGAGCACGACGTACCGGTCCGCCTCGCGATCAAGGACTTCGTCGACGACGTCAACGTCAGTGCGGAACCCCTGCCGGAACATGCCGGCATGCCGGACGACGTACGCAGGACGCTGCTCACCGAACCCTCCTCCTTCCTGCCGCAGTTCATCCAGTCAGGGCTGTTCATCGGGGTGTTCCGCTACCTCGCGCCGCTGTGCGAGGACCAACTGGGCATTCCCGAGGGCGAGTTCTGGTCACTCGTACGGGCAGAAATCCTCAAGTACCACAGTCGTTTCCCGGAACTGAAGGACCGCTTCGAGACGTTCGACCTTCTGACGCCCCGGCTGGAACGCCTCTGCCTCAACCGCAACCGCCTGCACACCGACGGCTACCGGGACCGCCCGCACCGCCCGCACGCCGCCGTGCACGGCACCGTCGCCAACCCTCTTCACCGGCCCTGACACCGGCCCTGACCCCGGTGGTGAAATCGGCTGTGACCGCCGTTGTCAGTGGTGCACCGTAGGCTGGTCGGGCTATGACGAAGCCCTCACTCCCCGAGCTCCTCCACGCCGCCGTCGCCTCCGTCGGCGGCGTGGAACGGCCAGGCCAGGTCAGCATGGCCGAGGCCGTCGCCGACGCGGTCGACGACAATTCCCACCTGCTCGTCCAGGCGGGCACCGGCACCGGAAAGTCCCTCGGCTATCTGGTGCCGGCCCTCGCACACGGCGAGCGCGTCGTGGTCGCCACGGCGACGCTGGCCCTCCAGCGCCAGCTCGTCGAGCGCGACCTGCCGCGCACGGTGGAGGCGCTGAAGCCGCTGCTGCGCCGCACCCCGCAGTTCGCCATGCTCAAGGGCCGGTCGAACTACCTCTGTCTGCACCGCCTCCACGAAGGTGCCCCGCAGGACGAGGAGGACGGCCTCTTCAACCCGATCGAGAGCTACGAGGCGAGCGGGCCCTCCAGCAAGCTCGGCAAGGACCTGTTGCGGATGCGCGACTGGGCCGACGAGACCGAGACCGGGGACCGTGACGACCTCACCCCCGGTGTCTCCGACAAGGCGTGGGGACAGGTCTCCGTCTCCTCCCGCGAGTGCCTGGGCGCGAGCAAGTGCGCGTACGGCGCGGAGTGCTTCGCGGAGGCGGCGCGCGAGCGCGCCAAGCTCGCCGACGTCGTCGTCACCAACCACGCCCTGCTCGCCATCGACGCCATCGAGGGCGCCCCCGTCCTGCCGCAGCACGAAGTGCTGATCGTCGACGAGGCGCACGAGCTGGTCTCCCGGGTCACCGGCGTCGCCACCGGCGAACTCACCCCAGGCCAGGTCAACCGGGCCGTCAAACGCGCATCGAAGATCGTCAACGAGAAGGCCGCGGACGCGCTGATGACCGCGTCCGAGACTTTCGAGCGGCTGATGGAGCTGGCACTGCCCGGCCGCCTGGAGGAGATCCCCGAGGACATGGGATACGCCCTCATGGCCCTGCGGGACGCCTCTCGCACGGTGATCTCCGCGCTCGGCTCCACCAAGGACAGGTCCGTCACCGACGAGGACGCCGTCCGCAAACAGGCCCTCGCCATGATCGAGAACATCCACGCAGTCGCCGAGCGCATCGCCAACGGCTCCGAGTACGACGTCGTCTGGTTCGAGCGCAACGACAGGTACGGAACCGCCTCGCTGCGGGTCGCCCCGCTCTCCGTGTCCGGTCTGCTGCGCGAGAAGCTCTTCACCGAGCGCTCGGTCGTCCTCACCTCCGCCACCCTCAAGCTGGGCGGCGACTTCAACGGCGTCGGAGCCTCCCTGGGTCTCGCCCCGGAGGGTACGCACGGCGAGGACCTGCCCGAGTGGAAGGGGCTCGACGTCGGCTCGCCGTTCGACTACCCCAAGCAGGGGATCCTGTACGTCGCCAAGCACCTGGCCAGGCCCACCAGGGACGCCGGACGCGAGGACATGCTCGACGAGCTGGCCGAGCTGATCGAGGCCGCAGGAGGCCGTACGCTCGGGCTCTTCTCCTCGATGAAGGCGGCCCAGACGGCGGCGGAGACGCTGCGCGGCAGGCTCGACATGCCGATCCTGCTCCAGGGCGAGGACACCCTCGGCGAGCTGATCAAGGGTTTCGCGGCGGATCCGCAGACGTGTCTGTTCGGCACGCTGTCGCTGTGGCAGGGCGTCGACGTGCCCGGGGCGAGCTGCCAGCTCGTCGTGATGGACAAGATCCCGTTCCCGCGCCCCGACGACCCGCTGATGAGCGCCAGGCAGAAGGCGGTCGAGGAGAACGGCGGCAATGGCTTCATGGCCGTCGCCGCGACGCACGCCGCTCTGCTGATGGCGCAGGGTGCCGGCCGTCTCGTCCGTGCGACGGGGGACAAGGGCGTCGTGGCGGTTCTGGACCAGCGGCTGGCCACGGCCCGTTACGGCAGTTATCTCAAGGCCTCGATGCCCGACTTCTGGTACACCACGGACCGCAATCAGGTGCGCCGCTCGCTCGCCGCGATCGACGCCGCGGCCAAGGTCACCGAGGCCGACGCGAAGTAGCTCCGCAGCCGACCGGAAGCCGGGTCCGCAGCGGTTCCGTGCGTGTAGGGCCCTGGAACCCGCGATGGGTTCCAGGGCCCTACACGCACGGACACCGGGCGTCAGACACGCCGGAGCACCGCGACGACCTTGCCGAGAATGGTCGCGTCGTCGCCGGGGATCGGCTGGTACGCGGCGTTGTGCGGGAGCAGCCAGATGTGGTTGTCCTCGCGCTTGAAGCGCTTCACGGTGGCCTCGCCGTCCAGCATCGCGGCCACGATGTCGCCGTTCTCCGCGACCGGCTGGCGGCGGACCGTCACCCAGTCGCCGTCACAGATCGCGGCCTCGACCATCGAGTCCCCGACGACCTTCAGGACGAACAGCTCGCCGTCGCCCACCAGCTGCCGGGGGAGCGGGAAGACGTCCTCGACGGACTCCTCGGCGAGGATCGGGCCGCCGGCCGCGATCCGGCCGACCAGCGGGACGTACGAAGCCGCGGGCTTGCCGGCCGTGTCCGTGGTCTGCGTGCTCGGCTGGTCGGAGCCGCGGACCTCGTACGCCCTGGGGCGGTGCGGGTCGCGGCGGAGGAAGCCCTTTCGTTCGAGCGCCATCAGCTGGTGGGCGACGGACGAGGTGCTGGAGAGCCCCACCGCCTGCCCGATCTCGCGCATGGACGGCGGGTATCCCCGGCGTTGCACGGAGTCCCTGATGACCTCGATGACCCGCCGCTGCCGGTCCGTGAGGCCGGAGCTGTCCGCCCTGATTCCCGGAGGTCGGCCGGGCAGCGAGCGTGCGGGCTTGGCGCCCTCGGGGTTCGTGGCTGCGTCATTCATGGCATGCACCGGCTCAAGTCGGCCCTGGGAGCGGTCCTGGGCGGCGATCGTTGCGCTGTCCGCGGTGGTGGTCATGGTCGGCCCCTCTCAAATGGTCTCCCTGACCGGACAACGGTAGTAGCTTTCGAAAGGTTGCGCCAAACACACGTTCGAGTGAAAAACTGCAGAATGGCTGCCCTATTCGTACGGATGGGTGTATGGCTCGGTCCTGCGGAGGGAGTCCGGGTCGATCCCCCGAACGGCAATTCGGCTCATTACGGTAGCCTTCTCCGTCGGGTCGAAAGCCGCCCCGGAGCTGTCGGGGAAGTCGCCCGAGGTCTCCGGCGGGCCTTCTGCTGAGCCGTCCGGGGGACCGGAATCCCGGTTCCTCTGCCGGGTCCCGTACTCTCGTGGGCGACTGCGGCGGACCCCTCTCCGCCGCGACACGCGCGTAGGGGTGGTGGTCCGGTCAACCCCCAGATCTAGTGGTTGAATCGCTGCAGCTCCCCACAAGTTGTGGTTCGCGGTCCATCGGGGCCCGGGCATCGCTTATGCTGGGTACTGCTTCCAGGGCCCGTTCCGCGGCCCGCCGGAGCTCTTCAGTCGTGCCGCGAAGGAGGCCTTGGAACCATGCACTGCCCCTTCTGCAGGCACCCCGACAGTCGAGTGGTCGACAGCCGCACCACGGACGACGGGACGTCGATCCGCAGGCGCCGTCAGTGCCCCGACTGCTCCCGCCGTTTCACGACGGTGGAGACGGCCTCGCTGATGGTGATCAAGCGCAGCGGGGTGACCGAGCCCTTCAGTCGCACCAAGGTCATCTCCGGGGTGCGCAAGGCCTGCCAGGGCCGTCCGGTCACCGAGGACGCCCTCGCCAAGCTCGGCCAACGGGTCGAGGAGGCGGTGCGGGCCACCGGCAGTGCCGAGCTGACCACCCACGACGTGGGCCTGGCCATCCTCGGTCCGCTGCAGGAGCTCGACGTCGTCGCGTACCTGCGTTTCGCGTCCGTGTACCGGGCGTTCGACTCGCTGGAGGACTTCGAGGCCGCGATCACGGAACTCCGTGACCAGCAGCCCTCGGCCCAGGAGTGCGGGCCCGGCGGGAACCCCGTGGTTCCCGTGCCCGCTGCCGCCGCCGAATAGACCGACCCTCCTGTCGGTCAGCCGCGCAGCGGCACATTCGGCGACACATCAGGACCTGTCACGGCCTCGCGCGCACGCGCGGCGACCGGGACTTCAGACACACACCGTGCCCAAGGAAGAACTGGGCACTTCTGGGCGTTTTAGCCCGATATGGGAGGCGGCATGACCGAGACGACGAGCGGCCCGGCACGGGGTTCCCGCAACAAGGGATCCAAGGCCAGCAAGGGTCTGCGTATCGAGCGCATCCACACCACTCCTGGCGTGCACCCGTACGACGAGGTGGCATGGGAGCATCGTGACGTCGTCATGACCAACTGGCGCGACGGCTCGGTCAACTTCGAGCAGCGTGGCGTCGAGTTCCCCGACTTCTGGTCGGTGAACGCGGTCAACATCGTCACCAGCAAGTACTTCCGCGGCGCTGTCGGCACCCCGCAGCGCGAGACGGGTCTGCGCCAGCTGATCGACCGGATCGTGAAGACGTACCGGAAGGCCGGCGAGGACTACAGCTACTTCGCCTCCCCCGCGGACGCCGAGATCTTCGAGCACGAGCTGGCGTACGCCCTCCTGCACCAGATCTTCAGCTTCAACTCCCCGGTCTGGTTCAACGTCGGCACGCCCCAGCCGCAGCAGGTCTCCGCCTGCTTCATCCTGGCCGTCGACGACTCCATGGAGTCGATCCTCGACTGGTACAAGGAAGAGGGAATGATCTTCAAGGGCGGCTCCGGTGCCGGCCTGAACCTCTCCCGCATCCGCTCCTCCAAGGAGCTGCTGTCCTCCGGCGGCAACGCGTCGGGCCCGGTCTCCTTCATGCGCGGCGCCGACGCCTCCGCCGGAACCATCAAGTCCGGTGGCGCGACCCGCCGCGCGGCCAAGATGGTCATCCTCGACGTCGACCACCCCGACATCGAGAACTTCATCGAGACCAAGGTGAAGGAAGAAGAGAAGATCCGCGCCCTGCGCGACGCGGGCTTCGACATGGACCTGGGCGGCGACGACATCACGTCCGTCCAGTACCAGAACGCCAACAACTCGGTCCGGGTGAACGACGAGTTCATGCGCGCCGTCGAGTCCGGCGGCAAGTTCGGCCTGCGCGCCCGCATGACCGGCGACGTCATCGAGGAGGTCGAGGCCAAGTCCCTCTTCCGCAAGATGGCCGAGGCCGCCTGGGCCTGTGCGGACCCGGGCATCCAGTACGACGACACCATCAACAAGTGGCACACCTGCCCGGAGTCCGGCCGCATCAACGGCTCGAACCCGTGCAGCGAGTACATGCACCTGGACAACACCTCGTGCAACCTCGCCTCGCTGAACCTGATGAAGTTCCTCAAGGACGACGGCAAGGGCAACCAGTCCTTCGAGTCCGAGCGCTTCGCCAAGGTCGTCGAGCTGGTCATCACCGCGATGGACATCTCGATCTGCTTCGCGGACTTCCCCACCGAGAAGATCGGTGAGAACACCCGCGCCTTCCGCCAGCTCGGCATCGGTTACGCCAACCTGGGCGCGCTCCTCATGGCGACCGGCCACGCGTACGACTCCGACGGCGGCCGTGCCCTCGCCGCTGCGATCACCTCTTTGATGACGGGTACCTCGTACAAGCGCAGCGCCGAGCTGGCCGCTGTCGTCGGTCCGTACGACGGCTATGCCCGCAACGCCGAGCCGCACCAGCGCGTCATGAAGCAGCACGCCGACGCCAACGCCGCGGCCGTGCACGTCGACGACCTGGACAACCCCATCTGGGCCGCCGCGACGGAGGCCTGGCAGGACGTCGTCCGCCTCGGCGCGAAGAACGGTTTCCGCAACGCGCAGGCCTCGGTCATTGCCCCCACCGGCACCATCGGTCTCGCGATGTCCTGCGACACCACCGGTCTTGAGCCCGACCTCGCACTGGTCAAGTTCAAGAAGCTCGTCGGCGGCGGCTCGATGCAGATCGTCAACGGCACCGTCCCGCAGGCCCTGCGCCGCCTGGGCTACCAGGAGGAGCAGATCGAGGCGATCGTCGCCCACATCGCCGAGAACGGCAATGTGATCGACGCCCCGAGCCTGAAGACCGAGCACTACGAGGTCTTCGACTGCGCGATGGGCGAGCGTTCCATCTCCGCGATGGGCCACGTCCGCATGATGGCGGCCATCCAGCCGTGGATCTCCGGCGCCCTGTCCAAGACGGTCAACCTGCCGGAGACGGCGACCGTCGAGGACGTCGAAGAGGTCTACTTCGAGGCGTGGAAGATGGGCGTCAAGGCGCTCGCGATCTACCGCGACAACTGCAAGGTCGGCCAGCCCCTCTCCGCCAAGACCAAGGACAAGGAGAAGGAGGCGGTCACCGCCAAGGCCGAGGACACCATTCGTACGGCCGTCGAGAAGGTCATCGAGTACCGTCCGGTCCGCAAGCGCCTCCCCAAGGGCCGCCCGGGCATCACCACCTCCTTCACGGTGGGTGGCGCCGAGGGCTACATGACCGCCAACTCCTACCCGGACGACGGTCTCGGCGAGGTCTTCCTCAAGATGTCCAAGCAGGGCTCGACCCTCGCGGGCATGATGGACGCCTTCTCGATCGCGGTGTCCGTGGGCCTCCAGTACGGCGTCCCGCTGGAGACGTACGTCTCGAAGTTCACCAACATGCGCTTCGAGCCGGCCGGCATGACGGACGACCCGGACGTGCGGATGGCGCAGTCGATCGTCGACTACATCTTCCGCCGCCTGGCGTTGGACTTCCTGCCCTTCGAGACGCGTTCCGCGCTCGGCATCCACTCCGCCGAGGAGCGTCAGCGCCACCTCGACACCGGTTCGTACGAGCCGTCGCTGGACGAGGCCGAGCTGGACGTGGAGAGCCTTTCGCAGTCCGCGCCGCTGGCCACGGTCGCCGCCCCCAAGGCGGAGACCGCAGCCCCGGCGGTGCAGCAGAACGCACCGCACACCTCGGCCGAGCTGGTCGAGATGCAGCTGGGCATCAGCGCCGACGCACCGCTCTGCTTCTCCTGCGGCACGAAGATGCAGCGCGCGGGCAGCTGCTACATCTGCGAGGGCTGCGGCTCGACCAGCGGCTGCAGCTGACGCACGGCTGACGCCCTGAACGGGTAGCGGTTCACACAGGAAGGGCGGCACTCCCCCGGGAGTGCCGCCCTTCCTGTCGTACGGCGGACTCAGCGCTGCCGCACTCCCATCAGCCGGGTGAACTCCTCCGGTTCCGCATCGAAGCCGCGCACCGTCTCGTGCAGGTCCCAACTGCCGTCCGAGTCGCGCACGAACTCGGCGACAGTGGCGGCGGTGGCCCGCTCGACCGTGGTGAAGTCGTCGGTCAGGAGCTCGGTGTAGCCCTCGGACAGCCGCAGGTGGGTGCGGTGTATGTCACCGAACTCCATGCGCCCTTCCCGCTGTTGGATCGCCACTCCGAGCACCACCCGGCCGTACTCCTGGGACAGGCGGTCGAGTTCGAGGGTCATCTGCTCGTCCGTGCCGAAGCCCTGGCCGGTCTTGCTGTCCCGGTGCAGGGTGATGGTGCCGTCCGGGGAACGGCTGCCGAAGTGCACCAGGTACGCGGGCTCGCCGTACGGATCGTCCGTGCGGTAGACACCGGCGACGATGTCGAGGTCGGCGGCCGGTGCGCCGAGTGGGTTGGGGTCCCACTTGAGGGCGACGTCGGCCTTCCGGATGCCCTTGTTGAAGCTGCTCACCGTGTGTTCCTCCGCTTCCAGTCGTGAACCGATCCTCACAGGGCCCACCGGGCGCGACAAGTGCGTTGGACAGCGGGGCGGTTGTGGCGATCATTGTGCCCATGACGACTTGGGGCGGAGAACAGATCGACCTGGACGCGTACTTGACGCGGATCGGGTACGACGGGGAGCGCGCGGCGACGCGAGAGGTGCTGCACGCGGTGCACCGGGCACACGTGACCGCGATTCCGTTCGAGAACCTGGAAGTCGCACTGGAGCGGCCCGTGCACCTCGACCTCAAGAGGCTGCAGCAGAAGCTGGTCGGGCAGCGGCGCGGGGGTTACTGCTACGAGCAGAACTCGCTGCTGGCCGCGGTGCTGGAGCGGCTGGGCTTCGAGGTGGCGGGGCGTGGGGCACGCAACCGTACGCGCGGCGATGCGCTGCTTCCGGTGACGCATGCCGTTCTGGTCGTGCGGGTCGAGGGCGAACAGTGGCTGGTGGACTGCGGGTTCGGCTGGCAGGGGCCGCTGGAGCCGGTGCCGTTGCGGGCCGGCGCGGAAGTGCGGCAGAGCGACGGGTGGACCTTCGGGATCGGGGCGGAGGACGAGGGGATCATGGTGCTGCGCTCACTGCGCGCCGAGGGGTGGGCGGATCTGTACGCCTTCGCGCCGCAGACGCTGTACCCGGGGGACTTCACCGTCATGAACCACTACAGCTCCACCCACCCCCGCTCCAGCTTCGTCGGCAAGGCCGTCGCGCACCGCATCGCCCCCGACGCCCGCTACGGCTTCGTCGCGGACACGCTGCGTACGGGCAGGGCCGACGGCAGCTTCACCGAACGGCCCGTGGCACCCGACGAGTTGACCGACGTCCTCAAAGAGGTGTTCGGCATCGAGCTCGGGGACGGGGACGCGGCGGCCGTGCGCCGGGTGCACCCCGCCGCAGGGTGACTCGGCTCACCCTCCTGGCCGTACGATGGCGCGGTGCTGGTCAAGTGGATTCGCTGCACTGTGGTCGACCGTCGAGGCTTTGAGCGGGGGCAGCGAAAATGGGCGGGACTGCTCGGTGAACCCGGATTCCGGGGCCAGAGCGGCGGCTGGAGCAGAGGGCGGGACGGGGTGGCCCATGTCTTCGCCTTCTGGGAGAGCCGTGCCTTCTACGACTCCTTCATGGCGCGCTCGCACGACCGGCTGGCCGCCGCGCAGTCCGGGACGTACAAGGACGTCCAGGTCAAGCTGTTCGACTACCGCTTCGACGTCAAGACGGGCTTCGAGCCGAAGTTCACCGACGCCGACGTGGTGCGGATCGCGCACTGCAAGGTGCGCGAGGACCGGGTCGAGCACTTCGCGCTGATGCAGGAGAAGGTCTGGAACCCGGCGATGGCGGGGTCGCCCGGGATGCTGCGCGGGGTGTTCGGGGAGGCGCCGGGCAACGAGTTCCTGGTGCTCTCGATGTGGCAGTCGGCAGCCGAGCACGGCAAGTACCGGGCGGAGCGGGTGGAGCGGCTGTCGCTGCGGGCCCAGACCGAGGCGGACGTGGCGGCACTGGCGGGGGACGTGGTGGAGCTGGAGCCGTCCTGGACGGTGTAGGCGCCCCGGACGGTGCACACCCCTCGGGTGCGACGCCTCTTTGAGGTGTCCCGGGCGGCCGGGTACGCCGGATGGAGCCCCGGCAGCAGGCCGGTCGAGCCCGCTCCGCCCGTTCGCACTAGGGTTTCGGGCATGGCACGACCGCGACGCATCGTCCTCGTCCGGCACGGCGAATCCGAGGGCAACGCCGATGACACCGTCTACGAACGCGAGCCCGACCATGCCCTCAGGCTCACCGACAACGGCTGGCAGCAGGCCAGGGCGGCGGGGGAGCGGCTGCGCGCACTCTTCGGCGACGAGGGCATCAGCGCGTACGTCTCGCCCTACCGGCGCACCCACGAGACCTTCCGCGCCTTCGACCTGGATCCGGGGCGCGTACGGGTCAGGGAGGAGCCGAGGCTGCGGGAGCAGGACTGGGGGAACTGGCAGGACCGGGACGACGTACGGCTGCAGAAGGCCTATCGGGACGCGTACGGGCACTTCTTCTACCGGTTCGCACAGGGGGAGTCGGGGGCCGACGTCTACGACCGGGTCGGGGCCTTCCTGGAGAGCCTCTACCGCAGCTTCGAGGCGGCCGACCATCCGGAGAACGTCCTGATCGTCACGCACGGGCTGACCATGCGGCTGTTCTGCATGCGCTGGTTCCACTGGTCGGTCGCGGAGTTCGAGTCGCTGTCCAACCCCGGCAACGCCGAGATACGGGTCCTGGAGCTCGGTGCGGACGGGCGGTACACCCTGGACCGGCCGTTCGAGCGCTGGTGTGCCCCCGAGTCGTACGGAATCACCGGTTAGAGTGCTGATTCACCGGTTAGAGTGCTGAGCGATGACCGCTGACTCCGATTCCGACCCGCGCTTCGTGCGCGCGCTGGACAGCCTGCGCGGGCTGTCCGTGGGAGACGCACTGGGCTCCCAGTTCTTCGTACCCGCCAACTATCCGCTCCTCAAGAGGGGCGAACTGCCGTCCGGCCCCTGGCAGTGGACCGACGACACCGAGATGGCCACCTCCGTACTGGCCGTACTCGCCGGACACGGCCGGATCGACCAGGACGTGCTCGCACGCTCCTTCGCCGACCACCACGACTTCGACCGCGGCTACGGGCCCGCCGTGAACCGGATGCTCCGGCTGATCCGCGAGGGCGGCGACTGGCGCGAGCTGGCCGCCGCGCTGTTCGACGGCCGAGGCTCCTGGGGCAACGGCGCCGCGATGCGGATCGCGCCGCTCGGTGCCTGGTACGCGGACGACCCCGAGCAGGCCACCCACCAGGCCGAGATCTCCGCGTACGTCACCCACCAGCACCGGGAAGCCGTCATGGGTGCGATGGCGGTCGCCGCTGCCGCCGCGATCGCGGCCGACCCCGCCGGACCGCCCACGCCCCAGGGGCTGCTCGACGGCGTGATCGCGCTCGTCCCGCGCAGCGCCGTCGCGGCCGGGCTGCGCAGGGCCCGCAACATGCTGGACTACGACGACGCGAGCACCGTCGCCGCCGTGCTCGGCTGTGGCCGGCGCACCAGCGCGCACGACACCGTGCCGTTCGCACTGTGGTCGGCGGCCCGTGGGCTCGGCGACTTCGAGCGGGCCTTCTGGGTGACCGCCAGGGTGGGCGGCGACGTCGACACGAACTGCGCCATTGTCGGCGGTGTGCTCGCCGGAGCGAAGGCGGGAGGCCCGCCGACGGAGTGGCTGGGGCAGACCGAGGCGCTGCCGGAGTGGTTGCCCGTGCGGGTGGGGTGACCTTCCGCCGTACGGGTCCGCCGTAGGGCCCCGCCGAACGGGTCCCGCGTACGGGCCTTCCGCGTGGGTCCCGTGTACGGCCTTCCGTGCGAGCCCTCGGTACGCGTTGTCCGCCGAGGGCAGCGTCACGGTTCTGTCCGCATCTATGAGGCGGTGGGGAGGACACACCGCCGCCGGGCTAGTCTGACGGCCACGCCGCCGCGTTGATCATCACCGGCGAGTGCCGAACGAGACACCGGGCCCACCCCGCCACGTACTGCGCGAGGCGCAAAGTGCCTGGTCGGGAGGGGGTCCCGTGCCTGAACCAGAAGATGCGCCACCGGCGATACCGGCTGCTGCGCCTGCGCCGTCCGTGGCTGCTGAGCCCGCTGTACCTGCTGATTCCACTGTGCCTGCTGAGTCCGCCGCGTCCGCTGAAGCCGCTTCGGCCGCGGAGGGGGAGCGCGGCAGAGCCAGAGCCTCCGCGGCATCGGCCGGTGCCGGTGCCGGCACCGGTGTTGCTGGTGGTGCCGGTGCTGCCGCTCCCGCGCCCCCACAGGGCGTCGCTCAGCAGCCGCCCGCCGTACCCGCGTACATGCAGCCGCAATCGGCGCTCCAGCGGCGGCAGCAGGAGCAGTGGCAGCAGTGGCAGGCTCACCAGCACTGGCAGCAGCAGCGCCAGCAGAAGCTCGCCCAGCCGCCCGCCTGGCGGGCCGGGGTCCGCCCCGGCCCGCCGGCCAAGGTGCGGGCCGCCTCGCTCTGGGCGGTGCTGGCCACCGCGCTGCTGAGCGCCCTGTTCCTCGGCGAAGGACTCGGCCTGAACCTGCTGATCGTGGCCGTGCCCGCCGCCCTCGCCGCGTACTTCGCCGCGCAGGCGGCCGGTCGGCGGATCCGCCCCTGGACGCTCGTCTGGGGGCTCGGCGGGCTCGCCCTGCTCGTCGTACCCGCCCTGCGCGACGCGGGCTGGCCGACGTTCCTCGCGGTTGCCTCCGCGCTGGCACTGGGCTCGCTCGCCCTGCACGGCAGCCGGACCTGGTTCGGTGTCCTCGTCGGATCCCTGGGGATCTGGGGCTCGGTGATTCCGGGCATCGGCTGGGGCTGGAAGGGGCTGCGCGAGCGGGCGGGCGGTTCGCGCGACCGCTGGGGTCCTGTGCTGCGCACCGTCGCCGTCGCCGCCGTCCTGCTCGTGGTGTTCGGGGCACTGTTCGTGAGCGCGGACGCCGCGTTCGCCGAACTGCTCGGCAACCTCGTGCCCGAGGTGTCGGTCTCCGACGGCCCGTGGCGGATCCTGCTCTTCGGGCTGGGGCTCGTCGGAGCGCTGGCGGCGGCCCGTGCGGCAGCCGCACCGCACCAGTGGGACAAGGCCAGGATCGCGCCGGGACGTGCGCGCGGCCGCATGGAGTGGGCGCTTCCGCTCGTCGTGCTCAACCTGCTGTTCGCGGCCTTCATCGCGGTGCAGCTCACGGTGCTCATCGGCGGGTACGAGAAGGTCTTCGAAGAGACCCGGCTGAGCTACTCCGAGTACGCCAGGCAGGGCTTCTGGCAGCTTCTCTGGGCCACCGTGCTGACCCTCGTCGTCATTGCCTTCGCGAAGCGCTGGGCGCCGAGGGGTGGCACCCGTGACCGGACGCTCGTGCGGTCCGTGCTCGGGGTCCTGTGCCTGCTCACCCTGGTGGTCGTCGCGTCCGCCCTGAGCAGGATGTACCTGTACGTCGACGAGTACGGGCTGACGCGGCTGCGGATCTCGGTGGCGGCGATGGAGCTGTGGCTCGGTCTGGTGATCGTGCTGATCATGGCCGCCGGGGTGTTCGGCGCCCGCTGGCTGCCGCGCGCGATCGCGGGGAGTGCGGGGGCCGCGGTGCTGGCCTTCGGGCTCATGTCGCCGGACGCGCTGGTCGCGGAACGCAACGTACAGCGCTTCACCGACCACGGGACGATCGACATCGAGTACCTCCGGGACCTGTCGGCGGACGCGGTGCCCGCACTGAACGGCCTCCCGGAGCCGCAGCGGACCTGTGCGCTGCTCGGCATCGCGGACAGTGTGGAGGACGGGCCCTGGTACGCCACCAGCATCGGTGAGCGGCGCGCGCTCGACCTCCTCGCGGAGCGCCCGATCGACACGAGGGGCGTGGACTGCCGCAACACCGGACCGGCGAACAGCGGGGAGTACGGGCGCTGACGGGGTCGCCCGCTGTTGCGCTTCGCTGCTCTTTGATGGGCGTTGATGTGCGGAAGCGAACAAGGGAATTCGCGGTCTGAACCCCGGGACGGGGCCCGTTGCGGCCCCGCCCCGGGACCGGGGTGTTGCGGTCGGGCCCCGGCGGCGTACGCTGGCTGGCGCCATGCCGTACGAACCACCCACACACACCGTCGAGCGCTCACTGCGCGCCACCACCGGTGCCAAGATCGTCGCCGGTGTCGACGAGGTCGGGCGCGGAGCGTGGGCCGGACCGGTCACCGTGTGCGCCGCCGTCACGGGACTGCGCCGCCCGCCCGCCGGACTCACCGACTCCAAGCTCCTCACCCCCAAGCGCCGCGACGAGCTCGTGCTGCTGCTCGAAGAGTGGGTGACGGCGTACGCGCTCGGCCACTCCACGCCCGAGGAGATCGACGCACTCGGGATGACGGCAGCCCTGCGACTCGCCGCCGAACGCGCGCTAAATGCCTTGCCGGTACGGCCCGATGCGGTCATCCTCGACGGGAAGCACGACTACCTCGGGGCACCCTGGAGGGTTCGTACGGTGATCAAGGGCGACCAGTCCTGCATCGCGGTCGCGGCAGCCTCGGTGATCGCCAAGGTACGCAGGGACGCGATGATGGCGGAGCTGGATTCGGAGTCCGGGGGCTGCGCGCCCTACGGATTCTCGGCCAACGCCGGCTATCCGTCTCCCGTGCACCAGGCGGCCCTCGCGGAACTCGGGCCGACCGCGCACCACCGCCTCTCCTGGTCCTATCTCGACGGACTTCCGCAGTGGCGGCACCTCAAGAAGCACCGGATGTCGGCCGAGGCCGCAGCACTGGAAAGCGGGGGCCAACTCGGCTTCGACTTCTGACTGTTCACACACGGTGTACCGCGCCTGACGCGCGCGACGATACGAACACGTGAGGTACGTACGGCTCCCGTACGCCCCGACGCACCACCCGCCGATGCCTGGCGCAGCGGCGTCCGACAGATTTCCACGCATGCCTCTCATCCACTCATCCACCAGGAGTCTCAGATTCACGAGAGCGCCCAGGGTCCCCGCGCCACCCCGGCTGCCAGCCGCACCGCGCCGACCCCTCGTCCCGTACCCGGCCCGCGCCCCGCGGCGGTGCCGCGCCCCGGTCCCGTCCGTCCCGCCCCTCCGGTGCAGCGGACGCAGGAGCCGGGTAACCGGCCCCAGGCCTCCCATGGGGAGAATCGTTCCGCCCAGCCCGCTGCCGGGCCGGCCGCCACGCCTGCCGCACCCGCCACGCCTGCAGCGCCCGCCGCTCCGGCTTCCGGCCCGGCGCAGGCCCAGATCCAGCTGATCCCGGCTCCCGCGAACGGCGCGCTCGACGCCGCGGGCGAAGCGGTGGACCTGCTCCTCGACTCCGGCCGTGCGCCGGGCGACGTGCTGGTGCTCACCACCGGTGAACAACACCCGTGGGCCGCCCACGAGTTGTCCTTCGGCGAGGCGTCCTACTGGGCGCAGCACGATGCCCGGGACGACGTGTTCTACGCCGGCATCGATGCCGTGGGGCGCGCCGCCGCACGTCCGGTGGTCGTCGTCGCGGTGAACGACGAGGCAGGGGCCACCGACGCCCTGGCCCGGAAGCTGCCCGCGGCGCGGGAACGCGCCGGTGTGCTGCTGATCGTCTGCGGCGACCCGGAGCGGATCAACTCCGGTCTCGGCGCGGGCGTCTGACACCCGGACGGATTCCGCGGGTCCGGCAGTTCCACTGCCGGATCAGCGGGCCGCCGCGCGACGCAGCGCCTCCGCCGCCCCGCCGCCGGTGCGCTGCGGCGCCGGATCGGTCTCGGCCAGCACCTGCGCGAGGCCGGAGGGCTGCGAGCCCGCGCAGGGCCGACGGCCGCCACGGCCCTCGCCCAGCACCTGCCAGCCGCCGCGGGTCAGCGTGATGTACGCCCCGCAGCGCAGCCCGTGCAAGGTGCAGGCGTCGCGCAGCCCCCACATCCAGGCGCCGTCCTCCTCCGTCCAACGCTCGTCGCCGTCCCGGCAGTAGAGCAGTACGGCGGTACGCACGGGGGTGCGCCGGCGGAGGTCGTGCGGGATGACCCTGCGCAGGTGCGCGAGCAGTGCGTTGCGCAGCTCCCAGCCGTCCGCCGGGGCGGACCGGCGGGCGAACGAGGCGCTGGCCGTCAGCCGCTCCTCCGTGTCCAGTACGGCCACGACCGCGGTCGCGGGAGTGGGCCGGTGGCGGGCGTGCAGGCCGCTGACGACCTCACGGGGGTTGCGCAGCAGGGGAATTCCCGCCGAGGCCCATTCGGCCGGTTCCAGGGTGCGGCCCAGACGGCTGGTGGCATCGGCGGACGACGGACTCAGCGAACTTGGCGACGGCGCGAATCCGAAGGTCACGGTCCTCCCTTCGCATACGCGCCCACGGCTGCGGGCAAGGTCGGGTGGGGGCGCACCGCGGCACAGCCCTTCCGGTACCCGATGAGAACCGTGCGGGGAGCGCTTCCAATTCTTCCTGGCGCGAGGGCATGCGGCAACGAACAATTTGGGCAGCCGACCAGAATCTGTGGATATGGCACTGATATCTCTGCCCCATCGGAGCACTCCCGACGCCTCGCTTTACCCCTGAACGGCGAGGACCAGCGGAAACACCCCCTCCGCTCCCGCTCGGCGCAGCAGTCGCGCGGACACCGCGAGTGTCCACCCCGTGTCGGACAGGTCGTCCACCAGCAGCACGGGGCCGCCGGCCGAGACGAGCGCCTGCGCCAGCTCCGGCGGCACGGTCAGCACCTGGTGCAGCGAACGGACCCGTTGCGCGCTGTTCGCCTTCGGCAGGGGAGCCCCCGCGGACTCCGGGGCGTACTCCAGCGAGCCGAGGAACGGCATCCGGCCCACCTCGGCGATGCGCATTCCCAGCGACCGTACGAGACCGGGCCTGCGGTACGAGGGGACCACGACCACGCCCACCGGCCGGGGCGGCGCCGCCTCCTCGCCCGAAGCCCAGCCGCCGGGCCCCTTCGCCCAGTCGGCCAGCACGGTCACCACTGCCTTGGCGACATCGTCCGGAACCGGGCCGTCCGGGGTCTGGTCGGCGAGCATCGGACGGAGCCGGTTGCCCCAGCCGATGTCCGACAGACGGCCGAGCGCCCGCCCGGGGAAGGCGATTTCGCCCTGCGGGATCCGCCCCTTGAGGTCGACCCCCACCGCGGGCAGACCGGTCGGCCACATCTTGCGCGGCTCCACCTCCACGCCGGGGCGGCCGAGCTCGCCGCGCGCCGCGTCCAGCGCGCCGGCCGAGACCAAGGTGTCGAACCTGGTGCCCGCGCAGTTGTCGCAGCGTCCGCAGGGAGCCGCCTGCTCGTCGTCCAGCTGACGGCGCAGGAACTCCATGCGGCAGCCGGTCGTCGCCGCGTAGTCCCGCATCGCCTGCTGCTCGGCCCGGCGCTGCCCGGCGACCCACTCGTACCGCTCGGCGTCGTACACCCAGGGCTGCCCCGTGGCCGTCCAGCCGCCCTTGGTGCGGTGCACCGCACCGTCCACGTCGAGGACCTTGAGCATCGCTTCGAGCCGGGTGCGGCGCAGGTCCACCATCGGCTCCAGCGCGGGCAGGGAGAGCGGCTTCGACGCATGCGCGAGAGCGTCCAGCGTGCGCCGTACGAGTTGCTCCGGGGGGAAGGAGACCGAGGCGAAGTACTTCCAGATCGCCTCGTCCTCCTTGCCCGGCAGCAGCAGCACCTCGGCGTGCTCCACGCCACGGCCCGCACGGCCCACCTGCTGGTAGTAGGCGATCGGGGACGACGGCGAGCCCAGGTGCACCACGAAACCGAGATCGGGCTTGTCGAAACCCATGCCCAGTGCGGACGTCGCGACCAGGGCCTTGACCCGGTTGGCCAGCAGGTCGTCCTCGGCCTGCATGCGGTCGGCGTTCTCCGTGCGTCCGGTGTACGAGGCGACGGTGTGCCCGCACTGGCGCAGGTACGCGGTGACCTCCTCCGCGGCGGCCACGGTCAGCGTGTAGATGATTCCGGAGCCGGGCAGTTCGTGCAGGTGGTCGGCGAGCCAGCCCAAGCGGCTGGCGGCGTCGGGGAGTTGCAGCACGTTCAGGCTGAGGCTCTCCCGGTCCAGCGGGCCGCGCAGCACCAGTGCGTCCGTACCGGCCCCCGTACCCAACTGCTCGGCGACGTCGGCGGTCACCCGGGAGTTGGCGGTCGCGGTGGTGGCCAGGACCGGGACGCCGGGCGGCAGTTCGGCCAGCATGGTGCGCAGCCGCCGGTAGTCGGGGCGGAAGTCGTGTCCCCAGTCGGAGATGCAGTGCGCCTCGTCGACCACCAGGAGGCCGGTGGTGGCGGACAGTTTGGGCAGTACGTTGTCGCGGAAGTCGGGGTTGTTGAGGCGTTCCGGCGACACCAGGAGGACGTCGACCTCGCCTGCCGCCACCTCGGCCTGGACGGCGTCCCACTCCTCGTGGTTGGAGGAGTTGATGGTGCGTGCCCGGATGCCGGCCCGTGCGGCGGCCTCCACCTGGTTGCGCATGAGTGCGAGAAGCGGGGAGACGATCACGGTCGGACCGCTGCCCCGTGCGCGCAGCAGCGACGTCGCCACGAAGTACACGGCGGACTTGCCCCAGCCGGTCCGCTGCACGACCAGCGCCCGGCGCCCGTCCGCGACGAGCGCCTCGATCGCCCGCCACTGGTCCTCGCGCAGCTGGGCGGTGCCGCCGGGGTCCCCGACGAGGCGGGCGAGCACGGAATCGGCCGCGGCCCGGAGCTCGGCTCGATCCGGGGTGTCTGCGGCGATTGTCGGGACCGGGGGGAAAGGGGCGTCTGCGGAGTCTGGGGCGTCTGGGTGGGTCATGACTCCATGCAACCCGATGGCACCGACATTGGGCGAACCCGACCCCGCCAGCCTGTGGACAAAGTTATCCACAGGGGTGGCGGGTGCGGCGGGGTTCATTGGAACGTAGCGACATGAACGCGAACAGTGACTCCCATGGGGCCCGTGACACCGCCGAAGCGTCCGACAATGCCGGTGCCCACACCGCCGAATCCGCCGAGGAGCAGCAGATCACGCTCCGAGGCCCTGCCCAACTCGCCGATTCCCTGCCTTACTTGCTGGGTTTCCATCCCACCGATTCCGTGGTCATGGTGGCGCTGCACGGACGCAGCGGCAGGTTCGGCGGGCGGCTCCGGGTGGGCATTCCGAAATCCCCGCAGGAATGGGCGCCGGTCGCCGGACACCTCGCCGAGTGCCTGATGGCCAACAGTGAGCGGCGGGGCAGCCGCCCGGACGGCGTCCTCGTCTTCCTCTGCCAGGATCCGGCGGAGGGCCAGACGGGGCGGCAGGTGATGGAACGGCTGCGCACCTTCGCCCAGCGGCTGCGGACGGCCTGCGGGGCCCTCGACGTCCCCGTGCTCGAAGCGCTCTGTCTCTCGGACGGCCGCTTCTGGTCGTACTGCTGCCCCGACGCGCGTTGCTGCCCGCCCGAGGGTACGGGTCTCGCCCTTCCCGGTACGTCCGTGATGGCGGCAGCCGCCGCGTACGCCGGCATCCAAGTCCGGGGCACACTGCGCGAGATGGAGGAGAGGCTCGCACCCCCGCCGCAGGACCCGGCCACGCTCCGTGCCCGGGTGAGGGCGCTGGACGGCGCGGGCAGTGCCGTGGTCCCCAGGATCCTGAGCGACACAGGCCGCACGCAGGTGGGAGAGGAGACGCTCGACCTGGTCCGGGTCCTCGTCCGACGTCTGGGGCAGGCGCCACCGGCGAGGGGATCCTGGGCGGCGGCGGACAGTGTCGACGACGACCTCATCAGTGACGAGGAGGCTGCCACCGTCATCGTCGGCATTCAGGACAGGGATACCAGGGACCACGCGGCCGAGTGGATGGAGGGACCGGAAGCGGTCCATGCGCTGCGGCTCTGGCGCGTCCTCGCCAGGCGCTGCGTCGGGCCTTACGGCACCTATGCGGCGCCCCCGCTCAGCCTCGCGGGATGGGTCGCCTGGTCCACCGGTGACGAACCAGGGGCCCGTGTCGCACTGGGCCTCGCCCTCCAGGTCGACGAGGAGTACACCTTTGCGCAACTGCTCCACCAGGCGTGCAACGAGGGCCTCGATCCTGAGGAGTTGCGTGCCTGCCTGCGCCGGGAGCGGGCCGCGCGGACCGTCGGCGCGGGCGCACGGTCCGGCCGGGGAAGGAGCGTGTCGAAGAGGCCGACGGCCCGTCCGCGAGCGGCCGTCCGTGCGCGGGCCGCGGCGCGCGGACGGAAGGCCGCCGGGCGCCGGACCGGTGGGTCGTCGGCGCAGGAGAGGCGGCGGGAGAAGCGGACCCGCGTCCGGCCCGCCGCCGGAGCGACCGGCACGCGGCCCGGTCCCGCCGGTGCGCGGGGCGATGCGGGCGGCGTGCAGGGAGGCGTGCGCCGCCGCGAGACGCCGCACCGGGGGCGGCGCGGAGCGAGGAGCGGCCGATGACCGGAACCGGCGTGTTCCATGACCGAACCACCCACTTCACCGGTCCCGCCCCGTTCGCCATGTCCTTCGGCCGTGACCCCGCCGCCCGCGCCGCCGTTCACGTGTGTGGCGGCAGTGCACGCACCGCATCGCCACATCCGCCGCCACCCTCCGGAGTGCAGAGAAGGCATCACATGGCCCTCCCCGTCCCGCCGTCCTCCGCAGCGCGCGGCACGCCTGCGCAATCGCGCCGACCCGCACCGGCAGCCGCCTCCGTCAGAGGCGGCGCCCCGGGAGGCGGGGGACCCGCCGAACTGCCCGCGGTCCACACGATGATCGTCTGCGCGGACCTGCCGTCCCTGGCCGTCTCCGCCGAGCACGGCCAGCTGACCGGGCGCGGCCTGGAGGGCTTCTACCAGGCAGGGCGCAGGCTGCTGTCCCGTTGCGTGTTGAGGGTGGCCGGCCGTGAACCGGTCCCGGTCCAGGGCAGGTCGGCCGCGGCGGACCGGGCCAGGTTCGTGGCCGTGGTCCGCACGCCGGGCGACGTCGGCCCCGACCCCGGAGTCGTGGTGGAGCGGATCAGGACGGCCGACGGCACCGAGCGCATCATCCTGCGCAGCTCGGTGCCCCGACCGCTCCGGATCCCGGTGGAGATCACCCTGGGCACGGACCTCGCGGACCTGGGAGCGATCGGCGCGGGCCGCCCGGGACCCGAACTGCCGGCCAGCGTCCACGACTCCGGCCTGCGCTGGACGGCGGCCGGAGCGCACGCGGTGGTGACCGCGGACCCGCCGCCCGGCGACGCTCTGGCCTCGGCGGGTCTGCTGCGCTGGGAGGTGGAGCTGCCGCCCGGCGGTTCCCGCACCATCGAGCTGCGGGTCAGGACCGAGCGCGCCGTGCGTTCGGCCGGGAAGACGGGCGGCTGCCCGCTGCCCGGGGTGAGTGCCGAGGGCGACGACCCCCGGGTGCGGGAACTGTTCCGCACGAGCGTCGACGACCTGCGGTCCCTGCTGATGCGCGACCCCGCCCACCCGTCGGACGTCTACCCGGCGGCCGGCATTCCGTGGCGCTGCGGCCTCGCCCCGGCCGAGGCGCTCTGGGCGGTCCGGGCGGCGCTCCCGCTCGGCACCCGGTTGGCGGCGAACACACTGCGTACGCTCGCCCGCACCCAGGCGGGCGGCGGCGGACGCATTCCCGGTCCGTTCCGCGACGCGGGACCGCACCTGCCCGCCGGCTGCACGGGGGTGGAGGCCACCCTCGCTTTTCCCGCGGTGCTCGCCGAGGCCCGGCGTTGGGGCCTGCCCGAGCAGGAGCTGGCGGAGCTGCTGCCCGCGGCCGAGCGCTGCCTGGAGTGGCTGCGTACCGCCGTGGGGGAGGACGTGTACCTGCGCGACCCCGGCCCCGGCGGACTGCGGCGGGCCGAGACCCAGGCCCATGCGCACCGTGCGGCCCTGCTGGGAGCCGATCTGCTGGACTCCTGCGGCCGCCCGGGAGCCGACGGCTGGCGCCAGTGGGCCGCCGCACTGCGCAGGGCATTCCGCGAGGAGTTCTGGATCGACGACCGCGTGGGCGGCCGTCCGTCGGCCGCGCTCACCGCCGACGGACGCCATGTGCCCCACCTCGGTGGCACAGCCGTACACCTGCTGGACACGGGCCTGCTGGGGGCCGGGCAGCTGGCGCCCGGGCTGCTGGACAAGGTGCAGACCGAGCAACTGGCCCGGCTGCTCGGCAGCCCGTCCATGGACTCGGGCTGGGGGCTGCGCGGTCTCGGTGCCAAGGAGGCCGCCCACAATCCGTTCGGCCACCGCAGCGGTGCCGTACGGGTGCACGAGACGGCGGTCGCGGTCTCCGGACTGGCCGCCGCCGGATACGAGAAGGAGGCCGGCTCGCTCCTGCGCGGCCTGCTGGACGCCGCGACGGCCTTCGGCCACCGCCTGCCGGAGATGTACGCGGGGGAGCAGCGCACCGCCGACAGTTCGCCGCTGCCGCACCCGGCGGCCTGCCGTCCGGCTGCGGTGTCGGCGACCGCCGGGATCCATCTGCTCGCCACGCTCGTGGGTATCCGCCCCGACGCCCCCGCCGGCACGGTCAGGCTGGTTCCGCTCAGCAGCGCACCCCTGGGCGCGCTGCAGCTCTCCGGGCTGCGGGTGGCGGGCGAGCCCTTCGCCGCAAGGGTCAGCCGACTCGGCCTCGGCATGGTGGAGGAGGCCGCGGACGGACTCCAGCTGGGTGTGTGACGGCCCGGGACGCGACAACGAGGAGAGACCCGTGGGGACTGTTTATCGTCAGGAAGACGACTATGATCACGGCATGTCGCCCTACGATCCGTCGGCCTTCCCGCCCTTCGCCGTCACCGTGGATCTGGCGGTGCTCACCGTGCGCCGTCACGCGCTCTGCGCCCTGGTCGTACGCCGTGGGGAGCAGCCGTTCCAAGGGCGGTGGGCGCTGCCCGGCGGTTTCGTCCGGGCGGATGAGGATCTCGCGACGGCCGCGGCCCGGGAGCTCGCCGAGGAGACCGGACTGAGCGCGCTGTCCGCACCGACAGGGCACCTGGCCGCCGCCCCCGGCAACGGAGCCCATCTGGAACAGCTCGCCACCTACGGAGATCCCGGGCGCGACCCCCGCATGAGGGTGGTCAGCGTCGCCCACCTGGCGCTCGCCCCCGACCTGCCCGCCCCGCGCGCGGGCGGCGATGCGAACAGCGCCCGCTGGGCCCCGGTGGAGGCGCTGCTCGGTCACGAGGACGGGTTCGGCAGGGAGGAGGAGCAGGCGGCCCCGCTCGCCTTCGACCACGGGCAGATCCTCGCGGACGGCGTCGAAAGGGCCCGCTCGAAGATCGAGTACTCGTCGCTCGCCACTGCTTTCTGCCCGCCGGAGTTCACCGTCGGGGAACTGCGCCGGGTGTACGAGGCGGTGTGGGGTGTCGTTCTCGACCCCCGCAACTTCCACCGCAAGGTGACGGGCACTCCGGGCTTCCTCGTCCCCTCAGGCGGTACGACGACCCGTCAGGGCGGTCGGCCCGCGCAGTTGTTCAGAGCGGGCGGGGCGAACGCACTCAATCCGCCGATGCTGCGTCCTGAGGTCTGACACCCGCGGTCCGAGGTCTGACACCCGCAGTTCCGCTCGCTGCGCAAAAAGTCCAAAATGTCGCGTTATCTTGCTGCGGTACCCGCCTCTTCCGCCTCAACCTCCCCACCTTCCGCGGGGGCTGCGGAAACCGCGGGAGACGCAAGAGACGCGAGGGAAGCGATGCTCCAGGCCATCGGACTCACCAGCACGCCCCGCCGGGCTCGCCCGCCGGCCGTGGACGACCTGACCTTCGAGGCCCGGCCAGGCCATGTCACCGCCCTCCTCGGTGCCCCCGGCTCCGGCCGGACCACCGCGCTCCGCCTCATGCTCGCCCTCGAACAGGGCCGCGGGGTCACGTACTTCAGAGGCCGCCCGCTGCACCGCATCGCCCAGCCCGCCCGTGAGGTGGGCGCCCTCCTCGGCGACGTGCCGGGCCACCCCGCCCGCACCGCCCGCGGCCAGCTCCGAATGTTGTGCGCCGCCGCGGGCGTACCGGCCTCGCGCGCGGACGAGCTCCTCGAAGTCGTCGGCCTCACCGGCCTCGGCAAACAACGCCTCGGCAACCTCTCCCTCGGCATGGACCGCAGGCTCGGCCTCGCCTCCGCCCTCCTCGCCGACCCGCACACCCTGCTCCTCGACGAGCCCGCCGCCGGCCTCTCGCCCCGTGACAACGGCTGGCTGTACGGGCTCCTGCGCGCCCACGCCGCACACGGCGGCACCGTTCTCTACACCACCGGCGATCCCAAGGAGGCCGCCCGTACCGCGGACCGTGTCGTCACCCTCGAAGAGGGCCGCCTCGTGGCCGACCAGGCGGCTGCAGAATTCGCCCGCACCCGGCTGCGCCCCCGCGTCGCCGTCCGCACCCCCCAGGCCGTACGGCTGGGCGCTCTTCTCGGCAAGGAGGCGAGGGCAGGCCGCCGTTCCGTGGAGGTGGTGCCGGAGGGCGGCAACCGCCTGTCCGTCTACGGCAGCAACTGCGCGGAGATCGGCGACACCGCCTTCCGGCACGGCGTACTCCTGCACCAACTGGCCGACGAAGTCGGCGACATGGGTCCTCGCGCGGCGCTGCCGGAGCAGCCCGTCGGCCCCGGCCCCGAGCCGCTCTCCGAGCCCGTCCCGGGCGCCCTCCCGGTGTCCGTGACACCGCCTGCACCGAGCGCCGAGTCCGATCCGCAGCGACTCCCCGTGCCCGTGCCCGTATCCGTGCCCGTACCTGTACCCGCACCTGGTCCCGTACGGGAGGCCGCCCCCGCGCCCTCCCGCCCCGCCCGCAGTCCCCTCCGCCCCCTGCGGTACGAACTGCGCCGCGCCTTCGGTACCAGAAGCACCCTCCTGGTCCTCGTCGCGGTCCTCGCTGTGTCCGCGGCCCTCGCCGCCCTGCTCACGCACACCGGAGCCGCGCCCCTGCCGACCGCCCTCGCCGCCTGGCCCGGCCTCCTGCCGCTGCCCCCCGCCGCCTTCGGGGCGGGCCTGCTCGGCGCACTCTCCTTCGGCGACGAGTTCCGCTACCCGGCGCTCGCGGCCTCGCGCGGCACCTCTCCCCGGCGCCTCGGGCTGCTCCTTGCCAAGCTCACCGTTTCCGCGGGCACCGCACTGGCCCTGGCGACCCTGACGGTCGGCGCCAACTTCCTTCTCCTCCGTCTGCTGTACGGAGCGGAGTTGACGCAGCTGCCCCCTGACCTGCCCGGCGCCGCGGCGAGTTGGGCCGCCCTGAGCGTCGGCTGCGCCTGGGCCGGACTGCTGGGTGCCGGAGTCTTCCGGGTCACCGCCGCCGGAGTGGCAGCTGTCCTCGCCGTTCCCGTCGCCGTCGCACCCGCTGTGCAGCACCTGCTTACGGGTCCGGCCGCGCGTTCGATGGTCGGACTCCCGAGCAGGTTGCGGGAGCTGATCTGGCTCCGGCTCCCCGGCGAGGCCGACCAGTGGCTGCTCGCCGCGATGCGGCTCGTGGCCCAACCGGTGGGCGTGGCCATGGCGTTGTCGCTCCCTGTGCTCCTGTGCGCGTATCTGCTCACGGGGCTTCGCCGCAAGGCCCGTTGGTGACCGCATCCTGGCGAAGAGTCGCCGAATCGCTCACAACTCCCCTGGGAACGCCCGTTTCTTTCCGATAAGGCGTCAATTGAGAGGGGAGCGGTGATCACCCTTTCGTGTGCTTTTCACCAAAGACCTCAAGGGGCAGGGGAGTCAGGCCGACAACTCATCCGTGAGTACCCTTGCGCACACCATGATGACCGCCGCCCGCCCCGTCGACTCAGGTCTCGCCGGGCCTGGTGAACTCGACCGCTATCCCTACGGGGACACCCCCGGCGCCGATCGCGTCGGACCCCTCGGCTGGGACAGTCCGGAATCCGATCTGGGTCGGGTCGGCCGCCGCTCGGCCGGCAACCGCGGTCGCGGCCTGCACGGCCAACTCGTCCAGCAGCTCGGCCAGATGATCGTCTCGGGCGATCTCGGTGCCGACCGCCCGCTCGTGCCCGAGGAGATCGGCCAGCGCTTCGAGGTCTCCCGCACCGTCGTCCGTGAGTCGCTGCGCGTGCTTGAGGCCAAGGGCCTGGTCAGCGCCCGTCCCAATGTGGGTACCCGTGTCCGCCCGGTCAGCGACTGGAATCTGCTCGATCCCGACATCATCGAGTGGCGCGCCTTCGGGCCCCAGCGCGACGACCAGCGGCGCGAACTCGCCGAACTGCGCTGGACGATCGAGCCGCTCGCGGCCCGACTCGCCGCAGGGCACGGCCGCGAGGACGTGCAGCAGCGCCTCTGCGACATGGTCGAGATCATGGGGCACGCACTCGCCCAGGGCGACTCCCTCACCTTCTCCAGGGCCGATGCCGAGTTCCACTCGCTGCTCATCCAGCTCGCGGGAAACCGGATGCTGGAGCACCTTTCGGGCATCGTCTCCGCGGCCCTTCAGGTGTCCGGAGGGCCGGTCGTCGGCTGTGACCGCCCCACCGACGCCTCGCTCGCCCACCACGCCCGGATCGCCGACGCCCTTGCCGCGGGGGACGGTTCTGGTGCCGAGTCGGCGATGCGCCAACTCCTCACCGTGCACCCTGAAGTGGACCGGGTCGTTCCCGCGCCCCGCGAGCACTGACGGCGCATCACCCCCTGAAATGCCGCCGCCCGCAAGGGCGTACGGACCTCGTGTCGCCGGGCCCCTCGGGGTTCGGCGACACGACTGTGGGCACCCGTCCCTTGTGCGGGAGTTCGTTGTGAATCGGATGTGACTCGGGCCACGAAGTCGGGGCGTAACACTCCTCGGGATCCCGCGATGACCTAAGAGGTGAGAGCCGGGGAGGGAAAGCGGATGTCGCTCGCGGCTCCGCGGACGGTCCCAGGCTCTTCGCCCGGTCCGCCGGTGCATCCCCAGCCGGTGGTCGTCGGCTCAGGCCCTCACGGGCGGGGTCGGGCGCCATTTCCATTGCTCCGAGAGGTTCTTCGTGTCGGCCAGCACATCCCGTACGCTCCCGCCGGAGATCGCCGAGTCCGAATCCGTGTTGGCGCTCATCGAGCGGGGAAAGGCTGAGGGGCAGATCGCCGGTGACGACGTGCGCCGGGCATTCGATGCCGACCGGATTCCGCCGACCCAGTGGAAGAACGTCCTGCGCAGCCTCAATCAGATCCTTGAGGAAGAGGGTGTGACGCTGATGGTCACTGCCGCGGAGCCGCCCCCGCGCGCCCGCAAGGGCGTCCCGGCGAAGAGCCCGGTCCAGCGGTCCGTGCCCCGGACCTTCGCGGCAAGTGCCGCCGCCCCCAAGACGGTTGCGGCCGCGGCGGCTCCGGTCGCCGATTCCGTGGACGTCGCCGCCGGTGAGAGCGGCGTCGCACCCGCCAAGAAGGCCGCCGTGAAGAAGGCGACGGCCAAGAAGGCCGCGACGAAGAAGACCGCCGCCAAGAAGACGGCGACGAAGAAGGCTGCGGGGAAGAAGGACGAGGCGGCCGAGGGCGACGAGCCGGTCGAGGAGTCGCAGGTCAAGGCGGGTGAGGAGGAAGAGGGCGGCGAGGCCAAGGGCTTCGTCCTCTCCGACGACGATGAGGACGACGCGCCCGCGCAGCAGGTCGCGGTCGCGGGCGCCACGGCCGACCCGGTCAAGGACTACCTCAAGCAGATCGGCAAGGTCCCCCTCCTCAACGCGGAGCAGGAGGTGGAGCTCGCCAAGCGCATCGAGGCGGGCCTGTTCGCCGAGGACAAGATGGCGAACTCCGACAAGCTCGCGCCCAAGCTCAAGCGCGAACTGGAGATGATCTCCCAGGACGGCGGCCGTGCCAAGAACCACCTCCTGGAGGCCAACCTCCGACTCGTCGTCTCCCTCGCCAAGCGCTACACCGGCCGCGGCATGCTCTTCCTGGACCTGATCCAGGAGGGCAACCTCGGACTGATCCGTGCGGTCGAGAAGTTCGACTACACCAAGGGCTACAAGTTCTCGACGTACGCGACGTGGTGGATCCGGCAGGCGATCACCCGCGCGATGGCCGACCAGGCCCGCACCATCCGCATCCCGGTGCACATGGTCGAGGTCATCAACAAGCTGGCGCGCGTGCAGCGCCAGATGCTCCAGGACCTGGGCCGCGAGCCCACCCCGGAGGAGCTGGCCAAGGAACTCGACATGACCCCCGAGAAGGTCATCGAGGTCCAGAAGTACGGCCGCGAGCCGATCTCCCTGCACACCCCGCTGGGCGAGGACGGCGACAGCGAGTTCGGCGACCTCATCGAGGACTCGGAAGCGGTCGTTCCGGCCGACGCGGTCAGCTTCACGCTCCTCCAGGAGCAGCTGCACTCGGTCCTCGACACCCTCTCCGAGCGCGAGGCGGGCGTCGTCTCCATGCGCTTCGGCCTCACGGACGGCCAGCCCAAGACGCTCGACGAGATCGGCAAGGTCTACGGGGTGACGCGTGAGCGCATCCGCCAGATCGAGTCCAAGACGATGTCCAAGCTGCGTCACCCGTCGCGCTCGCAGGTGCTGCGCGACTACCTCGACTGATCCCGGCCCGCTGTTCCCCGTCGTATGCGCGGGTGCGGGGCGGTGGGGGCTGGCTGACTCTGGGTGTGCGGAATTCACCCCTGAGTCAGGAGGACGCATGCGTCGACCCATCACCCGATCACTGACGGGGGCCCTCGCCCTGACCGCTGCGGCGGTGGCGGCGCCCCTCGCGGCGCCGGGCCAGGCCGTCGCCGACGGTGTGGTCATAGGCGGCCAGACCGTCCGCGCGGCGGACAGCCCGTGGGTGGTGGCCGTCTCCAGCCGTGACCGGTTCGGGGGTATGCGGGCGGGACAGTTCTGCGGCGGAGTGGTGGTGGCGCCGACCAAGGTGGTGACGGCCGCGCACTGCCTGGGCCGGGACGTGCTCGGCGTCCCGCTGAGCGAGGTGCGCGACCTGAAGGTCATTGCCGGTCGCGGGGAACTGCGGGGTCCGGGCGGGCGGGAGATCGCCGTGCGCAGGACCTGGATCAACCCGTCGTACGACCTGCTGTCGAACTCCGGGGACGTGGCCGTGCTGACCCTGGCCGTCGCGCTCCCCGAGCGCCACGTGATCAGGATGGCGGCCGAGGGCAGCCGCGGGGAGGCGCCGGGGACCGCTGCCACCGTCTACGGCTGGGGCGACACCACCGGGGCAGGGGCGTACGCGACCACCCTGAAGTCCGCGCGGGTACGGGTGCTGCCCGACGCCGCGTGCGCGAAGGCGTACCCCGGGAACCTGGACGGAAGGTATCTGCCGGCCACGATGCTCTGCGCGGGGGACCCGGAGGGCGGCCACGACGCCTGCCAGGGGGACAGCGGGGGGCCGCTGGTGGCCAGGGGGCGGCTGATCGGGCTGGTGTCCTGGGGGAGCGGATGCGGGCAGGCGGAGAGTCCCGGGGTGTACACCCGGGTCTCGGCGCTGGCACGGAAGCTGGCCGAGGAGGCCTGAGCGGCCGCTCAGCCGCCCGGTGCGGCAGCCCCGGCCCCCGGTGGGTGCGCGGGGCTGTCGGGCTGCCTGCGGGGCTGCTGGGCGGCTTGAGGGGGTGGTCTGGCCGGGGCCCGTACGAGGAGGTGTGCACGGGGTTCAGGCGTACGGATGCGTACGTACGGGGTCCGAGGGCTGCGCGCACGTACGAGGACCCGGGGTGGGGCGGGCTTGCGTGCGTGTGGCCCGGAGCGGGGCATTCGCATGTGCGGGTCGTCGGGGGCCGGGCTTTCGCGTGAGCGGGCCCGGGGGCGGGGGGGAGAGAGCGCGTACGAGAACGGGCGGCTTCCCCCGCACACCCGGGGGAAGCCGCCCGTCGACCGGGCTGGCGCCGGTCCTTGGCTCGTCGTGGACGCGCTTGGGGCGTCAGCGTTCGTCGTCCTCCGAGGACGAGGGGGAGACCGTCAGCCGGTCCGTCTCGTCCTGTATTTCCGCTGCGATCTTCTTGAGCTCGGGCTCGAACTTGCGACCGTGGTGGGCGCAGAAGAGCAGTTCGCCGCCGCTGGCCAGGAGAACGCGCAGGTATGCCTGGGCGCCGCAGCGGTCGCATCGGTCAGCGGCCGTCAGGGGGCTCGCGGGGGTCAGAACAGTAGTCACGTCGCCTCTTCTCTAGCTCGACGAGCTGTCGTACCAGGGTCAACATCCAACCAGGCCGAAAACGTTCCCGCTCGTGGCTTTTCCTTGAAACTTCTTCCGAAGGTCTTCCGGAGTGGTTGTCTGTTGCCGGTTGGCGGCGAATGAGCCGTATTGCGTCGCTTTACGGTTTCGCGTTGCTGGATTGTCTGGGTCGGGGAGTCCGACCGGCTGGATTGCCGGCTTGTTCATGAGGACGTGCCCGGAGCCTAAATGGTTCATGCCCGGAAGGGAACGTGACATGTGCTTCACTCCAACGAGGGATCGAACACCTGTACGCCACTGGACTAGCATGAGTTTTCCCGAGGGTGGCGTTACACCCGCTCTACCAGGCCCCGTTACCCTCTGAGCGGCGACCGACGCCGACCCCGTACCCCATCGGGGCCCATTTGAAATTCAGCGAGGAGCGAACCGCGTGACCGCCGATACGACCGTCCCGTCCACCGCACTGCTGAGCGGCGCGGACCGTGACGGTTCCAACTACACCGCGCGGCACCTGCTCGTCCTCGAAGGTCTTGAGGCGGTCCGCAAGCGCCCCGGCATGTACATCGGGTCCACCGACAGCCGCGGTCTGATGCACTGCCTCTGGGAGATCATCGACAACTCCGTCGACGAGGCCCTCGGCGGCTACTGCGACCGCATCGAAGTGATCCTGCACGAGGACGGCTCGGTCGAGGTCCAGGACAACGGCCGCGGCATCCCGGTCGACGTCGAGCCCAAGACGGGCCTCTCCGGCGTCGAGGTCGTCATGACCAAGCTGCACGCCGGCGGCAAGTTCGGCGGCGGCTCCTACGCCGCCTCCGGAGGTCTGCACGGCGTGGGCGCCTCCGTGGTGAACGCGCTCTCCGCCCGGCTGGACATCGAGGTCGACCGCAGCGTCACGCACTCGATCAGCTTCCGCCGCGGCGTCCCCGGCATCTTCACCGAGTCGGGCCCCGACGCCCCCTTCGACCCGGGCAACGGGCTCCGGAAGGGCAAGCGGGTCCCCAAGGGCCGTACCGGCACCCGCGTGCGCTACTGGGCCGACCGGCAGATCTTCCTCAAGGACGCCAGGCTCTCGCTGGACACGCTCTACCAGCGCGCCCGCCAGACCGCCTTCCTGGTCCCCGGCCTCACCATCGTCGTCCGCGACGAGCGGGACCTGGAGGGCGTCGGCAAGAGCGAAGAGACGTTCCGCTTCGACGGCGGCATCAGCGAGTTCTGCGAGTACCTCGCGCAGGACAAGGCGATCTGCGACGTCATGCGGCTCAGCGGGACGGGCACCTTCAAGGAGACCGTCCCGGTCCTCGACGAGCGCGGCCACATGACGCCCACCGAGGTGACCCGCGAGCTGGCCGTGGACATCGCGCTGCGCTGGGGCACCGGGTACGACACCACGGTCAAGTCCTTCGTCAACATCATCGCCACCCCCAAGGGCGGCACCCACGTCTCCGGCTTCGAGCGCTCCCTCACCAAGACGGTGAACGAGTCGCTCCGCTCGGCCAAGCTGCTGCGCGTCGCCGAGGACGACGTCGTCAAGGACGACGCCATGGAGGGCCTCACGGCGGTGGTCACGGTGCGGCTCGCCGAGCCGCAGTTCGAGGGCCAGACCAAGGAGGTCCTCGGCACGTCCGCCGCCACCCGCATCGTCGCCAACGTGGTCGCCAAGGAGCTCAAGGGCTTCCTGACGTCCACCAAGCGCGACGGCAAGGCCCAGTCGCGCTCGGTGATGGAGAAGATCGTCGCCGCCGCGCGGACCCGTATCGCGGCCCGCCAGCACAAGGACGCGCAGCGCCGGAAGACGGCCCTGGAGTCGTCCTCGCTGCCGGCCAAGCTGGCCGACTGCCGCAGCGACGACGTGGAGCGCAGCGAACTCTTCATCGTCGAGGGGGACTCGGCGCTCGGCACGGCCAAGCTCGCGCGGAACTCCGAGTTCCAGGCGCTGCTGCCGATCCGCGGCAAGATCCTCAACGTTCAGAAGGCGTCCGTCTCGGACATGCTGAAGAACGCCGAGTGCGGCGCGATCATCCAGGTCATAGGAGCGGGGTCCGGCCGGACCTTCGACATCGACGCGGCGCGGTACGGCAAGATCGTGCTCCTCGTCGACGCCGATGTCGACGGCGCGCACATCCGCATCCTGCTGCTCACGCTCTTCCAGCGGTACATGCGTCCGATGGTGGAGGCGGGACGGGTGTTCGCCGCGGTTCCGCCCCTGCACCGGATCGAGCTGGTCCAGCCCAAGAAGGGCCAGGACAAGTACGTCTACACGTACTCGGACAGCGAACTGCGCCAGACCCTGCTGGAGTTCCAGCGCAAGAACGTCCGGTACAAGGACGACATCCAGCGCTACAAGGGTCTCGGCGAGATGGACGCGGACCAGCTGGCGGAGACCACGCTGGACCCCCGCTTCCGCACGCTGCGGCGGATCAACATCGGCGACCTGGAAGCCGCGGAGCAGGTCTTCGACCTGTTGATGGGCAACGAGGTCGCGCCGCGCAAGGAGTTCATCACCAGCGCCGCGGCCACGCTGGACAGGTCCCGCATCGACGCCTGACCTGCGCGATGTCCCGGTGGACGGGGCCGGAGTCAACCCGTGGGTGGAGCGAAAAGCTCCACCCACGCTCCGATCCGGGACGCCCGGCCGATCCGTAATGTCGACGGCATGGGATCGCAGACGACGCAGTCGAGCGGCGGATTCACCGCCTGGCCCTCCAAGGAGGAGCTGTCGCGACTCGGGGTGCCCCGGGTGCGGATGGCGATCGACATCGTCCTGTGGCTCGGGATGGGCTTCTGGATCCTCTGGGAGGCGTATGCCTCCCAGGTGTTCGACGGAGTGGCCGCAGTGGTGCCGCCGCTCGCGCTGGTGGCCGTCGCGGGGGCGGCCGAGCTGTACGACCGGCAGACCGTGCGGCACCGCCTGCTGCCCTCGCTCGGGGTGCTCGGTGCGGTGGCGCTGCTGGCGGCCGGGGCGTATGTGGCGGGGGCGCCGGATCCCGGGGCCATCCTGCTGATCATCTGCGGGATACAGGCCATGGTGCGGCTGCCGCTGGCGGTGGGCCTGCCGGTGGGCGCGGTGGTCGTGAGCATGCATGCGGTGCTGGGTGTCGTGGGCGTCAGGGAGCAGTTGGTGGTGACCTGCGGGGTCCTGGTCATCGGGTACATGCTGCGGCTGGACGCCCAGGCGCGCGGCTCCGGCTTCCGGCTCCTCGCGCAGGAGCGGGCCGCCCGCGTTGCCGAGGCCGAGTCGGCGGCCCTCGCCGAACGGGCCCGAATAGCCAGGGAGATACACGACGTCCTGGCACACAGTCTCTCCGCGCAGATGGTGCACCTGGAGGCGGCCCGGCTGCTGATCGAGCGGGAGCCGCAGGGCGCGTTCCGTGACGGAGTGCTGGAACGGGTCGTCGCGGCGCGCGGGATGGCCCGTGAGGGGCTCGCGGAGACCCGTCAGGCGCTCTCCGCGCTCCGTGGGGACATGGTGCCCGTCGAGGACTATCTGCGGGAGCTGGGGGCCGTCGAGCGGGCCGAGGTCCAAGTGTCGGGGGAGCGGCAGAAACTGACCGCGGACGCCTCGCAGGCGGTGCGGCGGGTGGCCCAGGAGGCCCTCACCAACGTCCGTAAGCACGCCCCGGGGGCCGAGGTCCGGATCCTGCTCGCGTACGGACCGGGCGAAGTCGCCCTGGAGATACGGGACTCGGGCCGGTCCGACGCGCGCGGCGAGCTGGCCGCCACGGGCGCCGGGTACGGTCTGCTGGGAATGCGGGAGAGGGCGGAACTGCTCGGGGGCACGCTGGAGGCGGGCCAGGAGGGGGAGGGGTTCGTGGTGCGGCTGCGGATGCCGGTGTGAACGGGTACGAGGGCGTGACGGGCAGAGCGGTGCGGGTGCTGGTCGTCGACGACCAGGCGATGGTGCGCGAAGGCATCGTCCTGCTGATGGGGCTGCTGCCCGGCATCGAGGTCGTCGGCTCGGCGGGCGACGGCGAGGAGGCCGTCGCACTGGTCGCCGCACATGCGCCCGACGTGGTCCTGATGGACCTGCGGATGCCCCGCTGCGACGGGGTGGAGGCGACCCGGCGGATCCGCGACCGGCACCCCTCGACGCAGGTCGTGGTGCTCACGACGTACGCCGACGACGACTGGCTCTTCCCCGCCCTGCAGGCCGGCGCCCGCGGCTACCTCACCAAGGACGCCGGCGGCGAGGAGATCGTACGGGCGGTGCAGGACGTGATGTCGGGACAGGCCGGGCTGTCGCCGGGCGTGCAGCGGCGTCTCCTCGACCGGGTCACCGCGCCCGAGCCGCAGGCCCCCGGACCCGAGGAGTTTCCCGACGGGCTCACCCCGAGGGAGGCCGAGGTGCTGGTGCTGATCGCGGAAGGCCTGCCGAACGGGGAGATCGCGCGGGCCCTGCGCATCAGCCCGGCCACGGTGAAGACGCACATCAACAACCTCTTCGCGAAGACCGGCGTGCGCGACCGTGCGCAGGCCGTGCGGTACGCCTACTGGCAGGGCCTCGTCAGGCCGCCCGCCGCGGGTGCACCGGGTGCGGGCGTCACCTAATGGGGTGAAGAGAGGGGATTGCCGATCCGGGGATCTTTCCGGTCTGCCCATCCTGGGGCGCGCGGACCAATCCGGCCGCGGACAAGGAGAGTTGTTCCGTGGAGAAGCACGAAGGGCGCGACGCCGCAGCAATGCGGTTCGACGACCCGTGGTATGACGCGCTCGCCTCGGGTTGGGGCGAACTGGACGGCACGGGAGCCCCCGCGCACACGGCGCCTCCCGCGCCCGCCGCGCCGGAGCGCGAACAGAGCGCGGCCGACATCTACCTGGAGGTGCAGCACAGCGCCGCTTTCCAGGAAGTGCGCAGGCGCTACCGGCGGTTCGTCGTCCCCGCGACCCTCGCCTTCCTCGTCTGGTACGTCGCCTATGTCGTCGCGGCGACCGCCGCACCCGAGCTGATGGCCCGCCCGGTCGCCGGAGCGGTCAACGTCGCGATGGTCGCCGGGCTCGGGCAGTTCCTCTCCACCTTCGTACTGACCTGGGCGTACGCCCGGCACGCCAGGCTCCGCCGGGACCGTGCCGCGCTCGAACTGCGCTGGGACACCCAGGAGTTGACCAGGCTGTCCATGCCGTCCGCCCCGCTCGGACCGACCGGAGGGCCCGGACGGTGAACGAAGGACACCAGACCCTGGCGCTGCTGCTGTTCAGTGCGTTCGTCGCGACGACCCTGGCGATCACCACCTGGGTCAGCCGCAACCGGCACGGCTCGGCCGAGGAGTTCTACGTCGGCGGCCGACTGTTCTCGCCCATGGAAAATGGTTTCGCCATCGCCGGCGACTACATGTCCGCCGCCTCCTTCCTCGGCATCTCCGGCCTCATCGCCCTCTACGGGTACGACGGCATGCTCTACTCCGTCGGCTTCCTGGTGGCCTGGCTCGTCGTGCTGTTCCTCGTCGCCGAACTGGTCCGCAACTGCGGTCGGTTCACCCTCGCCGACGTGGTCGTCGCCCGGATGCGAGAGCGCCCCGTGCGCATCGCTGCGGGAACTTCCTCGGTGACCGTGTCCGTTCTCTATCTGGTGGCCCAGATGGTCGGCGCGGGTTCTCTCGTCGGCCTGCTGCTCGGCGGCAGCAGCGGGGCCGCCCAGACCTGGACGGTCATCGGCGTGGGCGCGCTGATGGTGATCTACGTGACGTTGGGAGGGATGCGGGCCACCACCTGGATCCAGATCGTGAAGGCCGTGCTGCTGATGGCCGGTGCGCTCGCCCTCACCGTGCTCGTCCTGGTGCGCTTCCACGGCGACTTCAACCAGCTGCTGACCACCGCCGCCGACCGCAGCGGCCACGGCAAGGACTTCCTCGCACCGGGCCTCAGGTACGGCGGGGACTGGACCGCGCGCCTCGACTTCATCAGCCTCGGTCTCGCCCTGGTCCTCGGCACGGCCGGCCTGCCGCACATCCTGTCGCGCTTCTACACCGTGCCCACCGCGCGGGCCGCCCGCCGCTCGGTGGTCTGGTCGATCGGGCTCATCGGCAGCTTCTACCTGATGACCATCGTGCTCGGCTTCGGTGCGGCGGCCGTCCTCGGCTCCGACCGGGTACGGGCGTCGAACGCCGCGGGGAACACGGCGGTTCCGCTGCTCGCGCACGACCTGGGCGGCGGTGCCGGTTCCACAGGCGGAACGGTTCTCTTCGCCGTGGTCGCGGCGGTCGCCTTCGCCACCATCCTCGCCGTGGTCGCGGGCATCACCCTGGCCTCCTCCGCCTCGGTCGCCCACGACCTGTACGCCTCGCTGCGGAGCAGGAGCAAGCGCGCCAAGCAGTACAGCGAGGTCGCGGTCGCCCGGGTCGCCGCGGGCGGCATCGGGGTGGTGGCCATCGCCCTCGGCCTGCTCGCCCGCGACCTGAACGTGGCGTTCCTGGTGGGCCTGGCCTTCGCCGTCGCGGCCTCCGCGAACCTGCCGGTGCTGCTCTACTCGCTGTTCTGGCGCGGCTTCACGACGCGCGGAGCCGTCTGGTCGGTCTACGGCGGACTGGTCCCCGCCGTGCTGCTGGTGCTGCTCTCACCGGTCGTCTCCGGCAGCCCCGAATCGCTCTTCCCCGGCGCCGACTTCCAGCTCTTCCCGCTGCAGAACCCGGGCCTGGTCTCGATTCCGCTGGGCTTCCTGGCGGGCTGGCTGGGCACCGTCACCTCGTCCGAGCCGCCGGACGAGGCAAGGCACGCGGAGACGGAGGTGAGGTCGCTCACAGGGGCGGGGGCGGTGTGAGGGGGATTCTCCAGTGTCCGGGGCCGCGCCCCGTGCCAGGCATTCGGACACGCCCTGTGCCAGGCTTTCGGACGCGCCCCGTGCCAGGCTTCGGGCGCGCTCCGTGCCAGGCTTTCGGCCGCGCGTTCTCAAGCGCCGGACGGGCCGGAAGTGTCCGGTTCCGTCAGCGACTCCGGCAGTACGACCGTGAACTCGGCGCCTCCGCCCGGCGCTTCCCCCACGTACGCGCTCCCGCCGTGCCGCTCGGCCAGCCTCCGTACCATCGCCAGGCCGAGTCCGCGCTTGCCGTGCGCGGGCAGCGGCTTCGTCGACCAGCCCTCCGTGAAGATCAGCTCCCGTTGTGCGGGCGGCACCCCGCAGCCGCTGTCCGTCACCCGCAGTACGACCTCCCGCCCCCGCGCGTGCAGCGCGACCTCGACGAACGCACCCGGCGAACCGGCCGCGGCGTCCAGCGCGTTGTCCACCAGATTGCCGACCACCGTCACCAGCCCGCGCGGATCCACCAGCCGGTCGGGCAGCAGCGTCCCGTCCGCCGGGCGCAGCACCACCGCGCGCTCCGCCGCGACCGTCGCCTTCCCGACCAGCAGCGCGGCCAGCAGCGGGTCGTGAACGCGCTCGGTGAACTGCTCGGCCGTGGCCCGGTGCACCCCGGCCACCTCCGTCACGAACTCGGCGGCCTCCTCGTACAGCTCCAGCTCAAGCAGGCCCAGGAGGGTGTGCAGACGGTTCGCGTGCTCGTGGTCCTGGGCGCGCAGGGCGTCGATCAGACCGCGGGTCGAGTCGAGCTCCCGGCCAAGACGCTCCAGCTCGGTGCGGTCGCGCAGGGTCGCCACCGCGCCGCCGTCGTCCGTCGGCATCCGGTTGGCGACCAGCACCCGCGGCCCCCGTACGGTCAGCAGGTCCTCGCCCGACACCCGGCCCGCCAGCACGTCGGCGGTGCGCCCCGCGCCCAGCACCTCGTCCAGCGGGCGGCCGGTGGCCTCGCCGCCCACCCCGAGCAGTCGCTGGGCCTCGTCGTTGATCAGCCGCACCCTGCCCCCGGAGTCGAGCGCCACGACGCCCTCCCGGATGCCGTGCAGCATCGCCTCGCGTTCCGTGAGCAGCGCCGCGATGTCGGAGAAGGCCAGGTCGTGGACCTGCCGCTGGAGCCTGCGGGAGATGAGGTACGCGGCGAGGGCGCCCATCGCGAGCGCTCCGCCCGCGTAGGCGAGGAGGCCGGGGATGGCCGCGAGCAGCCGTCCGCGCACCGTGTCGTACTCGATCCCGACCGAGACGGCCCCGACGATCCGGCCGCGCAGATCGCGCAGCGGGACCTTGCCGCGGGCGGAGCGGCCGAGCGTACCGCTGTCGATCTCCATCACCTCGCGCCCCGCGAGGGCGTCGCTCGGATCGGTGGAGACGAACCGGCCGATCTGCGCGGTCGCCGTGTGCGACCAGCGGACTCCGCGCCGGTCCATGATCACGACGTACTCGGCGCCGGTCGCCCGCCGGATCCGCTCGGCCTCCGCCTGCACGGGGCCGCCGGGCTCGGCGGGGGAGCCGAGCAGCATGTCGGCGGTGCGGGGCGACGCGGTGGTCTGGGCGATGGCCAGCGCCCGCCGCATCGCCTGATCGTCGAGCTGGGCGCCGAGCGGGGCGAGGAAGAGCCCGGTGGCGAGAACGGTGACGCCGGTGGCGATCGCCAGCTGCATCAGCAGGAACTGGGAGACGACACGCTGCGGCCAGGTGATGCGCATGGGTACGAACGGTAGACGCAGGGGCGGACGGGCCGGCCGGTGCCTCCGGGGGCGGGGGAGGGGCCGGGCGCGGGAGAGCGCGGTCCTTCCCCCGCCGGCCGTCGTGCCGGACAGGCCCTACGCGTCCGGGATGTCCGCCTTCGCCCTGATCAGGGTTTCACGGGTGATGACGACGATCCGCTCGTAGTCGGCGCGTCCCGCGTCAACGGGGAGGGCCCCGTCGAGCGTGTCGGTGACGTCGGTGCCGATGACGGCGAAGTTCCCGTCGGTCAGCTCGAAGATGTCCGGGCAGGTCTGGCCGGACATGCTTCCACGCTCACGGGGGGGTACGCCGACCCTGCGCACAATGTTCAACGGGGGGCCCATTTCTTACGGTGTGGCGGAAGGGGTTAACCCCCGGCATAAGCGGACATGCGTGCCCGAGGTTCCGCTTCCCTGCGGAACTCAGCCGGAATTTCAGCAATCTGGACGATGCGGGGTCGGTCAGATGACCCACCAGTTGTCACGTTCCTCGCTGGCGGTGGCAACGATCTCGTCCACCAGCACCGCGAGCCGCCTCTCTTGGGAATTGCCCGGCAGGGTCTCCCGGTGGTGGCGCGTGGCGTCCCAGTAGTCACGGAAAATCCTGCTCTGGCAAATGCCGCGCAGATGTCCGAGCGTCTCGGCTCTGCTCGTGGTGCCGAGCCGGTAGGCGTGCAGAAGATTGCCGTAAAGGGCATTGGCGAGCAGGAACTGCCGCTGCTTGCCCGGCGGAATCTCCTCGTCGTACGTGTCCAGGACTTCGGCCAGTTCCGGGTCGTCCATCGCTTTGCAGAGCAGGTCGAACTGGAGCCGGTGCTTGTCCGCGAGATCGGTACGACGCTGCAGGTGCCTCCGCTGGACGAGCAGGACGGCGAAGGCGGCCCCCGCGACCCAGACCGTCGCACCCCGCTGACGGCATTCCTGTATGCCCATTCCCCACCCCCGAATCACCGGCGCGTCCGTGCGGTCCTCCGGCCGAGCGGTGGGAGGGGACGGACGTGCGGCGGTCGACTGCATTCACCGTCTCCCAGAGTGCCGAGCGGCTCTGACCGGCGGGAGGCGGAGAAGCGGCGCACAGAAGGAAACGCGCGCCCCCTTCGCGAACGCCATGCCGAATATGTGCCCGGTGTGCGCCGCCGACAACCACGCACCGCCCGGCAGCCCGAAGTCGGGTTCCTTTACGATCGGGGGATGTCCAGGCAACAGATTCCGGTCGTCGTCCTCGCAGGATTCCTGGGATCGGGGAAGACAACCCTGCTCAATCATCTGCTCAAGCGGAGTCGCGGCACCCGGATCGGGGCGATCGTCAATGACTTCGGGGCGATCGAAATCGACGCCATGGCGGTGGCCGGGCAACTCGGGGATTCGACCGTTTCGCTCGGAAACGGGTGCCTGTGCTGTGCCGTGGACGCGAGTGAGCTGGACGCGTATCTGGAGAAGCTCGCGGAGCCCGGGGCGGGCATGGACGTGATCGTCATCGAGGCGAGCGGGCTGGCCGAACCGCAGGAGCTGGTGAAGATGCTGCTCGCCAGCGAGAACCCGCACGTGGTGTACGGAGGTCTGGTGGAGGTCGTGGACGCGGCCGAGTTCGGGGCGACGCGGCAGCGGCACCCGGAGATCGCGCGGCATCTGGCGATCGCCGATCTGGTGGTGCTCAACAAGGCCGACCGGGTGGGGGAGAGCGATCTCGTACGACTGCGGGACGAGCTGAGCGGGCTCGGCAGCGGGACCGTGATCGCCGCGGAGTACGGACGGATCGACCCGGAGGTGCTCTTCGACCGTCGGTCCGAGGCGCAACACCGCGCGGACGGCTGGCAGTTGAGCTTCGAGGACCTGCGGGCGGAGATCGAGGGCCGTGGCGAGGGCGAGGAAGAACACGGCGCGCACCTGCACGCGGCGTACGCGAGCGTGGAATTCGTGTCTGCCGCACCGATGGATCCGCAGCGGCTGATGCGCTTCCTCGACGGACGGCCCGAGGGGCTCTACCGGATCAAGGGGTACGTCGACTTCGGCGCCGCCGACGCGCGGAACCGGTACGCGGTGCACGCGGTGGGCAGGTTCCTGCGGTTCTACCCGGAGCCGTGGGGGAGTGACGAGGAGCGGCTGACACAGCTGGTGCTCATCGGGTCCGGTACGGACGGGGCGGCGCTGCACGCCGAGTTGGCGGCGTGCGTGGCGCAGGGCGTGGCGGGTGTGACGGTGGATGCGGACGGGGAACGTGAAGCCGGTCCCGGTTCGGAGCAGGACACCCCGGGCGAGCGTGCCATGTGGGGTGTCCTGCGGTACGTACAGCAGCTGGACGCGGAGGATCCGGACGCAGAGGATCCGGCGGAAGCGGAAGGCACCGAGGACCCGGAGGACGCGGAGGGCGCGGAGCGGCCGGGGGAGGGCTGAGGCGCAACGGGGAAGGTCCGAGGCGCGACCGGACCGCAGGGCCGGGAGCCCGGACCGCCTGAGCCCGGACCGCCTGAGCCCGGACCGCCAGGGCCCGGACCGCCAGGGCCCGGACCGCCAGGGCCCGGACCGCCAGGGCCCGGACCGCCAGGGCCCGGACCGCCAGGGCCCGGACCGTGTGTGTCCGGGCCGCCAGGGCCCGGACCGTGTGCGTCCGGGGCGTCGCCCGGACCGCCTGAGCCCGGACCGTGTGCGTCCGTGTCGTCTGGCCGGGGGCGTTCCTGGGGTTCGTTCGTGTCGCTGTTGGCCGGGATGGGGGCGCGGCTTCAGTTGTCCGTGCCCCCCTGTCCCGGTCCGTTGGGATCGGCTCCGGCTACACCGGGCCCGCCAGTGATGCCACCGGCTGTGTCAGCGGGGTGCCCGAGCCGTCGCGGCGCGGGTCCGGGGCCGGGAGGTCTGCCGGGGCGCCGTTCTTCTGTGCCGCACGGGCCGGGGCCGCCCCCGCCCATGCCAGCATCAGGACGTCCTCGCCGCGCAGGAACCGCTGGCAGCGGACGCCGCCCGTGGCCCGGCCCTTGCGCGGGTACTGGTCGAACGGGGTGAGTTTGGCCGAGGATTCGGCGTCGCCGACCAGCGTGCCCTTCGAGCCGGCCACCGTGAAGACCACCGCGTCCGCCGCCGGGTCCACCGCGGAGAAGGCGATCACCTTGGCGCCGGCGCCCAGCTTGATGCCGGCCATGCCGCCCGCCGGGCGGCCCTGCGGGCGTACCTGTGAGGCCTGGTAGCGCAGGAGTTGGGCGTCGTCCGTGATGAAGACGAGGTCTTCCTCGCCCGTACGCAGTTCCCGCGCGCCGACGATGCGGTCGCCGTCCTTGAGGGAGATGACCTCCAGCTCGTCCTTGTTGGAGGGGTAGTCGGGGACCACGCGCTTCACCACGCCCTGCTCCGTGCCGATCGCGAGGCCGGGGGAGGACTCGTCGAGGGTGGTGAGGCAGATCAGGGTCTCGTCGGCTTCGAGGGACAGGAACTCCGATACCGGGGCCCCGCCGGAGAGGTTGGGTGCGGAGGCCGTGTCCGGGAGCTGGGGCAGGTCGATGACCGCCAGGCGGAGCAGGCGTCCCGCGGACGTCACCGCGCCGATGTCGCCGCGCGCCGTCGAGGGGACGGCCGAGACGATCACGTCGTGCTTGGTGCGGCGCGCGTCGTCCAGGGCGAGGGGCTCGCCGTTGGGTGTACGGGCGAGCAGGCCGGTCGAGGAGAGGAGGACGCGGCAGGGGTCGTCCGGGACTTCGAGCGGGACGGCTGCGACGGCCGAGGCGCCCGATTCGAGCAGCACCGTGCGGCGCTCGGTGCCGAACTTCTTCGCCACGGCGGCGAGTTCGGCCGACACCAGCTTGCGCAGCTCCGTGTCGGACTCCAGGATCCCGGTCAGCTCGTCGATCTCGCCGTTGAGCCGGTCGCGCTCCGACTCCAGCTCGATGCGGTCGAACTTGGTGAGGCGGCGCAGCGGGGTGTCCAGGATGTACTGGGTCTGGATCTCCGAGAGGCCGAAGCGCTCGATCAGGCGCTCCTTGGCCTGCGCCGAGTTCTCGCTGGAGCGGATGAGGCGGATGACCTCGTCGATGTCGATGAGCGCGACGAGCAGGCCCTCGACCAGGTGCAGCCGGTCCCGGCGCTTGGTGCGGCGGAACTCGCTCCGTCGCCGTACGACCTCGAAGCGGTGGTCGAGGTAGACCTCCAGGAGCTCCTTGAGGCCCAGGGTGAGGGGCTGGCCGTCGACCAGGGCGACGTTGTTGATGCCGAAGGACTCCTCCATCGGGGTCAGCTTGTAGAGCTGCTCCAGGACGGCCTCCGGCACGAAGCCGTTCTTGATCTCGACGACCAGGCGCAGGCCGTGCGAGCGGTCGGTGAGGTCCTTGACGTCCGCGATGCCCTGGATCTTCTTCGCGCCGACCAGGTCCTTGATCTTCGCGATCACCTTCTCCGGGCCGACCGTGAAGGGGAGTTCGGTGACGACCAGGCCCTTGCGGCGCGCCGTCACGTTCTCCACGGAGACCGTGGCGCGGATCTTGAAGCTGCCGCGGCCCTTCTCGTACGCGTCCTTGATGCCGGTCAGACCGACGATCCGGCCGCCGGTCGGCAGGTCGGGGCCCGGCACGAAGCGCATCAGCGTTTCGAGGTCGGCGCCCGGGTGCTTGATCAGGTGGCGGGCGGCGGCCACGACCTCGCCGAGGTTGTGCGGGGGCATGTTGGTGGCCATGCCGACCGCGATGCCGGTGGCGCCGTTGACCAGCAGGTTCGGGTACGCGGCCGGCAGTGCGACGGGCTCGCGCTCCTTGCCGTCGTAGTTCGGGTTGAAGTCGACCGTGTTCTCGTCGATCGACTCCGTCATCAGCGACGTCGCGTCGGCCATCTTGCACTCGGTGTAACGCATCGCGGCCGGCGGGTCGTCGTTGCCCAGCGAGCCGAAGTTGCCGTGGCCGTCGACCAGCGGCAGCCGCATGGAGAACGGCTGTGCCATGCGGACCAGCGCGTCGTAGATCGACGCGTCGCCGTGCGGGTGCAGCTTGCCCATCACCTCGCCGACGACGCGGGCGCACTTGACGTACCCCCGGTCGGGGCGCAGGCCCATCTCGTTCATCTGGTAGACGATGCGGCGGTGCACCGGCTTCAGGCCGTCCCGCGCGTCCGGCAGGGCGCGCGAGTAGATCACCGAGTAGGCGTACTCAAGGAAGGAGCCCTGCATCTCGTCGACGACGTCGACGTCGAGGATCTTCTCCTCGAACGCCTCGTCAGGCTGCGGGGTCTTCGTGCTGCGGCGGGCCATCGCGCTGCGGCTCCTTCTCACTGTTCAAAGGGTGGTTGTGGGGATCGGTGGTGCGGGAGGCGGGGGTGCTGACGCGGACCATTGTGGACCGCCGCACTGACAACGCCGACCTCGACCCGTCCGTAGCGGGTTTCGGAGCGGCCGCGAAGGCGTCTTCGAGAAGACTGCGGGAAACGGGAACTTCGCGGACTGTCACTGCGCTTGCATACAGTGGCAGGACTTACTTGCAGGACTTGTCTCATACGCGATCGAAGGGACGTACATGCCCATGGGTCACACGGCCACAGCGCAGGCCGGCTCCGGCGGCCTGACAGCGACCGAGCACCGGCTTGCGAACGGTCTGCGGGTGATCCTCTCCGAGGACCACCTGACCCCGGTCGCCGCGGTCTGCCTCTGGTACGACGTCGGCTCGCGCCACGAGGTCAAGGGCCGTACGGGCCTGGCGCACCTCTTCGAGCACCTGATGTTCCAGGGATCCGCCCAGGTGCACGGCAACGGTCACTTCGAGCTGGTGCAGGGCGCGGGCGGTTCGCTCAACGGCACCACCAGCTTCGAGCGCACCAACTACTTCGAGACGATGCCCGCGCACCAGCTGGAGCTGGCGCTGTGGCTGGAAGCCGACCGGATGGGCTCGCTGCTCACCGCGCTCGACGACGAGTCCATGGAGAACCAGCGCGACGTCGTCAAGAACGAGCGCCGCCAGCGGTACGACAACGTGCCCTACGGCACCGCTTTCGAGAAGCTCACCGCCCTCATGTACCCCGAGGGCCACCCCTATCACCACACCCCGATCGGCTCGATGGCCGACCTGGACGCCGCGACGCTGGAAGACGCCCGCGCCTTCTTCCGTACGTACTACGCGCCCAACAACGCGGTGCTGTCGGTCGTCGGCGACATCGACCCCGAGGCCACCCTGGCCTGGGTCGAGAAGTACTTCGGCTCGATCCCCTCGCACGACGGCAAGCAGCCGCCGCGCGACGGCTCGCTGCCCGACGTCATCGGCGGCGAGCTGCGCGAGGTCGTCGAGGAGGAGGTCCCGGCGCGTGCGCTGATGGCCGCCTACCGGCTGCCCCACGACGGCACGCGCGAGGCGGACGCCGCGGACCTGGCGCTCACCGTGCTCGGCGGCGGCGAGTCCTCCCGCCTGCACAACCGGCTCGTACGACGCGACCAGACGGCGGTGACGGCCGGATTCGGCCTGCTGCGCCTGGCCGGTGCGCCCTCGCTCGGCTGGCTGGACGTCAAGACGTCGGGCGGCGTCGAGGTTCCGCAGATCGAGGCGGCCGTCGACGAGGAGCTCGCGCGGTTCGCCGCCGAGGGCCCGACGGCCGAGGAGATGGAGCGCGCCCAGGCCCAGTTGGAGCGCGAGTGGCTGGACCGGCTCGGCACGGTCGCCGGCCGCGCCGACGAACTCTGCAGGTACGCCGTGCTGTTCGGCGACCCGCTGCTCGCCCTGACCGCCGTGCAGCGCGTGCTGGACGTGACGGCCGATGAGGTGCAGGCCGTCGCGAAGGCGTGCCTGCGCCCGGACAACCGCGCGGTCCTGGTGTACGAGCCGCTCGCGGCCGCGGCCGAGTCCGAGCCGGTCGAGCCCGCCGACGCCGCGCACGCCGACGTCGTACAGGAAGTCCAGCAGGAGCAGCAGGAAGGGGCGGACCAGTGACGGAGACCGCAGCCACCACCGGCAAGGCCGCAGCCGTGACCAGCGAGATGCAGTTCCACCCGCAGCCGCAGGCGGGCCCCGCCACCCCGTGGGCCTTCCCGGCCCCCGAGCGCGGCGCCCTGCCCAACGGGCTGGTCGTGCTGCGCTGCGACCGCCCCGGCCAGAAGCTGGTGGCCGTCGAGGTCAACCTCGCGGCACCTCTTGAGGCCGAGCCCCAGGGCCTGGACGGCGTGGCCACGATCATGTCGCGCGCCTTCACCGAGGGCACCGACAAGCACTCGGCGGAGGAGTTCGCCGCCGAGCTGGAGCGCTGCGGCGCCACCCTCGACGCGTACGCCGACCACCCCGGCATCCGGGTCTCCCTCGAAGTGCCGGTCTCCCGGCTGCCCAAGGCGCTCGGCCTGCTCGCCGACGCCCTGCGCGCGCCCGCGTTCGCGGACGGCGAGATCGACCGTCTCGTGCGCAACCGGCTCGACGAGATCCCGCACGAGGCGGCCAACCCGTCCCGGCGGGCCGCCAAGCAGCTCTCCAAGGAGCTCTTCCCGGCCTCCTTGCGCATGTCGCGCCCCCGCCAGGGCACCGAGGAGACGGTCAAGGCCATCGACTCGGCCGCCGTGCGCGCCTTCTACGAGGCGCACGTCCGCCCGGCCACCTCCACGGCCGTCGTCGTCGGCGACCTCACCGGCATCGACCTGGACGCCGTCCTGGCCGACACCCTGGGGGAGTGGACGGGCAACACCGCCGCGCCGCGCCCGGTCCCGCCGATCACCGCCGACGACACCGGCCGCGTGGTCATCGTCGACCGCCCGGGTGCCGTCCAGACCCAGCTGCTGATCGGCCGCATCGGCCCGGACCGGCACGACCGCGTCTGGCCCGCCCAGGTTCTCGGCACGTACTGCCTCGGCGGCACCCTCACCTCGCGCCTGGACCGCGTCCTGCGCGAGGAGAAGGGCTACACCTACGGCGTGCGCGCCTTCGGCCAGGTGATGCGCTCCGCCGCGGACGGCAGCGGCGCCGCCATGCTGGCCATCAGCGGCTCCGTGGACACCGAGTCGACCGGGCCCGCCCTGGACGACCTCTGGAAGGTCCTGCGGACGCTCGCGGCCGAGGGCCTCACCGACGCCGAGCGCGACGTCGCCGTGCAGAACCTGGTCGGGGTCGCCCCGCTCAAGTACGAGACGGCGTCCGCCGTCGCGGGCACGCTGGCCGACCAGGTCGAGCAGCACCTGCCCGACGACTTCCAGGCCCAGCTGTACGCCCGGCTCGCCACCACCGGCACGGTGGAGGCCACGGCGGCCGTCGTGAACGCGTTCCCGGTGGACAAGCTGGTCACGATCCTGGTCGGCGACGCCTCGCAGATCGCGGAGCCCGTACGGGCGCTGAACATCGGTGAGGTCACGGTCGTCACCGGCTGACCGGTCGGAGGGCCGCACAAGGCCGTTCGTACGACCGGCACAAAGCATGACAAGAAGGACCCCGATGACTCCCGAGTCGTCGGGGTCCTCCCTTATGTCCGATTTATTGGAGAGGTTGCCTGTCTGCCGTGTGGGCTCCGTTACAAAAAGGGCTGTCTGTTTGGCGATTGAAAGAAGTGCCGCTTAGCGTCGGTCCGGCTGTCCGTCAGAGTGCGCCGCAACCGCGGCACCGGGCAGTCATCGCCGAGTCCCCGTCAGGCGCGAGCCTGGGGAGCCGGGGACCCACTCAGTCCCTGGGGTGAATCGGACGCCATCGCCCTTCACGGGCCGGTGGGGCCCGTAGGAGACCTTCCTGCTCCGAACCCGTCAGCTAACCCGGTAGGCGAGAAGGAAGGAAAGGAAACAGCCACTTCATGGCGTTCACCCGTGCCGCCGGGAAGCACCGGCGTCCCTCCGTGCTGTCGCGCAAGAGCGCCAACATCGCCGGAGTCGCCGCCCTCACCACGACCGGTGTCATCGGAACGCTGGCCCCGCAGGCCATCGCCGCCGAGCACGACCTGTCGGCCGAGGACACCGGCACCATCCGCGCCGTCGTCATGGAGAACACCGTGACGGAGACCCTCACCGCCCAGGTCGAGGCACAGGCCACCGCCCAGAAGCAGGCGTACGACAAGGCCGAGGCCGAGCGGAAGGCCGAAGAGGCCCGCAAGGCGGAGGTCAAGCGCAAGGCCGAGGCCAAGGCGAAGAAGGAGCGCGAGGAGCGCGAGCGTGCCGCCCGCGAGGCCGAGCGCAAGCGCCTCAACGCCTTCCGGCTGCCGGTCGCGGACTCGTACGTCAGCACCAGCTACAAGTCCGGTGGCGCGCTGTGGTCCTCCGGCAGCCACTCCGGCGTCGACTTCCACGCCTCGTCGGGCAGCTCCGTCGTCGCCGTCGGTGCCGGCACGGTCGTCGAGGCCGGCTGGGGCGGGGCGTACGGCAACAACATCGTGATCAGGATGAACGACGGCTCGTACACCCAGTACGGCCACCTCTCCTCGATCGGTGTCTCCGTCGGCCAGTCCGTCATGTCCGGCGAGCAGATAGGCCTCTCCGGCTCCACGGGCAACTCCACGGGCCCGCACCTGCACTTCGAGGCCCGCACCTCCTCCGAGTACGGCTCGGACATCGACCCGGTCGCGTACCTGCGCGGCCACGGCGTCGGCGTCTGACCGCACCCGCGGCTGCCGCACCTGCTGCTGCACGCGTCGCCGTACCTGCTGTTCGGGAATGCCCCGGCTCTCCACGAGCCGGGGCATTTCTGTGTGCGCTCTCCCCGGAGTTCAGGCTGGAGTTCAGGCCAGAGTTCAGGATTTTCTTCGGTAATTCCGCCGCGTTGCAATAGAGTTGAGAGAAGGATTCGGCGGGCAGACGGAGGTCCGGGCATGCGCATTCCCGCGCATTCGGTGTGTACGGCGATTCGCGACGACATCGTGTCCGGAGCTCTGCCGCGCGGCAGCCGGCTCACGGAAGAGCTGCTGGCCCGCCGGTACGGCGTCTCGCGCGTCCCGGTCCGCGAGGCGCTGCGCACCCTGCAGGCCGAGGGCTTCGTCACCACCCGCCGGCACGCGGGCGCCTGCGTCGCCGAGCCGACCGCGCAGGAGGCCGCCGACCTCCTGGAGATGCGTACGCTCCTGGAGCCGCTCGGTGCGGCGCGTGCGGCCGTTCGGCGGACGGAGGCGCACCTCAAGGTGCTCCGCGGGCTCGTCAGGCTGGGGCAGGACCGGGCCGGGCGGGCCGATGGCGAGGATCTGACCTCTCTCACCGGCTGGTTCCACGAGACCCTGGCCCAGGCGTCCGGCAGCCCCGGCCTGATCACCCTGCTGGCCCAGCTCAAGCACAAGATCGCCTGGATGTACGTGGTGGAGCGGCCGGCCAGGCCCGCCGAGACGTGGGCCGAGCACGGCGCGATAGTCGACGCGGTGACCAGGCGCGACGCGGACCGGGCCAGGGCGCTGACCGCACGGCACGCGGAGCGGGCGGTGGCCGCGCACCGCATGAGGATTCCGCAACAAGCAGTCAACATGACGGGCGGCCGGAATTAACACGCGGGCCGTATACAAGTCGTAGCGGAAAAGAGCCCCGGACGGACGCAAATTCACCGGTGTTCCTGGCGCCCTGAGGCGTTCTTGGTGAACTGAATTCTCGGGATCAGGAAACGACGGAAGCCGCGGCCCCCGAATTCGGGATGCCACGGCTTCCGCGCGAGAATTCGCCCTTATGGGCGCGACCCTATGGGTGCGGCCTCATGGGCTCTCGGAAGGTCAGACGGTCTCGGGGAGCTCGTCCAGGCCCTCGGCGACCAGCTTCGCGAGACGGTCCAGAGCCGCGTCCGCACTCTCCGCCTCGGACGCGAGCACGATCTCCTCGCCGCCCTGCGCACCCAGACCCAGCAGCGCCAGCATCGACGCGGCGTTGACCGGGTTGCCGCCCGCCTTGGCGATGGTGACGGGGACGCCGGTGGCCGTGACGGCGCGGACGAAGATGGAGGCGGGGCGGGCGTGCAGGCCCTCGGCCCAGCCGACGGTGACGCGGCGCTCAACCATGGTGTTGCCCTTCATGTGCTTATTGGTTGTCTAGACCAGTCTCTCACGTGGTGCAGGCTGCTCTGCCCGGCGGAAGTCCCGGCGGAAGTCCCGACGGAAGCCCCGGCGCAAGCCCCGCCACAAGTCCCGGCACAAGCCCCGCCGGACAGGACCAGACTGCCCCGCCCTCCGAGCGGCCGCGAGTCGTAGGCTGCCCCCATGGCCAAGGCTGTGGACGACGCGCATCACGTGTACCCCGACCACTGGGAGGCCGACGTCGTGCTCCGCGACGGCGGCACCGCACGCATCCGGCCCATCACCACCGAGGACGCCGACCGCCTCGTCAGCTTCTACGAGCAGGTCTCCGACGAGTCGAAGTACTACCGCTTCTTCGCTCCCTACCCCCGGCTGTCCGCCAAGGACGTGCACCGCTTCACCCACCACGACTACGTCGACCGGGTCGGCCTCGCGGTCACCGTCGGCGGCGAGTTCATCGCCACCGTCCGCTACGACCGCATCAACGCCGCCGGACTGCCCGCCTCGGGCCCCGACGCCGACCAGGCCGAGGTCGCCTTCCTCGTCCAGGACGCCCACCAGGGACGCGGCGTCGCCTCCGCCCTCCTCGAACACATCGGAGCCGTCGCCCGCGAACGCGGCATCCGGCGCTTCGTCGCCGAGGTGCTGCCCGCCAACTCCAAGATGATCAAGGTCTTCACGGATGCGGGCTACCAGCAGAAGCGCTCCTTCGAAGACGGTGTCGTGCACCTGGAGTTCGACCTGGAGCCCACCGACCGCTCCCTCGCCGTGCAGCGCGCCCGCGAGCACCGCGCCGAGGCCCGCTCCGTGCAGCGGCTGCTGTCGCCGGGGTCCGTCGTGGTCGTCGGCGCCGGGCGCTCCGCGCAGTCCGTCGGCCGTACCGTCCTGCGCAACCTGCTCGCCGCCGGATTCACCGGTCGTGCGTACGCGGTGAACGCGGCCCTTCCCCCGGACGTCACCGAGCTGGACGGCGTTCCCGCGCACCGCTCCGTCGCCGAGATCGGGGAGGGCGTCGACCTCGCGGTCGTCGTCGTACCGGCGGAGAAGGTTCCGGAAGTCGTCGCCGACTGCGGCGAGAGCGGCGTCCAGGGGCTCGTGGTCCTGGCCGCCGGATACGCGGAGAGCGGGGCCGAAGGGCGGGAGCGGCAGCGGGAGCTGGTCCGGCAGGCGCGTTCGTACGGGATGCGGATCATCGGCCCCAACGCCTTCGGCATCATCAACACCTCCGATCACGTACGACTCAACGCGTCCCTCGCCCCCCGGTCTCCGGCGCGCGGCCGGATCGGCCTGTTCGCCCAGTCCGGCGCCATCGGCATCGCGCTGCTCTCCGGTCTTGACCGGCGCGGCGCGGGCGTCTCCGCCTTCATCTCCGCCGGAAACCGTGCTGACGTCTCGGGGAACGACTTCCTCCAGTACTGCTACGAGGACCCGGAAACGGACGCCGTCCTCCTGTACCTCGAATCCATCGGCAACCCGCGGAAGTTCACGCGGCTGGCCCGCCGCACCGCCGCCGTGAAGCCGGTCGTGGTCGTCAAGGGCGCCCGCCACAGCGGGAGTACGCCGCCGGGGCACGCGGTACCGGTGGCGCGCATTCCGGATGCCACGGTGTCGGCGCTGTTCCGGCAGGCGGGGGTCGTACGGGTCGACACCGTCACCGAACTCGTCGACGCGGGGCTGATGCTGACCGGCCAGCCCCTGCCGCGCGGCCCGCGCACCGCGATCCTCGGCAACTCCGAGTCGCTCGGCCTCCTCACGTACGACGCCTGTCTCGCGGAAGGGCTGCGTCCGCTGCCGCCGCACGACCTCACGACGGGCGCCACACCGGCGGACTTCCGCACGGCCCTGTCGGCTGCGCTCGCGAACCCGGCGTGCGACGCGGTCGTCGTCACGGCGATCCCCTGGGTCGGCGAGGGCGGAACGACGGAGTCCGGTGACGGCGAGGTACTGGCGGCGGCCCTGCGCGAGGCGGTGGCGGCGTCTCCGGCGAAGCCGGTGGCGGTGGTCCACGTGGAGATGGGCGAACTGGCCGAGGCCCTGGCGGCGGCGACGAGCACGGCACCGGGCAGAACCACGGCCCTGGCGGACCGGCAGCCCGCTCCCGCCCCGGCGGACCGGCAGCCCGCTCCCGCCCCGGCCGCCTCGCAGCCCGCCCTGATGCCGCAGACCCCGCCGGGAACACCGGGAGCAGCACCCCCGCAGACCCCGGCCGCCTCAGGGGCCACCCCTGCCCCGTCCCCCAAGGCGCCCACCGCCCCCGCCCCCGCCCCCGCCCCCGGGCCCGGGGCCCCCGCCCCCGCGTCCCTCACCGCCGAGCCCCCCACCCCCCGCCGCATCCCCGCCTATCCCGCAGCCGAGCGTGCCGTCCGGGCCCTCGCCGAGGCGTTCCGCTATGCGCAGTGGCGGCGGGAGGCCGCCGAGCCGGGGCGGGTGCCCGAGTACGAGGACATCGACGAGAGCGGCGCCGCCGCGCAGATCGAAGCGCTCCTCGCCGAGGACGCCGACCCGCGCGGCCTGCCGCTCGGTCCCGGCGCCGCAAGGGAGTTGCTCGGCCGGTACGGGATCGCCGTGCGCGACGCGCTGCCCGCGCCCACCCCGGACGCGGCCGTCGCGGCGGCCGGACGCCTCGGCTACCCGGTCGCCCTCAAGACCACCGCCCCGCATCTCCGCCACCGCCCCGACCTCGGCGGCGTACGCCTCGACCTGGCCGACGAGGACGACCTGCGGCGGGCGTACGGCGAGCTGACCGACGCCCTCGGCAAACCGGAGGAGCTGCTCCCCGTCGTGCAGGCCATGGCGCCGCGCGGCGTGGACACCGTCGTACGGGCGAGCATCGACCCGGCCGCGGGCGCCGTGCTGTCGTTCGGCCTGGCCGGAGCGGCGTCCGAGCTGCTCGGGGACACCGCGCACCGGCTCGTTCCGGCCACCGACCGGGACGCCGCCGAGCTGATCCGGGCGATCAGGACCGCCCCGCTCCTCTTCGGCTGGCGGGGCTCCGCGCCCGTGGACACCGCCGCCCTGGAGGAACTGCTGCTGCGCGTCTCCCGACTGGTCGACGACCACCCCGAGGTGGTCGGTGTCGCCCTCGAACCCGTGGTCGCCGCCCCCGACGGACTGTCCGTCCTGGGCGCCACCGTCCGCCTCGCGCCCCCCGCCGTGCGGAACGACCTCGGCCCCCGCCGCCTCCCGAGCTACTGAGCCCCCACGGCCCGCCCCCGGCTCAAGGGACATCCGGCCTCCCGGGCCCCGTAGGATGGATGGCATGGCGAAGACCGGTACGACGACCCAGGGGCTGCGGGCAGCGATCGAGCGCAGCGGCTACTACCCGGCTCTTGTGGCCGAAGCGGTGGAGGCCGCTGTCGGCGCGGAGCCCGTCTCGTCGTACCTGGTGCACCAGGAGACCACGTTCGACTCGAACGAGGTCCGCCGCCACGTCACCGTCCTGGTCCTCACCGGCACCCGCTTCATCGTCAGCCACACCGACGAGCAGAACGCGGACACCAGCTCCCCGACGCCGTACGCCACCACCTCCACCGAGTCCGTGAAGATCGGCCGGATCTCCTCGGTCGTCGTGAGCCGCGTCGTCGCCAATCCGGAGAAGTACGTTCCGGGCACGCTGCCGCGCGAGGTCGTCCTGACCATCGGCTGGGGCGCCGTCGCCCGGCTCGACCTGGAGCCCGCCGCCTGCGGCGACCCCAACTGCGACGCCGACCACGGCTACACCGGCAGCTCCACCGCCGACGACCTCAGCCTGCGGGTCAGCGAGGCCGGCGACGGCCCGGACACCGTGAAGCAGACCCTCGTCTTCGCACAGGCGCTGTCCGAGGCCACGGCCGCGACCGGCTCCTCGGTCCGCTGATGGCGCTGCCCGCCGCCTGGCAGGACCCCGTCCCCCTCGCGCTCGACACCGCCCCGGTCCCGGAGTACGGCTCCGGCTCCCTCGCGGACCTGCTGCCGACCCTGGCGGCAGGCATGGAAGTACCCGGAATGGCCGCCTCCATCGGCGAGTTGACCCCGGCCGACCGGAACTGCGTGTTCCTGATCGACGGTCTCGGCTGGGAGCAGATCAAGGCGCACCCGGACGAGGCCCCGTACCTCCACTCCCTCCTCGCCACCTCGCGCGGTGGCACCGGACGCCCGCTGACCGCCGGTTTCCCCGCCACCACCGCGACCTCGCTCGCCTCCGTCGGTACGGGACTGACGCCGGGCACGCACGGCCTCACCGGCTACACGGTCCGCGACCCGGACACCAACGCGCTGATGAACCAGCTGCGTTGGCGCCCCTGGACCGACCCGCACGTCTGGCAGCCGTACCCCACGGTCTTCCAGCTCGCGGACGCGGCGGGCGTGCACACCGCACAGGTCTCGTCCCCCGACTTCCAGCACACCCCCCTCACCAAGATCGCGCTGAGCGGCGGCACCTTCCAGGGCCGCCTCACCGGTGAGGACCGGATGGACCTCGCGGCCCGCCACCTGGCCGCCGGGGACCGATCGCTGGTCTACACGTACTACAGCGAGGTCGACGGCCAGGGTCACCGCTTCGGCGTGGACTCCGACTCCTGGCGCGGCCAGCTGATGCACGTCGACCGGCTCGCGCAGCGCCTCGCGGAACAACTCCCGCCGCGCAGCGCCCTGTACATCACCGCCGACCACGGCATGATCGACATCCCCTTCGACGAGGAGTCGCGCATCGACTTCGACGAGGACTGGGAACTGGGAGCGGGTGTCGCCCTGTTGGGCGGCGAGGGCCGTGCCCGGCACATCTACGCCGTCCCCGGTGCGGCCTCCGACGTGCTGACGGTCTGGCGCGAAGTGCTCGGCGAGCAGTTCTGGGTGGCGAGCCGGGACGAGGCGATCGCGGCGGGCTGGTTCGGCCCGCGCGTCGACGAGCGGGTGCTCGGCCGGATCGGCGACGTCGTCGCCGCCGCCCACGCCGACGTGGTGATCACCGCCTCGCGCAACGAGCCGGGCGAGTCCTCGATGGTCGGTATGCACGGCTCGATGACTTCCGTGGAGCAGCACGTTCCGCTCCTCGAAGTACGCTCGTAACACCGCAATCCCGTAACCCCGCAAGAACGCAATCCCGCACGTACGCAATTCCGCAGGCCCGCACGAACTCCCCCCGCACTTCACTGCCCGAAAGGCTCAACTCCTCATGTCCGAGCTGGTGTTCTTCTCTGGAACGATGGACTGCGGGAAGAGCACACTGGCGCTCCAGATCGGCCACAACCGGTCGGCGCGCGGTCTCCAGGGCGTGATCTTCACGCGTGACGACCGGGCGGGTGAGGGCAAGCTCTCGTCGCGGCTCGGTCTGGTCACGGAGGCGGTGGAGGCGGGTCCTGGCCGGGACCTGTACGGGTACGTGGTGGACCAGGTGTCGCGGGGCGGCAAGGTCGACTACGTGATCGTGGACGAGGCGCAGTTCCTGGCGCCGGACCAGATCGACCAGTTGGCGCGGATCGTGGACGACCTGGACCTGGACGTGTTCGCGTTCGGTATCACGACGGACTTCAGGACCCGGCTGTTCCCGGGCTCGCAGCGGCTGATCGAGCTGGCGGACCGGCTGGAGACGTTGCAGGTCGAGGCGATGTGCTGGTGCGGGGCGCGGGCCACGCACAATGCGCGGACGGTGGGCGGCCAGATGGTGGTCGAGGGCGAGCAGGTCGTGGTGGGGGACGTGAACCATCCCGCGGAGGCTGTGGGGTACGAGGTACTGTGCCGACGCCATCACCGCAGGCGGGCGACGAGCGCGTCGGCGCGGGCCGGGGTGCTGTCACCGGACGTCCTGCCGGTCACCTCGGGCTGAGCTCCGGCTGAGCCGAGCGGGAGTGGCGGCGCTCGTCCAGGTCGACCGGCCGGGGCCGGGGCCTGGGCAGGACTGAACCTCAGCAGGACCGAACCTCGGCAGGGCAGACGTACGGGCGGGGTCCGCCCGGTGGAACGGACCCCGCCCGAAGCCGTCAGCCGTCAGCCGTCAGCCGTCAGTCGCCAGTCGCCAGCCGCCAGCCGTCAGACCGTCCCGGCCGGTGCCGGAGCCAGCAGGGCGCGCTGCGCCGCCGACGCGTCGTAGTGCTGGGTGCCGACCGTCTCCAGCGCCGCCGTGGCCAGTACGCAGCCCAGGCCGGCGGCCCTGGCGGCCGGCCATTCCCGGGCGATCCCGGCCAGGAAGCCCGCCCGGAAGGCGTCGCCCACGCCCGTCGGATCGGCCTCCGTGGTGGTGGGCACGGCCGGTACGTGCTCCTGGGGAGCGTCCGCGCGTTCCAGGGTCACCCCGTCCGCGCCGTGGGTGGTGATCCAGGTGCCGACCCGGTCCAGCACCTCGGCGCGGGACCATTCGGTGAGGCGCAGCAGCAGGGACGCCTCGTACTCGTTGGTGAACAGGTAGCGCGCGCCGTCCACCAGGGAGCGGGCCTGGGACCCGGAGAGCCGGGCCAGCTGCTGCGAGGGGTCGGCCGCGAAGGGCAGGCCCAGACCGCGGCACTCCTTGGTGTGCCGCAGCATGGCCTCCGGGTCGTTGGGAGCGATCACCACCAGGTCGATGTCGGCCAGCGGGGCCAGCGCGGTGGCGAGTTCGATCTCGCGGGCCTCGGACATCGCCCCCGAGTAGAACGTGGCGAGCTGGTTCTGGTCGGCGTCGGTGGTGCACACGAAGCGCGCGGTGTGCCGGGTGGCGCTGATCCGTACCGGGCCGGTGTCCACCCCGTGCGCCCGCAGCCACTCGTCGTACTCGGCGAAGTCGGCCCCGGCCGCCGCGACCAGCAGCGGCGTGAGGCCCAGCGCCCCCAGACCGAAGGCGATGTTGGCCGCCACGCCACCGCGCCGTACCTCCAGGTCGTCGGCGAGGAACGACAGGGAGACCCGGTCCAGTTGGTCCGGGAGCAACTGGTCGACGAATCGGCCCGGATAGGTCATCAGGTGGTCGGTGGCGATCGAGCCGGTCACGGCGATGCGCACAGGACTGCTCCTTCAGCGGGGGTGCACGCGAGGTGCGTGAGTTACAGGATGCGAGGGGGCGGGGCGGGGCGTGGCGTGGGGAACGGGGTACGGGGGAGTGGGACACGGGCGAGCGGGGCGGGGGGGGGAAGAGGGGCGCGGGGAAGCGGGTCAGAGGCCGGCGGCCGTGCGCAGTGCCTCGACGCGGTCGGTGCGCTCCCAGGTGAAGTCCGGCAGTTCCCGGCCGAAGTGGCCGTACGCGGCGGTCTGCGCGTAGATCGGGCGCAGCAGGTCCAGATCACGGATGATCGCCGCCGGTCGCAGGTCGAAGACCTCCGAGACGGCCCGCTCGATCGTCGCCGGGGGCACCGTCTCCGTACCGAAGGTCTCGATGAACAGGCCGACCGGCTGCGCCTTGCCGATCGCGTACGCGACCTGGATCTCGCAGCGCGCGGCGAGCCCCGCCGCGACGACGTTCTTGGCCGCCCAGCGGGTGGCGTACGCCGCCGAGCGGTCCACCTTGGACGGGTCCTTGCCCGAGAAGGCGCCGCCGCCGTGCCGGGCCATGCCGCCGTACGTGTCGATGATGATCTTGCGGCCGGTGAGGCCGGCGTCGCCCATCGGGCCGCCGATCTCGAAGCGGCCGGTCGGGTTGACGAGCAGCCGGTAGCCCTCCGTCTCCAGCTTGATGCCCTCCTCGGCGAGCGTGGCGAGCTCCGCCTCGACGACCAGGGTGCGTACGTCGGGGGCGAGTTGGCCGTCCAGCTCGACGTCGGACGCGTGCTGCGTGGAGACCACGACCGTGTCCAGGCGCGGGGCCCGGCCGCCGTCCCGGTACTCGATGGTCACCTGGGTCTTGCCGTCCGGGCGCAGGTACGGGACCGTCCCGTTCTTGCGGACCTCGGTGAGCCGCCGCGCCAGCCGGTGCGCCAGGGAGATCGGCAGCGGCATGAGTTCCGGGGTCTCGTCCGTGGCGTAGCCGAACATCAGGCCCTGGTCGCCCGCGCCCTGCCGGTCCAGGTCGGCCCCTTCGGTATCTGCGGCGGCCCCCTCGACCCGTTGCTCGTACGCGCTGTCCACACCCTGGGCGATGTTCGGCGACTGCGCCCCGATGGACACCGAGACGCCGCAGGACGCGCCGTCGAAGCCCTTCATGGACGAGTCGTAGCCGATGGACAGCAGCTTCTCGCGGACCAGGGCGGCCACGGGGACGTAGGCGTTGGTCGTCACCTCGCCCGCCACGTGCACCTGACCCGTGGTGATCAGGGTTTCCACGGCGACCCGGGAGGTGGGGTCCTGGGCCAGCATGGCGTCGAGCAGGGTGTCGCTGATCTGGTCGGCGATCTTGTCGGGGTGGCCCTCGGTGACCGATTCGGAGGTGAACAGGCGGCTGGGCATGGAAACACTCCTCAAGCTGGGGGAAAGGGGTGGCGCCCGGAAGGGGCGGGGGCTGTACTGGATCTGCGGCTCCGCCGCGTGGGCGTGACCGGCCGCGGCGACGCCGCAGATGGGCGACGGCACCTCGCGGCACGCCGTGCGGAGCGCCTAGGCGGTGCAGCGCAGCATCGTCAGCGGTTGGTTGGCGAGGTAGTCGTCCCAGAACCCGGGCGCGAACGCGGCCATCGACGCGGCCGGCACCTCCAGCGGAACCCAGGTGACGTCCCGGAACCCGGCCCGGCCCAGCGCGTGCTCGTACACCGCCTGTGCGGGGTAGTTGGTGTCGAAGGAGATCGGCGGATCGAGGAGCGCGGTGATGTGCACCCGCGGGCCCATCGCCGTCACACCCACCCGCTCGTAGCGGAAGCCGTAGGGGTCGGTCGACGGGCCATCGAAGCGGAATGACGGATTCTGAGTCAGTACGCAGAACTCGCCGCCGTCCGCGAGGCTCCGGTGCACCCCGCGGCACATCCGGAACAACGTCTCCTCGTCGTCCGCGTAGTTCAGCAGGTACACGGCGGTGGCGGCGTCGAACTTCCGCTCGGGGTCCGGGAGTTGTGCCGCGTTCAGTACCTCGTACCGGATGCCCAGCGGATCCCGCTCCTCGATGCCCCGGGCGGCGGCGACCATCTCGCCCGAGATGTCGACGCCCAGCACGTCGGCCGCGCCCAGCCGCTTGATCGACCGGCTGTAGAAGCCGGTGCCGCACGCCAGGTCCAGCACGCTGCGCCCGGCCAGGGGGCCCAGCATGCCCAGGAAGCTGGGGACTTCGGAGTACCGGGCGAGCGGCAGGGTCTTGAACCCCTCGTACGCCTCGCCGATCTCGTCGTACTGCTGCACGGTCATGACGCCGCCTTTCCCGCGATGTGCTGGGTGTGCTGGGTGTGCTGAGTGCGCTTGGTGTGCTGGGTCTGCTCGATGTGCAGTTCTTCCCGGGTGCCGGGGACCTGCGGCCGGTACGGGGCCCGGTCCGTGCGGCGCAGCAGGTCGCCGACCACGGCGGCCCGCTGACCCTGGTACCGGACCGCCTCCAGTGCGGCGGGGCCCGGCAGGGCCCCGTGCGAGAGGGCGTGGGCGCTGCCGTACGGATTGCCGCCCGCCGCCAGGGACGCAGGGTCGGTGTAGCCGGGCGGTGCCACCACCGCCCCGCCGTGGAACAGCAGGTGGTGGAAGGCCAGCAGCGCCGACTCGCTCCCCGAGTGGGGCCGCGGGGTGACCACGAAGGAACTCGCCGCCTTCTCGGTCAGCGGGCCGACGCCCTCCGGCAGCCGCTGCAGGAAGTCCACCAGCGCGGCGGCCGGCGCGCCGAGCCTGGCGAGCGAGCCGAACACCACCGCGTCCGCCCACTCCAGGTCCCGCTCCGTCGCCGGGGGTGCGCTGGGCGGCCCCTTGACGGCGGAGTGCATCCCACCGGAAGCGGTCGTGGCCTCCGGCACCCGGCGCAGCCTGACCTCCGCCCCCAGCTCCCTGGCACCGGCCGCGCACTCCTGGGCCAGTACGCGGACCGCTTCGTGCCGGGCGTGGTGCACGACGGTGACGCGGGCGGGGCCGCGCATCGGCCGGGGGGCGGCGAGGCCCCGCAGCCGCGGGGTGCGCGCGGCGAACTCCGCGAGCCGTGCGCCCTGCGCCCGGGCGGCCTCCACCTCGGGGGCCGACACCTGTTCCCCGCGGCGGTAGCGGACCGAGAGCCCGTAGGGGTTGCCGCCCGTCCGGGGGAGCCCGGGGCCCGAGAGGTGGGGGAGGTCCGCGAGGTCCGCGCCGAGCACCCAGGAACCCCAGTGCCAGGCGGTCTGGTACAGGCTCAGCAGGGTGGCTTCGCGCCCGCCGTAGTCGCACTCGGCCGAGGTCATGGCGGTCACCACCCGGTCGGCCAGCAGGCCGCGTGCCCACAGCCGGGAGGTGGAGTCCAGGAATCTCTTGAAGGGGGCGGAGACGTTCCCGAAGTACGTCGGTGTCGCCAGGACCAGGCCGTCCGCCCAGCGCACGTCCTCCGGCGAGGCCACGGGATGCTCCGGGTCGGCCCCGGTGTGCCGCCTCGGCCGTGACGGGCCGGGGCCTTCGTCCGCGACCCGCAGCAGCCGCACCTGGGCCCCGTGCGCGGCGGCTCCCTCGGCGGCGGCGACGGCCAGCCGGTGCATGGTGCCCCGGCGGCTGTGGTAAATCACGGCCACCCGCGGCAGGTCGGCCGGATGGCGCCAGGTGCTCGTGCTCGTCATACGGCCTCCGTGGTGGTGACGGGCGCCGGTGTCTGCTGCCCCGGGCCCGGCACCGGCCGTCTCCCGGAGTCGGGAAGCGGGTCGGGACGCACGTCGGCCGCGGTGCGCGTGCGCAGTACGCAGCGCAGGTCGCCGCCCAGCCGGTCGACCTCGCCGAACTCGAAGCGCAGGCCGTCCGCGAGGCGGTCGGCGCCGAAGTCGTCAAGCACCGGGCGGCCGCTCGCCCCCAGGAACGAGGGGGCCAGATAGCAGACCGCCCGGTCCAGCATCCCGCGCCGCGCGAACCCCGCGGCGAGCGCCGCCCCGCCCTCCAGCAGCACCGAGCGCAGCCCCCGCCGGTAGAGCTCCCGGCTCAGCGCGTTGAGGTCCAGGCCCTCCGTGTCGTACGGCAGGGCCAACGTCTCGTGCCCGTGCGGAAGTTGCGGCGCGACGGCGTCCTTGGCGGTCACCACCAGCGTCGGCGCCGCGTCGTCCAGCACCCTGGCGTCCGGGCGGAGCACCCCGTCCCGGCTCAGTACGATCCGCAGCGGCGGCTTGCCGACGACGCCGTGCCGCAGCCCCAGGTGCGGGTCGTCGGTGCGCAGGGTGCCCGCACCGACCAGTACCGCGTCGTGCTCGGCGCGCAGCCGGTGGGCGTCCGCACGGGCCTCGCTGCCGGTGATCCACCGGGAACTCCCGTCGGCTGCGGCGCTCCTGCCGTCCAGGGTTCCGCCGAACTTCCAGGTGACGCAGGGGCGTTCGCGGCGCACCGAGGTCAGCCACAGCTCGTTGGCGAGCTCCGCCGCCTCGCGGTGGACGTCGCCGACCACCTGCACCCCGGCGGCGCGCAGCAGCGCGGCGCCCCCGCCGGCCCGGGGGGTGGGGTCGGGCACCGCGTACAGCACCCGGGCCACTCCGGCGGCCAGCAGCGCACCGGTGCAGGGGCCGGTGCGGCCGGTGTGCGTGCACGGCTCCAGGGTGACCACGGCGGTCGCCCCGTACGCCCGCGCGCCCGCCGCCCGCAGCGCCTCCACCTCCGCGTGCGGATGGCCCGCGCCCCGGTGGCCGCCCTCGCCGAGGATCGTGCCGTGGGCGTCCAGGAGGACGCAGCCGACGACCGGGTTGGGGCTGGTGCGCCCCAGGTGGGCCCGGGAGAGGGCGACGGCCCGCTCCATCGCGGCGTGTTCGGCGGGGCTGGCCGGTGGCGCGGACGTGCCGTCCTGGCTCGCGGCGGGGGTGGGCAACTGCCACCTGTCCGCCCCGCTCACAGGGACTCCGCGAGCCGGAAGCCCATGGCGTAGATGTCCCGTTCGTACCAGCCGTGCCGGCGCCGGCAGCGCGCCAGGTCGCCGAACCTGGTGAAGCTCCCGCCGCGCGCGATCCGGTAGCTGCCCCGGGTCACGGCCAGGTCGTCGTCGATGCGGTCGCCGCCGTCGTAGGGGCGGTACAGGTCGCTCACGTACTCCTCGACGTTCCCGGCCATGTCGTGCACCCCGAACGGCGAACACCCGCCCGGATGGACGCCGATCGGCACAGTGCGCAGCGGGCCGCCCTCCACGGTGTTCGTGCACTGCGGGCGGAAGGAGGCGCCCCACGGGTAGGCGCGCCCGTCGCCGCCGGAGGCCGCGTACTCCCACTCGGCCTCGGACGGCAGCCGGAAGGCCCGCCCGGTGGCACCGGCCAGCCACTCGGCGTACGCGTCGGCGGCCTCGGCGGGGACGGTCCACACCGGGTGGTTGGCGAGCAGTTCCGGATACACCCCGAACCGCCAGGAGCTGGGCAGCCAGTGCGCGTCCGTCTCCTCCAGGAACAGCCGGTACTCGGCGTTCGTCACCGGGTGCAGGGCGATCCGGAACGCGGCGAGGTCCGCCTCGTACTGCGGGCACTCCTTGGCGATCCACTCCCGTTCCACCCCGGCGTGCCGCCACTGCTCCAGCACGGAGTCCACCGCACCGGGGTCGAGCCCCAACGTCACGCGTGCGGCGGGCACTTCGGCCATCGGCGGGGAGTACGGACGCACCCTGGGGTCCCCGATCAGGCCGAGCACGGTACCGGCGGCGCACCGCGTGGCGAACTCCTGCCGGGGGTCCTCGGCCACCGCGACGAGTTCCTCGGGGGTCCTGGTCAGGAGGTCCTGGTGGTTGCGCAGCGCCCAGGCGGGGCCGCGCGCCACGAAGGTCTCCGGCAGCCCCATGGCGGCCCGGTCGGTCAGGGTGTTGGGGTTGGCCATGACGACGGGTGGGCGGGCGCCGGACGTGGTGGCGTCGCTGGGGGAGCCGACCGTCGGAGTGCTGGTCATGTCTGTGCCTCCGGAGCATTGGGGCGGTCCGGGAGGCGGGACGTGCCACGCCTCCCGGACCGCCGCTGGTGGGGGATCACCCGGCGAGCGGGTAGACCTGCCCGTCGTAGGACGCGGCGAGGAAGAGCTTGCGCTCCGCGTCGTAGGCGAGGGAGGAGATGCCCGCCGCGGTGGGGCGCGCGTCACGGCTCCACGAGGACGTCGCACGGTCGTAGATCGCGACCTGTCCGTGGTAGCCGCCGGTGGCGATGAGCCGGCCGTCGTCGGACGCGGCCACGCACTTGATGGAGTGCGTGTGCGGGGTGTCCAGCACCTGCACCCGCTGCTCGGGGTCCCACAGCCGGAGCTTGAGGTCCCGGCTGACGCTGGCGAACCAGCCGTCGGCGAGCCCGGCGCACCCGTTGGCGATCCGGTCGTGGGCGTCCTCGATCGTGGCCACCTTCTCCAGGGTGGAGGCCCGGTACCAGGTCGCCGACGCGTCCGCCGCCACGGAGAAGATCAGGTCGCCCGAGACGGCGACGCCCTTCACCGCGTTGGTGTGCAGCGGCAGGTCGCGCACGTGCTCGGCCCGGCCCCTGGCGTCCAGCCGCAGGACGAGCCCCTCGCCGGTGTACGCGCCGACCACCGCGTGCTGCGCGCCGTCGTGCTCGAAGGCGGCGGCACAGTTCAGCGGGGAGCGGTGCTGGTACAGCTCCTGGCCGGTGCCCGCGTCGAAGACCTTGCCCAACTGGCCGCCGGTGAGCACCAGTTCGCCCAGCGGTGCCAGGAAGTTGCACAGGCTGCCGGTGTCGGCGATCGCCTTGCCGTCGCGGTGCACCGTGCCCGAGTCGCCCACGGTGAGCAGCCCCGAGGGCAGCGGCAGGACCGCGTTGACGCCGCCGGTGGGCGGCACCGGGGTGGTGTCCCAGGTCTGGGTCTCGTAGTCGTAGCCGCGGTAGGTGGCGCCGAAGGTGGCGAACACCAGCCGGGAGCCGCCCGCGAAGGCGCAGGAGCGCGGCCACACGTCGTCAGGCAGTGCGGTGGTGCCCATCGGCTCGGGGCGCCGGGACGCCACGTTCCACAGCCGCATCGTGCGGTCGTAGCTCAGGCTCACCAGCAGGTCCCGCTCGTTGTCCAGGACCAGGCGCTTGATGCCCGCCTCGTGGGCCGGGAGCACCTCGCGGCCGTCGTCGCCGACCACGATGATCTGGCCCTCGTCGTTGCCCGCGAAGATGACGCCGCTGGTGGCGATGGCGATGGTGTCGGTCTCGACGCCGTCCATGTCCAGGTCCGCGAGGAGTTCCCCGGTCGCCAGCGACCACCGCTTGATGGTGCCGTCGTCGCTGGAGGAGATCAGTTCGTCGGCGCCGTGGCTCCACTCCACCGAGATCACGTCGGCGGTGTGACCCGTGAAGGTCCGCTCCAGCCGGCCGTCGAAGGCGTACACCCGCACCCGGTGGTCGCGGGAGGCCGTCGCCACCAGCTCCTTCGTCGGGTGGAACACCGACATCTCGACGTCGTCCTCCTGGGCGTCGAAGACGGCGGCCAGACGCAGGTCGGGGACGGTCCACAGACGGGCCGAGTGGTCGCTGGAGGACGTCAGCAGGAAGCGTCCGTCCGGCGAGAAGGAGCACTGGTTGGCGAGGTGGTCGTGCAGGGAGCGGGCGAGCGACTCCCCGGTCTGCTGGTCCCAGCAGATGACTTGGTTGTCATAGCCCGCTGTCGCTACGTAGCGGTCCTGCCAGGCGGCGATTCCACTGATGGGGCCGCGGTGCTGAATCATGCGATCTCCTGCGTGATCTCGATGCAGTGGCCGTGCAGTTCCACCTTCGCGCGGAGGTAGCGAAGGTTCCGTTCGTTGAGGAAGGCGCCGGTGGGCACCTGGTCGACGATCTCGATGCCGTACTCGCGCAACTGCGCCGTCTTGTCCGGGTTGTTGCTCAGCAGACGCAGCCGGGAGGCGCCGAGCACGTGCAGCATCTGTGCCGCGGCCCGGTAGTCCCGCAGGTCGTCGGAGAAGTTCAGGTGCCGGTTGGCGGCGAAGGTGTCCAGACCCAGCCGGTCCTGTACGTCGTAGGCGTCGAGCTTGTTGTACAGCCCGATGCCGCGCCCTTCCTGGCGCAGGTACAGCAGCAGCCCGCCGGACGCGGAGAGCAGCTTCAGGGACTCCGTCAGCTGCGGACCGCAGTCGCAGCGCGCGGAACCGAAGACGTCACCGGTCAGGCACTCGGAGTGGAGTCGGACCAGGGGGGTGTCCGACGTCGGTCCGAAGGCGAGGGCCAGGTGCTCCTCGCCGTCGCTGAGGCCGCGAAAGGTGGTCATCTGTGCGGACGTCGTGAAGCCGTCGGCGAGCCGCACCGGAACCTCTACTGTGCTCCGGACGGTCACCGCGTCGTGTACCTGGCTCTTCTGCGCGGTGGACGAAGTCGTCGTCCCACCGTTGCGTGCGTCGGTCACTGGTCCTCCAGGGGAGAAGATCCACGTGGGCCTTTCCTGTGGATCAACAGGAGTCTTCACGGTGCGGCGCGCGAGGGACATGCGGTGCGCACCGAGATACGCCCGAAGCATTTTCCGGCGGTGCATGTTCCGGCACCGAGGGGACCGCAGGTCCACCGAAGGACCGGCCGGGCGGGAACGCCCTTCGGCGGCAGTGGAGTTGCCGGCCGCTCCTGCGCGGGCACGGTCCTGGCTCACGCACGGGTACGGCCCCCGGCTCACGCGCGGGCACGGTCCCGGCCGACACGCGGGTACGGTCCCGGCGCACGCGCGGGTACGGCCCCCGGCCGTTCGCACGTGGGTTTTACGGGGCCGGGGGCGGCCGATCGTACGGCAGCGGCCCGCCGGACGGGAGCCGGGGGTGTCCGGACGCACGAAAGCGGCCCGGCGCACACGGGGAGGTGTGCGCCGGGCCGCGGTCGGTCGGCCGGAACTGCGGGTGCGTGTCGGTCAGGCGGTGTGCCCCGCGTCCTGCCGGTCCGGTTCCCCGGCGGGCGCGGGCGCGGCGGATCCGGTGTCCGGACCGTCCTTGTCCTTGACCCGGGTGCGCAGACCTGCGCCGATGCCCACCAGGGCCGCCAGCGTGGTGATGGCGAAGACGATGCCGAGCGCGCCGTTCTCGGCCCAGCCCTGGGTGGCTCCGTAGGCGCTGACCGCGGTGCCCAGGCCGGTCATGACGGCGACGGACATGGTCTCGGACAGCTGGAGGTTGGAACTGGCCGCGCCCTCCTGCCCCTTGGGGGCGATGGAGAGCACGATGGTGGTGACCGCCGGGTACACCAGGCCCATGCCGAAGCCCGCGATCGCCCAGCCGAGCACGGCGAGCGTGACGCTCTTGAGGTCGGTGCCGATGGCCAGGGCGATCATCGCGTCGCCGACGACCAGCAGGACGAAGCCCGCCACCACCCGGCTGTGCCGTCCCTTGCCCTCGCTGCGGGCGTCCAGCTTCGCCTGGATCCAGGCGCCGGTGACCCAGGTGAGCGCACCCGCGGACAGGGCGAGCCCGGACTCCAGGGTGCTCAGGCCAAGGACCAGCGTCATGCTCAGCGGGAAGAACGACTCGGCCCCGTAGTAGGCGGTGCTGACGAGTCCGCGCACGATCATTCCGGCGGGCATTCCGCGCTGCACGGTGAGCGTGCCGGGCGGCAGCAGCTTGCGCAGCATGGGCAGGGCGAGGGCCGCGCCCGCGAGGACCACGGGGATCGTGATGGCGAGGTTGTGCTCCTCAAGTCCGACCAGCACCGCGCCCGTGCCGATCACCAGCAGCAGGGTGTAGGGGATGCGTCCCTTGTCGGGGGCGGACGCCTCGGGGGCGCCGAGCTTACGCAGGGCGGGCAGGGTGAGGAACACCCCGATGGGCACCAGCGGCACCAGGATGATGAACACCACGCGCCAGTTGGTGGCCTCGGCGATCGCCGCCGCGATCGCCGGACCCAGCAGTGCGGGCAGCGTCCACGCGGAGGCCACCAGGGCGAGCATCCGGGCGCGCAGCGCGTCCGGGTAGGCCCGCCCGACGGTCAGGTAGGCGATGGCGAGCACGCCGCCGACGCCGGCGCCCTGGAGGGTGCGGCCGAGCAGGAAGACGTACCAGTTGTTCGCGATCGCGGAGATGCCGCAGCCGATCACGAAGAACAGGAAGGCCTGGAGGTACGGGGCGGCCGGGCCGCGCTGGTCGGCACCCTTGCCGGTGAGCACCGTGCCGAAGATGTTGGCCAGCATGAACGCGGTGAACGCCCAGCCGAACAGGCCGAGGCCGTCGAGTTCCTTGGCGACGGGTGGCAGCACGGTCGCCACTCCGAGCCATAAGAAGGCCACCAGCGTGACGGACAGGATCAGTCCGATGGTCAGGGCCCGGTAGCGGGGGGTCCAGATCCCCTCTTCCGTGCTGCTCCCAGGAGCGGACGTGCTCATCGGTTCTCCATCTCAGTTATATGCCGGTTTCCTTATATGGCAGATCTAGCATATAGGCGAACGTTGATATGCTGTCAAGCGTGACCGACCTCGTATCGACTGCCCAGATGTTCAAGGCGCTCGGCCACCCGCTGCGGTTGGGGATCGTCCGTGCCCTCGCCGCCGAGCCGGAGACCTGCGCCTGTGACTTCGCCGACGTCTTCGGCGTCTCGCAGCCCACCGTCAGCCAGCATCTGAAGGTGCTGCGCGGGGCGGGGCTGGTGAGCACCCGCAGACGCGGCGTCCAGATCTGTTACTCGGTGCGGCCCGAAGTGGTCCCCGTCCTGCAGGAACTGGTGGACACGCTGCGCGCGCCGAACGTGGCCGAGAGGGTCTGAAGGAACGTGGCCGAGAGGGCCTGAAGCGGCTCGGGGCGCGCCCCGGCCGGGCCCGGGGACGGCGCCCCTGCACAGTGGCCCGGGGGGGCGCCTGCCCGACGGCCCGGGGGGGGCGCCTGCCCGACGGCCCGGGGGCGCGCCTGCCCGGCGGCCCGGCGAGGTGCCCCCGCGCGTCGGCCCGGTGCGAGGCGCCGCGAGGTGCCCCCCCCGCCCGCGCGTCGGCTCAGTGAGGCGCCCTCCGTACGACGGCTCGGTGAGGCGCTCCCCGCACGCCGGTGCGGCGGGGCGCCCCCGTGCGTCGGCTCAGCGGCGTGCCTCGAACATCACGATGGGCGGGTTCGCCAGGAACCCCTCCCAGAAGGCCGTGCCGTACCGTCGCTCGCCCTCCTCGCCGACCGTCATCTCCACCCACGTCAGCTCGCCGAACCCGGCCGCCGCGAAGGCGCGTTCGTACACCTCGGGCCGGATCAGGCAGGTCTCGAAGCTGATCGGCGGCCGGAGCGCTGCGGTGACCTTGATGTGGGTGCCGAGCTCCGACTCCCGCTGCCGCGCGAAGTGGAATCCGTACGGGTCGGGGCGCGGCCCCCGGAAGGAGAAGCCGGGGCGCTGGGTCACCCCGACGAACCGGCCGCCGGGAGCCAGCGCGCTCAGCGCGCCCCGGCACATGTCCGTCAACTCCTCCTCGGACTTCGCGTAGTTGACCAGGTAGGCGGCCAGCACCAGGTCGTGGCCGCCCAGTTCCGAGAGGTCGGGCCGTGCCGCGTCCGCCACCAGGTACTCCACGCCCAGCGGGGCCCGCTCCTCGATCGCCCGGGCCGACTCGACCATCGCGGGGGAGATGTCCACGCCCAGCGCGCGGCGCGCCCCCTCCTGCCTGACCTGCCGGGTGTAGAACCCGTCGCCGCAGGCCAGGTCGAGGACGTCGGCGCCGCGGACGTCGCCCAGCAGACGCCGGAAACTGGAGCGTTCCGGGTAGACGGTGGGCAGTTCCCGGGCGTTCTCCCACTGCGCGCCGATCGCGTCGTACTGCTGGGTTGCGGCCGCCCCCGTCCGGGTGCGGGTGTCGGGTGTTTCCGTCATGCGTATGGCCTTTCAGGAGAGCCCGAGGATGTCCTCGGGGCCGATGGGGATGCGCGGCAGGGTGCGTCCGGTCGCGGTGCGCACGGCGGCGGCGACCGCCGAGGGGGAGGTGACGGTCGGCATCTCGCCCGCGCCCCGCAGTCCGTAAGGGGCGTGCGGGTCGGAGTGCTCCAGGATCTCCAGCCGCATCCGGGGCATGTCCGTCATGGTGGGGATCAGGTAGTCGGTGAAGGAGGCGTTGAGGATGCGGCCCCCGGACACCTGGATCTCCTCCATCAGCGCGAGTCCGAGGCCCTGACAGCTGCCGCCGTGCAACTGCCCGCGCAGGGCCAGGGGGTTGAGGGCCAGACCCACGTCCTGGGCGGTGTCGAGGGCGACCACCTCGACGGTGCCCAGCTCCAGGTCCACGTCCACCACCGCCCGGTGCGCGGCGAAGGCGTACTGGAAGATCGCGTCGCCCTGCCCGGTGACCGGGTCCAGCGGACGGGTCGGCCGGTGGTGGAACTCCCGGGTCTCCTCCACCGCGCCTTCCGCCAGTACGTCCGCGAGCTTGGCCAGCGGCCGGCCGGCGGCGTCGACCACCGTGGCCCGCTCCAGACCCGCCGAGGCGCCCGGTGTGCCGAGCAGCCGGTCCGTACGGGCGAGCACGAGGGCGCGCACCGCCTCGGCCGCCGCCTTGACCGCGCCGCCCGTGACGTAGCTCTGCCGGCCGGACGAGGTGGGGCCCGCGTCGCCGAAGGTGGTGTCGCCCAGCTCCACCAGCACCTCGGACACGCCGAGTTCGGCGGTGACGATCTGGGACTGCACGGTGACCAGCCCCTGCCCGACCTCGGCGGCGGCGGTGGTGACCCGGGCCTGCGGCACCCCGCCGTGGAGTTCGAGCCGCACCCGGGCGGTGGAGTAGTCGTCGAAGCCCTCGACGAAGCCCACGTTCTTCAGCCCCACCGCGTACCCCACACCCCGTGCCACGTGGGGCAGCGGGGCCCGCGCGGGACCGGGGAGGGGTACGGCGCGCAGCCGCTGCAGCAGTTCGGCGACCGGTGCCGGCTGGTCCAGCACCTGCCCGTTCGCCACCGTGGAGCCCTCCGCCACCGCGTTGCGCAGCCGCAGCTCCACCGGGTCCAGGCCCAACTCCTTCGCCAGGAGGTCCATTTGGGACTCGTAGCCGTAGCAGGCCTGCACCGCGCCGAAGCCGCGCATCGCGCCGCACGGCGGATTGTGGGTGTAGACCGAGTGCACGTCCACGTCGACGTGCTCCACCTCGTACGGCCCGACCGCGCACATGGCGACGGTGCTGGTGATCGCGGTCGAAGTGGACGCGTACGCACCGCCGTCCAGCAGGATCGACGCCTTGACGTAGACGAGCTTCCCCTCGCGGGTGGCGCCGTGCTCGTAGGTCATCCGGGCCGGATGCCGGTGCACATGGCCGAAGAAGGACTCGTTGCGGGAGTAGCACATCTTCACCGGGCGTCCGGTGCGCAGCGCCAGCATGCTCGCGTGGACGTGCATCGTCAGATCCTCGCGGCCGCCGAACGCGCCGCCCACACCGGCCAGCAGGACCCGTACCCGCTCGCCCGGCAGTCCCAGGCAGGCGGCCATCTGGGCGTGGTCCTCGTGGATCCACTGGCTCGCGACGTGCAGGTCCACCCCGCCGTCCGGGGTCGGCACCGCGAGCCCCGACTCCGGGCTGAGGAAGGCCTGGTCCTGCATGCCGATCTCGTACTCGCCGCGCACCACCACCTCCGCGCGGGGCAGCCTGCCGTGCTGGGCCGCGCCCCGGAGCAGGGGCACCCGGCGCACCAGGTTCCCCTCCGGATGGACCCGTATCGCGTCCTCGTCGAGCGCGGCGGCCGGGTCGGTGAGCGGGCGCAGCACCTCGTACTCGACGTGCACCAGCTCGGCGGCCCGGCGCGCGGTCTCCCGGTGGTCGGCGGCCACCAGGGCGACGGCCTCGCCCTCGTACCGGACGACGTCCACGGCCAGCACCGGCTTGTCGACGACCATCGAGCCCTGCAGGTTCCGTCCCGGCACGTCCCGGTGGGTGAGGACGGCGTGCACCCCGGGCAGGGCGCGCGCCCGTGCGGTGTCGATGCGCAGGATGCGGGCGTGCGGGTGCGGGCTGCGGGTGGTGGCCCCCCACAGCATGTCCGGGGCCTGGAGGTCGGAGGAGTAGACGAAGGTGCCCTCGGTCTTCGCCGGGCCGTCGGGGCGCGGCACGCTCTCGCCGAGCGGGCCGCCGGCGCGGCCGGTCGGGTAGCCGGCGGGCGCCTTCACCGGAGCTCCTGGGGGACGGGCCGGGCGGCGTGCGGTCCTTCGGGTCCTGGATCCCCGGCCGCGGCGTCGCGCCGGTACTCGGCGGCCCGCAGCACCGCGTCCACGATGTGCTGGTAGCCGGTGCACCGGCAGACGTTGCCCGACATGGCGGACCGCACCCCGGCCTCGTCCGGATCGGGCTCCCGGCTCAGCAGGTCCTCGGCGGCCATCAGCATCCCCGCGGTGCAGAACCCGCACTGCACGGCCCCCGCCTCCAGGAACGCGCGCCGCACCGGGTGCTGCCGGTCGGGGGCCTCCGGGTCGCCGAGCCCCTCGACGGTCCGCACCCGCTGCCCGTCGGCCTGCGCCGCGGGCACCAGACAGGCGCAGCAGAGCAGGCCCTCCAGGTGCACCGAGCAGGAACCGCAACGCCCTTCCTCGCAGGCGTTCTTGGTGCCGGTCAGGCCGACGCGCTCGCGCAGCACGTACAGGAGGCTCTCGGTCTCCCGCACGTCGTCGAGGACGTGTCGCTCGCCGTTCACGGTGAGGGTCAGGCGCATGGTTCCCGCTCCATCCTGCAGGGGTGTCGTTGCTGCCAGGCCCGGGCGAGGGTCCGGCGGGCCAGGACGGCCAGCGCGTGGCGCCGGTAGGAGGCGCTTCCCCGTACGTCGTCCACGGGGGCGCTCTCCCCGGCGGCCAGCTCTCCGAAGTGCCGCAGCAGCTCGTCGGGCAGGGGCGCGGCGGACTCCCAGGCCCCGAGCCGGGTCAGCTCGGCGGCGACGAACTCCTCCGCGGCGGTCGCCGCCCGGGGCGTCCCGGCGACGCCGCCCATGCCGGTGCCGACCCGCCCGAGGTCCGGCCACAGGGCCACCGCGAAGGACGCCGTGGAGATCGTCAGGGAACTGCGGCGGCCGAGCGCGGTGAAGCACTGCGGGCCGGCGGCCCTCGGCACCTCGATCGCGGTGAAGAGCTCGTCGGGCTCGCGCACCGTGCTGCCGGGCCCGGTGTAGAGGGCGCGGGCCGGCACGCGCCGCCGGCCGCGCACCGACTCCAGGACGACGTCCGCCCGGCAGGCGAGGAGCATGGGATGCAGGTCGCCCGCTGGCCAGGCCGATCCCAGGGCGCCGCCCAGGGTGCCGCGGTTGCGGATCTGCCGGGAGCCCACCGCGGCGGCGGCCTCGGCGAGACCGGGCAACGGGCCGCTCAGCTCCCGGACCAGCCGGGTGTACGTCAGGGTCGCGCCGAGCCGGAGCGGGCGCCCGGCGGCGCGCGCGTCGTCCAGCCGGCGGCCCCCGGCGGCCCCTGCTCCTGTGCCGTCCTCGGCTTCCGCGCCCTCCCCGACGGCTTCCGCGGCTTCCGTGTCCTCCCCGACCGGCGACCAGGCGGCGAGCCCGGCCAGCCGGGACAGGTCCAGCAGTGCGGCCGGCGGCTCGTCGCCCGCGTTCAGCCGCATCATCACTTCGGTGCCGCCCGCCACGGGCACGGCACCCGGCCGGTCCGCGAGGGCCCTCAGTGCGTCCTCGCGGTCGCGCGGCAGCAGGTACTCCATCGTCGGCACGCCTTCCTGTGGTCAGCGGGCCCCGGCCGAGCGGCGGCAACGGAAGGAGATCCAGGGCGGGTTGTCGAAGTAGCCCTGCCAGTAGGGCGTGCCGAACTCCAGGATTCCGTCCAGGGAGAGCTCGGTCGGCGTCCACTCGAAGTCCTCGAAGCCCGCCTCGGCGAACGCCTCCTCGTACACCGACGCGTGCTGCAGACAGGCCTGGAAGTCGAACGGCGGGACGGTGCCCACCGAGACCCTGATCCGGGTGCCGGTGCGCAGCGGCTCCCCCCGGTCGAAGGAGAAGCCGTACCGGGACAGGTCCGCGCTGTCGAGGTCCAGGTCGGGGCGGGCGTTGAAGGAGAGGAACGTGCCGCCCGGCCGCAGGTTTGCCGCGGCGGCCCCGGCCATCGCCCGCATCGCCTCCGGGGAATCCGCGTAATTGAGCAGATAGATCGCCATCACCGTGTCGAAGGCACCCAGGGACGGCAGAGTCGCGGCGTCCCCGACCCGGTATCCGATGCCCAGGGGTTCCTGTTCTTCGATCTTCTCGGCCACGTCCACCATTTCGGCGGAGATGTCCACGCCGGTCACCCGTGCCGCACCCAGGCGGCGTGCGAGCCGGGTGTAGAAGCCGCTTCCGCAGGCGAGATCGAGGACATTGCGGCCTTGAAGATCACCCAGTAGCCGAGAAACGCTCGGGCGCTCCACAAATCTGGTCAGTGGCAGTTGCTTAGATTTTTCGTAAGTTTCACCTATGCGGTCGTACTGATCTTTGTCAAATGAATAGAGGTCAGTCACGGGGTGTCCTCGGGTTCGGCGATCTCCATTTCTTGCACATGCGTCTCCGATCCTTTCCCGAGCCGCCGCGCTCACGCCGGGGCGACGCCGCAGCGCCACCGAAGGGTTATGCGGGGGCTACCGCAGGATTAGCCCCGGGGTGAGGTGCACATATGCACTCATCGCCCGAAAAGTGACGTATTACTTCTCTAGCACCTTGCTAGATATATCGACGTGACTGGGTAGCGTTGACCGGTACGGTCGCCCCGAGGGAGCGGATCCGGACAAGATCGCCGACCGGGTATTGGACTCCTTGACCGGCGTGCAGTGGCTGACTTACCTTGGCTTGAGAAAATATGTTCAATTCCTGTAATGCATTACCTCCTACGATGCGCGGGGGAATAATGTGGGATTTCCTGTCCCGAGTCAGGGACGGCGAGGGCCAGGGATTACTGATTGAGGCCACCGCAGGTATGGGGCGCACCACTGTGCTGCGCAGCGCAGTTAAAGCCGCCCCCGGATTCGGGTTACGAGTGCTCAGTGCACGCGCCCGTGCTTCCGAATCGGACTCCGAGTACGGAGTCGCCCAACAGCTGGTGTCCCGGGCCTACGACGTACTCGGAATGGAAGGCGAATCCGAGGCGAAGGATCTTTACTGCCCCTTCCCCCGGGGAAGTCCGCTCGCGTCGGCCGAAGCCGATCTGCACCCTCTGCTGCGCGTGCTCGCCAAGGACGCCCCGGTGCTTCTCGCCATCGACGACCTCCAGTGGATGGACCAGGCCTCGCTGAAGTGCCTCGGCTATCTGATGGCCCGGCTGGAGAACGCTCCGGTGGCGCTCGTGGCCACCCTCGCCCCCGGCGAGGCGCCGCGGAACTTCGTGATGACGGAGGTGCTCGCAGGCTTCCAGCACCGGCTGGTGCTGGCCGGACTGTCCCGGGAGGAGACCGCGGTCCTCGCCGCGGAGATCCTCGGCGCGCCCGTGCGCCCCGACACCGTCGAGTCCGCCCTCGCCGTGAGCGGCGGCAACCCCTACCTGCTGGACGCCCTCTTCCGCGACCTGCGGCTCAGCGGCCCCGGCCCGGCCACCCTCGCCCCGCGCGACATCGTGAAGCACGGGCCGGTGGAGGTGGCGGAGATGCTGCTCAGCAGGTACGACCGCACCTGGCCGGGGGCCGAGGCGATCGCCGAGGCCGTAGCGGTGCTCGGCGAGGCGGCCACCGTGCCCGCGCTCGCCCGCCTCGTCGACGCGGACGAACTCGCGGTCGCCGACACCGTCGCCTCCCTCACCCACGCGGGGCTGCTGGCCCAGGACGGCCTGGCGGTGCGCTTCGTCCAGCCACTGGTACGGACCGCGACCCTCACCCGGGTGCCGCCCAGCAGGCGCAACACCCTGCACGTACGGGCCGCGCACATGCTGTACGAGAGCGACGCGCCCCGCGAGCAGATCGCCGTCCAGATATTAGGAAGCCACAACGAGCCCGCCCAGCACTGGACCTGCACGGTGCTCAGCGACGCCGCGCGCGAGGCGGTGGAGCGCGGTGCGTACGACGTGGCCTGCGACTACCTGAGGCGCGGACTCCAGGAGTGCGAGGGACAGTGCCAGGGCAAACTGCTGCGCGTCCTCGGCCAGATCGAGCTGTCCCAGGACCCGGCGGCGGCCGCCGAGTACCTGCGCCGGGCCCTCACGCTCAGCCCTGACTCCGCGGAGCGCACCGGCATCCGCATCGACCTGGCGCACTCGCTCTACCTGCTCGACCAGCCCCAGGACGCCCGGACGGTACTGGACGAGGGCATCGCCGACGGCGGCGCCGACCCGCAGGACGCCCCCACGCTGCGGGGCGAGCAGTTCGTCCTCGGTGGGCTCGGCCCGCTGCACCCCTACCCCGACGCGGACCAGCCCCTCGTGGACCCGCTGGGGACCGGCACCGTGGACTCGGCGCGGACCGGCACCGTGCTGTCGGCGCGGACCGGCGCCGTACTGTCGGGGAGCGAGCCGCCGGACGACAGCACCGCCGAGTTCTTCCGGCTCAACTCGGCAGGACTCCTCGACCAACGGCTCCGGCTCGACCTCGCCAGCCTGCTCTCGTGCTGCCGGGGCGAGGACCGTCTGGAAGCGGTCCGGCAGGCCGAACGGGCCCTGCGCAGGCCGTACACCGGACTCAACGAGCGGCTGGCGGCCAGGACCGTACCCATCCAGGTGCTGGCCATCGCCGACAAGCTCGACAGCGCGCTCGCCGAGGCCGACCTCCTCGTCGACCAGGCGACCGCTTCCTGCTCGCGCACCCTGGGCGCACTGGCGTACAGCATGCGCGCCGAGGTCAACCTGCGCATCGGCAACCTCTCCCGCGCGCTGGAGGACTCCTACCGGGCCCTCGAACTGATGCCGCTGACCTCCCCGCAGTACTGGGTGTGCACCGGCCAGGCGGTCGCCGCCGGCGTGGGCGCGCTGGTGGAGACGGCCAGGACGGAAGAGGCGTACCGCCTGCTGGAACGGTCCGGGCTCGACCGGCGGATCCCCGAACGCAGCAGCTTCGGCCCGCTGTTCTTCCACCGGGCACGGCTGCGGCTGGCGGACGGCGACCAGGAGGGCGGCCTGGCCGACCTCCTGGAGTGCGGCGCCAGACTGGAGCGGGCGGGGACGTTCAACCCGGCCGTGCTGGCGTGGCGCTCCGAAGCGGCACTGGTGTACGCCGCGCGGGGCGACCGGCAGGAGGCGCGGCGGCTCGTCGACGCCGAGCTGTCCCGGGCCCGCCGCTGGGGTGCGCCCCGCGCCATCGGCCGCGCGCTGCGCGCGGCCGGACTGCTGGCGGAGGGCCGCAAGGGCGAGGCGATGCTGGGCGACGCGGTACAGGTCCTGGAATCCTCGCCCGCGCGGCTCGAACTGGCCCGGGTCCTCGCCGACCTCGGCATCCAGACCCGGCGCTCCAGCCGGCTGCGCGACGCCCGTGACCTCCTGCGCCGCGCCCTGTCGCTGGCGGAGGTGTGCGGGGCGACGAAGCTGGAGCAGACGGTCCGGGAGGAACTCCTCGTCTCGGGCGCCAGGCCGCGCCGGGCCACCGAGGTGGGGGTGGACGCCCTGACGCCCACCGAGCGGAGGGTGGTGCTGCTGGCCGCCCGGAAGAACACCAACCGGGAGATCGCGGCGAGCCTCTTCGTCGCCCAGCGCACCGTGGAGCTGCACCTGAGCAACGCCTACCGCAAGCTCTCGATCGCGGGCCGCCCCGGCCTCGCGGCGTACGCCGACGAACTGCAGGGGAACGCGCCGCAGGAGCGCGGGACGGAGGCCGAGCAGGTCGCCCCGCAGCCCGCCCGCCGGACCGTTCCGGAACCTCTCTCTCAGCAGCCGATGCAGCAGCCGCCGGTGGTGGCACCCGTGCAGCCACCACCGGCACCGCCCGCGTCGGTCGTCCAGTCCCACCCCTCGGCGCTGGTGCGGGCCCGCCGGACGAGCCCGAGGGTGGGGAGCGCGTCGAGCCGCCGCGTGCGCTGAACCCGGCGCACGCGGCGGCCCGTACCGCCAGGGCAAGCAACCCACCACCGCGAAGACACGCACCGCGAAGACACCCACCGCGAAACCGCGAAGGAGACAGGACACCAGTGCCACGTCACCCGCAGCAGGAAGCAGCCGAGGCCCCCGCGACCGCAGCCCCCGCCGCCGGCTGGGGCCCGGCCAGGACCGCCGGGCCTCCGACCACCCTGCTCCTGCTGCGGCACGGCGAGACGGCACTGACTCCAGAGAAACGATTCTCTGGCAGTGGGGGCACCAATCCGCCGCTCTCCGCCGCCGGCATCCGGCAGGCCAGGTCCGCCGCGACGGCGTTCGCGGCCCGGGGCGCGGTGCAGGACATCGTCTGCTCGCCGCTGCTGCGCTGCCGGCAGACGGCCTCCGCCACGGCAGAGCTGCTCGGTCTGGAGGCCATCGTCGAACCCGGCCTGCGCGAGGCCGACTTCGGTGCCTGGGAGGGCCTGACCTTCGACGAGGTGCGCGAGCGCCATCCGGCCGACCTGGCGGCCTGGCAGGAGTCGCCGACGGCGGCGCCCACCGGCGGCGAGTCCTTCGCCGAGGTCGCCGACCGGGTGGCGGCCGCCCGGGACCTGATCCTGGCCCGCCACCGGGGCCGCACCGTCCTGGTGGTCACCCATGTGGTGCCCGTCAAGACCCTGGTCAGGCTCGCGATGGGCGCACCGCCCGAAGCGGTGTTCCGGCTGGAGCTCGCCGCGGCCGCGCTCTCGGAGATCTCCTACCCCGCCGAGGGCGGCCCTTCGGTGCGCCTCGTCAACAGCACGGCCCACCTCGGGAGCCTCAACGGTCCGACCGTACGACCGTGAAGACCGCCCCCTCCGGGTCCGAGACCACCGCGAGCCGGCCGGTCGCGCCGTCCCGCGGCTGCTGGACGACGTGGCCGCCGAGGTCGGAGACCAGGAGGGCCGCCTCGTCGGCGTCCTCGACCTCGAAGTACGTCATCCAGTGCGCGCCCCGGTCGCGGGGCAGCGCGTGGCCCACGCCGTGCAGCGAGGCCACCGGCTTCTTGTCGACCAGCAGCGTCGTGAAGTCGAAGTCGGCCGAGACGACCGCCTCCGCGTCGTACCCGAACACCGCCTGGTAGAACTTCACGATGCTGGCCGTCTCGCGCGTCACCAGCTCGTTCCAGACCGGCGTCCCCGGTGCCCCGGCGACGGCCGCGCCCGGGTGGGCCGCCGCCTGCCAGATCCCGAACACCGCGCCCGCCGGGTCGGACGCGAGCGCCATCCGCCCCGCGTCTCCCGCGTCCAGCGGGCCGACCGCGACGGTGCCGCCGCTGCAGGTGACCGCCTGCGCGGTCGCCCCGGCGTCGTCGCTCGCCAGATACGGCGTCCAGGCGGTGGGCAGGTGCCGGTCGGCGGGCAGCTGTCCGATGCCGGCGACCTCGTGCCCGTCGAGCAGGGCCCGGACGTACGGGCCGAGCTGCTGGGGGCCCGGCCGGAACTCCCAGCCGAACAGGGCGCCGTAGAACTCCTGGGTGCTGGTCAGCTGGTGCACCATCAGACTCACCCAGCACGGGGTGCCGGGCATGTGCCGTGCGGCGACCTCGGTCATCGTCTTGTCTCCTCGGACCATTCGTGGTGGCCGTACAGGATGACGACCGGTGCACGAGCGCGCACCAGATCGTTACGGGGCGTGCACGCCGTTGTGCGGTACGGATTCGTGCCCCGTGCAGATGCTTGCACCACCCGGCGCGCGGCGCGCCCCAACCGCGCCGCGCGTCCCGTTTCGACCTCGTTACGAGACGGTCGGGCCCGAGAGCCGTTCCTGGCGGGCCAGGTGCTGCGCGAGGATGGCCCCCATGAACGCCATCATCTCCGCAGCCGACCTCGCGAGCGAGTCGGCAGGACCCCGTCCGCCCGTCCTCCTCGACGTCCGCTGGCAGCTCGGCGGACCGAACCTGCGCCCCGAGTACGAGGCCGGGCACCTGCCCGGCGCGGTCTACGTCGACCTGGACGCGGAACTCGCCGGAGCCCCCGGCTCCGGCGGTCGGCACCCACTGCCCGACCCGGCGGACTTCGGTGCGGTCATGCGCCGGGCGGGAGTGTCCGCGGGGACGCCGGTCGTCGTGTACGACGGCGGGACGGGCTGGGCTGCGGCGCGCGCCTGGTGGCTGCTGCGCTGGACCGGGCACCCGGACGTACGCGTGCTGGACGGCGGGCTCGCGGCCTGGGAGGGCGGGCTGTCCACGGAGGTCCCGACCCCGGCCGAGGGCGATTTCCGGCCAGTTCCGGGCGGAGTGGGACTGCTGGACGCCGACGCCGCGGCGGGCCTGGCGGACGCGGGGCTGCTGCTCGACGCCCGTGCCGCCGAGCGCTACCGGGGCGACGTCGAGCCCATCGACCGCGTCGGCGGCCACATCCCGGGCGCCGTCTCCGCCCCCACCAGCGAGAACACCGCTGCGGACGGCCGCTTCCTGCCCGCGGCCGAGTTGAAGGACCGCTTCGGGGCACTGGGCGCCGCCCAGGCGTCCGCCGTCGGCGTGTACTGCGGGTCCGGGGTCTCCGGCGCCCACGAGGTGCTGGCCCTGGAGATCGCCGGCATCCCGGCGGCGCTGTACGCGGGGTCCTGGTCCGAGTGGTCCTCGGACGAGTCCCGCCCCGTGGCCACCGGACCCGGACCCCGCTAGCCGTACGCACGACGAGGGGCCCGTACGCCGGACGTACGGGCCCCTCACCATGACGACGTAGCGGCCGTCTACTCCTGCTTCTTGCGGCGCGTACCGAAGACGATCTCGTCCCAGCTGGGCACCGCGGCCCGGCGGCCCGGACGGACTCCGTCCGCCTCCGCCTGCCGGTCCGTCGTCCCGACCAGCCGGTCCCGGTGGCCGGCCACCGCACGCGGCATCAGTACGTCCGCGTACGCCGCTCCCGCACCGGCGGACGCCGCGGGGGGCTCCTCGGGCACGGACTCCTGCTCGTCCAGGTCGATCGGGGACGGGGGCTCGGGCGGCGCGGGCGGAGCCGGCCGCTCCGGCACGACCATGTCGCCCCGGAAGCTGGGCACCGCCTCAAGAAGGCTGGTCAGCGAGTCGCGGTCGTTGCTGCCCTCGTCGGCCTCCAGCGCGGCCGGCGGTGCCGGGCGCTCCAACGGCCGGTCCAGCGGGCGCTCCAGCTGTCGGTCCAGGGCGCGGTCCAGCGGCCGCTCCAGGGAACGGTCGAGGGCGCGGTCCAGCGGCCGGTCGCGCGGCAGCCGTGCGATCCGGGGCACGAACGGGAAGCTCGGCTCGGGAGCCGCCGGGATGTCGTCGCTCTCGCCGATCAGCGAGCGCGCCTCGTCGTCCACGGCCGCGACCAGCCTGCGCGGCGGGTCGTAGGTCCAGCTCGCCGAGTGCGGTTCGCCCGCGACCCGGTAGACGAGGAGGACCTCCCAGGTGCCGTCGTCGCGGCGCCAGGAGTCCCACAGCACGGTCTCCTTGTCGGCGCCGCGCAGCAGCAGACGCTCCTGCACCGCCTCGCCGAGCTGGGGTCCCGCGTTCTCGCCGGGGCGGCGGACCGGAGTCTTCCTGGCGCGCTCGGCCATGAAGGCGCGCTCGGCGAGCACGGGGCCCTCGAAGCGGCGCACCCGGTCGACCGGGATCCCGGCCATCTGGGCGACCTCTTCGGCCGAGGCTCCGGCTCGTATCCGCGCCTGGATGTCGCGAGGGCGGAGGTGGCTCTCCACCTCGATCTCGATCTGGCCGAGGCGGGCGCGGTCGTTGCGGACGGCGGCACGCAGTCGCTCGTCGATCGGAAGCGTGTACTCCGTGCTGTCCGCAGCCTTCAAAACCAGCCGTGTGCCGTCGTTGCTGACGGCCACGACACGCAGTTCGGGCATGGGGACCTCCCGGGTGGTGCCTGCCGACGTCACGTGCGTCGCTGCTTCCGCTAGTCGAGTGTGGCCTGCCCGGGTGCAGCCTGCCACTACCTTGCCGTGTTGCCCGGCGTGTCGGGCGTTGCGCCCTGGTTCGCCGTTATGGCACGGTGACCTGTTGTCGACGCAAAGTAACCATTGGTCACCCTGTGTAGCAGGTACCGCTCGATGCCGTGGCGCCGCCGGTGCGAGTGCCGTTCGGCCCCCTCCCGAAGGGTCCGGACGCCCATGGGGGAGACCGGATCCAGGGCTCGCCACAGTACTCCATTCGGGCCACATGGGTGGACCGGCGCGCCACCGAAGTTCTCCCCGTGCACGGGAGTTGCTACGCCTCCCTAGGGTCAACCTCGCGAGGCCCCTTCTGTCCCCGCCGATGGGGCGTGACGCCGCCGAGTGTCCTGATTCACAGAATGCGCAGAAGCGGAACTTTTCACTTCGCCCAAATGTCCCTTCCTGTAGCAAGGTGGAACGGATGGGCAAACAGAGGCTGTAGATGGACAAGAAGCCCGATACCGGTGAAGAACCGGCCAAGCGCCGCATCGATCTGAGCGTGGCGCAGGTCGCCGGCAGTGCCGTGGCCGCCGTGGTCGCGGCCGTGCTGGCGTCCAAGCTGGGTGTGTACGGAACGGTCATCGGCGCCGGTGTGGTCAGCGTGGTCGCCACCAGCGGCGGAACGATCTTCCAGCACTTCTTCAGGCGCACCGGCGAGCAGCTCCGCGAGGTCACCGTCCACGCGAAGCCGAAGGGCCGGCAGCAGTACGGAGACGGCGCGACCGACGCCACGCGGGTGCTGCGTTCGGTCGAGGTGCCGACGGGCCTGGGGGAGGGGCAGCTCCCGGGGACCCTGCCCGCGGACGGCGAGTTCACCGAGGCCTCCGTGCACGGCACGCGCGTGCGTGGCTGGAAGCGGTCGGCGATCGGGGCGGCGGTGGTGTTCGCGGTCGCGATGGGCGGGATCACGACGTACGAGCTGGTCGCGCAGGAAGATCTCAGTGGTGGCAAGGGCACCAGTGTGGGCAACTTCGTCCGCGGCGGCGGCGAGAAGAAGGCCCCGCCCGCCGACCGGCCCACCACCACGACCGACCCCGGCCGGAACACCCCCGGCACCGGACAGACCCCCGACAAGGGCACCGGCAGTCAGTCGCCCGATCCCGGCACGGGCACCACCACCGGCGGCAAGGAGTCCCCCGACCCCGGCACCACCCCGACCCCCGACCCCACCGGCTCCGGCACCACCACGGGCAACGGCGGCGCCACGGGCAACGGCGGCGCCACGGGCAACGGCGGCGCGACCGGCGGCGAGACCCCGCCGCCGACGACGCCCGCCAAGGAGACCCCGGCGGACGGAGGCGGCGGCACGGACCGCGAGGGCGGTGCGGAAGGGGCCCAGGGGCGGCAGCAGGCACCCGCGCCGCCCGCGGGGGACGCCGGGAACACCCCCGCGTCCTGAGGCCGCGGCGCCTGCCTCCTGAGGTCGCGCCCCGTGTCCTGGGGCCGCGACCCCCGCGTCCTGAGGCCGCGGCGCCGTCTTCGGGGCGTGCGGTGCGCCTCAGTCGCCCAGTACCCGCCGCAGGTAGTCGTTGCCGAACAGCCGGTCCGGGTCGAGCCGGTCGCGCACCGCCGTGAACTCCGCGAAGCGCGGGTACGCGGCCGAGAGGTACTCGGCGTCGCGGGTGTGCATCTTGCCCCAGTGCGGACGGCCGCCGTGCGCCGTCATGATGCGCTCGACGGCGGTGAAGTAGCCCTGGTAGGGCGTGCCCCGGTACATGTGGACCGCGATGTAGGCGGTCTCCCGGCCGGACGCGGTCGACAGCGGGATGTCGTCGGCGGGGGCGGTGCGCACCTCCACCGGGAAGCTGACCTTCAGCGGCGAGCGCTCGACCATCGCCCGCACCTCGCGCAGCGCCTGCACCGCCGCCTCGCGCGGGACGGCGTACTCCATCTCCACGAAGCGCACCCGGCGCGGGCTCGTGTAGACCTTGTACGGAATGTCCGTGTAGGTACGGGCGGACAGGGCGCGGCTGGAGATCTTGGCGATCGCGGGGACGGTGCGCGGCACGGCCCGGCCGAGCGAACAGACCACCTGGAAGAGCCCGTTGGACATGAGCTCGTCCTCGATCCAGCCGGCCACCTTTCCGGGCGGGGCGGCGGGGCCCAGACTGCGGTTGTTGCGCTTGGTGCTGCAGTTGCCGGTGTGCGGGAACCAGTAGAACTCGAAGTGCTCGTTCTCGGCCACGAGCGCGTCGAACTCCGAGGTGACCCGGTCGAAGGCCATCGGCTCCTCGCGGGCGGTCAGGAAGAAGACCGGCTCCACGGCGAAGGTGATCGCGGTGACGATGCCGAGCGCGCCGAGGCCCAGCCGGGCGACCGTGAAGACCTCCGGATTCTCCTTCTCCGAGCAGGTGAGGATCCGGCCGTCGGCGGTGAGCAGCTCAAGTGCCTTGATCTGGGCGGCGAGCGAGGCCGACGTACGGCCGGTGCCGTGGGTTCCGGTGCTGGTGGCACCGGCCACCGTCTGCTCCATGATGTCGCCCATGTTCGTCAGCGACAGGCCCTCGCGGGCCAGCGCGACGTTGAGGCGCTTGAGCGGAGTGCCCGCCTCCACGGTGACCGTGGAGGCCTCGCGGTCGATCTGCCGGATGCCGGTGAGCAGGTCGGGGCGGACGTGCACGCCGTCGGTGGCGGCGACGGCGGTGAAGGAGTGGCCCGTGCCGACCGGCTTGACCTTCAGCCCTTCCGCGGCCGCCCTGCGTACCGTCTCGGCCAGTTCCTCGACCGAGGAGGGGGTCACCGCCCGCGCGGGGCGGGCGGTGACGTTGCCCGCCCAGTTATGCCACGCACTGCTCGTCTTCGTGGTCTCGCTCATCGGCGCCGTGCCCTCCCCGAGTCGGTGCCGGCCTGCCCAGCCGGCGGTACCCCAGGAACGCCACCGCGGCCGCGAGAGCCCCCGACACGACGGACACCACGTACGCCGCGTCCGCCCCCATCCCGTCGACCGCCCACCCTGCGGCGGACGAACCGAGCGAGACGCCGACGGCGAGACCCGTACTGGTCCAGGTCATGCCCTCGGTCAGTTTGGTGCGGGGTACGTGCTGTTCGACGAGGGCCATCGTGGTCACCATCGTCGGTGCGACGGCCAGGCCCGCGACAAAGAGCGCCACGGCCAGAAACGGCAGGTTCCCGGCCAGTTGGAGGGGGATCATACTCACGGCCATCGCACACACACCCAGCAGCCACCTCTTCGTGGCAGAGCCCTTGAGGTGCAGCAGCCCGAACACCGCGCCCGCCAGGCACGATCCGAGCGCGTACGCGGCCAGCACCAGGCTCGCCGCGGCCTTGTGCCCCTGCTCCTCGGCGAACGCGACGGTGACCACGTCGATGGACCCGAAGACGGCGCCGGTGGCGACGAAGGTGGCCACCAGCACCTGCAGTCCTGCGGACCGCAGCGCCGAGCCGCCGCCCGCCCTGCCGCGCGGACGCGGGTGCGGCTGCGGTTCCGTGGCGCGCTGCGCGGTCAGCCAGAAGACGCCCACCACCAGGAAGACGCCCGCGATCAGCGGCCCCGCCTCCGGGAACCAGGCGGTGGAAAGACCGATCGAGGCGATCGGACCGAAGATGAAGCACACCTCGTCGGCGATCGACTCCCAGGCGTAGGCCGTGTGCAGCTCGCGGGGCGAGCCCCGGTAGATCGCCGCCCAGCGGGCCCGGACCATCGACCCGACGCTGGGCACCGTGCCCGCGCCCGCCGCGAACACGAACAGCGTCCAGTCGGGGGCGCCCTGCTGGGCGCAGACCAGCAGCCCCGCGACGGCGACCGCGGCGACCAGCGTCGCCGGACGCAGCACCCGCCGCTGCCCGTGCCGGTCGACCAGCCGGGAGATCTGCGGGCCGCAGAAGGCGGCGGCCATCGCGAGGGTCGCGGAGAGCGCGCCCGCCAGCCCGTATCGGCCGGTGAGCTGGGAGATCATGGTGACGATGCCGATGCCCATCATGGACAGCGGCATCCGGCCGAGCAGGCCGGCCGCCGAGAACCCCTTGGAGCCCGGGGCGGCGAATATGGCGCGGTAGGGACTGGACAACTGTGGTTTCCGCCGATCAGGCGCGCACGGGGGCAGGCGCCGACAACACGTGTAAATGGCTCGTACAGATATCCGTACAGGTTACGTATCGAAACGGCGCTCCGACAGTGTGATCTGTGTCGGGTGCGGGCGCTCAGGAGGCGGGTGGCAGGATCGGGGGCATGCCTGATCAGCCCGACGCAGTCCTCGACACGGCGCTCGCCGCAGCGCCCGGCACGGCGCTCGACGCGGTGCCCGACCCGGCCCCGTACGACGCCCTGCTGCTGCTCTCCTTCGGCGGCCCGGAGGGCCCCGACGACGTGGTCCCGTTCCTGCAGAACGTGACCCGCGGCCGGGGCATCCCCGAGGAGCGCCTCAAAGAGGTGGGGCAGCACTACTTCCTGTTCGACGGGATCAGCCCGATCAACGAACAGAACCGGAAGCTGCTCGACGCCCTCCGCGAGGACTTCGCCGCACACGGCCTGGCCGGCCTCCCGGTCTACTGGGGCAACCGCAACTGGGCCCCGTACCTGACCGACACGCTGCGCGAGATCACCCGTGACGGACACCGCCGCGTCGCCGTCCTCGCCACCAGTGCGTACGCCTCGTACTCGGGCTGCCGCCAGTACCGCGAGAACCTTGCCGAGTCCCTCGACCTCCTCAAGGAGGAGGGCCTGGAGCCGCCGCGCGTCGACAAGCTGCGGCACTACTTCAACCATCCCGGCTTCGTACGTCCGATGGTGGACGGCGTCCTGAAGTCCCTGGCGGAACTCCCCGAGGCCGTGCGCGCGGGCGCCCACCTCGCCTTCACCACCCACTCCATCCCGACCGCCGCCGCGGACACCTCGGGGCCGGTCGAGGACCACGGCGGGGGCGGTGCGTACGTCGCCCAGCACCTGGACGTCGCCCGGCTGATCGCCGCTGCCGTGCAGGAGGCGACCGGCGTCGTGGACCGCCCCTGGGAGCTGGTCTACCAGTCGCGCTCCGGCGCCCCGCACATCCCGTGGCTGGAGCCGGACATCTGCGACCACCTGGAGGCCCTGCACGGCGCGGGCGCCCCGGCCGCTGTCATGGTCCCCATCGGCTTCGTCTCCGACCACATGGAAGTCCTGTACGACCTGGACACCGAGGCCACCGCGAAGGCCGCCGAACTGGGCCTGCCCGTCGCCAGGTCCGCGACCGTCGGCGCCGACCCGCGCTTCGCCGCGGCCGTGCGCGAGCTGGTGCTGGAGCGCGCCGCGGCCGAGCGCGGCCGCGCGGTGCGGCCCTGTGCGCTGGGCGCGCTCGGCCCGAGCCACGACCTGTGTCCGATGGGCTGCTGCCCCGCGCGGGCCCCGAAGCCCGCCGCCGCGGGCGCCGACAGCCCGTACGCCTGATCGGCCCGTACGCCTGATCCGCCGAAACACCCCTGGGAGAGCCGTGACCGACGAAGCCCTGAAGTCCGAACTGCTCGCAGTCGCCCTCGAAGCCGCCCGCCGGGCCGGTGCGCTGCTGCGCGACGGCCGCCCCGACGACCTCGGGGTGGCCGCCACGAAGACCAGCTCCGTCGACGTCGTCACCGAGATGGACATCGCCGCCGAGAAACTGATCACCGGCTTCCTCGCCGAGCGGCGCCCCGACGACGGCGTGCTCGGCGAGGAGGGTGCCTCCACCGAGGGCAGCAGCGGCGTCCGGTGGGTGGTCGACCCGCTCGACGGCACCGTCAACTACCTCTACGGGCTGCCCACTTGGGCCGTCTCGATCGCCGCCGAGTACGAGGGCGAGACGCTGGTGGGCGTGGTCGAGGCCCCGCTGCGGCGCGAGACGTACCGTGCGGTGCGAGGCGGCGGAGCGTACTGCGACGGCCCTTCGGGCACCGGCCGGAAGCTGACCGTCCGCCCGGCCCCGCCGCTCGACCGGGCACTGATCGGCACCGGCTTCGGCTATCTCGCCGAGCGCCGCAGGAAGCAGGCGGAGATCGCCGGACGGCTGATCCCCGGCTTCCGCGACATCCGGCGCGGCGGGTCGGCGGCCGTCGACCTGTGCGACGTGGCGGCCGGACGGCTCGACGGCTACTACGAGCGCGGGCTGAACCCCTGGGACTACGCGGCCGGCGACCTGATCGCCCGCGAGGCGGGCGCCCTGACCGGCGGCAGGCCGGGCGAGCGCCCGTCGGGGGAGCTCGTGGTGGCCGCCCCGCCCGGCGTCTTCGCACCGCTCCAGGGACTGCTCGACGAGCTGGGCGCCTGGCACGACTGACCTGGCACGACTGACCTGGCACGGCTCATGCGGAGGGCCCCGATCCGGACGTACCGGAACGGGGCCCTCCGTACAGCCGTGGGCCGCCTCAGGCGGCCACGTCGACCGCCACTCCGTGCTCGGCGGCGATCCGGTGCAGGTCGTTCAGCTCCTCCTGCTCGACGTCCACGAGGAAGTCGTCGCCGGCCTCGCGGGCCCGGAAGAGGTCGGACTCGGTGTCCTTTATGCGGTTCAGCAGACTGGTGGTGAAAGCGTCCATGTGTGCCCCCTCGTCATGGGTCGGTGGCACGGGGGTGTGCCGAGGGTAGTGCGATCACGGGCACTCCTCCGGTGTCGGCGCATGCCCTCTGGACCGGTCCCCGTGGAGGGACAGAGCGGGCTGTGGCGCGCCAAATACAGGGCGTGATCGCGGGGTGTTCTGACGTCCTCCCCGCGCCGCACCTCAGGGAAACCTCAACTGCCCCGAGAATCATGGAAGTCGCCCTTCCCGGCCGGGCGGGCAGTGCGCCCCGAGAGCACGTACAGGCCGTCTTACAGCCGGTTTACGGCCGAAACGGGCAGGATGGAGGTCCACACACCCCTGCCCACGAGGGCACCAGAGGAAGGACCCGACGTGCGCGTACTCGTCGTCGAGGACGAGCAGCTGCTCGCCGATGCGGTGGCCACCGGACTGCGCCGGGAGGCCATGGCCGTCGACGTCGTGTACGACGGCGCCGCCGCCCTGGAGCGGATCGGGGTCAACGACTACGACGTAGTGGTCCTGGACCGCGACCTCCCCCTTGTGCACGGCGACGACGTCTGCCGCAAGATCGTCGAGCTGGGCATGCCCACCCGCGTCCTGATGCTCACCGCGTCCGGCGACGTCAGCGACCGCGTGGAGGGCCTGGAGATCGGGGCGGACGACTACCTTCCCAAGCCCTTCGCCTTCACCGAGCTGACCGCCCGGGTGCGCGCCCTGGGCCGCCGCACCACCGTCGCGCTGCCGCCCGTACTGGAGCGCTCCGGCATCAAGCTCGACCCCAACCGGCGCGAGGTCTTCCGCGACGGCCGGGAGATCCAGCTCGCGCCGAAGGAGTTCGCGGTGCTGGAGGTGCTGATGCGCAGCGAGGGCGCGGTGGTCTCCGCCGAACAGCTCCTGGAGAAGGCATGGGACGAGAACACCGACCCCTTCACCAACGTCGTACGGGTCACCGTGATGACCCTGCGCCGCAAGCTCGGCGAGCCGCCGGTCATCGTCACGGTGCCCGGCTCCGGCTACCGGATCTGAGGCGCGGGTGAAGACCGTACCGGCGCCACCGGCGGCTCCGCCGAAACCCTCCTGGGACCCCCGGCACCAGGAGCAGGCCTTTCCCTGGATCCGTTCGACGATCCGGATAAGGCTCACGCTGCTCTACGGCGGCATGTTCCTGATCGCGGGCATCCTGCTGCTGTCGATCATCTACCTGCTGACCGCGCAGGCGCTGCGGGACGGCACGCAGCAGCCCGACTTCCAGGTCAGCGGACAGTCCATCCACCTCTCCAGCTCGGCCTGCCCCGACCTGGCCTCGGCCCGGAACGACAACGAGCTGAACGCGGTGCTGCGCTCCTGCCTCGGGACGCAGCGCCAGGAGGCCCTCAACGACCTCCTGAACCGCTCCCTGCTGGCGCTCGTCGGCCTCAGCGTCATCGCCTTCGCCTTCGGGTACGCGATGGCCGGCCGGGTCCTGTCGCCGCTGGGCCGGATCACCCGCACCGCCCGTCGCGTGGCCGGTACGGACCTGTCCCGGCGCATCGAGATGGACGGCCCGGACGACGAGCTCAAGGAGCTCGCCGACACCTTCGACGAGATGCTGGACCGGCTGGAGCGGGCCTTCACCGCCCAGCAGCGCTTCGTCGCCAACGCCTCGCACGAGCTGCGGACGCCGCTCGCCATCAACCGGACCCTGCTTGAGGTCCACCTCTCGGACCCCGGAGCCCCGGTGGAGCTCCAGCAGCTCGGCAAGACGCTGCTGGCCACCAACGAGCGCAGCGAGCAGCTCGTGGAGGGCCTGCTGCTGCTCGCCCGCAGCGACAACCAGATCGTCGAGCGCAAGCCCGTGGACATGGCGGAGGTCGCCAGCCGCGCCCTCGACCAGACCCGCGGCGAGGCCCAGGACAAGGGCGTGGAGCTGCGCGGGGAGCAGGAGCCCGCGGTCGTACAGGGCAACGGCGTCCTGCTGGAGCGGATCGCGCTCAACCTGGTTCAGAACGCGGTGCGGTACAACGTGGCGGAGAATGGGTGGGTCGAAGTGGCCACCGGGATCGAGCAGGGGCAGGCGGTGCTCGTGGTCTCGAACACGGGTCCAGTGGTTCCCGCGTACGAGATCGACAACCTCTTCGAGCCGTTCAGGAGGCTGCGCACGGAGCGTACGGGCAGTGACAAGGGCGTAGGCCTGGGGCTGTCCATCGCGCGCAGCGTCGCGAGGGCCCACGGAGGCCGTATCATCGCGGAGCCCCGCGAGGGCGGCGGCCTTGTCATGCGCGTCACGCTGCCGGTGTGACACCCGGCCGAGGCGTTTGGCGAAGCCGTCCATGCGTTCGCTTTAAGCGGAATTTTCGGGACGGAAACCCGATGGCTCCGTGTGTGATCGATCACAGGTCGCACTTTCCGGCCACCTACTCTCCGTGATCACCAACCCTCCGCAAAACCGGGAAAAGTCCGGGTTTCCAGGGGGTGAGATCACGGGAAGTACACGGGGTGGCGCACGGGCGGTGCGACATTCGGACCGTGTACGGTCCCGATCGCCATCCAAGACGATCACTCCGCGGAGTGCGTCTGAGGTGTCGATTGAGTAACAGACCTTGATGTGAGGCAAAATCTCCGCCTCAGGTCGGGCACAAGTCCGGCCTCTCACGCGTTACTGCGCTGGAGACACCGCAACCACCCAGAGGGGGAGAGCGACATGGCAACGGATTACGACACCCCACGTAAGACCGATGACGACCTCAACGAGGACAGCATCGAAGAACTCAAGGCACGGCGGAACGACAAGTCGAACACGACCGTCGACGTCGACGAGTTCGAGCAGGCTGAAGGCCTGGAGCTGCCCGGCGCGGACCTTTCCAACGAGGAACTGTCCGTCCGTGTGCTGCCCCGACAGGCCGACGAGTTCACCTGCATGAGCTGCTTCCTGGTCCACCACCGCAGCCAGCTGGCCCGCGAGAAGAACGGCCAGCCGATCTGCCGCGACTGCGACTAGGACGGGGTCGGCCGTGACTGGCGCGACACCGTTCAGGAAGCGGCCTTTCCGGCGCAAGAAGGCGTCGGAGGCACAGGAAGCACCACCGGGCGGTACCGGCCCGACGGACGCCACACAGGCGTCCGCCGAGTCCACCGCCCTCGTGCCGTCCTCCCACGGGGATGCCCCACAGCGGGAAACCTCCCGGCGGGAAGACGGCAGCTTGAGTGACGCCGCCGGCGCACATGACGGCGAGCAGGGCCTCCCGGCCCGGCTCGGCGACGAGAAGGGGCCCGTGACCGGGGCCCGGCGTCTGGCGGCCCTCAGGCGGGGCGCACCCGCCCTCAAGAAGGGTGTGCCCGCCCTCAGGCAGGGCGTACGAAAGGGCGGGGAGGGCGCGAAAGCCGCTCTCGGCCACCTCACCGACCGGGTCATCGAGAACGCCCCGCGCGTTCCCGTCCGGGACCTGGCGACCCTGCGCAGACAGTTCCCCGGGCTCGGCCCCGAGCAGCTCGCCGACAAACTCGTGGCGGGTGCCTCCAACGGCACCTCCACCGTGGGTGCGGGCATCGGTGCGGCCGCGATGCTGCCCGTACCGCCGGCCATGCCGGCCGAACTGGCCGCGGAGATCACCGGCGTCGCCGCGATCGAGCTCAAGCTCATCGCGGAGCTGCACGAGGTCTACGGACAGCGGCCGCCGGGCAACCTCAAGCAGCGCACCATCGCCTACCTGGGCTCCTGGGCCGAGGAGCGCGGCATCGACATCACCAAGCCGACCACGCTCAACGTGGCGCTCGGCGGGCAGATGAAGCGCGAGCTGCGCCAGCAGATCATGAAGCGCATGGTGCGGAACCTGCCGAACCTGATGCCGTTCATGGTGGGTGCGGCCGTGGGCGCCGTGATGAACCGGCGGGACACCAGGAAGCTCGCTGAGCGCATCCGGGGAGACCTGCGTATGCGGCAGGTCCCGTGGGACGCGCTGGAGCTGCCGGAGCTGGATCATGCGCGGGAGCTGAAGGAGCTTGAGGGGTAGCTTCCGCAGGTGGGTTTTTACCCGCGGGTGCGTCGTGGCCGGTCGCGCAGTTCCCCGCGCCCCTAAACGCTTTCCGCGCGTGCCGCCGCCAGTACGTCCGCCAGGGCCTGTGGGTGGCGGGTGGAGAGGTAGGCGTACGGGGTCGGGTCGGACGGATCCGTGATCTGCACCCGCAGCGCGGTGGGGATGTAGCTGCGCAGCAGCATGAAGGCCCGCAGGTCCGCCTTGTGGGTCCGCCAGGCGCGTGCCTCCTCGGCGTCCAGTACCTCGGCGTCGCCGAGCGCGGCCACCGGGATGCGGGCGTCGCCGGCGACCAGCGAACCGGCCACCACCCTGATCCGCACCGAGCCGTAACTGCTGACCAGCGCACCCGTGAGGACGATCCCGCCGATCACCCCGCCCAGCATCGGCAGGGGGCCCACCGGCAGCAGGATCAGCCCGCACGCGATCCCCACCAGCACGGTGATGAACCACCAGGAACGGGGTGCGGTCAGGCGTTCTTCGTAGGACTGCATGACGCTTAGCTTGGCACGGCGCGACCTGCGCTTCCCTACGCGGGGCTGTGCCTTCCCGGGGGACGGCCCCCGGCCCCCGGCCGGACAGGCGGGGCGCAGGGGTGGACCGAATGACTTCCGTGCGGCAAACCGAAGTAAGGTCTGCGCCTGTGAGTACTGAGAACCCCCGGGGGGCGACCGGCGGACGCCCGGCCGGCTCCACGGCCCTGACGCCCCCGGCCGATGCCATAGCCCCGGTCCGGCACCCCGACGCCCCGGCCCCGGGAGAGCTTCTCGGCGCGCACTACGAGCACTGTTTCGGGTGCGGCGACGGTGAACAGCACGGGCTGCACCTCCAGGCACGGGCAGGCGAGGGACCCGGTGTACGGGTCTCGGCGGAGTTCACCGTCAAGCCCGCCCACCAGGGCGCTCCGGGCCTCGCGCACGGCGGCGTACTGGCGACGGCGCTGGACGAGACGCTCGGCTCGCTGAACTGGCTGCTGCGGGTGATCGCGGTGACCGGCCGGCTGGAGACCGATTTCGTACGTCCCGTGCCGGTCGGCACCGTGCTGCACCTCGACGCCGAGGTCACCGCCGTGCTCGGCCGCAAGATCTACTCCACGGCGACCGGACGGATCGGCGGCCCGGACGGGCCCGTCGCGGTCCGCGCGGACGCCCTCTTCGTCGAAGTCAAGGTCGACCACTTCATCGACAACGGCCGCCCGGAGGAGATCCAGGCGGCCATGGCCGACCCCGATCAGGTCAGGCGCACGCGCGCCTTCGAGGTGAACCCATGAGCCGTAACCCCGTAGACGTACTGATCCGCAGGGTCGACCCCGACGTGCCTCTGCCGTCGTACGGGCACCCCGGCGATGCCGGGGCCGACCTGGTCACCACCGAGGCCTGCGAACTCGCCCCCGGCGAGCGGACGGTGCTGCCGACCGGCGTGTCGATCGCGCTGCCCGACGGGTACGCGGCGTTCGTGCACCCGCGTTCGGGTCTCGCGGCCCGCTGCGGTCTGGCCCTCGTGAATGCCCCCGGGACGGTGGATGCCGGGTACCGTGGGGAGATCAAGGTGATCGTGGTCAATCTGGACCCGCGCGAGAGCGTGCGGTTCGAGCGTTTCGACCGGATTGCCCAACTGGTCGTCCAGCAGGTCGAGAAGGTGCGCTTCCACGAGGTCGCGGAACTTCCCGGCTCGGCGCGGGCCGCAGGGGGCTTCGGGTCGACCGGCGGTCACGCCGCGGTGGGTGGACCTGCTGCCGGCGGACCGGTGGGCGGCTCGGTGAACGGCACCACGGATGACTCAACGGGTGGGAACTCATACGCTTCGGTCGTTGCCGACCGGGAAGGACAGTGACGTGTTCGGACGTCGCAAGAAGAGCGAATCCGCCGAGGACGAGGCGGGCGTGACCGAGCAGGTCGCCGACGAGGTCGAGGCCGAAGACGGTACGGAAGGCGAGGTGCGCAGGTCCAACCTGCCGCCGGCGCCCCGTCCCGACGGTCCCTGGGACGTCTCCGAGGTCTCGGAGCCCGGCGAGGGCCGGGTGGACCTGGGCGGCATCTTCGTGCCCGGGGTCGAGGGCATGGAGCTGCGGGTGGAGGTCGCGGGCGACGCGATCGTGGCCGCGACGGTCGTACTGAGCGACAGTGCGGTCCAGTTGCAGGCCTTCGCCGCGCCCAAGAAGGAAGGCATCTGGGGCGAGGTCCGCGAGGAGATCGCCACCGGCATCACCTCGCAGGGCGGCGTCATCGACGAGGTCGAGGGCCCGCTGGGCTGGGAGCTGCGCGCCCAGGTCCCCGTACAGCTGCCGGACGGCAACAGCGGCGTGCAGCTGGTGCGCTTCGTCGGCGTCGACGGCCCCCGCTGGTTCCTGCGCGGAGTGATCTCCGGGCAGGGCGCGGTGCAGCCGGAGGCCGCGGGCGTACTGGAGCAGATCTTCCTGGACACCGTGGTGGTACGGGGCGAGGGGCCGATGGCGCCGCGCGACCCGATCGTCCTGAAGCTCCCGGACGACGCGCAGATGGTTGCCGAGGGCGTCCAGCAGGAGGAGCAGGCGGAGTCCCGCTTCTCCGGCGGCATGGGACAGCTGCAGCGCGGACCGGAGATCACCGAGGTGCGCTGAGACGTTCGGCCGTCCGCTGATCGGGCCGGTGGGCCGCTCTCCTCCAAGGAGACGCGGACCACCGGCCCGTTCGGTTTTCGGCGCTCCGAAACCGCCCCGGGAACAGGGAACTTGGGCGGTCGGCGGTCCGTTGTCCCGGCACATGGGCAACTATTGCCGCACGGATTTGGGTTACGAGCGCGGGAGTCGACGATGACCGAGAGCACGAGCAGCACCGCGGGCACCGCCACGGTGCTGGAGGACCCGGCCGGGGCACCCATGGTCCGGGTCGAGGACCTGCACCGCTCCTTCGGCTCGGGCGCGGCCGCCGTGCACGCGCTGCGGGGCGTCTCCTTCACGGTCCCGCGCGGTGAACTGGTCGCGCTCAAGGGCCGGTCGGGCTCCGGCAAGACCACCCTGCTCAACCTCGTCGGCGGCCTCGACAGGGCGGACGGGGGCAGCGTCGTCGTCGACGGCACCGACATGGGCGGCCTCGGGGAGGACGGGCTGCTGGAAATGCGCCGGGACCGGATCGGGTTCGTCTTCCAGTCCTTCGGCCTGATACCGATCCTGAGCGCCGCGGAGAATGTCGGAGTGCCGCTGCGGCTGCGCAGGACCGACCCGAAGGAGCGCGAGGAGCGCGTCGCGCTGCTGCTCTCCCTGGTCGGCCTCGCCGACCATGCGACCCAGCGTCCGGGCGAGCTCTCCGGCGGCCAGCAGCAGCGCGTCGCCATCGCCCGCGCGCTGGCCAACCGGCCCGCCCTGCTGATCGCCGACGAGCCGACCGGGCAGCTCGACGCCGAGACCGGCCTCGCGGTCATGGAGCTGCTCCGCGCGGTCGTCCGCAGCGAGGGCGTGACCGTCCTGGTCGCCACGCACGACGCACAGCTGCTCGGCCTCGCCGACCGGGTGCTCGAACTCAGCGACGGCCGGATAACCGAGGGCGGCTGACCGGCGGCGGCTGACCGAGGGCGGCCGACCGCGGGGGACCTGTCCGGGACCGTCCGGGCGTCTGCCCTGCCCGTACGGGCGGCTGCCCGGCCGTACGGGCAGCTCCGCCGGGTACGTACCGCCACTCGCCAGGCCGTACCCGCAGCGCTCGCAGCACCCGCCGCAGCGCCCGCCGCGGTACCCGCGTCCGTACCCGCCGGGCCGTCCCCGCAGCGGCCGTCCGGGCCCGTGCGGCCGTATCAGAATCGCGTCAAGGCACCCCGCCCGCCTGCACTCTGTCCGAAACCTCCCCTTCGCTGGCCTTAAGGTCGAGAGCAGCGCAGTCAGCTGCTTTTCGAAAGACAATGGGGCCATGGGACGCGGGGCACGCGGAAAACTCAGAATCTACCTCGGTGCGGCACCGGGCGTCGGCAAGACGTACGCGATGCTCTCCGAGGCCCATCGCCGGGTGGAGCGCGGTACCGACTGCGTGGTGGCCTTCGTCGAGCACTACGACCGGCCGCGCACCGAGGTGATGCTGCACGGCCTCGAAGAGGTGCCCCGCCGCAGGATCGACTACCGCGGCACCACCTTCACGGAGATGGACGTCGAGGCGGTCCTGGAGCGCGATCCGGCCGTCGCGCTCGTCGACGAGCTCCCGCACACCAACGTCCCCGGCTCGCGCAACGCCAAGCGCTGGCAGGACGTGGAGGCGCTGCTCCAGGCCGGCATCGACGTCATATCGACGGTCAACATCCAGCACCTGGAGTCGCTGGGCGACGTCGTCGAGTCGATAACGGGAGTGCGCCAGCGCGAGACCGTCCCCGACGAGGTGGTCCGCCGCGCCGACCAGATCGAACTCGTCGACATGTCGCCGCAGGCCCTGCGCCGCCGCATGGCGCACGGCAACATCTACAAGCCCGACAAGATCGACGCTTCCCTCTCCAACTACTTCCGCCCCGGCAACCTCACCGCCCTGCGCGAGCTGGCGCTCCTCTGGGTCGCCGACCGGGTCGACGAATACCTCCAGCAGTACCGCGGCGAGCACAACATCCGCACCACCTGGCAGGCCCGCGAGCGCATCGTCGTCGGTCTCACGGGCGGCCCCGAGGGCCGCACCCTGATACGGCGTGCCTCCCGGATGGCGGCCAAGGGCTCGGGCAGCGAGATCCTCGCCGTGTACATCGCCCGCAGCGACGGCCTCACCGCGGCCTCGCCCAAGGAACTCGCCGTTCAGCGGACCCTCGTCGAGGACTTGGGCGGCACCTTCCACCACGTCATAGGCGACGACGTGCCCAGCTCCCTGCTGGAGTTCGCCCGCGGCGTCAACGCCACCCAGATCGTGCTCGGCTCCAGCCGCCGCAAGACCTGGCAGTACGTCTTCGGCCCCGGCGTCGGCCAGACCGTCGCCCGCGACTCGGGCCCCGACCTGGACGTCCACATCGTCACCCACGACGAGGTCGCCAAGGGCCGCGGCCTCCCCGTCGCCAGGGGCGCCAGGCTCGGCGGCTCCCGCACCCTGGCCGGCTGGCTGGTCGGCGTCGTGGGACCGATCCTGATGACCTTCCTGCTCACCAGCATCGACAACGGCCCCGGCCTCGCCAACGACGTCCTGCTCTACCTCTTCCTGACCGTCGTCGCCGCCCTCCTCGGCGGCCTGCTGCCCGCCCTCGCCGCCGCGGCCGGCGGCTCCCTCCTCCTCAACTACTTCTTCACCCCGCCCACCCGCACCCTCACGATCGACGACCCCAAGAACATCGTCGCCATCACGATCTTCTTCGCGGTCGGCGTCTCCGTCGCCTCCGTCGTCGACCTCGCCGCCCGGCGCACCCACCAGGCGGCCAGGCTGCGCGCCGAGTCCGAGATCCTGTCCTTCCTCGCGGGCAGCGTGCTGCGCGGCGAGACCAGCCTGGACGCCCTCCTGGAGCGGGTCCGGGAGACCTTCGCCATGGAGTCCGTGGCGCTCCTTGAGCGGGAGAGCGACGTCGAGCCGTGGACCTGCGCGGGCAGTGTCGGCCCCAAGCCGACCGAGCGCCCCGAGGACGCCGACGTGGACATGCCCGTCGGTGACCACATGGCGCTCGCCCTGTCCGGCCGGGTGCTGCCCGCCGAGGACCGCCGGGTGCTCGCCGCGTTCGCCGCCCAGGCCGCCGTCGTACTGGACCGGCAGCGCCTCGTCGGTCAGGCCGAGGAGGCCCGCAGGCTGGCCGAGGGCAACCGGATACGCACCGCGCTCCTCGCCGCCGTCAGCCACGACCTCCGTACGCCGCTGGCCTCCATCAAGGCCGCCGTCACCTCCCTGAGGAGCGACGACGTCTCCTGGTCCGAGGCGGACGAGGCGGAACTGCTCGCCGGCATCGAGGAGGGCGCCGACCGCCTCGACCACCTGGTGGGCAACCTCCTGGACATGTCCCGCCTCCAGACCGGCACCGTCACCCCGCTCATCCGCGAGACGGACCTCGACGAGGTCATTCCGATGGCACTCGTCGGCGTACCGGACGACAGCGTGGAGCTGGACATTCCGGAAACCCTGCCGATGGTCGCCGTCGACCGGGGCCTGCTGGAGCGCGCCGCCGCCAACATCGTCGAGAACGCCGTCAAGTACAGCCCGGACGGCGTCCCCGTCGCCGTCGCCGCCAGCGCGCTCGGCGACCGGGTCGAGGTCCGCGTCACCGACCGCGGCCCAGGCGTCCCCGACGACAGCAAGGGCCGCATCTTCGAGCCCTTCCAGCGGTACGGAGACGCCCCGCGCGGCGCCGGGGTCGGCCTCGGCCTCGCGGTCGCCAGGGGCTTCGTGGAGGCGATGGGCGGCACGCTCACCGCCGAGGACACCCCCGGCGGCGGCATGACGATGGTCCTCACCCTCAAGGTGGCGCCGGGCCAGACGCTCGTACGCCCCGACTTCCCGGCCCAGGCCGTCTCATGACCGCACCTGCAGTGCACACCCCGACAACACCGACAGCAGTGAGAAAGGTCCCCATGACCCGGGTGCTCGTGGTCGACGACGAGCCGCAGATCGTGCGCGCCCTCGTGATCAACCTCAAGGCGCGCAAGTACGAGGTGGACGCGGCCCCCGACGGAGCCACCGCCCTCCAGCTCGCCGCCGCCCGCCACCCCGACGTGGTGGTGCTCGACCTGGGCCTGCCCGACATGGACGGCGTGGACGTCATCAAGGGACTGCGCGGCTGGACCCGCGTACCGATCCTGGTGCTGTCCGCCCGGCACACCTCCGACGAGAAGGTCGAGGCGCTCGACGCGGGCGCCGACGACTACGTCACCAAGCCCTTCGGCATGGACGAACTCCTCGCCAGGCTGCGGGCCGCCGTCCGCAGGGCCGAACCGGTCGGCTCGGCAGAGGAGGGCGACGTCCTCATCGAGACGGAGGGCTTCGCCGTCGACCTCGCGGCGAAGAAGGTGCACCGGGAGGGCCGCGACGTCCGGCTCACCCCCACCGAGTGGCACCTCCTCGAAGTGCTCGTGCGCAACACGGGCCGGCTGGTCAGCCAGAAGCAGCTCCTCCAGGAGGTCTGGGGCCCCTCGTACGGCACCGAGACCAACTACCTGCGGGTCTACATGGCCCAGCTCCGCCGCAAACTGGAGGCGGACCCGGCCCACCCGCGGCACTTCATCACGGAGCCCGGGATGGGGTACCGCTTCGAGCGGTAGGCGCGCGGCCGGGGGCCGGCGGTGATCGTGACTACGGCGGGTGACCCCACCGGCCCCGACCCCGGTACGCTTCCCGTATGAGTGCCGTACCTCGTCCCGAGAAGTCGACCGGGCGGTTCCGCCGGATGCTCGACCGCCTGTCCAGCTCCCAGGAGGACCTGCACTGCACGGAGCTCCAGGAGGACACCCACTCCGTCGGCTGCACCCCCATATCCGCCTGCGACGACCGACAGATCGTCAAGGTGACTGGTACGTTGCGCACGGTCACCCTGCGCCCGCGGGCCGGAGTGCCGGCCCTGGAGGCCGAGCTGTTCGACGGCACGGCCCCCCTGGACGTCGTCTGGCTGGGCCGCCGTTCCATCGCGGGCATAGAGCCCGGTCGTAAGCTCATCGCCTCCGGCCGGATCTCCATGAGTCACGGCCGCCGGGTGCTCTTCAACCCCAAATACGAACTCCGACCGCTCGGACAGGAGTAGCCGGTGACGTCATTCGACAAGCCGACCACGACCCCCCACCAAGGCGACGGCGCCACGCAGCCGTACGGCGCAGCGGAGGCTGCCACCGAGGACGCTCTCCGTGGGGCGCTCGACTCCCCGCAGCCGTACGTCGTCCCGCAGGACGCGCCCCCGCAGGACCCTGCCGCGAAGGCCGCCACCGAGGCCGCGCTCTTCGAGGCGTTCGGCGGCGTCCGCGGCATGGTGGAGACGGTGCTGCCGGGGCTGCTGTTCGTGACCATCTTCACGATCAACAAGGACCTGCACCTCTCGGCCATCGCGGCCCTCGGCGTCTCGCTCCTGATGGTCGTGGCCCGGCTGGTCCGCAAGGACTCCATGAAGCACGCCTTCAGCGGTGTCTTCGGCGTCGCCTTCGGCGTGGTCTTCGCGATGATGACGGGCAACGCCAAGGACTTCATGCTGCCCGGCATGCTCTACACGCTGGGCCTCGCCCTCGCGTACCTGGTCACGGCGGTGGCCGGGGTGCCGCTGATCGGCCTGATCCTCGGCCCGGTCTTCAAGGAGAACCTCTCCTGGCGGACCCGCAACCCCGGGCGCAAGAAGGCGTACACGAAGGCGAGCTACGCCTGGGGCCTGATCCTGCTGACGAAGTGCGCGATCCTCTTCCCGCTGTACTGGTGGGCCGACACCACCAAGTTCGGCTGGGTGGTCGTCGCGCTCAAGATCCCGCCGTTCCTGCTGGCCGTCTGGCTGACCTGGGTCTTCCTGGCCAAGGCGCCCGCGCCCATCGACGTGTTCGCGGAGATGGAGGCCGAGGAGAAGGCCGAGAAGGCCGAGAAGGCCGAGAAGGCCGAGAAGGAGCGCAAGGCCGCTGCCGCGCAGCACCGCGAGATCTGACCCGACCGGCCCGCGAGATCTGACCCGACCGGCCCGCGAGAGCGGGAGCCGACCGGCAACGCGGAGGGGCCCGCACCGTTTCGCAACGGTGCGGGCCCCTCCGCGTGTCCCTCGTACGAGAACTCAGTCCTGCGCCGCGCTCTCGCGCCGCACCGACAGCAGGTCCTCCAGCTGCTCCTCGCGCGCCTGCGCGGCCACGAACAGCAGCTCGTCGCCCGGCTCCAGCGTCTCCTCCGGAGTCGGTGTCAGTACGCGCGTACCGCGGATGATCGTGACCAGCGAGGTGTCCACCGGCCAGTCCACCTCGCCGACCTGCGTGCCGGAGAGCGCCGACTCGGGCGGCAGCGTCAGCTCCACCAGGTTGGCGTCGCCGTGGCTGAAGCGCATCAGCCGGACCAGATCGCCGACGCTCACCGCCTCCTCGACCAGCGCCGACATCAGGCGCGGTGTGGACACCGCGACGTCGACGCCCCAGGACTCGTTGAACAGCCACTCGTTCTTGGGGTTGTTGACCCGGGCCACCACCCGCGGCACCCCGTACTCGGTCTTGGCGAGCAGGGAGACGACCAGGTTGACCTTGTCGTCGCCGGTCGCCGCGATCACGACGTTGCAGCGCTGCAGCGCCGCCTCGTCCAGCGAGGTGATCTCACAGGCGTCGGCCAGCAGCCACTCCGCCATCGGCACCCGCTCCACCGAGATGGCGGTGGGCGCCTTGTCGATCAGGAGCACCTCGTGCCCGTTCTCCAGCAGCTCGCCCGCGATGGAACGCCCCACCGCGCCTGCCCCGGCAATCGCGACCCTCATCAGTGACCTTCCTCGGGACCCAGCGAACAGGCCGCCTCGACCTTCGCGATCTCGTGCGTGTGCATCATCACGTGCACGAGGTCGCCCTCCTGCAGCACCGTCTGGGAACTCGGCAGAATCGCTTCGCCCAGCCGAGTGAGAAACGCGACACGCACGCCGGTCTCCTCCTGCAGCTTGCTGATCTTGTGCCCGATCCAGGACGGCGAGATGTGCACCTCCGCGAGCTGCACACCGCCGCTCGGGTCCCGCCACAGCGGCTCCGCGCCCGAGGGCAGCAGCCGGCGCAGCATCTGGTCGGCGGTCCAGCGGACCGTGGCGACCGTCGGGATGCCGAGGCGCTGGTACACCTCCGCCCGGCGCGGGTCGTAGATGCGCGCCGCGACGTTCTCGATGCCGAACATCTCGCGGGCCACCCGGGCCGCGATGATGTTCGAGTTGTCGCCGCTGCTGACGGCGGCGAAGGCGCCGGCGTCCTCGATGCCGGCCTCGCGGAGGGTGTCCTGGTCGAATCCGACCCCGGTGACCCGGCGGCCACCGAACCCGGAACCCAGACGGCGGAAGGCCGTGGGGTCCTGGTCGATCACCGCGACCGTGTGCCCCTGCTGCTCCAGAGTCTGCGCGAGAGCGGCTCCCACTCGCCCGCAGCCCATGATGACGACGTGCACGTCCGTCCTTCCGCCCGTTAAGAGTCCATCAAGAGTTTTCGTTGACATTTCGTCGGACTCACAAGAGTCGCAGACCGCCGACAAAGCTACACACGCGCGGTGCCCCGCGGGGAGCCCCGGTCAGCGCCCTCCTCACCGGCCCGCGCGTCGGCCGGGGCGCCGATCACGGAACATTCCGGAGCCCGGGGGTGGTGTGTGGGCGACGCTCGTTCGACCGCTTACGATCCTCGACGTGTCCAAACTGACCGACGTGCCCAAACGGATCCTGATCGGCCGGGCCCTGCGCAGCGACAAGCTGGGAGAAACGCTCCTCCCCAAGCGCATCGCACTCCCCGTCTTCGCCTCCGACCCGCTCTCCTCCGTGGCCTACGCGCCCGGAGAAGTCCTGCTCGTGCTCTCCATCGCGGGTGTCTCGGCGTACCACTTCAGCCCGTGGATCGCGGTCGCGGTCGTCGTCCTGATGTTCACGGTCGTCGCCTCCTACCGGCAGAACGTGCACGCGTACCCGAGCGGCGGCGGCGACTACGAGGTCGCCAACACCAACCTCGGCCCGAAGGCCGGACTGACCGTAGCCAGCGCCCTGCTGGTCGACTACGTCCTGACCGTCGCCGTGTCGATCTCCTCCGGCATCGAGAACCTGGGTTCGGCCATCCCCTTCGTCGTGGAGCACAAGGTGCTGTGCGCGGTCGCGGTGATCGTGCTGCTCACCCTCCTCAACCTGCGCGGCATGAAGGAGTCGGGGAAGCTCTTCGCGATCCCCACGTACGTCTTCGTCGCGGGCGTCTTCATCATGCTCGCCTGGGGCGCCTTCCGTTCCCTGACCGGCGACGAGATGAGCGCCCCCACCGCCGACCTGGAGATCAAGCCCGAACACCCGGGTCTGGCCGGCTTCGCGCTGGTCTTCCTCCTCCTGCGCGCCTTCTCCTCCGGCTGCGCCGCCCTCACCGGCGTCGAGGCGATCTCCAACGGCGTCCCCGCCTTCCGCAAGCCGAAGTCGAAGAACGCCGCGACGACGCTCGCCCTGATGGGCACCCTGGCCGTCATCATGTTCTGCGGCATCATCGCGCTCGCCATGAACACGGGCGTCAAGATGGCCGAGAAGCCGGCCGTCGACCTGATCCGCGACGGAGTCCCGGTCGGTGACTCGTACGTACAGAACCCGGTGATCTCGCAGGTCGCAGCCGCGGTCTTCGGCGAGGGCACGTTCTTCTTCATCCTGCTGGCCGCCGCCACCGCGCTGGTCCTCTTCCTCGCGGCCAACACGGCGTACAACGGCTTCCCGCTCCTCGGCTCGATCCTCGCCCAGGACCGCTACCTGCCCCGCCAGCTGCACACCCGCGGCGACCGCCTCGCCTTCTCCAACGGCATCGTGCTCCTCGCGGGCGCCGCCGTCCTCCTGGTCTTCCTCTACGGCGCCGACTCCACCAAGCTCATCCAGCTCTACATCGTCGGCGTCTTCGTGTCCTTCACGCTCAGCCAGATCGGCATGGTCCGGCACTGGAACCGGCACCTGAAGACCACCAAGGACCAGGCCAAGCGCCGCCGCATGATCCGCTCGCGCGCGATCAACACCTTCGGCGCCTTCTTCACCGGCCTCGTCCTCGTCGTCGTACTCGCCACGAAGTTCACCCACGGAGCCTGGGTCGCGCTCCTCGGCATGGTGATCTTCTACGGAACGATGTCCGCGATCCGCAAGCACTACGACCGGGTCGCCGAGGAGATCTCCGCCGCCGAAGGCCCCTCCGACGACAGCCTGCGCCCGTCCCGGGTCCACTCCATCGTCCTGGTCTCCAAGGTCCACAAGCCCACCCTCCGCGCCCTCGCCTACGCGAAACTGATGCGCAGCGACAGGCTTGAGGCGCTGTCGATCAGCGTGGACCCGGCCGAGACGAAGGCGCTGCGCGACGAGTGGGAGCGCCGGGGCATCAACGTCCCGCTCAAGATCCTCGACTCTCCGTACCGCGAGATCACCCGCCCGATCATCGAGTACGTGAAGGGCCTGCGCCGGGAGAGCCCGCGCGACGTCGTCTCCGTCTACATCCCGGAGTACGTGGTCGGCCACTGGTACGAGCACCTGCTCCACAACCAGTCCGCCCTCCGACTGAAGGGCCGCCTCCTCTTCACCCCGGGCGTCATGGTCACCTCCGTCCCCTACCAGCTCGAATCCTCCGAGGCGGCGAAGAAGCGCGCGAAGAAGCGCCAGGACTGGAACGCTCCGGGCGCGGTACGGCGGGGTCCGGTGGACCGCCGTCCCAAGGAGTCCCCCAAGGCGTCCTCGAACAAGGCCTCCTCGAAGAGCTAGCGGCCGGAGCCCGGTGAGGCTTGCCTTGGTCGAGCGGTCGGGCGACACCCACGTAGACTGGTGGGCTGTTGTCCGGCCGTTCCCCTTCGGTCCCCCTTTGATCCTCTGGAGTCACCCCACCATGCAGTCCGAATCCAAGGCATCGAAGGAAACGGCCGACGCCCCGAAGGAGCCCAAGGTCTCCCTCGTCGGTACGGAGTACGAGGTCGAGGTCGGCCCCGTCGCGCACGGCGGCCACTGCATCGCCCGTACGTCCGAGGGCCAGGTCCTCTTCGTGCGCCACGCCCTCCCCGGCGAGAAGGTCGTCGCCCGCGTCACGGACGGCGAAGAGGGCGCCCGCTTCCTCCGCGCCGACGCGGTGACCGTCCTGGACCCCTCCAAGGACCGTGTCGAAGCCCCCTGCCCCTTCTCAGGCCCCGGTATGTGCGGCGGCTGCGACTGGCAGCACGCGAAGCCCGGCGCCCAGCGCCGCCTCAAGGGCGAAGTCATCGCCGAGCAGCTGATGCGCCTCGCCGGGCTCACCCCCGAGGAGGCCGGCTGGGACGGCACGGTCATGCCCGCCGAGGGTGACAAGCTGCCCGCGGGACAGGTCCCGCAGTGGCGCACCCGCGTCCAGTACGCCATCGACTCCGAGGGCCGCGCGGGCCTGCGCAAGCACCGCTCGCACGACATCCAGCCCGTCGACCACTGCATGATCGCCTCGCCCGGCGTCTCGGAACTCGGCATCGAGAAGCGCGAGTGGCCCCAGATGGCCTCCGTCGAAGCCATCGCCGCCACCGGCTCGAACGACCGCCAGGTCATCCTGACCCCCACCCCCGGCGGCCGCCTCCCCCTCGTCGAACTCGACAAGCCCGTCTCCGTGCTCCGCATCCACGAGAAGGACGGCGGCGTCCACAAGGTCCACGGCCGTGCCTTCGTCCGCGAGCGCGCCGACGGCCGTACGTACCGCGTCGGCATGGGCGGCTTCTGGCAGATCCACCCGCAGGCCGCCGACACCCTGATGCGCGCGGTCATGCAGGGCCTCATGCCCCGCAAGGGCGAAACGGCCCTCGACCTCTACTGCGGCGTCGGCCTCTTCGCGGGCTCCGTCGCGGAACGCGTCGGCGAGCGCGGCGCGGTCCTCGGCATCGAGTCCGGCAAGCGCGCCGTCGAGGACGCCCGCCACAACCTCGCCTCGATGCCGAACGTCCGCATCGAACAGGGCAAGGTCGAGTCCGTACTCCCGCGCACGGGAATCACCGAAACCGACCTGATCGTCCTCGACCCGCCCCGCGCGGGCGCCGGCAAGCAGACGGTCAAGCACCTCTCGACGCTGGGCGCACGCAGGATCGCGTACGTGGCGTGCGACCCGGCGGCGCTGGCGCGCGACATCGCGTACTTCAAGGAGGGCGGGTACAAGGTGCGGACGCTGCGGGCTTTTGATCTGTTTCCGATGACGCATCACGTGGAGTGCGTAGCGATTCTGGAGCCGGTGAAGAAGGACGACTGAGCTGCGGGTTTGTGGTCTGGATGAGGATCTCGACGTGTTTTGAATGTCGCATCAGGTGGAGTCCGTTACCCGTCTTCGAATCTGCTGCCGAGGGCTTCTGACCTGCGGGTTTGTGCCCATGTTTCATGCGTGGTGTCGGTGTTGGGGGTACTTCTTGACGCTGGAGTACGGCTCGTGACGCTCATCCGACGCTCGCCCTGACCCAGTGTCAGTTCGCCGGAAGCGCAGGTCGTAACGCTCAGTAGTGTTACGGCCTGTGCCTCCAGACCTCTTGGGGCGGGGGCCTTCGATGCGAATCGGATCGGCAGCCCATTCCACGGCCTGCGCTTGGAAAGCGGAGATGCCGGCTTTGTCGTCAGGGCGCCTAACGGTGACCGTGGCGTCGTGTATGCGTGGCGTCGAGTTTTGGCGTGCTGAAGTGCATCCCCCCTGGTCTGCGGCGATTCAGCTTGGGAAGTCGAAGGTTCCTTGACTGGTCCCCGGCGCGGGACGATGCGAGCGCGGCGCCTTGGGCTCCTTCGCCGCGTAGGGCGGTACTGGCAGGACGCCGAGCTCCCGTAGATCGTCCGTGGTGATCAGCGAACCTGCGTGCACTACTTCGAGGAGACGGTTCTGTTCCGGTTCGAGCGCAACCAGAAGTGCAAGAGCGTTGATGAGGTCCAGTAGGTCGATGGTCCACCGCACAGGCCATGCAGACGGGAGGATTTCGTTCAACGGGGACTGCCATTCGACATCGGGTTTGCGTTTTCGGAAGCCAAACCACTTGCGAATCACCTGGACGCCGCCGATTCGGTAGTCCCAAACCTCTGGGGTTACGGGCGCAATGGAACCGGCACCGATCATGAGAGTGCGGGTTTCGGCGTCGTAGGAAATGCTTTCGGGTATCCCGCTGTCTCCCTCGCCGATCGCGACGGTGCAGACGGGCTGTTCCGATGGGGGAAGGCGTGGGCTCCGTCCGGACGGGCGGCCATGCTGCGGTGACGCGAAGCGTTGCCCGTACGTGTGTATCCACACCGTTCGCCGACCGATTTCGGCCACCTTCGCCCATAGGCAGGGGTCGCGTGTCAGCGGAATGTGGGTGCCCCGCGATACCAGGTGCTCCGCGAATCGACGGGTGTAGCCGCTGTGCCCGGCTATGCCCGCGATGTAGGCGAAGAGCTCTTCTGCGGACACTTCCACACCGTGGATCTGCGACAGCGCCCTGAGAAGCCCCGGCGTCACATTCGCGTCTGCCAGCTTCGGATGACGGTAGAGCGGTACGACCCGGCCTCCTTCTGTGCCCTTGAAATGATGCATGTCAGGGATGAGAGCGGTGAAGGTCACTGCCGGACCTGACCGCCCCGACTCTGTGTGCAGCTCGGAGAGGTAGACCTGATGGTCGCTGTGAGCGAACCACAAAGCTGGCCGTGGAAAATCGATCACCCGTCGGTCCGCGATGATCCATTGCCTGTCGAAGGTCATCCGTCCGTACGGAGCCAGGATCGGCGTCTGATCCGACTCCTCCGCAAGAGCGTCTCGCCATTCGAAGCCCGGTAAGGGCCGTTCAGGCTTGTCCGGGTGACGGTCCCGAGTGCTCTTTAGCAAGTTTGCCTTGGTCGACGGCGGGGCCAGTACGAGTGTTCGCCAGCGCTCGCGCAGAACGTCCGGACTGGGCGACACTGGCCAACTGCGGTTGTTCTTGTTGCCGGAACTCGTCCAAGGCAACAAGGCATCCACCGGCGGCATCGCCGCCCACTCGGCCGCGTCAACAGCCTGGAAGGGCGCAGTCCATCCGGACCCACAGGGGCGCCACTGCGTTCCGTTCAGATGCCCGGCGATGCCTAGCCCGTTGAGCCAGCCGAACTTCTCCTCCCTGAATCCCGCAGGCGCGTCGAGTCGCCATACGCGCGCCGGTCGTTCCAGGTCCGGCGGACCTCTGCGGACGAAGACAGCGATGCACACCTCTCGTTTCACCGCCTGGAACACACGGGTGCGAGTGTCGGAGTACGCGCCTTCCGGAGAGAGCCCGATGATCCAGCCTTCGTCGGCCGACTCGCGCAGGTAATGCCGCATGCCTGCCGCGCCCTTGCTGTCCAGGAAGCCGGAGTTGGTGATGAGGGCGACGATCCCACTGGGAGCATCAGGTGCTCCGGAGGCCGTCACTTGGTCGAAGACCTTCCAGGTGGACCATGCCCAGAAGTAGACGTAGAGGTTGTCCAGCGCGTATCCGATACGTCCGTTGTCCTCGGGATGGAAGCGCGCCAGGATCGGCCCCCGGTTGTTGGGATTTCCCTCAGTGACCCATCGTCCGGTGCCCGACTGTTTGGCACCGCGAAGGTACGGGGGATTTCCGATGACGACCATGACCTTCTCCTCGGCCTTGACTTCGTTCGCAAGGCGTCGGTGTCGGGCGATCGCTTCGTACATGAGACCCAGATGGTGCTCGACAGCCGGATCGTCCAGGGTGTCGGCCACCAGCAACCGCGGTGGATGACCCGTGATGTCGGTCTGGTGAGCCTTGAAGGCGTGATGCACACGGAGCTCGGCTACCGCGTACGGGCCGGTCTGCTTCTCCAGCCCGATGAGGCGCCCTGAAAGCTCGCGGAGGAGCCCGCTCTTGAGAGCCTCCCCGTGCTTCAGCGCCAGGTCTTTGGCAACGTGGTCGACGATGTTGATGAGGAACGTCCCGGTTCCCATGGCGGGGTCGACCACGGTGACGTCTTGGCTTCCGAATCCTTCGTCCAGGCGGAGACGGTCGCGCAGCACCTCATCGGTAAACCGGACCATGAAGCGCACAGCTTCGTTGGGGGTGTAGTAGGTGCCGGTCTCCTGGCGAAGTTGTGGATCGTAGGCGCTGAGAAACCCTTCGTACAGATGGAGGTATGCGTCGCCGGTGCCGTCTTTGAACAACTCCGGATCGACACCGGATACGACGGCGGTCAATGCGCCAATGGTGCCGTGGAGATCGTCGAGTGCCTCGTCGGTGAGCACGGCCAAGGCCTTGCCCATGAGGGAGTGTCGTTTGCCGAGCTTCTCCGCCACCTCGCGCAGGGGGAGATGCTCCAGATCGATCCCCTCCAGACGGGCGAGCAGGATCGCGAATGTCAGCGTCTGGCTGTAGTGGTCGGCGAACTCGTGGGGGCGGGCATCGGGGAACAGCAGGTCCTTCCAGTTGCCGGCCAGGACGGAGAAGGCTTCCTTGGCTTCGCCCCGCTCCTCTCGGCCCAGACGCTCCGTGACCTCGTCCCGCAGGAGGGCGCAGTGGCCGGCGATACGCTTCACCAGCTCCCCGACGCTGCCGATGGCCACAGGGGGAGGAGAGAGGAAGGCCGACACAACACGTTCGAACTTGCCGTCGGCAGGGGCCAGCTGTCGGTGGCCTTCGAGGAGGTCTCCCGTGAGGTGCGCGGTCGTTCCTACTCGAACCCCGAACCGGTACAGGGCCCAGTCATGTCCGTCGGTGTACAGGAGATTGTGGAGTGCCTTGAACTTTTCCCACTGACGGCCGTCGTGGCTCCGAACCGACCACTGCGTGGGGTCGGCCCCCTTGCCGGGCTGCTTCAACTCGACGTGGCCGATGACGCGCCCACCGACACTGATGGCGAAGTCCGGTCGCACGCGGAGTTCCTTGATCGCGTTCTGTCCGTGAGCCGTCAGCGTGACACGCTGACGTGCGGCCATGTCGTGCAGCAGCTGTTCCACGGGCGCGGTCAGGCTTTCCTCCTTCCCGCTGGACGATCCTCCTGGGCCCTGTAACTTGGCCCTGACGTCCCGCCCGAAGCGGGCCACCAACGCCGCAATCGATGCGCTGTCCGCCCTGCTCGCGCCCTGAGTTCTCCGCAATTGCGCCCACCCCCACGGCGATGCGTACACACAGCGACCATCCCTGTACACAGTGCCCCGATGTCTCCAACTTGCAAACACTAGGGGTGAGTTGAAACGGTTCTGCGCCTTGGGTGTGACTGATGCGGAACTCCGTCGGGCGATTGTGGGCGAGGAGCCACGTCGGGGACTTCGGCCGATGGAAGGTCTTCCTGCACCCCACCCAGGAGAAGCTCGTCAGGCGTGGTTACTCCGGCCCGGCACGGGTGGGGGCGGGCCGGGGACGGGAAAGACCATCGTCGCCCTGCACCGGGTGAAACACCTCGTGGAGCAGTTGCCGCCCGGCCACAACAAACCGGTGCTGCTCACTACCTTCAACAAGAATCTGGCAGCGGACCTCCGTACCCGGCTACTTTCGCTCGGTGGCACCGAGCTGCTCGCGCGCGTTGACATCCTGCACGTCGACCAGCTGGCGACCCGTGTGGTCAGTGAGGCTGACCCGGGCAACGAACGGCGCAGGATCGATGACGCAACAGTGCTGCGTGAGTGGCGCCAACTGCTTGTGGAGTTGGGGGAGACCCGCTGGGACGCGGAATTCCTCAGTGACGAGTGGAACCAGGTGATTCTCGGACAGGCGGTCACCTCCCGGAGCGACTACTTCCGGGCCAGGAGGGCGGGCAGGGGACGCAGTCTCAACCGTGCCGACCGTGCTGAGATTTGGCAACTCACAGAGCGGTTCACCCAGCGTCTCGATGTCAGGAAGCTGGAGACGCACCGACAAGTGGCCGAACGCGCAGCCCAGTTGGAGATGTCGCGCCGGAACGAGATCGAGGAACGCCGTCGTCAGGAGGAAGAGAGGGGCGGGCCGGGCAACATCCACGCGGAGTCAGGCACCGGTGCCTGGCTGCGCTACCGCTACCGACACGTGGTGGTGGACGAAGCCCAGGACCTCGGGGCCGCACATTGGAAGATGCTGCGGGCCATGGTCCCGCAGGAACGTGATGACCTCTTTCTCGTGGGCGACACTCATCAAAGGATCTACGACAACCAAGTGACCCTGGGCAGCCTGGGCGTCAACATTCGTGGGCGTGCGGCCAAGCTAACGCTCAGTTACCGCACCACGCGCGAGATTCTTGCGGCCTCGATCGGGATCCTCGAAGGCGCGGACTTCGACGACCTCGACGGCAGTACGGACGACCTCGCCGGGTACCGGTCGGTGCTGCACGGCGGGCGCCCGTCCCTTCGAGGCTCGGCCAGCTGGGACGAGGAACTCGATCTCGTAGTGGAGCAGGTGCGCGAGTGGCATGACGTCCCGCGCGAATCGGTCGCGGTCTGCGTGCCGACGAACAGCATGGCCGACGACGTGGTGGCCCGACTCGGAAGAAGGGGCATCGTCGCCACGAAGATCACCGGTGACAGCGGGCGGGAAGCCGAGGGAGTGCACGTCGGCACCATGTATCGCTTCAAGGGGCTGGAATTCCGATGCATGGCCGTTGCCGGCGTTTCGGAAGGGTTGGTCCCGCGTTCGGCTGTGGACGCCTGGGAGCGCACGGACCGGCTGCGGTACAGGCGCGAACTTCAGAGGGCACGTTCTCTGCTGTTCGTCGCAGCCACCAGAGCCCGGGACGCGCTTGCCCTCTCGTGGAACGGTGAGCCCAGCCGTTTCCTTCGGTCGCTGGGAGCGAAGGGGCGTTGACCCGCGGTGGGAGCGGGACGGCTCTGAGGGCTTCCGGAGGTGTTCCGCTCGGCTCCAGGCCGGAATTGAAGTGCATCAGGGTGTTGCGGGATTGCCGTGTGGCCGCTCCGCTGGACCCGTCGCGCGGGTGGCCGAAAAGTCGCGCCATTGCTGCTCGTTCTGAAGGACGTCGCCTCCTGGTGGCCGGGCAGATCGCACGGTAGCTGGCGGACAGTCGGGAGAGGAGGCCGCCCGTCCCTGAAGGCAGGATGCCATGTCGCACCTTCTTTGCCGTGCGAGGCTTTCGTCGAGTCTGGCATCGAATCAGGTTCGGCGGTGGTTGTCGTCGAGCACCGTCACTTCTTCTGAAAGCGCTGACGCAAGGGTTGGTCGTATCGGTGGACGAGAGGTAGCCAGCAAGGTGACCTGGGGCGTTCGGCCAACCGGAAAGGTTGCAATTGCGACCGTCTGGTGAAGGATCGCTTGGTACGCCGGTCTGTATCGATGCGTTTCAACTCTCGTGCGCTCAGCGGCATGACATACACCATGCTCGGAGGGTGATGGATCACTCTGAACTTCCGGATCCATCACCGTTATGTGCGCATCAGTCCGCATCGTGCATGGTCATTGACCGGTGTCCAGCGAGGCGCTTGTTGATGCGTTCGTCGATTCAGTAACACAGTCCGCGCGAAGTGTGCTGCGCGAGGACCCCTCTTCGAAACCCGGTGACGCACGGCGATGTCCCCGATGAGGCCCATCCTCATGGCGTTCGAGATTCGACCTGGTTGGGTCCCAGCACCGTCCAACCCTTCTTGTGGCAAGTGCCATTGACCCAGCGGTGTGGCGTGTCCACGTGGTAGAAATCTGATGCTGTTCCCACGCTCTGACCGCTTCCGCCGGCCAGTTGCCCTCGGACGTTAGGAGCCCTCGGCTGTGCCATCCACGTTGTATCGCGACACTGGTTACACACTTCGGCACCTGATCGAGAACATCGAAGGCGGCCGTATCGGACTCCCCGACATTCAACGCCCGTTCGTCTGGTCCGCGGCGAAGACCCGCGATCTCTTCGATTCGATGTATCGGGGCTACCCGATCGGCACCCTGATGTTCTGGGAGACCGGCGCTGAGGTGGGGACGCGGCAGATCGGAGCGGAAGCCGTTGATCGAGCCCCCCAGCTGTTGGTCGTTGACGGGCAGCAGAGGCTCACCGCCCTGTTCGCTGTCCTCACCGGGCGCAAGATCGTCACTAAGTCTTTCGACGAGATTAACGTCCGCATCGCGTTCCATCCGGAGGATCAGACGTTCGAGGTCACGGACGCGGCGATCGAGCGTGACGCCCACTTCATTCCGGACATCACCGCGCTCTGGGCCCAAGGCGGTTATAAGCCCACCGTTCGGCGGTTCTTCCAACGGCTCGAAGAAGCCAGCGGGCAGCCGTTGTTGGACGCTGCCAAGGATGAGCTCGAAGAGCGCATAGACGGGGTCCGGGACCTGCACGAGTTCCGCTTCCAGGTTGTGGAGCTGGGTGCTTCGGCTGACGAGGAGCAGGTCGCCGACATCTTCGTGCGTATCAACTCCGAAGGTGTGAAGCTCAACCAGTCCGACTTCATCCTCACCCTGATGTCAGTGCATTGGGAGAAGGGTCGCCGCCAGCTCGAAGACTTCAGCCGCGGCGCGGTGATCGCAGGACTCCCCGATCCGAGCCCTCGCAACGCCTTTCTGGACCCCAGCCCGGACCAACTGCTGCGCGTAGCCGTCGCTGTCGCCTTCCGGCGCGCCCGGCTGCAGCACGTCTACAGCGTCCTCCGGGGAAAGGACCTCGGAACGGGAAAGGTCACCGCCGCTCGACGGCAGGAGCAGTTCGACCGGCTTGCCCAAGCACACACGAAGGTCCTGGACCTGACCAGCTGGCACGAGTTCTTCCAGTGCGTCAGGGCGGCCGGATTCCGCAGCCGCAAGATGATCACCTCCGACAACGCCCTGCTGTACAGCTACACGATCTGGCTGATCGGACGCCACGACTTCGGGCTGACGGCTGAGGAACTCCGTCCTGTGATCGGACGGTGGTTCTTCATGGCGCACACCACCGGCCGGTACTCCAACTCGCCTGAGTCGCAAATGGAGTTCGACCTGGGACGCATCGGCAGTCTATCGCCAGGTGACGGCCGAGCCTTCACTGCGGAACTCGACCGGATCATCGCAGCGAACTTCACCGGCGACTACTGGGACATCTCCCTGCCGAACCGGTTGGACACATCCTCATCGCGTTCACCGGTGCTGTTCGCCTACCAGGCGGCGCTCAACATCCTCGACGCAGAAATGCTCCTCGGCGACCAACGAATCCGTGATCTGCTGGACCCCTCAGTCAAACCCGTCAAGGCTGTCGACCGGGACAATCTGTTCCACCGCAAGGTGCTCGCCAGGCTGGGTATTACTGACCGGCGCCAAGTCAATGCCATCGCCAACATGGCGTACGTGACGTGGCCAGCAGACGAGCTGTCCAACACCGACGCACCACATGACTACTGGCCGAGAATCACGGATGCGATGGTCCCGGAGGTGCTCGAGCGGCAGGTGCGGTGGCACGCGCTGCCGGTCGGCTGGGAACAGCTCGACTACTTCACGTTCCTGGAACGGCGGCGTCACCTCATCGCCAAGGTCGTGCGGGAAGCGTTCGAAACCCTCACGGGGGAACGCCCTGCGCACGTCCCCACCACCCCGGCCGACATGATCGCCGCCGGGGAGTCCCAAGGCGCCGAGTTCAAGGCCAGCGCCCGCTGGAACGTGCACACCCGGCAGGCCGACAAGTCCCTACGGCACAACATCGTCAAGGCCGTCTGCGGCTTCCTGAACGGTGAGGGCGGAAACCTGTACATCGGCGTCGCCGACGACGGGACTGTCCTCGGCATCGAGGACGACCTCACCACCCTGGAGTCGCAGGCCAGCGTCGACGGGTACGAGCTCTTCGTACGCCAACTCCTCGACAGTAGCCTTTCGACCCCGACAGCGACCACCGTCCGCGTACGCTTCCCGGAAATTTCCGGCAACGTCGTCTGTCAGATCAGCGTTGCCGCGGCAGGTAAGCCGGTCTTCGCCAAGCCCGCCAAGGGCGGCAACGGCGCCACCGACTTCTGGGTCCGGGTCGGCAACGCCACCAAGCAACTCCACGGCGACGACCTCCTGCGTTACCAGGAGGAACACTGGGGATGAGCGTCCTTATGGCCAGCCCCCCGACCAGAGGGGAATGGCCTCGGGGCTGTCCCTGGTGTTGACCAAGGTCCGGTTGCTGCCGAGAGCATTGGGAGTCGCACTTACGAGACGGTGTGGCCAGCCCGGACTGAGGCGAGCACGTTCATCGGATACAGCAGAACGGCCTTGACCCGCGCCGGTCCAGGGCCCCCTCACGGCGTGGCAGTGGTCGAGCGCCGGGACGAGGAACGACTCGGTCTTCCTGGAACCCGTGCCCGTCGTGACCAGCGTCGGCAGGGCGGGCCGTGGAGCGCGCTCAGCCGCTCGTACGCCCTCGCCTGAGGCCGATACGGGGTGAAACCCCGGAACCCGCTCCAGGTGCTTCTCCCAGCTGGCCTCGGCCCTGTGGAAGGGAGTCCTGATCCGCGGGAAAGGGACCGCGGAGCATCCCGGTCTCGGGATGCTCTAGACACCTCTCCAACGCCCGACGGGGCCCTCGCCGGTGAGCACGTTCGTCGTCGTGAGGTACTGATTGGACGGCCCCGCAACTGCGCGGCGGCCGGAGTGGGCCTCGCGACGCTCTCCCCTAATTCACACCATGTTGGTGAGCTGCGTCAACGGCATACGGAGCTGCCGACATCGCTCCTGGCAATGACGGTCCGCGAATGATTCCAGCCAGTGACTGGCCAGTGCCGCCGAGTGCCCCGCTCAGCGGCGGCACACTCACGTACAGTCTTCGGACCTGTGGGGGCAAGCTAGGGGAGCGGTATACATGACCGAGACGGGGCATCCGTATCCCGTTGAGGAGTTTCTGACGGCCGTGCGCGCCGAGATCCTCGCGGAACACCGGAGCGACGCCGAGGGGGCCGTGAAGGTTGCCCTCTCCAAGGGGCGGCTTCTCGCGCACTCCGGGGAGACACGCGAGTATCTCTTCGAGTGCCGCACTTGGCAGGACAGCCTGGACGGTGTCCCCGTCCTTGTCCGGCCATCACGTTCCCGGAAAGCATGGGACCCGGCCGAGGCATCCCGTGCTCCGGACGGGACCGTACGGCTCGTGACGAGAGCCGATCTCGGAACCGCGCCCGCGAACGTCCAGATCCGCAAGGACGACGCGGCCGGCTGGGCCGCCCTGGCCGAACGCCTGGAGACGGCCGGCGGGCAGGACAGTCCCGTCGATCCTGGGCGCGCCGGCTGGCTGGTCGGGCGAGGCAACCCCCGTACCGGCCGTGCCGAGAACCCGGGGCGATGGGTGGCGAACTGGGCGGGACTCCAGCTGAACCGGCGTCAGCGTGACGCCGTCGCACAGGCCCTCGCCAGCGATGTGCTCTTCCTGTGGGGGCCGCCCGGCACCGGCAAGACGGATGTCGTCGGCCACATCGTCGAAGGCAGTTTCCGCCAAGGGCTCAGAGTCCTCTTCCTCGCCCCCACGAATGTCGCAGTGGACCAGGCGCTGGAGCGGATGTGCTCCCTGCTGGAGCACGAGGAGGGCTTCGCCGAGGGAATCGTCCAGCGGGCCGGGAACATCGTCCTGCCGTCGCTGCGCAACCGCTACGGCGACCAGGTCGACCCTGCCCGTATCGCCGCGCTGCTCGTGGAGAGTATCGACCGGCAAATCGGCACGGCTAGCGACCAACTCAAGGGCGCGAGAGCGGCGATAGCCCTGCACGACCGCGTCCGGGACCTGGATTCGGACCTGGCCACCGCCACGGCGGAGATGGCCGAGGCCGGTCGCGAGCAGGCTGCGGCGGCTCTGACGGTGGCGACCGCGGACACCCTGGCCGTACAACTGCGTTCGAAGATGGAGAAAGTGGGACCCCCGACCGGATTCCGTGCGGAGCGCAGAGCGGCGAAACTGAGTGACCTCTGGACGGCCTTGGCGGCCGAAGAGGACCGCGCGGCACAGGCCAGGGAGGCCGTCGCGCGCGCATCCCGTCGCCACAAGGCGGGCGAGAAGCAGGCGGCCGAAGCTCGCCGCATGCTTTCCGGGGCCCACGCCGCCGTCGTGGGGATACCGCCCCGGCCGACCGTCGTCGAGTCCGCCGTCGTACTCCAGAAGCTCATCGACGAGCTCGGGCAGAAACGCAAGCGCATCCAGGACGAGGTCCGGTCCCACTGCCGGGTGCTCGGAGCGACCGTGGCCAAGGCCGTCCAGTCGAGGAAGCTGCTCGACGAGATCGATGTCGTGGTGATTGACGAGGCCGGAATGGTCAACCTGCCCTCGGCATGGTTCGCCGCCGGTCTCGCTCGCAAGCGCGTGATCGTGGCGGGCGACTTCCGGCAGCTGCCCGCCGTGACCAAGGGCGACAGCGACCGGGAGGCGAGCGAGGAGGAGCGGGCCCACTCCCGCGAATGGACAGCACGAGACGCTTTCCACGCCGCCGGTCTGGTCGACCCCTCCGGTCGGGTGGGCCAGGACCCTCGGCTGGTGGCGCTCGACACTCAGTATCGGATGAGGGAACCGATCTGCGCGGTCGTCAACGAGGTGGCGTACCCCGACGCACCGCTCAGGACCGGGCGGGGCGAAACGAGCCGCCTGCCGTTCGCTCCGCTCATCGACTCCCCGGTGATCCTGATCGACACATCCGGCCGTCGGATCACCGGCGGCGGTCGCAAGCCCCACATGACGAACGCCGTCCATGCCGCCGTCATCCACGAACTGGTCCGAGGGCTCCAGTTCGAGGGAGTCCTCCCCGGCCGCAAGTGGCAGGAGGTTCCCGAAGGAGAACGGGCGACCGACCGGCTCGCAGTCATCTCGCCGTACCGGGAGCAGGTCAAGGCCCTCAAGAGCAGCCTGGCCCACCGATTCGGAGATGATTACGACGGTCTGGTCGACACCGTCCACCGGTTCCAGGGCAGCCAGCGCCCCGTCGTGCTCCTCGACACAGTGGCGGGCGCCGGCAAGGACCCCGGCTTCTTCTACAGCGGAACGGGACTGTCCTCGCAGACCTGCCGCCTTCTCAACGTCGCTCTCAGCCGGGCCCAGGACCACTTGGTCGTCGTGGCGGACGTCGCCTTCCTGCGCAAGCACCTGGCCCCGCACAGCGAGGCACTGGCGATGATCGACCATTTGGAAGGGCACGCGCAGACCATCTCCGCCGATCAGTTGATCCCCATCCGGGATGCGGACCAGCTTGCCGTTCTGTCGGAGGAGGAGCTGGCACGGCCCGCGTTCTTCGAGCACAGTGAGGTCCTGAGCGCCGTGGAGTGGGACGTGGAACGCGCCCGGCACAGCATCGAGCTGTACTCGGCGTTCATGGACGCGACTCCGGTCCGCCGGTGGGCCCGGATGCTCGGGCCGAGGACGGCTGCCGGAATCCAGGTAACTGTCTTCACCCGCCCTCCGGAGGAGCAGCAGGAACCGTCCCGTGTGGCACGGCACCGGGAACTCGTGCAGCAACTGGAGGCTGTCGGTTGCCGGGTCGAGTTCCGCGACCGCATGCACGAGAAGGTTCTCATCCTCGATGGCTCGGTCCTCTGGCACGGTTCGAAGAACCTGCTCGCGAACATCGGGCCGACGGATTTGATGATGCGCTACACCGACCCGGCCTCCTGCGACCGCGTACGGCGGCTGATGGAGCGCACCCGCATGGAACGCCCGGCGCGGGGGCCGTGGCGCCCGGCCGAGCAGGCTGCTCCGGCGCCCGACGTGCCGGCCCAGCGAGCGGAGGAGACCGACAAGGTGTCCCCGGGGCTGATCCGCAACGGCCGCCTGTACCTCAAGGTCCCGTTTGCGCAGAAGAACGAGGCGAAGCGCCTGCTCAGAGCCCAGTGGGACAAAGCGGCCGAGCTTTGGTGGGTCGACGCGGCCAAGGTCACCCGGGAGCAGGCGGCGCGCTGGCTGCCGTAGCTGCTGATGCCGGGCGCTGCGCGGTACCTCAGCCGTTAGACGCTTGCGGCCAGATATCGACCGTACAAGGACAGTTGATCCTTCGGCTGGGGTGCGTGGTGGCTGCCGCTGTCCTCCGGTGAGATGTCCTTTCGTCCGTTCCCTCGTAGGAGTGGCTTTCTTCCACCATGACCGTCACTTCGTAGGCCGCTGTACCTTCGGAGCCCGGTGAGAGGGGGAGCTGATGCCGGGGATTCGTTACGACCAGCGTGTGCTGGTGCTCGTCGAGGTACGGGGGGAGCAGCGCGACTGGGATGAGGCGGAGCGGGTGTTCGACCATAAGGGCTGGCCGGTCGTGACCGCGTTCGCCCGTGGTGAGGGCGCGTCGCGGGGTGTGCTGAGCGAGGCCGACCCGGCACGGTTGTACTCCGTCGAGGTGCGGTTCTTCGGGGCCCGCAACCGGCGCACCGAGCGGGCGGCCACTTGGCGGGTGGAGCGGCTGGCACGGACGGCCGGGTTGGAGATGTACGCCCGGCGTTGCGAGCTGGTGGACCGGGACCGGGAGCAGCTGACCGGCTGGCGGGCGCATACGGTGGCCCATAGACCACCGCGCGCACCCGTCCCCAGGCCGCGGACGTCGATGGAGGCATTGCGCAACGCGGCGGTGCTGGTGCGTGCGCGAACCTCGGAGAGGCGTGGCTACCACGACACGGGCATGGTGGTCACGGGTACGGCGTCGGAAGCCCGCCGGCTCTCCCGCATGGACTTGCCCGGCGGTTCCGCTCCGAGGGCTGTCATCGACGTACGGCCGCTCTACGGCCGGGAGCGAAGGCACATCGTGCCGCGTCGCGACGAAGACAGTCGGCGTCGAACGTTCCGCCTTGTGGCCTGGTTGCTCGCCATGACCTTCTGCGCCGTGGTTGCCCGGCACCACAGCGATGTACGGATGTGGGTGTGGGCCGGTGCAGCGGTGTTGTGCTTTGCCGGAGGAGCCCGATCGGCGTATGGCATGTTCGCGGCCGGCGGTCGCATAGCGAGCCTTTTCATGGCCGGTGTGGTGTCCGTCTACTTCCTTGTCGTCGCGCTCGGCGCGGGCATGGAGGACGACAGAGGCTGGACCCCGGTGGAGATGCTGTCGCTCTTTGCCATCACGGCGACGGTGGGAGGGATCTGGCTGCTGGTCCGCCAGTGGACGTGGGGCGAATGGCTAGCCTGGGCGGCGCCGCTCGTGTTCACGGCTGTCGTGTCGTACGTGGTGGCATCTGGATCGGTGCTGCACGCGCTGTACGCGGACAGTCTCGGGCTGACACCCGATGACCTCGACGTTTCGGGGATCTGGCAGGCCGCATCGGCGATGAAGCTGTCGAGCTTGCTCAGCTACGCCCTGTTCGTCCCGGCTCTGTGGGGGATCGCGAAGCATGTGCACGCCCCGTTCGTCAGCCCTGTCGAACGGCTCGGCGTCCCGCTGTACGTCCTCACCCAGGTGACGGTGGTGGCGATGTGCGCGCTGGGGGCGCTGGACTCGGCGGGAGAAGCGGTGAAGGACTTCCGCACGGCCGCAGTTCGGAAGACGGATCCGCCTTCGTACTTCGGGGTGACGCCGGAGTGGACGTGCGTCGAGCCGACGGTCCCCGCGGCGAAACTCGGCAGCCGAGGTGGCGTGCTACGTCCCGAGCGGCCGTACCTCTCGTTCGGGGCGGCCGGAGGAACGGTGTCACTGTGGGACGGGCTGGCGGGCGCGGCGCTCCAGATGCCCGCCGAGCAGGTGCGCCTCGTCCCTGCGGCCGATGGCCGGGTTCGGTGCTCCTTCTCGTACGCGAGCCTGCCGAAGGACGGCTGACCTTGTACCAGCCCGGGGAGCACTCGTCGGGATCGACGAACGATATCTGGTCCCGATTAGGGTTGCTTCGCCTTGCCTGCTTCCAGGGGAGGAGCGAGGGCCCGCTTCTTGGTCTGGCGCCTGCCCGCCTTGCGGGAGTGGGCAGGTCGTTGTCGCTCCCGCACCGTCTCCCCAGGGTGGCGGCCGTTCCGAGCTCTGCCGCGATGGTGACGAGTGCCCTTCCAGGGCCCGCTCTGTACCGAGGGCGGGCAGTTCTTCTTGGGAGGCCCCGGTCCCGGCGAGCCCGTGCTTGACCAGCTCGCGGCTGGCAGGCATGGCTCCATGATGTCGGTCGGACATACGGTGCGGGGCATGACGTGAGCTGGCGTCAGGAGTTTGTGGAGGCTGACCCGCTGGGAGAGCTGGCTTCGGCAGCCTGTTCACCGACTGTCGGCTGTGACGCTTCAGGTACCCACACGCAGTACGGCGAGCTGAGAAATGGTGTCTGACCTGGGCTTTTCTGTGATGCGCTCAGGCCGACATCTTCCCGATGACGCATCACGTGGAGTGCGTAGCGATCCTGGAGCCGGTGAAGAAGGACGACTGAGCTGCGGGATTCTCCGCTCGCTCGCGGAACCGGCCGGAGCCCGTCATGGGATCCGGCCGGTTGTCGTCTCGGTGGGGTCGGCCGGCGGGGGATGCGGCGGTCGGTCGCCGAGGTGCGTCGGCTGGCTTGCGCGTGCTCATCTGCGCGGAGGTCAGGCGGTGCCCCGGGTGTCGGGGCGGTCCTTCTTCTGGTCGACGACGGCGCGTTCCAGGACCGCGGTGCGTTCGGTGACGGTGCCGGGCTTGATTCCGTCGACCTCCCGCACCTGGACGCCGCGGCTGCCGAGGTAGGCGTACGTGGTGCGGTCGAAGACCAGCTCGGCGCGCTCCCCGGCCCGTTCGTCCACGCGGGCCAGGGCGATGCCGGACCGGCCCGCCGCGTCCTGGGAATGGGCGACCAGGACGACGCCGGGGATGCGTGCCGCGGCCTGGTAGAGGGCGGCAGCGGTGCGTGCGGGGACGATCTGTTCGCCGATGATCGATTCGATCTCGTCGAACGCCCGCTGGTGCTGGTCGCCTCCGCTCGGAGCCACCTCCGCGTAGATCTTCTTCAGCAGGGCCGCGGGGTTGGTGGGCAGGGCCTTCACCCAGTGGTACGAGCGGTCGGGTGCTTGACCGGGGATGTCCTGGCCGCCCTGCGGGTTGGCTTCGGGGGCGTCTCGGTCCAGCGTGATGCCGCCTTCCGGCTGGTAGCCGGGCTCGTCGAGCCAGCCCTGCTTGTCGTCGGGGGACTTCCAGACCTCGCGGGTGTGCAGGGGCTGGACCCAGGTCCTCGACTCGCTGGTGTCGGCGTTGTGGGACATGGAGAGGTAGGAGACCTGGCGCTTGACGTAGACGAACTGGCCGGGCTTCGGTTCGGGTGTGGCGCGTGCGGCGGCGGCTGCGCTCATCTGCCGTACGGTCGAGGCGAGTTGGGCGGTGCTGCCGTTCTCGATGCGGACCGTCGGGGCTGCGACGGGGGCCGGGGAGGCCGGGTCGTTGGCGCCGGGCACCGTGAGGAGCACGGCGGCCGCGGTCAGGGCGGCGGCGACCGGGACGGTGATGAACAGGGCTCGGCGTACCGGGCGGGACGGGGCGGCGGAGGGGGCGGGGGAGTGGTGCTGGATCTCGTTCAACAGGTGTTCCTCAAGCAGGCGGGTGCGGTCGAGCGACAGGTGCGGGTCTCCCGGCGGCGGCAGCAGCCGGGCCAACTCCGCTCGATCCGGGGGCACTTCGGTCCGCCACTTCTTGCGGATCATCGGGACCTCTCCTTGTTCGGCTCGTGCGACCGGGCCGCGGAAGTGCGGCCGTCCTGTACTTGTCCGGGGCGGGGGTGGGGTTCCCTGTGTGCGCCCAGTTCTTCGGCGGCCAGCTTGCGCAGCCGGGTGCGGGCGCGGGAGAGGCGGGAGCGCACGGTGCCGACGGGGATGCCGAGTGCGGCGGCGGCTTCCGCGTAGCCGAGGCCGGACCACACGCACAGGGTGAACACCTCGCGGTCGGCGCGTCTGAGGCGGCTCAACGCCCTTCGCGCTGCGGTGAGTTGTTCGGCGTCCGCCATCCGGCCGACCAGCTCGTCGGCGAAGTCGGGCACGGTGTCCTTGGCGGGCAGTCGGTTGAGTGCGGCGCGGTGGCGGCGGGCGGTGCGGGTGGTGTTGCGCAGCACGTTCACCGCGATGCCCATCAACCAGGGCCGGGGGCTCTCCCCTTCGTCGCGCAAGGTGGCGCGCAGCCGCCACACCTCCAGGAAGACCAGGGACACGACGTCCTCCGCCAGTCCCCAGTCACCGCTGACGCGTACCGCGTGGCGGTGCACCAGGGGGGCGTGGTCGCGGAACAGCTCCCGGAACGCCTCTGGATCTCCGGCCCGTATTCGGGCGTGCAATGAATAGTCCACGCTTCGTCTTGTCCGCAGGCCGTTCCGGGTTCCCGTGAGTCGGCTCACATGTGTCGCAGGTGACGAGCCGTCCCGTCTCACAGGGCCGACGGGGGCTGGCAATGCCCTCACCCGCCACCAGCTCCGGCAGAGCCTGGCACAACTCGGACCACGTCATGGTGCGACAAGGGGACGTGCCCTCCCGGGCGGTGCCCACAGCGCGGCGGTCCAGCGTCCGTTATCGGCCGCCAAGCCTTCGCCCACCTGCGAAATTGCTTCAATAACGCAGCGAAATCGGCCGTGCATACCGTTGGTTCACGAGTGTCATGCGTGTTTGCCCGAGTCGGACGGCCTCACACACGTCGCCAAGTCGAGAGCACACGCCCTTCGTCGGGCCACGAGGAGTTTCGGAAGATGAGCGGTTCGCAGACTGCCGGTGCGGTGGAGTCCGGTGCCGGGGAGGAGCTGTTCGCGGGTGTTCCGGCGCGGTGGCAGGGGCGGCTGTGCCCCGCGCCCGGCTCGACGCTGGCCGAGCTCTTCGAGGCCCAGGCGCGCCGTACTCCCGACGCCCCCGCGGCGACCTTCCGCGACCGGACGCTCAGTTACCGCGAGCTGAACCAGCGGGCCAACCGGCTGGCCCGGCTGCTGGTGGCGCGCGGGGCCGGGCCGGAGCAGGTCGTCGGTGTGCTGATGCCGCGCTCGCTGGAGCAGATCGTGTCGCTGGTGGCAGTGACCAAGACCGGTGCCGCCTATCTGCCGGTGGACGTCGACTACCCGGCCGAGCGCATCGCGTACATGCTCGCCCACTCCGACCCCACCTGCCTGCTCTCCGCCGCCGGTTCCCCCGCCGCGGAAGGGCTCGCCGACCGCCTCGTACTGCTGGACGACCCGGCGGTGGACGAAGCGCTGCGCGGTCTGTCGGACACCGACCTGACCGACGCCGAGCGCACCGAGCCGCTGCGGACGGCCAACCCGGCGTACGTCACCTACACCTCCGGTTCCACCGGGACGCCCAAGGCCGTGGTGATCGAGCAGCGGGCGCTGGCCGACTATCTGGCCTGGGCCCGCAAGGACTACCCGAGCATGGGGCCGGGCGGCACCTCGCTCTGGCACTCGCCGGTCTCCTTCGACATGACCGTCTCGGAGCTGTGGGGGCCGCTGGTGTCCGGCGGGCGGGTGCTGGCCGCCGCGTTGGAGGAGGACGCGTACGCCGACACCGTCTCCTGCACCTTCATGAAGGCCACCCCGAGCCATCTGCCGATGCTCAACCTCCTCCCGGACGGCTACTCGCCCACCGGTGAGCTGATGCTCGGCGGCGAGGCGCTGCTGGGTGCCGCGCTGGACGAGTGGCGCCGCCGCCACCCGCAGGCCACCGTCATCAACGTCTACGGCCCCTCCGAGATCACCGTCAACATGGCGCAGTTCCGGCTGCCGCCCGGCGTGCCGACCCCGGACGGCGTGCTGCCGCTGGGCCGCCTGATGGACAACATGCGCGGCTACGTCCTGGACGACCTGCTGCGCCCGGTGGCGCCTGGCGTCACCGGCGAGCTCTACATCGCGGGCCCCGGGCTCGCCCGCGGCTACTTCAAGCAGCCCGGCCTGTCCAGCGAGCGGTTCGTCGCCGACCCGTTCGGGGCGCCGGGCGGCCGGATGTACCGCTCCGGTGACCTGGCCCACTGGACCGAGGACGGGCAGCTGGTGTTCCGCGGCCGCGCCGACCACCAGGTCAAGGTCCGCGGCTTCCGGGTCGAACCGGGTGAGATCGAGGCCGTGCTGACCCGGCACGAGCAGGTCTCCCGCGCGGTGGTGCTGGTCCGCGAGGACCGCCCCGGCGACCAGCGGATCGTGGCCTACGTGAGCACCGCCGAGGGCGCGGCCGAGCCGGACGCCGCGACGCTGCGGGCGCACGCCGAGGAGACGGTGCCCTGGTACATGGTTCCGTCGGCCTTCGTCGTGATCGACGAGTGGCCGCTGACGCCGAACGCGAAGGTGGACCGCAAGGCCCTGCCCGCACCGGAGTACAGCACCGGTGCCGGCAGCAGCCCGAGCACTCCGACCGAGGAGATCCTGTGCCGGCTGACCGCCGAGGTACTGGGCCTGGAGTCGGTCGGCGTCGATGACAACTTCTTCGAGCTGGGCGGCCATTCCCTGCTGGCCAACCGGCTGACCAGCCGGATCCGCGCGACCCTGGACGCCGAGCTGCCGATGAGCGCGGTGTTCAAGGCACCGACAGTCGCCGGGCTCGCGGCGCTCCTGGCGGGCGCCGGAACGGCACGTACCGCGCTGGCACCGGCGCAGCGTCCGGCCAGGATCCCGCTCTCCCTCGCCCAGCAGCGCCTGTGGTTCCTCCACCAGCTGGAGGGGCCCAGCCCCACCTACAACATCCCGATCGCCGTGCGTCTGACCGGCGAGCTGGACCGCACCGCGCTGGAGGCGGCGCTGGGCGACGTGGTGGCGCGGCACGAGGCGCTGCGCACCTGCTTCGCCGACCACGACGGCGAACCCCACCAGGTGATCCTGGACGCCGAACAGGCCGTCCCCGCAGTGGAGTTCACGGAGCTGGACGGATCCGAGCAGCTTGAGAAGGCGCTGTTCGCGGAGGCCGGGCACGGCTTCGACCTCACCGCAGGAGTACCGCTGAAGGTGGTCCTGTACGGAGTCGGCGGAGGCGAGCACGTCCTGCTCGTCCTGCTGCACCACATCATCACCGACGGCTGGTCCCGCGGCCCGCTCACCCGGGACCTGTCCGCCGCCTATGCCGCCCGCGTGGGTGGGCTGGCGCCGGTCTGGGAAGCGCTGCCGGTGCAGTACGCCGACTACGCGCTGTGGCAGCGCGAGGTGCTGGGCGACGAAGGCGATTCGGGCAGCCTGGTCTCCGAGCAGCTGGCCTTCTGGCACAAGGAACTCAGCGGTGCTCCGGAGCTGTTGGAGCTGCCGCTGGACCGTCCTCGGCCGGCCGTCGCCAGCTATCGCGGCGCCACCGAGCACTTCGTACTGGATGCTGAACTCCACGCGCGGATGGTGGAGTTGGCCCGTGCGTGCGATGTCACGGTGTTCATGGTGCTGCAGGCCGGGCTCGCGGCGCTGCTGTCGCGGCTGGGTGCGGGCACGGACATTCCGATCGGCACGGCGGTGGCGGGGCGCTCCGACGAGGCGCTGGACGATCTGGTCGGGTTCTTCATCAATACTCTGGTGCTGCGTACGGACGTGTCGGGGGATCCGACGTTCCGTGAGCTGCTTGCCCGGGTGCGGGAGACGGATCTGGGGGCGTACGCCCATCAGGACATTCCGTTCGAGCGGGTCGTCGAGGCGGTGAATCCGGCCCGGTCGCTCTCCCACGCCCCCCTCTTCCAGACCATGCTGACCTCGCAGAACACCCCTGAGGACAGCATGGTGTTGCCCGGCCTGGAGGCTGCGGCGCAGGACGTCCACAAGGGGATCGCGCAGTTCGACCTCTCCTTCCACACGAAGGAGAAGACGGCCCAGGACGGCACCCCCGCGGGCATCGACGGCATGCTGGAGTACTCCACCGACCTGTTCGACAAGGCCACCGTCGACGCGCTGACCGCCCGGCTGGTGCGGCTGCTGGCCGAGTGCGCAGCCCAACCGGACGTTTCCATCGGCCAGTTGGAGATCCTGACGGAGAAGGAGCGGCGGCAGGCGCTGGAGGAGTGGCAGGGCCGTCCGCACGAGGTCTCGGGGAAGACCCTGCCCGTCCTCATCGAGGAGCAGGCACGACGCGTGCCCGGTGCTCCCGCCGTCGTGCACGAGGACGTCAGCCTGACCTACGCCGAACTCAACGAGCGCGCCAACCGGCTGGCCCGGCTCCTGGTGGAGCGAGGCGTCGGCCCGGAGTCCTACGTCGCGGTGGCGTTGCCCCGCTCGGTGGACCTGGTGGTGACCCTGCTGGCCATCGTCAAGGCCGGTGGCGCCTACCTGCCGCTGGACCCGTCCTACCCCGCGGACCGACTGGGCTTCATGCTGGAGGACGTGGCGCCCGTACTGGTCGTCACGGCCCAGGGCGTACTCGACCACGTCGCCGCGCCCTGCCCGTCGCTGCGCCTGGAAGGACCCGAGGTCGCCGCGATGCTGACCGGCCAGGACGGCTCGGACCTCACCGACGCCGACCGCATCGCACCGCTGCTCGCGGACAACGCCGTCTTCGTCATCTTCACCTCGGGCTCCACCGGCCGCCCCAAGGGCGTCACCGTGCAACACCGCTCGCTGGACGCCTACCTCAGCTGGACCCGCACGGCGTACCCGGGTGTGGCCGGACGGGCCCTGGTCCACTCGCCGGTCGCCTTCGACCTCACCGCCACCGGCCTGTTCGCGCCGCTGACCTCAGGCGGCTGCCTCGAACTCGTCGAGCTGAACGGCCAGGCCCGCGCGGCGGAGGGAAGGCAGCGGCCCACCTTCGTCAAGGCCACCCCGAGCCACCTGCCGCTGCTCATCGAACTGCCCGCGCAGTTCTCGCCGGCGGAGCAGCTGGTGCTCGGCGGCGAGTCGCTGATGGGCGAGGTCCTGGACGAGTGGCGCAGCCGCCACCCCGGTGCGACCGTCATCAACGAGTACGGCCCGACGGAGACCACCGTCGGCTGCTCGGAGTACCGCATCGAGCCAGGCGAGAGTGTCCCGGCGGGCGTGGTCACCATCGGCCGGCCGATCTGGAACACCCAGATGTTCGTGCTGGACGCCCAGCTGCGCCCGGTGCCCACCGGCAGCACCGGCGAGGTGTACATCGCCGGTGACCTGGTGACCCGCGGCTACCACCGACGCCCGGACCTGACGTCGGGCCGCTTCGTCGCCAACCCCTACGGCCCGGCAGGCAGCCGGATGTACCGCTCGGGCGACCTGGCCAGGTGGCGGGCGGACGGCCAGATGGAGTTCATCGCGCGCGTCGACGACCAGATCAAGCTGCGCGGCTTCCGCATCGAACTGGGAGAGATCGAGGGCGTCATCGGGGCGCACCCGAAGCTGGCCCAGGTCGCCGTGATCGTCCGCGAGGACCAGCCCGGCGACAAGCGGCTGGTCGGCTACGCGGTCCCCGCGCCGGGGCAGCACCCGGACTCCGCCGAGCTGCGCCGCTACGCGGCCGGGCAACTGCCCGACTACATGGTGCCCGCGGTCTTCGTACTGCTCGACGACCTCCCGCTGACGGCCAACCGCAAGCTGGACCGCAAGGCGCTGCCCACGCCCGACTACGGTGCCGCGGCAGGCGGTTCGGACCGTGGGCCGCGCACCGCGTACGAGGAGATCCTGTGCGGCGCCTTCGCGGAGATCCTGGGCCTGCCGCGGGTGGGCGTGGACGACAACTTCTTCGCGCTGGGCGGGCATTCGCTGTTGGTGACCCGGCTGACCAGCCGTATCCGCACCGCTCTGGACGCGGAGCTGCCGATCCGGGCGGTGTTCGAGGCGCCGACCGTCGCCGAACTCGCCGCACGCCTGGCCGACGCGGGTGCGGCCCGCCCGTCCCTGGTGGCGGGCGAACGCCCCGAGCGTCTGCCGCTCTCCGGTTCGCAGCAGAGGCTCTGGTTCCAGCACAAGGTGGAGGGACCCAGCCCGACCTACAACATCGCGACCTCTCTGCGGCTGTCCGGCGAGCTGGACCGCACCGCTCTGGAGGCGGCGTTGGTCGATGTGGTGGGGCGGCACGAGGTGCTGCGTACCCGGTTCGTGGAGGAGTCGGGTGAGCCGTTCCAGGTGGTGCTCGACGGTGAACAGGCCTCTGCTGCCGTTGAGTTGGTGGAGCTGGAGGAGCCGGGTCGGCTGGAGTCGGCGCTGGCGGATGCGGCGGCTTTCGGGTTCGATCTGGCGGCCGGGGTTCCGCTCCGGCTCACTCTCTTCCGGGTGTCCGAGCGTGAGCACGTCCTGCTGGTCCTGGTGCACCACATAGCCAGCGACGGCTGGTCGCTGGGTCCGCTGGCGCGGGACCTGTCCGCCGCCTATGCCGCCCGTGTGGGTGGGCTGGCGCCGGTCTGGGAAGCGTTGCCGGTGCAGTACGCCGACTATGCGCTGTGGCAGCGTGAGGTGCTGGGCGACGAAGGCGATTCGGGCAGTCTGGTCTCCGAGCAGCTGGCCTTCTGGCACAAGGAATTCAGTGGCGCTCCGGAGTTGCTGGAGCTGCCGCTGGACCGCCCCCGGCCGGCCGTCGCCAGCTACTCCGGCGGCGTCGCACGGTTCGAGCTGGATACGGAACTGCACAGCCGCGTCGTGGAGTTGGCGCGGGCGAGCAACGTGACGGTGTTCATGGTGCTGCAGGCCGGGCTCGCGACGTTGCTGTCGCGGCTGGGTGCGGGTACGGACATTCCGATCGGTACGGCGGTGGCGGGGCGCTCCGACGAGGCGCTGGACGATCTGGTCGGGTTCTTCATCAATACGTTGGTGTTGCGTACGGATGTGTCGGGGGATCCGACGTTCCGTGAGCTGCTTGGCCGGGTGCGGGAGACGGATCTGGGGGCGTATGCCCATCAGGACGTTCCGTTTGAGCGGGTTGTCGAGGCGGTGAATCCGGCCCGGTCGTTGTCCCACGGTCCGTTGTTCCAGACCATGTTGTCGTTGCAGAGCGCTGATGAGGGCGGGTTTGCGATGCCGGGTCTGGAGGTGTCCATCAGTGACCTGGACACCGGGGTGGCCAAGGTCGATCTCACCTTCACCCTGCGCGAACGGCTCACGTCGCAGGGTGCCCCGGCGGGCATCGGCGGCATGGTGCAGTACGCCACCGACCTGTTCGAGCACGGGACGGCGCAGGCGCTGGCGGACCGGCTGGTACGGCTGTTGGAAGCCGTGGTCGCCGATTCGGACGCGCGTGTCGGCCAGCTGGAGATCCTGACCGACCGGGAGCGGGAGTTGTTGCTCTCGGGTTGGAACGACACGGCTCGGGGTGGTGCGGTTCGTACGATGCCTGAGCTTGTTGAGGCGTGGGTGGTGGCTGCGCCGGAGGCTCCGGCGTTGGTGCACGGTGGGCGTACGTTCTCGTATCGGGAGTTGGATCAGCGTGCGAACCGGTTGGCCCGGTTGCTGATCGAAGGTGGTGTCGGTCCCGAGCGGGTGGTGGCGCTGGTCCTGCCGAAGTCCGCCGACATGGTCGTGGCGGCGCTCGCGGTGCAGAAGGCCGGCGGCGCTTACCTTCCGGTCGATCCCGCTCATCCGGCGGACCGGATCGCGTACATGCTGGCGGATGCCGCCCCGGCCTGCGTCCTCACCACTTCAGGTGTGGAGCTGCCCGCCACCTCGTGCCCGCAGGTACTGCTGGACGACCATGACGCCACCCGGGACCTCGCGGACGGGCCGGTCAGCGACGCGGAGCGGCTCGCTCCACTGGAGCTGGACCACCCTGCGTATGTCATTTACACCTCTGGTTCCACGGGTCGTCCGAAGGGTGTGGTGGTGACGCACCGTGGGTTGGGTGATCTGTCGGTGAGTGTGGCGGAGCGGTATCTGCTGGATCAGGGCAGTCGGGTGTTGCAGCTTGCTTCGCCGAGTTTTGATGCGTCGGTGCTGGAGGCGGTGATGGCGCTGACGAATGGTGCTGCGCTGGTGGTGCCGGACGGGAAGCAGCAGTTGGTGGGTGAGGAGTTGGCGCGGGTTCTGGTGGAGGAGCGGATCAGTCATACGCTGATGCTGCCGGCCGCGCTGGCCACTCTGCCGGAGGTCGAGCTGCCGTATTTGCGGACGTTGGCCACGGGTGCGGACAAGATCGGTGCTGAGCTGGCGGCTCGGTGGTCGCGTCGTCATCGGATGATCAATTCGTACGGTCCGACCGAGGCGACGGTCGTTGCCGCGATGAGTGGGCCGTTGGGCGGGGAGGGGACTCCGCCGATCGGCGGCCCGGTGGTGAACGGGCGGTTGTATGTGCTGGACGGTGGGTTGCGTCCGGTGCCGGTGGGGGTGGCGGGTGAGTTGTATGTTGCCGGTCCTGGTCTGGCGCGGGGTTATCTGGGGCGTCCGGGGCTGACGGCGGAGCGGTTCGTCGCGGATCCGTTCGGTCCTCCCGGCGGCCGGTTGTACCGGACGGGTGACCTGGTGCGCCGGGGTGTGGACGGCACGCTGGAGTATCTGGGCCGTACGGACAATCAGGTCAAGATCCGGGGTTTCCGTATCGAGCTCGGTGAGATCGAGGCCGCGCTGACCGAGGCTGCGGGCGTCGCGGACGCCCTGGTGATGGTTCATCAGAATGGTTCTACCGGTGACCAGTTGGTGGGTTACGTCACCGCTGACGGTTCCGCCCCCAAGCCCGCTGACCTCCGTGCCCACCTTGCGGCGGGCCTGCCCGGCTATATGGTTCCGGCCGCGTTCGTCGTCCTTGACCGCTGGCCGATGACTCCGAACGGGAAGATCGACCGCAGGGTGCTGCCCGCACCGAGCATCGTCGGTGCCGGCGATGCCGGGCGGGCTCCGCGTACGCCTCGTGAGGAGATCCTGGCGGGTGTCTTCGCCGAGACGCTCGGCGTGGATTCCGTCACCATCGACGACAACTTCTTTGAATTGGGCGGGCATTCACTGCTCGTGACCCGGCTGACCAGTCGTATCCGTACGGCTCTGGACGTGGAGCTGTCGATCCGGGCGGTCTTCGAGGCGCCGACCGTCGCCGCACTCGCCGAGCAGATCGGCACGGCCCGCAGGGCCCGGCCTGCGCTCCGTTCCATGCGCCGTTCTTGAAATTCTCCTGCCCCGCACCGCTCGTTTTCAGTTTCTAGAGGAGCTCCGCCATGTACCCGTTGTCGTTCGCACAGCGGCGGTTGTGGTTTGCCTTCCAGGTGGAGGGCCCCAGTCCGACGTACAACATTCCGATCGCTGTCCGTCTGACCGGCGAGCTGGACCGCACCGCTCTGAAGGCGGCGTTGGTCGATGTGGTGGGGCGGCACGAGGTGCTGCGTACCCGGTTCGTGGAGGAGTCGGGTGAGCCGTTCCAGGTGGTGCTGGACGGTGAACAGGCGCGCCCTGTAGTTGAGTTGGTGGAGGTGGGGGAGCCGGGTCGGCTGGAGTCCGTGCTGGCGGAGGCGGCGGCTTTCGGGTTCGATCTGGCGGCTGGGGTTCCGCTGCGGTTCACGCTTTTCCGGGTGTCCGAGCGTGAGCACGTCCTGCTGGTGCTGCTGCATCACATAGCGGGTGACGGCTGGTCGATGGGCCCGCTGTCGCGGGATCTGTCCGCCGCTTACACAGCTCGCACGGGTGGGCTGGCGCCGGTCTGGGAAGCGTTGCCGGTGCAGTACGCCGACTACGCGCTGTGGCAGCAAGATGTGCTGGGCGAGGAAGATGATCCCGACAGTCTGATATCCGAGCAGTTGGCTTTCTGGCAGAAGGAGTTGGCGAGTTCTCCGGAGCTGTTGGAGCTTCCGCTGGACCGCCCCCGGCCTGCTGTCGCCAGCTACCGTGGCGCCGTCGCGCGCTTCGAGCTGAATGCTGAACTCCACGCGCGGATCGTGGAGTTGGCGCGTGCGAGCGATGTCACGGTGTTCATGGTGCTGCATGCGGCGGTGGCCGCACTGCTGTCACGGCTGGGCGCGGGCGAGGACATCCCGATCGGTACGCCGGTGGCGGGGCGTTCGGACGAGGCGCTGGAGGACCTGGTCGGGTTCTTCATCAATACTCTGGTGTTGCGTACGGATGTGTCGGGGGATCCGACGTTCCGTGAGCTGCTTGGCCGGGTGCGGGAGGCGGATCTGGGGGCGTATGCCCATCAGGACGTTCCGTTTGAGCGGGTTGTCGAGGCGGTGAATCCTGCTCGGTCGTTGTCCCACGGTCCGTTGTTCCAGACCATGTTGTCGTTGCAGAGCGCTGATGAGGGCGGGTTTGCGATGCCGGGTCTGGAGGTGTCCGTCAGCGACCTGGACACCGGGGTGGCCAAGGCTGATCTGACCTTCACGCTGCGCGAACGCCGTACGTCACAGGGTGCTCCGGCGGGTATCGGCGGTGAAGTGCAGTACGCCACCGACCTGTTCGAGCACGGGACGGCGCAGGTGTTGGTGGACCGGCTGGTGCGGTTGGTGGACGCCGTCGTCGCTGATGCGGATGCCCGCGTGGGTAAGGCGGAGATTCTCACGGGCCAAGAGCGGGAGCTGTTGCTCTCGGGTTGGAATGACACGGCTCGGGGTGGTGTGGTTCGTACGATGCCTGAGCTTGTTGAGGCGTGGGTGGTGGCTGCGCCGGAGGCTCCGGCGTTGGTGCACGGTGGGCGTACGTTCTCGTATCGGGAGTTGGATCAGCGTGCGAACCGGTTGGCCCGGTTGCTGATCGAAGGTGGTGTCGGCCCCGAGCGGGTGGTGGCGCTGGTCCTGCCGAAGTCCGCGGACATGGTCGTGGCGGCGCTCGCGGTGCAGAAGGCGGGCGGTGCCTATGTTCCGGTAGACCCGGCTCATCCGGCGGACCGGATCGCCTACATGCTGACGGACGCCCGGCCGACGTGCGTGCTGACGGAGTCGGGGACGGCCGGTGACCTGCCGGAGGTGTCCTGCCCGCTGGTCGTGCTGGACGAGGCGGGGGTGGTGTCGCGGCTGGCGGAGCTGTCCGACACGACGGTGACGGACGACGAGCGTGTTGCTCCGCTCGATGTCCACCACCCTGCGTATGTCATTTACACCTCTGGTTCCACGGGTCGTCCGAAGGGTGTGGTGGTGACGCACCGTGGGTTGGGTGATCTGTCGGTGAGTGTGGCGGAGCGGTATCTGCTGGATCAGGGCAGTCGGGTGTTGCAGCTTGCTTCGCCGAGTTTTGATGCGTCGGTGCTGGAGGCGGTGATGGCGCTGACGAATGGTGCTGCGCTGGTGGTGCCGGACGGGAAGCAGCAGTTGGTGGGTGAGGAGTTGGCGCGGGTTCTGGTGGAGGAGCGGATCAGTCATACGCTGATGCTGCCGGCCGCGCTGGCCACTCTGCCGGAGGTCGAGCTGCCGTATTTGCGGACGTTGGCCACGGGTGCGGACAAGATCGGTGCTGAGCTGGCGGCTCGTTGGTCGCGTCGTCATCGGATGATCAATTCGTACGGTCCGACGGAGGCGACGGTTGTTGCTGCGATGAGTGGGCCGTTGGGCGGGGAGGGGGCTCCGCCGATCGGTGGTCCGGTGGTGAACGGGCGGTTGTATGTGCTGGACGGTGGGTTGCGTCCGGTGCCGGTGGGGGTGGCGGGTGAGTTGTATGTTGCCGGTCCTGGTCTGGCGCGGGGTTATCTGGGGCGTCCGGGGCTGACGGCGGAGCGGTTCGTCGCGGATCCGTTCGGTCCTCCCGGCGGCCGGTTGTACCGGACGGGTGACCTGGTGCGGCGGGGTGTGGACGGCACGTTGGAGTATCTGGGCCGTACGGACAATCAGGTCAAGGTCCGGGGTTTCCGTATCGAGCTCGGTGAGATCGAGGCCGCGCTGACCGAGGCTGCGGGCGTCGCGGACGCCCTGGTGATGGTCCGTCAAAGCGACACCACAGGTGAGCAGTTGGTGGGATACGTGACCAACGGTGGTGGGTGTCCGGAGCCTGCCGGGTTGCGTGCCCACCTCGCGTCGAGGCTGCCCGGCTATATGGTTCCGGCCGCGTTCGTCGTCCTTGACCGCTGGCCGATGACTCCGAACGGGAAGATCGACCGCAGGGCACTGCCCGATCCCACCTTCACCGGGTCCACCACCGACGGACGGGCTCCGCGTTCGGCCCGTGAGGAGATCCTGGCGGGTGTCTTCGCCGAGACGCTCGGCGTGGATTCCGTCACCATCGACGACAACTTCTTTGAACTGGGCGGGCATTCACTGCTCGTGACCCGGCTGACCAGCCGTATCCGTACCGCTCTGGATGCGGAGCTGTCGATCCGGGCGGTCTTCGAAGCGCCGACCGTCGCCGCACTCGCCGCCCGACTGGCGGAGGGCTCGGCGCGGGCGGCGCTGGTGGCGGGCGAGCGCCCCGATGCGCTGCCGTTGTCGTTCGCGCAGCAGCGGTTGTGGTTTGCCTTCCAGGTGGAGGGCCCCAGTCCGACGTACAACATTCCGATCGCTGTCCGTCTGACCGGCGAGCTGGACCATGTCGCCCTGGAGGCGGCGTTGGTCGATGTGGTGGGGCGGCACGAGGTGCTGCGTACCCGGTTCGTGGAGGAGTCGGGTGAGCCGTTCCAGGTGGTGCTCGACGGTGAACAGGCGCGCCCTGCCGTTGAGTTGGTGGAGCTGGAGGAGCCGGGTCGGCTGGAGTCGGCGTTGGCCGAGGCGGCCGCGTACGGGTTCGACCTGGCAGCCGGGGTTCCGCTCCGGCTCACTCTCTTCCGGGTGTCCGAGCGTGAGCACGTCCTGCTGGTTCTGCTGCATCACATAGCGGGTGACGGCTGGTCGATGGGCCCGCTGTCGCGGGACCTGTCCGCCGCCTACACGGCTCGCACGGGTGGGCAGGCCCCGGCCTGGGAAGCGCTGCCGGTGCAGTACGCCGACTACGCGCTGTGGCAGCGTGACGTGCTGGGTGAGGAGAACGATCCCGGCAGTCTGGTCTCCGAGCAGCTGGCCTTCTGGCGCAAGGAACTCAATGGCGCTCCGGAGCTGTTGGAGCTTCCGTTGGACCGCCCCCGCCCGGCCGTCGCCAGCCATCGCGGCGCCACCGAGCGCTTCGTACTGGACGCCGAACTCCACTCGCGCATCGTCGAGTTGGCGCGTGCGTGTGATGTCACGGTGTTCATGGTGCTGCATGCGGCGGTGGCCGCACTGCTGTCGCGGCTGGGCGCGGGTAAGGACATTCCGATCGGCACGGCGGTGGCGGGGCGCTCCGACGAGGCGCTGGACGACCTCATCGGGTTCTTCATCAACACTCTGGTGCTGCGTACGGACGTGTCGGGCGACCCCACCTTCCGCGAGCTGCTCTCCCGGGTGCGGGAGACCGACCTGGACGCCTACGCCCACCAGGACATCCCGTTCGAGCGGGTCGTCCACGCGGCGGGCGTGACCCGTACCCTCTCGCACACCCCCTTCTTCCAGGTCTCCCTCAACCTTGAGGAGAGCGCGGGGGACGCGCCGGCCATGCCGGGGCTGCGGGTGGAGTCCCAGCCGGTGGGCCTGGACGCCGCCAAGTCCGAGCTGGTCTTCGGTCTCACCGAGCAGTACTCGGCAGCCGGTGAACCGGCCGGTTTCGCCGGACAGCTCACCTATGCCACGGACCTGTTCGAGTCCGCGAGCGCCGAGGCGCTGGCCGAGCGGCTGGTCCGGCTGGTGCGGGCCGTCGTGGCCGAGCCCGATCAGACCGTGGGCAGTGCGGAGATCCTCGGCGACGAGGAGCGGCGGGAGCTGCTCGACGGCCGCAATGCCACGGAGCAGCAGGTACCGGCGTTGACGATGCCGGAGCTGTTCGAGGCCCACGTCGCCCGTGACCCGGAGGCGGCGGCCGTGGTCTTCGAGGGCACGGTTCTCTCCTACGGCGAACTGGACCGACGGGCCAACCGGTTGGCCCGCCTCCTCGTCTCCCGGGGCGTGGGTCCTGAGCGGCTGGTGGCCCTGGCCGTGCCGCGCTCGGCCGAGCTGGTCGTCGCCGCTCTCGCCGTCCACAAGGCGGGCGGGGCGTACCTGCCGATCGATCCGGACTACCCGGCCGACCGCATCGGCTACATGCTCACCGACGCCGCCCCGGCCTGCGTCCTCACCACTTCAGGTGTGGAGCTGCCCGCCACCTCGTGCCCGCGGGTGCTGCTGGACGACCACGACGCCACCCGGGACCTCGCGGACGGGCCGGTCAGCGACGCGGAGCGGCTCGCTCCGCTGGATCTGCACCACCCCGCGTACGTCATCTACACCTCGGGATCCACCGGCCGCCCCAAGGGTGTGATCGTCACCCACACCGGTATCGCCTCGCTCTCCGCGGCACACGGCGCACACCTCGACGTGACGGAGCGGTCGCGGGTCCTGCAGTTCGCCGCGCTCAGCTTCGACGCCGCCGCCTGGGAGCTGATCATGGCCCTCACGCACGGCGCCGCCCTCGTCCTCGCACCGTCGGCACGCCTTGCCGCGGACGGGGAACTGACCGCGCTGCTCACCGAGCAGCGCGTCACCCACGCCACTCTTCCCCCGGCCGTGCTCGGTGTGCTGCCTCCCGGCTCGCTCCCGCAGGACATGACGCTGATCGTGGCGGGCGAGGCCTGCCCGCCCGAGCAGGTCGGCCGCTGGTCGGCGGGCCGACGCATGGTCAATGCCTACGGTCCGACCGAGGCCACCGTCTGCTCGACCGTCAGCAGGCCCCTGACCGGCGCCGTGGTGCCGCCGATGGGCACGCCCATCACCAACGCCAAGGTCTACCTCCTGGACGAGCGACTGCGCCCGGTGCCGCCGGGCGTGGCGGGCGAGCTCTACAGCACAGGGCCCGGCCTGGCCCGCGGCTACCTGGGCCGCCCGGAGCTGACCGCCGAGCGCTTCGTGGCCAACCCCTACGGTCCGCCCGGCAGCCGCCTCTACCGCACCGGCGACCTCGCCCGGTACACCCCGCACGGCACCCTCGAATACCTCGGCCGCACCGACAACCAGGTCAAGGTCCGCGGCTTCCGTATCGAGCTCGGCGAGATCGAGACCGTGCTCGCGGACCTCCCCGGCGTCACCGGAGCCCTGGTGATGGCCCGTCAGGACGGTCCCAGTGGGCGCCAGTTGGTCGGGTACGTCACCGCTGACGGGCCCGCGGTGAACCCCGCCGACCTCCGTGCGCGCCTTGCCGAGAGCCTGCCCGACTACATGGTCCCGGCCGCCGTCGTGGTCCTCGACCGCTGGCCGACGACCCCCAACGGCAAGATCGACCGCAAGGCGCTGCCCGCCCCCGCCTTCACCGGGTCCACCACCGGCGGACGCGCCCCCCGCACCCCCAGGGAGGAGACCCTGGCCGGGATCTACGCCGGCATCCTCGGCCTCGACACCGTCACCATCGACGACAACTTCTTCGAACTGGGCGGTGACAGCATCAGCTCGATGCGGGTGGTGTCCCAGGCCCGCGAGAACGGCCTGTCGCTGACGGTGCAGCAGATCTTCCTGCACCGTACGGTCGCGGAGCTGGCCGACGTGGCCGCCGAGGTGCCCGGTTCCGGCTGGGCCACCGCGGACGACGGCGTGGGGGCCTTCCCGCTGACGCCGATCATGCACTGGCTGCACGGGCTGGACGGCCCGGTGTCGGGCTTCAACCAGTCGGTGACGGTACGGGTTCCGGCCGGGGCGGCCCCGGACCGGCTGATCGCTGCGGTGCAGAGCTGGCTGGACCACCACGACATGCTGCGGCTGCGGATGACGACCGCCGACGACGGGTCCTGGCAGCCGGTCGTGGCGGAGCGCGGGGCGGTGGCCGCCACCGCGGTGCTGCACCGGGTGGACGTCGTAGCCCTGCCGCCGCGGGAGCGGGACGCGGTCATGGTCGACGAGGGGGAGCGGGCACGGCTGCGGCTGTCCCCGGAGAACGGCTCGGTGATCCAACTGGTCTGGTACGACGCCGGGCCCGAGGCGCCGGGGCTGCTGCAGGTCGTGGCGCACCACCTGGCCGTGGACGGGGTGTCCTGGCACATCCTGGTGCCGGATCTGCGCGAGGCCTGGGAGGCGGCGTCCACCGGGCGCGATCCGAAGTTCGCGCCGGTGGCCACCTCCTTCAGGTCGTGGGCACAGCGGCTCGCCGAGGCCGCGCAGGAGCCCGAGTGGGAGGCCGGGCTTGACGTGTGGATGCGGGCCGCGGCCGGCACCCCTGACGGCACGTCGAGCGTCGAAGTGCCTTGGGGTGCACGGGAGTTGGACCCGCGGCGGGACACCGCCGCGACGGTGCGGAACCTGGAGCTGAGCCTCTCTCCCGAGCGGACGCAGCCGCTGCTGACGTCCGTTCCCGCGGCGTTCCACGCCAACGTGGGCGAAGTGCTGCTGAGCGCGTTCGCCCTGGCGGTGCGCGAGTGGCGGCGACGCCGCGGCGAGGCCGCCGACGGCGTGCTCGTCGACCTGGAGGGACACGGCCGCGAGGACATCCTGCCGGGGGCCGAACTGTCCGGCACGGCGGGCTGGTTCACCAGCCTCTACCCGGTACGGCTGACCCCGGCCGCCGCGGACTGGGCCGAGGTGCGGGCGGGCGGACCGGCGGTCGGCGAGTCCCTCAAGCTGATCAAGGAGCAGCTGCGGGCGCTTCCCGGCAACGGAGTGGGCTACGGCATGCTGCGCCACCTCAACCCGCGGCTGGGCCCCGTACTCTCCGCGCTTCCGGCCCCGCAGCTGGCGTTCAACTACCTCGGGCGGTTCGAGGTGACGGACACGGCGGCCGGTGAGGGCCGGCCGTGGACGATGGTCGGTGGCCTGCCCTCGCCCGTACCGCAGGACGGCGGGATGCCGCTGGCGCACCCCCTCGCGGTCAACGCACTCACCCAGGACCTGCCCGAAGGCCCCCGGCTGAGCGTCACCTGGTCCTGGGCGGGCGGGATCCTGCCCGACGAGGACGTCCGGGACCTCGCCGACCTGTGGTTCACCGCCCTGGACGCCCTGACCGCCCACGCCCAGGAGGCCGGTACCGGTGGCCACAGTCCTTCCGACCTTGCCCTCGGTCTCTCTCAGGCAGAGATCGACGAACTCGAAGCAGAACTGAGGATGCTCTGATGAACCGGGCCGCGCTCGAAGACGTTCTGCCGCTGACCCCGCTCCAGGAGGGGATGTTCTTCCACTCCCTCTACGACGATGACGCGGTCGACGTCTACAACACCCAGATGGTCCTCGATCTGGAGGGACCGCTGCGGGCGGAGACCCTCAGGACGGCCGTCGAGGTGCTCATCCGCCGCCACCCCAACCTGCGCGCCGGATTCCGGCAGCGGCAGAACGGCCAGGCGATGCAGGTGATCCACCGCGACGTGCCGCTGCCGTGGGAGGAGGTCGACCTCTCGGCCGGTGACGCCGCGGACACCGAGGCGCGCCAGGAGGAGCTGCTCGCCGCCGACCGGACACGGCGCTTCTCGCTCGACCGGCCGCCGCTGATGCGCTTCACCCTCGTACGGCTGGGTGCCGAGCGGCACCGGCTGGTGATGACCAGCCACCACATGCTGCTGGACGGCTGGTCCGTCCCCGTGCTGGTCCGCGAGCTGTTCACGCTGTACGAGGGCGGGGGCGACGACTCGGCGCTGTCCCGGCCGGTGCCGCACCGCAGCTACTTCGGCTGGCTGGCGCAGCAGGACGACGCGCGGTCGGAGACGGCCTGGCGGGAAGCCCTGGACGGGCTGGCCGGGCCGACCCTGGCGTTCTCCGCCGACCCGTCGCGGGTGCCGGGCATGCCCGCGCGGGCGAAGACCTCGCTGCCCGCCGATTTCGCCGCCGACCTGGACGCGCTGGTGCGCGACCGCGGTCTGACGGCCAACCACCTCGTCCAGATGGCCTGGTCGCTGGTGCTGGCCCGGCTCACCGGCCGGGACGACATGGTCTTCGGCACGCTGGTCTCCGGCCGGCCGCCGGAGATCCCCGGCATCACCACGATGATCGGGATGTTCATCAACACCATCCCGGTACGGGTGCGGCTGGACCGCACCGAGTCGGTGCTCAAGAACCTCGACCGGCTGCGCAGGGAACAGGCGGCGCTGCTGCCGCACCACCACCTGGGTCTCGGCCGGCTGCAGCGGATGGCAGGACACGGCGACCTCTTCGACACCTTCGTGGTGTTCGAGAACTACCCGGACGACGACGCGGCCCGCCCGTCCTACGCCGGGGTCCGGGTGGCGGTGGCCGGCGGTCACGACGCCGCGCACTACCCGCTGCGCGTCGTCGCCGGGCTGGCCGGGCGGCGGCTGCAGATCGACCTGGAGTACCAGCCGGACCTGCTCGACGAGGACGAGGCGGAGGCGGTGCTCACCGCGCTCACCCAGGTGCTGAAGGCGGTCGTGGCCGCTCCGGACGGCAGCGCGGGGGACGTGGAGTTCGCCCTGCCGTCGGCGTTCCGCCGGTCCACCGCGCCGGCCGAGGACGGCGCCGGGGCGCACGCCCCGGGCGACGGCCCGGCCCACCGGGGCCCGAGGGCCCCGCAGACGCCGACCGAGGAGATCCTCTGCGGTCTCTTCGAGAAGGTGCTGGGGCAGCCCTGCCGCTCGGTGGACGAGAGCTTCTTCGACCTGGGCGGTCAGTCGCTCACCGCGATCCGGCTGCTGAGCCAGGTCCGTGCCGCCTTCGGGGCGGAGCTCTCGGTGCGTGCGGTCTTCGAGGCGCCGACGGTGGCCGGTCTCGCCGCGCAGCTGGCACACGCGGACACCGCCCGGCCGCCGCTGGCGGCGGTGGCGCGCCCCGAGCGGGTGCCGATGTCCTACGCCCAGCGCGGCCTGTGGTTCGCCTACCGGCTCAACGGGCCCGGTGCGACGTACAACAACCCGCTGCCGCTGCGGCTCTCCGGAGACCTGGACCGCGCCGCGCTGGCCGCCGCGCTCACCGACCTCGTGGAGCGGCACGAGGTGCTGCGCACCCGCTTCGCCGAGTTCGCGGGCCAGCCGTGCCAGATCGTCCTGGACGCCCAGGAGGCGGACGTACGGCTGGAGTTGGTCGAGCTCGCGGGCGAGCAGGACCTGCCGGGGGCACTGGCGGGGGCGACCGGTCACGCCTTCGACCTGGCCACCGAGGTCCCCCTGCGGGCCACGCTCTTCCGGGTGTCCGAGCGTGAGCACGTGCTCTGCCTGCTCACCCATCACATCGTCAGCGACGGCTGGTCGATGGCTCCGCTGGCCCGCGACCTGTCCGCCGCCTACCGGTCCCGTACGGCGGGCCGGGCCCCGCAGTGGCAGCCGCTGCCCGTGCAGTACGCGGACTACGCGCTGTGGCAGCAGGAGCTGCTGGGCGCAGAGTCGTCCCCCGGCAGTGTCGCGGCACGCCAAGTGGAGTACTGGACCAAGGAGTTGGCGGGAGTTCCGGAGCTGCTCCAGCTGCCTCTGGACCGCCCGCGTCCTGCGGTGGCCGATCAGCGCGGGGCCGGCGTGCGCTTCGCCCTGGACGCCGCGCTGCACGCGCGGATCGCCGAGCTGGCCAAGCAGTCCGACGTCACCGTGTTCATGGTCGTCCAGGCGGCGCTGGCCGCGCTGCTCTCCCGGCTGGGCGCGGGCAGCGACATCCCGATCGGCGCCGTGCTGGCGGGGCGTACCGACGAGGCGCTGGACCAGCTCATCGGGTTCTTCGTCAACACCCTGGTGCTGCGCACGGACGTGTCGGGGGACCCGACCTTCCGCGAACTGCTCGCCCGGGTGCGGGAGACGGACCTGGGCGCCTACGCCCACCAGGACCTGCCGTTCGAGCGGATCGTCGAGGCCGTCAACCCCGGCCGCTCCCTCTCGCACGCCCCGCTCACCCAGGTCACCCTGGTCTTCCAGAACAACGAGCGCGGCTCGATGGACCTCCCCGGGCTGCGGGTCTCCGCCGAGGGCGACGCGGCCGGCAACGCGCGGGTGGACCTGGCCTTCAACATGGGCGAGAGCCACACCGGGGAAGGCGCCCCGGACGGCATCGAAGGACTGGTGGAGTACGCCGCCGAGCTGTTCGAGCCGGACACCGTGCGACGGCTGACCGAGCGGCTGACCAGGCTGCTGGAGAGCGCCACCGCCGACCCCGGCACCGCGGTCTCCGTACTGGAGATCCTCTCGGCGGAGGAGCGCCGGACGCTGCTGCAGAGCGGGTCCGACGCGGACGTCGCGGGGAGGGCGGGCACCTTCCCCGAGCTGTTCGAGGCGCAGGTACGGCGCACCCCGCAGCGGCCCGCGGTGGCCTGCGCGGACACCACCGTGACCTACACCGAGCTCAACGAACGGGCCAACCGCCTGGCCAGGCAGCTGGTCGCCCGCGGCGTCGGACCCGAGACGTACGTGGCGGTGGCGCTGCCCCGCTCGGCGCTGATGCTGGAGGGCATGCTCGCCGTCATGAAGGCCGGTGCGGGATACCTGCCGCTCGACCCGGCCTACCCGGCCGAGCGGCTGTCCGCGATGCTCTCGGACAGCGCGCCGGTGCTGCTGCTGACCACCGAGGAACTGGCGAGCCTGCTGCCGCGCACCGAGGGCCTCGACACGCTGCTGGTCGACGGGGCGGCCACCGCCGCCGACCGGGCCGCGCTGCCCGGGACGGACCTGGGCGACACCGACCGCACCGCCCCGCTGCGGGTCACCCACCCGGCCTACGTCGTCTTCACGTCGGGCTCCACCGGCCGCCCCAAAGGCGTCCTGGTCAGCCACGCCGGGATCGGCGCGCTGGCCGCCAACCAGTCGGCCCACTACGGGGTGGTGCCCGAGAGCCGGGTGCTGCAGTGCGCCTCGCCCAGTTTCGACGTGTCGATCGCGGAGTTCTGTCTGGCCCTGCTGTCCGGCGCGTGCCTGGTCGTACCCGCGCAGACCCCGGTCGGGCCCGAGCTCGCCGCGTTCCTCGCCGAGCAGCGCATCAGCCACCTGCTGATCGCCCCGTCGGCGCTCGCGGAGGTGCCGCGGACCGAGCTGCCCGACTTCCGCACGATGATCACCGGCGGGGAGCCGCTCTCCCCGGAACTGGCCGAGTTCTGGGGCCGGGACCGTTTGCTGATCAATGCGTACGGGCCCACCGAGGCCACCTGCGACGTGAGCTTCACCCGGCGCCTGGTCCCCGACGCGGCCGCCGCTTCGGTCATCGGCCGGCCGATCGAAGGCAACAGGATGTACGTCCTGGACAAGGCGCTGCAGCCGGTACCGCCCGGTACCGAGGGCGAGTTGTACGTGTCCGGCGGCGGTCTGGCGCGCGGCTACCTGGCCAATCCCGGCATGACCGCGGAGCGCTTCGTCGCCGACCCGTACGGCGGCCCCGGCGCCCGGATGTACCGCACCGGAGACCTGGCGGTGTGGAACGCCGACGGGCAGCTGCAGTTCCGCGGCCGCGCGGACACCCAGGTCAAGGTCCGCGGCTTCCGCGTGGAGCTGGGCGAGGTGGAGGCCGCGGTCGCGGACTGCGCCGGGGTGGAGCGGGCCGTGGTGATGGTCCGCGAGGACCGGCCGGGCGATCAGCGCCTGGTGGCGTACGTGGAACCCCGCGCAGGACAGGGCGAGTTGACGCTGCGCGCGCTGCGCTCCGAGGTCGCCGAGCGGCTGCCCGCCTACATGGTGCCGGGCGGCTTCGTCCTCGTGGACCGATGGCCGCTGACGCCCAACGGCAAGCTGGACCAGCGGGCGCTTCCGGCGCCCGTGCAGTCCGCGACGGGCGAGTACCGGGCGCCGGGTTCACCGCAGGAGGACCTGGTCTGCCGCCTGTTCGCCGAGGCGCTCGGCGTGGAGCGGGTCGGCGTGGACGACGGCTTCTTCGAGCTCGGCGGGCACTCCCTGCTCGCCACCCGGCTGGTCCACCGCATCGGACAGGCGCTGGGCCGCCCGCTGGAGCTGCGGGACATCTTCGCCGCGCCGACCCCGGCCCGGCTGTGCGAGCACCTCGAAGGGGACGGCGGCAGCGCCTTCGACGTGATCCTGCCGCTGCGCACCTCGGGCACCGCGGCCCCGCTGTTCTGCGTACACCCCATCGCCGGACTCAGCTGGCGCTACTCGACGCTGCTGAGTGCGCTCAGCCCCGACCACCCGGTGTACGGGGTGCAGGCCAGGGGGCTGGACGGGGAAGGGCCGCTGCCCACCTCCATGACCGAACTGGCCGTGGACTACGCCCAGCAGATCCGTACGGTGCAGCCCGAGGGCCCGTACCACATCCTGGGCTGGTCGCTGGGCGGGATCATGGCGCAGGCCGTGGCCACCGCGCTGGAGGCGGACGGGCAGGAGATCGGGCTGCTGGCGGTGCTGGACACTTCGCCGCCCGAACCCGGCGGCCCGGGGACCGGGACGCACGAGGAGATCCTCGCCCAGATGTACGAGGGGTACGGCAAGATCTACGGCCTTCCGGAGGACGCGCCCGCCGAGCCGACGCCGGACCGGATGCGTGCCCAGATCGTCTCTTGGTACGGGGAGGGCAGCAGCGAGCTGCGTCACCTGAGCCGCGAGCACCGGGCCGCCGCGCTGGAGGTGAGCGTCAACAACGCCTGGCTGGCGACGGAGCGGCGGCCGGAAGTGCTGTGCTCGGACCTGCTGCTGGTACTGGCCACCCGCAAGCGGCTGGAGGCCGTGGTGCCCGAGGCGTGGGGGGAGTTCGTGGCGGGCAGGACCGAGATCGTCGAGGTGGACTGCGAGCACGCGCACATGATGGATCCGGGTCCCGCGGAGCAGATCGCGCGGCTCGTCGCGCCGCGGATCGGACGGGTGCGGGGGACCGGTGCGGTCCCTGAAGGGGCGGCCCTCACGTCCTGAACCGTCCTAGGGGGCAGGGGTGTTGAAGGGGGGTGGCGGTGACCGCCGCCCCCCTTCGGCGCGGTGCGGTGCGGTGCGATGCGGTGCGATGCCGTTGCTGTGCCCTGTGCCCTGTGCCCTGTGCCCTGTGCCCTGTGCCCTGTGCCCGTGCCTGCGCTGGTGCGGGACGGGGTGCTGTGATGCGGCGGCTCTATCATGATTTGTGTGACGAGTTACCCGGACGGTGCAGAGTGGCCAGCGAGTCCGCAGGGGCCGGCGAGTTCGTCGAGTCCGCGAGAGCCCGGAGTGAAACAGCGATTGGCGTCCTCCGTGCAGGCCTTGTGCGGGGAGCTCTTCGACTTCTCGCCGCGTCCGCTGCCGACCTTCTCGCGGTCGCGGATCCGGGTGCTCCGCCAACTCCCGCTCCTCCTCGCGGGGGTGTTCACGCTCTACCTCGTCGGGCCGGGAACGGCCGTGGTCGCCGAACAGCTGCAGACGCACTGGGCGCCGGCCGCGCTGCTCGCGTGCGTCCAGGCGGCGGCCGTGCCACTGGCCCTGACCCGGCCGGTGGCCGCCTGGTGGCTGTCGCTCGCGGCCATGGTGCCGTTCCCCCTGCTGCTCGCGGCGCGGGACGCCGCGCCCGCAGGTCTGACGCCCTGGCCGTGGACGGAGATGGGGTTCCTCGCGCATCTGACCCTCACGCTGCTCGTCGCCTGGCGGGTCAGTGCCCGGCTGTCCGTCGCGCAGTGGCTGTTGACGCTGCTCGTCGGCACGGCGCTCGGGGCGGTGCTGAGCCCCGAGGGAGCGGGGAAGGGCCTGCTGGCGTTCGGGATGCTGTCCGGGGTCGGGCTGGTGCTGCTGGCCGCCGTGCGCGGACGCAAGGAGGCGCAGCGGCAGCTGCGACGGCAGGAGAAACTCACCGAGATCGAGCGGTTCCGCAGGACCCTGCTGGAGGAACGGGCACGCATCGCGCGTGAACTGCACGACGTCGTCGCCCACCACATGTCCGTCGTCGCCGTACAGGCGGAAGCCGCTCCGTTTCTCGTCGAGGATCCGCCGGAGGCGATGCGCGAGAGCCTCGGCAGCATTCGACGGAACGCGCTGGCGGCCCTGACGGAAATGCGCCACATTCTGGGCATGATGCGGTCCGACGATTCCGCTGCGGGCAGCAAGGACGGCAGATATGCGCCGCAGCCGACCCTGGAGAATCTCGACGAACTGGTCGGCAATGTCCAGGCGGTCGGGCTGACCGTGAAGACAGAGATATCGGGTGTCCCGCGGGTCCTGCCCCACCACGTCGAACTCTCGGCCTTTCGCATTACTCAGGAAGCGCTGAGCAATGTGCTGCGCCACGCACCGGGCGCCCAGGTCCGGGTCGAGCTGACCTACGGGGACTCGGATCTCGGAGTGCGGGTGGTCAACACCCCGGCCACCGCCCCCGCGCAGCGCCAGAGCGGCAGCGGGCACGGCGTCCTCGGCATGCGGGAGCGGGCCTCCATGCTCGGCGGCACGCTGCACGTGGGGGTCATGGAGGACGGCCGGTTCGAGGTACGGGCACTGCTGCCGACCGGGGCGGGCGAGGACTCATGACCGGGGCGTGATCCGGGGCGTGATCCAGGAAGTTGACCCAGGGCGAGGTCCTGGGCCATCGCGGCGTATTGCTGACGCACGCCCCGATAGCCCTGGGGTTTCGAACCGATACCTAGCCAATAATCTGCTGCCCTAGCGTCGCTACCGACCATTGCACAGGTGCTGTCGAGCGCCCGGTCCGGGCGTTCGCGATGGAAGGTTAGGGCGAGTGAAGGTTCGGCAGGACGGGCGGCACAGCCAATCCGAACAGCGGCACACGACTGCCGAATCGTCGTCGACGGACCGGGAGCACTGGCAGCGGGTGCTCTCCGAGGGCGGGTACACGCCCCTGCCGAGGTGGTCCGGCGAGCAGCGCGAGCCGGGCACCGTCGAGGAACTCCGGACGCCCGTACCGGCCGTGGCCGCTCAGGCGCTGCGGCAGCCGGCGGACGACCCCGCCACCACCCCGGACACCGTGCTCCTGGCGGCCTGCGCACGGGTGCTGGCAGCCCTGACCTCCGACTCCGCCGTCGTGGTCGGTCACCTGGGCGGCGAAGGTTCCGCGGCGCAGCCGCTGCCCTGCCCGGTACCGGTGGCCGAAGGCCCGTGGCGGGCGCTGCTGGACACCGCGGCCGGGGCCGCCGCCGAGGTGACCGGCCGACCGGAGGCGGCCCTGACGGAACTGCGCGCCGAGACCGGCCGCACCGAAGCCCTCTTCGACACGGTCGTGGTCGCGGGCCGCGCCCCGCGCGCGGACGACCTGGCCCCCGAGACCCTGCTCGCCGTGGGCGTGGACACCTCGGGCGGGCAGCCGCACCTGGTCCTCGCGCACCGTCCGTACGCGCTCGACGCCGACCAGGCCGGGCGGATCGCCGGCTATCTGCTGGCCGCCCTGGAGGAACTGGCCCGCCACCCCGAGGCCGACCACCACGGGTGGAGCCCGGTCTCCGACGCGGAGAACCGGTTCCAGGTGGACGGACTGGCCGGTGCGCACCGCGACCTGCCCGACCGCCGGGTCCACCAGCTCTTCGAGGAGCAGGTCCGGCTGCGTCCGCAGGACATCGCCGCCGAACAGGGCGAACACTCCTGGACCTACCGCGAGCTCAACGCCCGCGCCAACCGCGTCGCCCACGCGCTGCGCTCCCACGGCCTGCGCGACGAGGACGTCGTCGCCGTCGTCAGCGAGCGCAACCTCCAGTGGCTCGCGGCCGTGCTCGGCGTCCTGAAGGCGGGCGGCGTCTACCTGCCGGTGGAGCCGCACTTCCCCGCCGACCGGATCACCGACATGCTCACCCGCAGCCAGTGCCGCCACGTGCTCGTCGAGCGCGACGCGTGCGCCGGACTGCCCGAGGCCCTGCAGGCCACCCCGGACGCCCGCGCGCACCACCTCGACGACGTCCTCGCCGCCGAACACCCCGACACCGACCCGGAGTTGCCCGTAGCGGCCTCCCAGGCCGCCTACATCTACTTCACCTCGGGATCCACGGGCAGGCCCAAGGGTGCCGTGTGCGAGCACGCCGGCTTCCTCAACCACCTCCTCGCCAAGATCGAGGACCTCGGGGTCCGCGAGGGCGGCGTGGTGGCGCAGACCGCCCCGCAGTGCTTCGACATCTCGCTGTGGCAGCTGGTCGCCGCGCTCGCCGTCGGCGGCCGCACCCGCATCATCGAGCAGAGCGCCGTCCTCGACGTGGCGCGCTTCGTCGAGACGCTGGAGAGCGCGCGCGTCGAGGTCGTCCAGGTCGTCCCCTCGTACCTGGAGGTGGTGCTGACCGAACTGGAGCGCCACCCGCGCGAGCTGCCCCACCTGCGCTGTGTCTCGGCGACCGGCGAGGCCCTCAAGAAGGACCTGGTGGCGCGCTGGTTCGCCACCTTCCCCGAGATCGCGCTGGCCAACGCCTACGGCCTCACCGAGACCTGCGACGACACCAACCACGAAGTCATGCGCGCCGTGCCCGCGCAGGCGTCGGTGCCGCTGGGCCGGCCGATCTCCAACGTACGGATCTACGTGGTCGACGAACTGCTGCGGCCGGTGCCGCTCGGCTCGCCCGGCGAGATCGTCTTCTCCGGCATCTGTGTGGGCCGCGGCTACGTCAACGACGAGGAGCGCACCCGCGCCGCGTTCGTCCCCGACCCGCACGTCCCCGGCGCCCGGATGTACCGCTCCGGCGACTTCGGCCGCTGGCTGCCGGACGGGCGGCTGGAGTTCCTCGGCCGCCGCGACAGCCAGGTGAAGATCAGCGGCTTCCGCATCGAGATCGGCGAGGTGGAGAACCAGCTGCTGCGGGTCTCCGGGGTGCGCGACAGCGCCGTCGTCATCGCGGGCGAGGGCGAGACCAAGCAGCTGGTGGCCTTCTACTCCGCCGCCCAGGAACTGTCCGCGCAGACCGTCGGCAAGGAGCTGGGCACCGCCCTGCCCGAGTACATGGTTCCTGCCCGCATCCACTACCTCCCCGCCCTGCCGCTCACCGCCAACGGTAAGATCGACCGCAAGGCGCTGACCCGCATGGTCGACGAACTCGGCCCGGACGAGGGCGAGTTCCAGGAGCCCCGTACGGACAGCGAGCGCAGGCTCGCCGGGCTGTGGGCGGACGCCCTCAAGCTCCCCGCCGACGGCATCGGCCGCAACACCCACTTCTTCGAAGCCGGCGGCACCTCGCTGGGCATGCTGCAGATGGCAGTCGCCCTGGACCGCACGGTGTCCCCCGCGGAGCTGATGAGCCGGCCGGTCCTCGCCGACCTCGCCGCCCTTCTGGACGAGCGGGCCGCCGGGGACGGCGGAGCGGCCTGATACCGGGCGCCCGCCCCTTCCCCCTGTCCGGCCCCGGTGGCCGGCCCTCCACTTCAGGCGCGTACGGCCCACTCCTTGTCCGTATGCCGCCAGACCGCCCAGAAAGGCAATCCGATGACGGCCACGACCGACGGCACCATGACCGGCGCGGCACTCCCCGCCGGTTACGAACCGGTCCTCGAGGCAGGGCTCACCCCCCTGCTGGAGGTCCCCGGCGCGGACTTCGACCTGCTGCCCGGCCAGGTGGTGCGGGACCTGGTGGCCCAGCACGGCGCGCTGCTCGTGCGCGGCCTCGGCCTGAGCGCTCCCGGCGACCTGGCACGCGCGGCGCGCTGGCTCGGTGTGACCCCGGTGGCCGAACGCGAGGGCTTCACCAGCCGCACCGAGCACGGCGAGGGCGTCTACTCCTCGTCCGCGTGGCCCGCCGACGAACCGATGTGCATGCACCACGAGTTGAGCTACGCCGCCGAGGTGCCCTCCGTCGCCCTCTTCGGCTGCCTGACCGCGCCCGCCTCCGGCGGCGCCACCGCGGTCGCCGACGCCCGGACGCTGCTGCGCTCCGTGCCCGCCGACCTGGTCGAGCGTTTCGCACGCCAGGGCTGGCTGCTGGACCGCGACTACCGCGAGGTGGGCGTCACCTGGTCGGAGGCCTTCGGTACGGAGGACCGCGCCGAGGTGGCCGCGTACTGTGCCGAGCACGCCATCGAGCACGAGTGGCTCGAAGGCGGCGTGCTGCGCACCCGCCAGCGGCGGGCCGCGGTGGTCGCCCACCCCGTCACCGGTGAGCGGCTGTGGTTCAACCAGATCGCGTTCCTCAACGGACTGACCCTGGAGAGCGCGGTCCGGGAGTACCTGACCTCCTTCTACGGCCCGGACGCGCTGCCCTTCAACACCCGTTTCGGGGACGGCGAGGCCATCCCCGAAGAGGTCATCGAAACGCTCAACGCCGCCTACACGGCCGCCACTTCGCGCCGCCCCTGGCAGGCCGGAGACCTTCTGGTCGTCGACAACCTGCGGACGGCGCACAGCCGCGAGGCGTACCAGGGGGACCGCGAGGTCGTGGCGCTCTTCGGCGACCCGGTGCGCCTCGCCGACCACGTGCACACCGACGTGCCGGCCCGCCCCGCGGCAGCCTGACCCCGTTCTCCCCGTTCTCCCCGCACTTCTCTACGGAGCTCTTCATGTCCCAGCAGCACGCGGCGCCCTCCTTCGCGGTGATACCCGGAGCACAGGTCAGCCAGGTCCTCGACGGCCGCGGCAAGGAGGTGGTGGACCTGATCGAGGCCGCCTACCGCCTGCACGGCGAGGGTGACACGGTCAACCCTCCCTCGTACTTCCTGCGCTTCCCCGACAAGCCCTCCTCGCGCATCATCGCGCTGCCCGCCTCCATCGGCGGCAAGGTCGCCACCGACGGAATCAAGTGGATCTCCAGCTTCCCGGAGAACGTGCAGGCCGGCATCCCCCGGGCCTCCGCCGTCCTCATCCTCAACGACCACGAGACCGGTTACCCGTTCGCCTGCCTGGAGAGCTCCATCATCAGCGCGGTGCGCACCGCGGCCTCCGCCGCGCTGGCCGCCGACCGGCTCAGCGCCGGCCGCCCGCGCCCGCTGCGGGTCGGCTTCTTCGGCGTCGGCCTCATCGCCCGCTTCATCCACACCCTGTTGCGCGAGACCGGCTGGACCTTCGAGGAGACGGGCGTCCACGACCTGTCCACCGAGCACGCGGTCGGCTTCACCGAGTACCTCGCCCAGTCCGGCGGGGCCGGCAACGTCACCGTCCACGACACCCCCGAGGACCTGATCCGGTCCTCGGACCTGATCGTCTTCGCCACCATCGCCGGGACCCCGCACGTCACCGACCCGGCTCTGTTCGCCCACAACCCCCTGGTGCTGCACGTCTCGCTGCGCGACCTGGCACCCGAGGTCGTACTGACGGGCACCAACGTCGTCGACGACGTCGAGCACTGCCTGAAGGCCAACACCTCCCTCCACCTGGCCGAACAGCAGGAGGGCAACCGGGACTTCGTCCACGGCACGCTCCACGACGTGCTGACCGGGGAGCTGAGCCCGGCCGCCGACCGCCCGGTGTTCTTCTCGCCCTTCGGGCTCGGCGTCCTCGACCTCGCGGTCGGCAAGCACGTCTACGACGTCGTGCGCGACTCGGGACAGCTGAACGTGGTCGACGACTTCTTCCACGAGATGCGCCGCTACGGCTGACGCTGCCCGCAAAAGAAAAGCCACTCAAGGCAGGGAGGTTCTGTGCCGATCATTTCGTCCCCCCAAGAGTTCAACGTGGAAGACCTGTACGTCGACCTCGACGCGGTGCTCGGCATTCCCGTGCACCTGAAGTGTGAAGGATTCAATTTCACCGGCTCCGTAAAGCAGAAGGCCGCCGTCGCCATGGTGGAGGCCGCGGAAGAAGCAGGGGAACTCACCCCGGGGTCGATCCTGGTGGAGTCCTCCTCAGGGAACCTGGGCGTCGCGCTGAGCATCATCGCGGCCAGTAAGGGATACGGCTTCGTCTGCGTCACCGACTCGCGGTGCAACCTCGCCTCCAAGCGCCTGATGGAGGCGTTCGGCGCCGTGGTGCACACCATCACCGAACCGGCGCGCGAGGGCGGGTTCCTGGCCGCGCGCATCGCCCACGTCCGCGCGATGTGCGACGAGGACGAGCGGTACGTCTGGCTCAACCAGTACGTCAACCAGGCCAACTGGAAGGCGCACCACCGCCACACCGCGCCCGCCGTCGCCCGCGCCCACCCGGGCCTGGACGTCCTGTTCGTCGGCGCGGGCACCACCGGAACGCTGATGGGCTGCGCCCGCTGGTTTAAGGAGCACCGGCCGGGCGTGCGCGTCGTGGCCGTGGACAGCGTCGGCTCGGTCGCCTTCGGACACCCCCCGGAACCCCGCATGATCCCGGGCCTTGGCACCGGAGTGCGCCCGCAGCTGCTGGACGAATCCTTCGTCGACGACGTGGTGATGGTGCCCGAGCCCGACACCATCCGCATGTGCCACCGGCTCGCCGCCCGCGGCTTCCTGTTCGGCGGCTCCACCGGAACGGTCGTCAGCGGCGCCGCCCGCTGGCTGGCCGAACACACGGGAGGCGAGCGGATCGAGGCCGTCGCGCTCGCGCCCGACCTGGGCGAGCGCTACCTCGACACCGTCTACCACGCCAACTGGGCGCAGGGCATCTACGGCCCCGACGTACTCGACGACGCGCCCGTCCCGCAGAACTCGCTGTCGTAACCGGACCATTCCGCGACAGCCACGCATCGAACGAACCCAGAAAGAGGCACACCACACATGAGCACCAACCCGTTCGAGGACAACGACGCCCGCTACCTGGCCCTGGTCAACGACGAGGGCCAGTACTCCCTGTGGCCCGTCTTCGCCGAGGTACCGGCCGGCTGGCGCCCCGCCCGTGAGGAGGGCGGCCGCGAGGAGATCCTCGCCTTCATCACCGAGCAGTGGACCGACATGCGCCCGCTGAGCCTCGTCCGCGCCATGGAGAACGCCGGCTGACAGCGCGGCACCGCCGCCGGCCCGCGGGCCGCAGCTGTCAGGGACCCCGTACACATACATGAACCACCAGAAGGTGAAGTCTTGATGACTGTGGTAATGGAGACCGGCGCCCAGGCGGCGGTCGTGACACTGGCGGGCGACGACGCCGCGCGGACCGAGACGGTTGCCCGGCGGCTGACCAGGGCCGCCGACGGCAAGGTGGACAGCCACGAGTGGGTCGACGCGGCCCGCCGGGAGCGGCACGAGCTGCCCTCCGGGCTGCGCGCCCCCCTCGGCGAGTTCCGCAGGGACTCCGGAACCAGCGGAGTCCTGCTGATCCGGGGCCTGCCCGTGGACGCCGCGGCGCTGCCCGACACCCCCTCCACCGCCGACTCGGTGCAGCGGGAGGCCAGCGTGTCCGCGGCGGTCCTGACGATGATCGCCTGCAGCCTCGGCGACCCCGCCGCCTTCCGCCCGGAGAAGACCGGCGCGCTGGTCCAGGACGTGGTCCCGGTCCGGGGCAAGGAGGAGTTCCAGGGCAACGCCGGCTCCGTCCTGCTGACCTTCCACAACGAGAACGCCTTCCACCCGCACCGTCCCGACTACGTGATGCTGCTGTGCCTGCGGGCCGACCACGACAAGGTCGCCGGGCTGCGCACCGCGGGCATCCGCGCGGCGCTGCCGCTGCTGAGCGAGGAGACCCAGGAGGTCCTGCGCAGCCCGGAGTTCCGTACCGACCCGCCGCCGTCCTTCGGCGGCTCGGGCGGCGGGGACACCGAGGCGCAGCCCATCCTGACCGGTGCGCACGAGGACCCCGACCTGCGCGTCGACTTCGCCGCCACCCAGCCGCTCACCGGCCGGGCGACCCAGGCGATGGCCGAGCTCCAGGACGCCTTCGACAAGACCTCCCTGAGCACCGTGCTCGGCCCCGGCGACCTGGCGATCGTCGACAACCGCATCACCACGCACGGCCGTTCGGCCTTCGTCCCGCGCTACGACGGCAAGGACCGCTGGCTGCAACGCACCTTCGTCCTCAACGACCTGCGCCGCTCCCGCCGCCTGCGGATGCAGGATGGCTATGTCCTCGACTGAGCAGCGGAACAGCAGCACTGCGGAAAGCACGAGGACCTCATGACTCCTGCCATCCTCATCGAGGGCCTGGCCAAGAGCTACGGCGGCAACCCGGTGGTCAAGGACGTGAGTCTTGAGGTGCCCACCGGGCACGTGCTCGGACTGCTCGGCCCCAACGGCGCGGGCAAGACCACCACGGTCAAAATGGTCTCCACCCTGATCAGACCGGACAGCGGGCGGGTCCTGGTGTGCGGCTACGACGTGGTGCGCCAGGCCGGCGAGGTCCGCTCGCTGATCGGGCTCACCGGCCAGTACGCCTCCGTCGACGAGGACATCTCCGGCTGGGAGAACCTCTACGTCATCGCCCGGCTGTTCAACTTCCCCCGCCGCAGGGCCAGGGCGCGGGCGGACGAGATGCTGGAGCGCTTCCAGCTCACCGACGTCGGTACCCGTGCCGTCGGCCGCTACTCCGGCGGCATGCGCCGCCGCCTGGACCTGGCCGCCAGCCTGGTCGGCAGCCCCCGCGTGCTGTGCCTCGACGAGCCGACCACGGGACTCGACCCGCACAGCCGCAACGCCATGTGGGCCGAGGTCCGGCGGCTGGCCGACCAGGGCACCACGGTGCTGCTCACGACCCAGTACATGGAGGAGGCTGAGGCACTGGCCGACTCCCTGGTCGTCATCGACCGCGGGCAGGTCATCGCCCGGGGAAGGACGGCGGAGTTGCGCGCGCGGCTGGGCGGCCAGGTGCTGCGCATCCGGCCCGAGCGGCCGGTGGACTCGGCCGAGCTGCGCCGGGCCCTGGAGGGCCGCGGGTACGCCGTCGCCCTGGCCGACGAGGAGACCGGACAGATCCGGCTTCCGCTGTCGGGCGACGGGGCCCAACTGACCGACGTGGTCCGTGCCGTGGGACAGAGCGACATCCCGCTCGCCGGTCTCGACGTGCGCATACCCAGCCTGGACGAGGTATTCCTGACGCTGACCGGGGCCGACGGGGCCTCGCAGGCGCAGTCCGAAGTGCTGCCCGCGAGGAGTGCGGTGTGAGTTCACAGACCATGGCTCCGAACGCGGGGCGGATCTCCCTGGGGCGGGGGGTGCGCCCGCTGGTGCGCCACTCGCTGGCGCTCACCCGGCGCAACCTGCGCAAGGCGATGGCCAGTCCGGGCCAGATCATCGACGCCACGCTGATGCCGGTGACGCTGTCGCTGGTCTTCATCTACACCTTCGGCGGCGCGGTCTCCGGGGACAGCGCGGAGTACCGGCAGTACCTGATGCCCGGCATCATGGCGCTGACCATCACCACCACCTGCCGTACCTCGGGCATCGCCCTGAACATGGACTTCACCAGCGGGGTGATGGACCGCTACCGGTCGATGCCGGTGGCGCGTTCGGCGGTGCTCATCGGCCGGATCCTCGCCGACACGTGCCGGATCCTGGCGGGTCTGCTGGTGGTCCTGGCCTTCGGGTTCCTGATCGGCTTCCGGGTGCACACCTCCGTCGCCGCCACCGCCGCGGCGATCGGCATCCTGCTGCTGTACGGGGTCGCGCTCTGCCTGCTGCAGGCGTTCATCGGCCTGGCCGCGCGGGGGATGGAGACCGTGCAGAGCGTCAGCACCCTGGCGATGGTGCCGCTGCAGTTCGGCAGTTCCATCTTCGTGCCGCCGGACACCATGCCGTCCTGGCTGCGGCTCTTCGTCGAGAACAACCCGATGACCGCGGTCGTGGACGCCTCCCGGTCCCTGATGGTCGGGGGGCCGGTCGCCCACTCGGCGCTGACGGCGGTGCTGTGGAGCTTCGCGTTCATCGCGGTGTTCGCGCCGCTGAGCGTGTGGAAGTACCGCACGCGCAGTTAGAACCGCCCCGCACGGCAGCAGCCGGTGGCCGGGGTGCGGTGAGGTGCGGAGTGTCGGGGGTGGGGCAAACCGAACCCCCGACCTCCGTACAGGCACGGTCGATCGGTGCCCCCACGGGCGGGATCCTTGAGGCATGGACCTCACCCAGCAGCCCGTCACCCGCCACCTCCGCCCCACCGGCCGGATCGGCGTGATCCTGCGCGAGCCCTTCCGGGCGGAGACCTGGCTCCGGCTGGCCTACCTCCTCCTCGCGCTCCCCGTCGGCCTCCTCTGCGTCCCGCTCGCCCTGGTCGGCGGGCCGGCGGGCCGCATCCAGCGTGCTCTGGCCCGACGGCTGCTGGGCGTACAGGTCGACGAGCCGGAGCGCACCGGGCCGCTGGCGCTCGTGCACGCGGTGGTCAGCACCCCGCTGAACCTCGTCGCGGCCGTGTTCTCCGGCTTCTTCCTGTTCGCCGTGGCGATCAACCTCGGCTATCCGCTGCGGCCCGACAACGACACCTCGGACTCCTGGGGCGGCCCCACGATGGCCGGCGCCTGGGCGGTGCACGCCGCGGGCGGCGTGCTCTTCCTCCTGGTCGCGCCCTGGGTCATGAAGGGGTTCGCCGCGCTCCAGACCCGGCTGGTCAGGGGCTTCCTCGGCGCGGACCGCAGCGGCCTCCTGCGGACGACCGCGCTGCCGATGGCGGTCGCCGCGGTGTGCGGCCTGCTGGCGGTCCTGCTGGCGCTCCCGCTCATCCACCAGGCCTGAGCGCTCCGTCTGGATGTGCCGTGAGGCGCAGTTGCTCATCTGCGGCGCCGTGGTGGCTGGTCGCGCCCGCGCGGCGGAGCCGCAGATCCAGCACGATCCCGCGCCCCTATGGGGCGCTTTCGTCCCCTTATTCATTCTCTATTCGCAGCCGCCTCGGGCAATAGGGAATGGGCTGACCCGGTCGGTAACGAAACGATATGCGGGACGGATATTTTTCGTCGGAGATGGGAATATGCGGCCGTGCGGAACTGACGGCCGGCGTTTTCGAAAATCACCGAGGGGAACCGATGCCGTCCAGCAGTCTCGACCGTGCCATGTTCGGAATGTTCTCGACGCATGCTCTGCATTTGGCCGACAAGCACGGCGTCTTCACTCAGCTGATGGCCGGGGGACCGGCCACCCCGGCGTCCGTCGCCGCCGCCCGCCGGATCGACGAGGAGACCCTGGAACGGCTGCTGGTGCTCCTGGCGTCCGTGTCGGTCGTCGAACGCGGCACCGACGGCACGTACCGCGTCGCGGACGAGCTGCGGCCCTTCTTCGACACGGAGAGCCCCCGCTACATCGGCGGATTCGTGCGTCACTTGGTGACCAACACGACCGGTCGCCTGGAGCAGCTCGACGACTACCTGACCCGCGGCAAGGCGGTCGTGGACGCGGACCTCCCGGCGCCCTTCGACACGATCTACCACGACGAGGAAGCCACCCGGGAATTCCTCGAAGCCATGTGGAACCTGAGCTTCGGGGTGTCCGAGGAGCTGGCCGCTCTCGCCGGGCTCGACGGCGTCCGGCAGCTCGTGGACGTGGGCGGCGCCAGCGGCGCGTTCGCGGTGGCGGCCCTGTCCCGGTACCCGGAGCTGAACGTCACGGTCTTCGACCTCCCCGCGGTCGGCCCCTTCCTGGAGAACACCCGGCGCGAGCAGGGGCTGCAGGACCGCCTCGGGTTCGCCCCCGGCGACTTCTTCCGGGACCCGCTGCCGGCGGCGGAGTGCCTCTCCTTCGGCTACATCCTCTCCGACTGGGACGACAAGACCTGCGTCGAGCTGCTGCGCAAGGCGTACGACGCGTGCGCGAGCGGCGGCCGCGTCCTGCTGATGGAGCGTCTCTTCGACGAGGACGGCGGCCCGTTGGCGACGGCGGCGATGAACCTGTCGATGCACGTGGAGACCCAGGGACGGCACCGCACGGCGGCCGAGTACCAGGGCCTCCTGCGGGAAGCCGGCTTCGGCGAGTGCACGGCACACCGCTCCACCTGGGACAAGCACCTCATAGTGGGGAGGAAGGCGTGACAGCGGCCCTGGAACTGGCCGCCGCACGCTATCTGACACCCCATCAGCGAGAGATCGCGCAGCTCCAGCGGACGCGCGGCCGCTCCCGCCTGGAACCCGCGGAGGCGGAAGCCCTCGCGGCGCTGCACGACACCCTGCCCCCGAACCCGAGCGGTGCCGACGAGGTCACCGGGCTGCTCACCCGCCCGGTCAGCCGCGAGCTGGAGATACCGGAGTACTACCGCTACTCCTGCATGCACTCCTACGGCTGGTTCCTCGACCAGTTTCCCGACGACCCGGTCGCCGGGGCGCTGCTGGCCCTGCACACCACCCTGACCGACCTGGTCGAGGTGGAGCGCGCGGCATGGGAGGCGGGTGTCCAGCCGGAGTGCGGCGACGAGCGGATCAAACGCCTGGACGAGGCGATCGCGGTCGTCTGCGGCACCGTGGTCAACCAGGTCCTGCGGGTACGCATCGGGGATCTGGTCGACCAGGCGGCCGTCGACCCGGTGCTGGACCGTCGTACCGCGGTGCTGGCCGAGAGCACCAGGTTCCCGCGCTCCGACCGGCACGAGGAGAACGTCTTCCTGCGCGCGGTCCAGTGCTGCGAGATGCTCTTCTTCCTGGTGCGGCGGCTCGCGGTGGAAACGGCCGCCACCAAGGACGAGTTCCCCGCGCGGGCGGCCGCCCGGCTGGAACTCGCCGGTGTGTGCGCCGGTCTGCTCAACGACGTCTTCCACGTCCTGCGCACGCTCACCCCGGAGGGCTTCATGACCTTCCGGGACTTCACCGGTGCGGCCAGCGCGGTCCAGTCGCTGAACTACCACGCCATGGAGATCTCGATCTACGGGTACGACCCGCGCAAGGCCGAGGTGTTCGGGGCCGTGGGCCATCTTGAGGTGCTCAACAGCGCGGAGGTCCGCTCCCACCAGCCGTTGAAGGCCGCGCTCGCGGGCACCGCCGACCAGCGCCTGGAGGAGGGCTGGAACGAGCTGGACAGATCACTGTCCAAGTGGCGCGGAGGGCACTACCGGTTCGCGAGGACCTATCTGCCCTCGGACACGCCCGCCTCCGGCGGCACCGACGGGGCTGCCTATGTGAAGCGGTTCGTCAAGAAGGACGCGTGCGTGGCTGGTGCCGATCCGTTCGGCGGACTGCCGCTCTTCTCCGGGTTCCTCTACCACTGAGGAGCCGGCTCACCCACCTCGCCGTGCGTGGGCCGGGCCCGGGGGACGGGCCAGGACTTCACCTCTGCGCAGCGCCAACTCCCCCTGGAAGAAGGCGTGTTGAGTGACCGGGGCGCCCGCACCACGCGGGGTGGGCGCCCCGCCGGACCGGCGCACCGCGCGAGCCGCTCGTACCTCCGTGTCCGTACGAACTGTCCGATTCACCCGGAGCCCGGAGGCGGCATGACCCTGACCGAGCTGTTCGCCGAGCAGGTCGCGCGCACCCCGCACGCGACGGCCGTCGTCGACGAGGAACAGCGGCTGACCTTCGCCGAACTCGACCGGCGCACCGACGAGGTGGCCTGCCGTCTCGCCCGAAGGGGCGTCGGCCCCGATGTGCTGGTGGGGCTGTACGTCGAGCGCAACGCCGACATGGTCGTCGGCGTGCTGGGCATCCTGAAGGCCGGTGGCGCCTATGTGCCGCTGGACCCCGCGTACCCGCGCGAGCGGCTGGAGCTGATGGCGGCCGACTCCGGGGCCGCCCTCGTCCTCACCCGGTCGGGCCTCGCCCACCGGCTGCCTGTCGGAGCGCCCGCGACGGTGTTCCTCGACCCGGGCCCCGGCGGCCGGGACGCGGACGGCACCGGCCCTGACACCACCCCCGTCACCGGCCCGCTGCCCCGGTCGGCGGCCTACCTGATGTACACCTCCGGTTCGACGGGCGTGCCCAAGGGCGTCGTGGTCGAACACCGGGGGCTGCTCAGCGTGTTCGACGCGTGGGAGGAGCTCTACGGGCTGCGCCGCAACAAGCTGCGGTTCGTGTCGGTCACCAGTCTCTCGGTGGACCTCTTCCTCGCCGATCTGCTGCGGTCGGTGTTCGCCGGCGGAACGGTCGTCATCGCGCCCCGGGGCACCGTCGCCGACCCCGCACGGCTCCTGGACCTGCTGGAGTCCGAGCGGGCCGACGCCGTGGAACTGGTGCCGAGCCTGGCGAAGGCGCTGGGCCGGGAGGCGGTGGCCCGCGGCCGCACGCTGCCCGCGCTGAAGCTGCTCTCCGTCGGTTCCGAGGGCTGGCTGGCCGAGGACTGCCGGGAACTGCTCGGCCTCCTCGCGCCCGGCACCACCGTCGTCAACGCGTACGGTGCCACCGAGACCCCCGTCGACGCCTGTGTGTTCTTCCCGGCCCGCCAGGACGCCGGGGACAGCCCCCTGGTCCCGGTCGGACTGCCCGTGCCCGGCACCACCGCCCACGTCCTGGACGCACGGCTGCTGCCGGTGGCGGAGGGCGGGAGCGGAGAGCTGTGGATCGGGGGTCCTGGCGTCGCCCGTGGCTACCACGGACGCCCGGCGGAGACCGCGCTGCGGTTCGTGCCCGACCCGTGGGCCGTGGGCGGACGCCTGTACCGGACCGGCGACCTGGCGCGCCGACGGCCGGACGGAGTCCTGGAGTTCCTCGGCCGGGCCGACGAGCAGATGAAGGTCCGTGGCCACCGCGTCGAGCCGGGGGAGATCGAGAACACGCTGGTGCGCCACCCGGACGTCGCCGCAGCGGCCGTGGCCGTACGCGGCGGCGGGAGGCAGGGGCCCCGGCGCCTGATCGGCTTCCTGGTGCCCACCGAGCACGGCGGACCCGACCTCGGGGAGCTGCACGACTTCCTCCGCAGGCAGCTGCCGGAGCACCTGGTCCCGGCCGCACTGGTCCCGCTGGACGCGCTGCCCCTGCTGCCGAACGGGAAGGTCGACCGCAACGCCCTCCCCGACGCGCCCCCTTCCGCACCGGCCGACGGCCCCGCACCCCGTGACCAGCGCGAACGGGCGCTGGCCGTGCTCTGGGCGGAAGTGCTCGGCGTCGCACACGTCGGCGTGCACGAGGACTTCTTCGCCCTCGGCGGCGACTCGGTGCACGCCACGCAGCTCGTCGGACGGATCCGCGCCGCCCTGGCGGCCGACCTCTCGGTACGTACGCTCCTCGCGCACCGCACCGTCGCCGCACTCGCCCGGGTACTGCCCGAGCACCCGGCACCGGCCGTCCCCGCCGCACCGGCCACCCCCGCCGCACCTGCCGTCCCCGCCGCTCTTGCTGCCTTTGTCGCGGAGCGGCCGGACGCGACGGCGGCCGGGCAGCCGCGCACCCTGTCGCTCTCTCCCGTCCAGCAGCGGCTGTGGTTCCTGCACCAGTACGCGCCCGGAGCGGACTACAACGTCGGCTGCGCCGTGCGCCTCACCGGCCCGCTGGACCCCGAAGCGCTCGACGGGGCCCTCACCCGGGTCGTGGCCCGCCACGAACCACTGCGCACCACGTTCGCCGCCGACGCGGCGGGCCGGGGCACCCAGACCGTGCACCCTCCGGGGCCGGTCGCGGCGGAACGGACCGACCTCACGGGAGTGCCCGAGGCCGAGCGGGAACGGGCGGTGCGGGACCTGCTGCGCGCCGAACTGCTGAACCCCTTCGACCTCTCCCGCGGACCGCTGCTGCGGCCCCGGCTCGTCCGGCTGACCCCGACCGAGCACATCCTCTCGCTGAGCGCCCACCACCTCGTCACCGACGACTGGTCCTACGAGATCCTCCTCGCCGAACTGGGCGCGCACTACACCGCCGGGACCACCGGCCCGCCCGCCGTGCTGCCCGGCCTGCCGGTGACGTACGGCGACCACGGCAGCCGGCAGCGCACCCGGCTGGCCGACGGTGTTACGGACACCCAACTGGCGTACTGGAAAAGACAGTTGGCCGGAACGACCCCGCTGGAACTGCCCACCGACCGCGCCAGGACCCCGCACACGGGCACCGACGGCGCACGCGTCCGGCACCGGATTCCAGGACCGGTCCTGGACCGGCTGCGCGCACTCGCCCACGCGCGGGGCGCCACCCTGTTCCAGGCCCTCCTGACCGCCTGTCAGATCCTCTTCGCCCGCCACAGCGGGCAGCGCGACATCGCGGTGGGAACGGTGACCTCCGGGCGCGAGTACCCCGAACTCGACCACCTGATCGGGTTCTTCGTCAACACCCTGGTACTGCGCACCGAGGTGCCCGACGACACGCCCTTCACCGACCTGCTCACCGACGTGCGCGACACCATGCTCGACGCGGCCGAGCACGCCGAACTCCCCTTCGACCAGCTCGTCGAGGCACTCGCCCCGGCCCGCGCCGCGGACCGCACCCCGCTGGTCGAGACCCTCGTCGTCATGCGCAACGCCCCCACCCGCGCCCACCGCTTCGGCCCCCTCCGCGTCAGCGACGTCGACACACCCGCGGTGCGCGCCGCCCTCGAACTCACCGTGGAGTTCCAGGAGAGCGACGACGGGCTGACCGTCGACCTCCTCTACAACACGGCCCTCTTCGACCGCACGACGATCCAGCGGCTGGCCGACGGGCTGGAGACGCTGCTCACCGGCATCACGGACGATCCCGCGCGCACCCCGCGCGGCCTTCCCCTGCTCACCGACGGCGAGCAGGACCGGCTGCTCGCCGCGGGGCGCTCCCCGCAGGAGCCGGCGGACGACGCCTGCGTGCACGACCTCTTCCACGCCCAGGTCCGCCAGGGACCCGACCGGATCGCCGTCGTCCGCGGGGCGGAACAGCTCAGTTACGCCCAGCTCGACGCCCGCGCCAACCGGCTCGCCCACCATCTCGCCGCGCAGGGCGTCGGCCCCGACGTCCCGGTGGCGCTGTGCCTGGACCGCGACCCCGAGCTCCTCGTCGCCGCGCTCGCCGTACTGAAGGCGGGCGGCGCCTTCGTACCCCTGGACCCCGGGCAGCCGACGAGCCGCGTCGCCGCCGTCGTCGCCGACAGCGGCGCCCGGGTGCTGGTCGCCGGGCAGCGGCACCTGCCACGGCTCCCCGACGGCTTCAGCACCGTGGTGTGCCCGGACCGGGCCGCCGACCGGGCGGCCGTGGCCGCCCGCCCCGCCACCGTGCCCACGCACCGCGCGCTGCCCGGCAACCTGGCCTACGCGGTGTACACGTCGGGTTCCACCGGCCGCCCCAAGGGAGTGCTCGTCCCGCACGCCGGGATCGGCAACCTGGCCGCCGACAGCCGGACGACCCTGGGCCTGCGGCCGGGCGCCCGGATGCTCCAGCACCTGTCCTTCGCCTTCGACGGCGGCATCTGGCAGGCCCTGATGCCGCTGCTGACCGGCGCGACCGTGTGCATGAGCCTGCCCGAGGAGTACGAGGACCCCGCACTGCTCGCCCGGCGGATCCGGCAGGACGCCGTCACCGTGCTGATGCTTCCGCCCGCGCTGCTCGCGGCCCTGGACCCGGCGTCCCTGCCCGACCTGGAACTCGTCTGCTCCGCTGCGGACGTGTGCTCCGTGGACACCGCCCGGCGGTGGCGCGCGGTGCATCCCTTCGCCAACCTGTACGGCCCCACCGAGACCACCATGTGCGCGACCGCCCACCTCGTGGCGCGGGGCCCGGCGGCGGAACAGGAACGCGTCGTCCCGATCGGCGGACCCGTGCGGGGGGTACGGCACTACGTGCTGGACCGGAGCCTGAACCTCGTCCCCGCCGGTGTGGCGGGCGAGCTCTACCTGGCCGGGGCCGGGCTCGCCCGGGGCTACCGGGGCAGCGGGTCCCGTACCGCGGAACGGTTCGTCGCCGACCCCTGGGGCGGTCCTGGCAGCCGGATGTACCGGACCGGCGACCTGGTGCGGTGCCGGGCCGACGGGGTCCTGGAGTTCCTCGGCCGCGGCGACGACCAGGTCAAGATCCGCGGCTACCGGGTGGAGACCGGCGAGGTCACCGCGGCGCTCGCCGCCCATCCCGACCTCGCCGAGGCGGTGGTGACCCTCCCCGGCACCGGCCGGACGGGGGAGCCGGGCCGGCTGACCGCCTATGTGGTGCCCGCCCCCGGGCGGCCCGCGCCCACCACCACCGCGCTGCGCAGGCACCTGGGAACCCTGGTGCCCGACTACATGATCCCCTCGGTGTTCGAGGTCCTCGACGCCGTCCCGTTGACCCGGCACGGCAAGGTCGACCTGCGCGCCCTGCCCGAGCCGCGGGACGGGCGGCACGTCGAGCCCGCGTACGCCGCCCCGACGACCCCGGCCGAACACACCCTCGTCGCGGTGTGGTCGCAGGTGCTCGGCGTCCGCGAGGTCGGGGTGGACGACGACTTCTTCGACCTCGGCGGCGACTCCCTCACCAGCGTCCGGCTCGCCGCAGGAGCCCGCGCAGCGGGTCTCGCCCTGACCCCGAAGGACGTCTTCACCCGGCCGACCGTCCGCGCACTCGCGCAGGAGGCCGGGGCTCTCGGGCAGGAGGCCGGGGCTCTCGCGCAGGAGACCGGGGCCCTCGCGCAGGAGGCCGGAACCCTTGCGCGGAAGGCCGGGGCGGACGTCCCGCCGGACACCGCCCGCCCGGGGGCGTACGAGGACCGGCCGGGCCCGACGGCCGCCCGCCCGGAGCCCGTACCGCCGGGTGAGGACCACGATTCGTATCCCCTCACCCCGCTGCAGAGCGGTCTGCTGTACCACTCGCTGGCCGCGGAAGGCGCACCGGACGTCGAAGGCTCACCGGACGTCGAAGGCGCACCGGACGTCTACGCCCGGCGGATCGGCGTCACGATCGGCGGCGTCACGGACCCGCACCTCCTCGTGCGCGCCTGGCAGTTCGTGGTGGACCGCACCCCGGCGCTGCGCAGCACCGTGACGGAGGGCGGGGGCGCGGGACCCGTGCAGCGGGTGCAGCCGCGTTTCGTCCTCCCGGTCGGTCACCACGACTGGCGCGGACTCTCCGAGCCGCACCGCCGGGAGCGCCTGGCGGAACTGGAGGCGCACGACCTCGCGCACGCACCGGATCCGCGCAAGGAGGTGCCCCTGCGGCTCACCGTGGTACGGACGGCCGACGACGAGGTACGGCTGCTGTGGACCTGCCACCACCTCTTCCTCGACGGCTGGAGCATCGCCGAGGTCCTGCACGACGTGCTCGCCGCGCACGCCGCCCTGGCGGCGGGACGCACCCCCGACCTCCCCGACCGCACCCCCTTCAGCCACTACGTGCGCTGGCTCGAAGCCCAGGACCTGAGCGCCGCCCGCACCTACTGGAGCCGGGCCCTGGCAGGATTCCCCGCCCCCACGCCCCTGCCCTACGCCGGCGCCCCCGCACCGGGACACCGGCCGCGCTCCGGCACCGCGCACCTGGAACGGCTGGAGGAGAGCGCGCACCGGGAACTCCAGGACTTCGCCCGGAGCAGCGGACTCACCGTCAACACCCTGGTCCAGGCAGCCTGGGCGCTCCTGCTGGCGAGGCACAGCGGAAGCGACGACGTCCTCTTCGGCGCCACGGTGGCGCACCGCGGCCCCGATCCGCACGGCGCGGAGTCCGTCATCGGGCTGCTGATCAACACGCTGCCGGTGCGGATACGGATCGACGGGGCCGCCCCCGTGCGGGACTGGCTGCGCCGGGTGCAGTCGGAACAGGCGGAGGCCAGGCAGTACGACACCTACCCGCTGCCCGAACAGCGGGCCCACACCTCGGTCGCACCGGGCACCCCGCTCTTCGACACGGCCGTCTCCTTCGACAACCTGCCGGTCGACCCCACCGCGCTGGCCACCGGCGGCCTTCGGGTCAGCGCCCTGGACACCGACAACGCCACCAACTACCCGCTGTCCCTGCTGGTGCGCACCGAATCCACCCTGGTGCTGGAAGTGCGCTGCGACAGCACGCTGTTCGACGCGGGCGCTGCGCGGCGGCTCGCCGGACAGCTGCGCGCACTGCTGGCACAGCTGTCGGCACCCGGCCTGCGGCAGGTCGCCGAAGTGGCCCTGCCCGCCGAGCACCTCTCCCGCACCTCCCGGCCGGCCGTCCCCGCCGCGCCGCCCGCGCGGTGCGCGCACGAACTCTTCGCCGAGCAGGCCGCGCGGAACCCCGGCGCGCCCGCCCTGCGCGAGGGGACGCAGGAGATGAGCTACGCCGAACTGGAGCGCAGGGCCAACCAGTTGGCCCACCACCTGCGCGAGCACGGCGTCGGCCCCGACCGCCCGGTCGGCCTGGCACTGCCGAGGGGCATGCGCCACACGGTCGCCCTGCTGGCCATCCTCAAGGCAGGCGGCGCCCACCTCCCGCTGGACCTCGCGCACCCCGGCGAACGGCTCCGCGGAATACTCACGGACACCGGTGCGGCCCTGCTCCTCACCGACCGGTCGACACCGGCCGACCGGTGCCCGCCAAAGACACCGGTCCTGCACCTCGACACCCTCGCGGGCCTGCTCGCGACGTACCCGGCGACACCGCCGCCGGTCGAGGTGCTGCCCGACCACCTCGCGTACATCATCCACACGTCGGGGTCGACGGGCCGTCCCAAGGGCGTCGCGGTCACCCACCGCGGGGTGACCGGAATGCTCGCGGGGGCCGCCCGTTCCGCCCCCGCGGGGCCGGGGCACCGGGTGCTGCAGTTCGCCGCCGCCGGGTTCGACGCGGCCTTCTGGGAGACGGCCATGGCCCTCTTCAACGGGGCCGCGCTGGTGCTCGCCCCCACGCGGGACCTGCTGGCGGGGCCGCCCCTGGCGCGCACCCTCGCCGAGCACCGGGTGACCCATGCGACGCTGCCGCCCGCGGTGCTGGCCGTGCTGCCCCCCGGCAGCCTGCCGCCCGGACTGGTGCTCTTCGCCGCGGGGGAGGCCTGTCCGCGGGAGGTCGCCGCCCGTTGGGCCCCGGAGCGCACGATGTTCAACGCGTACGGCCCCACGGAGGCGACCGTGTGCGCGACGGTCAGCGCCCGGCTGGACGGCGCCGGGGAACCGGAGATCGGCGAACCCGTCCCCGGCACCGGCGTCTGGGTGCTCGACGAGCGGCTGCGGGCCGTTCCCGACGGGGTGACGGGCGAGCTCCACCTCAGCGGCCAGGGACTCGCGCGAGGGTACGTCGGCCGGTTCGCGCTGACCGCCGAGCGCTTCGTGGCCAGTCCCTACGGGCCGCCCGGAACCCGGATGTACCGGACGGGGGACCTGGTGCGCCGACTGCCCGACGGGGGACTCGTCTTCCGGGGGAGGGCCGACGACCAGGTCAAGGTCCGGGGATTCAGGGTCGAACCCGGCGAGGTCGAGAGGGAGCTGACCCGCCACCACGAGGTGGCCCAGGCCGCCGTCGTGGCGGTGGGCGAGGCACAGGGACGCAGGCTGGTGGCCCATGTCGTGCCCGTGGAGGGCAGCGCTCCGAGCGTCGTCGGGCTGCGCGAACACCTGGCCCGCAGGCTCCCGCCGCACCTGGTCCCCGACCTCGTCAGGCTGCACCGCGCACTGCCGTTCACCGCCAACGGCAAGATCGACCGGCGCGCCCTGGAAACGCGTACCTCGGGCGAGGCTCCGGCCGCCCCGCGCCGCGCGGCCCGGGACGACGCGGAACGGACGGTCGCCGAGGTGTGGGCGCGGCTGCTGGAACGCGAGGCCGACGACATCGGCGTCCAGGAGAAGTTCTTCGAGGCCGGCGGCACCTCCCTGACCCTGATGCAGCTCGCCCAACGGCTCACCGCGCTCGGCGGCGCACCCGTACCGGTGGCCGCGCTCCTGGAGCACACCACGGTCGAGGCCATGGCGAAGCTGCTGACGCCCCCGGCGCGGCACCCCGCGGGCACCGCACCGACAACAGGGCAGCACACCGGCCCCGACCACGAAGGCGACTACGCACTGTGAGGCGAGAAAACGACATGAACCGGGACGCCGTGGCGATCGTCGGAGCGGCACTCTCCCTGCCGGGAGCCGACGACCTGGACGCCCTGCACGACGGACTGGGCGCCGGGCGCAGCAGTGTCGGCCGGCCCGCCGACGAGCGGGTCCGGCACGCGGGCGGCGACGTGGGCACCGGCTACGCGCCGGGCGCCTACCTGGACCGCATCGACCTCTTCGACCACCGGTTCTTTGGCATCTCCCGTCGCGAGGCCGAGCTGATGGACCCGCATCAGCGCCTCACCCTCCAACTGGTCCACCGGGCAGTGGAGAACGCGGGGTACGCGACCCGCTCCCTGCGCGGGACGCGCACGGCGGTCGTGCTCAGCGCGCCCCACCCCGAGTACGCCACCCTGTTCCGGGAGGACGACCCGCAGCAGATCCTCGGGACCCTGCCCTCCGCGACCGCCGCCCGCGTCGCCTACCTGCTGGACCTGACGGGCCCGGTGCTCGCCGTGGACACCGCGTGCAGCTCCAGCCTGGCCGCGCTCGCCGACGCCGTCGGGCAGCTCCGGGCGGGGCGGGCGGACCTGGCGATAGCGGGCGGGCTCAGCGTGCAGGCGCTGCTGCGGCCCGCCGCCCGGCACGATCCGCTGCCCGGCATCGAATCCCCGGGCGGCGTGTGCCGCCCCTTCGACGCCGGTGCCGACGGCACCGTGGGCGGCGAGGGCGGCGGCTTCGTCCTGCTCAAACCGCTCGCGGCCGCCGTCGCCGACGGAGACCACGTCCACGCGGTGCTGCGCGGCGTCGCGGTCAACCACAACGGCTACCGGGCCACCGCCCTCAGCGCCCCCAGCCAGGACGCCCAGAGCGAACTGCTCACCGCCGCCTGGCGGGACGCGGGTCTGGCCGTGTCCGACGCCGACTACATCGAGTGTCACGGCTCCGGTACGCCGCTGGGCGACCTGACCGAGGTGGGCGGGTTGCGCCGGGCGCTGGACAGCGCGGGCCGTACCGGTGAGCCGGTGCTGATCGGCGGAGCCAAGGGCAACGTGGGCCATCTCGACCACGCATCGGGCATGGCGGGCCTGTTCAGGGTCCTGGCCGGGCTGCGGCACGCCACGCTCTACCCGACCGCCGGGTTCCGCACCCCCCACCCGGCGCTCGACCCCGAGGGACCGGTCAGGGTGGCCGTCGACCGGCAGTCGTGGCCGCCCGCGCCGGACGGCGGCCCGCGCCGTGCCGGGGTCAGCTCCTTCGGTCTGACCGGGACCAATGTGCACGCCGTGCTGGAGGAGCCGCCCCGGCCCCTGCCGCGCCCCGACCGCGTCCGGCCGTCCGCCGAACTGGTCACCCTGTCGGCCGCCTCCCCCGAGGCCTGCGTCCGGTACGCGCGCAGCCTCGGCGACTTCCTGAGGAGCACGGACGACGACCTGGCCACCGTCGCCCACGCCCTCAACCGGGGGCGCGACGACCACCCGTGGCGGCGGGCCTTCACGGCCCGCGACCTCGCGGGGCTCGCCGAGGCGCTGCACGGTGCGCAGGCGCCCGCGCAGCCCGTTCCGGACCGGGCGCCGCCGCTCGTGCTGCTCTTCTCCGGCGACGGCGACGTGGGCGACACGGCGGCGGGCGACGCGCTCTGGCACACCCTGCGCAAGGAGTTCCCCGCGCTCGCCGAAGCGGAGGACCGACTCGTCGGGGCGGGCGACCGCGGCGCGGAGGCGGCGGACCCCGTCGCCGACCGGGGCGGCGACGCCCGGGTCCTGCTGAGGCGTCAGCTGGCGCTGTACGCGCTGACCCGGTCCCTGGGGCTGGAAACCGGCAGGCTGGTGGGCTCCGGGCCGGGGAACCTCGCCGTACAGGTCGTCCGGGGGAAGCTGGCGCCCGAGGACGCCCTGCGCGACGCGGCGCACGCGACGCGCACCGGGGACGTCAACGACGGCGGACTCCGCCGGGCGGTACGGGACTTCGAGCGGGACGGCGCCCTCCTGCTGGAGCTCGGCGGCACCGGTGTGCTGTCCCGCCGGATCAGAGAGCTCGCCCCGGAACTCACCGTGCTGACCCTCCTCGACGGCGACGGCGACGGCGACGGCGACGGCGACGGCAGGGACGGCCGTGGCGGCCGTGACGGCAACGACGGCCGTGACCACGGCGGTCGTGCACCGGCCGCTCGTGTCCTGGACGCCCTGGCACGCCTCTACGAGCAGGGCGCGAGCATCGACTGGGACCGCTACTACGAGGGCGCCGGAATCCGCCGCACCGAGGTCCCGACGTACCCCTTCGAACCCGACTCCTCCTGGTACCGGCCGCCCCGGGACACCCGTACTCCCGCACCCGTCCAGCACGCCGCACCCGTCCAGCACGCCGCACCCGCCCGGGCCGCGGCGTCCGGCCCGTCACTGGACGAGACGGAGCTCCGGCACGAGGTCGCCGACATCTGGTCCCGCATCCTCAAGGCCCCGGACATCGGCCCCGAATCGGACTACTTCGCCCTCGGCGGCAGCTCCATCGCGGGCATCACCTTCCTCCGCGAGTCCGAGACCCGCTTCGGCGTGAAGACCACCTTCGCCGACCTGTTCGCCCACCGCACGGTGCGCGAGATGGCCGACCTGATCGCCGCACGCCGGGCGGAGAGCACGACGGCGCCCGGCACGACCCCCTCCGACGGCAGCATCGCGCGGGTGCCCGCGGGAACCCGGATCCCGCTCTCGTACAACCAGGAACAGCTCTGGTACCTCGACCGGCTGGCCCTGCCGGGACCGCTGTACAACATCCCCGGCGACCTGCGCCACCGCGGTGCGCTCGACCACGGGGCGCTCAGGGCCGCGCTGCTCGACGTGTTCGCGCGGCACGAGGTGCTGCGCACCCGCGTCCTGGAGGAGATGGGCCGCCCCTACGTGCTGTTCGACGCCCCGGCCCCCGCGCTCCCGGTCGTCGACCTGCGCGGGTCGGCGGACCCCGAGGCACAGGCCCGCCTGCTCGCCCACGACGAGGCCGTCGCCCCCTTCGACCTGGCGTCGGGCCCGCTGCTGCGCACCACCCTGCTGCGGGTGGCCGACGACGAGCACATCCTGCTCTGCACGTGGCACCACATCGTCTTCGACGGCTGGTCGCCCACCGCCTTCTTCCGCGACCTCGGCGCGTACTACACCGCCCGGCTGACCGGACGTACCGCCGAACTGCCCGAACTCACCTGCGGATACGGCGACTTCGCCGCCTGGCAGCGCGAGGTGCTGACCGGCGAACGGCTGGAGCGGGGGCTGCGGTTCTGGCGCGAGCAGCTGGCCGATCTGCGGACCACCGAACTGCCGCTGGACCGGCCGCGGCCCGCGGTCGAGTCCCACGCGGGCGGCCTGCTGGAGTTCACCCTCTCCCCGGAACAGGCCCTGGCGCTCCGCGAGTTCAGCAGGCAGGAGGGCGTGACCACCTTCGTCACGCTGCTGGCCGTCGTGGACGCGCTGCTGCACCTGTGGGCCGGTCAGGAGGACGTGGTGGTCGGGGCCGCCACCTCGGGCCGCTTCCACCCGGACACCCACGAACTGATCGGCTACTTCAACAACGCGCTGCCCTTCCGCACCCGCGTCGACGAGGGCCTGACCTTCCGTGAGCTGGTACGGCGCTGCGCGCGGACCGTGACCGGCGTGCTGGACCACGAGGAGATCCCCTTCGGGAGGATCGTCTCCGACCTGGGCGGCCGCCGGGACCCGTCGCGGCACCCCGTGTTCACCGTCTGCTACACGCACCAGAACACCGCCGGGCACTTCAGCGCACCGGGCTCGCTCGACCTGGCGCCCGCCGGCGGCTCGTTCGGCGGCATCGCCCCCGGCACGTCCAAGGTCGACCTCACCATCGGGGTCAACGACGAGCCGGACGGCCCGATGACGGGCTACCTGGAGTACGCCGTCGACCTCTTCGACCCGTCGACCGCGGAGCAGCTCGCCGCGTTCTTCCAGGACCTCGCAGGCGCCACCGTGGACGCCCCGGACCGCCGGCTGGACGAACTCGCGGCCCAGGCGCCCGGCCGCTCCGGCGGCTGCGTACTGCGCGGCCCGGAGCGCCCGGTCGCACCGCTGTCCGTGCCCGCGGCGGTGGCCCAGTGGGCGGCCCGCCACCCCGACCGGCCCGCCGTGGTCGACCCCGAGGCCGGCCGCACCCTCCGCTACGGGGAGCTGGACTCCCGGGCCGAGGACCTCGCACGGCGGCTGGTCGCCGCCGGTGTCACGCCCGGCACCCCCGTGCCCGTCGTCGCCGGGCGCGGCCCGGACCTCGTGACCGGATGGCTGGGCGTGCTGAAGGCGGGCGGGGCCTTCGTACCGGTCGACCCGGCCCTGCCCGAAGCCCGGGTGGCCGGACTGCTGACCGGACTCGGCCACCCGCTCACCGTGCTCGGGGAGGGCCAACGGCGCCCCGCGGGAACCGAGGTGATCCCCGTCGCGGCGCCGGCCGGCGCCCCGGGGGCCCGCGGCCGCGCCGACGGGGCCGTCCTGCCGCCCGAACCGCTGCGGGACGCCCTCGCCTACCTCGCGCACACCTCGGGAACGACCGGCCGTCCGCACGGCTGCGAGATCACCCACGGCAGCCTCGACAACCTGCTCACCTGGTACGCGGAGGAAACGGGTCTCGGCTCGCAGGACCGGGTGGCACAGGTCTTCGCCCCCGGCTTCGACGGCGCTGTGCTGGAGACGCTCTCGGCGCTGGCCCGGGGAGCCGCCCTGCACGTCCTCCACGACGCGGTGCGCTCGCCCGCCGACCTGCTGGGCTGGCTGGCGCGGGAACGGATCACCGTGACCTGCCTGCCGACCCCGCTGGCCGAGACGGTGCTGAGCGACTACCCGGACGTGCCCGGTCTGCGGCTGCGGGTGCTGTCCACCGGCGGCGACCGGCTGCGGGTGCGGCCTCCGGCGGACGTGCCCTTCCGTACGCTCAACCTGTACGGCCCCACGGAGTGCGCCGTCGTCGCCACCTGGGCCGAAGTGACCCCCGGCCCGGCCGACGCCCTGCCCGGCATCGGCCGTCCCCTCGACAACTGCGCCGCCTACGTCCTGCGGGCCGACGGCCGGCCCTGCGCGCCCGGCGAACGGGGCGAGCTGTACCTCGGCGGGGCGGCCGTCGGCCGCGGCTACCACGGGCTTCCCGGCACGACCGCCGCCCGGTTCCTGCCCGACCCGTTCACCGACCGCCCGGGGGCCCGGATGTACCGGACCGGGGACCTCGCCAGGCTCGCCCCGGACGGCTCCCTCACCTTCGACGGCCGCGACGACCAGCAGCTGGAGATCCGCGGCCACCGGGTGGAGCCCGCCGAGATCGAGCGCGCCCTGCTCGAACACCCCGGGGTGCGGGAGGCGGTGGTGCTCCCGGACGCAGGTCCGCGCGGCGCCGTACGCATGGCGGGACACGTCGCGGGGACGCGGCTGCCCGCCGCCGACGACCTCCGCCGGTGGCTGCTGGACCGGCTGCCCGCGTACATGGTCCCCACCAGGATCGTCGCCCACGACCGACTGCCGCAGACCCTCAACGCGAAGACCGACCGGACAAGGATGATGGACATGGCGACTCGGACGGACGCTTCTCTTCCCGCCGCGGGAGGACTGCCCGCGGGAGGGCCGGCCGCAGGAGGACCGGCCTCGGGAGGGCTGCCCGACCCGGAGCGGATACTCGCCCGGATCTGGGCCGACCTGCTGGAACGGGAGTCGGTGGACCCCGACGACGACTTCTTCGAGATCGGCGGGGACTCCCTGCTGAGCGTCGCGGTCGCCGCCCGTGCGGAGAGCGCCGGCCTGTCGCTGACCCCGCAGGACGTGCTCCAGCGGCCGACGCTGCGGGCCCTCGCCGCCGGGGCGCTGCCCGCGCCGGCCGACGGCCCCGCGCACCCGGACTCCTCGTCCGGGACGCCGATCCCGCTGACCCCGCTCATGCACGGCCTGCTGGAACGCGCGCGGGACGACGCCAGGGACTTCGTCGTGGCGGAGGTCCTGGAGATCGCGGCGGGAGTACGGAGCGACGCCGTGCGCGGTGCGGTCGCCGCCCTGCTCGAACTGCACGAGCCGCTCCGCTACCGGCTGCGCCGCAATTCCGTGGGCTGGCGGATCGACGTGGGCGCCGCCCGCCCCGACGACGTACTGGACGTCACGGTGCTGCCCGCCATGGGCGAGAGCGCCGAACTCGCCGTGCTGGAGGGCGACAAGGACGAGCTGCTGAAGGACATCGACCCCGGCCGGGGCGCGATGCTGCGGATGCGCTTCTACGACCGGGGCCCCGCCCGCACCGGTCTGCTCACGCTGGTCGTCCACCACTTCGCGTACGACCACACCTCGGCGGTCCCGCTGCTGGAGGACTTCAACTCCGCGCTGCGCGACGCCGGGGCCGCCACCCGCCAGGACCCCGCGGCTCGCGCCGCCTGGAGCCGGTGGAGCAGGCATCTGACCGCGATGGCCGCGAGCGACGAACTCGCGGCGGAGGCCGGGTACTGGGCCGTGGTGATGGAGGGCGGCCGGACCACCGGCGGCCTGCCCACGGGACTCGGTCCTTCGGACCGGCCCGGGGCCGAGGCCCCGGGAGTGCTGCGCCGGGTACTGCCCGCGAGCCGCGTCGCCCGGACGCTCGCCACCAGCGGCGCGGCGGGCCGCGCCGCCGCCGCCACCGCGGTGGCCTGTGCCTGGAGCCGCTGGACGGGGCACCCCGACGCCTATCTGATGCTGGTCGGCGAGGCCACCACCAACGCCTTCCGGCCGTCCGGCAGGTCCCGGTCGATCGGCTGGTTCACCAACGCGTATCCGTCGGTGCTCCCGGTCGCCGAGGGGCAGCGGGCCGACGATGCCCTGCCCGCGATCGCCGATCACCTGCGCGCGGTCCCCAGCGACGGCGTCGGCTACGGCATCCTGCGGCAGCTCAGTGCGCGTACCGCGGCCACGGAACGGATCCGCGCGCTGCCCGAGCCCGCCGTCCTGGTCGAGCACACCGCGACCGGGGGAGAGGCGCTGAAGGTCGGCGGTGGCGCCGCGTGGATACGCTCCGTGCCGCTCATGATCGAGCAGCGCTCGCTGCTCGCCTGGCTCCCGGTCGCCGTGTCCACCATGCTGTGCGACGGCGAACTGGTCATCCACCTCGTGCACGACGGGCAGCTTCCCGGCGCACGCATGGAGGAGCTCGCCGACCACCTCGTGGACGCGTTCGCCGAACTCGCGGGGGAGCACTGACATGGCAGCCCCACTGGCGGTCCTGGCCGCGGCCTGGCACCTGCCCGAGCGGTCCACACCCCTCGCCGACCTCCCCGAACTCCCGTCCCTCACGCCCCAGGAGCGGGAGACCCTGACCGGCCTGGGCATCGAGCGGGTCCGGGCGGACGACGCACTCGACGACCACGACCTGGCGGCCGCCGCCGCCCGTCAGGTCCTGGCGGACACGGCGCTGCGTCCCGAGGACGTCGACGCCCTGATCGTGGTGGAGTCCCGTGCCCCGCAGGACCTGTTGAGTTCGGAGGCGACCCGGCTCCAGGAGACGCTGGGCCTCCACCGGGCCCTCACCTTCTCGGTGGGCGGCCTGGGCTGCGCCTCCCTCACCCCGGCGCTCCTCGCCGCGCGCGGGCTGCTCGCCGCCGACCAGGACCTGCACCATGTGCTGGTGGCCCACGGCAGCAAGCCGGCGACCCCCGGCCGCTACCGCCACCCGGTCACCCTCAACGGCGACAGCGGCCAGGCCCTGGTGCTCGCCAGGACCGGGCCTGTCCGGGTGCTCGACCTGCTCCAGGAGACGAACGGGGCTTACTGGGACCTCTTCCGCGTCGACTTCCGCGACCGTCCCGCGGCCGACTGGCGCGAGGAGTGCCGGGACACCGCCGACTACTCCTTCCGCCTCGCGGTGGAGTCCCGCAACCGGCTGCGCGGCCTGCTCGCCCGGCTGCTGGAGCGCAACGGGATGCGGGCCGAGGACCTCGCGGGGCTGGCGGTGCAGAACCTCTCCGCCGGAGGGCACGCGTTCGTCCAGGACACGCTGGGGGTGGAACTCCTGCCGTCCTGCGCCGAGAACCTGCGGAGCCACGGGCATCTGGGCTCGAACGACACGCTGTTGAACCTCTATGCGGCGCACGAGGAAAAGGAAATAGCCGACGGGGACCGCGTCGTGGTGATCAATACGAGCCCGGTGGCGGCCTGGAGCATGCTGCTCGTCGAAATCGGCGACGGGGAAACCGCACACCTGCTCTGACGCGCCTTCCGCGGCACACCTTCCGCGGCACAACTTCTCCGGCAACCCGTTTCGTCACACATTCTCCGTCAAACCTTCTCCGAAAAACCTCACCCATGGGCAGGAAGAGCGTGCAGCAGACAATTGAAGTAGAGATTCGAGAATTCCTCGAATCCGCTCTGGGGCAGGAAATCGCCCCCGATGAAGACTATTTCGCCAAGGGGATCGTGGATTCTCTCTTCGCCCTGGAACTGGTCACGTTCCTTGAGCACCGGTTCGAATTCGAGATCGACGTGGAGGACCTGAGCCTGGACCACTTCCGCACGGCGGTGAACGTCGCCGAATTCGTCAGGAAGAAGACCGCATCCCCCACCGCGGAGGTGCCCCGTGGCGGGAGCCACTAGCGTTCCGGAGCGGGGCACCGGGGACGCCTCCGGGATCGGCCCCGAGGCCGCCCGCTTCGCACGCTTCGCGGCCGAGCACGCCGGCGACTGGGACCGGCGCGGCGAGGTGCCCGACGACGTCCGCCGGGCCCTGGCGGCTACGGGACTGCTGGGTGCCGACGTCCCGGCCGGGTACGGCGGACTCGGCGGCAGCCAGGCCGACCTGGGGGAGCTCTGTGCGCGGATCGGCGGGGCCTGCAGCGCGCTGCGCGGTCTGGTCACCGTCCAGTCGATGGTCGCGGCGGCGCTCTCCCGCTGGGGGACCGAGGCGCAGCGCACGCGCTGGCTGCCCGACCTGGCAGCCGGACGTACGATCGCCGGATTCGCCGCGACCGAGCCGGGCGCGGGCACCGACCTGGCCGCCGTGAGCACCCGGATCGAGGAGGACGGCGACTGGGTGCGCGTGACCGGCACCAAGAGATGGGTCACCTTCGGCCGCACCGCGGACGTCTTCCTGGTCCTCGGCACCTCGGCGGGCCGCCCCACGACGGTCCTCGTCGACGGCGCCCTGCCCGGTGTCTCCCGCGAACCGGTCGAGGGCCAACTGGGCATGCGGGCGGCGGAGATCGCGCACCTGCGCCTCGACGACGTCCGGGTGCCGCGCGGCAACGTGGTGGCGCCCGTGGGCCTGGGCCTCTCGCACGTCGTGGCCACCGCCCTGGACCACGGACGGTTCACCGTGGCCTGGGGCTGCGTCGGCATGGCCGAGTCCTGCCTGGACGCGGCGGCCGCACACGTCGTACGCCGCACCCAGGGCGGCATCGCGCTCGCCGAGCACCAACTGGTCAGGGCGCAGCTCGCGCGCGCCGCGGTGGAGAGCGCCGCCGCCCGCGAACTGTGCGCGCACGCCACCCGGCTGCGCACCCGGCGCGCCCCCGAGGCGGTGGCCGCCACGATCACGGCGAAGTACGCGGCGGCCCGCGCGGCGGGCTCGGTCAGCCGTGCCGCCGTCCAGCTCCTCGGCGCGGCCGGCTGCGAGCCGGACAGCGCCGTCGGGCGCTTCTCCCGGGACGCGCAGGTCATGGAGATCATCGAAGGTTCCGCCCATGTCGCGGAGCTGCACATCGCCGACCGGCTGCTGCGACGGCACGGCTTCCGGCCCGGCGCCAGCGCCGCCACCCCCAGCCCCACCGCCACCCCCGGCCCCACCGCCACCTCCGCCCCTGCCCCCGCTCCCGCCCGCGAGTTCGAGGAGACCGCCCCATGACCCCAGCCCCCGTTCCCACGACGGTGAAGTGCCTCGTGTGGGACCTGGACGACACCCTGTGGGACGGCGCGGTGCTGGAAGGGGACCGGCCCGTCCCCTTCCAGGAGGCCGGGTCCGCGCTGCGCACGCTGGACGAGCGCGGCATCCTGCACGCCGTGGCCAGCCGCGGTGACCGGGCCAGGGCCATGGCCCATCTGACCGAGCAGGGGCTGGCCGACCTGTTCACCGTGGAGGAGATCGGCTGGGGCCCCAAGTCCGAGGCCGTGCGGCGGATCGCCGACGCCCTGGGCATCGGCATCGACACCGTGGCCTTCATCGACAACGACCCGCTGGAACGCGCGGAGGTGAGCGCCGCACTGCCTGCCGTCCGCACCTACCCGGCGGAAGCCGCGGGCACCCTCGCCGGGCTGCCCGAGTTCCGTACCGGACAGGTGACCGGGGAGTCCCGGCAGCGCCGTCTGCTCTACCGGCGGGAGGCCGAGCGCAGGCGGGCCAAGGAGAGCTACGCGGGCCCCCCGGCGGAGTTCCTCGCCACGCTCGGTCTGGAGATGACCGTGCGCAGGGCCGACGAGGCCGATCTCGTACGGGCCGAGGAACTCACCGTACGCACGCACCAGCTCAACACCACGGGACGCACCTACGACATGGCGGAGCTGCGCGCGCTGTGCGACTCGCCCTCCCACGAGGTGCTCGTCGCCGACCTGAAGGACCGCTTCGGCGCGTACGGCACCGTGGGTCTCGCCCTCACCGAGCAGCGGGGGGACACCAGTTGCCTCCAGCTCCTCCTGCTGTCCTGCCGGGTGATGTCGCGCGGCGTGGGACCGGCACTGATCGGCCATCTGGTGCGGGACGCGCTGGCCGCAGGCCGCCGCCCCACCGCGGAGTTCGTACCTACGGAGGTCAACCGCGTCATGCTCGTGAACCTGAGGTTCAGTGGATTCGAGGTGCTGAGCCGGACCGGGGACACCCTGCTGCTCGGCCACACCGGCGCGAGCCCCCAGCCGGAGACGGCCGGTCCGGTACGGGTGGTCACCACCGGGACGCAGGCGCGCCGATGACCGGGCGGCAGACGGCCCGGCAGACCGGGGAGCACTGGAGTACCGGGGAGCACCGGAGTGCCGGGGAACAGGAGTCGCCGGTGTCCGCCGCGAGCGGGGCGCGCGAGGAAGTCCCGCTCCTGGTCGGTATCGTCGGCGCGGGCAGGATGGGAGTGGGCGTGGCCCAGTGCGCGGCCGAGGCGGGACACCGGGTGGTGGTCGTCGACAGCGACCCCGCCGCACTGGCCGAAGGGCCCGCGCGGCTGCGCGACGGCATCCGGATGAGCCGCCTGCTCGGGCGTTCACCACGCGAGCCCAAGGGCGCGGCACAGCGGGTGCGCTGGGTGGGCGACCTCGCCGAGCTGCACGAAGCCGGGTTCGTCGTGGAGTGCGTCCGCGAGCGGATCCCCGTCAAGGAGGCCGTGCTGCGCAGGCTCGACGAGGTCTGCCCGCCGGAGGCCGTCTTCGCGTCCTGCACGTCCGCCGTGCCCATCACGATGCTGGCCTCGTACACGGGAAGGCCCGACCGCGTCATCGGCACGCACTTCATGAACCCGGCACCGCTGAAGGACGCGGTCGAGGTGATCAGGTCGCCGCTCACCGGGGCCGAGACACTGCGCCGCACGACCGAACTGCTCGGCACCATGGGCAAACAGGCGATCGTCGTCGGCGACGCGCCGGGATTCGTCTCGAACCGGGTGCTGATGGCCACGGTCAACGACGCGGCCCGGGTGGTGCAGGAGGGCACGGCCGACGCGGTGGCGGTCGACCGCATCTTCCAGGAGTGCTTCGGACATGCGATGGGGCCGTTGCGCACGGCGGATCTCATCGGTCTCGACACCGTGCTGGACTCGCTGCACGTCCTGCTCGAATGCACGGGCGACAAGGGGTTCGAGCCGTGCGAGCTGCTCGCCGAGCTGGTGGCGGACGGGCATACGGGACGCAGGAGCGGCCGTGGCTTTCATGCCTATCGGACGCCTTCGGCCAGCCGTCGCGCCTGACCGACCGACTGCCGCCGGGCTGCCGGGCCTGTTGGGGCTGCCAGATCCGCCGGGTCTGCCGGGTCTGCCGGGCCGTGGAGGGCGGTCGACTTCCTGGGGTCGACCGCCCTTCCGGCCACCGCCGAGCGGCCCGTCGAAGCGTCTCTGGCCAGGATCCACCGCTGCTGGCCCGATCCGGCGCCATGCTCCACCCCGCGCTGAACGACCTCGTGGCCCGGCGTCCCGCCGGGTGGCGCTCGCCGTGCCGGGGGTTCAGATCAGCCAAGGCCGCCACCCGTGACGACAGTTGTTCGTTCGTCCGATGCCGACGTGTCACCGGCGGTATCCCCCACCGCCGTCAAGCCTCGGTCAAGCCTCGGTCAACTCGCTCTTCGACTGTCGGAGTTCGGGCGGGCCGCACCCCACCACACCGCTGTGACCAGCATCTTTGTCGCCGTTCGGCGATCGGGAAGCGCTGCGGGACCGTTCCCGGCAACTCGCCCGGACCGTGCGAATCACCCCCTCGTCGGAGGCGGGAAGGACCGTCCCCGATGCGTGTGACACCGACCGCGAAGATCTTCAAGGAACCTTAAAAACGTATCGGATTGAGACAGAAGTGCCGTGGGCTACAACCCGTCCGACCCGGGTCACGGTGCGTGAAGCGCGGAGATCCGAGTCCACAGGGATCCTGTGCGGCCGGAGAGTGCGTGCCCGCCCTTTCCTTGTATGCGCGTATGGGTGACGCAAAGTTTCAGCCAACGGGGCCGATCTTGGTGGCGCTCTTGATCTACAGTGATTCGGCCGTATGTTCGGTGTTGTTGGACGACGGGGGAATGTCGTGGGGGGCGAGCGTGCGAACGCCGACAAAGTTGCATACACCTTGCTTGGGCCGCTGGCGGCGAGAGTTGGTGAGGAGTCTGTCGCCATCGGCGGGCCCAGACAGCGCATCATCATTGCCGCGCTGGTCCTCGCCTGGGGGCGGGTCGTATCTGTCGACGCGCTGATCGACGCGGTCTGGGGAAATGAGCCACCGGCCTCGGCGCGTACCCAAGTGGCCATCTGCATAGGCGCTTTGCGCAAGACGTTCAAGGCCGCCGGGCGACAGGCCCCGACAATTGTGACCGCCCACCCCGGATACCGCCTGCTCACCGACAACTGCTCCGTCGATGTGCGTGAGTTCGAGAAGCTGGTGGTCGAGGGGGGCGACAGCGCCCGCAGGAATTCCCTGGAAGAGGCCAGCCGTTTCTACAAGAGCGCCCTGGACCTGTGGAGCGGACGCCCGCTGACCGGTGTCGGCGGACAGCTCGCCGAGGACGCGGCGACACGGCTGGAGGCAAAGCGGCTGGCGGCGTACGAAGTGTGGACCGGCATCGAACTCGAACTGGGCCGCCACCAGGAACTCATCCCGGTGCTGTCCGCCGCGGTGAACGACTATCCCCAGCACGAGCGGTTCCGGCACAACCTGATGCTGGCTCAGGTCCGTTCGGGATGGCGGGTCGAGGCGGCGGAGGGCTTCCGCGCCTGGCGGCACGAGCTCGTGGAGGAGCTGGGCCTGGAGCCGAGCCTGTCGATCCAGCAGCTGCACCATGCGATCCTGCGCGACGAGCCGGGACCGGAGCGTCCCGAGGAGACCGGGCCTCCGGTGGTGGCGCCGCCCGTCCGGACCGTACCGGCCGAGATTCCGCCGGGCGTGCCCGCCTTCATCGGCCGGGAGGCGGAACTGCGGCAGCTGGACGCCCTGCTGGTCGACGACCCCATCGGGGCGGCGCCGCGCACCGGTTTCGTCACCGGCATGGCCGGCGTCGGCAAGACCAGCCTCGTGGTGCACTGGGCGCAGCGCGTCGCCGACCACTTCCCCGACGGCCAGCTCTACGTGGACGCCTCCACGCACGACGAGGACCAGGGTCCGGCCACCGTCCATTCGCTGCTCGGGCGCCTGCTGCGGGCCCTGGGCGTGCCCGGCGAGCGGATCCCCGACGACCCCGGGGAGCGGACCGCGCTCCACCGTAGCCTGCTCACCGAACGCAGGATCCTGATCCTGCTGGACAACGTCACCTCCCTGGACCAGGCCCGGTTACTCCTGACGGGCAACGGCCGGAGCTGCGTCGTGGTGATCGGCAGGGAACAGCAGGAGCACATGGCGGCGGTCCACGGCATGGTCCACATCGCCCTCGGCCTGATGCCCGCGCGGGAGGCGTCCGCACTGGTGCGCCGGATCGCGGGCAAGGGACGCAGCGCGGCGGACCTCACGGCCGTCGACGCCCTGTGCGCCCTGTGCGAGGGGATGCCGCTGGCGCTCCGGATCGCCGCCACCCGCCTGGCCGTCAAACCGCACTGGTCCGTACGGCACTTGGTCGACCTCCTGGCGGAGGAGCCACGGCGGCTGGACGAGCTCTCCGCGGGCGGCCTGGACGTGCGCTCCGCCTTCACCGCCGGCTACCGGGCCATGCCCGCGAACCTCGCGCGCATGTTCCGGCGACTGTCCCTGCTGGACGTGCCGGACTTCCCCGCCTGGGTCGGCGGCGCACTGCTTGAGGTGTCCACCGGCGAGGCCGAGAGGCTCATCGAGCAGCTGGTCGACCTGAACCTGCTCACCGTGGTCGGTGTCGACGCCGCGGGCGCCGTCCGCTACCGCTTCCACAGCCTGCTGAAGCTGTACGCGGGGGAGCGGGTGCACGCGGAGGAGGAGACGGGCGAGCGGCGGGCGGCCCGCGAGCGGGCCTGGCGCGGCTGGCTCAGCGTCACCGACGAGACGCACCGCCAGGAGTACGGCGGCGACTTCGGCGGGGTGCGCGGCAGCATCCCGCGCGGCTCCGTCGAACCGGGCCCGGACGGCTCCGTGCTGCAGGCCAGACGGGCCGGGTCCGACGCCGAGCGCTCCGCGGTCGGCGCCGTGGTCCGGCAGCTCACCAGCCTCGGGGCGGACGAACTCGCCTGGGAGTTGGAGATGTCCACCGCGGTGCTCTTCGAGACGCGCAACGTCTACGACGACTGGCAGGCGGTCACCGAGAGTTCGCTGGTGGCCATGGAGCGGGCCGGGACCCTCGGCGGCGAGTCGGCCATGACCTTCGAGCTGCTCTCGGTGGAGATGCGCCGGCTTCGCTGCGACCGCGCCAAGGACCTGCTCGGGGCCGCGTTCCGGATCTTCACCAACATCGGTGAGTCGTACGGCCAGGCGCTGACCCAGTCCGCGGCGGCCGCGCTCGACCGGATCGGGAGCGAACTCGTCGCCGCGATGGGCCGTGCCGAACGCGCCCGGGTGGTCTTCCAGAAGGTGGGGGACACCTACCGCCGGCTGGTCGAACAGGTCCGGGGCAAGGGCAACGCCCGCGGTGAGGCGTACGCCCTGCTCGGCATGGGGGAGACCTGCATCGCCGTCGGACTGGTCGGGAACGCTTCGCCCTGGCTGCTCCAGTCCCTGGCGATCGCGGAACAGACCGGCGACCTCGTCCTGTTCGCCGGCAACAACCTCCTGCTGGGCAGGTGCTGCCGCATGCTGGACCGGGTGCTCGGGGCCGGCCACTACCTCACCGTGGCCCGCCGGGCCTTCCAGCAGATCGGGATGACCTCGGGCGAGAAGGAAGTGGCCGAGGAACTGGCGCTGCTGACCCCGGGAGCGGTACGGACGGTCCGCCCCTGACCGGCCGTCCGCGCGAGGTGCCACCACTGCGGCGGCCGGGCATGTGCCCGGCCGCCGCAGTGGCGCGGGGCGGGGAACCGTCGGCGGCAGCGCCACCAGGGCGGGCAACGCGTACGAGCCGTGGATGCCGATTGCGCCGACCAACCTTCCCGGGAGCAGGGCCCGTTGCGGGAGCCGCAGCGGGTCGACCGAGAATGACAGCCCGTGACGGCGGCTGACAAGGCGGGCCGGGCTGCCGGGGGAGAAATCATCAGCGAGCGGGAGCGCGCATCCAACCTGCGGGGGAGACCCCCTACTTGAGAGCTACCCGCGAAGAGCACTCCTGAGCGTGATCCGCAACGCGGGTCCGGTCCCTAATCTCAATTCCAGTTCACCGGAACATCGTTCCAGCAGGGAGTGAGAGGACCAGTCATGCGAGGTACACGGATCAGGCGCGGGCTCTTGATGGCCGCAGTCGCGTGCTCCCTCGTGGTCTCCATCACCGCGGCGGCCCAGTCGCTCACACCCGGCACCGTGCGTCCGCCGGAGCTGCCCCAGGCCGGGGCCGCCACCCTGGACACGCGGTACGCGGTGAACCGCCGGTACATCCTCGACTCGGCGCAGGCGGCCGAGCAACTGCACGACACCGGCCGAGCGGAAGTCCTGCGGAAGTTCGCCCGGCCCGGGCGGCAGTTCCTCTCCTTCAGCCCGGTCGGCGACGGGCAGGCCGTCGAGGTGCTCGGGGACCTCGCCCGTGCCGACCGCATCTCCGTGGTCGTACCGGGTTCGGACACCACGGTCGACACCTACGACCAGTTCGGTGCCACCTACGCCTCACTGAACGGCGGGTCCCGCGCGCTGTACGCAGAGGAACAACGGCTCGCTCCCAAGGAACGGGTCGCCGTGGTGGCCTGGTACGGCTACGCGGCCCCGCGCACCATGAGCAGGGACGTCGCCACCACCGGCAGGGCCGAGGAGGGCGGCCGCGGACTGCGGACGTTCCTGACCGACCTGCAGCGGGTGAACCCCGAGGCCCCCGTCGCACTGCTCTGCCACTCCTACGGCACCGTGGTCTGCGGCAAGGCGCTGCAGGGCATGGACGCGGACGACGCGTCGGCCCCCGCGGCCGCCGTGGTCTTCGGCAGCCCCGGAATGGGCGTGGGCTCCCGCGCCGAGCTGCACACCGAAGTACCGCTGTGGGCGGGCCGCGGCGCGAAGGACTGGATCGCCAGGATCCCGAACACCAGCGTCGACATGCTCGGCGGACAGCTCGGATTCGGCGCCGACCCCACGTCCCCGGCGTTCGGCGCCCAACACTTCTCCGCGGGCCCGGGAGAACACAGCGACTACCTGCGACCGGGCGGCCCCGCCCTGGAGAACATCTCCCGCATCGCGCTCGGCCGTGGATCGGAAGTGTCCGATGACTGACCTCCGCGTCCCGCCCCGGCCTTCTCCCACCCGCTCCTCGGCGGTCCGCGTCACCGCGGTCCGTCCCACCCAAGACCCCGGTCGGGGACGGGCGGCACACCCCCGCCCGCCCGTCCCCGGCCGGCCACTCCGCTTCCGGCGGGTCCACGAGGCCGTCCTCCGCATCGACGCGGCGACCCCGGCGGACCGGGACCGCGCGGTCGACGTGCTCCGGGTGCTGGCCATCACCGGCGTCGTGCTGGGCCACTGGCTGGTCAGCGGCGTCGTCCTGCAGGCCGGCGGCCACCTCGCGGGCGACAGCCCGCTGGCCCACATGCCCGCACTCGCACCGCTGACCTGGCTGCTCCAGCCGCTCGCGCTGTTCTTCTTCGTCGGCGGCCGCGTCGCTGCCCGCAGCTACGCCTCGGCGCACGCCGTCGGGACCCCGTACCGTACCTGGCTCGGCCGGCGACTGACCCGGCTGCTGCGCCCCGTCGTCCCGCTGGCGGTCACCTGGGCCATGGCATGGGCGGGGCTGGTCGCCACGGGGATCGCGCACGAGACGATCCACACCATGATGTGGCTGGTCTTCTCGCCGCTCTGGTTCCTCGGGGTGTACGCGGCCCTGACGGCCTGTACGCCGCTCGTCCACCGGCACGGGGTGCGTACCGCCGTCGCCGCAGGACTGCTGGTGGCCGCCCTCGACGGGGCGCACGCCCTCTTCGGGGACGACGGCGTGGCCGGTACGGTCCGGCAGCTGAACGTTCCCGCGGCCTGGCTGATCCCCTACGCACTGGGCGCGGCCTGGTCCGCCGGGTCCTTCGCCCGCCGCCGGACCGGGGCCGCCCTGCTCATCGGCGGCGCCTGCGCCACGGCCGCGCTCGTCCTGTGGTGCGGCTACCCCGCGAGCATGGTCGGCGTACCGGGATCCGTGATCTCGAACCTCAGCCCGCCGACGGTCGCGGCCGTCGCCTTCGGACTGGCCCAGTGCGGTGGGGCGTTGCTCCTCTGCGGGCCCCTGCGACGCCTCGTGGGACAGCGGTCCGGCACCGGAGCGTCACAGCTCCCGGACCTCGGCGACCGGCGCGCCCGCCCGGCCCACTTCCTGTGGGCCGGGGTGGTACTGCTGAGCATGTCGGCCCTCACGGTATTCCTCTGGCACCAGACGGCAATGCTGACGACCACCCTCGTCACGCTCGGCCTCGGCGCATTCCTCCCCGGTCTGCACACCAGCCCGGACGGACCGGCATGGGTGCTGCTGCGGCTGGCCTGGATTCCGATCTTCGGGGCGGTACTTCTCGCCTTCCGGACCCTCTTCCAAAGCTATGAGAGGCCCCGTCGAAAGCCGGTCCAAGGGACGATATCGATCTGATATCGGGGCCCCTTAGGGTCATTTGGATCATTGTCACCCCCTCACACCGAAGGAAATTCCCATGGCCGTGCTCGACGTCGAACGCCTCAGCCGCCTTTATGTGAAGTACGAGAGCGACCTGGCGAAGGTCAGGGACGACCAGCGCAGCTACCTCGCCGCCCGCGGCAAGGAAATGAAGCCGCAGCTCGACGACTACGAGGCGGAAATCACCTACCTGCTGCTCCGCGAGTACAGGCCCGAGGTCGTCGTCGAAATAGGCACGTTCTACGGGTGGTCCACCCGCTGGATCCTGAGCGCCCTGCGCGACAACGGCACGGGACACCTGCACTCCTTCGACATCGTCGACAACGTGGTGAAGAACGTCGACAAGGAACTCTCCGAGGGCCGCTGGACGTTCAACAAGGGCAACGTTCAGGAAAACCTGGCCAAGGTGCCGGACAACACCGGCTATCTCTTCATCGACGCCGACCACGGTGCGCGTTTCGCCCACTGGTACATCGAGAATCTCTTCCCCGCGGTCCCCGCGAAGACGCCCACCAGCGTGCACGACGTATTCCACGGGCGCTGGCCCAAGCCGATGAGCGAGGGATCCGTCATCCTCAAGTGGCTGAAGAACAACGGAATTGAATTCTTCACCCCGTCCACCGCCAAGAACCCCGCGGCCACCGAGCAGTTGGCACAGGTGAAGAAGGAACTGGGCCTCGACACCCCGGTGCGCACCAGCAAGCACAACCCGATGATCTTCTTCGACCTGCCGTAGCAACGGGCTGGTGTCCCGCGCGGGGGGGGGCGAAGCGAACCCCGTGCCGCCGGACCCGCAGCCGCGAGAGCCCGTACGCCCTTGACCGGCCTCGTCAGTCCCCCACGACGACGAGGCCGCTTTCGTACGCGAACACCGCGGCCTGCGTACGGTCCCGCAGCCCCAACTTCACCAGCAGTCGGCTCACATGGGACTTCACCGTCTGCTCGGTGATCACGAGCTCGGCGGCGATCTCCGCGTTCGACAGGCCCTGCGCGATCAGGCAGAGCACCTGGGTCTCCCGCTCCGTCAGGTCCGACACCCGGGCCCTGCGCGGCGGCCTGGGCGCGCCGAGCCGGGAGAACTCCTCGATCAGGCGCATGGTGATGGTCGGCGCGAGCAGCGCGCCGCCGCTCGCGACCGTCCGTACCGCATCGGCGAGTTGATGCGCGGAGGAATCCTTGAGCAGGAATCCACTGGCGCCGGACTGCAGCGCCTCGTAGACGTACTCGTCGAGGTCGAAGGTGGTCAGCACCAGCACCTTCGTGCCGGCCTCCGCCGCCACGATCTTCCGGGTCGCCGCGAGCCCGTCCAGGACGGGCATCCGGATGTCCATCAGGGCGACCGCCGGGGCCAGTTCGGAGACCATCCGGACGGCTTCCTCGCCGTTGACGGCCTCTCCGACGACCTCGATGTCCTGCTGCGCGTTGAGGACGATCCGGAAGCTCTCGCGGATCAGGGTCTGGTCGTCGGCGATCAATACCTTGATGGTCATGCGCGCTCGTTCCCGTTGTCACCCGTGGCCGGCGGCGCCGCCACTTTGTAGCACCTCGTGAATGATACGGAAGGCCGAGACCGCCACGTGCGGGGGCAGCGGGTCCGGTCCGCCGCTCAGCGGGGCGACGAGAGCCTCGGCGCGATGAGGCGTCCGATCTCGGCGGCCGGGCCCGGCTGCAGCAGGGCCCGGTGCACGATGTCCAACTCGTGGACCTCGACCTCGCCTTCGACGAACTCCTCCCACGCCTCCGGCACCGCCCACGGCTGTCGGTCCCGGGCGGCCGCCACCAGCAGCAGGTTCCCGGAGAACACCTGGGGCCGGGTCTCGTTCGTGATCCGCACGTTGTTCACCATGACGTCGACCACGGCCTCCCGCTGCGCGCGGTCCAGGGCGGACAGCTCGTCCGCCCCCTGCCCGAGCCAGTCGACCACGCGGGCGCGCGCCGCACCGGCGCCGGGCGGCTCTTCGCCGGCTCCGGCGGGCAGCCCGTGGATCCCGGCGTAGCCGTCGTGGATGTCCCGCAGGATCTCCTCCGGGTCGGTGGACGTCCCCGGGCCCGAGGGCGGGCCCGGGTAGGAGTCGAGCAGTGCGAGCAGGGCCACCTCCTCACCCTCCTCCTGCAGCCTGGTGGCGACGGCCTGCGCCACCAGCCCGCCCAGGGACAGGCCCACGAGGTGGTACGGGCCCACCGTCTGCACCGTCCGCATCTCCCGTACGTAGCCCGCGACCAGCTCCTTCAGGGAACCGGCGGGCGGCGTCGAGCCGTCAAGACCCGGCGCCTGCAGGCCGTACACCGGACGGTCCTTGCCCAGCGCACCGAGCAGCGCGGTGAACCGCCACGCGTAGCCCGAGACCGGATGGACGCAGAAGAGAGGGTGGCTACTGCCCTCCGTACGCAGGGGGAGCAGCGTGCCCAGGGCGTTCTCGCCGCCCCCCGGTTCGCGCGCCGCGAGAGCGGCCGGGGTGGGGGCCGCGAAGACCTCGCGCAGTTCCACCCGGTGGCCCAGTACTTCCTGCATCCGGCCCACCAGCCTGGTCGCCAGCAGCGAATGACCGCCCAGCTCGAAGAAGTTGTCGTCGAGCCCCACCCGCTCGACACCGAGCACCTCGGCGAAGAGCGAGCACAGCACCACCCCCTGGGCCGACCGCGGCGCACCTCCGCTGCCGCCACCGGCCCGCACGGGAGCAGGCAGGGCCCGGCGGTCCACCTTGCCGTGGGGAGTACGCGGCCACTCCCGCACCACGACGAAGTCGGACGGCACCATGTAGCTGGGGAGCTGCTCGGCGACCGTGGCGCGCCACGCCGCCGGATCAGGCGCGCGGGTCCCCGGCTCGCACGTCACGTACGCCACCAGCCGCTGGTCACCGGGCCGGTCCTCACGCACCATCACTTCGACGCCCGCCACGCCCGCGCAGCGCCGGACCGCCGATTCGACCTCGCCCGTCTCGACCCGGAAGCCGCGCACCTTGGTCTGCGCGTCGCTCCGCCCACGGAACTCCAGCACCCCGTCGGGACGCCGGACCGCCAGGTCCCCCGTCCGGTACATCCGGGTCCCCGGTGCGCCGTAGGGGTCGGCCACGAAGCGCGAGGCCGTCGTGGCCACGTCCTTGAGGTAGCCCCGGGCGACCCCGAGCCCGGACACGTACAGCTCGCCCCTGACCCCCGGCGGGGCGGGCCGCAGGTCCCCGTCCAGCACATGGGCCCATGCTCCTGCGATGGGACGCCCGATGGTCCTGGTCTCCGCGGCGTCCCCGGACCCGATGGTGGCGAAGGTGACGTCGCAGGTGGCCTCGCTCGGGCCGTACGCGTTGATCAGCAGGCGGCCGCGGCCCCAGAACTCGGCGAGGTCCCGCGGCAGGGTCTCGGCCCCGGTGATCACCGCGGTCAGCGCGGGCAGCTCCCGCCTGGGCACCTCGGCGAGTGCCGTGGGCGCGACGAGCAAGTGGGTGATGCGCGATTCCGCGAGGCGGTCGCCGAGTTCAGCACCCGCCGGCGCCCCCTCAGGCACCACCAGCGTCGCTCCTGAGAGCAGCGCGAGGCAGAGCTCCGCGACGGAGACGTCGAAGGTCGAGGAGGCGAGCTGCAGCACCCTGCTGTCGAAGGACACCTCGAAGTCGGCCTGCTGGTGGGCCGCCAGGGCGCCGATACCGGCATGGGTGACCACCACCCCCTTGGGGGTTCCGGTCGATCCCGAGGTGTGGATGACGTACGCGGGATGGCCCGCGCGCAGTGCCGCCGCCCGGTCCGACTCGCCGAGGTCGGTGCCGGGCGCTTCCGCCCACTGCGAGCGGACGTCTTCGTCGTCCAGCAGGATCAGCGTGGTCCCCGGCGTGCGCGGCAGGCGTGCGGCGGCTTCCCGGGTCGTCACCAACAGGGCCGGCGCTACGTTCGCGAGCATGGTGGCCAGCCGCTGCGTGGGGTGGCCGGGGTCGAGCGGCACGTAGACGGCGCCGGCCTTCAGCACGGCCAGCACGGTTTCCACCCACTGTGCGGAACGCGGCAGTGCGACAGCGACGTGCCGCTCAGGGGCGGCGCCGTGTGCGACGAGCACCCGGGCGAGCCGATTGGCGGCGGCGTTGAGCTCCGCGTAGGTCCGCGTCCCGGACTCCGCCTCGACGGCGGGCAGCTGCGGGGTGTCCCGGACCTGCCGCTCGAACAGCGCCGGAAGCGTCGTCACCGCGGCCCCGCCGGGGCGGTCCACGCCGGTCCCCAACAGGTCCTGACGCTCGTGCTCGGAGAGGACGTCCACCCGGCTGACGCGGGTGTCCGGCTCGCCGGACACGGCGGTGAGAACACGGGTGAGGCGTTCGGTGAAGAGCACGGCGGTGCTGCGGTCGAAGAGGTCCGTGTCGTACTCCAGGGAGCCCTGGATGCCGTCCGGGTCCCCGGCGCCGGTGAAGCGCTCGTGCAGGCTCAGCCCGAGGTCGGTCCTTGCGACGGCACCGGCGTACCCCTCCGCGGTGACGTGCAGGCCCGGGAGGTCGAAGTGGCCGCCTTCCGTGTTCTGGAGGGTGAGTGCGATTTGGGTGAAGGGGGTGTGGGAGAGGGTGCGGTGGGGGTTGAGGGCTTCGATGACGTGGTCGAGGGGGAGGTCCTGG
>NZ_JBIRQJ010000015.1:137529-303303 GCF_044333135.1 Streptomyces sp. NPDC021093 | reverse complement strand
GCCGTGAGCAGTTCCTGGTCGTCCGGGTGCAGAAGCTCCGGGCGGAACATGGTCTGGAAGTGTGCCGGGTGCACGGTGGCGAAGCGCACGTACCGTGCTTGGGTGGCCGGCCGCCTCTGGGGTCGTAGACGCGTGGCGGCTTCGGCAGCCGCAGGACCCGGTCCGACCGCAGGCGCCCCACGAGCTCGACGGGCAGATCACGCAGCACCCAGACCAGCCGCATCACGTCGTAACCCGCATCCATCACGATCAGGATGTCCGGATCCCCGCACTGCCACTGGCCGGCCGCGACCAGGCGCTCGACCACAGCCCGCAACTGTCCGGCGGTCACGGCCGCGGCGTCGTCGGCGGGCCCCAGCCGGACCACGTCCAGAACCTGCGTCCACGAGGTGCGGTCCGGGGTAAGCGCGGCAACGAACGAATACGGCCAGCCCGGCACCACATGGTCCGATGCGCGACCGTTGCGGCCGTGGACCAGACAGAACAGCCGCTCCGGCGAACAGGCGGCATCCGACCGCAGCCACGGCGAGACGTCCACCGTGAGCACGATCCGCCCGTCGAACCGCGGAAGCGGCACGGAAACCAACAGGTCACGCAGGGCAGCCATGTCGAGTCGCCCCTGGTTCAGGGCGGCGTAAAGCGAGCCGTACCCGCGGCAGTGCTCGGCCGTCAGCGAAAACTCCACCGGGGTTCGCACCGGGCCGTCCGCACATAGCAGGGCGTCGGTGAGTTCGAAGAACGCGTCGGCCCGAGCAGACAAGCAGCCGTGGAAGGCTGTCCGGAAGCGTGCCAGATCCGCGAACGCATCCCACCCGCCGACCTGCGGCAGCACACCCATCCCACGGCCCTCCTGGCGAGCTCCTGGATCTCCTCGCAGAGTTCAGGATCACAAGGAGGGCCCCCTCATACGCTGCGATCACCCCGAAGAGTGACCACTCGACCGGGCCCGTGGTAAAGGAATAAACTCAACCGACGTCGTACCGCAGTGGCCAGATGAGCTGTGCGGGGAGCTCTGCGGGGAGCTCTGCGGGGAGCTCTGCGGGGAGCTGCGCTCTGCGCTTGTCGTCCGCCTCGCCCGCTGCGTGGTCGGCCTCAGGTCTGTGCCGTACCTGCCCGGCAGATCCCAGGCAGGTGCACGACGAGGAGCGTGAAGGCAGCCAGTGCGACGTTGCGGGCCGCAGCGTCCAGACCGTTCCAGTCGGACGACTGCCACATGGCGAACCACTCTCCGCCGATGGCGAGGAAGCCCATCCCAAAGAGGACCAGCATCATGACCAGGCCCACGGTGCTGGCCGCGCGGGCACGATCGTACACGTCGCGGCGCAGCCCCGTGATCCAGAACCAGGTAGCGGTGAGGAGGACGGACGCGGTCAGCGTCTCCCAGGCGATGACGGCGACGTAGGCGGTGTTCTGAACGGCGGGGGATTCGACTGCCCGCCACATCAGGTCGGGGTCCTTGAACGTGGTGTCCATGCTCAGGACGTGCTGGACGAACTGCTGGTTGGTCCCGAAATCCGTGATGTTTCCGAACGCGACCAGGGACATGCAGAGCGCGACGGCCGCCGTCAGCGCGGTCGCCGCGACGGGCGGCGCGCCCAGCCGGAGGAACCAGTTCCGCGGGGCGGCCGGGGCGGTTCCCGAGGAAGGGGAACCGGAGCCGGTGCGGGTCGGTCGATCGGCCTGTGCCATGTATGTGCCCTCGCTCGTCGTCCCGCGGGCAGTTGGACCACGGGTCGTACTTGTCCCTTTTCACGTGCGCAGGCCTTCCAGCCGTCCTGCCTGGTGACAACTATCGTGCTTCGGCACAACGGATCGGTAGAGCGGGCGGTCCGGTAGAGCGGGCGGCGAGGGGAGGTCCGGGAGGGTGCTGCGGACAGAATGCCGGCGGTCGCGGTGCGGTCGTACGCCGCGTTCGCGGTCCACGTGCGCTTCGACGACGGCATGACCGAGAACGTCCTGCCGGTCCCGTGGTCCGTGATCCCGGAAGGGGAGCGGGAGGCATACCCGGCCCGGTTGGAGGAGTTCGTGGACGCCTACCGGGAACGGCTGGTGCGGCTGTACGCGGAATACGGGCCCCAGTCCGCGACCGCGAAATGCGGGCGGCACGAGTTGTTCGCGCACCCGATGTCGTTGATCGTCCTGGAGCGGCTGGTGGAGGTCCGCTCCCGCTTCACGCTGACCGCACGGTGGAACGGAGAACTGCCCGACCGGTGGCTCAACGACCTCAGCGGCCCCTGGGGCATCGCCGAAATGCTGTGAACCAAAGCCCGGTACGGGCCGGAACGGTGGCGTCGGCGTGGTGCCTCGTTCTGATGACCTTCTCCGGTGCAGGTTGTTGGCACAGCGGACGGTGGGATCATGCTCGCCGCCCCTGTGAACTGGAGGTAGAGCAATGCGCAGACTTCTCGTGCTCGCGGCCGTGGCCACCGCTGTGCTGAGCGCGGCCGGTACGGCGGCGGCCGACCCGACCCCGCCGCCCGGCGCCCAGAACCTGGAGACCAGCTTCTCCTGCAACGAACGCCCGTACGGCTACTACGCCGACCCCGAGACCGACAACCAGGTCTTCCACGTGTGCCTGCCCGCACAGTTCCCGGACGGCACGGAGAAGACCTACAAGTGGTCATTCATCTGTCCGCAGGAAACCCACTTCGACCAAGAAGCCTCCACCTGCACACGCCGGGACGACGCCTAACGGCCCGTATGGACTGCGGTGCGGGCGGAGATGCGCGGGCAGGACAGGGCGCTGCTGGGGCCTGACAGTGTGGCGCAGGCCCCAGCAGGGTGCGCAGTGCACGGTGTGCACGAAGAAGCCCTCGTCCCCGACTTCCCCGGCGGCCGGGGACCGCCGGAAGGACTCTCGCTCCGGTCAGATGCTGCGCCGCCGGGCAAACCGGCGGCTCTGCTGCTTTGCCGCCTCGGCTGCGGCTTCCTGCTCCTGGCGCAGCTGCTCCTGCCGGAAGCGCTCGCGTTCTTTGGGCCTTGACCTGTTGTTGTGAGGATCCTGAACGAGCCGGTACTACGTCCATCTGGGGGTAGGGGACGTTACCGCTCCGTAGGCCGCCGCGTTAGGTCAGCATGATCAACACACGTGTCCTGCCCGCTGCGCTGCTCGCCGCTGCTCTCGGCAGCATTGCCCTCGCCCCGGCAGCCTGTGCTGCGGCTGCTCCCACCGGTCTGCACCTCGCGGCCCAGCCCAGCGGCCACGCCGCGCCGACGGACGAGACTCCGGACAGCAGCACCGGCCTGTCGGCTGAACTCGATGACATGAAGAGCCTCATCCAGAAGATCGCGGGGAGCTACGAAGGCGAAGCCTCCGAGTCCTGGCAGAGACAACAGAACGAGTGGAGCGCCGCCACAGCCGAACTCCACGACATCGTCAACGCCACCCAGAGCAGCCTCGGTACGCCCTCCGAAGCCGCGGCGAAGTAGTCTGCACGACGCAAAAGGACGTCCGCACGCGGTAGGCGCGCCCAAAGCGCAGCGGCCCGGCGCCCCGGGCAAGGGCCGTCACGGCCGGCCGTCATGGTGCCGCGCGAGGCGGTATCCCTCGCCCGGCACTGCACCGCCCGCGCGGTCAGCCTCAGTCTCAGCCTCAGCCTGACGATCGCGCTCATCCGCGGCCCACACCGTGTCGGTAGAAGGGTGTCGGTCTGGTGCTGGACACGGAAGGACTCGCGCAGCGGCCGTGGTCCTGCTGACAGTTCGCGGTCCAGGAACCGGCGCAGCGGAGTACGGGGACTGTGCAGTCCGGAGGTGAGAGGAAGGCATCTGGCCGCTGTGGCGGCGCGGCCCGCCGGCCAACGTGGCCTTCACCGACGACGAACACCTCGAACGCACCCTTCGCCGGGGACTCGGTCATGTCCAGCGCCATCCCGAACTCATCAACGGTTGCCCGGCCGAGACCGGCCCGGCCCTCCACCGTCCCTCCCCGACATCAAGCCGAAGAGATCAGTAGTGGGTGTCTGAGAAGCCCCGTTCAAGGCAGGTGAGTTGGTAGTTTTTGCGCTGGTGGAGGTCGAGATGACCGGTCGGCGACGCGGGTATCCGACGGACCTGTCTGATGTGGAGTGGGCGGTACTGGCCCTGCTCGTGCCGCCGCCGAGGCCGGGCGGGCGCCCACCGAAGCACCCGCGTCGCGAGATCCTTGACGCTCTTGCGTACGGGGTACGGGCCGACCGCGCCTGGAGACTGCTTCCGAACGACTTCCCGCCCTGGCAGACCGTCTACCACTACTGGCGGCAGTGGCGGATCGAGGGCCTCTGGGAAGAGGTCCTGGGCTCGCTGCGGGCGAGAGAACGTGCAGACCAGGGGCATGAACCCACCCCGAGTGCGGGGGTGTTGGACAGTCAGAGCGTGAAAGCCACTGAGCGGGGCGGCCGGCACGGGTACGACGGTGCGACGGTGCGACGGTGCGACGGTGCGACGGTGCGACGGTGCGACGGTGCGACGGTGCGACGGTGCGACGGTGCGAAGAAGGTGCTCGGGATCAAGCGCCATCTCCTGGTCGACACGCTCTAAAAGTTGTTGCAGAAGGGTGGGTGCAGGGGCGGGGGCTTGTCGGCGGGTGCGCTTCTCGGAGGAGGGGCAGTAGCCGGATGGCATCCGGAATTCGGGGACCGGCTCCCGGAGGGGGAGGTGGTCGCGTGGGCTCTGACCCGCCGTGTGCGACGCCACGGAGGCGGCGCCGGGGCCCGGACTATTGCAACAGAGGTTCTAGGGCTCTCGGCTAGTCTCCCTTCATCGATCACAGGGCACCGGCGGTTCCGGCCAGTGATCGAGTCTCCGCCCGCGGGGTGTGAGGCGTCGTACAAGCACGTCGATATGGGGGGCGCATGAAGCCTGCAAAGCAGTGGAGTCGGCGAGGGGTGCTAGGACTTGGTGCGGGGGCAGCCGCCGGGACGGCGTTCGGGCCCGTCTTCGGCGCCGGGCCGGCCGGCGCGGCCGAGGCCGCGGCAGTGCCCGCGTCAAAGCGGTTCAGCCTCGCGGGCGACGTCTACACGTTGCTGTGGAACGACTCGATCTACACGGGCACCGTGCTCCAGTCATTCGCCTTCGATCACTACCGGGGCGCCATCTACCTGGCCCAGGTGCTGAACGAGAGCGGCTCGGCAGGGGCGGGACGGCTGCGGATCACCAAGACCGACCTGACCGGCAAGGTTCTCGGCAGCATGACCCTGCGCGACAGGAACGGCAAGGGCTGGGGCCACGGCGTGTCGATCGGTGTCGAGTCGAGCAGTGTGCACCTGCGCCTGTGGGTCGAGGTGGACGGTGCCGTGGTGGCTGACGGGGACTGCGCGGGCACGGCTCTCGCCCGTATTCCGTTCCACGACAACGGGACGTACTACCCGGATTCGCCGGAAGTCGAGAAGCACGTGCTGGTCAGCGGCGCCCGGAACGTCACCTGCGCCATCGACCCGGTCAACAATCGGCTGGTCCAGCGGTACAAGGCCGGCAGCGGCCCCTTCCGCTACCGGACCTACGCACTCAGTGATGTGCTCGCCCGCAAGTACAACGTCCTCGCGGAGGTCGCCCAGCCCGCGCTGAGCTACACCGGCCAGCTCCGCAACAACAAGACCGACAACAAGTGGGAACCACTGTCCTACACCGGCGTCTTCCAGGGGTACACCCTCCACGGCCAGTACCTGTACCTGTTGGACGGCAACGCCTACAACGACTGCGACGAACTGACCTGGAGGGACGGCGACATGAACAAACCCCGTGGCTCGGGCCAAGCCCCTTCCCCCTCCCCGGCCTTCGTCAAGTGGTGCCAGGAGCAAGGATTCCCCGGCGCCCCCAAGACCTCCGGCAACGCCCACCTCACCACGGTCGACCTCAACACCGGCAAGACAGTTGAGCAGCGGCACATCACCTCGGGCGAATCGCTCACCTACCGTGAGGCCGAAGGCATGGCGATCCAGGTGATCGCCGGAGAGGCCCGGCTCTGCTACGGCTTCGCCGGCCGTGATGGCGAGGCCCGTACGACGACCATCATGTACAAGGACGCGTTGGTCTGACGGCCCCGCACACACCTGACTGGATCCTTCGCACCACTCCCGCAGCCACGGTCAGAGCTTCCGCGGCTCCACCGTCCACAGAACCCCCTGCTGACCGGGCATACCCGCAGACTCCCCGCCCGAAAGGCGGCCGCCCCGCCATGGATGGTGGGGCGGCCGGCTCCCCATACACGTCACCGCTCCGGCAGCCGTACGGATCCAGCCCAACGAGGGGTGGGAGTCAGGCCGTTGCATCCAGCGCCCGGAGCCTCCCCACCCGAGCCTTTGAGAGGAGGCCGCCGCACTTCCCTGGCAGAGAGTCACCCCCGTGTCTGCCTTCAGCGCCGGAGGGCCGCGACCGCGGTGTCGAAGGCCGAGTCGCGGTTCTTGGCGAATTCCTCCGGGGTGAAGACCGGGGTGCGCAGGTGGGGTGGGATGCCGGTGCCGTCGAAGGTGTGGCCCGAGCGGGTCAGGAACTGTTCGTTCGGGAGCCAGAACGCCATGTCGTTGGGGAGCTTGCGTTCCAGGACGTCGGGGGGAGACCCTCCCGGCAGCGGCCCGAACTCAGCCTTCTCGCTATGGGCTGGCACGTTGTGCGGGATCTCTCCGGAGACGGCCTGTCGGGCAGGCTCGGGTGGGTCTGCCCGACGGTGTGCAGTGTGTGACACCCTGCCCGAGCTTTCGGGTGAGGGTGGTGCCTGTGGTGTGGCTGGGCGGCCGGCTTACGGATGCTCAGCGATGGCTGGGTCCGCCGGTCAGTCGATGCCTTCGACGATGCGGAAGTCGCGCTCGAAGCCGTCGGGGAGGGCCACCAGCGCCTTCTGGTATGCCTCGCTCTCGTATGCCGCGACGGCCTGTTCAAAGTTGTCGAACTCGATCAGAATGACGCGTTGCGTGAGTCCGGCCTCGTGGGCGACGACTCGACCGCCAAGGGACAGGAGGCGGGACAGGACGCGCCCGCCCCCAGCTTGGACAGCCGGACCGGCCAGCTTGTCGTAGGCAGTCAGCTTCTCAGGGTCGGAAATGGCGGGGTAGACACTGACCCAGTAGCCCTTAGCCATGGAAACCTCCTGTGTTCGGCCGGACACTTCCGACTTCGAATTGACACTCAGACAGATCGATCCCGGTGACCGCTGCTGCGGTCGGTTGGATCGTCATATGCGCAGGCTAGGGCTTGATCTGCGGTCGGGGGAAAGACCGGTACGGGATAGGCTCAGAACGGATCGCTATCAATTGGCGGGGAGAGCACGTGGCGCCGGATACGGTGAGCCTGCGGTACTTCCTGGTGCTGGCGCAGGAGTTGAACTTCACCCGCGCGGCCGCACGGATCGGTATCGCACAGCCCGCACTCAGCGCCCGGATGCGCCGATTGGAGGCGGAACTCGGTACGGCCCTGCTGGTCCGCAACACGCGTAGCGTCGTATTGACCACGGCCGGTGCGGCTTTGATGGAGTCCGCGCCGCCCGCGCTGGCGGCGCTGGACCGGGCATGGGACACCGCCCGGAGCGCGGCGGCCGGTGAACTGGGCACGCTGCGCATCGGATACAGCCTCAGCGCCGGGGCCGAGACGGCACCGGCCCTGGTGGACAGGCTGATGCGCGGCAACAGCGGACTTGAGGTCGGCGCGGTCCCGATGGCGACACCGGAGATCTCCCCCGCGGTCGCCGACGGCCGCATCGATGCCGGGATCACCCGAGGTGAACAGCCGGGCCGTGGCGTGCGCCGGTTCCTGCTGCGGCGTGCGCGCATCGGGGTCCAGCTGGCGCAGCACCATCCGCTGGCCGAACACCCGGAGATCGAGATCGCCGACGCGGCCGCGTATCCGCTGCGACTCCCGGACCGTGCGGCCAACCCCGTGATCCACGATCAGCTGTCCGCAGTGTTCCGAGACACCCGACCGCGCCCCCGATTCCACACGCCCGCAGTCTCTTTCGACATGTCTCAGCGCGACCTGCGCGACGGGGTCACCCTCGCCCCGGCCGGAGAAGCCGCGGCCACGGCACAACCGGCCGGTCTCACCTGGCGACCGCTGCGAGGCGCGCCCAGCCTGACGATCCACCTGGTCCTCCCACGCGAGCAGTCACCGCTGCACCGCCGCATCCGTGCCGTCGCCAAAACCCTGGCGCACGAGCTGCACTGGCTGCCGGACTGACGCGCAAGAGGTCAAGCGAGACGGACGCCTGCGGTGGCGAGGCCGAAGACCTTGCGCCCGGCGGACTTCGCGGTGATGACGACGGCGGTCTTGCTGAATGTCCCACACGACCTCGCTAAGCCGGCGGACTTGAGCTTGTCCTACCTTCCAAGCGTGGGTCTGAGCCGGTCATTCGTAAGATCGGCGGACCCGGGGGTTCTGGGTATGGCTATGAGCTTGTCGCCGTTGGATGGTTCAAAGAACTTGGCCGCCCGGAGCCCCGCGACGACTCGACCGCTAATTGGGATACGCGACTTGATCGCTGTGTAGGACAACGTCGGCGAGGTCGTCTGCGGGATCGATGTGTGACGACGAGCTGGCGGAGGTGACCGTGCCCCACATCTGGGCCGGAGTGGACATCGGCAAGGAACACCACCACTGCGTGGTGGTCAACGACCGCGGCGAACGCCTCCTTTCACGTCGAGTCTTCAACGACGAACCAGTCCTGCTGGAGCTGATCGCAGATGTACTCGCCCTCTCCGAGGACGCCCTGTGGGCGGTGGACATCAACCACGGTGGTGCCGCCCTGCTCATCGGTCTCCTGCTCAGCCACGAGCAGCCGATGGTCTACATCACCGGCCTGGCCGTGCACCAGGCGTCGACGGCCTACCGCGGCCAGGGCAAGACGGATGAGAAGGACGCGTTTGTCATCGCCGACCAGGCACGCATGCGTCAGGACCTTGGTCTCCTTCGGCCCGGTGACGAGATAGCCGTCGACCTGCGCATCCTCACCGCCCGCCGCCTCGACCTGGTCAACGACCGAACTCGTCAGACCAACCGGTTGCGGGCCCAGCTTCTGGAGTTCTTCCCAGCTTTGGAGCGCACGCTGAACCTGAGCAAGAAGGGTCCGGTCGTCCTGCTGACCGGCTACCAGGTGCCGGCCGCGATTCGGCGCAGCGGGACCCGGCGAATCGGAACCTGGCTGAAGAACCGCAAGGTGAAGAACGCTGTCGCGCTCGCCGAGACAGCTGTTGAGGCGGCCAGGGTCCAGCACACCGCCCTGCCGGGAGAGACCCTCGCGGCCGCCATGGTCGCCCGCATCGCCAAGGGCGTGCTGGCCCTCGACGAGGAAATCGCCGAACTCGACGCGCTCATCGAGGCACGGTTCAACGAGCACCGACACGCAACGGTGATTCGAAGTCTGCCGGGCATGGGCACCCTCCTTGGTGCCGAGTTCATCGCCGCCACCGGTGGCGACCTGGAGGCTTTCGGCACGGCCGACCGGCTTGCGTCCTTCGCTGGCCTTTCGCCCGTGCCGCGGGACTCCGGCCGTGTCAGCGGCAACATGCGTCGCCCGCGCCGCTACCACCGCGGCCTGCTTCGGGCCTTCTACCTCTCCGCGATGGCCAGCCTGAGAACCTGCTCCGCCTCCCAGGCTTACTACGGGCGCAAACGGAACGAGGGAAAGGGACACAAGCAGGCTCTGCTGGCTTTGGCCCGTCGACGGGCGAACGTCTTGTGGGCCATGATCCGAGACGGAGCGTGCTATCAGGTACTACCAACCGTCACGGCGGCGGCTTGACATCGTCATTGGGAAGTTCTTTATCTACGGGCATGACGCAGAGCTGCCAGCGTCTCGAAGTGTCTGCCCTGCGTGACGGCCGTGCCGCTGTCGCGGCAGCTGCAATCCAATCGACGCGGCACGGCCTTGCTCCGGAGAATCAGCACATGAGCCTCAATGTGGATACCTACGTATACAAAGCCAACGGCGAGTGGGACCTTCTGGAAGATCCCGACGACGACTACAGCAGGACCATGGCCGGATTCGAGAACACACGAAGCAAGCTGTGGGGCTCTGAAGCGGTTCGGGCGCTGGGGACTCGCTTCTTTCCCCGGCTCGACGGCGGCAACCTCCAGGTCGAGCCGGGTGAGATCGACGACTTCCTGACCGAGTGCGAAGCGATACGCCCGCACTTCGATCACCTTGCTGAAGTCAGCGGCTACGGCACGGAGTACATCACCCGATGCTTCAACAACATCGTTGCCGCCTCCGTGCGAGCCAAGGCCGAGGGCGGCGGTGTCATCGTCTGGTGAGCTTGAGCTTTGCCCTCGGGCGACGCAGAGTCAGGATCTACCGGGGCTGCCGATGGCCTGGCCGTGGTCCAGGACGGCGAGATCCGCTGGGAGTTGACGGTCGGGGCTGAGCCGATGGGCTGAGCGGACCGCCGGAGAGCGGGAGCACCGGATAGTGGGGGCGCCGCCCGCGCATTCCCCGTCGTCCGAGCTTCCGCTTCGCCGCACCGCACAGGTGATTCGTCTGCATAGCGGCGGCATGCCGCCGTCATACCTGCTGTGCTGGGCATAGCCCTCATAAGGGGCAACAGTGGAAATCGTTCGGTTTCGGGAAAAGGGGTCCTCTATGCACAGGTGGAAACGGCTCGCCAGGATGACCGTCGTCGCAGGCTCGGCGTTCGTCCTGGTGGCAGGGGTGTCGACCAGTGCCCAGGCGGCGTCGGGCACCTTCTTCTACAACCGGGCCGACACGGGCTTCCGGGTCCCGATCGCCGATCCGCCGGACGACACGTGTGTCCCGCTGGACGGTGGGGCGGGCATTGCCGACAACGGCACCGACACCCAGGCCGTGCTCTTCCGCGACACGGAGTGCATGGTCCCGCAGGACTCGCTGGCGCCCGGCGGGAGTGGCGCCTACGGCGGAGCCACGGTTCCGCATGCGGTGATCTTCACCGGATAGCGAGCACGGTGGCGGAACACCTTGGGGCGCTCTCGGCGCCCCAAGGTTCCGCTTCCCCGCGTACGCCGCCGGTATCAGTACGGGCGGGTCGCCCGCGGCCAGAACGGCCAGAGCAGATGGTGCTGGCCCTCTCCAGCGGGGCACTCTGGACAACCATGGCTGAAGCGCATGTACGTACGGCCTACGGGGCGTGGGGCGGGTCTGGGCCGGGGCCTGTTACGGGCAGTCGAGGCGTCAGCGCAGAAGCTGGGTGCTTCCCGGGTCGGAGCCGTCCTGGATCTCTTCGCCCGTGACCGCGGGCGATCTCTCGATGGGAGAATCGGGGCCGTGGCGATCGGATCCGGTGACTTTGAGCTGACCATGGACGAGTTGCGTGTCGTCGCACACTACGTTCTGGAGAGCGCTGAGGGAGTTCTTCCTGTGTTCGAGGACGCCCACCCCGGCGATCCTCGACCTCGTGCAGCCATCAACGCCGCACAGGAATTCGTGAACGGCGCGAGAAGGACCAGACTTCAGCGCATCGCCTCCTTGGACGCCCACCGGGCGGCGAAGGAGGCGACCACGGAGGCCGCGCGGCTCGCTGCACGCGCCGCCGGAGATGCCGCCTCTGCGGCCTATCTCCATCCGATCGCGAAGGCCACCCAAGTCGGTCACATCCTGAGAGCCGCCGCAAGCGCCGCGCGCGTAGGAGAGCTGAACGCGGGCGATGATTTCGCCGTCGGGCTCCGGCTGATCGAGGAGGCTCGACAACGCGCCGTACCCGTCCTGATCGATGTCCTGAACAGATACCCGCCGGCGCCGACGGGCAAGAGCCGTGCCGCACAGCTCATGACCATCCTGGACACGTCCCTGCGCATACCCCGCCGAACCGAGGGTCAGCCACAACACCGCGGCTGACTCCTCGTCGACAACCGCGGCCGTTCCGGGTCCGGCCGCCAGGTCCCGTGCGGCGCCCTCTCCTGCAACCCCCTCAGCGCCGGAGGGTCGCGACCGCGGTGTCGAAGGCCGAGTCGCGGTTCTTGTCGAATTCTTCCGGGGTGAAGACCGGTGTGCGCAGGTGGGGTGGGATGCCGGTGCCGTCGAAGGTGTGGCCCGAGCGGGTCACGAGCTGCTCGTTGGGGAGCCAGAAGGCCATGTCGTTGGGGAGCTTGCGTTCCAGGACGTCGGAGAAGACGCCCTGTGTGGGCTCGCCAATGCGCACGGTCTTGCCGGGCCGGTTGATGAGGGCCTGGGTGAAGGTCTCGGCCGCGCTGATCGTCGTCCCCGCGGTCAGCACGGCGACCGGGCCGGTGTAGCGGGGGGCGCCCTGTTCGGGTGTCACCCGGACGGGCTGGGGAGGGGTGTACTGGGTGCGCCTGCTGTAGGCGAGGTACGGGGTGTCGGTGAGGCGTTCGGCGATGCGTACGCCGAGGGCCTCGTAGCCGCCGCCGTTGGTCCGTACGTCGATGATCAGCCCCTTGAGGGACGCAGTGCGCTCCGCGGTGAGGATGCTGTTCAGCGCCTTGTCGAGTTCGGCCAACTGGGCAGCGTACGACGGGTCCTTGGGGTGGAATCCGCCGAACGCCGAGATGCGGAGATAGCCCTGCTCGCCGGGCAGGTCCGCATAGCTGACCTGGCCGTTCGCGAATTCCTGCGGCTTCTTGCCGTGGAGGTCACGCCGCACGATGTGGTTCTTGACCTTGGTTTCCAGCTCCGGGGTGAGCAGGGTCGTGCCGGGACGTATCTGGACGAAGAAGCGGTCGCCGTCGTAGACGACGACATGCGCGTCGTACAGCGGTTTCACCATGTCGCCGAAGAGGGAGAGCAGCTCGGTCCTGGTCGTTCCCGCGTGCACCTTGGGGCGGAAGGTGTCCCGTACGGCGTGCCAGTCGATGCCCTTGGCCACGAAGAAGGGGTAGTTCTCCTCGAAGGTCTGCCAGAAGGTGTCGAACGCCGTGAGGGGGTCCTTGGCCATCGGCTGCCGGCACGCCTGTGGGAGCTCCGCCAGCCGGTGCAGCGTCCTGTCCCCCGACGAACCGGCCACGCGCAGCGTCCCCGGCTGCCGGACGGTGAAGACTGTTCCGCCGGCGGTGCTGTACGTGCCCGGGGCCGTCCGGTTCGCGACGGCGCCCTGCACACAGCTCACCGCTGTCGTCTGGTACTCCTGCAGGTGTCCGTCCGCGATCGTCAGGACGGTGTCGTAGCCGTCCATGCGCCAGATCCCGTCGGCAGTCGCAGGCTGCGGTGCTGCCGCCGCGGGCGCCATCACCGCGCCTACAAGTGCCGCTGTTATCAAGGTCGTTACGATCTTCGAACGCCTGCGTCGCACGGTTCCCCTTTCCCGGTAAGGGGGACAGCCCCCTTGAGCCACTGACAACCTACAGCCACTCACGTAACAGGTACCGGGGCGTCCCGGTGGCTGCTGGTGACGGCCGTCCGGGTCGTGAGCAGCTTCACCGGTGTGTCGAGGGCGAGGACGGTTCTGGTGTCCGAGGTGTACGGAGTCCAGCCGAGCGTGCCCGCCGGGTCGGGGTCGCCGCTGCGGGCGAAGGCGGTCCAGGCGTTCTGCGTGTGCTCGGTGAGGTACCGGATGTCCCATGGGTCCGTGCCCTCCAGTAGCGCGGAGGTCCGCCAGTCCGCCACGTTGCCGAAGAGGAAGGGGAGTTCGGCGCAGTGGCAGGCGCCGAGCCGGCCGTACCACCCGGTGCAGGGGTGCCGCCACTGGTAGACGTAGGCCGGGCGGGCCGTTGTCGCGCGGTGTTCGGCGATGTCGAAGTGGTGTGCCGCGAACGTGTCGGTGATCACGCGGCTCAGCAGCCTGGCGGGAGGTTCGCCGGGGTGCTGCGCGGCGTGGCGCAGGTAGGCGGCGGCGTCCTTCGGCAGCCGGGGGGCCTCATCGGTGTCCCACAGGGCTGTCACCTCGGGGAAGAAGAGGGCTTCTTCGGTCGTGCAGCCGATCATCAGCTCGATGTGGTCGAGGCTTCCGGCCAGCGCTGCCCGCCCCGGTGGGGTCGTGAGCAGCCCGCCGTCGGCCACCGGGGCGAACGGGCTGGCGCCGAAGTCGGGTTGGTGCCAGCGCCGCACGGTTTCGTTCTGGGCGTGCAGCAGCCGGTCGACGGACAGGGCGCGCAGGTCGTGCAGGTCGCCGCCGGGTATCCCCGCGGCGTCGAGGAACAGCGCGGTGACCTCCGCCGCGCGGTCCGGGCCGTGGTGGTCCTCGTCGATGGGCGCGCTCTGCACGATGGCGCGGGTGAACAGCCGGCGTGCGTGCGGCACCGTGCCGAGGGCCAGGATCGAGTACGCACCGGCGGACTGGCCGAAGAGGGTCACGCTGTCCGGGTCGCCGCCGAAGGCCCGTATGTTCTCCTGCACCCATTCCAGTGCCGCTATCTGGTCCTGCAGGCCGAAGTTGGCCTCCGTGGTGTGCTCCGGCACGTGGAGGTAGCCGAGGGCGCCGAGGCGGTAGTTGAGGCTGACCACGACGACATCGCCTCGGCGTGCCAGTTCCGTACCCGCGTAGTGCGGGGCCGAGCCGGCGCCGATCAGGAAGCCGCCGCCGTGCAGCCACACCATCACGGGCAGCCGGTCTCCGGGGTCCTTAGCCGGGGTCCATACGTTCACCGTCAGGCAGTCCTCGCCCTGCCCGGGCAGGGGCTGCGGGAAGATGCGGCCTATCGCGGTTTCGGGTGGGAAGGGTGCCTGCACCGCGGCGATTCCGGGGCGGTCGGCCGGGCGTGTCCCTTCCCAGGGTGCGGGCCGCTGCGGCGGGGCGAACCGCAACTCGCCCACCGGGGGCGCGGCGTAGGGCATTGCCAGGAACGCGGCGATGTCCCCGGACCACCGGCCTTCGACCCGGCCCTGGCCAGTACGGACGACGGGGCCTGCGGCTCCTCGGGGCTGTTCCATCGGTTGCTCCTCCTGTCGTGGACGTGGATACCGGTACGGCTGTGGGTGTCTATTGGTCCGCCCTCGCTCCGCCTCCGGGCGGGCCGAGGGCGTCGAGGACGGCTTCGGCGACTTCCTCGGGGGTGCGGCCCTCGGTGCTGACCACCGCTCGGGCGACTTCGGCGTACAACGGGCGCCGTTCCTCCATCAGTTCACGCCACCGCTGACGCGGATCGACGCTGAGCAGCGGGCGCGGTGCGTCCGGGGCCACCCGTCTGACCGCCTCGTCGAGGCCCATCTTCAGGAGGACGACGGGCAGTTCGGCCAGGAGCACGCGGGTGGCGGCGTCCAGCACCGCGCCGCCGCCGAGTGCCAGCACGCCGCTGTGTCCGGCGACCGCCGCACGGACCGCGTCCCGTTCCAGGCGGCGGAAGTGCTCCTCGCCGTCGTCGGTGAAGATCTCCGGGATCTCCTTGCCCGCCGTCGCCACGATGTCGGCGTCGGTGTCCCGGAACGCCACACCGAGTCGTTCGGCCAGCACCCGTCCGGTCGTGGTCTTGCCCACGCCCATCGGGCCGACCAGGACAACGGCCGGCCCGCCTGCAGCAGCCGTCACCGGATGGCCAGATTGTCGAGGAACGACACCACGTTGCGGCGGGTCTCCGGCACGCTGTCGCCACCGAACTTCTCCACCACCGCATCCGCCAGCACCAACGCCACCATCGCCTCCGCCACGATCCCGGCCGCCGGCACCGCACACACGTCGGAGCGCTGGTGGTGCGCCCTGGTCGCCTCGCCCGTCGCCACGTCCACGGTCGCCAGCGCACGCGGCACGGTCGCGATCGGCTTCATCGCCGCCCGCACCCGCAGCAGTTCACCCGTGGTCAGCCCGCCTTCCGTACCGCCCGAGCGGCCGGAGGCGCGCCTGATGCCGTTCTCGGTGCCGACGATCTCGTCGTGCGCCCGGGAGCCCGGCACCCGGGCCAGGGCGAAGCCGTCACCGACCTCCACACCCTTGATGGCCTGAATGCCCATCAGGGCCGCGGCCAGCCGCGCGTCCAGGCGCCGGTCCCAGTGCACGTGCGAGCCCAGTCCCACCGGCACCCCGTGGGCCAGCACCTCCACCACGCCGCCCAGGGTGTCGCCGTCCTTGTGCGCCTGGTCGATCTCGGCGACCATCGCCTTGCTCGCGTCCGCGTCCAGGCAGCGCACCGGGTCCGCGTCCAGCCGCTCCACGTCCGCGGGCCCGGGGATGACGCCGTACGGGGCTCTGGCCGCCGCCAGCTCCACCACGTGCGAGACGATCTCGATTCCCGCCGTCTCCTTCAGGAACGACCTGGCCACCGCCCCCAACGCCACCCGGGCCGCCGTCTCGCGCGCCGAAGCCCGCTCCAGGACCGGCCGGGCCTCGTCGAAGCCGTACTTCTGCATGCCCGCCAGATCCGCATGCCCGGGGCGCGGCCGGGTCAGCGGTGCGTTGCGCGCCGACTGCGCCAGCACCTCCGCCGCCACCGGGTCCGCCGACATCACCTGCTCCCACTTCGGCCACTCGGTGTTGCCCACCATCACGGCGACCGGCGAACCCAGTGACAGTCCGTGCCGCACCCCGCCCAGGAACGTCACCTCGTCCCGCTCGAACTTCATCCGGGCGCCCCGCCCGTAGCCCAGCCGGCGCCGCGCCAACGCGTCCGCCACCAGCTCAGTGGTGATCGGCACGCCGGCCGGAAGACCCTCCAGCGTCGCCACGAGTGCGGGGCCGTGCGACTCCCCCGCCGTCAGCCAGCGCAACCTGCTCAATGTCGCTCCTTCGCCGTCTCCCGTACCTGGACCGGGAGTTCGTATGCTGGAAAGAGACGTCGCAGCTCTGCGTGGAAGCCGGGAAAGGTCTTGGCCACACAGTGCGGATCGTCCAGGGAGATGACGCCCGGGGCGGCGAGCCCGAGGACCGAGAACGCCATCGCGATGCGGTGGTCGCGGTGACAGGCGACACGGGCGGGACGCGGCACCCCCGGGTGGACGGTGATCCAGTCCTCCCCCGACGCGGTCTCGATGCCGCAGGCGCCCAGGGCCTGAGCGACGGCGGCGATGCGGTCGGACTCCTTCAGCCGCGCGTGCCCGATGCCACGGATCGTGATGGGGCCATCGGCGAGCGGTGCGATGGCGGCGAGGGTCATGAAGGTGTCCGAGATCTCGCCCATGTCGACGGTGAAACCGCCGCGCAGGCGCCCCGTCCCGGTCACCGTCGTCGCCGTACGGTCCGCCCGTACCCGCGCACCGGCCTGCGCCAGCACGTCCACGAACCGCACATCGCCCTGGAGGCTTTCGAGGCCCAGGCCCTGAACCGTGATCGTCCGTCCCGTGACGGCGGCCGCGGCGAAGAGGTAGGAGGCCGTGGACGCGTCGGGTTCGACCACCGTGTCGGTGGCGGTGTATCCGCCGGGCGCCACCTGGAAGGAGCCGTCCTCCTCCTGGGTGACCTGCGCGCCGAAGCGTCGCATCAGGGTCACGGTCATGTCGACGTACGGGCGGCTGACCAGAGCGGTGCCCCTGATGAGCAGTCCGTGGCGCATCAGGGGTGCTGCCATCAGCAGGCCGCTGAGGTACTGGCTGCTCATGGAGGAGTCCACAGTGATCTCTCTGCCGGTGAGGCCGTGCGCACGGATCAGCGTGGGCAGGGAACCGCCGGGTGCCGTTTCCACTTCGGCGCCGAGCTCCAACAGCGCGTCAAACAAAGGGAGTTGGGGGCGGGCTCGTAGCTGCGGGGAGCCGTCGAAGACATAGGTCCCCTGTCCGGTGGCCGCGAAGGGTGGCAGGAAACGCGCGGCGGTCCCCGCGTCCGCACACCACACCCGGGCCCCGCCGCGTGGCCCGCGCCCCACCCCGGTCACCTCCCAGTACGCGTCCGTCGTACCGGACTTCACCGGGATGCCGAGTGCGGTCAGGGCGTGCCGGAAGGCGAGGGTGTCGTCGCTGACGAGCGGTGCCCGCACCCGGCTGGTGCCCTCGGCGGCCGCGGCCAGCAGCAGGATCCGGTTCGTCAGACTCTTCGAGCCGGGGATCCGCGCGCTCGGCGCGGCGTGCCCGCGCCCGCTGCCGTGTGTGGTCATGACCGGCTCCGGGCAGCAGCTCGGACGGACACACGGGCGGCGGCGGTGACGGCGTCGGCGGTGAGACCGAATTCGCGGAGGAGGACCTTGCCGTCGGCGGAGGCGCCGAAGTGCTCCAGCGAGACGATCCGGCCCGCGTCGCCCACGTACTTGTGCCAGGTCAGGCCGATACCGGCCTCGACCGCCACCCGGGCCTTGACCGACGGCGGAAGGACGCTGTCCCGGTAGGCCTGGTCCTGCTCCTCGAACCACTCCACCGACGGCATCGACACGACCCGGGTCGGGATGCCGGCGGCCTGGAGCTCCTCGCGCGCCTCGACGGCGAGCTGGACCTCGGAACCGGTACCGATCAGGACCACCTGCGCGGTCCCGCCGTCGGCCTCGAAGAGGACGTAACCGCCGCGGGCGGCGTCCTCGTTGGCCTCGTAGGTGGGTACGCCCTGACGCGTCAGCACGAGGCCGGTGGGGGCGCCCTTGCCGAAGACCTTCGTGTACCGCTTCAGGATCTCGCGCCAGGCGATCGCGGTCTCGTTGGCGTCGGCCGGGCGGACCACGTTCAGGCCCGGGATCGCGCGCAGCGAGGCCAGGTGCTCGACCGGCTGGTGGGTGGGGCCGTCCTCGCCGAGACCGACCGAGTCGTGCGTCCACACGTACGTCACCGGCAGGTGCATCAGCGCGGAGAGACGGACGGAGTTGCGCATGTAGTCGGAGAACACCAGGAAGGTGCCGCCGTAGATACGGGTGTTGCCGTGCAGCGCGATGCCGTTCATCTCGGCGGCCATCGAGTGCTCGCGGATACCGAAGTGGACCGTGCGGCCGTACGGGTCCGCCTCCGGCAGCGGATTGCCCGCGGGCAGGAACGACGACGACTTGTCGATCGTCGTGTTGTTCGACCCCGCCAGGTCGGCGGAACCGCCCCACAGCTCCGGGATGACCGCACCGAGCGCGGCCAGGACCTTGCCGGAGGCCGCGCGGGTGGCGATCCCCTTGCCGGTCTCGAAGGCCGGGAGCTTCTCCTCCCAGCCCGCGGGCAGCTCGGCCGCCGCAATGCGGTCGAACTCGGCCGCGCGCTCCGGGTTCGCGGTGCGCCAGGCGGCGAAGCCCTTCTCCCACTCGGCCTTCGCCTGCGCACCCCGGTCCAGCGCCTCGCGGGTGTGCGCGAGGACCTCGTCGGAGACCTCGAAGGACTGCTCCGGGTCGAAGCCCAGCACACGCTTGGTGGCCGCGACCTCCTCGTCACCCAGCGCCGAGCCGTGCGAGGCCTCGGTGCCCTGCGCGTGCGGCGCGGGCCAGGCAATGATCGAGCGCATCGCGATGAACGAGGGCCTGTCGGTGACGGCCTTCGCCTGCTGGATCGCGTTGTACAGGGCCTCGGGGTCGAGGTCGCCGTCCGGCTTCGGAGCCACGCGCTGGACGTGCCAGCCGTAGGACTCGTACCGCTTCATGGTGTCCTCGGAGACCGCCGTCTCCGTGTCACCCTCGATCGAGATGTGGTTGTCGTCCCACAGCAGGACCAGGTTGCCGAGCTTCTGGTGCCCGGCCATCGACGACGCCTCCGCCGAGATGCCCTCCTGCAGACAGCCGTCACCCGCGATCGCGAAGATGAAGTGGTCGAACGGCGACTCACCCAGCGCGGTGTCCGGGTCGAACAGGCCGCGCTCGTAGCGGGCGGCCATCGCCATGCCCACCGCATTGGCCACGCCCTGGCCGAGCGGTCCTGTCGTGGTCTCGACACCGACCGTGTGCCCGTACTCCGGGTGCCCCGGGGTCTTCGAACCCCAGGTGCGGAACGCCTTCAGGTCGTCCAGCTCCAGGCCGAAACCGGCCAGGTACAGCTGGGTGTAGAGAGTGAGGGACGAATGGCCCGCGGAAAGGACGAAGCGGTCACGGCCCGTCCAGTCGGCGTCCGCCGGATCGTGCCGCATCACCTTCTGGAAAAGGGTGTACGCGGCCGGCGCCAGGCTCATCGCCGTACCAGGATGGCCGTTGCCGACCTTCTGTACGGCGTCCGCGGCCAGGACGCGGGCGGTGTCTACGGCCCGCTGGTCCAATTCGGTCCAGTCGAGGGCGGGAAGGCCCGTGGAGGGCAGGGCATCAGACGTGATCATGAGTGACTCGTCTCCGTGGAGGGCAGGCGCAGTCCGCGGTGGATGTCGAGGGCGGCAGTGGAGTGGTTGAGGGTGATGTAGTGCAGACCGGGCGCTCCCTCGTCGAGGAGGCGCTGCGCCAGCGCGGTGGCGTGCTCGACGCCGATGCGGTGGGACTCCTGGGGGTCGTGCCGCGCGGTGTGCAGACGCAGGCCGAGGCCGGCGGGGAAGGTCGCGTTGCTCAGTTCGGCGAAGCGGCTGATCTGGTCGTGGCGGGTGGCCGGCATGATCTCCGGGATGACCGGGGTGTCGCACCCGGCGGCGGCCAGCCGGTCGCGCAGCCGGAGGTAGTCCTCGGCGTCGAAGAACATCTGGGTGACGGCATAGTCCGCGCCCGCCCGGCACTTGGCGATGAAGTGCCGGATGTCGCTGTCCCAGTCGGGCGAGCGGGGGTGCCGCTCGGGGAAGGCGGCGACACCGATGCTGAAGTCGCCCAGCTCGCGCACCAGGCGGACCAGGTCGGCGGCGTGTGCCAGACCCTCCGGATGCCGGGTCCACGGTCCTTGGGGGTCACCTGGCGGGTCACCGCGCAGGGCCAGTACGTCGCGGATGCCGGCGTCGGCGTAGCGGCCGATGATCTGCCGCAGTTCGGCGACGGAGTGGCCGACCGCGGTGAGGTGGGCGACCGGGTGCAGCGTGGTGTTCTCCGCGATCTTCTGGGTGAGGGCGGCGGTGCGTTCCCGTGAGGAGCCGCCCGCCCCGTACGTCACGGAGACGAAGGCCGGGTCCACGGCTTCGATGCGGCGCAGGGCCTGCCACAGCGCCTGTTCGCCGCGGTCGGTCCTGGGCGGGAAGAACTCGAAGGAGTACGAGCGGTTTCCGGCCGCGATCAGCTCTGCCGGGCCGCGCCGGGCGGTGGCCTGCGTCAGGACGCTCATCGGCGCTCCCCGGTCGGCAGTGTGTCCGGCGCGTACTCCGTGCCGGTTGGGTAGGTGCCGGTTGGGGAACTGCCGGTTCCGTGGGTGCCGGTTCCGTGGGTGCCGGTGAGCAGGTGGTGGGTGCGGTCGGGTGTGGGGGCGTAGGTCTGGGTGCCCACGGCCGACAGGGCCAAGGCGGCCTGGGCCGCGCCTCTTTGGGCGCATCGCACGGGGTCGTGGCTCACGAGGGCGATGCGCACAGGGGCGAGGCCCTCGGCGAGGGCGGCCAGGTATCCGGCGCGGAAGGCGTCGCCTGCTCCGGTCGGATCGGCGACGGTGTCCACGGGGACGGCGGGGATGTCGGTGGCCGGCTCATCCGCCCGTTCGACACGGCTGCCCTTCTCGCCGAGGGTGGTGATCCAGGTGCCGACCCGCCGCAGCACGTCGGCGTGGCGCCAGCCGGTCTTGTGCAGGAGCAGTTCGCGCTCGTCCTCGTTGGTGAACAACAGGCTTGCCCCGTCGACCAGTTCGCGGATCTCAGGGCCTTCGAGCCGGGCCAGCTGCTGGGACGGGTCGGCGATGTGGGGGATGCCGAGAGTGCGGCAGGCCCGGGTGTGGCGGAGCATCGCGGCCGGGGCCTCGGCGCCGACCAGTACGAGATCGGATCCGCCACGCGGGCGCAGCACACCGGCCAGGTCGATGTCGGCGGCCTCCGCCATCGCGCCCGCGTAGAAGGAGGTGAGGCAGTTGCCGACCGGGTCGGTGGTGCGCAGGAAGCGGGGCGTGTGCCGGGTGGCCGAGACATGGACGCCGGAGGTGTCCACTCCGAGCTCCGTCAGCCGACGGCCGTAGGCCTGGAAGTCCGCGCCCACCGCCGCGACGAGGAGCGGGCGGTGGCCGAGGCAGGCCAGGCCGTAGGCGATGTTCGCGGCGGCGCCGCCGTCCCGGATCACCAGGTCGTCGACGAGGAACGACACCGAGATCCGGTCCAGCTTGTCGGCCAGCAGCTGGTCGCTGATACGTCCGGGGAACATCATGAGGTGGTCGGTGGCGACCGAACCGGTAACGGTGATCCGCATGTCAGACCCCCGCAGCGGTGCGCAGCGCGTCGGCGCGGTCGGCGCGCTCCCAGGTGAAGTCGGGCAGCTCGCGGCCGAAGTGGCCGTAGGCGGCGGTCTGCGCGTAGATCGGGCGGAGCAGGTCCAGGTCGCGGATGATCGCGGCCGGGCGCAGGTCGAAGACCTCGGCGATGGCCTGCTCGATACGGGCCTGCGGAACGACCGCGGTGCCGAAGGTCTCGACGAAGAGACCGACCGGCTCTGCCTTGCCGATCGCGTACGCGACCTGCACCTCGCAGCGGGACGCCAGCCCTGCCGCGACCACGTTCTTGGCCACCCAGCGCATCGCGTACGCCGCCGAACGGTCCACCTTCGACGGATCCTTGCCCGAGAACGCACCACCACCGTGCCGGGCCATGCCCCCGTACGTATCGATGATGATCTTGCGGCCGGTGAGGCCCGCGTCGCCCATCGGGCCACCGATCTCGAACCTGCCGGTCGGGTTCACCAGCAGCCGGTAGCCGTCCGTCTCCAACTTGACGCCGCTGTCGGAGAGTTCGGCCAGTACGTGCTCCACGACGTGCTCGCGGACGTCCGGGGTCAGCAGCGAGTCGAGGTCAATGTCGCTCGCGTGCTGCGAGGAGACGACGACCGTGTCCAGGCGGGCCGCCCGGCTGCCCAGGTACTCGACGGTGACCTGGGTCTTGCCGTCCGGGCGCAGGTACGGGACGGTCCCGTTCCTGCGCACCTCGGAGAGGCGGGCAGCGAGCCGGTGCGCCAACTGGATGGGCAGCGGCATCAGTTCGGGTGTTTCGTCGCAGGCGTAGCCGAACATCAGGCCCTGGTCGCCCGCGCCCTGCCGGTCCAGCTCGTCCCCCTCCGCACCTGCGGCGGCACCCTCGACCCGCTGCTCGTAAGCGGTGTCGACGCCCTGCGCGATGTCCGGGGACTGCGCACCGATGGACACCGAGACACCGCACGAAGCGCCGTCGAAACCCTTCGCCGACGAGTCGTAGCCGATGGACAGGACCGTGTCCCGGACCAGAGCGGCGATATCGGCGTAGGCCGTGGTGGTCACCTCACCGGCCAGATGCACCTGGCCGGTGGTGATCAGCGTTTCGACGGCGACCCGGGAGGCCGGGTCCTGGGCGAGGAGCGCGTCGAGGACGGCGTCGCTGATCTGGTCGGCGATCTTGTCGGGGTGGCCCTCGGTGACGGACTCAGAGGTGAACAGGCGGCGGGACACGGGTACTCCATGGGGTCGCAGCGGCTGCTGACTGATGGCGGTGCGGGGTGTGGATCGACGTGGGCGGTTCGGCCCTGTGACGCGGGTGCGCGGGTGCGCGGGTGCGGGAGTGAGTGAGTAGGTGGGTGGGCCGGAGGCCCCTGCCGGGGGGGGGGCGGGGGGGGCGCTCCGGCCCGGGGACGCGGATCAGCCGGTGCGGGTCGGGGGATGAGGCCCGCACCGGCGGGCAGTGGATCGCCGGGGGGGCTGCCCTCCGCGTCCTGTTCATGGGGGGAGCGGCCGTTGGCCTGCTCCCGGGCGAGGTCGGTGTCTCCTTGCGGAGTACCGGCTCAGTTCCCGAAGTTCCCGCCCGGCGGGGTGAGGGAGGCGCGGGAGTTGAGCTCTTCCGCGGCACCGGTGGTGCGCCGGTAGGAGTCGGTGACCTTGGCGATGGAGGTGCCGGAGCGGCCACCGGCACCGCGCCGTCCCACCCGGTCCATCTCACGGTTGGCGAGCACGATCGCGGAGGTGACTTCCCGCCGCTCCTTCTCGTAGCGGGCCAGCGCGGTGACCGGGTCGTCCGTCGTGGCGAGTTCGTAGGCCAGGACTCGGGCGTCGATGATGGCCTGGGTGCCGCCGTTGGCACCGGAGGGGTAGCCGGGGTGTGCGGCGTCACCGAGCAGGGTGACCCGGCCGTGTCCCCAGGACGGGAGCGGATCCCGGTCGACCATCGGGTATTCGAGGATCTGCTCGCTGCCGGTGATGAGCTCCGGCAGCTCGGCCCAGTCGAACTTCCAGTCCGCGTAGTGCGGAAGGATGTCTTCCGCCGTGCCGGGGCGGTTCCAGTTGACGTCGCCGCCGAGCGGGCCGGGTGTGCCTCCCGGCACCAGGCAGACCCAGTTGACCGACGTGCGGCCGCGCGCCAGGGCGGCGTGGGAGATCTGGTACGCCACGAACTGGACGTTCTGCTCGTCGGCGGCGATGACGACGGCGTTCCCCGGCGGGAAGGACTCGACCTCGGTCACACCCCGCCACATCGTGACGCCGTTCCACTGGAGCGGTCCCTGATCCGGGTGGAGCAGGGCGCGCACCGTCGAGTGGATTCCGTCCGCGGCGACGAGCACGCCGCCCTCGATCAGCTCCCGGTGGCCGTCGGCCCGGTCCAGTACGTGGGCGTGGACCGCGCCGGGGGTCTGCTCGAATCCCTGGACCTGGATACCCGTACGCACCGCGTCGGGGCCCATTCGTTCCCGTACCGCCTTCAGCAGCAGCATCTGGAGTTCGCCGCGATGGATCGAGTACTGGGGCCACTTGTAGCCGGCGGCCAGTCCTCGCGGTTCGGTGAACAGGGTCGTGCCGTGGTGGTCGGCGAAGAGATGTCCGGCTGCGGGAACACCCGTGGCGGCCAGTTCGTCGGCCAGGCCCAGCTCGGTCAGCTCCCGCACGGCGGCGGGCTGGAGGTTGATGCCCACGCCGAGCGGCCTGATCTCACGAGCGCTCTCCAGGACGAGCGGCTCGAATCCTGCGGCGTGCAGGCTGAGGGCTGCGGTCAGACCGCCTATGCCGCCTCCGACGATGACGACGTCCGCGGATTGTGAAGTTCCCATGTCTCCTTCTTCGGGATGGACCGGGTCGCTGCACGTGGCGCGGCCCGGGGTACGGCCTACGCTTCCGGGACCAGTACCAGGGCGGTGTTCTCCATCGGCAGTTCCACGGAGCGCTCGACGGTCAGACCGGAGCGGGCGGCCAGGCCGTGGTAGTCGCTCAGGGTGCGCTGGCTGCCGCCGTTGAGCACCAGCAGGTGCAGGTCCCACAGCGGGGCCAGCAGGCCGGTGCCGTCGTCCTGTACGACTCGCTCGATGATCAGCAGCCGGGAGTGGGCGGACATGGCCGAGCGGACCCTGTTCAGTACCCGTACGCAGTCGTCGTCGCCCCAGTCGCCCAGGACCCGCGACAGCAGGTAGGTGTCGGCGCCCGCGGGCAGCTCGTCGGCGAACATGTTGCCCGCGATGAGCTCGACGCGTTCGGTGCCGACCGTCTGCTCAAGGTGCTTGCGGGCGATGGGGATGGTGTGTTCGAGGTCCACGAGGGTGCCGCGGGTCTGCGGTGCCGCGCGCAGCACCGTGGACAGCAGCTGCCCGCTCCCGCCTGCGATGTCCACCACGTGGGAGCTCTGGGAGAAGTCGACGGTCTCCGGTACGGCGTCGAAGAAGAAGTTGCTGGCCTGCATGGTCCGTTGGAAGCGGCCGGCTGCTTCCGGGTCGTCCCGCAGGTAGGAGATGAGCGACTGCCCGTACACGGCCTCGAAGGCCGGTTCTCCGGTACGGAAGGTCACTTGGGCGTGTCCCCAGGCCTGGTAGAACTCCTCGCCGTACAGCAGGCACATGTCGCGCAGCGAGTCAGGCCGGTCGCGCAGCAGATCTCCCGCCGCCGTGTTGCGGTACCCGGTCTCCTCGGTCCCTTCGACGATCTCCAGCCGGGCGAGCAGACGCAGCAGGCGGCGTGTGATGCCCTCGTCGGTTCCGGCGGCACGGGCGAGCTCCGCGCTGTCGGTGTGCCCCGCTGCGATGAGGTCGGGCAGGCCCAGTTTGGTTGCGGCGTAGACGGCCTGGGTGCGCCATGCGGCGGTGATGAGGTCGACCGTGACGCGGGCGGCCTCGGTGTCTATGGCCATGGTCAGTGTCCGTTCGTCGTCGGAGTCGGAAAAGGCGAGGGAGGCGGAGAAGCCCGGTAGGTCAGGGAGGTCAGGAGGGGATCCAGTCCCGCCGGATGTGGGGGGTGTCGATGCTCAGCGAGCGCATGTGCTCGATCGGATTGGTGTACTCCCGGCTGGACTTGATCCGTCCGTCTTCGAGGGTGAACCCGTGGATGAAGTGGTTGCTGTAGTGGCCGACGGGATAGTCCGGGAACCGGATCGTGCCTTCCCCGTCGCACTCCACCCAGATGACGTTGGGGTTCTGGGTCTCGTAGATCTCCACGTTGGTCCACTCCCAGTCGGGCAGGACCTTCAGCGAGAGTTCGCCGTGCTTCCTGAGCTTCTCGCGGCCCTGCACCGTGATCGGCCGTCCGATGTCGGTGTAGAAGAGGGACGCGGTGCCGTCGTCGGTGTAGAGGGTGTAGCGCCGCAGCCGGGCTTCCTCGCCGGTGCGCATGTAGTTCTCCACGGCCTCGCGGTTGCGGGCCCGCAGGTCGAGGTCCCCGGTGAAGGGGGAGGGGGTCGGGCGGTCGGTCATGGCGTCTCCCATTCGTCGGGGTGGTCGTTCACAGCGGGCGGCCGGCGGGCCGTACCCGCACCGGTGTCACGGCTGGAGCCTGCTGATCGCCCAGCCGTCGCCGGAGCGGTCGTAGCGCAGCCGTTCGTGCAGCCGGTCGGTACCGTTGGCCCAGAACTCGACGACGGCGGGCTCCAGTTGGTAGCCGATGTACGAGGCGGGGCGCGGCAGCGGCTCACCGAGGTCGCTGAGGAACGCGGCCTCCTTGCGCAGCGCCTCCAGGTGTTCGAGGCTCTCCAGCGGCTCGCTCTGGTGGGCGACCGTCGTCATGGCGTGGGTGAAGGTGGGCCTGGCCGCCCACAGTGCGTCGGCGTCGGTGTCGGGGAGGCGTCGCGTCGGGCCGGCGACGGTGATCTGCTGACTCGTCTCCCGCCAGTACAGGACGCCGGAGGCCCACGGGTTGGCCGCCAGGTCACGGTCCTTCTGACTGCCGTCGTGGGTGGCGAAGACCAGCCCGGCGTCCGTCACCCTGTTCACCACGACGATCCGCGACGAGCTCGCGCCGTGCCCGTCCGATGTGGCCAGTGCCAGTGCCAGCGGCTCGCGGACCCGGTGCCGGGCCGCGCCGTCGAGCCAGTGGCGCAGCAGCCCGATCGGCTCGGCCGGCGGGGTGGCGTACTCGGGGAAGTCGATGTCCACCGTTCCGGTCAGGGACTCCGACCTGGTGCTGCTCACAGGTGCCTCCGTCGGGAGAGGGAAACGGTGCCGGGATCGCGGTGTGCGGGGTTCACAGGCACAGCGTCCCTTCGATGACGACGACGCCGTTGCCGCCGACCTCCACGGTGTCGACCCGGTCCCCCTCGCCCCTGACCAGTGCGTACATCGGTGAGGGGCGGCCCATCTCGACGCCCTGGGTGATCTCGATCCGCTGCCCGTAGGCGGCCAGGCCGTGCCGGGCGAGGTGGATCGCGATGGGTCCTGCGGCGGATCCGGTGGCCGCGTCCTCGACCACGCCGTACGCGGGCGAGAACATCCGGTTGCGCCAGTGCGTGCCGGACCCGGCGTAGCAGTTGGCCGCCATGTCCGGGAACTGTGCGAGGGCACGGTGGTCGGGGTGGAGCGCGGAGAGGGCCTCGATGCTCTCCAGGCCCACCAGGACGTGCCGCGGGCCGTTGCGGTAGATCTCCACGGGCAGTGTGGAACTGCTGATGCCCAGTGCGGCCAGCAGTTCGTCGGTGCGGTCGAAGGGCTCCCAGGACGGCACCGGCTGCCGCATCGTGGCCGCCGTCACCTGCCCTCCCGAGCGCTGCAGTTCGAAGGGGATGATGCCCATGGCGGTCTCCAGCCGCAGTTGGTCGCTCTCGGTCCGCCTGCCGAGCGCGATGGCGGTGCCCAGGAGCGGGTGCCCGGCGAACGGGAGCTCGTTGACCGGGGTGAACACCCTGATGTGTGCGTCGCCGCCCTGCTTGGGTTCGAGCACGAAGGTGGACTCCGAGAGGTTCATCTCCTGTGCGATGCGCTGCATGAGCTCGGTGGGGAGATCGTCACTGTCGGCGAACACCGCTACGGGGTTGCCCGTGAGGGGTTTGCTGGCGAAGGCGTCGACGACGACGTACGAATGCATCGGTTCTCCAACTGATCACGATGTGATCCATCACGGTGTGTCACATCACGGTGTGGAAAGGGGAGTTGGGTGCGTCCGGGCGCACCGGATCAGAGCGAGCCGGCGCCCTGCGTCATGTCCAGTACGTTCTTCAGCGCGGTGCTGACGATCCGCGGCCCGTCCTGGGTGAGTACGGATTCGGCGTGGAACTGCATGGAGGCGAAGTGGGGTCCGCGCAGGGCGTGCACCTCACCGGTTGCCTCGTCGCGGCTCACCTCGACCGTGCCCACGCCCGCGACCTCGGTCTCGTTCCGGTCGCAGTGCGCGGAGAAGGTGTTGTAGAAGCCGACCCGTTCCGGGGTGCCGAAGAGGTCGATCTCCTTCTGGACGCCCTGGTTGGGGATCTGCCTGCGCCGCAGCCTGAGGCCGAGTTGGAGGCTGAGCACCTGGTGGCTGAGGCAGACGGCGAGGAAGGGCCGCCGCTCCGCGAGCAGCGTGCGTACCGCCGCGTGCAGGTGCTCCATCTTGGGGTGGCCCGCCTCCTGCGGATCGCCGGGTCCAGGACCCATGACCACGAGGTCGTAACCGTCGAAGCTGTACTCCTCGTCGAACCGACGGAGCGTCACCTTCAGTCCCATGGAACGGAGTTGGTTGTCGATCATGGAGGTGAAGGTGTCCTCGGCGTCCACGACGAGCACCTCGCGCCCCGCGAGATCCGGCAGCGGGTCCATGCGGCTGTCGAGGTCGCGCAGCCAGAAGTCCGCGATGGTGTCGTTGCGGTGCGCCAGGGCGTCGCGCACGCGGGAGTGGTTGCCGAAGCGCCTCTCTCCGCCGGTCTCCAGCGCGGCGACGAGCCCCGCGGCCTTGGCGCGGGTCTCCGCGGCCTCGGAGGCCGGATCGGAGTGCCGCACGATCGTGGCGCCGACGCCGATGTTCACCCGTCCGCTGTGGTCGATGTCGGCGGTGCGGATGAGGATGGCGGAGTCCATCGTCCGGCCGCCTGCGGCGTCGCGGCCGATCAGGGCCACCGCACCGCTGTAGTAGCCGCGGCCAGCCGGTTCGTACTGCTCGATGATGCGGCAGGCGCTCTCCAGCGGGCTGCCGGTGACGGTGGGGGCGAACATGGTCTCGCGCAGGATCTCGCGCACGTCGCGGGTGGTGCGCCCCTCGATGAAGTACTCGGTGTGCGCGAGCTGGGCCATCTCCTTGAGGTACGGGCCGACCACCCGGCCGCCCGACTCGCAGATCCGGGCCATCATCTTCAGTTCCTCGTCCACCACCATGTACAGCTCGTCGGTCTCCTTCCGGTCGACCAGGAACTCCATCACGCCCGGGAGGGTGGGGCCGGACGCCGGATAGCGGTAGGTGCCGCTGATGGGGTTCATCACGGCCTTGCCGTCGTTGAGGCTGACGTGCCGCTCGGGCGAGGCGCCGACGAAGGTGCGCGACCCGGTGTGGACGAGGAACGTCCAGTAGGCGCCCGACTCCCGTTCCAGCAGCCGCCGGAAGAACGCCAGCGCGCTGTGCGGCCCGTAGTCGGTGATGTCGGCGACGAACGAGCGCTTGACGACGAAGTTCGCCCCTTCGCCGGTGCCGATCATCTCCTTCATGATGCGGCGGACGGTCTCCTGGTACTCCTCGTCGTCCACGTCGAAGTGCGCGCCGCTCAGCGCCGTCGGCACCTGCGGGATGCGCGGCAGCGCGTCGGCCAGCGGCACCTGCTGCTGGTCGGTGACGGTCATGGCGATCAGCGGCGCCCCGTCGTCGGCGCAGCGGAAGCCCCGTTCGGCGATCTGCCGGTAGGGGATGAGCGTGAGGACCTCGTGCCGGGCTCCGGCGCCCGGCACCGCTTCGTCCCGCAGCGGGATGTCCGCCAGCAGGTCCGGCTCCGAGACCTCGCCGACGAGGACGTCGAGCAGGCCCGCCGCGGCCTCCGGCCGGGACAGCAGTGCGAAGGAGCCCGGCTGTTCCCGCAGTACGTGGTCGAGCAGATCGCCGGACGGCTCCGGGGCCGTGGGGGGCTCCTGCTTCCGTTGCTCGCTCATGCGAGGACTTCCTTGGCCGTGACGACCGCCGCGCAGCGCTCCGCCGCGTACCGGATGGCCATCCGGTGGTACTCCTCGGAGAAGTCGGCGGTGGCGTCGGCGACGAAGAACGGCTGGATGTCGTTGGTGAACGCCTCGACGGCCGTCATCAGCACCCCGACGTGGGCGTAGACGCCGCACACGATGAGCTGGTCGCGGCCGCTCCCGCGCATCCGCTCCAGCAGGCCGGAGTTGAAGAAGGCGCTGTAACGCCACTTGGTGAAGGTCCAGTCGTGCGCGGCGGGCGCCAGCTCGTCGACCACCGCGCGGTCGGCGGGTGCCGGGCGCATGCCCGGGCCCCAGAAGTCCTTGAGCAGGCCGCGCTGTTCGTCGGTCATGCCACCGGGCTGGGCCGTGTACGCCACCGGGATGCCGTGTGCGGCGCAGCGCTCCCGCAGTCCGGCGGCGTTGCGCACCAGTTCCTGGCGCACGGTGTCGGGGAAGGGCTTGAGAAAGTACCGCTGCATGTCGTGGACGAGCAGGACCGCACGGTCCGGGTCGACGGTCCACTGGGCGGTGGCGGCGGGCAGTTCACCCGCTATCGGCAGGGGATAGGGGCTGATGGGGGGTATACCGGTCATGGCTCCATTTCCTCAATCGACGAGCGCTGTGCGCGCGGGACGTGCTTCGCAGACGGCAGGGTGCGGCGCCGACCGGTGTCAGGGGGTCCAGGCGGATATCACGGAGACGGCCTGCCACGGCGTGAGCCGGGGGTCGCAGAAACTCGTGTACCTGTCCCCGACGTTGTCGAGCTCCGCCTTGTTGGAAACGCATTCGGTGACGTTGTCGGGGGTGGTCTCCAGGTGCAGTCCGCCGGCCACCCCGCCCCCTTCCCGGACGGCGTCCTGGAAGCGCACGACTTCGAGCGAGACGGTCTCCACGTACCGGGTCTTGAGGCCGCCCGGCGCCGAGACGGTGTTGCCGTGCATGGGGTCGGTCAGCCAGATGACGGGGTGCCCTGCGGTACGTACCGCCTCCACCAGCCGCGGCAGCCGTTCGGCGACCTTGTCGGCCCCCATCCGGGCGATGAGTGTGAGCCGCCCCGGCTCCCGTGCCGGATCGAGCCGTTCGCACAGCGCGAGCAGCTGTTCGGGGGTCATGCCGGGGCCGACCTTGCACGCCACCGGGTTGCTCACCTCGCTGAGCAGGGCGACGTGCGCGCCCTCGACCTGCCGGGTGCGCTCGCCGATCCACGGCCAGTGGGTGGAGCCGAGGAACACGTTCTCCCGCTCGTCGGTGCGGAGCATGGGGATCTCGTAGTCGAGCAGCAGCGCCTCGTGGCTGGTCCACACCGGCGGCTCGACCATGGCCCGGCCCGCGGCGGAGTCGCGCCAGCCCAGGTGGTCGACGATGTCGTTGGCGGCCATGTAGCCGGTGAGGATGCGCAGCGGATCGGGCCGCCTGCTGTCGGCGTCCGGCTCCGGCGCGTTCACCATGTGGCCGCGGAACGAGGGGAGTTCGGTGTCACCCACCATCTCGGTGGGCTTGGAGCGGGGTTTGGCGAACTGTCCCGCGATGCGCCCGACGCGTACGACGGGCTTGCGGGTGACCATGCGCAGCGCCCCGGCGAGCAGATCCAGCACCGCGGCCTTGCGCGCCACGTGGTCGGCGGTGCACTCCTGGGGGTCTTCGGCGCAGTCTCCGGCCTGTACCACCATGGCCTCGCCGAGAGCGACCTTGGCCAGGAAGCCGCGGAGGACCCTGACATCGGTGGCCCGGACGAGCGGGGGGCGGGAGGCCAGGGCCTCCCCTACGCGGCTGACCTGCAGCGGATCGCCCCATTCGGGCTGCTGCAGCGCCCCGCGGACTCGAATATCACGCATGACGTCTTCCACGACGGACTCCGATCCAGCGGTGGGGGGTGGCTGATCAGGTGGGGATGCCAGCACGCTTGACCTGGGGCACCGGGATGCCCAGGGCCCTCAGCTGCTGGAAGGGGTTCATGAACTCGCGGTTCTGCTTGATCTTCCCGTTCTGCAGCTCGAAGGAGTGCAGGAAGTGGTTCTCGTAGTGGCCCTCGGGGTAGTCCGCGAAGCGGATCTTCCCGCGGCCGTCGCACTCCGCCCAGATGTGGTTCGGGTCCTGGGTCTCGAAGATCTTGATGTTGTACCACTCCCAGTCGGGGAAGCACTGCAGCGACCAGACGGCGTGCTCGGCCAGCCGGTCCCGGCCCTTGATGGCGATGGGGGCCCCGGTGTCGGTGGTCCAGAGGCCGCCGCTGCCGTCTTCGGTGAACAGCTCGTGCCGGCGGAGCCGGTCCTCTCCCCTGGTCTGCAGGTACTTCTCGACGGTGGCGCGGTTGATCCAACGCAGTTCGGCCTCGTCGGCGAAGCTCTGCGACCGCACGGAATCAGACATGACGATTTCCCCCTGATGGATAGGAAACAGACTGCGAGCAGTGGACGTGTTGCGAATGTGACGGCGATCCCGGGGGCGCGATAAAACCCCTGGCCCGCAATGTCTGCCGCCCGGCCGGCCGCTTTCAGGAGCTCAAGCGGCAGCGGCACTCTCGTGCACCGGGCATGCCGCCATGGAGCCTGAGACGGCCGTGGCAGATCAATGGGTGGAATTGCACATGGGCCCGACTTCTGCGTCGGACGGATCGCCAAAGGGAAAAGTTAGGAAGCATGGAAAGCGAGGACCGTCGTCCTCCAGCACTTGGGGCAGAAGAGATCATCTGCCCGCGGTGACCGTCGGCCCTACCCCGTCGCAGAGGACGGATTCACCGATGCGATGCACCGACTCGGCAGGCGGCTGCCTGCGGCGATGTGCCCCGGCGTGGCAGGCAGCTCGTTGCGAAGAATACTCAGAACAACTCTCACAGAAATCCCCCGTTCATGAGTGCCCACACTCAACCAGCTGTGGGCACTGCCGTACAACACTCACCCCGTCGACGCTGACGAGCACGACCAATGCTGCCCTATTCGAGATCGTTGAGCAATGACTCTTGATTGAGCAATGAGTCTCGATGGGCTACATATGAATACCGCTTTACATAAAGCAGCCCCAGGTCGATCCCTGCCAGCCTCGATAGCCAGTTACCCATGGAACTTCCGGCCAGTCAACTCCCGTCTCAGCAGCCATAGTCAGCGCGGTCGCGCAACTCAATTAACGCCGGGGAGCAGGGCCGATAGCGCCATGACCAGCACCGATGCCCTGCAACTTCGATACGATTCGATTCCACGATGGGAACCATATGGCATGCTTATTGGAATTCCCTCACGAACTGAGGGAGGATTGCAGCGACAGCCCATGCAAATATCAGGCGATTCAACTGCCGATACATGGAGCTAAAACATTCCGCTATCCGGCCATATCGGCCGTCCCATGGCTGACCTCGCTGCCGCACGCGACGGCCGGCGTCCACGCGGCGGCCGGGTTCCCGCGCCCCGTCGGTACTGCTCGGTGCGGGGCACCTGTGCTGGTCGGCCCGGCCGCGCAAGGCGGGCCCCGCGCCCGTGACCGGTCCGCCGCCCGCCCGGAGCACCGCTCGCCGGGCGCGGCCCGGCGCATCAGCGGGCCCCTCGGCGGGCCCCTCTCCTGACACACGACACAGGCCTTGGCCTTCCCCACGGGGGGGGGAAGGCCAAGGCCTGTGTCGGACCGGGGCGAGCACCTGTGCAGAACGGAGCCGGGATTTCAACTGCGCGGCCGCGGCCGGCTTCTTGTGATCAGTGCGGCTTGTGATGAGTACGTTGTGATGAGTGCGGCTTGCGGCCGGAGCGGCGCTGAGCCCGGTCGTCCCGGGCCCGGCACCGCCGAGCCGTCCCCGTACGCCGTCCGTCTACGAAGAAGCGGACGGTTCCGGGCGGATGTTGCGGTTGAACCGGAAGAGGTTGTGCGGGTCGTGGGCGGCCTTGAGCGCAGCCAGACGGTCGTAGGTGCCGGGCCGGTAAACGGCCCGGGTCTGGTCCTCGTCGGCGTGCTCGCCGTCTCCGTAGAGGAAGTTGAGACTGTGGCCGACGGTCCAGGGCGCCAGGGCCTCGCGCACCAGGGCGTGCCGGTCGCGGACCTCGTCGGGGCCGATGCCGCCGGGACCGTGGACGGACAGGGCACCGACGAGGAACTCCGCCTCCCGGTGGTCCACCACGGTCCCGGCCGGACCCTGCTTGCGCAGCGCTCCGCCGAGGTGGCGGATGTCCAGGATGCACGGCACCGGCGACGCCGGCCCCGCCACGGCGAGCAGAGAGCTCAGCGCCTGCGGGGTGAGTTCGCCGAGCAGGGCATTGGTGGCGGCGTACGGCTGCGGATCCTCCGGGTCGCTGTGGATGGTGCCGGACTCGGTGAAGGGCATGGTCCGCAGGTCGTCCATGAGGCGGGCGCCGACTGCGCGCAGCGGTGCGACGAGGCGTTCCCCCTCCTCGGCCGGGCCGTTGTAGACGATCCGGAAGGAGGCGAAGTAGCGGCCTCGCAGCGGATCGGGGATCTGGGGGATGTCGGGGAGGCCGAGCAGGGTGACGGACGAGGTCAGTTCCTCGGGCACCCCCGCGCTCCAGCTCCGCCAGGTCTCCAGTGCCTTCTCGATCAGCGGAGCGTCGAAGACCAACTGCCCCCCGTAGAGCGTGCGGACCGGGAACAGTCCGACCTCCAGGGCGGTGACGACGCCGAAGTTGCTGCCGCTGCCCAGCACCGCGGCGAACAGCTCGTCGCCCGGTTCCGCGCGGTGCAACTGCCCGTCCGCGGTGACGATCTCCAGGGCGTGCACGTGGTCGGCCGCGTAGCCGAACTGCCGGGCCAGCAGCCCGATTCCGCCGCCCAGGGTGTAGCCGACGACACTGACGGCCGGCGAGGAGCCGGTGAGCGGCGCCAGCCCATGGGCTGCGGCCGCTTCGATCAGCGCGTCCGCGCGGACCCCTGCGGCGACGCGGGCGGTCCGGCCCTCCGGGTCGATCCGCACCTCGGTCATCCGCCGGGTACTGATCAGGACACCGCCTTCAGCGGCCACCGACAGGCCGTGCCCCGTCGCCTGCACGGCCACGGGCAGCCGGTGCTCCGCCGCGTACGTCACCGCCCTGCGGACGTCTTCCGCGTCGGCCGCGCCGACGACCAGCGCGGGACGGTGCGTGTACGCGGTCTGGTAGCCGGAGACTTCCTCGTCGTAACCGGCGTCGCCGGGCCGGAAGACCGGGCCTGTGAAAGTAGGTGCATCCTGTGTTTTCTGGTGCTTCGTGTTCCCCATGAACTCAAGGATGTCGGCAGCCTCACCACAAGTCCAAGAGGATATCTATATCGCAGCTAAAATCATCCGTTATAGATATTCGGGAACTGTATCCCTCCCCTTCCTGATCCCTTCCCTTCCTGATCCCTTCCGATCCCTTCCTGAACGGCATGGGATTCACCGGGGGTGACAATGGTCAGCCACCAGTTATGGCACGTTGAAGATGGAGGATGAGGGCACGGGCCGCGGGGTTGGCCGTCCCGTTCTTCCGCCAGGCAAAGGCGATGCGCCCCCGCATGGGCGGATCGGTAATGGTGATCGCCCGCAGGGTCTCCTTGCGAACGGCGGCGAACGGCGCGGGCAGGATGGCGATGCCGAGGCCTTTCTCGGCGAGCTCCGCGAGAAGGTTGGGGTCGCTGGCTTCGAAGGCGATACGGGGGCGGAAACCGGCCTCGGCGCAGGACTCCTCGACCGTGGCGCGCGCACCGACGCTCTGGTGGAAGGTGATGAGCGGTTCGTCGCGCAGTTCGTCGAGACGCAGGGTGGTGCGGTCCGCGAGGAAGTGATCGTGGCTGACCGCGGCGACGAGCGGTTCGTCGGCGACGGTCAGGATCTCGATCCCCGGCAGGACCATCGTCGCCGGGGAGACCGCCACGGCGTCGAACTGACCGGCGTGCAGGGCGTTGAGGAGATAGTCGGAGGTGGCCTCGGCGAGGGTCATCTCGATCGCGGGATGCTCGGTGTGGAAGTCCGCGAGCAGGCGGGGCAGCTCGTAGGCCGTGGCCGACGAGGTCACCATCCCCAGCGACACCCGTCCGCGCAGCAGGCCGGTGTGTTCGTCGACGGTCTGCCGCACATCGGCGATCGCGGCGAGTGCGGCGCGGGCGTGGGGCAGTACGGCGGCGCCGACTTCGGTGAGCCGCACCGTACGCGCGGACCGGTCCAGGAGTTCCTGTTTGAGCTCCCGTTCCAGCTGGCGAATTTGGGTACTCACCCCCGGCTGGGCGACATGCAACTTGGCAGCCGCTTTGGTGAAGTTCTTTTCTTGGGCCACCGCTACGAAGTACTCTAACTGCCGTATTTCCATAAGCATGCATTATAGCAGCTAGACAACCCGGCTATTGGACTCGTAGTCGGGATTGGTGGACCATACAGGCAAGGAACTTCTAGTGTAATCGCATAGAGCCTGGCTGGAGCCAGGTTTCATGCATATACCGTGCGCAATGGAGGCGCAGATCTCCGATGCGGAGATTTACGCCCCTCCTTTCACACGCGGTTCCACCCGGGATGGGGGCCGGCGCATGAAGTGACCTCTTTCAAATCCAATTGCCGGTGGCATTTACGGAAGGAAAGCAAGTGCCAGACACTGCAGACATTCCACCAGGAAAGACTTCCTGGTGGAATGTTCCGATCCTGGGTTTCGGCGTATTCGCTGTCGCCACGAATGAGTTCGTGCTGGCCGGCATGCTGCCTCACTTGGTGGATTCGCTTGAGGTCTCACTGGCGACGGCGGGCCAGGTCGTCACCGTCTACGCGTTGGCCTGCGCGATCCTGGGGCCGATTCTGGCGACGGCCACCGCCGCCTGGTCGCGTCGCGTGGTGCTGCTCAGCGCCGCGCTGGTCTATCTCGTGGGCACGATCGGCGCGGCGGTCGCGCCGAACTACGGCCTGCTGCTGGTGGCGCAGGCGATCGCGGCCGCCGGTACGGGTCTGTTCGTGCCCGTCGCTGCCGCGTCGGGTGCCGCGCTGGTGCCGCCGGAGCGACGTGGACGCGCGATCGCCATCGTCCTCACCGGGTTCACGGCGGCCACGGCCTTCGGCGCACCGATCGGTACCGCGTTCGGCAGCCAGTTCGGCTGGCGGGCGACGATGTGGTTCGTCGCCGTACTGGCCATTGTCGGGATCGTCGGGCTGGTGTCCCTGGTGCCCCGCAACATCACCACCCCTCCCGCGGAGAGCCTGCGGCACCGCTTCGCACCGCTCGCCGATGCCAGGGTCCTGACCACCCTGGGCACCACGATGCTGGCGTTCACCTCCGTGTACGTCCTCTACACCTACATCGCCGAGATCTTCTCGGACGCCACCGGCGGATCCGGCGGGCAAGTGGCCATCCTGATGCTGACGCTCGGCGTGGTCTCGATCTTCGGCAGCTATCTGGCCGGTGTGGTGACGGACCGCATCGGCGGCCGCGGCGTGATGGCGATCTGCCTGATCTGGGTCGCGGTCTGCCTGCTGGTCATGCCCCTGGTCACCGGGTCGTTCATCCCGGCCGTCGCGTTCATCGCCGTGTTCGCCGTCGCGAGCTTCAGCATGAGCGCGCCCCAGCAGCACCGTCTGATCGGTCTGAACCCGGGGCTGGCGTCGGTGCTGGTGTCGCTGCACGCGTCGATCCTGTACCTCGCCATCGCACTGGCGGGCGCCGTCGGTGGGGCCGGCCTCGCGATCGGCGGATCGGGCAGCCTCGGCTTCATCGCCGCGGCACTTGCGGTTCTCGCGCTCGGGCTCTCCGAACTCGCACACCGGCTGGTCAAGCGGCAGGCGGCGAAGTCCTCCTCGGAGCAGGCTGCCGTGACGCTGTAGTCCGTAAGAAGGGCTGTGGTCCGCAAGAAGGGCTGTAGTCCGCAAGAAGAGGGCTGCTCGTCCGAGGCCAAGGGAATCCCCCTCCGCACAGGAGGGGGATTCCTGGTTCGCGCGGGCTGCGGCCCGGCGGGCTCGCGGCTCCCGTACGTCCTTCGCCGTGGCGGTTCTGCCGCCCGAACGCAGGGGGCTGCCACCAAGTCGCCCTTCCCGCAGCCTCCTTGACACTGCATCACCGGGGCCGCGTCTCAAGTCCACCACCACAGGCAAGAGTGACGCATCGGCATGGAACACCCACTCGTCCCCATAGGGACCGTCTCCGAACTCTTCGCCGTGCGGCGGTCGACACTGCACTACTGGGAGCGTCGCGGCATCATCCGCCCGAGCGCACGCCGGTCCGGACGACGGTATTACGACCCGGCCGAGGTGTACCGGATCTCGCTGATCATCCTCTGGCAGGAGACCGGCCTGATGACCCTGGACGAGATCGCCGCCGTACAGGCCGGACGCACCGGCTGCCGCGACTGGCAGAAGATCGTCGACAGCCGCCTCTCGGAGATCGATGCCCGGCTCGACCGGCTGACGGCGGCCCGCGCGTACCTCGGCCACATGCTGTCCTGCCCGCTCGACAACCCCGCCCTCGACTGCCCGGAGCTGCGGGCGGAAGTGGACAGGCGCAACACCGAGCACCACTGAACCGCCGGTGGACGCCGTGGTCCCGACGGCTTCGCGGGTACCCACGTACCCACGTACCCACGTACCCGCCTACCCGCCTCCCGCACGCCCGCGCACCGGCCGTTTCCTGCGACGGCTCCGGTTCAGCCCGGCCCGTCGCCCCTCGCCCCGCCACGGCCGGCCTCGACCTGCCGCGCGAGACGCAGCCACTGCTCGGCGCAGTCCCGCGCGGCTCTGGCCACCGTGGCGGCCCGGTGCCCCGGAACACTGGCGGCCAGTCGACGCCAGTTGCTCTCGTCGATGGCGTGGGTCCGCAGCATCTGCAGCAGCGTACGGCCCGCTTCCGTACGCATCGAAGGGTCCCGCAGCATCGCCTGCAGCACGAGGTCGAGCTCGGTCGGCGCACGTGGGGGAAGGACGGACCGGTGTCTTTCCGGGAACGCCCGGTCGGTGTCGGCCCGTTCGCGCTGGGCCTCGGCGCTGCGCAGCCTCGGTGGCAGCGGGTCCCTTCCCGCGCGCACGCGGTCCCGCACGTCCTTCGCCGTGGCGATGCTGATCCCGGACTTCTCGGCGACCTCCTTGAGGGTGCTGCCGGGCTTGGCGGCAACCAGCCGGCTGGCGCGCATCCGGCCTTCGGTCGGCTCGACGGGACGGGCCCGACCGTCCCGGCCCACGCGCTTCTTCAACTGCTCGATCTGTTCAGTTGAACGGGGGCGCAGCGCTGCGACGCTGCTCGCCGAGATGCCGGTGACAGCGGCGATGCGCCGGTCCGACCACTGCGGGTGGGACGCGACGATCCGGGTCGCCGCGGAGGCACGGTCGGCCTGGCTGAGCAGGAGGCCGCGCGCCGAGTTCAGCGACACCGCCAGAACGAAGGCCTCTTCCGCATCGCCGTCGAAGAACTGCACCGCGATGCGGTCCTCGCCCTTCAGTACGGCGGCCCGCAGGCGGTGCATGCCGTCGACGACGCGCATCGTCGACCGCTGCACGATGATGGGCGGGAGAGGTGTGCGCGCTCGGGCCAGCACCGCGACATGCCGTGCGTCCTCGCCTGCGACCCTCGGCGAGTCCGACGGCAGCAGGGTGCTGATGGGAACCATCTGTACGAGCTGCCGGTCCGGCCCGCCACCGGCGGCGCGGCGGAGTCTGCCCGCCTCCCCGCCCGGTTTCTCGGGGGAGCCGGCTAAGAAGGGGAGGCTCTGATCGGTCAACTCGCCCGCCCTTCCCGGCCACCGGCGCCTTTCGGCCCGGTTCCGCACGGTCCGGGGACGCGCGTTCCGGGTCCGCGCGTTCCGGGGACGCGCGTGGAGACGGCAGGAAGAGGCCCTGACCGCGCGGCGGGCCGCCACACCGGCCCGGCAGTCGGCCGGACAGTCGAAAGGGCCGTGGCTCTTGAGGCCAACAACCTCTCCAGCGCGATGACTCGGGCAGCTGGCATGCTGGCTCCTCCCCCGGGGCAGCACAATGAGATGGTGGGAAAGTCAGGGCGGCTGATCCCGCCGTGGTCAACTTCGGATCGCCGGATCAAGGGATACGCCGACAGGCGGATTAACCTCAGCTAATCTCACCTACGATGTTTTTGTCAAACCTTGGTCATTGCTCACACACGGGGATCAGGAGGCAGTTGTGCCGGAAGACGTCTTCCGTGAGCGCTTGAACAGGCTCGTTGAGACGGTGCATCCGCCGGACCGCGGCCCGTACACGAACCAGGAGATCGCCGAGCTGCTGCACGAGCGCGGCGGCCCGACCCTCTCCCACGTCTATCTGTGGCAGTTGCGCACCGGACGGCGGGACAACCCCACCAGGTGGCATCTGGAGACGCTGGCGAGTTTCTTCGGGGTGCCGGTGGCCTACTTCTTCGACGCGGACACCGCGACCAAGGCCGGAGCCGAACCGGACTTCGTCGGACAGTCGCGCGAGAGCGGGGTGCAGCGGGTCGCCTCACGGGTCGCCGGGCTGTCGCCGAAGGGCGTGGAGCTGATCCTCGCCACCATCGAGCACATCCGCAAACGGGAGGGCCTGCCGCTCGACTCGACCGACGAGAGCCGGTGAGGCCCAAAGGGACCACGCGGCGTGAGAGCCGCCGCTTTGTCCGCGGCCTCAACCTGCCGCCGGTGCTCGGCCAACTCCTCGCCCCCACAGGGATGTTGGCTCTCGATCCTGATCGAGAATCAGCCGATCCCGATCGAGAATCAGCACGCGGAGTCCGGTCCGCCGTCAAACCGACGCGGGGGCTTCGCCGGGCTCGTCGTGTCGCCACAGGTTCGGTTCGTGCCTCACGGCCCTCTCGCGTGTACCGGCCAGGGCTTCGAAGAGCGGGTACTTATGCGGTGCTGCTGCGGGTGTAGGTGAGGAAGACCGCTCCGCTCTTCAACGCCGTGTGGTCGGTGAGGTCCCAGTTGACGGGGTCGAACGTGGCGTTGCGGGAGAAGAGCGGGATACCGGTGCCCAGGGTCAACGGGGCGAACTTGACGATCAGTTGGTCGATCTCGGAGTAGAGGGCGCCGGCCAGTTCGGCGCCGCCGAGCAGCCAGATGTCCTTACCGGTCGCACGCTTCAGCTCTCGTACCTTGGCGACCGGGTCCGTCGCGACCAGTTCCACACCGGGGTCCGGGCTCTCGGTCAGGGTGCGGGAGAACACCAGGTGCCGCAGGTGCGGGTAGGCGTTGGTGACGCCGACCCGGAGACCCAACTCGTAGCAGCGCCGCCCGGCGAGGACCGTGTCGAAGCGCGTGCCTTCGGCCGTGACGGACAGCGCGGTCCGCGCCTGGGCCGGGAGGGTTTCCGGGTACTCGACGGCGAGGTGCTGGATGTAGTCCTCGGGGATCGGCCAGAAGCCGTCGGGGCCGGTCGGGTCGGCTCCGTCCGGCCCTGCGATGAAGCCGTCGAGGGTCGAGGCGATGTAGTACACGAGGTGACGCACAGACATCCTTAGGTGGTTGGCGGGGTCCGGGGAGGGTGGTCCGCAACAGGCTGTCGTCCCGCGGGTCCTCCCGCAAGGGCCCAATGATCCCGGCTCCCCGGGCCCAGCGGTGGTGGCTCCAGCGGAGCTCCGTTCCGTCACCAGTGAAGTTGTTCCCGTTCTGTACAGACTTCCCTCAGGGAGCAAGGCGGCCGTCCGCGCGGCCTGACGGTATGGGGGAAGCCGGTGAAGCTGGTGCTTCGGGACACGGAACTCGGTTGGCTGGAAGAGCTGTTCGCGACTGCCCGGCGGGGCAGTGGTGACGCCGCGCTGGTGACGGGCAGTCCCGGCACCGGCAAGAGCGCCCTGCTGCATGCCTTCGCCGGCCGAACGGGGCGCCGGGGCGCGCTGGTGCTGACCGCGTCGGCGTCCGCGGCCGAGGCCGGTCTGCCGCTCGGCGTGGTGGGACAGCTGCTCAGCGGCGCCGCTCCGGAGACGGTGCGCACGGAGGCGTACGACAACCCCGAGGGGGCCCCGGCCGCACTCCATGCCACCCTGCGGGAACTCGCCGCCGCCCGCCCCGTGGTGGTCCTCGTCGACGATGCCCAGTACACGGACGAGGCGTCCGCCCGCTGTCTGCTGTATCTGTGCGGACGCCTCGCGTCCGCCGGGATACTTCTCGTCCTGGCCTGCGGGCCGGTCACGGGCCCTGCGCCGGCGCTGCCGCTGCCGCTGGCGGAGCTCCTCAGGCATCCGCGGTGCGCACCCGTCCCGCTGACGGTCCTCGACGAGGCGGGCGTCGCTGAGGTTCTCGCGGCCGCGGTCCCGGACGCGGGCGGGCCGGCCGGCGCCGGTGGGGTTCCGGCCGCACCGGCTGCCGCGTGGCGGTCCGCTGTCGACTGGTACCGCTTGAGCGGTGGCAATCCCCGGCTGCTGCACGGTCTGCTGGAGGACCGGCGGGCCTGCGAGACGGCGCCGGCTGCCCCGCCGTCGGCCGGTACGGCGTTCCGGCGGGCCGTCACCGCCTGTCTGCGCAGTGCCGGACCGCATGCGACTGCCGCCGCACGTGCGCTGGCCGTACTCGCCGAAGCCGCCACGCCCGGCCTGCTGGCCAGGCTCCTGGGTCTCCACGAACCGGCCGTCGGGCCGTGTCTGGACGAGCTCGACGCGATGGGGCTGCTCGACGGCGGGCGGTTGCGCCACGAGGGCGTGTGCGCCGCGGTCCTCGGGGTACTGCCCGTCGACGAGGCCGCTGCCCTGCACGCCAGGGCGGCCGCGCTGTTGTACGACGCGGGGGCCGAACCAGGCCTGGTGGCACGGCAGTTGGTCGCGGCGTCCGAGTCCGGTGGCGGGCGGCCGGGGCCGCAGTGGGCCGCCCCGCTCCTCGCGGAGGCGGCGCGGCACGCGTTGCGCTCCGGTGAGCCGGGGAGGGCGGCGGAGTTCCTGCGGACCGCCGCGGGGCGCGACGGCGGGGCTCGGGACGGGCAGCTGCTGGAGCTGCTCGCCCGCGCCGAGTGGGAGACCGGTCCGGGCTCCGTGACCCGGCATCTGACGGCGCTCGAACAGGAACTGGCCGCCGGGCGCCTCGACGGCACGCATGCCGAAGGGGCGCTGGGCCTGCTGCTGTGGCACGGGCGACCCGCGGCGGTGGCGCGCACGGTCACCGGCCGGGTGCGGGTCCCGTCCGTGGAGGGGCTGGGACGGGCGCTCGGACACCTGTATCCGGGGCTGGCACCGCTGCCCGTTCCGGACGAGGACCGGGGCGAGACGGCCGAGCGCGTCCTGGAGTCCCTCGTCTACGACCACGCGCCGCCGGCCTCGATCGCCGCCCTGCTGTCGGCCCTGGTGCACGCGGCGGAGACGGACCGGGTGGACCAGTGGTGCGCGCTGACCGCCGGGGTGGAGCGGATGCGTTCCTCGCCGGCCAGGCGGGCGGTGGCCGAGGCCGCAGCCGCCGTGGTACGCATCCGTACCGGCGCGTACGACAGTGCGGCCGGGCACGCGGGGCGGGCGCTGTCGCTGCTGTCGCCCGGGGCCTGGGGGGTGGCCCTCGGCATGCCGCTGGCCGCGGCCGTGCTCACCGCGACCCGGCGGGGCGCGCTCGACGCGGCGGCACGGCAGTTGCAGGTGCCGGTGCCGGAGTCGATGTTCGCCACCCGGGCCGGGATGCACTATCTGCTGGCCAGGGGCCACTACCAGCTGGCCGTGGGGCGGCCGCGGGCGGCGCTCGGCGACTTCCACGCCTGCCGGGACGCGCTGGCGGCCTGGCACCTCGCCCCGGTCGGCGCCCTGGACTGGCGTCCGGCGGCTGCCGAGGCCGTACGCGCCGGGGGCGGGCCGGCCGGCAGTCCGGTGGCCCGGCTCAGTGCGGCCGAGCGCCGGGTCGCGGTCCTCGCCGCCGACGGGTGCACCAACCGGGCCATCGCGGCCCGCCTCTACGTCACCCCCAGTACCGTCGAGCAGCATCTGACGCGCATCTACCGCAAGTTGCGCGTGACGTCGCGGGACGGTCTGACGGATCTCGTCGCGGCGGGCTCGCACGGCTGAGGCCCGCGGGGCGGGCCCCTGCCGTGGCACGGCGGTGGCGGCTCAGCGGTGGGCGGCGGTGCGCAGGCCCCGTCCGTTCTTGCGGCCGAGCAGGCCCGCGGCCACGAGTTCCGCCAGGGCGGCGGCCGGTTCGTACTCCGGAGTCAGGAAACTCTCGTACAGCCGCTGCTGGATGGCGGCGGAGACGTCGAGGCCGATGGTGTCGAGGAGCGCGAACGGGCCCATGGGGTGGCCGTATCCGCGCTGGACGGCGGTGTCGGTCTCCTTGATGCCGGTGTCGGGCCGGTCCAGGAGTGCGACTGCCGCGCCGAGGTAGGGGAACAGCAGGCTGTTGACGATGAAGCCGGTACGGTCCGGGCACTCCACCGCGGTCTTGCCGAGCACCTGGCAGAAGGCGCGGGCGGTGGCGAGGGCTTCCTGGCCGACGGTGTCGGTGTGCACCAGTTCCACGAGGCGCATCACCGGGGCCGGGTTGAAGAAGTGCAGGCCCACGACGTCGGCCTGGCGGCCGGACGCTTCGGCGCACGCAGCGACCGAGAGGCTGGACGTGGTGGTGGCGAGGACGGCGCCGGGGGCGCACACCGCGCCGAGCTCCGCGAACAGTTCGCGTTTGACGTCGAGGTCCTCGACGACCGCTTCGACCACCAGATCGCAGTCGGCGAGTGCCGTCACGTCGTCGGCTCCCCGCAGCAGTCCACGGGTGGACCGCGCGGCCCGGTCGGTGGTCCTGCCCCGGCGCACCGCGCGGGCGAGGGAGTCGGCGATCGCGTCCAGGGCGCGCTCGGCCTTGTCCACGGAGCGTGCGACCAGCACCGTCGGGCACCCGGCGGCGGCCGTGATCTCGGCGATGCCCCGGGCCATCGCGCCGGAGCCGACGACGCCGACACGGCGCACGGTGCGGGCGCCCCCCGCGCCGGGTGCGCGGGCCGTGCGGTCGCGTACCGCGCCCGTCTCGTCGTACGTGTAGAAGCCCTCGCCGCTCTTGTGGCCGAGGCGTCCGTCGGCGACCATCCGGCTGAGCAGCGGGGCGGGTTCGAAGGCGCTGTCGCCGGTGCGCCGCCACAGGTCCGTCAGCGCCCTGTGGGCCGTGTCGAGACCGATGCGGTCCAGGGTCTCCAGCGGGCCCGCGGGCAGTCCGCAGCCGAGCCGCAGGGCGGTGTCGATGTCCTGGTGCGTGGCGTAGCCCGTGGCGAGGAGGACGACGGCGCGGTTGAGGTGAGCGAGCATCAGGGCGTCGGCGTCGGCGGCGGGGCGGGCCCCGACCTCGACCGGTTCGAGTCCGGCCGACGCCACCAGCGCGTCGACGGCGGCGGCGGTCGCGGGCGAGGTCAGGGAGGTGGCTACCGGTTCGACGGGGCCGCCGGGCGCGGGCGGTGTGAAGAAGCGCAGGGACGCGACGTCGGCCGGGCGGCCGGTCGCGACGGCCAGGCGTGCCACGGACAGGGATGCCGTGGTGGTGACGAGGGGGGTGCCGGGCGGGCAGGCCGCCACGATGCGGGCCAGGGCGTCGGCCTTGGCGGCCGCGTCGTCCGGCACCGCCTCGACGACCAGGCCGGCGTCGCGCACCGCCGTGTGGTCGGGGGTGAAGACGACTTCGGGTCCTTCGGGTCCGCCGCTCGTGACGGCCTTCAGCCGCCCGGCCGCACGGGCCAGTACGTCGAGGTCGGTGTCGACGGCGACGACACGGTGGCCGGCCCGGTGCAGGAGGTGCAGCAGGGCCTCACCGACCGAGCCCAGACCGACGATCGCTGTCACTGGTGCTGGGGGCTGTTGCGTCATGAGGTGCCTGCCTCCTGGGTGCGAAAGCGGTTGATTGCGTCGAGGTGTCGGGCACGCAGTGCGTGGTCGCGTACGCCGAGGCCTTCGCGCGGGGCGAGGGCGAGGACGCCGACCTTGCCCTGGTGCAGGTTGCGGTGGACCTCGTACGCGGCCTGGCCGGTGTCTTCGAGCGAGTACACCTTGGAAAGCGTCGGGTGGATCTTTCCCTTGGCGACCAGCCGGTTGGCCTCCCACGCCTCGCGGTAGTTGGCGAAGTGCGAGCCCACGATCTTCTTCAGCGACATCCACAGGTAGCGGTTGTCGTACTCGTGCTTGAAGCCGGAGGTGGAGGCGCAGGTGACGATGGTGCCGCCCTTGCGCGTCACGTACACGCTCGCGCCGAAGGTCTCGCGGCCCGGGTGCTCGAAGACGATGTCGGGGTCCTCACCGCCGGTGAGTTCGCGGATCCGCTTCCCGAAGCGCTTCCACTCCTTCGGGTCCTGGGTGTGCTCGTCCTTCCAGAACCGGTAGCCCTCCGCGTTGCGGTCGATGATCGCGTCGGCGCCCATCGCCCGGCAGATCTCCGCCTTCTGCGGGGAGGAGACGACGCAGATCGGGTTCGCGCCGCCGGCGAGCGCCAACTGGGTGGCGTAGGAGCCGAGTCCGCCGCTGGCGCCCCAGATCAGGACGTTGTCGCCCTGCTTCATCCCGGCGCCGTTGCGCGAGACCAGCTGGCGGTACGCGGTCGAGTTGACCAGACCGGGCGCCGCCGCCTCCTCCCAGGTCAGGTGCTCGGGCTTGGGCATCAGCTGGTTGGACTTGACGAGGGCCAGCTGGGCGAGGCCGCCGAAGTTGGTCTCGAAGCCCCAGATCCGCTGCTCCGGGTCGAGCATCGTGTCGTCGTGCCCGTCCGCCGACTCCAGTTCCACCGACAGGCAGTGGGCGACCACCCGGTCGCCGGGCTTCCAGCGGTTCACGCCGGGTCCCGTGCGCAGTACGACGCCCGACAGGTCGGAGCCGAGGACGTGGTACGGCTGGTTGTGGCGGGCCGCGGCCGGGGAGGTCCTCGCGTACCGCTCCAGGAAACCGAACGTCGGCAGCGGCTCGAAGATCGACGACCATACGGTGTTGTAGTTGACCGCGGAGGCGGCGACCGCGATCAGGGCCTCCCCCGCCGACGGCAGCGGCACCGGAACGTCCTGCAGGTGCAGCGACTTGCGGGGGTCCTTGGCCGCGGAGGCCATGCCGTCGAACATGCCGGCGTCCTCCTTGCGGACCACGGCACCGCGGTAGCTCTCCGGGAGGCTCAGGCTCGCGAAGTCCTGGGGTACCGCATGCTCGGAGAGCATGGCGCTGATGATCTCTTTCATGGGGATTCCCTGATTCTCTGGGGAGGGTTCTCCGGGGAGACGAGGAGTGCGAGGAGACGGAGGAGCGCGAGGAGACGTGGCCGGGCGCGACGGCGTTGCGACGAGCCTGGTGCACCTCGCCCGCGCTGGGCACCCCTGACTGCCCCCCGGGTCCGGGGCCGTCCCGTTCCAGGGGGTGGTTAGGGGAGGCCGGGGCTGGTCCCCGCACTCAGGGTGGGGTGCGGGATCCGCTTGCAACCGGCCAGGAGAAGCGGGATCCGCTCGCAACCGGCTAGGAGAACTCGATGACGCACGTCCCCGGCGACAGCCCCTGGTTCAGGAACTACTGCCCCTCCCCCGACGCCCCCGTGCGTCTGGTGTGCCTGCCGCACGCCGGGGGATCGGCCAGCTTCTACTTCCCCGTGGCGCGGGCGCTCGCGCCGCGCGTCGAGGTCCTGGCCGTCCAGTACCCGGGGCGGCAGGACCGGCGGCACGAGCCGGCCGTGACGGATCTGGAGACGCTGGCCGACCAGGTCTCCGAGGCCCTTGAGCCGCTGGCGGACCGGCCGTACGCCCTGTTCGGGCACAGCATGGGCGCGATCGTCGGCTTCCTGGCCGCCCGACGGCTGCAGGCCTCGGGCAACGGCCCGGCCCAACTGTTCGTCTCGGGGCGCCGGGCTCCGCTGCTGGACCGTGCCGGCGACTGGCAGCCGCGTACCGACGAAGAACTCGTCACGGAGATACGGGCGTTGAACGGGACCAGGGACGCGCTCCTCGAAGACGCGGAGATGCTGGAGATGATCCTGCCCGCGCTGCGCGCCGACTACGGGGCGGTGCGCCGCTACCGCTACCGGCCCGGGGCCGCCCTGGACTGCCCCGTCACCGCGTTCACCGGCGACCGCGACCCCAAGGCGAGGGTCGAGGAGGTGGCTGCCTGGCAGGAGCACACCTTGTCCGGGTTCGACCTGCAAGTGCTGCCGGGCGGCCACTTCTTCCTCGTCGACCAGCAGAGCGAGGTGCTGGGCGCCATCGAGGATCAGCTGACCAGGACGCCGGCGGTGTCCCGCTGAGCGGTCTCGCGGCTGCCGTGCGACGAGGCCGTTGTGGTCCGCCCCCGGGAGGGGACGGACCACAACGGCCTTCTTCCATGCGCCGGTTCAGGCGGAAGCGGTCTGCCCCTGCTCCTGCCCCTGCCCCTGCTCCTTGCCCAAGTCCTTGCCCTGGTCCTGGTCCTTCCCGGGCCCGGGAAGGAGCGAGCTGAGCACCGTGGTCAGGACGAAGATGGCCACGTTGGCCCAGAGGATCGCCCCCGTCGCCGAGCTGAAGTGCTCCGGCCCGGCGTCCTCTCCCGGCCCGCTCTCCACGCTCCGGAAGTAGAAGGCGCCCAGGACGGCGACGCCGACCGCGGAGCTGAACTGGATGGCCGCGTTCAGCACACCCGAACCGGCCCCGGCGTCCTGCGGCGGCACGTCGCCGAGAACCACGGCGGTGAGCACGGGCGTGGTGAGGCCCATGCCACAGCCCATGAGCAGTTCGGCGGCGGCCAGTTGCGGCCAGGACAGGTCTCCCCCGCCGGCCGAGTGCACCGTGAGCAGCGTCCACAGCGCGCCGCAGACCATCAGCAGGGAACCGGCCCCGACGCACAGCCGGCCGCGCCCCTCGCCGAACTTCCAGGCGACCTGGAAGGTGACGGTGATGCCGGCCGGCCAGGCCGCCGTGACCAGCGCGGTCTTCATCACGGACCAGCCGAGTCCCACCTGGAGGTGGTAGGTGACGACGAGGAAGAACGAGGCGACGCCGCTGAAGACCAGCAGCGTAATGAGCAGCCCGACCACGGTGGACCGGTGCCGGAAGAGGGTCGGCGGGACCAGTGCCGATCCGTCGCGCCGGTACCGCCTGGCCTGTTGCCCGGCGAACACGGCGAACAGCACGCACCCGGCGGCCGCGAGGCCGAACATCCAGCCCGGCCAGCCCTGTTCGCGCCCCTGCACCAGCGGATAGAGGACGCCGAGCGAGGCAACGGTGAGCAGGACCACGCCCAGGATGTCGAGGCGCAGCGGTTCGTCCGAGCGCGACTCGGGCATGCTGCGGCGGCCCAGGAGCAGGGCGAGCGCTCCCAGCGGCACGTTGAGCAGGAAGATCGACCGCCAGCCGAGCCCCAGGATGTCGAGCTCGGTGAGCACGCCGCCGAGCATCGGGCCGCCGACGCTGCCCACGCTCAGCGCGGCGCCCAGCACGGCGAACGCCCGCGCCCACTCCTCCCGGCGGAACATGGTGACGATGACGGACACGGCCTGGGGGACCATCAGGGCGGCCATGAAGCCCTGCGCGAACCGGCCGGCGACCAGCATCTCGGGCACGGTGGCGGCACCGCACACCACGGATGCCAGCGTGAATCCGGCCACGCCGGTCAGGAACAGCCGCTTGCGGCCGTAGATGTCACCGAGGCGTCCACCGGTGATCAGGAAGAGGGCGTACGCCAGGGTGTAGCCGACCAGTGTCCACTGGGCCGTGGTGAATCCGGCGCCCAGGTCCCGCTGGATCTCGGGCAGGACGACGGTGACGGCGTTCGCGTCGAGGTTGTCGAGGAACGAGGCCAGGGTCACCACGGCGAGGGCCACCCAGCGGTACCGCGGCGCGGCCGCCTGTCCGGTGTCGCCGTTGGGACCCTCCGGACCGTTGGGACCCTCCGGACCGTCCGAGTCGCGGGGCTGAGTTTCGGCGGAAGTCGATTTCGTCGTCACGGTGGTGCTCACCTGCCCATTCCGAGTACGGCGTCCAGGGCCTGGTCCATCTCGTCGTCGGTCAGTTCGCCCGCCGCCTGCAGCGCGTCGGCGGCGGCGCCGGCCGCCGCGACGGTCTCGGGCCGCGCGAGTTCGAGGAGCTGGGCGAGCAGCCCGCTCTGCTGCAGTTGCTCGGTCGAGACCCTGCTCAGCGCCCATTCCGCGGCCTTCGCCGGGTCCTGCGGCGGTCCTGACTCCCCGGCGTCCTGCGCCAGTTCGAGGCGTACGTGCAGGAACTCGGCGATGGCCCGTGGGGTGGGGTAGTCGAAGGCCAGCGTGCTCGGCAGCGGTACCTGGGCCTGCGCGGTGAGCCGGGTGCGCAGCTCCACCGCCATCAGGGAGTCCCAGCCGAACTCTCGCAGCGGTTTGTCCGCGGGAACGGTGTCCGCGCTCTGCAGCCCGAGCACCCCGGAGACCTCCTGGCGCACCTCTCGCAGCAGCGCGGCGACCTGGTCCGCGGCGGGCAGTCCGACGAGGCGCTCGCGGAACGACTCGGTGCGTACCGCCGTCTCCCTGGCGCGCCGCAGCCTGGGGCGTGCCAACGCCCGGAAGAGCGGCGGCACTTCGGCCCCCTCGCCCAGGGCTGCCACGTCGAACTTGACCGGCACCAGATGGGTCTCGGGGCGGCCGAGCGCGGCATCGAGCAGCCGGGTTCCCTCCTGCGCCGTCAGGGCCTGCGAGCCGCGCCTGCTCAGCCGGGAGAGCTCCGCCTCGCCGAGGTGGGCGGTCATGCCGACACCGGCCTGCTCCCACAGCCCCCAGGCGAGGCTGACGGCGGGCAGGCCGAGCTTGCGACGGTGTGTCGCGAGCGCGTCGAGGAACGCGTTCGCCGCGGCGTAGTTGCTCTGTCCGGGGGCGCCCAGCGTGCCGGCCGCCGAGGAGAACAGCACGAACGCGGCGAGCTCCAGGCCCGCCGTGAGTTCGTGCAGGTGCAGTGCGCCGGAGACCTTCGGTGCGAGGGCCCGTGCGAACCGCTCCGTGTTCTGGTTGCGCAGGACACCGTCGTCGAGCACCGCCGCGAGGTGGAAGACCCCGGTCAGCGGGTGCTGCGGATCGATTTCGGCGAGGACGCGGGCCACTTCGTCGCGACTGCTCACGTCGCAGGCGAGGACGCGTACGGTGGCCGCGCCGGCCCCGGTCAGTTCCGCGACCAGTTCGTCGGTGCCGGGGGCTGCGGGGCCACGGCGCGAGGTGAGGACGAGGTGGCGCGTGCCGTGTTCCTCGACGAGACGCCGTGCCACCGACCGGCCGAGTTCGCCGGTGCCGCCGGTCAGCAGGACGGTGCCGTCGCGGTCCAGGGGCTGCGGGACGGTCAGGACCAGCTTGCCGACGGTGCGGCCCTGGGCCATGATCCGGAAGGCGCTCGGGGCCTCGCGGACGTCGAACGCCGTGTGCTGGAGCGGCTGTACGGCGCCCTTCTCCAGGAGTACGACGAGTTCGCGCAGCATCTCCTGAATGCGGTCGGCGCCGCTCTCGACCAGGTCGAAGGCGCGGTAGTGGACGCCGGGGTGCGAGGCGGCGACGTCGGCGGCGTCCCGCAGGTCGGTCTTGCCCATCTCCAGGAACCGGCCGCCGCGCGGCAGCAGGTTCAGCGACGCGTCGATGAACTCGCCGGTGAGGGCGTTGAGTACGACGTCCACGCCCGTGCCGCCGGTGGCCGGCAGCCAGGTGTCGGCGAAGTCGGTGGTGCGCGAGGACGCGATGTGGTCGTCGGCCAGTCCCAGCCGGCACAGCGCCGGCCACTTGCCGGGGCTGGCCGTGCCGTAGACCTCGCAGCCCGCGTGCCGGGCGAGCTGGACGGCTGCCTGTCCCACACCGCCGGCCGCGGCGTGGATGAGGACCTTGTCGCCCGGGTTCAGCGTCGCGAGGTCGGTGAAGGCGTAGTGCGCGGTGAGGTAGGCCAGCGGGACGGTCGCCGCCTCGACGAACGAGAGCGCGTCGGGGATGCGGACCATCCAGCGCGCGTCCACCCGTACCTCGGAGCCGAAGGTGCCGACGGCCATGCCCATCACCCGGTCGCCGACCCTCAGGTCGCCGACTCCCGGGCCGGTTTCGAGGACGACGCCCGCGCATTCCAGACCGAGCTTCGGAGCGTGCACCATGTCGAGCGCGTTGAGCACGTCGCGGAAGTTCATGCCGGATGCGCGGATGCCGATACGGACGTGACCCTCGGCCAGCGGTTCGCTCCGGTCGACGGGCCGGAAGACGAAGGTGTCCAGCCGCCCCTTCTCCTCGATGTCCAGGTGCCACGGCTGCTGCCGTACGTCGGGCACGAGCGTGTCCGGTGTGCCCGTGCGCCCTGCCCGTACCAGCCGGGGTGCGAGCACGTGCTCGCCGCGCACCACCGCTTCCGGCTCGGTGCTCACGGTGAGCACCCGGTGCAGCAGGTCCCGCTCGGGCGGCTCGGGGCCGAGGTCGACGAGGCGGAAAACGTGCTCGGGGTGTTCGGTCCTGGCCGACCTGACCAGGCCCCACAGCGGGGCGTGCGCGAGTCCTACGATCTCGTCCGTCGGGCTCGCGGCGACCGCCTGGCGCGTCACCCAGACGACCTCGACGCCTTCGGAGCGCGGGTCGTCCAGGAATCCCTGGAGCCATTGGAGCATCGCGGCCGTGGCGGACCCGACGCGCCGGTCGAGGGCCTCGGCGGCGTCGTCCGCGGCGGCGGGCGACGTCAGGTCGACGACGATCCTGCCGGGCAGTCGGCCGCTCTCGTCAAAGAGGGCGGAGGCGGATGCGGTGCAGATGTCGGCCGCCGCTTCGATTCCGAGCACCTCGGTCACGACGCCGCCGTGGCCCAGGACCGTCGGGCCGCCGGGCCGCTGCGGGGTGTGTGCGGGCTGCTCGGGCAGCGGCTGCGACGGGTACTCGACGCGGTAGAGGTGCTCGGTGTCCTGGGCGTCGCCGCCCTGGAACTGTGCGGCACCCGCCCGCTTCAGCTCCAGGCCCGCCACGCTCGCCACGGGCTCGCCCGCCGCGTCGGCGGCCAGGATCGTCGCCGTGGTGTCGCCCGTGAGCTCGATGCGTACGCGCAGCTCCCGGCCACCGGTGGCGAACAGCTGCACGCCGGCCCATTGGAAGGGCAGCAGAGCGCCCTTGTCATGGCCGTCCTGCCCGCCGGCACCGCCGACGTCGGTCGCCGCGAAGGTGTGCAGAGCGGCGTCGAGGAGCGCGGGGTGGAGGGCGAAGTCGTCGGCGGAGGAGTGCGCTTCGTCGGGGAGGCGTACGAGCCCGTAGGCGGTGTCGCCCTTGCGCCACAGTTCGGTGAGGCCCTGGAACGTCGGTCCGTACTGCAGACCCTGCGCGTACAGCCCGTCGTAGAAGCCGTCGAGAGCCACCCGCTGTGCACCGGCCACCGGCCACTGCCGCAGCTCGGCGGCTGCCGAATCGGCGGCGCCTTCGGGCAGCGCATCGCTCAGCACGCCGGTGGCGTGCAGGGTCCAGGGCGCCGCCTCCGCGCCGTCGGGACGGCTGTACATCTCCACCGGACGACCCGCGCCGTCGGCTGCGGACCCGACCTTGGCCTGGAAGCGGAGCGCCTCCTCGGCCGGGAGCACCAGGGGTGCGAGCAGGGTCAGTTCGTGGACGGTGGTCGCGCCGACGTAGTGGGCCGCGGTGAGGGCGAGGTCGAGGAGTCCGGTGCCGGGGACGAGGACGGTGTCGAAGACGGCATGGTCCTTGAGCCACGGCTGGTCCGCCAGGGAGAGGCGCCCGGTGAAGACGTGCCCTTCGCCGTCGGCGAGCTCGGTGACGGCGCCGATCCAGGGGTGCCGGGAGGCATCGAGACCGAGGGACTGGGCGTCGCCGGTGGGGCGGGGTGCGTCGAGCCAGTAGTGCTCACGCTGGAAGGCGTAGGTGGGCAATGGCACGACAGCGCCATGACTGCCGGGCAGGACCTTGTCCCAGTCGAGGGGGTGACCCTGGACGTGCAGGAGGCCGAGATTGTGCAGCAACTGCTCCCGGCCGCCGTGTTCGCGGGCCAGGGAGCCGACCACGATGCCGTCGTGCTCAGCGCTGCCGTCGGTCAGCGGCATCGACAGGACCGGATGGGCGGAGACCTCCACGAAGACCGTGTGACCGTCACCCAGGAGCGCTTCCAGGGCACGGTCGAAGCGGACCGTTTCGCGGAGGTTGCGGCACCAGTAGTCTCCGTCCAGCGCCGTACCGTCCAGCAGACCACCGGCGACGGTGGAGTAGAACGCGATGTCACCGGGTGCCGGGGCGAGGCCTGTGAACTCCTCCGCCAGGCCCGGCAGCAGCGGATCCATCTGGGCGTTGTGCGAGGCGTAGTCCACCCGGATCGTCCGCGCGAACACACCCCGCTCCTGCAACTCGGCCACCAACTCGGCCAGTTCAGCAGTCTGGCCGGACACGATCGTCGAACCCGCCGTGTTCACCGCCGCCACCGACAAAGCGTCTCCGTACGGGGCGAGGAACTCCTCCACCTCGCCCACCGGACGCTCGATGACCGCCATACCGCCCTGACCCGCACACGCCAGCACCGCCTGCGAGCGGGCCGCCACGATCCGAGAGCCCTGCTCCACAGAGAGAGCACCGCTCACCACTGCGGCCACCACCTCGCCCTGCGAATGACCCACCACGGCGGACGGCTCGACACCCCAGGAACGCCACAGCGCGGACAACGCCACGCCCATCGCGAACAAGGCGGGCTGCACCACATCCACCCGGTCCACCGGAGGATGCTCACCCCCCGCACCCGCCAGAACCTCACGCACCGACCAACCCGTGAACGGCCTCAACGCCACGTCACACGCATCCACCGCCGCCGCGAACACCTCGCTGGAGGCCAGCAGCTCACGACCCATACCGGCCCACTGCGCCCCCTGACCCGGGAACACGAAGACAACCTTGCCCGGGTCTCCGGCCACAACTCCCTGAACTGCAGCAGCATGTGACTGCCCATCAGCAAGAGCACGCAGACCCTCGACGGCCTGGTCAACGGTGCCGGCGGTGACAGTGGCACGCGACGGGAAGTGCGTGCGGTGCCGGGCCGCCGTGACCGCCACATCCGCAAGGGACACACCCTCACGGCCCTCCAGCCACTCCGCCCAACGCCCCGCCTGCTCCCGCAACGCCTCCCCGTCACGCCCCGAAACAACCACCGGAACCGGAACCGGAACCGCAGGAGTCTCCGCCGATTCCGGACCGGTCGCCTTCCGGGGCGCCTCTTCCACGATCACGTGCGCGTTCGTCCCGCTCAGTCCGAACGACGACACACCCGCCCGACGCACCCGGGACTCGTCGCGCCGCCACGGGCGGGCCTCCTGCAGCAGTTCGATGCCGCTGCCCTCCCAGTCGATCAGTGTGCTGGGCTCCTGCGCGTGCAAGGTCGCGGGCAGCGACTCGTGCTGCAAGGCCAGCACCATCTTGATCACACCGGTCACACCCGCAGCCGCCTGCGCATGCCCGATGTTCGACTTCGACGAGCCCAAGTAGACCGGAGCCCCGGCCTCCCGGCCCGGTCCGAACACCTCGCCCAGCGCACCCGCCTCGATCGGATCACCCAGCGACGTCCCCGTGCCGTGCGCCTCAATCACATCAATGTCGGCGGGAACCAGCTTCGCCGCCTCCAACGCCTCCTCAATCACCCGACGCTGGGAGGGACCGTTCGGCGCCGTCAGCCCCTGGCTCCGCCCGTCCTGGTTCACCGCCGAACCCCGGACCACCGCCAGCACCCGGTCACCATCACGCTCCGCCACCGACAACCGCTTCAGCACCAGCACGCCCACACCCTCGGACCACCCCGTGCCGTCGGACGCGGCCGAGAAGGACTTGCACCGGCCGTCGGGGGCGAGTCCGTTGAGGCGGGAGAACTCCACGAACGGCGTGGGCGTGGACATCACGGTCACTCCGCCTGCGAGGGCGAGTTCGCATTCGCCCTGGCGCAGGGCGGACGCCGCCAGGTGCAGGGTCACCAGGGACGACGAGCACGCCGTGTCGACGGTGATCGACGGACCCTGAAGCCCCAGGGCGTACGAGACCCGGCCCGAGACGACGCTGGAGGCGTTGCCCGTACCGACGTATCCGTCGAGCTCCTCCAGGCCTCGGCCCTGCTGGCCCGCGTAGTCGGACCCCATGGTGCCGAGGTAGACGCCGGTGCGGCTCTCGGTCAGGACGTCGGGCCGGATGCCGGCTCGTTCCAGGGCTTCCCAGGACGTTTCGAGCACCAGCCGCTGCTGCGGGTCCATCGACACCGCCTCACGCGGCGAGATTCCGAAGAAGCCCGCGTCGAAGTGCTCGGCTCCTTCGATGAACCCGCCTTCGCGGATGTAGCTCTTGCCGACGGCCTTCGGGTCGGGGTCGTACACGTCCAGGGCGTCCCAGCGGCGCGGGAACGGCCCGATCGCGTCGCGGCCGCCGGACAGCAGGTCCCAGAACTCCTCCGGAGTCGCGATCCCGCCCGGCAGCCGGCACGCCATCGACACCACCGCGATCGGCTCGTCGGAGGTCCGGGAGGCCTGGTCCGCGTCTCGGCGGGCAGGTGCCGCGGACTTCGTCCCACCGGTCAACTCAAGCCGGTTCAGGAGCAGTTCGGCTATTGCTGCGGGGGTGGGGTAGTCGAAGGCCAGGGTGGGCGGCAGGGTGAGGCCGGTGGCGGCGGACAGACTGCGGCGGAGTTCCACCGCAGTCATCGAGTCCATACCGAGGCTCTGCAGGACCTTCTGCTCGCCGATGCTCTCCGGCCGCGTGCCGCCGAGGACGAGGGCGGCCTCCTGCCGGACGAGGGCGACGAGTGCGGCGTGCCGCTCCGCCGCGGGCAGGACCGCGAGCTGGTCGCGCAGCCCGGAGCGGGAGTCGGAGCCGCTCTCCGTGCGCCGCCGCCGAGTCCGTACGAACCCGCGCAGCAGTGCGTGGACCGCGGTTCCTCGGTCCGCCTCGCGCTGCATTGCCGCGAGTTCGAGCCGTACGGGCACGAGGTGGGCCCGGTCGCAGGTCAGGGCCTCGTCGAGGGCGCGCAGCCCCTGGTGTTCGGTCAGTGCCCCGACGCCTTGGCGGCGCATGCGGGCGAGGTCCGCCCGGCCGAGGCCGGCCGACATGCCGTCGCCGCTCTGCTCCCACAGGCCCCAGGACAGGGCGACGGCCGGCCGGCCCGCGCGCCGGAGCCGTACGGCGAGGGCATCGAGCCAGGCGTTCGCGGCGGCGTAGTTGCTCTGGCCTGGGCCGCCCAGGACGCCCGAGACGGAGGAGAAGAGCACGAAGGCGGACAGGTCGAGGTCCGCCGTGAGTTCCGCAAGGTGGGCGGCGCCCGCCACCTTGGGTGCCATGACGCCGTGGAGGCGGTCCTCGTCCTGGTCGGCGAGGAGTGCGTCGTCGGTGACACCGGCCAGGTGGAACACGGCGGTCCACGGGTGTCCGGGGGCGGCGGCCGACAGCACGGCGGCCGCCTGGTCCCGGTCGGCGACGTCGCACGCGACGACGAGGACCGACTCGGCCCCGGCCTCGGTCAGTTCGCGTACCAGGTCGTCGGCGCCCGGTGTCTGCGGACCGCGCCGGGAGGTGAGCACCAGACGGCGCACGCCGTGCGTGCGCACCAGGTGGTGGGCCACCCGTCGGCCGAGCTCTCCGGTGCCTCCGGTGACGAGCACCGAGCCCTGCGGGTCGAGCGGACGGGCCACTTCCACACCCGTGCCCGCGTCCGTACCCGTGCCCGTGCCCGCGTCCGTACCCGTACCTGCACCCCCCTCCGCACCCGTGCCCGGTGCCGTGGCCCCGGTCTGCGGTACCAGGCGCGGGATCAGTACGTCGGTGCCGCGAACGGCGGTCTCCGGCGCGTCCGCCATGGACAGTGCGCCGGTGAGGGCCCGGGGGTCCGGGTCGCGCGTGCCGAGGTCGAGCAGGCGGATCGCACGGTCGGGGTGTTCACCGCGCACGGCGCGGACGAGGCCCCACACGGGGGCGTTCGCAAGGCCGTCCAACAGGTCGTCCGCCGTGGCGGCGACGCTGTCGCTGGTCGCCCAGAGGAACTCCGCGGACCCCAGACGCTGTTCGCCGAGGAGGTGCTGTGCCGTGCGCAGTGCGTGCGCGGCGGCGTGCAGGGCGGCGCTCACGGTCTCGTCCGTGGAGCGAGCATCGACGACGTCGACGACGAGGAGGTCCGGTGCGCTCTCGCCCGCGTCCAGCCGGGCTGTCAGCGCAGCGGTGTCGGCGCAGTGCGCGACGGCGGGGACGGCCGTGCCGGACACGCCGTCGGTCCCGTACGCACGGGTGAGGAGTTCGGCGAGTTCTCCCTGTCCGCCGATGACCCAGATCCGCTCGGCCGTGGTCGCGGCCGTCCTGCGCGGCAGCCGCTGCGGCTCGAACGTCAGGGCGTAGAGGTGTTCCGCACGTTCGCCGGCGCCGATCTGTTCGGCCGTCGCCTCGCGCAGGCGCAGTGCGTCGACCTTCAGTACGGGTCGGCCCTGTGCGTCCGTCGCGTGGAGGGACGCCGAGGATTCCGTACGGTCGAGACGCACGCGGACCCGCAGGGTCCGGCTCTCCGCCGCCCAGCATTCGACGCCGCTCCAGGCGAAGGGCAGCAGGGCGCTGCCGGTACCGCCGTCGGAGGTGTCCTCGACGCGCAGCGCGGCGAGGCTGTGCAGGGCAGCGTCGAGGAGGGCCGGGTGCACTCCGTAGTCCTGCGTCGCCAGGCCCTCGGGCAGGTGCACCAGTGCGTAGGCGGTGTCGTCCTTGCGCCACAGTTCGGCCAGGCCCTGGAAGGCGGGGCCGTACTCGATGCCCAGGCCCCGGAGTTCGTCGTAGTAGCCGTCGAATGCGACGGGCTCGGCGCCCGGCACCGGCCATTGGGCCAGTTCGTCCGTGGGGACATCGGCGTCGGCTGAGCTGTCGGCGGGGTTCTCCAGGAGTTCGCCCGAGGCGTGCAGGCGCCATTCCTCCCCGGCATGGTCCTCGGGGTGGCTGTAGATCTCGACGGTGCGCGGGGTGTCGTCCCCGGACGCGCCGACCACGACCTGAAGTCGCACCGCCTCGCGCAGGGCGAGCGGTGCGAACAGGGTCAGCTCGCCGACGCCCGCGGCTCCGGTGCGGTGTGCGGCCGTGAGGGCCAGTTCGAGCAGGCCGGTGCCGGGGACGAGGGCGCTGCCGTGGACGACGTGGTCCTGGAGCCAGGGGTGCTCGGCGGGCGAGAGCTTGCCGGTGAAGAGGTGGCCCTCGCCGTTGGCCAGTACGGTGGCGGCGCCCAGCCACGGATGTGCGGAGCGCTCCAGGCCCACGGAGGCAAGGTCGCCGGAGCGTGGCGGCGGTTCGGGCCAGTAGTGCTTGCGCTGGAAGGCATACGTCGGCAACCCGACCGGTACCCCGCCCTCCAGCACCCGCTCCCAGGCGATCTCCTGCCCCGCCACATGCAACTCACCCACGGCACGCAGCAACGCACCCGCCTCGTCCACCACCCCATCAGGACCGGGCCGCTGCGACGCAACGAACCGCGCCCCCTCACCCACCACACACTCCGCAGCCATCGCGGACAGCACCGCCGCCGGACCACACTCCAGATAGCGGCCGACCCCCCGACCCTCCAACACCCGCACCACATCCAGGAACCGCACCGCATCCCGCGCCTGCCGCACCCAGTACTCCACCCCCCGCACACCCACACCCACAGCAACATCGGAGCCCACCCACTCACCCGTCACCGACGACACAAACCCCAACCGCGGCGCCCCCAACCGACACCCCGCCACCACCCCCGCATACTCCTCCAGCATCACCTCCACATGCGCACTGTGAAACGCATGCGACACCTCCAGCACCCGCGTACGCCGCCCCAACCCCGTAAACCGCTCCACCACCTCAAGAACCGCGGACCCGTCCCCGCTCACCACCGTCTGCAACGGACCATTCACACCCGCCACACCCACACGGCCCGCAACCCCCGACAACACCCCCAACACCTCAGACTCCGACGCCTCCACCGACGCCATCACACCCCCACGCTCACACCCCTGCATCAACCGCCCACGCGCCACCACCAACCGCGCCGCATCCCCCAGACCCAGCACACCCGCCACATAAGCAGCCGCCAACTCCCCCACCGAATGCCCCGCCACCACACCCGGCACCACACCCCACGACTCCCACAAACGGAACAACCCCACCTCCACCGCAAACAACGCAGGCTGAGCAAACTCCGTCTCATGCACCAACACACCCACACCACAACCAGACCCCACACCCGCACCCGCACCCGACCCCGCACCCGCAAACAACACCTCCTTCAACGGACGCGACATCAACGGATCCAACACCCCACACACCTCATCAAACACCGCACGAAACACCGGAAACGCCTCATACAACCCACGCCCCATCCCCACCCGCTGACCACCCTGCCCCCCGAACAACACAGCCAACTCACCCCCACCCACGACACCGACATCCCCGTGTCCATCGGCGAGCGTGCGGAGACCTTCGACGGCCTGGTCGACGGTGCCGGCGGTGACCGCGGCGCGGGTCGGGAAATGGGTGCGGTGGATGCCCGCGGTGCGTGCCACGTCCGCGAGGGACACGTCTCCCCGGTCTTCGAGCCACTCGGCCCAGCGCCCGGCCTGCTCCCGTACGGCTGTCTCGTCGCGCCCGGAGACGACGATCGGGAGGGGGCTCTGCGGCGCATCGGCGACGGCGTCGGCGATCTCGGCGGCCGGTGCTTCCTCCAGGACGAGGTGTGCGTTCGTACCGCTCAGGCCGAACGACGACACACCCGCCCGGCGGGCCCGGGTCTCGTCGCGCTGCCACGGGCGGGCCTCCTGCAGCAGCTGAAGACCGCTGCCCTCCCAGTCGATCAGCGCACTGGGCTCCTGCGCGTGCAACGTCTGCGGCAGTGACTCGTGCTGCAACGCCAGCACCATCTTGATCACACCGACCACACCCGCAGCCGCCTGCGCATGACCGATGTTCGACTTCGACGAACCCAGCCACACCGGCCGGTCCACCGAACGCTCCGGCCCGAACACCTCCCCCAGCGCACCCGCCTCGATCGGGTCACCCAAGGACGTCCCCGTACCGTGCGCCTCGATCGCGTCGATGTCCGACGGCGTGAGCCGCGCCGCCTCCAGCGCCTCCTCGATCACCCGACGCTGGGAGGGACCGTTCGGCGCCGTCAGCCCCTGGCTGCGGCCGTCCTGGTTCACCGCCGAACCCCGGACCACCGCCAGCACCCGGTCACCATCACGCTCCGCCACCGACAACCGCTTCAGCACCAGCACACCGACACCCTCGGACCAGCCCGCACCGTCCGCACCCGCACCGAAGGACTTGCACCGGCCGTCCGCAGCCATCGCCTTGAGACGGGAGAACTCCACGAACAGGGACGGCGCGCTCATCACCGTCACCCCGCCCGCCAGCGCGACGTCGCACTCGCCCTGACGCAGGGCGGTCACCGCCAGATGCAGCGCGACCAGCGACGACGAGCACGCCGTGTCGACGGTCATGGCAGGGCCCTGCAGCCCCAGGGCGTACGAGACCCGGCCCGACAGGATGCTGGAGGCCTTGCCCGTACCGACGTATCCGTCCAGTGCCTCCAGGTCGTGCGCCTGGACGTCTCCGAAGTCGGAGTTCATCGTGCCGAGGTAGACGCCCGTCCGGCTGCCCGACAGGTCCTCGGGACGTACCCCCGCCCGCTCCAGGGCCTCCCACGAGGCTTCGAGGACCAGCCGCTGCTGCGGGTCCATCGACACCGCCTCACGCGGCGAGATCCCGAAGAACTCCGCGTCGAAACGCTCCACGTGCTCGTCCGCGAGGAACCCGCCCTCACGTGCATAACTCTTGCCCACCGACTCCGGGTCCGGGTCGAACAGTTCGAGCCCCTGCCACCGGCCGGGGAAACCGCCCACCGCGTCACCGCCCTCGGACAACAGCTCCCAGAACTCCTCCGGAGACGCGATCCCGCCCGGCAGCCGGCACGCCATCGACACCACCGCGATCGGCTCGGTGCGGACGGCCCTCTCCACATCGAGGTCCTTCTCGGCCTTGAGCAGCGCTGTCGTGGCACGCCTCAGGTAGGACTCGAGCTTGTCGATGTCGGGCGTGCTCATGAGCGGACTCCAAACTTGTCGTCGAGGAACTGCAGAAGGTCTTCGGTGCTGTCGGCTTCGAGCGCGACCGCGCCCGCCTCCGCTTTCGTGTCTGTGTCCGTGCTCGTGCTCGTGCTCCGGGTGACGGTCTTCGCGAGACCTTCCTTGAGGTCGAGGAAGAGCGCCGCCAGACCTTCCGTCTCCAGCTGTTTCGGCGTCACGGCCCGCAGCAGGTCCACCAGGGAGTCGATCTGCACCGCCGTCGGGGCGGCGTCCCGGCGGCGTCCGTGCGCGGGGCGCGCCCCGGCCTCGGCCGGCTCCGCAGGTGCCAGCTGTTCCAGCAGGTACGTGGTGATGTCGTCCGGGGTGGGGTAGTCGAAGGCGAGCGTGGCGGGCAGCGCGGCCCCGGTTTCCGCGGCGAGCCGCCTGCGCAGTTCCACCGCCGTCAGGGAGTCGAGCCCCGCCTTCTTGAAGACCTGTCGGGCGTCCACGCTGTCCGTGCCGGGCAGACCGAGCACGACGGACGCCTCGCGGCGGACGATCTGGAGCACCGTGCTTCGGCGCTCCTTGACGGACAGCTGCGCCAGTCGGTCGCGGAGCGCGGCCGGTGCCGCCTCCGCTTCCCCGGCACGGCGGAGTCGGCTGCGCAGGAGGGAGCTGAGCAGCACCGGCACGTCCTCTCCCTTGTCGACGCCGCGCTGCAGTGCCCCCAAGTCCAGCTTGACAGGGACGAGTTGGGATTCCGGCCGGGCCAGGGCCGCGTCCAGGAGCCGCAGGGCCTGCCCCGGGTCCAGGGCGGAGATGCCCTGGCGGCGCAGGCGGGCGAGTTCGGCGGAGCCGAGGGACGCGGTGAGACCGGTGCCCTCCTGCTCCCACAGACCCCAGGCCAGACTGGTGGCGGGCAGCCCCAGACCCCTGCGGTGTGCGGCGAGCGCGTCGAGGAAGGTGTTGGCGGCGGCGTACGTCGACTGGCCCGCACCACCCAGCACACCGGCCACCGAGGAGTAGAGGGCGAACAGGGTGATCCGGAGCCCCAACTCCTCGGTGAGTTCGTGGAGATGGAGGGCTCCGGCCACCTTGGGCGCCATGACGGCCCACAGCCGGTCCGGGTCCTGGGCCGCGAGGAGCCCGTCGTCCAGTGCGGCGGCCAGGTGCACCACACCGGTCCACGGGTGGTCCTCCGGCACGTCGGCCAGCAGCCGTGCGAGCTGGTCCCGGTCCGTCACGTCGCAGGCCACGATGCGCACGCTCGCGGCTCCTTCCTCTTCCAGATCCCGTACGACGTCGTCGGCGCCGGGCGTCCGCGGGCCGCGCCGCGAGGTCAGTACAAGGTGGCGCACTCCGTGCTCGCGTACGAGATGGGCCGCGGTCCGCAGGCCGAGTTCGCCCGTGCCGCCCGTGATCAGGACGGTGCCGTGGGGGTCGGAGCGGGGCACGTCGCTGTCGGTGCTGTCGGTGCTGTCGGTGCTGTCGGTGAGGCCGGGGACGGGGCCCGGGCCGGTGGCGCGGACCAGGCGGGCGGCGAGGATCTCTTCGCCGCGTACCGCCAGCTCCGGTTCTCCTGCTGTGCCGAGGGCCCGTGCCAGCGTCGGCGCGAGCGTGTCGGCGTCGACCAGGCGGACGGTCCGCTCGGCCTCTTCCGTACGTGCGGCGCGGAGCAGCCCCCACAATCCGGCACGCGGCAGGTCCCGTACGCCGTCCCCGGTGTCCACCGCGCCGGCGGTCACCCACACCAACTCCGATGATTTCAAGAGCTCTTCGCCCAACAGGCGCTGCAGCGTCACCAGGGCGTCGGAGGTCAGTTCCCTGACAGCTCCGACGTTCTGTCCACCGTGCCCGCCCGGAACGTGCGGTGCGCCGTCGGAGCCGGTCGCGCCCGTCGCGCCTGTGGCGTCGACAACCAGTCGAGCGGGCGCCTCCCACCCGTCTGCGAGACCGGCAGCGAGAGCATCCACATCAGCCACATGTCGGGCCTCCAATGCGTTCGAGAGAGCACCGTCACCACCGAGCACCCAGGTCCGCACGGCCCTGTCCTGGGTCGTCGGGCGCACCGGCCGGAACTCCACCCGGTACAGGTGTTCCACGGGCCGTCCGGCCCTGATCTGCTGTGCGGCCGCCTCGCGCAGCCGCAGCGCGCGGACTCCGGCAACCGGGTTGCCCTGCGCGTCCGCCGCCCACAACCGGGCGCTGGACCGTTCGGCGTCCAGATCGATACGGACGCGGAGCGTGGAGCTGCCCGCGGCGTGCAGGTCCACCCCCTCCCACTCGAAGGGCAGGAGCACCCGGCAATCGGTCTCGTCCAGGTCCCGCACCGCCTGCAGGGCGTGGAGCGCGGCGTCGAGGAGCGCAGGATGCACCCCGTAGTCCTGACCGGGTACGTCCTCGGGCAGCCGGACCAGGCCGTAAGCGGTGTTGCCGTCGCGCCACAGCTCGGTCAGGCCGCGGAACGCGGGGCCGTACGCGATGCCCTGCGCGTCGAGCCGCTCGTAGAACCCGTCCAGGCTCACGGGTTCCGCTCCGGCCGCTGGCCAGGTGCGCAGCGCGTCGAAGCCGTCGGCGCCTGCAGAGCCTTCGCCGGGGCCTTCGTCAGGGCCTTCGCCGAGGAGCCGGCCGGTGGCGTGGCACGTCCACCGGTCCTGCTCCGATTCGGGGCGGCTGTAGACGCTGAGGGTGCGCTCACCGGCCAAGTCGGGTGCGCCTACGGTGACTTGGAGGTGCACGCCGTCGGTGCCGTCGAGGATCAGCGGCTCGGACAGCGTGAGTTCGCCGACGCGACCCCCGCCCGTCTCGCGCGCGGCCACCAGGGCCAGTTCGAGCAGTCCCGTTCCCGGTGCCAGGACGGTGCCGAAGACGGCGTGGTCCTTCAGCCAGGGATGGAGGGCCGGCGAGAGACGGCCGGTCAGCAGGTGGCCCTCGCCACTGGCCATCGTGGTGACGGCGCCCAGCCACGGATGCCGGGGAGAAGCGAGGCCCATCGAGTGCACGTCGGCGGTGGGGCGGGGTGCGTCGAGCCAGTAGTGCTCGCGCTGGAAGGCGTAGGTGGGCAACGGCACGACAGCACCGCGAGCGGGGAGGACCTTGTCCCAGTCGAGGGGGTGACCCTGGACATGGAGCAGATCGAGATTGTGCAGCAACTGCTCCCGGCCGCCGTGCTCGCGAGCCAGGGAGCCGACCACGATGCCGTTGTGCTCGGCGCTGCCGTCGGTCAGCGGCATCGACAGGACCGGATGCGCCGACACCTCCACGAACACCGTGTGGCCATCACCCAGAAGTGCTTCCAGCGCCTTGTCGAAGCGCACCGTCTGGCGGAGATTCCTGCACCAGTAGTCCCCGTCCAGCGCTGTACCGTCCACCAGACCACCGGCGACCGTGGAGTAGAACGCAATGTCACCGGACGCCGGGGCGAGGTCTGTGAACTCCTCCGCCAGGCCCGGCAGCAGCGGGTCCATCTGGGCGTTGTGCGAGGCGTAGTCCACCCGGATCGTCCGCGCGAACACACCCCGCTCCTGCAACTCACCCACCAGTTCGGTGAGTTCGGCGGTCTGACCGGACACGATCGTCGAACCCGCCGTATTCACCGCCGCGACCGACAGCGCGTCCCCGTACGGGGCGAGGAAGTCCTGCACCTCCGCCACCGGGCGCTCGATGACCGCCATACCGCCCTGACCCGCACACGCCAGCACCGCCTGCGAACGGGCCGCCACGATCCGAGAGCCCTGCTCCACAGTGAGAGCACCGCTCACCACCGCGGCCACCACCTCACCCTGCGAGTGCCCCACCACCGCAGACGGCTCCACACCCCACGACCGCCAGTGCGCAGCCAGAGCCACGCCCATCGCGAACAGCGCGGGCTGCACCACATCCACCCGGTCCACCGGAGGATGCTCACCACCCGCACCCGCAAGAACCTCACGCACCGACCAGCCGGTCAGCGGCCTCAGTGCCGCGTCGCATGCATCCACCGCCGCCGCAAAGACGTCACTCGACGCCAGCAGCTCACGCCCCATCCCCGCCCACTGCGCACCCTGACCGGGAAAGACGAACACGACCTTCCCCGGGCTACCGGCCACACCCGAGACCACACCCTCGTGAGCAGCGCCACCGGCGAGCGCACGCAGACCCTCAACCGCCTCACCGACACTGCCCGCAGTCACCGCAGCCCGCGTACCAAAGTGCGTCCGGTGCACGCCCGCAGTCCGCGCCACGTCCGCGAGAGACACGTCCTCCCGGTCTTCGAGCCACTCGGCCCAGCGCCCGGCCTGCTCCCGTACGGCTGTCTCGTCGCGCCCGGAGACGACCACCGGCAGCGCCACCGACGGGCCGTCCGAATCCGACTCCGGCTCCGCCCGTACCGCCGACTCGGCCACAGCCGGTTCCTCGATGATCACGTGTGCGTTCGTACCGCTCAGGCCGAACGACGACACACCCGCGCGACGCGCCCGGGACTCGTCGCGCTGCCACGGGCGGGCCTCCTGCAGCAGCTGAAGACCGCTGCCCTCCCAGTCGATCAGCGCACTCGGCTCCTGCGCATGCAACGTCTGCGGCAGCGACTCGTGCTGCAACGCCAGCACCATCTTGATCACACCGACCACACCCGCAGCCGCCTGCGCATGACCGATGTTCGACTTCGACGAACCCAGCCACACCGGCCGGTCCACCGAACGCTCCGGCCCGAACACCTCCCCCAGCGCACCCGCCTCGATCGGGTCGCCCAAGGACGTCCCCGTACCGTGCGCCTCGATCGCGTCGATGTCCGACGGCGTGAGCCGGGCCGCCTCCAGCGCCTCCTCGATCACCCGACGCTGGGAGGGACCGTTCGGCGCCGTCAGCCCCTGACTCCGCCCGTCCTGGTTCACCGCCGAACCCCGGACCACCGCCAGCACCCGGTCACCATCACGCTCCGCCACCGACAACCGCTTCAACACCAGCACACCGACACCCTCGGACCAGCCCGCACCGTCCGCACCCGCACCGAAGGACTTGCACCGGCCGTCCGCAGCCATCGCCTTGAGACGGGAGAACTCCACGAAGGTCGCCGGGGTGGACATCACTGTCACGCCGCCGACGATGGCCGCTTCGCATTCGCCCTGGCGCAGGGCGGACGCCGCCAGGTGCAGCGCGACCAGCGACGACGAGCACGCCGTGTCCACCGTGATCGACGGACCCTGAAGCCCCAGGGCGTACGAAACCCGGCCCGAGACGACGCTCGACGCCTTGCCCGTACTCACATATCCGTCAAGAGCCTCCAGATCGCGGCCGTAATCGCCGTAGTCGGAGTTCATCGTGCCGAGGTAGACGCCCGTCCGGCTGCCCGACAGGTCCTCGGGACGTACACCCGCCCGCTCCAGGGCCTCCCAGGACGCTTCGAGGACCAGCCGCTGCTGCGGGTCCATCGACACCGCCTCACGCGGCGAGATCCCGAAGAAGCCCGCGTCGAAACGCTCCACGTGCTCGTCCGCGAGGAACCCGCCCTCGCAGCCGTAGCTCTTGCCCTCCGCCGCAGGGTCCGGGTCGAACAGGTCGAGCCCCTGCCACCGGCCGGGGAAACCGCCCACCGCGTCACCGCCCTCGGACAACAGCTCCCAGAACTCCTCCGGAGACGCGATCCCGCCCGGCAGCCGGCACGCCATCGACACCACCGCGATCGGCTCGTCGGAAGTCGGGGAGGCCTGGTCCGCGTCTCGGCGGGCAGGTGCCGCGGACTTCGTCCCACCGGTCAACTCAAGCCGGTTCAGGAGCAGTTCGGCGATGGCGGCAGGGGTGGGGTAGTCGAAGGCGAGGGTGGAGGGGAGGGTCAGGTCGGTCTCGGCCGAGAGGCGGCGGCGGAGCTCGACCGCCATGAGCGAGTCGAAGCCGAGCTCCTTGAAGACCTTCTTCCCGTTGACGGCCTCGGGGCCGGACATGCCGAGGATCGTGGCGGCCTCCCCGCGCACCAGGTCGGTGAGGTGGGCGAGCCGGTCGGTCTCGGCCAGGGCGAGCAGCCGCCCGTGCAGGCCGGCGGGGGTTGCCCCGGCCCGGCCCGCGCGTCGGCGCGGGGCGCGCAGCAGGGAGCGCAGCAGCGCCGGTGCAGAGGCTTCACCTTCGCCGTCCAACTCCCGTTGTATGCCGGTGAGTTCGAGCTTCACCGGGACGTGGTTGGCCTCGGGTTGGGCGAGCGCCGCATCGAGGGCGGCGAGACCCTGCCGAGGGGTGAGCGGGCCGACGCCCTGGCGGCGCAGGCGGGCGAGTTCGGCGGAGCCGAGGGACGCGGTGAGACCGGTGCCCTCCTGCTCCCACAGACCCCAGGCCAGACTGGTGGCGGGCAGCCCCAGACCCCTGCGGTGTGCGGCGAGCGCGTCCACGAAACTGTTGGCGGCGGCGTACGTCGACTGGCCCGCACCACCCAGCACACCGGCGGCCGAGGAGTACAGGACGAACGCGGCCAGGTCGAGGCCGAGGTCGCGGGAGAGTTCGTGGAGGTGGGTGGCACCGTGCGCCTTGGGGCCCCACACGGTGGCCAGGCGCTGCGGGGTCTGGGCGGTGAGCAGGCCGTCGTCGAGGACCGCCGCCAGGTGGAAGATGCCCGTCCAGGGCCGGTCGGCACCGGTGAGGAGTTCCTCGGTACGGGCGCGATCGGCGAGGTCACAGGCGACGATCCGTACGGACTCGGCGCCTGCCTCGGTGAGTTCGGCGGTCAGGCCGTCGGCGCCGGGTGCGTCGGTGCCGCGGCGCGAGGTGAGCACGAGGTGCCGCACCCCGTGGGCGCGTACCAGGTGGTGGGCGGTCCGGCGGCCGAGCTCGCCGGTGCCGCCGGTGATCAGGACCGCGCCGTCCGGGTCGAGGGCGGAGTGCGCCGGGGTGGCTGCAGGTGCGGCGGGGGCGGCGGGGGTGCTGGCGGATCGGACCAGGCGGGCGGCACGGAACTCGCCGCCGCGAACCGCGAGTTCCGGCTCTCCGGGTACGAAGGGGGTCGCGGCGGGGTCGACGAGCGTGTCGGTGTCGACCAGGTGGATCGCCCGCTCGGCGTGCTCGCTGCGGGCAGTACGGAGCAGCCCCCACAGCGGCGCGTGCGTCAGGTCGCGTACGCCCGCGCTGTCGCCGACGTCCACCGCATGGGCGGTGAGCCAGAGCAACTCGGCCTGTTCCAGGCGCGGTTCGGCAAGCAGTCGCTGCACGGTGCGCAGCGCGGTGGCGGTCGCCTGGATCGGGTCGGGGGCAGGGGCGGGCTCGGAGGCGGCACCGGTGGCGGGGGCGGACGTGGCACCGGTGGCGGGGATGGACGTGGTGCCGGTGGCGGGGATGGACGTGGTGCCGGTGGCGGGGATGGACGTGGTGCCGGTGGCGTCCACGACGATACGTTCCGGGGCGACGGCGTCCTGGTCCGCGTCGAGCCGGGCGATCAGCCGGTCGAGGGCGTCGGGGTCGGCCGCGTCGAGGACCTCGACGGTGGTCGCGGGCCGGGCCACCAGCCCGGGTGTCTCACGGAACTCGACGCGGTAGAGGTGTCCGTCGGCGGAACCGGCGGCGCGCAGCTGTTCGGCGGTGGCCTCGCGCAGGTGGAGCTCCCCGTGCGCCACGGGCCGCCCGGCCGGATCGGTCGCCCAGAGCCGCAGGCTGTGGTGCGCGCCGTCGAGGTCGATGCGGACGCGCAGCTCGGTGGCGCCGGACGCGTGCAGTTCCACACCGGTCCACTCGAACGGCAGCAGCACCTGCGCGCCCGGGTCCTTCTGCACTGCGGCCATGGTGTGCAGCGCGGCGTCCAGGAGAGCCGGGTGCAGGCCGAACTCGTCGGCCTGCAGACCGTCGGGGAGGCGTACGAGCCCGTAGGCGGTGTCGCCCTTGCGCCACAGTTCGGCGAGGCCCTGGAAGGCCGGGCCGTACTCCAGGCCACGGGCGCGGAACGCCTCGTAATAGCCGTCGAGCTCGACGTGTTCGGCCCCGGAGACGGGCCAGTGGGCCAGCTCGTCGAAGCCGGTACCGGTTGCCAAGTCGCTTGTGGAACCGGCTAGTTCACCGCTCGCGTGGTGCCGCCAGGGTGCGTCGTCGGGGGCGTCTTCCGGGCGGCTGTAGAGGGCGATCGTCCGGTGTCCGTCGGGGGCCTGGCCGGTCACGGTGGCCTGGATGCGGACGCCTGCGGTCCCCGAGACGACCAGGGGTTCCAGCAGGGTCAGTTCGTGGACGGTGGTCGCGCCGACGTAGTGGGCCGCGGTGAGGGCGAGGTCGAGGAGTCCGGTGCCGGGGACGAGGACGGTGTCGAAGACGGCGTGGTCCTTCAGCCACGGCTGGTCCGCCAGGGAGAGACGCCCGGTGAAGACGTGCCCTTCGCCGTCGGCGAGCTCGGCGACGGCGCCGATCCAGGGATGCCGGGAAGCATCGAGACCGAGGGACTGGGCGTCACCGGTGGGGCGGGGTGCGTCGAGCCAGTAGCGGTCGCGCTGGAAGGCGTACGTCGGCAACGGGACGAGGGAGCCGTCGCTACCGGGCAGGACCTTGTCCCAGTCGAGGGGGTGACCCTGGACGTGCAGGAGGCCGAGATTGTGCAGCAACTGCTCCCGGCCGCCGTGCTCGCGGGCCAGGGAGCCGACCACGATGCCGTTGTGGTCGGCGCTGCCGTCGGTCAGCGGCATCGACAGGACCGGGTGCGCGGACACCTCCACGAAGACGGTGTGGCCCGAGTCGAGCAGCGCACTCAGGGCGCGGTCGAAGCGCACCGTCTGGCGGAGATTCCGGCACCAGTAGTCTCCGTCCAGGTACGTACCGTCCAGCAGACCGCCACTGACGGTCGAGTAGAACGCAATGTCACCGGACGCCGGGGCGAGGCCTGTGAACTCCTCCGCCAGGCCCGGCAGCAGCGGGTCCATCTGGGCGTTGTGCGAGGCGTAGTCCACCCGGATCGTCCGCGCGAACACACCCCGCCCCTGCAACTCACCCACCAGCTGGGCCAGTTCGGCCGTCTGACCGGACACGATCGTCGAACCGGACGTATTCACCGCCGCGACAGACAGCGCGTCCCCGTACGGGGCGAGGAAGTCCTGCACCTCCGCCACGGGCCGTTCAATGACCGCCATACCGCCCTGACCCGCACAGGCCAGCACCGCCTGCGAACGGGCCGCCACGATCCGAGAACCCTGCTCCACAGTGAGAGCACCGCTCACCACAGCGGCCACCACCTCACCCTGCGAATGACCCACCACGGCGGACGGCTCCACACCCCAGGACCGCCAGAGCGCAGCCAGAGCCACGCCCATCGCGAACAGCGCGGGCTGCACCACATCCACCCGGTCCACCGGAGGATGCTCACCACCCGCACCCGCAAGAACCTCACGCACCGACCAACCCGTGAACGGCCTCAACGCCACGTCACACGCATCCACCGCCGCCGCGAACACCTCACTCGACGCCAGCAGCTCACGACCCATCCCCACCCACTGCGCACCCTGACCGGGAAAGACGAACACGACCTTCCCCGGCCGCCCCGCCACAACTCCCTGCACAACAGCATCATGTGACTGTCCATCAGCCAACGCACGCAGACCCTCAACCGCCTCACCGACACTGCCCGCAGCGACGGCAGCACGCGACGGGAAATGGGTACGGTGCCGGGCCGCCGTCACCGCCACATCGGCAAGGGACACACCCTCCCGGCCCTCCAGCCACTCCGCCCAACGCCCAGCCTGCTCCCGCAACGCCCCCTCATCACGCCCGGAGACGACCACCGGAACCGGAACCGGCAACGCCACATCCTCAACGTCCGCCACCTCACCGGCCGGTGCTTCCTCCAGGACGAGGTGTGCGTTCGTACCGCTCAGGCCGAACGACGACACACCCGCACGGCGGGTCCGGGTCTCGTCGCGCTGCCACGGGCGGGCCTCCTGCAGCAACTCAAGACCGCTGCCCTCCCACTCGATCAGCGCACTCGGCTCCTGCGCGTGCAGGGTCTGCGGCAGTGACTCGTGCTGCAACGCCAGCACCATCTTGATCACACCGACCGCACCCGCAGCCGCCTGCGCATGCCCGATGTTCGACTTCGACGAACCCAGATACACCGGAACCCCGGCCTCCCGGCCCGGCCCGAACACCTCCCCCAGCGCACCCGCCTCGATCGGATCACCCAGCGACGTCCCCGTACCGTGCGCCTCAATCGCATCAATGTCGGCGGGAACCAGCTTCGCCGCCTCCAACGCCTCCTCAATCACCCGACGTTGAGAAGGACCGTTCGGCGCCGTCAGACCCTGACTCCGCCCGTCCTGGTTCACCGCCGAACCCCGGACCACCGCCAGCACCCGGTCACCGTCACGCTCCGCCGCCGACAGCCGCTTCAGCACCAGCACACCGACGCCCTCGGACCAGCCCGCACCGTCCGCACCGGCGCTGAAGGACTTGCACCGGCCGTCCGCAGCCATGCCCTTGAGACGGGAGAACTCCACGAACAGGGACGGCGCGCTCATCACCGTCACCCCGCCCGTCAGCGCGACGTCGCACTCGCCCTGACGCAGGGCGGTCACCGCCAGATGCAGCGCGACCAGCGACGACGAGCACGCCGTGTCCACAGTGATCGACGGACCCTGAAGCCCCAGGGCGTACGAAACCCGGCCCGAGACGACGCTCGACGCCTTGCCCGTACTCACATAACCGTCAAGAGCCTCCAAGTCGCGGCCGAGGTGGCCGTAGTCGGAGCTCATCGTGCCGAGGTAGACGCCGGTGCGGCTCTCGTTCAGTGCGCCCGGCAGGACGCCGGCTCGTTCCAGGGCCTCCCACGAGGCTTCGAGGACCAGCCGCTGCTGCGGGTCCATCGACACCGCCTCACGCGGCGAAATCCCGAAGAAGCCCGCGTCGAAACGCTCCACGTGCTCGTCCGCGAGGAACCCGCCCTCGCGTGCGTAACTCTTGCCCACCGACTCCGGGTCCGGGTCGAACAGGTCGAGTCCCTGCCAGCGCGACGGCAGCCCGCCCACCGCGTCGCCGCCCTCGGACAACAGCTCCCAGAACTCCTCCGGAGTCGCGATCCCGCCCGGCAGCCGGCACGCCATCGACACCACCGCGATCGGCTCGGTGAGCTTCGCCTCCAGGTCCGCCGCACGCTTCTGAAGCGCGCGGATGGCGGGCAGTGCGGCCTTCAGGTCCTGCTGTGTGTTCGACACCATCGAGCCTTTCTGCGCGATCACCGCAAGCATCGGCAGGCGCATGACGCGGTCGTCTTCGACGCGGGTGGGAAGCAGTTGTGCCGGCCGTGGGCAGAAACCGGTGCCGGTGCGGTCAGCCAATCCGCGCACGCTTGAGCCCTGGTGGACGGTTCCTCAACGTGGGTGCGGAGCCCCCGGGGGGGGGGACAGCGGTGGTGGCAGTGGTCGCGGTCGCGGCTACTTCAGCGCGACGGGCAGCGCGGTGAGTCCACGGACCATCCCCAGCCGCCACCGCACCTGATCGGCCGGGATCGCCAGCCGGATGTCGGGGAAGCGCCGCAGTAGCGATCCGATCGCGATCGAGCCCTCCAGCCGGGCGAGGCGGGTGCCGAGGCAGTAGTGGATTCCGTGGCCGAAGCCCAGGTGGCCGGAGGCGTCGCGGGTGACGTCGAGCGTGTCTGCCCTGTCGAAGCGCGTGGCGTCACGGTTGGCGGCGGCGACGGAGAGGAGCACCAGCGCGCCGCGCGGAATGTCGACCCCGCCGAGGGTCAGGTCCTCGGTGGCGTACCGGGCGACACCGGGGTTGGTCGGCCCGTCGAACCGCAGCAGTTCGTCGACGGCGGCGGGGATCAGTTCGGGTCGCGTCAGCAGCGTGTTCAGCTGGTCGGGGTGGTTGAACAGGGCGTTCATGCCGTTGCCGATGAGCTGCACCGTCGTCTCGTGACCTGCGAGGAGCAGTGTGAGGGCCATCGCCGCCAACTCCTCCTCGTCGAGGCGTCCGTCGTCCTCCTGCTGGATGGCGATGAGGTCGCTGAGCAGGTCGTCGCCCGGCTGCTCGCGCTTGTCTCGGATCAGCTGTGTGGCGTACTCCATGAGCCAGGTGAACGCCTGCGCCATGCTCGTCATGGACTCGTCGTCCTTGACGACCTGGAAGGCCGCTCCCGTCTTGGCGCGCAGGGCCTCGTGGTCCTCGGGCACGCCGAGGAGCTCGCAGATCACACGGATCGGCAGCATGGACGCGTAGGCCTCGATGAGGTCGGTCTCGTTGTCGCCCGCCGCCATGGTGTCGAGGAGGTCGTCGGCGATCTGCTGCACTCGGGGGCGCAGGCCGTCGATGCGCTTGGCGCTGAAGGCCCGGACCACGAGTTTGCGCAGCCGGGTGTGGTCCGGCGGGTCGATGTTCACCAGGGAACGCCGCGTGGCGTTGTTGGCGTTGACGATCGCCTCGGTCGTGGGCAGCTCGCTGTCGTTGGCCATGTGGTCGTTCGCCGCACTGCTCAGGCGGGGGTCGGCGATGCCCGCGAGTACGTCGTCGTAGCGCGTGACGACCCACCACTCGACCCCGTCCGGCAGCCGTACGAGGCGGGCCGGCCCTGCCTCCTGAAGGGCTTTCAGGGTCGGGAAGGGGTTGTTGAAGAACGTGGGCTCGATGGCGAGGGTCTCATCCGTCATGGCCGCAGGATGACGGGGCTGTGTAGAGGCCCGCTTGAGCATGGACAGTACGGCAAGCACACGGGCCCGGACGGGCAGAGCGGGCGACGGGCAGGGCGGGCGACGAACAGGGCGGGCGACGAACAGGGCGGGCGACGAACAGGCGGTACGGGGAGACCGGCGGGGCCGGACCGGGAGGGCCGGGCAGATCGCGGTCCGCCCGGCCCGGGTCCCGTAAGCCCGCCCGGCCCGGGTCCCGTAAGCCCGCCCGGCCAGGGCTCCGTGGGCCTCAGTCGAGACCCGAGGCCTCCAGGAGTGCGTTGAGCTCCGCGTTGAGATCGTCCACCGACTTCTCCTCGTCGCTCGGGGCCGCGGGCCCGGTGCTCGCGCCGTCCTGGCTCTCCTCGTGCGCCAGTTCCACCAGCTTGTCCAGCAGGCCGCTGCGGTGCAGCAGGTCCGCGGAGAGCCGCTCAAGCGCCCAGCCGAGCAGGGCCTCCGGCGCCTCGCCGGAGGGTGTCGGGGCGGAGGCCGTCGTGGCGTCCGTGGTCGACCCCGCCGCGGGAAGCTCCGACCCGGCAGCGGGAAGCTCCATCCGGGTCAGGAGCAGCCGGGCGATCGCGGTGGGCGTCGGATGGTCGAAGGCGAGGGTGGACGGCAGCGAAAGCCCGGTGACGGCCGAGAGGGCGCGGCGCAGTTCGACGGCCATCAGCGAGTCGAGGCCGAGCGTCTTGAGGACCATGTCCGGGTCGAGCGCGCTCGCCGAACCGAGGCTGAGCACGGTCGCCACCTCCTGGAGCACCAGGCGTGTCACCAGCTCGGTCCGCTCCTCGTCGGGCGCGGCGGCGAGCTGCTCGCGCAAGCCCGTGGGGGCTGCCGGTACCGCTGCCGCAGCGCGGGCGCGCCTGGGGTGCTGCCGCACCAGGGCCCGGAACAGCGCGGGCGCCTGCTCCCCGTCGTCGACTGCCCGCTGCGCCGCCCGCAGGTCGAGCTTCACGGGTACGAAGTTGTCCGCCGGGCGCGCCAGGACCGCGTCGACGAGGGCCAGGCCCTCCTGGAAGGGGAGCGGTGCGATGCCCTGGCGGCCCATCCGCTCCAGCTCCGCCGTTCCCAGGTGGGACGTCATGCCGACGCCAGCCTGGTGCCACAGCCCCCAGGCGAGGCTGGTGACCGGCCGGCCCCCGGCCCGGCGGTGGGCGGCGAAGGCGTCGAGGTAGGCGTTGGCGGAGCCGTAGATGCCCTGACCCGCCGTGCCGACGGTGCCGGCCGCCGAGGAGAACAGTACGAAGGCCGCGAGGTCGAGGTCCCGGGTCAGCTCGTCCAGGTGGTACGCGCCCATGGCCTTCGGAGCCATCACACGGGCGAGCCGCTCCGCGTCCTGACCGAGGAGGATGCCGTCGTCCAGAACGCCGGCGAGGTGCAGGACCGCGGTCCACGGCCGGTCCTCATCGGCGAGGGCGAGCACCTGCGCCACGTCGTCCCGGCGGGTGACGTCGCAGGCCACCACGCGTACGCGCGCCGCCCCCTCTTCCCGCAGTTCGTGGATGAGTTCCGGCACGCCGGGGGCGTCCGCGCCGCGACGCGACGTCAGTACGAGGTGGCGCACGCCGTGGTGGCGCACGAGGTGCCGGGCCGTCTCGCGGCCGAGCTCTCCGGTGCCGCCGGTGATCAGAACGGTTCCCTCGGGATCGACGGTGCGGATGGCCGGGCTCCCGTCGCCCACGTCGCCCACGCCGCCCCCGTCGCCTGCGCCGCCTTCGTCCGCGACGTCGGCGCGCACCAGGCGTGCGGCGCGCAACTCGCCCTCGCGTACGGCGAGTTCGGGTTCACCGGCGAGAGCGACGGCACGCGCGACCAGGTCCCGGCCGGCCTCGTCCGGGCCGAGGTCCACGAGCCGGAGGCTGCGCTCGGGGTGCTCGGCGCGGGCCGTGCGGATCAGCCCCCACAGGGGTGCGTGGGGCAGCCCCTCAAGCCGGTCGCCGGGGGCGGCCGCGACGCTGCCCCGGGTGATCCAGACGAGCTCCGTCGCCTCCAGGCGTTCGTCGGACAGCAATTCCCGCAGCTGTCCCAGTGCGTGCGCGGTGGCCTCGTAGGCGGCCTCGGGTGCGCTGCTGTCGAGCGGCGGCCTGCCGGTCAGGTCGACGACCACCCGGGCGGGCCGCTGCCCGCCGGCGTCGAGAAGCGCGGTCAGCGCGTCCACGTCGGACAGTGGCGGTACGTCCAGGAGCGCGGCGAGGCCGCCTTCGCCTTGCGCGTGTCCGTGGCCGTGGCTGTGGCTGTGTACGTGTCCGTGTCCGTGGAGTACGGCATCGGCAACCGGTCCCTGAGCGGCCGGTGCCGCTTCCGGTGCCGGTGCCGGTGCCTCCAGTGGCTGGAACTCCAGTCGGTGCAGGGCGTCGGCGACGCTGCCGCGCGCGGCGCGCAGTTGTTCGGCCGTGGCCCGCTGCAAATGGAGACCGCCGATACGGGCCACCGGCTCGCCCGCCGCGTCGCAGGCCCACACCTGGATCTCCCGGCCGCTGCCGGAGGGCGTTACGTCCACCCGTACGCGCAACTCCTGGCCGCCCACCGCGTACAGCTCGACCTCGCTCCACTCGAAGGGCAGCAGGGCGCCGTCCTGCTCCTCCTCGCCCGGTGCGGGGGACACTCCCTTCATGACGTGCAGGGCCGTGTCGAGGAGCGCGGGATGCAGGGCGTGGTCGGCGCCGTCGCACCCGTCGGGGAGGCGTACGAGCCCGTAGGCGGTGTCGCCCTTGCGCCACAGTTCGGTCAGCCCCCGGAACGCCGGGCCGTAGTCGATGCCCTGGGCGGCGAACTGCTCGTAGATTCCGTCGAGTTCGACCTGCTCCGCCCCGGCGACCGGCCAGCGGCGCAGCTCGGCGAAGGCGTCGGCCGAGGGGCCGACGGTGATGTCGGCCAGCTCCTCCAGCAGTTCGCCGCTCGCGTGGTGCGTCCAGGAGCCCCCGGCTCCGTCGGGACGGCTGTGCAGCGAGAACGGCCGACGGCCGCCCTCACCCGGCGCGCCGACCGCCATCTGGATCCGCACCGCGTCGTCGACCACCAGCGGTGCAAGCAGGGTCAGTTCGGCCACACCGGCCGCTCCCACCTCGTGGGCGGCGGCGGTGGCCAGTTCCAGCAGTCCGGTGCCGGGGACGAGGACGGTGTCGAAGACGGCATGGTCCTTCAGCCACGGCTGGTCCACCAGCGAGAGACGGCCGGTGAAGACGTGCCCTTCGCCGTCGGCGAGCTCGGTAACGGCACCGATCCAGGGATGCCGGGAGGCATCGAGACCGAGGGACGGGGCGTCACCGGTGGGGCGGGGTGCATCGAGCCAGTAGCGGTCGCGCTGGAAGGCGTACGTCGGCAACGGCACGACAGCACCGCGAGCGGGGAGGACCTTGTCCCAGTCGAGGGGGTGACCCTGGACATGGAGCAGACCGAGATTGCGGAGGAGCTGTTCCCGGCCGCCGTGCTCGCGGGCCAGGGAGCCGACCACGATGCCGTTGTGCTCGGCGCTGCCGTCGGTCAACGGCATCGACAGGACCGGATGCGCCGACACCTCCACGAACACCGTGTGACCATCACCCAGAAGTGCTTCCAGCGCCTTGTCGAAGCGCACCGTCTGGCGGAGATTCCTGCACCAGTAGTCCCCGTCCAGCGCCGTACCGTCCACCAGACCACCAGCGACCGTGGAGTAGAACGCAATGTCACCGGACGCCGGGGCCAGGTCCGTGAACTCCTCCGCCAGGCCCGGCAGCAGCGGGTCCATCTGGGCGTTGTGCGAGGCGTAGTCCACCCGGATCGTCCGCGCGAACACACCCCGCCCCTGCAACTCACCCACCAGCTGGGCCAGTTCGGCCGTCTGGCCGGACACGATCGTCGAACCGGACGTGTTCACCGCCGCGACAGACAGCGCCTCTCCGTAGGGGGTGAGGAAGTCCTGCACCTCCGCCACGGGCCGTTCGATGACCGCCATACCGCCCTGACCGGCGCAGGCCAGTACCGCCTGCGAGCGGGCCGCCACGATCCGAGAGCCCTGCTCCACAGTGAGAGCACCGCTCACCACAGCGGCCACCACCTCACCCTGTGAGTGCCCCACCACGGCGGACGGCTCCACACCCCAGGACCGCCACACCGCAGCCAGGGCCACGCCCATCGCGAACAAGGCGGGCTGCACCACATCCACCCGGTCCACCGGAGGATGCACACCCCCCGCACCCGCCAGAACCTCACGCACCGACCAACCCGTGAACGGCCTCAACGCCACGTCACACGCATCCACCGCCGCCGCGAACACCTCACTCGACGCCAGCAGCTCACGACCCATCCCCGCCCACTGCGCACCCTGACCCGGGAACACGAACACAACCTTGCCCGGGCTACCGGTCACAACTCCCTGCACAGCAGCTGCATGTGACTGCCCATCAGCCACAGCACGCAGACCCTCAACCACCTCACCGACACTGCCCGCGGTCACCGCAGCACGCGACGGGAAATGGGTACGGTGCCGGGCCGCCGTCACCGCTACATCCGCGAGGGAAACGTCCTCCCGGCCCTCCAGCCACTCGGCCCAGCGCCCCGCCTGCTCCCGTACAGCTGTCTCGTCGCGCCCGGAGACGACCACCGGAACCGGCAACGCCACCTTCGCGACGTCCGCCACCTCACCGGCCGGCGCCTCCTCCACGATCACGTGCGCGTTCGTACCGCTCAGACCGAACGACGACACACCCGCCCGACGTACCCGGGACTCGTCACGCTGCCACGGCTCCAGTGCGTCCACTACGCGCACGCTCAAGTCGTCCCACGCGATGTTCGGGTTGCGCGGCGAGCTGTAGAGAGTGGCGGGGAGCGCGTCGTTGCGGAAGGACGCGAGCATCTTGCAGACGCCCGCGATGCCGGCCGCCGATTCCAGGTGTCCGATGACGCTCTTGGCCGTACCGAGGCCGAGTTCGCAGCCCGGTTCGCGGCCTTCCCCGTACACGGCGGCCAGCGCCTGCACCTCGATCGGATCACCGAGGGAGGTGCCCGTGCCGTGGCACTCGACGTAGTCGACGTCCGTGGCGGACAGACCGGCCGAGCGGAGCGCGGCACGGAGGACCTGCTGCTGCGAGGAGCCGTTGGGGGCGGTGATGCCGCTGCTGGCGCCGTCGTGGTTGACGGCGGTGGCGCGGATGACGCCGAGCACGGCGTGGTCGCCCGCGAGTGCGTCGGAGAGCTTCATCAGGGCGAGCACGCCGACGCCCTCGCCGCGCCCGTAGCCGTCCGCGTCGGCCGAGAAGGCCTTGCTGCGGCCGTCGGGGGACAGTGCGTGGGAGCGGCTGAGCGCGACGAACGCCCCTGGATCCGCGAGTACTTGGACACCGCCCGCGAGGGCCAGGTCGCACTCGTCGTTGCGCAGTGCCTCGGCGGCCAGGTGCAGTGCCACCAGCGACGAGGAACAGGCGGTGTCGACGGACAGCGCGGGGCCCTGCAGGCCGAGGTGGTAGGAGAGGCGTCCCGCGTTGAAGCTCGACAGGGTGCCGGTCAGGGAGTACGTGTCGGGCGTCGGGCCCCCGCGGTGCTTGCCGTACTCGCCGACGCCCGCGCCCACGAAGACGCCGGTGCGGGATCCGCGCAGGTCGCGCGGGCGGATCCCGGCGTCCTCCAGCGAGTTCCAGGCCGCTTCGAGGAGCAGCCTGTGCTGCGGGTCCATCGGCTCGGCCTCGCGCGGGCTGATGCCGAAGAAGGACGCGTCGAAGTGGGCCACGTCGTCGAGGAAGGAGGCGTGCCGGGCGTACGTCCTGCCCTCGGCATCCGGGTCCGGGTCGTAGTAGGCGTCGATGTCGAAGCGGTCGGCCGGTATCTCGCCGACCGTGTCGCGGCCCTCGGCCAGCACCTCCCAGAGGCTGTCCAGGTCGTGGGCGCCGCCGGGCATGCGCAGTCCGACGCCGACGACCGCGAGCGGTTCGTCGGTCCTGCGGGGTGCGGCGGTCGTGGCCGTACCGGGGAGGGCGGCGTCGCCGGTGCGGTCCGTGGTCGCGGCGGCCCCGGTGAGCTCCGGGGCGAGCCGGTCGAGCAGCCACCGGGTGGCGGAGGCCAGGTCGGGGTGGTCGAAGATCAGGGTCTTGGGGGTCGTGACGCCGGTGCGCCGCTGGACGCGCGCGCTGAGGTCCAGGGCCATCATCGAGTCGAAGCCCAGGTCCTTGAAGCCGCGTTCGGGGTCGAGCGTCGCGGGGTCGCGCACGCCGAGCACGGCAGCGGCCTCGGCGGCGATGAGGCCGTGCAGGTGGTGGGCGCGGGCGTCCTCGGGCAGGGCAAGCAGGGTGGTGCGCAGCGGGTCGCCGGCCGGGGCCGGAAGCTCCGTCGCCGCGGTGCGGGCCTCGGGGATCTCCCGTAGGAAGGGGCGGTCGCGGCCCTCGGTGTACGCGGCGGCGGCCCGCTCCCAGTCGATGTCGGCGACCACGGTCGTACGGCCGTGGGCGAGTACCGCGTCGAGGGCGTCCAGGGCCCGTTCGGCGGGCATCGGTACGAGGCCGGTGCGGCGCAGTTGCGTCTCGGCCGTGCCGTGCGTCATGCCGCCGTCCGCCCACGGGCCCCAGCCGATGGAGACGGCGGGCAGCCCCTCGGCCGTGCGCTGTGCGGCGAGGGCGTCCAGGGCCGCGTTGGCCATGGCGTAGTTGGCCTGGCCGATGTTGCCGAGGACGCCGACGACCGACGAGTACAGGACGAACGCGTCGAGTTCGCGGTCGCGGGTGAGGTCGTGCAGATGGGTGGCCGCGGTGAGTTTGGGCTTCACGGCGGCCGCGAGGGCCTCGGTGTCGAGGCGGTCGACGAGCCGGTCGTCGAGGACGCCGGCGGTGTGCAGGACGGCGCGCAGGGGCGCCTCGTCGCGGTCGAGTGCGGCAAGGAGCTCTTCGAGCCGGTGCCGGTCGGTGACGTCGCAGGCCACGAGGGTGACGCGGGCGCCCGTGGCTTCCAGTTCGGCGGTCAGCTCGGCGGCGCCGTCGGCCTGCGGGCCGCGCCGGGAGGCGAGGACGAGGTGTTCGGCGCCGCGGGCGGCGAGGCGGCGGGCGAGATGGGCGGCGAGGGCGCCGCTGCCGCCGGTGATCAGGACGGTGCCGCGGGGCGTCCAGGCCGGTACGGCGGCCGTGGTGTCCGTACGGCGCAGCCTGCGCACGAGGCGTCCGGCGGGACGCAGTGCGACGTGCTCCTCGGCGTCGGGGGCGCCGTGCGCCGTGAGGGTGGCGAGCAGCAGGCGTGCGGTGGTCGCGTCGAACGCGTCGGGCAGGTCGACGAGTCCGCCCCAGCGGTCGGCGTGTTCGAGGGCGACGACGTGGCCGAGGCCCCAGACGAGGGCCTGGGCCGGGTCGGGCGCCCGGTCCGCTGTGTGGGCGCCGACCGCGCCCTGCGTGAGGAACCAGAGCGGGGCGCGTACGGACGCGTCGGACAGCGCCTGGACCAGGGCCAGGCTCTGGGCGGCGCCCGTGGTCACGGCGGGATGGCCGGGGTGCGGCGTGGTGTCGGTCGCCGTGAGGGCGAGGACGCCGCTCAGGCTCTCCGCGCCGAGCTGCGCCGTCAGTTCGCCGAGCAGTTCGGCGCAGGCGGTGCGGTCGTCGGCGGCGGGGCGGAGGTGCGCCTGCGCGCCCGCGGCGGTCAGCGCGTCGGCGATCTGCTCGGCGAGGGCCAGGGCCGCGGGCGGAGCGACGAGCAGCCAGTGGCCGCGCGGTGCGGGGGCGGTGCGCGGCACGGCGGACGGCTGCCACACCTCCTCGTGGCTCCAGCCTGCGAGGCCGGCGGCGCGGTCCTGCTGGGCGCGCCAGGTGGCGAGGTGCGGCAGGAGGGCGGTGACGGCCGAGGCGTCGCTCACGCCGAGGAGCGCACAGACCTTGTCGGTCTCACCGCTGCCGACGGCCTGCCAGAGGGCGTCCTCGGCCTGTGAGCGCTGCGGCGGGGTGTTCTTCGAGGTCGTGGACGTCTTCTGGTCGGGCCAGTAGTGCTTGCGCTGGAAGGCATACGTCGGCAACCCGACCGGCACCCCACCCTCCAGCACCCGCTCCCAGGCGATCTCCTGCCCCGCCACATGCAACTCACCCACGGCACGCAACAGCGCACCCGCCTCGTCCACCACCCCATCAGGACCGGGCCGCTGCGACGCAACGAACCGCGCCCCCTCACCCACCACACACTCCGCAGCCATCGCGGACAGCACCGCCGCCGGACCACACTCCAGATACCGGCCGACCCCCCGACCCTCCAACACCCGCACCACATCCAGGAACCGCACCGCATCCCGCGCCTGCCGCACCCAGTACTCCACCCCCCGCACACCCACACCCACAGCAACATCGGAGCCCACCCACTCACCCGTCACCGACGACACAAACCCCAACCGCGGCGCCCCCAACCGACACCCCGCCACCACCCCCGCGTACTCCTCCAGCATCACCTCCACATGCGCACTGTGAAACGCATGCGACACCTCCAGCACCCGGGTACGCCGACCCAACCCCGTAAACCGCTCCACCACCTCAAGAACCGCGGGCCCGTCCCCGCTCACCACCGTCTGCAACGGACCATTCACACCCGCCACACCCACACGGCCCACAACCCCCGACAACACCCCCAACACCTCAGACTCCGACGCCTCCACCGACGCCATCACACCCCCACGCTCACACCCCTGCATCAACCGCCCACGCGCCACCACCAACCGCGCCGCATCCCCCAGACCCAGCACACCCGCCACATAAGCAGCCGCCAACTCCCCCACCGAATGCCCCGCCACCACACCCGGCACCACACCCCACGACTCCCACAAACGGAACAACCCCACCTCCACCGCAAACAACGCAGGCTGAGCAAACTCCGTCTCATGCACCAACACACCCACACCACAACCAGACCCCGCACCCGCACCCGCACCCGACCCCGCATCCGCAAACAACACCTCCTTCAACGGACGCGACATCAACGGATCCAACACCCCACACACCTCATCAAACACCGCACGAAACACCGGAAACGCCTCATACAACCCACGCCCCATCCCCACCCGCTGACCACCCTGCCCCCCGAACAACACAGCCAACTCACCCCCACCCACGACACCCTCCGCCACACCCGAGTCCGCGGTCCCGGCGGCCAGCGCACGCAGGCCCGCGACGGCCTCGTCGGCACTGCCCGCGGTGATCGCGGCCCGGTGCTCCAGGTGGGGGCGGTGGCATGCGGCGCTGTAGGCGACGTCGAGCAGGCCGGCGGTGGGCGTGCTTTCCAGGTGGTCGGCGAGCAGGGCGGCGTTGTCGGCCCGGGCCTGTGCGGACCTGCCGGAGACCGTGAGGGTCACGGGGCGCTGGAGCGGGGGGAGTTCGGTGCGGGCGTGGACGGCGTCCCAGTCGATGTCCTGGCCGGCGCACCACAGCCTGGCCGCCAGGTCTTCCAGGCCCTGCGGGCCCGGCACCTCGCGGTGGCAGGCGGCCAGGACGTCGGCCCGGGTGTCGTCGAGCGCGGCGAGGGTCCGCTCGGCGGAGTGCCGGGCGACCGGGTGCGGGGCGATCTCCACGAGGTGCAGGCCGTGGGTGCCGGCGGCTTCGCCACGGGCGAGCGAGGTGACGGCCCCGGACAGGAGCATGGGCGCGCACATGTTGCGGGCCCAGTAGTCGGCATCGAGGGCGGTGCCGTCGACGAAGTCGCCCACGACGGTCGACCAGAAGGGGACGGCGGCCGGGAGAGTGCGCAACGTGCCGAGCCTGTGCACGAGTTCGGGGGCGAGGTCCGCCAGCTGGTCGCTGTGGGAGGCGTAGTCGATGTTGACGCGCTGGGTGCGCACGCCGCGCTCGGCCAGCTCCCGTTCCACGGCGGCCACGGCGTCCGTCGTACCGGACAGGCAGACCTGTCCCGGTGCGAGGTGTCCGGCGACGGAGAGCGCGCGGCCGTTCTCTCCGGTCAGCCGGTGGGCCTCCTCGTCGGTCAGGTCGCAGACGACGAGGGTTCCGTGGCCCGAGGCGCGTTCGGCGATCAACGCCGACCAGGTGGTGATGAGACGGGCCCCCTCGTCCAGCGGCAGGGCGCCCGCGACGACGGCCGCGGCGACCTCGCCGATGCTCTGGCCGAGGACGACGTCGGGCTCCGCACCCCAGGCGGACAGGGTGCGTGCGAGGGCGACCTGCACGGAGAAGAGGACGGGCTGTACGACGTCGGTGCGGTCCAGCCTGCTGTGGGCCCGGTCGGCGGTGAGTTCGTCGGTCACCGACCAGCCGGTGACATGCCGTACGGCGTCGTCGCACGCGGCGAGCGCGGTGCGGAAGGCCGGCACGGTGAGCAGGTCGCGGCCCATGCCGAGCCACTGCGAGCCGTGGCCGGAGAAGAGGAGGGCGAGGGAGCCCCGCGCGCCGGTGCGTACCGGACCGGCGAGGAGTGCGGCCCCGCCGGAACCGGTCAGCGCGGCGACGGCACGGTACGGGCCCGTGCCGTCCGAGCTGCCCGCGCCGTCAGCAGTGTCCGCACCGTCAGCGCCGTCAGCAGTGTCCGCACCGTCCGTGCCGCGTACGGGCTGGTTCCGTGCGTCGAGCGCGGCGGCGGCCTCGTGCACCGCATCCGCGCTGTCGGCGGTGAGGGGGACGAGGCGGCGGCCGCGCGAGGGGGCCTCCGCCAGCGCCACATGCGCGTTGGTGCCGCCGAAGCCGAACCCGCTGACGCCCGCGTAACGGGTTCGGGCGGCGGGCCACGGCTGCCGTTCGGCGACGACGCGGAGCTTGTTGCCGTCGAAGTCGATGTGCGGGTTGGGCTCGTCGAAGTGCAGGCTGGCGGGGAGTTCGCCGTGGTGCAGCGCGAGGGCGGTCTTGATCAGACCGAGGACGCCGGCCGCGGGTTCCAGATGGCCGAAGTTGGTCTTGGCCGAGCCGATGCGCAGGGGCTCCTCGCGGCCCTCGGCGAACACGGAGCCGAGCGCCTGCGCCTCGACCGGGTCTCCCAGGAGGGTGCCGGTGCCGTGCGCCTCCACGTAGGAGACGTCCTTCGGATCGACGCCCGCGTCCTGCCACGCGGTGCGCACCACGTCGGCCTGGGCCTGCGGGTTGGGGGCGGTGAGCCCGTTGGACGCGCCGTCGTTGTTGACCGCGGTGCCGCGGATCACTGCGTAGACGCGGTCGCCCGCGGCCAGCGCGTCGGAGAGCCTGCGCAGCACGACGACGCCGCAGCCCTCGCCGCGTACGTAGCCTCCCGCACCGGCGTCGAAGGCACGGCACTGGCCGTCGGGGTTCATGCCTCCGAACTTGGTCATGGCGACGGTGGTGTGCGGGCTGAGCAGGACGTTGACGCCGCCCGCCAGCGCGAGGTCGCTCTCGCCGCGGCGCAGGCTCTGGACGGCGAGGTGGGTGGCGGTGAGCGACGAGCTGCACGCGGTGGCGACGGCCATGGCGGGGCCCTGGAGGCCCAGTGCGTAGGCGATGCGCGCCGCGACGACGGAGTTGTCCCAGCCGACGGCGGAGTGCGTCCCGATGGTGTCGGCGTCCGCGCCGGTGGCCAGGTGGTACTCCTGCGCCATGGTGCCGAGGAAGACGCCCGTGCGGGTTCCGGAGAGGGCGGTCGGGACGATCCGGGCGTCCTCGAAGGCGGCCCAGGCGACCTCCAGCGCCATGCGCTGCTGCGGGTCCATCTGCCGGGCCTCGGCGGGCGAGATGCGGAACAGATCGGCGTCGAACTCCGCGATGCCGTCCACGAATCCGCCCCAGCGGGTGTTCATCCTGCCGGGCGTGCGGGGGTCGGGGTCCAGCCACTCGCGGGCGTTCCAGCGGTCGGCCGGGACCTCGCGGATCGCGTCGATCCCCTCGCGCAGGCCCTGCCACAGCGCGTCGGGGGTCTCGATGCCGCCGGGCAGCCGGCAGCCGAGCCCGACGACGGCGACGGGCTCGTCCGGAGCCGCGCGGCCCGGTCCTGCCGAGGGGACGGCGGCGGGCGCGGGACGGCCGGTGCCGCCTTCGGCCAGGTGGGCGGAGAGCGCGGCGATGGTGGGGTACTGCCACACGGTCCAGCTGGGCACGGCGCGGTCGAGGCGCTGCGAGAGCGCGGCCACCAGAGCCGTGAGCCGTACGGAGTCGAGTCCGAGGTCGCGCAGCGGCCGGTCGGCGGCCAGGGAGGCGGGGCGTACGCCGAGAGCTTCCGCGACGGCTTCACGCAGGAAGCCGGCTATGTCCTCGGCGTCTGCCAGGGGTGCCGCCGTACCGTCGTTCAGCTGGGCAAAGCTCATCTGCGTCTTCCTTGCTCGTCGGACCGCGCTTCCAGCACAGCAAAAAGAAGGGGGATCCCCGGACGGGGAGAAGGGAGGGAGGGGGCCGTCCGCACGGGACGGCCCCCTCCGGCCGGTGTCGGCGGGCGGGTGTGCCCGCACCTCCGGCCGGTGTCAGCGGGCGGGTGTGCCCGGGGTCTCCGGCGAGAGCGGACCGGTGCCGCCGTACTCGCTCCTGATCTCCGGGGACAGCGAGCGGGACGCGGCGATGGCGCGGTAGACGGCCACGGCGCTCGTGGGAGTGCGCTTCATGGTCGCGCGGTCCACCTGGTAGAGGCCGAAGCGGGGCTTGTAGCCGCCGAGCCACTCGAAGTTGTCGAGCAGGCTCCAGTGGTAGTAGCCGCGCACGTCGATGCCGTCGGCGCGGGCCCGTCCGATCTGCTCCAGGGTGCGCACGAGGTGCTCGGAGCGCCGCTTGGGGTTCTCCGTCGCGATGCCGGACTCGCTGGCCACCAGGGGCAGTCCGCGGTAGCGCTTGCTGTAGTCCTTCAGGACGCCGTAGACGCCCTGGACCGAGCCCTCGTAGTTCATGGTCGGCACGTAGTACGACGGGTCCTTGTAGGGCAGGCAGGGCGCGGTGGTGCACAGGTCGACGTTGATGATCGGGTACGACGGGTCCGTGCTGCCGGACGCGCCGGCCGCGGAGACGCCGATGCGGGCGTACAGCTGGGGACCGAGCCAGTCCAGCGTGTTCTTCCACTCGGGGTGCTGCTCGTCGGGAACCCCGTCGAAGTTCTTGTCGAAGGTGCCGTTCCACAGGGCGTCGACGAACCCGTAGTCGGTGAAGTAGCGGTAGCGGTCGCGGGCGGCGACGTCCCGGGGGTCGTCGCTCAGCTTGCCGCCCCTGATCGGTACGTACTCCTGCGCGGCGACGGCCAGGCCGATGCTGGAGGCGGCGCGGTCGTGGTCGGCGTCGACCCGGTCGGCCTTCTTGACTGCCCGGTACATCGCGGCGTGCGCCTCGATGTACCGGCGCTGCGCCCGGGCGAACTTGTCGACGTTCTTCGGGTTCAGGTTGGCCTTGCCCGGCGGGCCTGCGCCGAAGGAGTGGGCGAAGGTCATGTAGACCATCGGCTCGTTCAGGGTCACCCACTCGTCCACCCGGTCGCCGAGCCGGGCGGCGACGGTCTTCGCGTACTCGGCCATCTCCTTGACGACGAGCTTGCCGCCCTCGGGGTGGTCGAGGCCGCACAGGTTCGTGTCGCTCGGGCCGTTCTTGCAGTCCGGGTCGCGCGGGTCGTCGACCCAGACCGGGTTGGCGAAGTGGTGGAGCGTCACCACGGGGCGGATGCCCTGGGCGACGAGCGCGTCGATCTGCTTGCTGTAGTGGTCGAGCGCGGCCTGGTCGATCTGGCCCCGCCTGGGCTCGATCCGCGACCACTCGATGCTGAGCCGGTACGAGTCCACGTTCAGGTTCTTGACGAGGCCGACGTCCTCGACCGCCCGGGTGTAACCGCCGACGGCGTCACCGACGAACTCGCTCTTGCCGAGGCCCTCGGGGGCCGGCCGGCTCCACAGGTACCAGTCGTTGTTCGTGTTCTGGTCCTCGATCTGCGTCGCGGAGGTCGACACGCCGAACCGGAAGCTTCCCTTGCCGGAGGGCTGCGAGAGCGAGCCGATGCCGGGGTAACTGACCTTCTCCGGCTGTCCCGGCTTCCCCGGATCCTTCACCCCGGAGCTGCCCCGGGCCGTCGCCCCGGCTGTGAGAAAGGCGGCGACCAGGGTCACCGCCACGGTTGTTCCTATGAGTCGCTTCACGTTGCTTCCTCGATACGGAGACGGATTCCTCGCGGATTCGTGCGGCGTGCCCCGGCTTCCCGGCGCTGAAGCGGACAGGGGGAACCGGCCACGTCGTCCCGCGCGGGACGGTGTGGCCGATGTCGGGGCGGGGGGTGCCCCCGGCCGGTTCGACAGCGGCGGACGGAACTCGCGGGATGCCACGGCGCCATCCTGGTTCCGCCTGCTTGAGCCCGGCTCGAACTCGAACTCAGCTCTGCCCGGGGGGAGTTGGCCGCACGGCGCGTGACAGCCGGCGCCGCCGGCGCCGGCTGTCACGGTTCACTGCGCGGACGGTCCACCGCTCAGTGCGCGGATGCCCGTGTCCGGTACTTGCTGCTGCCTACTTCGCGGACGCCCGCGCCAGGTAGTCCTCGACGGCGTCCGCGGCGACGGCCGGGCCGTCCACCTTGCGCATCGCCTCGCCCGTCGCGCGGGTGCGGTCGGCCACCGCACGGTCCGCAGCCACCTCGTCGACGGCCTTGGTCAGGCTCTCCACGCCGAAGTCGTCCCGGGTGAGCAGTCGGCCGAGGCCGAGCTCCTCGACGCGCAGGCCGTTGGCGTGCTGCTCGCTCATCTGCGGGACCACCACCATGGGGACGCCGTGGTAGAGCGACTCCATGACGCTGTTCATGCCGCCGTGGGTGACGAACAGCTCGGCCCGGCCGAGCACGTCGAGCTGCGGGACGCTGCGCCGTACGTCGAAGTTGCCCGGCAGCACGCCGAGTTCGGCCGGGTCGACGCTGTCGCCGACGGCCATGACCACGTCCCAGCGGGAGTCGGCGAACGCCTCGACGGCGGCCCCGAAGAACTCAGGCCAGCCGGTGGCGGCGGTGCCCAGGGAGACCAGCAGGACGGGGCGGTCCTGCGACGCGGGCTGCCAGCTGCCCTGGAACGCGGAGCGGTCGCCCAGGGAGGGTCCGACGAAGACGAACCGCTCGTCGAAGGTGTCCCCGTCGTAGTGGAAGTCCCGGGGCAGGAAGATGAGGCCGAGCCTCGGCGGTTCCATGAGGAATTCCATGGCCGTCCTCCCGGGGAATCCGAGCTCCGGCAGCATTCCTTCGAGCTTGGTGACCATCTCCATGACATTGGGGTCACTCAGTTCCGCCATGGGGAACTTGGCCTGGATGGAGAAGTGTTCGTTGACACCGTACGAGGGGAAGAGCCGCACCACCGGAATGTCCAGCTTCGCCGCGAGGAACCGGGCACCCCACGCCATGAAGTCGTGGAGGATCACATCGGGCCGGTTCTCCTGGTAGAAGTCCTCCACCTGGCTCACCAGTGAAGTGGCTTCTTCGAGCGTGCGCAGCGCTTCGCCGGAAATTGCTTCCTGGGTGAACGGATTCGTGTAGTACTGCCCGAAGACGGAGGTGTAGCGAACGGCCTCGGCACCCACCGCCTCGATGGCCGGAGCGAAATGATCCGTGGTGGTGCAAGTGACTCGATGGCCACGTCGCACGAGTTCGGCCACGACTCCCAATGTCGGGTTCAGATGTCCGAACGCAGGAAAATTGAAGAATGCGATGTGCGAGGTCATCGAGCACCTTCCCAGAGGTGAAAGGGATGTTGAGGCGGCAGTCCGGCAATGTACCAGCGGTCCAGTGCCGGCGCTCCCGTCAACAGCGGTGACCGATCAGAACGGAACGGTCATGCCCAGCGCCCCACGGAGGCTTCCCAGTTGACCCCCGTGGTAGGAGTCGTGGAGTTGCATCAGCGAGAGCGCGGACCCGAGCTTGCTGAGACGCGTCTTCCAGTATTCGTCAAGCGGAGCTTGAATCTCGACCGGGCACTCGCGGTGCAGATCCTCGACGGTGAGGGTGGCCACGAGGCCCCGCAGCCGCTGATGGATCTGCTTGTACAGGGAGACCATCTCGTCCAGCGTCGGCGCTCCCTCCCAGTCCACCTTGTCGCAGTCGTTGGCCCACTTCTCGTAGAATTCGAGCGAAAGCGCGATGCCGCCTTCCTGGTAAAGACCCGACACATAGTCCTTCGCGCACATCAGGTGGCCGAGGAACCAGAGGGCGGGCATGTGCCCCTCGGGGGCGTGGCGCGCACTTTCGTTGTCGAATCCGTCGATGAGTTCCAGGATCAGCTCGTAGGCGAGATCGTATTCCTGGAGCAAATGCGAACCGAGCAGCTCGGTCTCCGGCGAAACCGGGGCAATGGTCATTTCTTCCTCCTCTGCTGAGCCAACCTGGCCCGCACTTCGTCAAATGTGGGAAGCGTCGGCGAACTGCTCTCCCAGCGCGCCCCCTCCCAGCCGTAAGCGAGTTTCCTCGTCCTGCGCACGGCGTTCATGTGGGCTTCGGACCCAAGGAATCCCTGCAGCGCCTCCTCGTCCGTCCAGATGGCGAGCGCGCGTGAACTCATCCAGCATTTCTGGGAGATGGCGAACGTGGCGGCCAGCAGTCCCTCGCGCTGCCAGAGCTCGTCCAGCAGCACCCGGTTCAGATCGGTGGCGATCTCGATCGCACCGGGCTTGGGCCAGCCGCCGGACGTGGCCACGACGTAGCTGTCCGGCAGCGGGGCCGCAGGGGCGCCGGTCCCCGGGTCGATCGCCGGGCCGGTCCACGGCACCACGATCTCCAGGTCGGACTCGTCGCAGGCGGCGAACTCCTCAAGGGTGGTGGGCACGGGGCGCTGCTCCGTGCCCGGCGGGGCCGTCATGCCACGGCCCCCTTGCGCCGCACCGGCAGCTGTACGAACTCCGAGATGAGCAGGCGCAGCACCAGCATCTTGGACTCGCCGTGCAGCTCCAGGGTCGGCAGGACGGGCAGCAGGGCGCGGAACATGGCGCGCAGTTCGGCCCTGGCCAGGGCGGCGCCGATGCAGCGGTGTTCGCCGTTGCCGCCGAACGCGATGTGCCGGTTCGGACTGCGGGTGATGTCGAACGCGTACGGGTCGGGAAAGGCCTCCGGGTCCCGGTTGGCCGCGGGGAAGAACATGGCCACGGTCTCGCCCTTGCGGATGCGCCGACCGCGGATCTCCGTGTCCTGCAGGGCGGTCCTGCACATCACGACGGCGACCGAGGTCCAGCGCAGGATCTCCTCGACGGCCCCGTCCAGGAGCGTCGGGTCGTCGATCAGCTTCTGCAGTTGGTCCGGGTTCTCCAGGAACGCCTTGATGCCGCCCGCGATGGCGTTGCGCGCGGTTCCGTTGCCCGCCTGCACCAGGTTGAACAGCTGGTACGAGATGTCGTGGAAGGCGAGCGGGTCGCCGAGGACGGACGCCTTGGCCAGCCGGCTCAGTACGTCCGTGCCGCTGCCGCCGCCCTCCGCCATCCGTGTGCGGGCCAGCTCCGACATGTACCGGTCCAGCTCGATCATGGCGTTCATGAAGCGCACCTGCGCGTCTTCGCCCTCCTCCTGCTTGTAGCCCTTGTGGAAGGCGGAGGCGGTGTCCTGGTGGACGGCGAAGAGGTGGTCCCAGTCCTCGTGGGGGACGCCGAGCAGGTCGAAGATGGCGGCCAGCGGCAGCCGGGCGGCGAGGTCGTGCGCCACGTCCGCGGTGCCGTGCTCGTCGAGGCGCTCGACGAGTTCGGCGACGTAGCCGGTGGAGAGGTCGTAGAAGCGTTCCTCCATCGCGGCCATCGCCTTGGGCGTGAAGCAGGGGTACATGGCCTGCCGGACCTGGCGGTGCAGCGGAGCGTCCATGAAGCCGAGCCCGGCGGGGTAGTCGGCGACGTGGCCGTAGACCTGGCTGCGCCGTTCGCGCTCCGTCTCCCACGGCTCGATCTCGTCGGGCGTCTCGACCGCCGTGCGCTGGCGGCAGGAGAACAGCTGGGGGCTGCGCGCGACCAGGGAGATGTCCTCGTGGGCGGTCAGGGCCCAGAACGGCTCGTAGCCGGGGCGCTGGTACCAGTGGACGGGAGACTCGGTGCGCAGCCGGTCCCACTCCTCCCACGGGTAGCCCTTCTCGTCGTACAGCTGCTCACTGGTGATGTCGATCTCGGCGAGCGACTGCCCGGCGTCTGCGAGTGGTTGCATGGCGTTCTTCCCTTCAGCTCGGGGTGTTCTTCAGCAGGAACTCGACGATCGACGTCACGGTCTGCGCGCGCCGCGCGGGCTCGTCGAAGCCCGCGTCGAGGAGCGTGGCCGAGGGGGCCCGCTCTGCGATCCACCGGGCCACGCCCTCGGGTTGGCACGGGGCGCGGCCCGGCAGCACCAGCAGCGGCGCGGCGCACTCGGTGATCCACTCGTCGGGGACGGAGAACAGGCGGTGTCCTTCGGGCAGCAGCGCGTCCCGGAAGCGCACCAGCAGGGTGATGTACTTCTCCCGCCGCAGGGCGAGCACGTCCGCGCGGAACTGCGCGTCGTCGTGCAGCCGCTGGGCGAACGGTCCGGCCTGCGGGTTGGCGGCGAACACTCCGTTCGTGGCGGCGGCCTCGAAGACGGCACCGAGCCCTTCGGTCTCGGGGTCGTCGAGCCCGGCGGCGCGCGGCAGCCGCATCGCCTCGTCGAAGGGCGTGAAGAAGTCCCCCAGGGTGTTGGTGGTGTCGCGGCCCGCCGGCTCCTGGGCGACCACCGAGCACACCCGGTCGGGCGCCGTGCGCGCGAGCCGCCAGGCCTGCGCGCAGCCGAACTCGGCGGCCACCACGTGCGCCCGGGCGGCGCCGACCTCGTCGAGGACGGCGAGGTGGTCGGCCGCCGACTCCTCGTACGAGAACGGCGCGGCGGGAGCGCTGCTGCGGCCGGTGTGCCGCTGGTCCACGGCGATCACCTTGAAGTGCCGGGACAGCTCGCCCACCGGGTCGTAGAGGTCGTCGCCCCACGAGGCACTGCGGCCGCTCACGCCGCCGGGGGCGAGCAGCAGGACCGGAAAGCCCTCGCCGTGCACCTCGTAGTGGATCCGTGCGCCGTCCGGCCGGACTGTCTCAGACATCGTTTTCTCCCCTGCCTCGTTCCATCGCCGCCATCAGCTCTGCGGCCATGGCTTCACAGTTGTCGATCGGCGCCGCGTGGCTGCCGTCGATGACGCGGTGCACGAACTGACCGCGCGTCAGGTTCTGCCAGCCCTCCATGGTTCCTTCCGGGAGTACGGGGTCGTCCTTCGCCGAGACGGCGACGACGGGGATGCGCAGCGGTTCGCGCGCGTCGTCGCGCAAGGAGTCCCGGTGGTTCGTCGAGAGGATCGCGTCGTGGCGGAGTGCCTCGCTGTACGTGGTGAGGAGCTCGGCGTTGGCCAGGATGTCGTCGGGGAGGATTCCCTTGAACGCGTCCGCGAGTTCGTCGGTGGACGCCCGGTCGAGCGTCTTGGCGAGGTCTTCCATCTGCCGCATCGCGGGCGGCACCTCCACGAACGGTGGCAGCGCGCACGCGGGCACCAGCGTCAGCGGCGGCGCGTCCGGCAGGGCGCCGATCGCGTGCGCCAGCTCCCAGGCCATCCAGGAGCCCTGGCTGTGGCCGTAGACGACGGTCGGCACCGGGGTGCGGTCCGACAGTTCGGCGGTCACGGCCGACACGACCTCCGCCATGGACGTGGCGGGCGCCTCGTCGGCCCGGCCGGCCCGCCCCGGCATCTGCACGGCGAGCAGTTCCACGCCGTCGGGGAGGTGGCGGATCAGCGGCACATGGCCGGCGGTCGTTCCGCCGCCTCCGGCGACACAGACGATCCTGGCGTGCGGCCGGGCCGCGGGCTTCAGCGTCCGCAGCCACCGGCCGGACCCGCCCGGCGCTCCGGACCCGCCGACGCCTGCCTCGTCGGCCGGGCCGCCGGCCGGGTGCTCCGTCAGGCCCTCGGTCGGGTCCTCCGTCAGGCCCCCGGTCAGGTGCTCGGTCAGGTGCCCGGCGACGCCCAGGCAGCCTTCCTCTCCCAGGATGATCCGCAGCGGGACGGTCAGGCCGGTGCGCCGGGCGAGCCGGCTGCGCAGGCCGACGGCCACCAGCGAGTCCATGCCGAGCTGGAACAGCGGCCGGTCGGCGGCGAGTTCCCCGGCCGGCGTGCCGAGGGCCGTCGCGGCCTCCTGCACGACGAGTTCCAGCACGGCCGGCAGCCGGTCGCGGGCGGCCAGCGCGGCGATCCGCTCCGGGAAGCCGGCCTGCCGCTCCCGGGTCACCGCCGGGGCCTCGGCGGCCTGCTGCTCCGTCTGCTTCCTGAGCCAGTCCGCCAGGAGCGAAGTGACGTCCGCGACGCTGTCCTTGAGGCTGCCGGGAGCGTCCAGCAGCTCCATGACCCGGTCCGTGCGGCCGGCCCGCACCGCGTCCCAGAGCGGTTCGCCGGCGAGGGCCTGCGCGGTGCGCGGCGAGCGCGGGGCCTGCTTCCAGTAGCGCTCGCGCTGGAAGGCGTACGTCGGCAACGGCAGCAACGCACCCGGTCGGCCCGGTCCTTCGAGGACCCTGTCCCAGTCGAGGGGGTGCCCCTGGACGTGCAGCAGCCCCAGGTTGCGCAGGAGCTGATCCGGTCCGCCGTGTCCGCGGGCCAGCGACGCCACGACGATGCCGTCGTGCGCGGCGGTCGCGTCCGTCAGCGGTATCGCCAGCACGGGGTGCGCGGAGACCTCCACGAACACCGTGTGGCCGTCGGCCAGGAGCGCGTCCAGGGCCTTGTCGAAGCGCACCGTCTGCCGGAGGTTCCGGCACCAGTACTCCGCGTCCAGGTTCCCGCCGTCCAGCAGGCCGCCCGTGACGGTCGAGTAGAACGCGACGTCCCCGCCCCGGGGCCGCAGCCCGGCGAACTCTTCCGCCAGGCCCGGCAGCATCGGGTCCATCTGTGCGCTGTGCGACGCGTGGGTCACCCCCCGGACCGCCCGGGCGAACACGCCCCGCTCCTGCAGGGACGACACCAGTGCGGCCAGCTCCGCGGCCTGCCCCGCGACCACCGTCGAGCCCGCCGTGTTCACCGCCGCCACGGACAGCGCCTCTCCGTACGGGGCGAGGAGCTCCTCCACGTCCGCCACCGGACGTTCCACGACCGCCATGCCGCCCCGGCCCGTGTACCCGAGGACCGCCCGGGAGCGCTGCGCCACCACCTGCGCGCCCTGCTCCAGGGAGAGTGCGCCGCTCACGACCGCGGCGACCACCTCGCCCTGCGAATGGCCCACCACGGCGGAGGGCTCGACGCCGTGCGCGCGCCACACCGCTGCCAGTGCCACGCCCATCGCGAACAGCGCGGGCTGGACCACGTCCGCCCGGTCCAGCGGGAGGCTCTCGTCCTGCGTCCCCGCCAGGACCTCCCGCACCGACCAGCCGGTGAAGGGCCGCAGCGCCGCGTCGCACGCGTCCACCGCCGCCGCGAACACCTCGCTCGACGCCAGCAGTTCACGTCCCATCCCCGCCCACTGCCCACCCTGGCCCGGGAACACGAACACGGCCTTCCCCGGCCGCCCCGCCACGCCGGAGACCACTGCCTCGTGCGTACCGCCCGCCGCGAGGGCGCGCAGAGCCTCGGCCGCCTCGCCGACGGTGCTCGCCGTCACCGCACCCCGTGCGTCGAAGTGCTTGCGGTGTACGCCCGCGGTGCGCGCCACATCGGCGAGGGAGACGTCCGTACGGCTCTCCAGCCACTGCGCCCACCGGCCGGCCTGCTCGCGCAGCGCCGCCTCGTCACGGCCCGAGACGACCAGCGGAACCGGTCCCCGGCACGCCGCGTCCGCGGCGTCGGCAGGCTCGCCGACCGGCGCCTCCTCCAGGACGAGGTGCGCGTTCGTACCGCCGAGGCCGAAGGCGCTGACGCCGGCCCTGCGCGGGCCATGACCCTGCTCCCAGTGCTTCAACTCCGTGTTCACATAAAGGAGTTCGGGGTCGAGGTCCATCTCGGGGTTGGGCTTGTCGAAGTGCAGGCTCGGCACGAGCTGCCGGTGGTGGAGGGAGAGGGCGGCCTTGATGAGGCCGGCGACTCCCGCCGTCACGTCGGTGTGACCGATGTTCGTCTTCACCGAGCCGATGGCGCACGGCTCGGTGCGGTCGGCGCCGCCGAGGACCTGTTGCAGTGCCTGGACCTCGATCGGGTCGCCCAGGGTGGTGCCGGTGCCGTGCGCCTCGATGTATCCGATGCTGTCCGCGCTCACGCCCGCGTCCGCGTGGGCCGCCGCGATGACGCGGGCCTGGCCGTCGACGCTGGGCGCGGTGAAACCGACCTTGTGGGAACCGTCGTTGTTGATGGCGCTGCCCCGGATGACGGCGTAGACGCGGTCGCCGGCGGCCAGCGCGTCGGAGAGGCGGCGCAGCACCACCACGCCGACGCCGTTGCCGAGGACCGTGCCCGCGCCGTCCTCGTCGAACGCCCGGCACGCGCCGTCGGGCGAGAACACCAGGCCCTCCTGGTGGAAGTACCCCTGTTCCAGCGGGTAGCTGAGCGACGCACCGCCCGCCAGGGCGAGGTCGGACTCGCCGCGCAGCAGGCTCTCGCGGGCCAGATGGGTGGCGACCAGGCTGGTGGAGCAGGCCGTCTGGACGGTCAGGGCGGGGCCGCGCAGGTTCAGTTTGTGCGCGACCCGGGTGGCCAGGAAGTCGTTCTTCGTACCGAGCATCGTGCGGTAGAAGTCGGACATCTCGACGGCGTCGTCGCTGTTGAGGTAGCCGCCCTGCCCGGCGCCCGCGAAGACGCCGATGGCGCCGTCGAAGCGGTCCGGCACCTGGCCCGCGTGTTCCAGGGCCTGCCAGGAGCACTCCAGGAACAGCCGGTGCTGCGGGTCCATCGTCTCCGCCTCGGCGGGCATGACGCCGAAGAACTCCGCGTCGAAGCGGTCGGCGTCCGCCACGAAGCCCTTGGCGGGTACGTAGTCGGGGTCGGCCAGCACGTCGTCCGGGAGGCCGGCGGCCCGGAGCTCCTCGGGGGTGAACCGCCGGATCGACTCGGTCCCGTTCTTGAGGTTGTGCCAGAACGTCTCGACGTCGGGGGCGCCCGGCAGCCTGGCCGCGAAGCCGACGATCGCGACCGCGTCGTCGTCGGTCCGCCCGCGGCGGCCGGTGGGCCTGCCGGTGGCGGGAGCCTGTGACCCGCCGCCCAGGAAGGCCGCCAGCTGCCGGACGGTCGGGTGGCGGAAGAGCGCGGAGAGCGGGAACTCCCGTCCCAGCCCCTCGCAGATCGTCTGGTGGGCGCGGAGCGCGGTCATCGAGCTGGCGCCCAGGTCGAAGAACCCGCGGTCGCGGTCCACGTGGGCGACGTCGAGCACGCTCGCCCACGCGCGGGCGACGAGGTCCTCCAGCGAACCGCCGGGCCCGTCACCGGCAGGGGCCACGGCGGCCGCGGGCACCGCGCCCGCGGGGCCGGGGGCGGGCAGCGCCAGGATGGCGTGGCGGTCCACCTTCTTGTTCGGCGTGTGCGGCAGCTCGTCCATGCGCACGAACCGGGCGGGCACCATGAAGGACGGCACCCGGGCGAGGAAGTGGCGCAGCAACTCGTCGTCACCGTCCTCGCCGCCGTCCTCGCCGGCGGCGACCCAGTACAGGCAGAGCCTCGGGTCGTCGTCCTCGTCCCGGCGGACCACGGCCGCGCACTCGGCGACCGCGGCGTGCTCGCCGCCGACCGCCTCGACCTCACCGAGTTCGATGCGGTGGCCGTACAGCTTGATCTGCGCGTCGCTGCGGCCGCAGTACTCCAGGCTGCCGTCTGCCCGGTAGCGGACCACGTCCCCGGTCCCGTACATGCGGGCGCCGTCCGTCCCGGCGAACGGGTCATCGACGAACCGCTCGGCGGTGAGTTCGGGGCGGCCCAGATAGCCGCGGGTCACGCCGAGACCGCCGATGTAGAGCTCGCCCCGGCTCCCGCGGGGCACCCTGGCCCCGTACTGGTCGAGAAGGTAGAGGCGGGTGTTGCGCACGGCGTCGCCCAGGGAGACCTCGCCGGGCTCCACGTGCCAGGTGGTGGACCACACCGTCGTCTCGGACGGACCGTAGATGTTCGTGACGCCCCGGCACATGCCGGTGAGCCGCGCCGCGAGACCGCGGTCGAGGGCCTCTCCGCCGACGATCATCCGGTCGAGGCCGCGCAGCAGGGCGCGTCCGGCGGAGTCCGCGAGGAGCAGCCTGGCCAGCGACGGGGTGCACTGCAGATGGGTCGGCCCGTACGAGCGGTAGGACGGCCATTCGCCGACGCTGCCCTGGGCGATCACCACGCGGTAGCCGCGGGTCAGCGTCCACAGCAGCTCGACCGTCGAGATGTCGAAGGACGGGCTGGTGACGGCGAGCCAGGTGTCGCCGGTGCCGCCGCCGATCCGTTCGTCGACCGCGTGGCAGAAGTTGACGAACTGGCTGTGCTCGATGAGTACGCCCTTGGGCCGGCCCGTCGAACCCGACGTGTAGATGACGTACGCCAGATCGGTGAGGGCGGGCGGGGTGAGCGGTGGCAGCGCGTCGCCCTCGGGGACGGAGGCGGTGCCCGGGTCGTCGGCGAGCACCACGCGCACGCCCGTCCCGGCGAGGTCGGCGGCGGTCGCACCGCGGGTGACGACCACTTCGACGCCGCTGTCCTCGACGACGTACTGGACCCTGGCCCGCGGGTATCCCGGGTCCACCGGCAGGTACGCCCCGCCGGCGAGCCAGACGGCGAGCGCGGAGACGACGAGCTCGGCGGACCTGGGCAGATGGACGCCGACGGGGGTCTGCGCGCCCACTCCGGCGGCGCGCAGCCTCTCCGCGAGCGCGGCCGCGCGCCACACCGTCTCGCGGTAGGTCAGCTCGTGGCCGTCGGACACGAGGGCCGTGGCGTCGGGTGTGCGGCGGGCCTGGTCCCAGATCAGTTCGAGGGCGGACGCCGTGCCGGGAGCGTGCGGGGCGCTCGTACCGCCGCGCTCGACGAGCCAGTCCAGTTCGGCGTCGGCGAGCAGCCGCAGCCGGCTGAGGGGGAGCTCCGGGTCCTGTGCGATCGCGTCGAGCAGCACCCGGAAGTTGTCGGCCATGCGCTGTGCTCCGGCGCGGTCGACGACGTGCGCCTGGTACTCCAGCTCGCCGCGCAGCTCGTCGCCACAGGGGATGAGCGTGATGCCGAGCTCGAACTTGGAGGCTCCCGCGACGTTGCCCGCGAGGCTGCCATCCGACGGCAGGTTCCACGCTCCCGCGCCCTCGCCCACGGTCGGCATGGCGGCGCCGCCGTAGTTGAACACGGCGCGGAACAGCGGGTTCTCCTCCCCCGTGCGGCGGCTGCCCACCGCGCGGACGACCTCGGTGAGGGGGACGGTCTGGTGCTCGAACACGCCGCGCACCCGGGGCGACATGGTGGTGAGCAGCTCGTCGAACCGCGGGTTCCCGCCGAGGTCGCAGCGGAGCGGGAGGGTGTTCGCGAGGAAGCCGAAGGTGCCCGTGGTGCCGGGGAGTTCACGGCTCGACCAGACGGTGCCGACGGCGAAGTCGTCCTGTCCCGTGCAGCGCGCGAGGAGGGTGGCGAAGGCGCTGACCAGCACCGTGTACGGGGTGACCGAGGTACGGGCGGCGAGCTCCTCAAGGCGTGCGCGCAGCTCGGCGGGCACCGTGAAGTACACGGTGTCGCCGCCCTCGGCGCCTTCGGGGACGCTGTCGGGGCCGGGCGGGAACTCCAGTCGCTCCACACCCTCCAGCTGGGCGGCGAAGAAGCTCAGGTCCTCGTCGAAGAGCCCCTCCTCGATGCTGCGCCGCTCCCAGGCCGCGTAGTCCCCGAGGTGGAACTCGGCCTGGGCGCCGTCCGGTTCGCGGCCCGCGTCGTACTCCTGGTAGGCGTGGAACAGCTCCATCAGGAACAGCGAGAGCGACCAGCCGTCGGTGACGGCGTGGTGCAGGCTGAAGCAGACCAGCTGGTCGTCCGCCGCGAGGTCCAGGACCCGGCAGCGCAGCAGCGAGTCGCCGCCGAGGTCGAACGGTTCCTGTTCCTCGTGCCGGATGTGTGCGTCGAGTGCGTCGGGGCCCTGCCCGCACAGGTCCTCGAAGACGACCCGGGCCGGTGCGGGCGGGTGCACGACCTGGACGAGTTCGCCGTCGCGCGACTGAAGTCCGGTGCGCAGCGCCTCGTGCCTGGCGGTGATCCAGTCGAGGGCCCGGGTCAGGGTGGTGTGGTCCAGGGGCCTGGCCGTGCGGATCCGCAGCGCCACCTTGTACTGGGGCGAGCCCGGGTTCATCCGCTCCAGGAACCACAGTCGGCGCTGGCCCTCGGTGGCCGGGTGGACGTCGCGGGCCCCGGCACGCTCCAGAGGCAGCGCCGCCGGGCCGTCGGCCGCCGTCGCGAGGACGTCGTCGAGCAGGTGCGCGGCCAGGTCCCGGGCGGTGGGGTGGGTGAAGGCGAGGTTCGGCGGGAGGACGGCGCCGACGAGGTCGCACAGGCGGTTGCGCAGTTGCAGGCCCATGATCGAGTCGAGGCCGAGTTCCTGCAGCCGCTTGTCCGCGGGTACGGGTTCGTCGGCGCCCAGCGCTGCCGCGGCCTCGCGCCGGACGGTGTCGGTGAGCGCGTCGAGCCGCTCGTGCTCCGGCAGGGCGGCCAGCCGGCCGCGCAGTCCTGCGGCTTTGCGGGGGCCGGCGGCGTCCGCCGCCGGGGTGGCCCCGGGCCGGGCCGCGGTGGCGGGTCCCCGGCCCGCCACCGGCAGGTCGGCCCAGTGGCGGCGGCGCTGGAAGGCGTAGGTGGGCAGGTCGGCGGCGTCCGCGGCGGACACGGCGCCCAGGGCCCGGGTCCAGTCGGCCGGGTACCCCTGGGTGTGCAACACACCCAGGGAGCGCAGCAGTTCGCCCAGGTCGCCGCGGTCCCGGGTGAGGCTGCCCACGACCGCGCCCCGTACGTCGGCGGACGCGCTGGTCAGTGCCATGCCGAGGACGGGGTGCGGGCTGATCTCGATGAAGACGTCGTGTCCCTCGGAGACCAGGCCGTGCAGCGCCCGGTCCATGCGGACGGTTTCGCGGACGTTGCGGCACCAGTACGCGGCGTCGAGCGCCTCCCCTTCGAGCACACCGCCGGTGACGGTGGAGTGGAACGGCACGGCGGAGGGGCGCGGGGCCAGTCCGTCGAGCTGCTCGGCCAGCCATGGCAGGACCGGGTCGACGTGGGCGCTGTGGCCCGCGGTGTCGGACTGGATGCGGCGGCTGAACACGTCGCGGCCCGCCAGCCCGGCCAGGAGTTCCTCGACCGCTTCCACGTCGCCGGAGACGACGGCCGAGGCGGGGGTGTTGACGACGGCCACGGAGAGAGCGGCGCCCCAGGGGGCGATCAGCGCCTCGACCTCGGCGACCGGCATCTCCACGAGCGCCATGGCGCCCCGGCCGCTGCACTCGCGCAGCTGGCCCTGCGAACGCAGGGCCGTCAGGCGGGCGCCGTCCTCCAGGGAGAGCGCGCCGGCGACGACAGCGGCCGGCACCTCGCCCTGGCTGGAGCCGACCACGGCGGCGGGCTCCACGCCCAGGGACCGCCACAGCTCGGCAAGGCCGATCATCATGGCGAACAGCGCGGGCTGCAGCACGTCGATCCGGTCGAAGGGCGGGAGTTCCCCGCCGGACCCGGTGCCGGGCTCCTCGCGCAGCAGGTCGAGGACCGACCAGCCGGTCCACGGTTTCAGCGCGGCGTCGCACTCCTCCACCGCCCGGCGGAACACGTCGGACCCGGCCAGCAGTCGGCGGCCCATGCCGGCCCACTGACTGCCCTGGCCGGGGAAGACGAAGACGGTCCTGCCACGCTCGCGCGCCGTGCCCACCACGGTGTCGGGGTGCGGCAGCCCGTCGGCGAGGTCCCGCAGCTTCCGGGCGGCGTCCGCGGCGCCGGACGCGGGCACCGAGGCGCGTGTCTCCAGACGCGAGCGCCGCTGGGCCGCCGTGCGCACCACGTCGGGGAAAGGCACGTCCGGGTGGGCGTCCAGCCAGTCCGCCCAGCGTGCCGCCTGGGCGCCGAGGGCCTGCTCGTCGTGGGCCGAGAGGACCAGCGGAAGCCGTTCCGGGAGGTCGGCCTCGGAGGCGGCACCGGCGACGTCCTCGGGGGCGCCGGCGCCGGGACTCTCACCGGCCGGAGCAGCGTCGGCCGGAGCAGCGTCGGCCGGGGCGGCCGGGGCGGCCGGGGCGGCCGGGGCGGCCGGGGCGGCCGGGGCCTCCTCCAGGACGACATGGGCGTTGGTGCCGCTGATGCCGAAGGCCGAGACTCCCGCGCGGCGGGTGCGCTCGCCGGAGGGCCAGGCGCACGCCTCCCGCAGCAGCGCGAGGCCGCTGCCCTCCCAGGCGATGTGCGGACTCGGCCGGTCGACGTGCAGGGTCCTGGGCAGGGTCTCGTGCTGGAGTGCGAGGACCATCTTCATGATGCCGACGACCCCGGCGGCGGCCTGCGCGTGCCCGATGTTCGACTTCGACGAACCGAGGCGGACCGGTGCTCCGGCCGCCCGGCCCGGGCCGAAGACCTCGGCGAGCGCCCCGGCCTCGATGGGGTCGCCCAGCGGCGTTCCCGTGCCGTGGGCCTCGATGGCGTCGATGTCCGACGGCACGAGGCGGCCGGCCGCGAGCGCGTCCTGGATGACCCGCTGCTGCGCCGGGCCGTTGGGGGCGGTGAGCCCCTGGCTGCGGCCGTCCTGGTTGACCGCCGAGCTGCGGACCAGCGCGAGGACGCGGTCTCCGTCGCGCCGGGCCGCGGAGAGCTTCTTCAGTACGAGGACGCCGACGCCCTCCGCCCAGCCGCCGCCGTCCGCCCCGTCCGAGAAGCTCTTGCACCGTCCGTCGGGCGACATCGCGCCGAGCCGGCTGGACTCCACGAACATGCCGGGCGAACTCATCACCGTCACACCGCCGGCCAGCGCGGTGTCGCACTCGCCGTTGCGCAGCGCGGTGGCGGCCAGGTGGAGGGCGACCAGGGACGAGGAGCAGGCCGTGTCCACGGTGACGGCGGGCCCCTGCAGGCCGAGTGCGTAGGAGACCCGGCCGGAGATGACGCTGCCCGACACTCCGGTGCCCTGGTATCCGTCGAGGACTTCCAGGTCGGCGCTGATCGTCTCGTAGTCGGGTCGCATCGCCCCGATGTAGACGCCGGTACGGCTCCCCTTGACCTGGTCGGCCCGCAGTCCGGCCCGTTCCAGCGCTTCCCAGGACGCTTCGAGGACCAGGCGCTGCTGGGGGTCCATCGACTGTGCCTCGCGCGGCGAGATGCCGAAGAAGTCCGCGTCGAACTGCTCGATGCCGTCCAGGAAGCCGCCCTCGCGGGCGTAGCTCTTGCCCCGGGCCGCCGGGTCGGGGTCGTACAGGTCGAAGGCGTCCCACCGCGACGGCAGGGGGCCGATCGCGTCGCGCTCCCCGGCGAGCAGGTCCCAGAACTCCTCGGGCGTGGTGACGCCGCCCGGCAGCCGGCAGGCCATCGCGACGACGGCCACGGGCTCGTACCGCTGGTTCTCCAACTCGGCGTTGATTTCCTTGAGTTGGAGGACGGCGGCCATGGCCCGCCGGAGTCGATCCTCGTTGGCCTGGGCGTTCATCTCTGCCTTCCGTCTCTCCAGCAGTGCGGTGGCGGGGTGTCGGGTGTACGGGGCGGGCGGTCGGCCCACGGCCGGGTTCGGGACGCGCGTGACGTCCGGGGACATCGACGACGGGGAGGAGGAGAGCGGCACGTGCGCGCCGGGCGGCGGGCGGTCCCGCTCCCCGGCGAACGGGACGGGCGGCAGCCGGCCGGAGGACACCGTGCGCCCGATGCCCTCCCCGTGCTCCTGTGGGACGCCCGTCGTCGGAGAGCCTGGCCGTGCGGGCTGGAGCGGCGCCTGAGCTGTGGTCGAAGCCGCGCCGCGACCGGGACCGGTCCGGGTCTCAGTGCCGCTCGGCCCGGTGGACGACCGCGGGCCGGACGGGACCGGGGTCGGGGGCGGGCTCGGGGTCGGGGGCGGGGGCGGGCTCGGGGTCGGGGGCCGGGGCGGGCTCGCGCCGTGCGACGTCGGCGAGCGGGGCCGGGCCCGCCGGGGCGAGCGCCCTGTGCAGGGCGGGCCGGTTCAGTACGGTGCCGCGGGCGGCGACGTAGCCGTCCGGGCGGACCAGGGTCCAGCCGCCGGGTGCGAGGCCCAGCGCGGTGCGCAGCTTGCCCGCCGGGTCGGGGAGCGGGGCCGGTCCCTCGGACTCGTCGCCGCCGACGGTCCTGACCGACAGCCACTCGCCGTACTGGGCGGCCGCGGTGAAGGCCACTCCGGCGGGAACGTCGCCCGGCCCCCGGCCGCCCGCCGCGAGCAGCAGGGCCCAGCGGGGGTCGCGGAGTTCGGCGGCGAACTCCCGGCAGCCCTCATCGCTCATGTCGTGCACCGGGGCGGCGGTGATCCGCCTGCCGGGGCCCGGTGGCGGGGCGGTGGCGGAGCGGCCCGCAGGGGCCGTTCCGGTCCCCTCGACGCGGGAGTCGGAGACGCTCAGCGACGACTCCCCGTAGCCGATCCGCAGCCCCGACATCCCGCCGAGCACCTTGCGCTGCAGGGCGCGGCGCAGGGGTGTCACGGTGCGCACGACGGACAGGACGACGGGCAGCGCCACACCGGCGAGCAGGTTCTTCAGCTGGAGGAGGGAGGTGGCGGTGCGGGTGGAACCGAGCAGCCGCGCTCCTACGGGGACGCGCTCCTCGCTGTAGGTGTGGAGCAGTTCCCGGCGCGCATGGCCCTGTTCGACCATGGCGAGCTTCCAGGCGAGGTTGTACGCGTCCTGGACGCCGGTGTTCATGCCCTGCCCCGAGGCGGGGCTGTGCACGTGGGCGGCGTCGCCGGCCACGAAGACGCGGCCGTCCTGCATGCGCTCCACCATCCGCTGCTGGAAGGTGAACACGGAGGTCCACGAGCTCTCGCCGACCCGCACGGTACGGCCGAAGCCCTTGGTGAGCTTCTCGGTGAGGCGTTCCTCGACACTGCGCGGGTCGGCCCGGCGCCCCACGGGCGCCATGTCGAGCAACCGCCACTGGCCGTCGCGGGCGTACGGCACCATCATCAGCGCCTGTCCGCCGGTGTGCGTCCAGTAGATGGTGTCGGGCGGGAGGCTGGTGGCGACGGGTGCGTCGGCGAGCATCCAGGTCTCGCTGCTCTCCCCGACGAGTTCGAGTCCGAGCTGTTTGCGTACGGTGCTGTGCCCGCCGTCGCAGCCGACCAGCCACGAGGCCGTGACGCTCTCCTCGGTGCCGTCGGCGTGTGCGAGGTCGGCCCGCACGCCGTGCTCGTCCTGGGTGAAGCCCGTGAGGCGCACCCCCCACTCGACCTCGACGCCGAGCCGGGACAGGGCCGTCCGCAGCACGGACTCGGTCTCGCTCTGCCCGATGACGAGGGTGTACGGGTACGAGGTCGGCATCCGCGCGTAGTCGGCCTCCAGCCGGACCAGGCGGCGCCCCTGCGCGTACATGGTGAACGCACGGTTCCTGCGGCCCCGGGAGAGCAGGCCGTAGACGATGCCCATCTGGTGGTACGTCTCCAGGGTGCGCGGGTGCATGGCGACGGCGCGGCTGGTGCGGGCGGGGCCGCGTGCGCCGTCGACCAGCCGCACCCGCAGTCCGCGGCGGGCCAGTTCGTGGGCGGCGGTCAGGCCGACGGGACCGGCGCCCGCGATCACCACTTGGAGCCGGTCGGTGCGCGCCGGCGGTCTGCTGTCGAAGGTCACCATGGTCTGCTCCGGGGTCGGTTGCGGGTGGGCTCGGCGCTGTGCGGAGGACTGCGGGCCGCGGCGGTCGCACGGTGGCCCGGCGTTTCGGGCGGGCCCGGAGGGTGCGCCGTCCGGGCTTGCCGGCCGGAGTGCGCGGGCTTCGAGGACGCGGGCTTCGAGGACACGGGCTTCGAGGACGCGGATCTGTTCGAAGGGGGCGAGGCGTTCGTCGGCCCGCGCGGCGATCGGGTCGAGCACCGCGGGGACGCGGGGGGCACCGGGGTCCGTCAGGAAGGGCGAGGACGTGGGCCACGCCCACCGGGCACCGGGCCCTTTTCCGGTCCGTTCGCGCACCTCCGGCCCCGGCTCCGGCCGGCGGCCACGTGCACCGCTGAGGTGGCTCTCACCGTCCGCCCCACTGCTTGAGGAATCTTCGAAGGTTGCTCGAACCGTGCTGCGGGAACGGTCGGGTGCCGACGCCGGTCAGGGCCGTGCCCCGGCCTCCGCCATCAGCACGGGCACGGGCACGGCCCGGCCCGCAGGGGCCGCGGCAGTACGAACTCCTCGGGCGCCGCCCGCCGCCAGGGAAAGCCGTGATGCAGCTGCAGGACCGGCTCCTCGTCGGGTCCCACCAGCACGGCGACGGCCACGAGCACACCGGGGGCCGGCTCCAGCTCGACGAAGCGCCAGCGCTCGGGGCAGTCGTCGTCGGGCGGCCGGAAGGAGACGACGCCCCGGTCCTCGGCGAGGGTGAACGCGAAGGAGTCGAAGGACAGTCCGAGGCCGAGGCCGCGCCCCTTGGAATAGGCCTCCTTCAGCGTCCACAGCCGCAGCACCCGCCGGTCACGCTCGCGTCCCACGGCCCGCGCCACCCACTCCCGTTCCTCGCGGGCGAAGGTCCCACTGATGACGTCGAGACTCCGGTGCCCGCGGTCGAGCCGCTCGACGTCGACGCCGATGCGATGCCTGCGCACCACCCCGAGCACGTTGTGCCCGTCGGCGTGCGACAGGTTGAAGTCCAGCTGGCGGCCGCCGCGCGGCAGCCCTTCCGCGGGCTTCTGCAGGAACGGGCGGCCCCGTGAGGAACGCCAGATCACCGACTCCGCCTCGGGGATTCCGCTCTCCAGGGCGAGAACGCGGCGCACCAGCGCGTGTGCGACCAGGTACTGGCGCCGGTCGTGCTCGAACAGGAAGCGCCCGGCGGTCTCCTGCTCGTCCGCGTCCAGCCAGTGCGCCGCGAGGGCGACGGCGAGTTCCGGAGCGAGTTCGTCGTTGGGACAGAACCACAGCTTGACGGGCGTGACGGTGCCCGGTGGCATCCGACCGGGGCGTGGGTCCGCCGCGACAGTAGTCATCCGGCCGGCGCGGTCCCGGCTGCGCGCACGTCCGCGTCCACGGGCAGGAGCGAGGTGACGTGGTCGGCCAGCGCCGTGAGGTTCGGGTGGCCGTACAGCGTGACTGCGTACTCGCGCAGTCCGTACACGCGGTTGAGGACCGCGACGAACTCCGTGCCCCGCGTGGAGTCCACGCCGAGGGCGTAGAAGGGCGCCTTGGTGTCGATGTCCCAGGGATCGCAGTACAGGATGTGGGCGAGCTCCTCCCGCAGGACATCGAGTACGGGAAGGCCCTGCGGGCCGGGCGGAGGGGTGGGCACGGGTGCGTGCATCGGGTCCCGCGCGGTCACGGACGACGCCGTCACCGGGCCCGTCTCCCGGGGCCGCTCCCCCGCCACGTAGCGTGCGAAGGCCGTCGGCGTGGGGTGGTCGACGAGTGCGGAGGCCTCGATCGAGGTGCCGTGGTGGGCATTGACGACGGCCACGTACTCCACGGAGAGCAGCGAGTCGAACCCGAACGTCCGGAAGGTCTGGTCCGGGTCGATCTGCTGGGGCTCCAGCCGCAGCAGACCGGCGAGCAGCCGCACGAGCCCGCTCAGCACGTCGGCGAACGGGGCGGCGGTCGACGGGAAGGACAGTTCGGTGACGGGCAGCGTACTGACGGGCTGTGTGCTGACGGGCAGCGTACTGACGGGCTGTGTGCTGACGGGCTGTGTCATGAGAGTGGCCTGCTCCTCACGGGCACGGGCGGGTTTCCCGTACGTCCTGGTCGTCCCGGGACGCGCGGCGCATCGAGACCTTCGCTTCGCCGGAGCCGAGGTAGTTGCCCTGTGCGTCGTAGATCTTGGAGATCCCGGAGCTTTGGAAGGTGGTGGCCTGCTGCACCGCCTGCTGGTTGATGTCGACCTGGCCGGTGAGGGTGCCGTCCGCTGCGAAGATCAGCTCCCTGATCTCGTACGAGAACGTGGACAGGCCCGTGGGGCGCCACTTGCCGGTGCCGCTGCCCAGGCCGCCGATCAGTTTCAGGCAGACCAGCCCGTCCGCGTGGAAGGAGAGGGTCAGCTCGTCCGATCCGGTGCCGTGCGTGACGGTGCCCTGCCAAGTGCCGATGGGCACGGACTGTACGGACTGCACGGACCGCACGGTTGTGGCCCGGGTCGCGGCTCCGGCCGGGGTCGTGACGCCTGCGGTGAGTGTCAGGCCCAGGGCGGCGCAGGCCGCGAGACGCAGGGTCGTCCGCTTCCGTGTCCGGGTGGGGGGTTGGGTGTTCATGGCCTGGGGGAGCCTTCCGCTGCGGCACGGCGTTCAAGCACGGTGTCGTAGAGGTTCGGGGAGCTGGTGCTCAGTGCGCGCAGTGCCTTCGCGTGCGGGACGAAGTCCGGGTGCTTGAGGGCCTGTTCGAAGTGCTCGCGGCTCTCCCACTCGGCGACGTTGACGTACTGGGCCGGGCGGTCGACGTGACGCAGCAGACGGTGGTTGAGGAAGCCGGGGCGGGCGCTGAAGAACCCCGAGGTCTTCTCGAAGGCCTCCTCGAACTCCGCGACGGTGCCGTGGACTTCGAAGGTGTTGACGAAGGTGATCATCGAAATTCCCTCTCCTTGCCTCTGGGTGCCGAGGTGCTCCTCGGATGGTGCCGCCCCGCGCTCGACAGGCACTCGAACGCGGGGCGGCGGACCGGAGAGGGGCAGGAGAGGGGCAGGAGAGGTGCCGCAGGGTTGCGCTACGCCCCCCGGGCCAGTCGCCCGGCGTGCCTGGCCGCGTTCTCCACTGCGGTGGCGAGCAGTTCGGCGTCGGCCTCGGTGCAGCCGGGCGGTGTGCCCAGCCTGCGCAGGTGGTGTGCGGACGGCACCGAGAGCTGCGGGCTCAGCGTGACGGCGGAGAGGTCTCCGCCGGTGAAGTAGGCCTGGTCCTGGGCGAGTTCGGATGCGGCCAGGCCCTGTTTCGCCGGGGCGGTCGTGGTGCCGCCGCTGCGTACCGCCCGCAGTTCGGCCAGCAGTTCCTCCCTGCTGCGGCCACGGAGGGCCGGGAGCAGGAAGGGGTTGTCCTCCAGGGCGTTGGCGAAGGTGTAGTGCACGGCGGCGCCGTGGGCGCAGGGGTTGCCGTTGTCCCGGCACACGCACTGCGAGTCGAGTTCGCCGCGGCGCGGGAAGAGGCCCAGTTCGACCTGGCCCAGGGTCTCGTCGATCTTCTCCGGCATGCGGCCCTCCAGCAGGCTCGCCGCGTGCTGGAGCTGGCCGGCCAGCGCCCGTACCCCTGCCGCCCACTGGTCGTCGGAGAAGACGGGCAGGTTGAGGGTGACCAGGCAGGTGCGCTTGGCCTGCTCGACGTGTGCCGTCACCGTTCCCGGCTGTACCTCCAGGCCGTGCACGGCGCCGTTGCGGGCCAGTGAACGGCCGCGCGGCAGGCGGGTGTTGGGGTAGGAGGCGCCGAGTGATTCCAGTGAGCGGATCCAGCGCCTGCTCCACCAGGTGGAGCCGAATTCCGGAGCGGGCTGCTTGTCGCGCGCGGTGCGGGCGGAGGTGGTGGTGCTCACTTGTCGTCTCCGGAATCTGCGAGCTGGACGAGGTCGAAGAGTGCCGCGTCGTCGAGTGCGCCCAGCCAGGTCTCGCTCGTCCCGACGACCGAGTCGGCCAGTGAACGCTTGCTCTCCAGCAGCGCGTCGATGCGCTCTTCGAACGTGTCGGCCGTGACGAGCTTGTGCACGTGCACGGTCTGGGTCTGCCCGATGCGGTGGGCTCGGTCGGTGGCCTGGTCCTCGACCGCCGGGTTCCACCAGCGGTCGTAGTGCAGGACGTGCGAGGCGCGGGTGAGGTTCAGTCCGAAGCCTCCCGCCTTGAGGCTGACGAGCAGGAGCGGGGACGCCGTGTCGCTGTGCTGGAACTCGTCGACCATCCGGTCGCGCTGTTCGGGCGGGGTGCTGCCGTTGAGGAACGGCACCCGGTCCAGGCCGAGTTGGTCCTGGAAGTGGCGGGCCAGCAGGTCGCCCATGACGCGGTACTGGGTGAAGACCAGGGCGCGGTGTCCGGCGGCCACCGCCTCGGAGAGCATTTCGGTGGCGCGCTCCAGTTTGCCGGAGCGGCCGGTGAGCTTCTCGTCCGCGGCGAGCCGGTCGCCCCGGCCCAGGTACTGGGCGGGGTGGTTGCAGATCTGCTTGAGTTCGGTGAGCAGCCGCAGGACGTTCCCCTGCCGGGCGATTCCGGTGCCGAGCGAGCCGTCGGTGTCGAAGGCCGACGCCACCGCGGCCCGGTAGAGGGAGACCTGTTCGGCGGTGAGGTTGCACGGCACCGTCGACTGGAGCTTCGCGGGCAGTTCCTCCACGACCGTCTTCTTCAGCCGGCGCAGGACGAAGGGCGCGGAGATGGTGCGCAGCCGCTCGGCCGCCTCCGGGTCCTTCTCGCGCTCGATGGGGTCGGCGAAGCGCTCCTTGAAGCGGCGGTGCGTTCCGAGCAGGCCCGGGTTGGCGAAGTTCATGATCGACCAGAGTTCGGACAGCCGGTTCTCGACGGGGGTGCCGGTCAGTGCCACGCGTGCCTGTGCGGTCAGTTGGGAGGCGGCGCGGGCCGCCTGCGCGGTGTGGTTCTTGATCTGCTGTGCCTCGTCGAGTACGGCGAGGTCCCAGTCGACGGACGTCAGCAGCTCGGCGTCCAGGCGCAGCAGCGCGTAGCTGGTGACCACGACGTCGCCCGGGGCGAACTCCGCGGCGTCGGTGGCCCGCCGGGATCCGTGGTGCCGCCGGACGGTGAGGCCGGGCGCGAAGCGTGCCAGCTCCCTCTCCCAGTTGCTCATCACGGACGTGGGGCACACCACCAGCTGCGGCCGTTCGCCGCTGCGGCCTGCGAGCAGGGCGATGGTCTGCAGGGTCTTGCCGAGGCCCATGTCGTCGGCGAGCAGGGCGCCGAAGCCGAGGCCCGTGAGCGACTGCAGCCAGGCGACTCCGGTGCGCTGGTACTCGCGCAACTCGGCCTGTACGCCTGCTAGTTCGGGTTCCTTGCGGGCGCCGGCCTGGCGCAGGTCGCCGACGAGGTCGGCGACCGATCCGACGGCCAGCGCCGGTACGTCGCCGAACTCCTCGGTCCGGTGGCGTCCGCACAGGACGACGGACAGCGCCTCCGCCATGGCCAGGCGTCCGGTGCTGCCGACCAGGGCGGCCAAGGCGTCGACGCGTTCGCAGTCCACCCGTACCCAGCGGTCCCGCCAGCGGGCGAGGGGCTCGCCGCGCGCGGCGAGGGCGGCCGTCTCCTCGACGGTCAGCACCTCGTCGCCGACGACGGCCTCCCAGCGGTAGGCGACCGTACGGCTGCGGCGGGCGGCTGCCGGGGAACCGGCCTTACCGCCGTGCCCGCCGGTGGCGGAGCTCCGGCGGGAGCCCACCCGCAGGCGTGGGGTGAGCACGCCGCCGTTCTCGCCGAGTTCGTCCGGGACGAGCACGCCGCAGCCCGCCGTACGCAGTGCCCGCCCGCCGTCGCCGAGCAGTGCGGCGGCCTGTCGTGCCGTCAGCCCGATCCGGGTCGGCCGGTCCTGCGTCAGGCAGGCGGCCACCGGGGGGAAGGTGCGCGCGGCGAGGGCCAGTCCTTCGGTGAGGGTCTCCTGCGGCCTGTCGAGGACCCGGTTGCCCACGGTCAGTGCCGAGGCGGCGGTCGCCCAGACGCGCTCCGCGGAGACCAGGACGTCCGGTTCGTCCACGGTCTGGAGGTGGAAGGTCAGCGGCCAGGGTTCGTCGGGCCCGGCGGGCAGGGCGAGTCGCAGGGCGATCCGTGCCGCCGCGCGTTCTCCTCCGACGGCGTCGGCCCACTCGGCGAGTTGGCGCTCCAGCGCTTCGTCCGGGACGTCGGTGCCGGCCGCAGTCCCCGGGCCGGTGAGGGCGCGCAGCCAGAGCCGCGGCCAGTCGTCGCCGTCGGTGTCCGTACTCGTAGAGGTGGCGGTGTCAGTGGCGGTGTCAGTGGCGGTGGCGCGGACGCAGGCGTCGGCCACCGCGTCGCAGAAGACGGTGAGCAGGGGGTACGGGGCCCAGACGCGCTGCTCGCCGCTTTCGTCGGCCGTACCGGGGTCGCCGCCCTGCGGGTCGGGGAGCCGCAGGGCGTGCGCGGCGCCCGGCAGCGCCTCGGCCAGCGCGACCAGTCGGGGGTCGCCGCCGAGGTCGGTCCGCCAGTGCGCGAAGGCGCGGCCCGTGCCGGAGCGGCGCAGTACCGGGGAGACGTGCCCCGCGGTGACGTGCTCCAGCGCGAGCCGCGCGGCGACGGCCCAGGCGCGTACGGACGGGCCGGGCCGCCCCGGATCCGACGAGCCGCCGTCCGCCGGACCGCCGTCCGGCAGGTCACGGTCCGACAGGTCGCGGTCCGGCCGGTCGTCGAGGGGCAGGGCCGCGAGCACGCGGACCGCCTCGCCGACCGGCACCAGCACCGCGGGTACGTCCACGCCGACCAGGGAGCCCTCCGAGGGCAGGAGGGTGGGCAGCCGTCCGGAGCCGGCGGTGGTGTCCCAGTCCCCGGATCCGAGGTCCTTCGCCCCTGCCGCCGGCTCCTGCGTGCCCCAGAAGGCGATGTTTCCCTCCCCCGGCACATAGGGGTGCGGAACGAATGTTGCTTGCAAGCGGCCGGGAAGCTCCGGTCGAACCATGGAACGGTCCTATTCTGCTCGGAACATGCACTCCAAAAACGCGGACAGCATAAAGCACAGTGCCCGCGAATTTCACAGTCCCGGCCCGAGCACGGCAGTCGGTCAGGCAGTCCCGAGAGGTTGATCGGCCGTTCTATTCGTCGCGTGCCGGGCCCGTGTACCAGCTTTCGGGATCCACGTCGCGGGGCACCCAGGAAGGGGCTCCCTGTTCGGCATTGACCGCCTTTTCGATGACCACGAGATTATGGTGGACATGGACGCCGCTTATGTTCCGGTCAGTATAGGAAAGGTCGGAATTCTCCCCGGCCGGCCTCTCCTGGTGGTTCAGCCCGTCCAGCAGTCCCTTGACCATGCCCATCGAGGTCCGGGGGGCGTTGAGGTCGGTGGCGTCGCCGCCCCAGCCCGGCCAGTAGGCGGTCTGGGTGTCCTCGATGACGTAGAGGCCGCCGGGCTTCACGTGCGGGAAGAGGGCCTGGAACGAGATCAGCACATGGTGGTTGAGGTGGCTGCCGTCGTCGATGACGATGTCGAAGGGGCCGATGTCGGCGGCGAGCTTCGCGAGGTACTCGGGGTCGCCCTGGTCTCCGCGCAGCGGCAGTACGCGCGGCTCCGCGATGCCGTGCTTCTCGTAGATGTCGAGGCCGTGCACCGTGCCCCGGGGGAAGTAGTGCTTCCACATGCGCAGGGACGCGCCGCCCTGGTCGGGGGCGTCGTATCCACCGATGCCGATCTCCAGGAGGGTGACCGGGCTGTTGCGCAGCGGGGCGAAGTAGCGGTCGTAGTGCGGGGTGTACCAGTGGCCGCCCCACTTGTCCGACTCGAAGCGGACGGCGAGCTCGTTCAGTGAGCGCTCCGGGCGGGACAGCGCCCCGCTCAGCTGGTGCAGGGCGGTGACCGCCGCGGCCCGCTGGGTGATCACCGGGTCGGCCGGGTCCATGACGGGACGCTCCGGGTCAGCGACGCGCGGGGCGAAGGTGGCGTCGTGCCTGCCGGGCGCCCCGTACACGGCGCGGAGCAGCTCGACGAGGTCCTGGGTGAAGCCCGCGAGCGCGTCCGGCGCGGGGCCCGGCCGCACTTCGGCGGAGCCGCCGCCGAGGACGACTTCGTACTCCAGCGTCTCCGCGCCCAGCCGGAGGGTCGCTCGGACCGCCGTCTTCCCGGCCGGTTCGGGGAAGAGCAGGGCCCGGGAGCTCAGCTCGCCGAGCAGTGCGGTGGCGCAGCGGTCGGGCCCGAGCTCCCTCAGGCGTGCGGCCACCTCGTCGGCCTGACCGTCGGCCAGGCCGATAAGGGTGCTCTCCAGCGTGTGGGCGACGTCTGCGGGCATGGACGCTCCTTCGGTGGCTTCGCTTCGATGGTCGGGCGGCCGCGGAAAGGCCTGCGCCGAACGCTAGGAAGGGCTGCTTGAGGGCGGCTCGATCCGCGCTGGTGCGGCGTGCGGAGTCCGGCGCGGCGACGGCTTCGATGCCCGTGCGGCGGCGGCTTCGATGTCCACGCGGCAACGACTTCGATGCTGGCGCGGCAACGGCTTCGATGCCCGCGCAGCGACGGCTTCGATCGATTCCGGCCAGAGCGTTGCTATTCAGTCAATTTGACATGACTGCAGACCCTGCCCAGGAGCGCATAATTCCAAATTGTCAAGTCGCGGATTTCGCTGGTCGCCCAGACCATTGATCTCCGATTCTGTCAAATCGCATTGGTGCATTACTTCATGTGAAACAAATCAGGAATTGATGTATGGTCACCGCGATCCGCACGCCTTTCGCGTGCTCGGCGAACTGACGAGGAGTAGGTATGGCGGCTCATTCGGCGTCCCCCCAATCGCCGGAAGCTACGTCCGCGGTGGGTGGAGCCCGCTTTGCGGGGCGCACCGGAATTTCACTCATGATCATCGTGCTGTGCCAGCTCATGCTGGTCCTGGACCTGATGATCGTCCAGATCGCCCTGCCCGACATGAAGACCAGCCTCGGGCTGACCACGGCCAACATGTCGTGGGTGATCAGCGCCTACGCGCTCGCCTTCGGCGGTCTGCTGCTCCTGGGCGGCCGGGCCGGCGACGTCCTGGGCAAGCGCAGGATGTTCCTCACCGGAGTCGCGGTCTTCACCGTCGCCTCGCTGGTCGGCGGCATGGCGACCGAGGGCTGGTGGCTGCTCACCGCCCGCGCCCTGCAGGGTGTCGGCGCGGCGCTGGCCTCGCCCAGCACCCTCGCGCTCATCATCTCCCTCTTCGAGGAGGGCCCGAAGCGGGCCCGTGCCATCGGCATCTACTCCGTGGTCGGCGGAGCGGGCGCGGCCCTGGGCCTCATCCTGGGCGGCGTCCTGACGGACGTCGCGTCCTGGCGCTGGGTGCTGTTCGTCAACGTGCCCATCGGCGTCCTCGTCCTGGTGCTCACGCCGCTGTTCATCAATGAAATGCCCCGGCAGCGGGCCCGCTTCGACGTGGCGGGAGCGCTCACCTCGACCCTCGGCATGGTCGCCCTGGTGCACGGTGTGACCAACGCGTCGGAGCACGGCTGGGGCGACCCGTCGACGCTGATCGCCTGCGCGGCGGCCCTGGTGCTCCTGCCCGCCTTCTTCGTCATCGAGAGCAAGTCCCGCCAGCCCATTCTCCGGCTCGGCCTGCTCGCCGGGCGCACCCGCGCCGGTGCGTACATCGCCGTGCTCCTCGTCCAGGGCAGCATGATCGGCATGCTGTTCTTCCTCTCCCAGTACGTGCAGCAGATCTTCCACTTCAGCCCGCTCGTCGCGGGCCTGTGCTTCCTGCCCGTCACCGCCGCGGTGGTCCCGCTGGCGAAGGTGGTCATCACCCTCGTCATGAAGGTGGGCGGCAGGGTGCTGGTCGTGTTCGGCGCCGGTCTCATCACCGTGGCCAACCTGTGGCTCACCCAGCTGGACCAGAGCAGCAGTTACTGGCTCGGGGTGCTGCCCGCGCTGCTCGTGTACGGCTGCGGGATCGCCTTCTCCACCATCCCGCTCACCATGCTCGCCGTTTCCGGTGTGCCGCCCGAGGAGTCGGGTTCCGCCTCCAGTGTCCTCAACGCCGTTCAGCAGGTGGGTGGTTCGCTGGGTCTCGCGGTCCTGGTGACCGTCTTCAGCCAGGGCGAGCGCAGCGGCGCGGCCGACGTGCCGCGCGACCAGGGCGCGACCGCGGTCAGCGAGCACCTGCTCGTCTCGGGCATGGGCTGGGGCTTCACGGCCGCCACCTGCTTCGCGGCGGCGACCGCGGCCGTGGCGCTGTTCGTCCTGCCGCGCAAGCAGGCCGACGCGCCCGCCCAGGCGCAGAGCCAGCCGGAGTCCGACCCGGCCGGCACCCCGGCCTGACCTGCCCTGTGGAGCGGGGGCCGGCCGGGTCCTGCGACCGGCCCGGCCCCCGCTCCAGGGGCGCTCAAGCCCCACGTTAGCCCCACGTTCCAAGCTGCCTGGGCCAGTTGACCCCAGCCGGAAAGGCAGCCGATGCGCGTACTGATAGCCGCGCCCGCCCTGGACGCCCACTTCAACGGCTGTGTGCCGCTGGCGTGGGCCCTGCGCACGGCGGGCCACGAGGTACGGGTGGCCAGCCAGCCCCCGCTGACGGAGAGCATCACCACCGCAGGCCTCACCGCCGTCCCCGTCGGCCACGACCCCGAGATCGTCCGGGTGATGGCCGACGCGGGCCCGCGGATCTACGCCCACCACGAGGGCCACGACCTGATGAACCATCAGGACCCTTCGCAGGAGCGGGAGTTCCTGCGAGCCAGCAGCGAGATGCTGACGGAGGCGTTCTACTCGCGGATCAACAGCGAGCAGACCGTCGACGACCTCGTCGCCGTCTGCCGCGACTGGCAGCCCGACCTGGTCCTCTGGGAGACCTTCACCTTCGGCGGCGCGATCGCGGCCCGCGTCGCGGGGATCCCGCACGCCCGCGTCCTCTGGGGCCCCGACCTCTTCCTGCACATGCGCACCAGCCTCCTGGGCCGCCTCGCCCAGGACGGCGTCGACCCGGCCCGCACCCCGGGCGCCGACCCGCTGCGGGACTGGGCCACCGGCCAACTGGCGCGCCACGGCCTCGACTTCACCGAGGAGACCGTCACCGGGCAGTGGCGGATCGACCAGATGCCCGCCAGCATGCGGCTCGCCCCCGGACAGTCCACCCTCACCATGCGGTACGTGCCCTACAACGGCCCCGGCCCCGCGACGGTGCCGTCCTGGCTGCGCGGCGCACCCGAGCGCCCCCGGATCTGCCTGACCACCGGGCTGAGCGTGCGCACCATCGACTCGCCCGACGGCCGCGCCGTCACCACCGGCGACTTCTTCGAGGCCGTGGCGGGGCTCGACGCGGAGGTGGTCGCGATCCTCGGCGAGGCCGAGCGTGCGCGGCTGACGTCCGTGCCGGACAACATCCGGGTGGTCGACTTCACGTCGCTGCACGTCCTGCTGCCCACCTGCTCGGCGATCGTGCACCACGGCGGTGCCGGGACCTGGGGCACCGCGGCAATCCACGGCGTGCCGCAGATCGTGCTGGCCTCGATGTGGGACAACGTGCACCGCGCCCGGCGCACCCAGGAGCTGGGGGCCGGCATCTTCCTGCCGCCCGCCGAACTGACCCCCGCCCTGCTCCGCACGAGCCTGGACCGCGTGCTGTACGAGCCCTCGTTCGCGAAGGCCGCGCAGGAGCTCCGTACCGAGATCGTGGCGGAGCCGAGCCCGAACGACCTCGTGGCCGCCCTGGAACGGATGACCGCGGAGCACACCGCTCAGCGCTGATCATCCATCAACTTCCGCTCCACAAACCGTACTTCAGCCCCACAAGCCGTACTTCATCCCCACTTCAGGAGGAACACCCATGGCACTGTTCGCCGTTCTGGCCACGCAGGACCCCGCGGGCATCAGCGCCGACGAGTTCAGGACCCGGCTGCCCGAGGGCTTCGCGTACACCAAGAACCTCGCCGACAAGGGCGTCATCAAGCACAGCTGGGTCCGGGTGGGCGCCTCCGGCGGGCTGCTCATCTACGACGTGGCCTCGCACGAGGAGCTGCTGGGCCACCTGTACGACAACCCCATGAGCCCGCACCTGAAGTTCGAGGTCATTCCGCTCGCCGACCCCAAGGCGTTCCACTCGACCTCGTACCAGGAGAAGAACAAGGGCTAGCAGGAAGCGGTCCGCCCGCTGCACGGGGAGGGCGCCGGGGCTTGAATGCCCCGGCGCCCTCCTCGTGTGCCCGTCGGTCCGGGTGCCCGTCGGTCCGGGTGCCCGTCAGTCCTCGGGCAGCGCGATCGACAGCGCGTGCCGGAAGACGTTCCCGGGGTCCCACTGCGCCTTGGCGCGCTGCAGCCGCGGGTAGTTGTCCTTGTAGTAGAGGGTGTGCCAGGGGACTCCCGAGGTGTTCCACTCGGGGTCCGCGAGGTCGGCGTCCGGATAGTTGATGTACGTGCCGTCGCACGACTCGTCCGGTACGGGAACCCCGCCGGTGTGCGCGTACATGTCGCGGTAAGCGGCCCGGATCCAGGCGAGGTGCCGGTCGTCCTCGGCCGGGTCCTTCCACAGGTCGACGTAGAACGCCTTGAGCACCGCACTGCGCTGCGCCGTCGCGGTGGCGTCCGGCGCCACGGCACCGACCTGGCCGCCGTAGGACATGAACAGCACGCCGCAGCCCGGGTGCCCGTAGTCCATGTCGGTCAACGCCCCGTACATGACGTCGAGTTGGCCGTCGGTGTACCCCTTGCGGAGGTACGCCGCCTTGCCCTTGGAGCGCATCCCGGTCACCGTGTCCGGCAGCGTGGGGTGGAGCATCGACTGGAGCCAGGGCCTGGTCAGCACCGTGTGGTGGGGCCCCAGTCCGACGCCCTCGTCGAGGCATGCGACGTAGTCGTCAAGGAGTTCCCTGGCGCCCGGGGCGTCGGCGTCGATCTGACAGTTCGACAGGATCACGCCCGAGGCCTGGTGCATCACCCCGAGCACGGTGAACATGGCCGCGCCGGGAGAGCCGGGGGCGCTGTTGCGCTCGTGCCACCGGGCGTGGTTGCCCAGCAGTGTCCGGAAGCGTTCGGGCGTCATGTCCTGCCAGGGCCAGACCACCATGCTGTCGAGGACGCGGGATGGCGGGCGGGGCAGCAGGTCGGCGGGGTCGTCGCTGTCCTGGTGGCCGCGCATCCAGTAGCGGGTCACGACGCCGAAGTTCCCGCCGCCGCCGCCCGTGTGCGCCCACCACAGGTCGCCGAGTTCGCCCTCGCTGTCCCGGGTGGCCACCACGCTCCTGGCCGTGCCGGTCTCGTCGACCACCACCACCTCGACCGCGTACAGGTAGTCGACCACGCAGCCGTGCAGCCGTGCCAGCGGCCCGTACCCGCCGCCGAGGATGTGCCCGCCGGCCCCGACCGTGGGGCAGGAGCCGCCGGGGATCGTCACCCCCCAGCCCTTGTAGAGGGCCCGGTACACGGCGCCGAGCTGGGCGCCCGGCTCGATCGCGAAGGCCCCCATGCCGGGGTCGTAGTACACCTCGTCCAGCTGGGACATGTCGATCAGGAAACGGGTGTCGGGGCCGTCGACGAAGTCCTCCAGGCAGTGCCCTCCGCTGCGCACCGCGATCCGCCGGCCGGCGTCCACCGCGTCCTGCACCGCCTGTACGGTCTGCTCCGCCGAGCCGACGACACGGATGTGGTCCGGGCTGCCGGTGAAGCGGGTGTTGACCCCGTTGACCAGATCGACGTAGCGCGGGTCGGCGGCCCCGATGGACACCGGGCCCAGGGGCGGGCGGTGCCGTGCGCCCTCAGTCATGCCGTACCTCTTCCGTTCCCTGAAGTTCGCCCGTGAACCGGCTGTTGACCGGCCGGGCCTGCCACCCCACCACCTCACACAAGAGGGCTCGAATGCCGCTGGATCACGGGGGCGGAGCGGCGCGGGGACCAGCGGACGCCGAGCGGCCTTCGAGTGCGGTTCGAGCGGCCGCCCCTAACGTCCGTCACCGTGACCGAACTGACGAACCACCCAGACCGCGCAGAAACGGAACCGAGGACCGTCGTGATCACCGGCGGCGGCAGCGGCATCGGCCGGGCTACCGCCCGGCTGTTCGCCGCCCGGGGCGCGAACGTCCTCGTGGTGGGGCGCGGAGCCGCGGCCCTCGCCGAGACCGCCGAGGACCACCCCTCCATCAGCACGCTCGCCGTGGACATCACCGCGCCCGACGGGCCCCAGCAGGTGGTGACCGCCGCGCTCGAACGCTTCGGCAGGATCGACGTACTGGTGAACAACGCCGCGCTGGGCATCCAGGGCAACCTGGACGAGCTGGCGATCGAGCCCCTCGACGCACAGCTCGCCACCAACCTGCGGGCTCCGATCCTGCTCACCCAGCAGGCACTGGACGCCCTCTCGAAGACCTCGGGCACCGTGGTGAACCTCAGCACCTCGGGCTCGCTGGGCCGCCGGGCCTGGCCCGGGATGTCCGTGTACGGCGCTTCGAAGGTCGCCATGGACTTCCTCACCAGGACCTGGGCGGTGGAGTTCGCCCCGCGCGGTGTGCGCGTGGTGGCGCTGGCACCGGGCGTGATCGACACCGGCATGGCCACCCGCAACGGCGCGGGCGCCGACGCGTACGACGCCTTCATCACCGGCATGCGGGAGCGGATCCCCGCCGGGCGGGTCGGCAGCCCCGAGGAGATCGCCTGGTGGGTGGTCCAACTCGCCTCTCCCGAGGCCCAGTACGCGAACGGCACGGTGGTGGCCGTGGACGGCGCCCTGTCCGTCCAGTAGCGACCGCACAGACCAACGACCGCACAGACCAACGAACACGCAAGAACGAACGCGCAAGGAGGAACGTGCCGTGCGAGCACTGCGTATCCCCGGGGCCTGGGTGGAAGAGCCCCGGCTGTTCGACGACTCCCGCGGAAGTTTCCACGAGTGGTTCGGCGGCGACGCCCTGGAGGACGCCACCGGCCGCCGGCTGACGCTGGCCCAGGCCAACCAGTCGGTGTCCCGGCGCGGCGTCGTCCGGGGCATCCACTTCAGCGACGTCCCGCCGGGACAGGCGAAGTACGTCACCTGTGTCCGGGGCGCGGTCCTCGACGTGATCGTGGACGTACGCACCGGCTCCCCCACCTTCGGCGAGTGGGAGGCGGTACGGCTCGACGACCGCACGCACCGGACCGTCTTCCTCTCCGAGGGCCTCGGCCACGGCTTCGCCGCCCTCACCGACGAGGCCACGGTGGTCTACCTCTGCTCCACCGGTTACAGCCCCACGCGCGAGCACGGCGTGCACCCGCTCGATCCGGAGCTCGGCATCGAGTGGCCCGCGGAGGCCGGTGTCCCGCTGCTGTCGGAGAAGGACAGCAACGCACCCTCGCTCGCCGAGGCGCGCGATCTGGGGCTGCTCCCCTCGTACGCGGAGTGCCAGCGGTTCACGGCGCCGTACGCCGGATCCACCGCCGGTCCGCAGCGGGCGCAGCAGACGCAGCGAGTACAGCGGGCACAGCGCGCGGTGTCCGCATGAGCCGACCCTGGCTGGTGACCGGCGCCCGGGGCATGCTCGCCCGCGACCTGCTGGCCGCGCTGGCCGCGTCGGGGACCGAGACGGTGGCGCTGGACAGGGAGCAGCTCGACATCACCGACCCGCGGGCCGTCCGCGACGCGATCCGCGTCCACCGTCCCCGCACCGTGGTCAACCTGGCCGCCTGGACGGCCGTCGACGACGCGGAGCGGCACGAGGACGCCGCGGCGCGCGTCAACGCCGACGGGCCCCGGCTGCTGGCCGAGGCCTGCGCGGACTCCGGGTCCCTGCTGCTCCAGCTGTCCACCGACTACGTCTTCCCCGGCGACGGCCTGCGCCCGTACGGCGAACAGGACGTGACCGGGCCGCGCACCGCGTACGGGCGTACAAAGCTGGCGGGCGAACGGGCCGTGCTGGCCACGCTGCCCGAGCTCGGTTACGTGGTGCGCACCGCCTGGCTGTACGGCGCGCACGGCAGGAACTTCCCGCGCAGCGTGCTCGCCCAGGAGCAGCGGCGGCAGACCCTCGAAGTGGTCGACGACCAGCACGGCCAGCCCACGTGGACCGTGGACCTGGCCGACCACCTGGTGCTGCTGGGCCGTGCCGCGGAGCGGGGGGACGCCCCGCCCGGCGTGTACCACGGGACGAGCGGGGGCCAGGCGACCTGGTTCGGTCTGGCCCGCGAGTGCCTGCGGCTACTGGGCGCCGACCCCGACCGGGTCCGCCCCGTCAGCAGCGCGGCCCTGGACCGGCCCGCCGCGCGGCCCGCGTACAGCGTGCTCGGCCACGACGGCTGGTCCGGCGCGGGGCTCCCCCCGATCCGGCACTGGCGCGACGCCCTGGCCGCGGCGATGCCGTCCCTGGCGCTCGCCGGGCGGGTCGGCACGGGGTCCTGAACCGGGCACCGCAGGACATCCCGGCGCATGGGCGACCGTGCGCGAGTCGCCTTCGGCCCCGGCGAGTTGCCTTCGGCCCCGGACGGACAACTGCCCGCACGAGTCGGCTTCGACCCTGGTGCGAGCCGCGGTCCCTACCGTCATTCGCGCCCCCTCCCGGTCCCACCGCAGAGAAAGCGACCGTCTATGACCCCGGATCAACTCACCGAGCGCCTCACCCTGTGCGGCACCGCACCCGACAGCGAGCTGGCCGCGCTGGTCAAGGAAGCCGGTCTGGAGCAGATCGGCGCCGTGCTCGCCGACGAAGTCCTCTTCCGCTGCGACGAGCCCGTGAACACCACGCCCGTCGACATCGCGCTGGAGATCCTGCACGGGGGCGAGACGCACCGCGTCGTCCTGCGCATGGTCCCCGGCACCCCGATCCGCGTCCTGGACGGCGGCGACACGTCGGCGGTGATCCGCCGCCACCTGCGGATCGAGCTGAGCGACCTGGTCCAGCGCCTGTACGGTCCGCTGCACCGCCAGCACAGCGGCGACTTCACCGACATCTTCCTGCCGGACCGCCCGGAGAACCTGAGCGAGCTGCCGGACATCCTGAAGGCCACCCACCAGGCGGGCGGCACGCTGCTGTCCGGCTGCACCAGCGAGGCCCCCGGGCTCGGCTCGCTGTCCGTGAAGTACGGATCCGACAAGTGGGCCAGTTTCCACTGGTACACGCAGCACTACGAGAACCACTTCGCGAAGTACCGGGACCGCCCGGTGCGCGTCCTGGAGATCGGCATCGGCGGGTACGCGGCGGACCTGGGCGGCCCCTCGCTGAAGATGTGGAAGCGCTACTTCCACCGGGGCATGATCTTCGGCCTGGACCTGTTCGACAAGTCCGCGCTGAACCAGAACCGGCTCAACGCGCTCACCGGCGACCAGGGCAACCCCGAGGGGCTGCGCGAACTGGCCGAGAAGTACGGGCCGTTCGACATCATCATCGACGACGGCAGCCACGAGAACGAGCACGTGCGGGTGTCGTTCGACGCCCTCTTCCCGTACGTCAAGCCCGGCGGCCTCTACGTCATCGAGGACCTCCAGACCGCGTACTGGCCGAGGTTCGGCGGCACCCCGGGCCCGGTCACCGCGCCGGACACCTCGGTCGGGCTGCTGAAGCGGCTGGTGGACGACCTCCACTACGCGGAGTTCGACCCGAAGCCCGAGTCCAGGTCGCTCACGCAGCAGCAGGTCATCGGCGTGCACACGTACCACAACATCGCCTTCATCGAGAAGGGCGTGAACGGCGAGACCAGCATCCCCGCCTGGATGGACGACGAGGCGTGGAAGGCACTGGGGGCGATCACTCCGGAGGAAGGCCGGCTGGAGGGCGAGTCCCGATGACCACCGAGACCACCGAGACCACCGGGATCAGCGGGACCACCGGGACCGCCGGGACCGCCGGGATCAGCGGGGGCGCGGTGACCACGGGGAACTCCAGGAGCACGGGAAGCACGGGAAGCACGGAAGGCACGGGCGGTACGGGGAACTCCACCGCCCTCGACGAACTGCTCGGCGAGCTGCGCGAGTACCTCTCGCCCGTCCCGCCGGCGATGAGTCTGCCGCCCCGTGCGTTCGCCAGCCCGGAGCTCTACGAGCGCGAGCGCGAGGTGATCTTCGCCCGCTCCTGGGTGCTGATCGGCCACGTCGACCAGTTCGCCAGGCCGGGCGACTACCTGGCGCTCGACATCGCGGGCGAGCCCGTCGTCGTCACCCGGGGCAAGGACGGGGCACTGCACGGCATGTCGCCGGTCTGCCGCCACCGTCTGATGCCCCTGGTCGAGCCGGGGCAGGGCAACACCAAGGACTTCACCTGCTCGTACCACCTGTGGCGCTACGACCTCAGCGGGAAGCTGATCGCCGCGACCCACATGCGCAACAACCCCGACTTCGACCCCGCGTCCTGCCGTCTGCCGGGCTTCGCCGTCGAGGAGTGGCACGGCCTGGTGTACGTCAACCTCGACCCCGAGGCACGGCCGCTGGCCGAGGAACTCGCCCTCGTCGAAGCCGAGATGACCAACTACCGACTCGACGACATGGTCCTGGTCTCGCACTGGACCGAGGACTGGAACTGCAACTGGAAAGTGGCCGTGGAGAACGGCTACGAGAACTACCACGCGATCGGGTTCCACCCCGAGACCGTGAAACCGCTGATGACCGGCGGGATCGACATGGACGTCCACTACGACTCCCCGACCGTCTCCCGGCTGCTGACCCCGGCGGGCAACCCGACCCCGCCGGCCGTGCTGCCGCTGACCGAGGAGGAGCAGAAGGTGCTCTACAGCTTCCGGGTCTTCCCGTGCGGCAGCATCGCCACCTTCGGCGAGACGATCGCCTGGCTCAGCCTCATCCCCGTCTCTCTCGACCGCACCATCGTGCGCGGGGGCACGCTGATGCCCCGTCAGCTGGTGGAGCAGGTCGGTCTGGAGAACCTGCGCGGTCCCCTGGAGAAGTTCACCGAGCAGGTGAACGCCGAGGACCGGCGGGGCCTGGAGGCCGTACAGCGCTCCATCACCTCGCGCTACGCCGCGCGGGGCCACCTCAGCCCCAAGGAGCCGGGGCTGCTCGCCTTCTACCGGTCGCTGGCGCACGCCGTGGCCCGGTAGGCGGGCGCACAGCACAGCAACCACCGGCAGGCGGAACGGCGGAGGGCCGAGGGGATTTCTCCCCTCGGCCCTCCGCCGTTCCGGCTCTTTCCTGCGAGTACGTGGCCGCTACCGCTTGTGCACCCGCAGCGGCAGCCGGGTGGGCGCCAGCAGCCCGTCCGGGTCGTGGTACTCGACCTTCTCCCCCTCGACACTGAACTCCCGGTAGCGGGACAGCAGTTCGGTCAGCGCGACCCTGGCCTCCAGCCGGGCGAGCGGGGCGCCCAGGCAGACGTGGGCGCCCTTGCCGAAGGAGAGGTGGCGGTGGTTCGTGCGGTCCGGGTCGAAGACGTCGGGGTCGGGGAACGCGTCGCCGTCCCTGGCCGCCGAGATCAGGGCCACGCTGACCAGCGCGCCCTTCGGGATGCGGTGCCCGCTCAGCTCGGTGTCCCTGGCCGCCCTGCGGTCCAGCCAGACGAGCGGGGAGCGGTAGCGCAGCACCTCCTCGACGACCGAGGGCAGCAGCTCCGGGTCCTTGCGCAGCCTGTCGACGATCTCGGGGTGCTCGTCGAGGCAGAGCACCGCGTTGCCCAGCAGGGCGCTGGTGGTCAGGAACCCGGCGATCAGCAGCAGCCCGAGGAAGCCGACGATCTCCTGGTCGTCCAGCCGCATGCCCTGGGTCTCGGCCCGCAGCAGGTCGGCGATCAGTCCCTCCCCCGGCGCGGCCCGGTGCTTCTGCACGAGCTCCTTGAGGTACGTGTTCATCTCGCGGACGGCCGGCGCCATGGCCGCCATGCCCTCTTCGCTGCGGATGGCGTCGACGCCGTTGTCGACCAGCAGCGCGTAGGCCCACTTGCGGAAGAGCGGGTGGTCCTCCTTGGGCAGGCCCATCACCTCGGCGATGACGGTGACGGGGAGCGGGTGGGCGAGGTCGCCCACCACGTCGATGGTGCCGCCCCTGGCCTCGGCGGCGTCCAGCAGGTCCTTGGTCACCGCGGCGATCCGCGGTTCGAGGCTCGCCACGAACCGGGGGGTGAACGCCTGGCTGACCAGCCCGCGCAGCTCCCGGTGCCGGGGCATGTCCATGTTCTGGAAGTTGCCCTTCTGGAACGCGGTGAGCTCCTCGACGTCCGGCATGAACTCGCTCATGTCGTTGGAGAACGTCGCGGGGTCCTGCATCACCTTGAGACCGTCCGCGTACCGGAAGACCCGCCACCGGCCCGACTTCTCGTCATGGCTGACCGGCTCGTCCCTGCGCATCCGCGCGTACCAGGCCAGCGTGTCCTGCATCTCCTGGGAGAAGTGCGGACCACCCATCGGTATCTCTCCTCGTCTTCGTTCCCGGGCCCTCGGCCACGGGCCTCGTGGGGCGTTCGGGGCGGCGCCCGGGTTCAGCCGCGGAGTGCTTCCGCGTACTCCTTGGCGTGGCCGAGGGTGGCTCGGCTGTTGGTGCTCAGCGCGTGCTGCACGTACGCACGGGCGTCGGCCTCGGTGCGTCCCGCGCCGAGGATCCGCTCGATCGCGTCGGGCCTGATGATGACGGTGTGCTGGGAGGTGACGTCCACACCGTCGCCGTTCGCCGTGACGGTCCAGCAGCCGGTGTGCGCCGTCATCAGTGCGGGCACCGTGGTCTGCTTGTAGACGATCCGGTCGGCGCCGAAGACCACGCGCACGGACTCGGTGGTGTGCACCGAGCCGTCGGCGGCCCTGGTGTCCATGGCCATCACCTGCACGCCCGGTTCGTCCTCGGTCAGGTCGAGCCGGTCGACGTGCGGCAGCCGCTGCGGCCACAGGTCGGCCCGCTGGAGGAACTCGAAGACGTCCTTGCCGTCCGCCGCGACGTGCACGGTGTCCTCGAAGTCGAACATCAGGTCGCCGAGCCGGTCGTACTCCTCGGCGACCCGCTTGATTCCGGCCAGTTCGGCCTCGCTGTTGCGGTCAAGCGCGGTGTTCACCCAGTCGACGCCCTCGGGGGCGTCGTCGACGACCGTGAAGTCGTGGCGCAGTTCCAGCCGTGAGCCCGCGCCCTCCGGGATCACCGTCCAGGTGCCGCCCATGGAGGCCACCGGTGCGGTGGACACCTCCTGGCGGAAGGTGACGGACCGCTCGGCGCGGTTCAGCTCGCGGCGCGAGATCCAGTGCTTGACCGCCCCGTTGGCGGTGGCCCAGATGTGGATGCGCTCGTCCTGCGCACCCTTGTCCAGGTGCTCGACGTGGATGTTCGGCGCGAAGAACTGGGGCCAGCGCGTGACGTCGGCGATGATCTCGTACACCGTCTCGGCCGGGGCGTCGACGGTGACGGTGTGGGTTGCGTGATGCCTCTCGGGCACGAAGGATCCTTCCGTTCCACGGGGTGGAGGAGGGGGTGGCGGATGCGGTGGTCCGGGGTCCGGCCGGTCCGACCCCCTGCCGGGGCTCAGTAGTTGCCGAGTCCGCCGCAGACGTTGAGCGCCTGCGCGGTGATGGACGCCGCGACGTCGGTGGCCAGGTAGCCGACGAGTCCTGCGACCTCCTGGGGCGTGGAGTAGCGGCCGAGCGGGATCTTCGACTGGAAGCGCTCCAGGATGTCCTCCTCGGTCGTCTCCCAGGCGGCCGCGTAGCCGGAGCGCACGCGCTGGGCCATCGGCGTCTCGACGTAGCCGGGGCACACCGCGTTGACGGTGATGCCGCTCGGTGCGAGTTCCTTGCCGACGGCCTTGCTGAAGCCGATCACTCCGTGCTTGGAGGCGGAGTACGGGGCGGCCAGGACGACGCCCTGCTTGCCCCCGGTGGAGGCGATGTTGATGATCCGCCCCCAGCCGCGGTCCTGCATGCCGGACTGCTTGAGCACTTCCCGGGTCACCAGGAAGACGCTGTTCAGGTTGGTGTCGATCACGTCGTACCAGAGCTCGTCGGCGAGGTCGGCCGTCACGCCGCCGCCGTTGCGGCCCGCGTTGTTCACCAGTACGTCGACCCGGCCGAACGCCGCCACCGCCGACGAGACGAGCGCGCGCACCGACTCCCGGTCGCGCACGTCGGCGGACGTGCCGTCGGCCTCCAGGCCCTCGGCCCTGAGCTCCTCGACGGTCCGCTTGACCGCTTCCGCGTCACGGGCGCAGACGAAGACCGCCAGCCCCTTCTGCGCCAGGTCCTTCGCCACGGACAGGCCGATTCCACTGGTGGCTCCCGTGATCAGGGCCACTCGCCGCTCTTCACTCACCATGCTGGGCACTCCCCTCGGATGTAGTCGGCGTTCACCCTTTCCGACGGGACTCGCACGGGAGTCGAAGAGCGCTGGACGGCGGGCGCCGGACGGCCCGGACGGCGGACTCCAGCAGGCGTCGAGGGAGTTTGCAGGCGGGGGCGCGACCATCGGCGGAGCCCGTGTTCCCGAGTTTGTGAACTCCCCAGGAAAGGTCCTCAGATGACCGTCACAGAGGTGTCTCCCTCCGGCATCGGCTCCGCCGGTCTGTACCAGGAGATCCAGCAGTTCTACGCCACGCAGATGCAGCTGCTGGACACCGGCAGGGCCGAGGAGTGGGCCGCGACCTTCACCCAGGAAGGCGTCTTCGACGCGAACGCGTTCCCTCAGCCCGTGGCCGGCCGCTCCGCCATCTCTGCCGCGGTGCGCAAGGCCTGCGACGACTACGCGGCGCGCGGCATCCAGCGCCGCCACTGGCTGGGCATGCTGGCGCTGGAGGAGAACGGGACGGGCGAGGTCGTGGCGAACTCCTACGCGCAGGTCCTGGAGACCCCCCGCGGCGGGCGCCCCGAGCTGCGTGCCAGCACCTCCTGCCGCGACGTGCTGGTGCGGGAGGCGGGCCGGTGGCTGGTGAAGCACCGTCAGATCCACCGCGACGACCTCGACTGAGCCTCGGCGCTCAAACGCCCGTCACGACACCGTCCGCCGGAAGCCTCCTGGCTTCCGGCGGACGGTGTCGTGCGTCGTACGGGCGGTACGGGGTCAGCTGCTGGCCCCCGCGCTCAGGCTCGCGTTGACGAACTCCAGCAGCAGGCCGGGGGTGCTGGCCTCGGCGACGGTCTCGTCGGGCAGCACGATGTTGTGGTCGCGCTCGATGATTCCGGCGGCCTGGAGCACGGCGAGGGAGTCGTATCCCAGGTCTGTGAAGTCGACGTCGGCGACGTCGCCCGCCAGGTCCACGCCCTCCTGCTCGCCCGCGCACTCGCGCAGCAGGCTGGTCAGTTCGGTCAGCGTCATCTGTGCCATGGGAAAACACCTTTCGGGTGGGGGTACGGATTCGGTGGTCGGGCCGTCGGACCGCTCAGGCCGACGTGTGGGTACGTTCGTCCGTCACCACGGCGGCCGCGTTGAAGCCCCCGTGGCCCCGGGCGAGCACCAGGGCGGCGCGCACCAGGCCCCGGCGCACGGAGGTGACCAGGTCGAGCCGGTGGTCGTCCGCCGGATACGCCACGTGGACCGTGGGAGGCAGTACGCCGTTGCGCACGGACAGCAGCGCCGCCGCCAGGTCCAGCGAGGCCCCGCCGGCCGAGAGCCTGCCGGTCATGGTCTTGGGAGCGGTCACGGGGACTCCGTAAGGACCGAAGACGTCCCCGATCGCCTGTGCCTCCTGCTGGTCAAGATCCGGCACGCCGGCCGCGTCGGCGAACACGACGTCGATCTGCTGCGGCGTCAACTGGGCCTGTTCCAGGGCGAGTTCGATGCACCTGCGCAGTGCGGGACCGCCGGGGCGGCCCGGTGCGGGGTCGAACGTGGCGGCGTAGCCGGCCAGTTCCCCGTACGTCTGCGCGCCGCGCGCACGCGCCGCCTGCGCGTCCTCCAGTACGAGGATGGCCCCGCCCTCTCCGGGCACGTGCCCGCAGGCGGCGTCGCTGAACGGCAGGTAGGCGCGCGCGGGGTCCGCCTGGGTACTCAGCCGCCCGCCGGCCAGCTGGGCGGTCCAGCCCCAGGGGCAGATCGCCCCGTCCACGCCGCCGGTGACCATGAGGCTGCTGCCCTTGCGCAGCTGGCGGCGGGCCTGGGCGATCGCGTCCAGGCCGCCCGCCTGCTCGGTCACCAGGACGCCGCTGGGGCCCCTCAGCCCGTGCCGGATGGAGATCTGGCCGGTGTTCACCGCGTAGAACCAGGCGAACGACTGGTAGGCGCTGACGTGCTGGCCGCCCTTGCTGCGCAGCGCCTGGAGTTCGCGCTGCCCGAACTCGAAGCCGCCGGCCGATGCGGCGGTGACCACTCCGGCGGCGAAGTCCGGCAGTTGCTCCGGGTCCGCCTTGGCGTCGGTGAGCGCCTCCTCGGCGGCGGTGAGCGCGAGCCGCGTCATGTGGTCGGTCTGCGGCAGCAGCCGGCTGGGGATGTGGGCCTTGGCGTCGAAGCCGGGCACCTCGCCCGCGAGGGTCGCCGGGTAGCCGGAGGCGTCGAACCGGGTGACCGGTCCGATGCCGTGCTCGCCCGCCAGGGTGGCGTTCCACCAGGCCTCGACGCCCAGGCCGTTGGGGGCCACGACGCCGATGCCGGTGAAGACCGGGGGTGTCTGCGTGGGGGTGCTCATGCCGCTGCCTTCCGTTCCGGCCGGGTGAGGACCATCGCGCTCTGGAATCCGCCGAATCCGCTGCCGACGCTCAGCACCGTGTCGACGCGCGCCTCGCGGGCCGTGAGCGGCGTGTAGTCCAGGTCGCATTCGGGGTCGGGCTCGTGCAGGTTCGCGGTGGGGGGAATGAGCCCGTGCTCCATGGCGAGTACCGAGGCGGCGATCTCCAGGGAGCCGATGGCCCCCAGGGAGTGGCCGATCATCGACTTCACCGAGCTGACGGGCGTCTCGTAGGCGTGCCGGCCGAGGCTGCGCTTGAAGGCCGCCGTCTCGTGCCGGTCGTTCTGCTTGGTGCCGGAACCGTGCGCGTTGATGTAGTCGACGTCGGACGTCGCGGTCCTCGCCTCGTCGAGCGCGGTCCGGATGGCCTCGGCCATCTCGGCGCCGTCCTGGCGGAGTCCGGTCATGTGGTACGCGTTGCTGCGCGAGGCGAACCCGGCGATCTCCGCGTAGATGTGGGCCCCCCTGGCGCGCGCCTGCCCCAGCTCCTCCAGTACGAAGACGGCGGAGCCCTCGCCCAGGACGAACCCGTTGCGGGTCCGGTCGAAGGGCCGCGAGGCGTGCTCGGCGTCGTCGTTGCGCGGCGAGGTGGCCTTGATCGCGTCGAAGCAGGCCACGGAGATCGGCGAGATGGGGGCGTCGGTGGCACCGGCGATCATCACGTCGGCGCTGCCCTCCCTGATCAGTTCCACCGCGTGCCCGACGGAGTCGAGACCCGAGGTGCAGCCGGTGGAGACCAGCGAGGTGGGGCCCTGGGCGTCGACCGCCCAGGCCACTTCGGTGGCGAAGGAGCTGGGGACGTAGTAGCCGAACAGGTGCGGGGCCGCGTAGGCGTGGTCGACGTTCCACTTCGCGCCGCCGTCGCTCACCACGTCGTACTCCACGTCGAGCCCCGTGGTGGCGCCCACCGCGCTGCCGAGGGTGACGCCCCGGCGGTGCGGGTCGAGGGCGGCGAGGTCCAGGCCGCTGTCCGCGACCGCCTCCCGGGCGCTGACCACGGCGAACTGGGCCGCCCTGTCCATGCGCCTGATCTCCTGCGGGGTGAGCCCCGAGGCTGCCGCGTCGAAGTCCACCTCGGCCGCGATCCGGGAACGGAACGACGAGGCGTCGAACAGGGTGACCGGCCGGGTCGCCGTCCGCCCCTCGGACAGCAGCGACCAGAAGGGCGCGGTCCCGCCACTGCCGCCCGGAGCGACCACCCCGATGCCGGTGATGACGACGCGCCTGCTCATCGCGGACCGCCTGTCCGGCCTGCCGCCGGGCGGGACACCCGGCGGTCGTGAAGGGCGCGCGTTGTCTCCACGGCGCTTCCTCTCTGCTCGGTTCACTGTCCCGTCGACGGTGCGCCGACGCCCTCAAACCGTGCTCGACCCTCGACGGAGCCCGCCGCGCAGGAGCGGCGGGCGGGGCCCTCCGGCGGGCGCTTTCCTTCGGCGGGCGGGCGGGTCGCGCGGCGGGCGGCCCTGCGGCAACTACTCGCCGTCCGGGGCCGCTTCGGGTTTCGCGTGGAGGATCTCGCGGGCCTGTTCGGCGGCGCGGGCGATGCTCTCGGAGACGAAGTCGAGGAAGCGGGCGATGTTCTCCAGGCGGGCGGCGGCCGGGGTGCCGGGGCCGAGGACGCCGACGCCCTCCCGTGCGGTCTCGACGAGCTGGGCGGTGGAGCGGGCGCTGGCCATCATCGCCTGGTACCAGATGTCGTCGTCGACGACGTAGCGCTCGCGACGGCGTTCGTCGCGTTCCCTGCGCACCAGGCCCTGGCTGTCGAGGAACGCGATCGCCTTCGAGACGGACGCCGGGCTGACCTCAAGGTGCTGGGCGAGTTCGGCCGCGGTGAGGCTGCCGGAGTCGGTGAGGGTGAGGCCGGCCATCACCCGGGCCATCATCCTGGGCATGCCGGAGGCCATCTGGACGGCGGTGAACACCTCCTCGTACGCGCGCACGGCCTCGGGGTCGCGTCCGTGCGGCTGCGGTGCGGCCGCCTGCCCGCGGGGCGCGGTCTGCCCGCGCCGCCGGGTACGGCGTTCGGTGGCGCGGTGGGCGAGGTCGGCGCGGTAGGCGGTGGGGCCGCCGTTGCGCATGACCTCGCGGGTGACCGTCGAGGTCGGGCGGTCGAGCCGTCGGGCGATCTCCGCGTAGGCGAGGCCGTCGGCCAGTCCCAGCGCGATCTGCTGACGTTCCTGCTGGGTGAGTCTGCCTCCCGGCATCGCGGTCTCCTTCGCTCTCGTCGCCCGTGGTCGTCCCGGGCGGCCAGAGCTTAGCGTTCACTCTCATTACATTGCAACGATCGGACAGCTGACGTTGCATTATGCGTCAAGGACACTGCAACGAAATACCCGTATCCACCTGCGGTGATGGCGATTTGATGCAACGACAGCGTTGCCAGCTTCGTGAAGGCAACGTAGCGTTTCGGTCATCGGAAACAACGAGCCAAAGGAAAACACCATGCAGTTCACCACCCCCTCCCCCGTCTCCGCCGTCCTCGACATCCCCGCGGGCAGCATCCGGCTCATCGCCGCCGACCGGGCCGACACCACGGTCGAGGTCCTCCCCTCGAACGCCTCGAAGAGCCGCGACGTGAAGGCGGCGGAGCAGATCACGGTCGACTACCGGGACGGCGTCCTGCGGATCGAGGCCCCCGCCGCGAAGAACCAGGCCTTCGGCCACTCCGGATCCGTCGAGGTCACCGTCCAGCTGCCGGCCGGCTCCCGCGTCGAGGCGAAGACGGCCACCGCCGAGTTCCGGGGCGTCGGACGCCTCGGCGACGTCAGCTACGAGAGCGCGCACGGCTCGGTCAAGCTCGACGAGACCGACGGCGCCCGCCTCGCCCTCCAGGCCGGCGACATCCAGGTCGGCCGCCTCGGCGGCCCCGCGGAGATCAGCACCCAGAAGGGCGACCTGCGCATCACCGAGGCCGTACGCGGCGAGGTCGTGCTGCGCACCGAGGCCGGCGAGATCAACATCGGCGCCGCCCGCGGCGTCTCCGCCACCCTCGACGCCGGCACCGCCTACGGCCGCATCCACAACTCCCTCAAGAACGCCGACGGCGCCACCGCCGCCCTGAACATCCGGGCCACCACCTCGTACGGCAGCATCACCGCCCGCAGCGTCTGACCCACACCCCTCTCTCCCCCAGGACAAGGAGCGTCGTCATGCCGAACCCGACCGTCACAGCGAACGAACCGCGCAACCAGGACGAGAACAACACCGCGGGCCAGGACCGCCCCGAGCTGCAGAACGCCCTCCAGTCGTTCGTGGACTCCGGTTTCGCCGGGATACAGCTGCGCGTGCACGACGCGCGGGGCGAGTGGACCGGCAGCGCCGGTGTGGCCGAGCTGGGCGGGCACGCGAAGCCGCCGACGGACGGGCACTTCTGGGTGGGCAGCACCACCAAGACCTTCGTCGCGACCCTGGTGCTGCAGCTGGTCGCCGACGGCGTGATCGCTCTGGACTCCCCGGTCGCCGACCACCTGCCCCGGTTCGGACTGGACCCGCGGATCACCGTACGGATGCTGCTCCAGCACACCAGCGGGCTGTACAACTACACCGGCGAACCCGGCCCCGGCGGCACGTTCGTACCGGGAATCCCGGCGACCGGCAAGGAGTGGGTGGACAACCGGTTCCACACCTACCGGCCGCAGGAGCTCGTACGGTTCGCCCTGTCCGAGCCCGCCCGGTTCGCCCCGGGCACCGACTTCGGCTACTCCAACACCAACTACACACTCGCCCTGCTGCTGATCGAGGAGGTCACCGGCCGCCCGTACGCCGAGGAGATGCGGCGGCGGATCCTGGACCCGCTCGGCCTGTCGGGCACCGTGGTGCCCGGCGCCTCGCCGGAGCTCCCGGAGCCGCACGCCCACGGCTACTGCCGCTACCAGGACGCCGACGGGTGGCAGACGGCCGACGTCACCCGGCAGAACCTCTCGCTGCTGGCCGGCGCGGGGGACATGATCTCGACCACCCAGGACCTCCACACCTTCGTCTCCGCGCTCATGGGCGGCAGGCTCCTGCCTGCCCCGCTGCTGGCCGAGATGAGCACGCCGTACGGGCAACTCGGCTACGGACTCGGGCTGTTCGTGCAGGACCTGGGCCAGGGCCGCGGCACCGTCCACCACCACAACGGCAGCCCGCCCGGGGGCTACGGGGCGCTGATGTACAGCACCCCCGACGGCCGTACGACCCTGACCGCCTCGGTGACCATGGGCGACGCCGCGATCGACCCGGCGCAGGTGTTCCCGAAGGCCCTGGAGAACCTCCTGAAGGAAGTGTTCCCCGGCTGACCGCGCCACCGAACTCCCCGCGCCCGTCCACCACTTGGCGCGCGAACAACGAAGCAACGATCTGCACCGTGCGCGCCCCCGGCGCCGAGGAAGGACCAGAAGCATGAGCACCAACGAGAACTACCAGGCCGCGGAACAGCTCCTGCGCCGCCCCGCCCGCCCCGGCGAGCTCGTCGTCGGCGACAAGGTCAGGCCGCAGTGGATCGACGGAGGCGCCCGCTTCTGGTACGCGGTGAACACCGGCGCCGGCAAACGGTTCGTGCTGGTCGACCCGGCGGCGGGCACCCGCGAACCGGCCTTCGACCACACCCGGGTCGCCGCCGCGCTGACCGCCGCCTCCGGGCAGGCGGCCGACCCCGACGCACTGCCCTTCACGGGCATCCAACTGGCCGCGAACACCGTGGAGTTCGACGCGTTCGGCGCGTACTGGCGCTGCCACCTGGACAGTTACACCTGTGAGCCGGCCGAGTTCACACCGCCGGGCAGCCCCCTCGAAGTGCCGTCGCCCGACGGAAAGTTCGCGGTGTCCCGGCGCGGGCACGACCTGTGGGCGCGCTCGCTGGCCGACGGCCGCGAGTGGGCGCTGACCACCGACGGCGCCCCCGACCACCAGTACGGCGTGGGTCCCGCCGCCACGGGCAACGCCACCCTGCTGCGCAAGATCGGCCTGCCGCACCTGCCGCCCATGGTGGCCTGGTCGCCCGACTCCACGAAGGTGCTGACGCACCGGACCGACGAGCGCGAGGTCCGCCAGGCCCATCTCGTGGAGGCCAGGCCCGCCGACGGCGGCGCGCCCGTCCTGCACACCCAGCGGTACGCCCACCCCGGTGACGCGCACCTGCCGCAGGCCGAACTCGTCGTCCTGGACGTCGCCGAGGGCACGGTGACCCGCGCCCGGGCCGAGCCGCTGCTCATGCCGGCGATGTCCCCGATCGCGACCCGGTGGGCGTGGTGGGGTCCGGACGGCTCGGCCGTGTACTACCTCGACCGGCCGCGCGACCCGCGCACGCTCTCCCTGCGTCGGCTGGACCCGGCCACCGGCGAGGTCACCACCGTGCTCAGCGAGAGCGGGGACACCCGGGTGGAGCCCAACCAGTCGTTCTACGAGCCGCCGATCGTACGGGTGCTGGACCACGAGGTGCTGTGGTACTCGCAGCGGGACGGCTGGGGCCACCTGTACCGCTACGACCTGCGCACCGGTGAGCTCCTCGGGCAGGTCACCTCCGGGCAGTGGGCGGTGCGGGAGATCCTGCGCGTCGACGAGGCCGCACGGGTGGTGCACTTCACCGCCTCCGGGCTCGTCGAGGAGGACCCGTACCGGCGCACGGTGTGCCGCGTCTCGCTGGACGGCTCCGGCTTCGCCAGGCTCACCGACGACGAGCTGGACCACGTCGTCACCGCGGCGGCCGGCCAGGAGTACTTCCTCGACTCGGCGTCCACCGTCGACACCCCGCCGGTGACCCGCGTCGTCGACTGGACGGGCCGGGTGCTGGTCGAGCTGGAGCGGGCCGACATCAGCGGGCTCGTGGCCACCGGGTGGACCGCCCCGGAGCGGTTCCGCGTCAAGGCCGCCGACGGGGAGACGGACGTCTACGGGGTGCTGTACCGGCCGCGCGGGTTCGACCCCGCCCGCCGCTACCCGGTGGTGGACAACGTCTACCCCGGTCCGCAGGTCGCCCGGGTCGCCCCGTGCTTCGACCCCGGCGGGATCGGCATGGACGCGGAACCCCTCGCGGCGCTGGGCTTCGTGGTGGTGGCGCTGGACGGGCGGGGCACCCCGGGGCGGAACAAGTCCTTCCACGACGCCTCGTGGGGCCGCGTGGCCGACGCGGGCAATCTGGCCGACCACGTCGCGGCGCTGCACCAACTGGCCGCGTCCCGGCCGTGGATGGACCTGGACCGGGTGGGCGTGCTCGGCCACTCCGGCGGCGGCTTCGCCGCGGCGCGGGCGATGCTGGACTTCCCCGGGACGTACCGGGCGGGGGCCGCGCTCTCCGGCTCGCACGACGCCCGTCACTTCAACCCGGGCTTCGTGGAGACCTACGACGGCGCGGACGACCCCGAGGCCTGGGCCCGTACCTCCAGCGTGGAGCTCGCGGACCGGCTGACCGGCAAGCTGCTGCTCGTGCACGGCGAGCTGGACGACCAGGTCCACCCCACCCACACGCTGCGCCTCGCCGACCGGCTCGTCGCCGCGGGCAAGGACTTCGAACTGCTCGTCGTACCAGGGGCCGAGCACACATTCATCGACTGCCTGGCCTACGTACGCACCCGCTGCTGGGACTTCCTGGTACGGGAGCTGATGGGCACGCAGCCGCCGTCCTACCGGCCCGCGCCCATCGCCATCGGCCCGGAACTGCTCGCCGAGATGTTCGCCTGAAACCCGACACAGCGGCACCGCTGCGCCTTGAGCGCAGCGGTGCCGCTGTGTCGGGCGGGCAGCACGGGGATGCCCGAGGCGTCAACCCGGCGAGGTGTACGCGGGTCAGCCCAGCACGTCGCCGACCGGAACGCCGACCGGGCCCCCGCCCGCGGTCAGCCCACCGAGCAGGGCGCCGGGCGCGGGCATGGCACCGGGGCCGCCCGGGTGCACCCGGGCGGCCGCGGCTTCCTGCCTGAGCTGCATGTCGTCCACCTGGGACTTGACGCCGGCCAGGAACTTCTGCGGGGTGGTCAGGTCCGTGAGCTTCTGCATCTGCTGGGCGGTGACCTCGTCGGCCTTCGACTGCGCCGCTGCGACCTGCTCGGATCCAGGCATGGCGTGGTCACCGTCGTGGTGGGCGAACGCCGGGGTGGCCGATCCCAGGGCAACGAACGTTCCTGCGAGGGCGGCGGTGGCCTGCATGTACTTCACGAGGGGTCCTGTCTTTCGGGCGCTGACGGGGCGACAGGCCGCCGGGGTGGCCCCTGTCGTTCTCACCTCTGGAGAACGCGTGCCTGCGCCGTTGGAGACGTGACCGGACCGCAGATCACCCTATTGACGCACTCCGTCATTGACGCCCCCCGTCCTCCGGTGGGCTGGGGCCGAACGTCCTTCCGGGGCGGGGCCGTGGCGGGTGAACCGACCGCCGTGCGCGGTGCGCCGGCGGCGTGGACCGGTCCCGGGCGGAGTGGGGCGGGCGCGTGACTTCCGTGCGGTGCGGCTCGTTGCGCCTGCCGTCCAGCCGAACCGCACTCAGCAGGAGAATCATGCGTCACCACAAGACCACCGCCGCCGCCCTCGCCGTCCTCGCCTCGGGCGCGGCGCTCGCCGCCGCCGGGACCGCTCAGGCTGCCGCCCCCGAGGCCGCTCCCAAGCCGGGTCCGGCCGCCGCGGCGCCGGCCGGCGACCTGCTGAGCGGGCTGCCCGTCGTCGGGGACCTGGCCAAGGGGGCCGCGCCCGCGACGTCCGGCGCCCCCGGCGGCATGCTCGGCGGCCTCCCCCTCGGCGGCTGAACCACGTTCCCGCGGTCGGCGTGACCCACCGGTGCGCCCGCCGTTGACAGCCCATGAAGAAGCACGCGCTGATCCTCGCCGCCGCGGCCTGTGCCGCACTCTCCGTCCCGGCCGGTGCCGCCGCCGCGGACGAACTGCCGCTCGCACTGCCCCTGACGGTGCCTCAGGTGTCCAAGGGGAGCTTCCAGGACGCCGACCGCGTCCTGGAGCCCGCATCCCCGGCCTCCCGATAAGCACTGCGGATCACTTCTTGCAGCTTCTCCTCATAGGCCTTTCGAGTGACAGAAGAAACTCCCGGAATCAAATGAGTTTCTTTAATGACGCCACATCGTTACCGATAGCGAAAGCGGCGCCACGGAAATGTGAAATTTACCCGTGCAGCACGAAATGCGTGACTGTTCACGGTGCCGCCAAAAGAAAGGTCACACCATGAAGTCCACGAAGATCGCCGCAGTCATCGCCAGCTCGCTGATGGTCCTCGGTGGGGCTGCCCCCGCCATGGCCGACGCCGGCGCCGACGCCACCGTCACCAACTCCCCCGGCGTGATCTCGGGCAACAACATCCAGGTTCCGGTGCACGTGCCCGTGAACGTCTGCGGCAACAGCGTCAACCTGATCGCCCTGCTGAACCCGGCGTTCGGCAACACCTGCGTCAACAAGTAGTTCTGAAATCCGAACCCTCGTGTGTTCGGACCCGGCCAGTCCCTGAATTCATGTATTGCATTCAGGGGTTGGCCGTTCAACGCCTCCTCGTGTGTGGGTGAGCAATCGGCTTGCCCCGCAATCATGAAAGACAGGCAACGGCGAAGTGCGACAGGTATTGCGTAAGAGTGTGCTGGTCACGGCGGCAGTCTCGGGGGTGCTCTCCATGACCGCGGGCGCCGCCCACGCGGACGCGACGGCGGAGGGGACGACCTCGAACTCGCCGGGCGTCGGGTCCGGCAACAGCGTGCAGGTTCCGGTGCATGTCCCGGTGAACCTCTGCGGCAACACGGTCAATGTGATCGGTCTGCTGAACCCGGCGTTCGGCAACAAGTGCGCGAACGTCTCCGGCAAGACGCCGGGCACGGGCAAGAGCGGCGGGGCCTCCGCCGACTCGAAGGTGTCCAACTCCCCCGGCGTCGTGTCCGGCAACAACGCCCAGGTTCCGGTGCACGTGCCCGTGAACGTCTGCGGCAACACGGTCAACGGGATCGCCGGGCTGAACCCCGCGTTCGGCAACGACTGCGAGAACGCCTCCGGGAAGGCGCCGGGCACGGTCAGCGGAGCCTCCGCCGACTCGACGGTGACCAACTCCCCCGGCGTCGTCTCCGGCAACAACGCCCAGGTTCCGGTGCACGTCCCGGTCAACGCCTGCGGCAACACGGCCAACGGGATCGCCGGACTGAACCCCGCGTTCGGCAACGACTGCGCCAACGGACCGGCCATGCAGGCTCCGCCGGTGGACCAGCCCCCGGCCGACGAGCCCCCGGCGGACGAGCCGCCCGCGGACGAGCCCCCGGCCGATGAGCCGCCCGCCGATGAGCCGCCCGCCGACGAGCCGCCCGCGGACGAGCCCCCGGCCGATGAGCCGCCCGCCGACGAGCCCCCGGCCGACGAGCCCCCGGCCGACCAGCCGCCCGCGGACGAGCCCCCGGCCGCCGACGAGCCCCCGGTCGTGAAGCCGCCGGTCGTGAAGCCCCCGGTCGTAAAGCCGCCGGTCAGCAAGCCGACCGCTCCGTCCAAGCCCACCGCGCCGAGCAAGCCCCACGGCAAGCCCACCGGTAAGCCGCACATGGCTTCCACCGGTGTCGGTGAGCCCGGACAGGCTGCCGCGCTGGGCGCGGCGCTGCTCCCCGCCGGCCTGTTCCTGGCCCGTCGCGGACGCGCCGCACAGCGCTGACCCCACAGCGCCGGGCGGCCTTCGCCGCCCCAGCGGGGCAGGCCCTTGAGGACACCGTCGTCAAAGAGGACGCAGGCGTCGAAAGGGTCGGCCCCGCTCTTCCGTCCCGCTGCCTTCAGGTGGCGGGACGGCTTCGTTCGAAGCATTCGTTCGAAGCACGTCGAAGTACGAGAGACACGAATTCCGCGTGCGCTTCTTCTCAGCACACGGGTGAAATGCGGGAAACCGTGCATGGATTCAGTTTCTCCGCGGCCGACAGACCGTTAGGCAAGGTGCGGGCGCTGCGCGAGGACGTACGCACGGCGCCGGATTTCATCAGACTGAGAAGCTCACCGCAGAGATTGAGGGAACTGAGATGAAGTACACGAAGGCTGCTTCGGTCCTGGCCGTGTCGATGGTCACGGTGGGCGCAGCCTCCTCGGTTGCTGCCGCCCAGGGCGGAACCGGCATGCCGACCAGCCCCTCGATGAGCCTCAACGCCGGTGTGCAGCAGCTGGTGGACGCGTACAACACGCAGACGAAGCGGCTCGACGGTCCGGTACCGCTGGTGAACTCCGCGAAGGACGTGGCGAAGAAGCTGAACGACACGAGGAACGCGGAGCCGATGAAGCTGGTCGAGGGCGCGGTGAGCCCCGCCGGCGGTTCGATGCTCGGCGGTCTCCCGGTCGGCGGCTGAGGCCTGCCGTCAAGGTTCGCCGGACGGAGCCGTACGGCCCAATCATGGGTCCGTACGAGTGAGGCGCATGCCTCGTGGTGACGACAACAAGGAGCAGCGGTATGCCTCCTTCTGTCATATTCCACGTTCATGGGAGCACACATGCGCAAGATCGTCGGACGAGCCGCTGCAACGGCTGCCCTCACGGCAGTCGCTCTTCTTCCGCTGGCAGGGACGGCCTCCGCCGCACCGGCTGAGCCGTCGGCCCAGCCGTCGGCCGCCGACCGCTGCTGGGCGCACCACGGGCAGCTGTTCTGCCACGACGGCCCCCGGTGGTACCCGTACCACGGCGTCGGCCTCGGCGTGGGCCTCGGTCTGGGCGTCGGGGTGCTCTGACCCGGACATGCACACGAGTGGGGCCCCACAGTTCTTCTGTGGGGCCCCACTCGTGTGGACGGCAGCCAAAGTCAGCTGTTGGTGGCTTCGTTGCCGAACGCCGGGTTCAGCCCGGCGATCCCGTTCACGGTGTTGCCGGACACGTTCACCGGAACGTGCACGGGAACCTGGGCCTGGTTGCCCGAGACGACACCCGGGGAGTTGGTCGCGGTGCCCTGCGCGTCGCTGTCGGCCGCGGCGGTACCAGCGGCGGCGCCTGCCGCGAGACCGGCAGTGGCAAGGACGAAAGCAGCCTTCTTGGCAGCGTTCATAATGGTGCACCTCCTGAGGAGCTGGGGTATTTCGACGATCTTTACACATTGCAGAGAAAGCCCCGTCCGCAGGAAACACCGGAACGGCCGAAATACCGCAGATGGCGCACTCGGATTTACTTGCTTCTATATTTTTATTTCTTTGTACGGGGAAAAGACGATGGCCGGCCCCCCGGGAGGGGCCGGCCGCGTTCCCAGGTGTGACGCCAGGTCACTTCACCGGTGCGAATACCGCGGTGAGGGTGTGGCTCCTGTCGTTGCTGAAGGAGACGGCGGTCTCGCCGTTGGACCTGTCGATGTCGCCGCCGTACTCCTCACCGTCGAGGAGCCAGCCGGTGAAGACGAAGCCGCGCTCCGGGGTGGCCGTGGCGGTCACGGTGTCCCCTTCGGCGTACGGACCCTGCTCGCTCAGGGCGACCTTCCCCCGGCCGCGCACGTCCACGCCGAGGTTGTACTTGTTGCGGTCGAACTCCGCGCGCAGCGCGAGGTTCTCGTCGTCCGGCGAGAGCTCGACCGTCTCGTCGTCACCGGCGTTCGAGCCGTTGAGGGTCCAGCCGCTGAAGCTCCAGCCGGGCTCGGGGACCGCGTCGTACAGCTCGGTGCCGGTCGAGGGGGCCCCGCGCTTGGCGGGCACCTTCTTCACGGTGCCGCCCCGGGTGGCGGAGGTGGCCACCTTCGGCTGCGGGGTCTGGCCCTTGCGGAAGGAGGCGGTCAGCGTCTGGTCGGCGGTGACGGCGACGGTGAGGGTGTTGTCGGCGGTGCCGGCCTTCCTCCCGTTCAGGGTCCAGCCGGCGAAGACGTAGCCCGAGCCGGGCTTCGCGGTGAACCGGGCGGTGCTGCCCTTGGGGTAGGGGCCCGTCTGGGCAGGGGTCACGGTGCCGGCGCCACCGGGGGAGACCGTGGTGGTCACCGCGCACAGGGTGTCGCTGGACTTGGTGTTGCGGTAGCTGGCGATGGCCTTGGACGTGGTGTTGAAGACCTGCGCGGTGTCCGCCTCGTCGGTCCGGCCGAGCGGGATGCCGAAGGCCTGGCCGCGGTAGGTCAGATGGGGGTTGGAGAACTGGTTGACGCGTCCGCACCGGCCCTTGGTGGATTTGCGGCAGCTGGACTCGTAGGCCATCAGCGAGGCGAAGTCGCCGTTGCGGGGGAAGTAGCCGTTGGCGCCGTAGGGCGGCGGCTGGTTCGGTTGGGTGACGCGGTCGTGCGCGGAACCGAGGTTGTGGCCGATCTCGTGGCCGAGGGAGAAGTTCTTCAGCGCGGCGTGCGCCACGACGTTGTAGCCGTAGTTGGCGGTCTTGGTGGACGGTGCCTTGGGCGAGTAGCCGAGGCCGCCCGCGGCCCGGCCGCCCGCGATCACCGAGACCAGGTCGGCGCCGTAACGGTCGCGGAGGGTCTGCATCTCGTCGAGCAGCCCGTCACGGGGGGTGGCCAGCGCCTTGATGAGGTCCTGGGTGACGCCGTCGCGGGCCGCCGGAACGTTGGAGACGGGGGGAATGTTCACCAGGCGGACCCGGGCGTCGACCTTGCTGTCGGCCAGGGCGTCGTTGGTGAGGGCCACGGCCCGGGTGATGTCGGACCGCATCTGGGTGACGCCGCCCGACTCCGAGAGCGCCTTGGGCGTGTAGCCGACGACGAGGTCGATCAGCGTGGTGCTGCCACCCCGCCGGCAGGCCTTGTCCGGAGCCACCGGGGCGGACCGCAGTACGGGGATCGAAGCCGGCGGGGCCGGGGCCGGCGGCATGCTCATGGACGCCGACTCGTCCTCGTCGCCCAGCGGGGTCACCTGGGTGATGGACACCCGGCCGGGACCGCTGGACTCGATGGCGTACGAGTCGCCGCCCAGCATGAACTGGGCCGTCAGGTGCTCGTTGCCCAGCGTGCCGTCGCAGGCGTTCTGGGCCGTGGCCACGACCTGCTGGCCGACCGCTCCCTGCACCGCGGCCGTGAGCACCACCATGTCGCCCACCACGCTGCGGGACTGCTCCACCACCTCGACGTTCACGTCGTCGAAGAGGGGGAAGCCGTACTCACGCTCGGAGGGACCCGCGCACAGGGCCTGCATCGCCACGGGGTTGAGCCGGGCCTCGCGCTGGCGCACCGCCTCGGAGCCGCCGCCGTCCTCGGGCGTGGTGTCCTCCTTCGCGGGCGCGACCGACAGCACGGCCCCCGGCCCGGCGAAGGACGCGGCGGCTGCTGCGGGGGCGGGCCGGGGCGGTGCGGCGAACCCGGAACTGCCGAGGACCATCGCGCCGAGCGCGAGCCCCCCGGCCCACTGATTTCTGCGCTTCACGTGTCAACTTCTTCCTGCCGAAAGGCGAGAGGGAACGGCGTCACACTTCCCTCGGACGACAGGAGGCGCACCGGGAAATCACCGGTGTCACCCGTATACCCCGCACATGCGCACCGATTTGCCCGAACACTTTGTCCGCACACACGGCACGAAAAGCATTCGGGTGATACCCGGCCGGATTTCTGGTTGGGTACGGTAATCTCGTACTTGCACCTGTTCGGGCGCGATTCTCCCAGCCGTCGGCGCACACGTCGTTGATGACCGCCAATTCACGCAGGCGTGCACGTCCTCCTGTATTGCACACATGAGTGGGCCCCGGCAGATCTGCCGGGGCCCACTCATGTGTGCAAAGAGCGCACCGCGGCGCGGCCCCGCCGGGGGCCGCGCCGCGGAACAGCGTCAGTGGTTGTTCGTTCCGTTGCCCGTCAGGACCGGGATGTCCTCCAGGATGTGCGAGAGCGGCTCGTCACCCTTGGCCTGGGTGGAGTTCTCGACGCACTGCTGGTTCTGCGGCGCGGACAGGACCGGGATGTCCTGGAGGCCGACCGGCACCAGGCCGACGAGCGACTGGGCGTTCGCCTTGGCGGGCAGGCCGATGCAGGGCTTGTTGAGCGAGCCCTGGACCAGGGACATCTGGGGGCTCATGTCGCCGCCGGTCGTGGCGTTGCCGTAGTGCTGCTCCGCCTTGTTGCCGCTCAGCGAGGTGGTGCCACCGTCGTCCGTGATCGCCATGGCCTGCGGAGCGCCGATGACGCTGAGGCCCACCGCGGACGCTGCGAACACGGCGCTTGCCATGACCTTCTTCATCTCTGAATTCCTTCTTTCCCACTGGAGTACCCCGAGCTGAGGCTCCCTGGAAAACTCTTCGGGGCGCCTTTGGTTATCACCATTCACTCGTACGGCTCTCGTGCGAATTAAATGAAGAACAGACCGGATGGAAATCACAGCGACGGGGGCCCGGCAGAACGTTTTTATGCCGTTCGGGTGAACGGCAGGAACCAAACCCGAGGTGCCCTGGTTGAGCAGGCCGCAAGACCGTCTGTCCGAAACGAAGAGGGAAATGTAGATGCTGAAGAAGATGATGGTCACGGCCGCAGTCGCAGCGTCCGCGGTGGGCTTCGCCGCTCCGCAGGCCATGGCGATCGCGGACGACGGTGGCACGACGTCGCTGAGCGGTAACGGTGCCGAGCAGCACTACGGCAACTCGGAGACCCGCGGCGACATGAGCCCGCAGATGTCCCTGGTCCAGGGCTCGCTCAACAAGCCCTGTGTCGGCCTGCCGGCCAAGGCGAACCTCCAGTCGCTCGTGGGTGTCGTGCCGGTCGGCGTCCAGGACATTCCGATCCTGTCCGCGCCGCAGAACCAGCAGTGCGTCGAGAACTCCACCCAGGCCAAGGGTGACGAGCCGCTCTCGCACATCCTCAGCGACATCCCGGTCCTGACGGGCAACGGCGCGAACAACCACTGACGTCCGGGCCCTTCTGCTGCGGAGGGGCCTGGTGGTGGGCCCGGCGCGCGTGACAGCCGCTCGCGCGCCGGGTTGAGGTGAACGGCGCATGGGGCCCCGCGAAGGAAGATCTTCGCGGGGCCCCATGCACGTCGCCGGAACGTCCCCTGCACGTCGCCGGGACGTACGGTCACGTGCTGCGTACGGTCACGTACGCAGGCGGGCCGCCGGGAGTCGGCAGTGGGCGGAGGAGCGGATCGTCTCCTCGTCCCCGACGAACTCCTGGAGGTTCTCCTCGGTGACGGGCTCGCCCGGCTTGGCCTCCGGCCAGGCGCGGGTGGTGAACATCAGATGCACCTGACCGCGCTTCTCCGCGGCGGCGAGCCACTCCGGCGGGGCGGTGCAGGTGGCGTTGAGCTGGGGCAGGGTCAGGACCGCGTTGCCGCCCTCGACCAGCAGGGACAGCGGGACGCTGGACAGTGCGCCGTTGACGATGGCGCCGCCCACGGGGAGCTGGGCCTGGGTGAGCATGGCGCGGACCGCGAGCTCGCCCTCTTCCGTACTGCCCTCTCCGTCCCCGAGCGGGTAGGCGAGCAGGAAGGCCGCGTCACGTCCGTCGTCGGTGTGCGTGCCGGCCCAGGCGAGGACACCGATCGTGCCCAAGTGAGCCTTGTTGAGGACGATTTCGCTTGTTTCGGTGGAAGTCATGCGACAGGACAGTAATTGCCCTGCTTGCCCGTCCGGCGATTCTTGTCACCCACTCGGGCTAAGGAATGCTGGACGGTAGTCCGTACGGGTACTCAGCGGGTGTGGCGCGAGGCGTCCTGGAGCGTACGGGCGAAGTCCGCGGTGGAGGTGCCCGCCGCGGTGAGCACCACCTTGGGGGCACGGGCGCCGAAGGCCGCCACCGCGCGGGCGACTTCGTATCCGACGACGCCCGCGCCGGAGAACCCGCCGAGCACGACCGGGCCCTCGGTGAGTGCGCGCAGGACGGCGTCGCGCAGGCGGGAGAGCTCCGCCGGGCGCAGCAGGGCGACCGCCTCGGGGCCCCGGTAGGCCCTGACCAGCGAGGTGTGCAGGGCGCGGGGCGTGGCCGGGGTCTGCACCAGACAGACCGTGCCCGCGCCGGGGCGGGTGGCCGGGCGGAGTACGACGAGCGGGGACGCGGCGGTGTCCTCGGCGTACGGACGGGAGACGGCGCGGACCGGGGCGGGCCGGGGTTCCCGGGGGAGGTCGTCGAGCAGTGCGACGAGCTCCCCGACGGTCGTGGTGCGGTCCGCCTCGCAGGGGATGCGGCGCAGTAACTGGGCCGTGTGCGCGAGGAGTTGACCGGCGTCGCCCAGGCGGGTCCGGTCGTACGAGGCGGTGAGGGCGAGGGCTCCGTCGTCGTGGTGGTGGGCGACGAGGGTGAAGGGGAACGCGGTGCGGGCACCGAGGGTCTCGGCGGCGCCGACGGACACCCCCTGCTCGGCAAGGAGCCGGGCGAGGACGTCGGACTCGCGCGGCAGGTCCTCGAAGACGAGCAGGCTGCCGGTCGGCGCCGTGCCGCGCAGCCCGGACCAGGAACGTATCTGCCCCGCCGACACCCATTCGTAGGCCGACCGCTCCACGGCACGGTCGCGCAGCGCGCCCAGGAACGCGGGCACGGTGGCCTGCGGGTCGACGTCGACGGTCACCGGCAGGGGGCTGCGCAGCGGGGCGGGCAGCCCCTCGACGCCGTCGAAGGGGATGCCGCGTCCGGAGACGGTGGTGTGGAAGCGGACCCGGGCGGGGCCCTCGCCGCCCCGGGCCCGGTACAGCAGCAGGGCCCACACGGCGTGCAGCACGCTGCTCTCGGGGCTGCCGAGTTCGGCCGCCCAGGTCCTGAGCCGCTCGGTCTGACGGACGGTCAGCCGGGTGCGGGTGTACCCGACGCCCGCTCCGGTGGCGGCGGCGGGCAGGTCCGTGCCGGGGGCGAGGTCGGCCCCGGCCCAGAACTCCTGGGCGGGGGCGGTGTTCCGGTCCGCGAGCCAGCGCAGGTAGTCGGCGAGGTCGGGGCGGCGTTCGCCGCCGGGCAGCACGCCGTCCGCGAGGTACGCGCGGTAGAACTCCTGGAGCAGGATCCGCACGCTGCGGCCGTCCAGCAGGGCGTGGTGGAAGGTGAGCAGGATGCGGGCGGGTTCGGGGGCGGGGGTGGGGACGGCCGGGTCCTGGGCGGTCCCGGCCGGGGTGCCGGTGGTGCTCGTGGTGCCGGTGGTGCCGGGCGGGGTGGTGGTGCCGGGCGGGGTGGTGGTCAGGACGGTGATGCGCAGGGGGCCGGGGCCGCGGGGGTCGATGCCGCGGCGGCGGTCCGCTTCGACGACCGTGTGCCAGTCGGTGGTGTCGTACGAGAGCCGGACGACCTCGGGGACGATCCGGTCGTGCTGTACGAGGTACGGCTCGGGGCCGTCCTCGAAGGCGGCGCGCAGCACGCTCTCGTGGTCGAAGACCGACTGCCAGGCGGCGGTGAACCGGTCGAGGTCCAGCGGTCCGCTCCAGGCGAAGGCGAACTGTTCGCTGTGGCGGGCGGCGGCCGGGTGGGCGTCGGCGTCGGCGACGAGTTCGCGCTGCAGCGGGGTGGGCCGGAGCCGGCGCCCGTCAGGACCGCCGCACGGCGTGTGGGTGAGCAGGTCGGCGAGCAGACCGGCCGGGAAGTCCACCGGGGACTCCGGGGGCGTCGTGGCGGTGAGCCGCAGCGTGTGCCGGCCGGGGCCGTAGTGTTCGAGGCTGTGCTGCCACAGGGGTTCGCGCGTGGGGCGCAGGGTCGCGCGGTCGATGCGGTCCAGGGCCGACTCAAGACAGTGGGTGTCCAGGGGGCCGCGCAACTCCAGTACCGGCAAGGTGTCTTCGTCCTTGCCGGCGAGGTCGACGACGACGGTCAGCTGCTCGACGGGTGCGTCGTTCGGGGCGTGCGGGGCATCATCGGCGGTCATGGTCATCCGGGGGGTGTGCGTCCGCTTACCTGTGTATGTCTCCACACAGGGCCGCTGTTACGCACACGGCGACACCCCACCCTCCCTCCTCTGCGAGCGCGGACCGAGTATGCGAAGGCCCGTCGACACGGGCCTGACACGGCGCTGACACGGCGGCGGCCGGGGGCCGGGGCAGCGCGGGGACGGCGGCCGGGTGGGGGCGGGCCGGGACGGCAGGGGGGTGGTGGCGCCCCGGCCCGGGGCGGGCGGCGTGGGTGAGGGGCTGCGCCGGGCTTCGCCATGACGGCCTCCTCGTCTCGCGTACGCACCCACCGTTTTCGTACGGTAGCCGCGTGCGGGGCAGGGGGTCAGGTTCCTTGAGCGGGGCTCCAGAGCCGCACGAACCGCCCTGTACCGGGCGGGGGCGTATGTGGGCGGGTCAGTCGACGAGTTCGGCGACGGCCGCCATGAATCCCTCGTCGAACATGGTGTGCGCCGCCGTGTCGGGCGAGCTGTCCAGGCCCGCGTCGTGCCGGGCGACGCTGAGGAGGTAGCGGTCGCCCAGGACGTGGTGCGTGGCGAAGGCCCACTCCTCGTGGGTGGCGGGGCCCTCGTCGGCCGCGCCGAAGCCGAACTCGGTGAATCCGAGCCGCAGTCCCTGGCCGAGCGCCTTGGTGTAGGCCTCCTTCAGGGTCCACAGCCGCAGCATCCGCGCGGTGCGTTCCTCCTCGGTGAGGACTTCGAGCTCGGCGCGTTCGGCGGGGGTGAGGACCTGGCGCCGCATCAGCTCGTACGGCATGCGCCGGTCGGCGGGTTCGGCGTCGACGCCGATGCGGCCGTCGCGGCTGATGCCGACGGCGATCAGGTCGTCGGTGTGCGTCAGGCTCACGTCGATCTGGCCGAGGCCGCGCAGGTACGGCCGTCCGCCGGTCTTGTACGCGAGGTCGATCTCGGCCGGGTCGACGTGCAGGGCGGCCGCGGCGGTGTACTTGGTGGCGAGCCGGGAGGCGACGAAGCGGTAGCGGACGGTGGGGTCCCCGGTGCGCCGGTAGCGCTGCCAGTCGCGGCCGAGGAGGGGGCGCAGCGAGGGCGTGGCGACCGCGGCGGGCAGCCATTCGCCCCAGGTGGTGTGGACGACGGCGTTTCCGTGCCGGTCCATGGACTCCCGCACGCGGTGCCAGGGGGCGTCGGGGCCGCCGACGTGGACCGGCGTGCCGATGCGCTCGGCGCCGGGCGTCGTCCGGGTGTTCGTCAACGTCCCTGCCTTCCGTGGGGAGTTGGGGAGTTGGGGAGCGGGTGGGATGCCGGGTGGCGGGTGGGATGCCGGGGGACGGGAGGGGGTCACCCTGCGAGGGCGACCGCGTCGAGGTCGTAGCTGCGGCCGTCCCGGTAGCGGCGTACGACCTCTTCGAGGACCCTCTCCCGGCAGCCGTCGGGCAGGTCGGGCACCGGGATGGAGAGCTGGCCGCCGATCCGGGTGAGGGCGAGGACCGCCCAGGCGGGGTCGGCGAGGAACGGGTCGGTGCCGTCCTGGTGCTCCCAGGTCCCCAGGACGGCGGCCGCGCCGACGACGCGGCAGTAGCGGTCGCCGAGGACGGCGACGGCGGGGTCGGTGAGGGCCGCGGCGGCTGCCGGGAGGCGGCGGCACTGTTCCTGGAGGGCGCGCAGTTCGGTGGCGAACGCCTCGGCGAGCGCGGCCAGTGCGGCGAGGTGTCCGCCTGCGCCGTGCGCCGCGGCGAGCCGGGCCGCGCTGCCGACGAGCGAGGCGGCCATGAAGTCTCCGCCGCCCGCGACGGAGAGCAACCGGTAGTCCAGGTCGGGCAGTTCGGCGTCGGGGCGGAACAGCTCGGGCGGTGGCTCGTCCTCGGCGAACCAGGACCGCCCGGCCAGGCCGCGCAGCTGGGGCACGAGCGCGGCCAGGCAGGAGGCGCTGCCGGCGTGGCCGAGCCCGGCGACGGGCAGGTCCCTGGCGAGTTTGCCGAGCGCGCCGTACTCGGGGGCCCGGTGGTCGTAGCCGTGTGCGCCGAGGACGGTGGCGAGTTCTTCGAGGTCCTCGCGGAGCAGGTCCGGCACCACGTACTTGACGGCGGCGGCGAAGAGGTGGGCCCCGGCGGGGCGCAGGCTCAGTGCCCGCAGGGCGACCGTGGCCATGCTGTCGCAGGCCAGCAGGTCGGCGAAGACCCCCGCGAGCGGCTTGGGCCGGCGCCGGAGCACCAGGCCGTCGCCGCCTTCGGCCGAGGCCCGTACGGCGGAGCGCAGCACCGTGTCCGCGGCGGCGGTGACGACGCCGCAGACCAGGCTGCGGTTGACCTGGAAGGTGCGCAGGGCGAGGGGCACTCCCTCGCCGACCGCCCCGACCAGGGCGTCCGCGGGGACGGGGCAGTCGGTGAATTCGAGGCCGCTGAACAGCGCTCCGCGCATGCCGGGCGTCTCCACCCGGGGCAGCTGCCGTACGTGCTCGGGCCGCTGCCCGGCGGGGTCCAGGAGGAGTACGGAGTGGCTGCGCGGCCCGCGGGCGGCGTCGGTACGGGCGTAGACGACCTGGAGGTCGGCGCGGCGCGCGTTGATGATGACGTCCTTGCGGCCGCCGAGCAGACGGCTGCCGAGCAGGCGGCCGCCGGGGTCGGCGGGGCCGGTGGGGGTGGCGGGGCCGGGCGCGGGGCGGGCGGTGAACTCGTCGCGCAGGATCGCGTTGCCGTGGGCGAGTTCGTGGTGCAGGATCGCGGCCCGCCGGCCGGTGAGCAGCAGGTCGGCGACGTACCGGCGCTGGTGTGCGCTGCCGGTGGCCCAGACGGGGCCGGCCGCGAACAGCGAGGTGATGCCGTGGCCGAAGCCGAGCGCGAGGTCACGCCGGAAGACGGGGCGCAGGGCGCGTACGAGGTGGTCGGCGCGGGTGAGCAGGCCGCCGTGCGCGGCGGGGACGTACTCGGCGCCGATGCCCTCGGCGGACAGGAGCGCCTCGGTCTCGGCGGGTACGTCGCGCCGGGCGTCGGCGGCGAACAGGGCCCGCAGGCCGTGCGGGTTGGCCGGGTCGTACGGATCGCCGAGCAGCGCCTCCAGACGGGCGGCGCGCGCGGACGCGTCGGCGGCGGCCCGGCGGGTGCGCACGGAACCCGGGGTGTCGACGGTTACGGCGCTGGTGGTCATGGTGGACACGGTGTCGGCCTTCGCTTGAGGATCGTCGGAGAGCCGGTCCAACGGGTGCGGAAGACGGGCGGAGGGCGGGTGTTGGGGTGGGGTGGGGGCGTCGCGGGGCGGGGTGGGGTGGGGGCGGTGCGGGGCGGGGCCGGGCGGGGCGGTGCAGGGCGGTGCGGGGTCGGGCGTCGCAGGGTCGGGCGGCCCGCAAGCGGAGCGCCCCGGCGCGGTGCGGCTGTGCCGCGCGTGTCGGGGGCAGCGGCGTACGGCCGTACGGGCGGGCCGGGTTCGGCGGTGGGTCAGGGGAGGCGGTTCGGCGGGGGCTGGCGGGTCAGGCGGATCAGGCGGATCAGGCAGCGCAGCTGGTCAGGCCGCGCAGGCGGGTCTGCCCTCGTCGGCGGCTGTCAGGGGCAGCCGCAGACGGCCCCGTACAAGCAGGTCAGGGGTGACGGTCCGGCAGGGGTCAGGCCGCACAGGCGGGCCGACCGCGCAGGTGGGCCGGCCGGACCGCGCAGGTTGGACCGGCCCTCGGCGGCGGATGTTGGGGGCAGCCGCAGACGGCCCCGTACGGGCGGGTCGGGGGTGACGGTCCGGTGGGGTCAGGCCGCGCAGGCGGGCTGGTCCTCGGCGGTGGCCAGTTCCTGGAAGAGCGTGTCCAGGTCCAGCGGGCCGCCCGGGGGCGTGCCGCGCAGTTCGGCGTAGGCGCGTTGGAGGTTGGGCAGCAGCTCGGCTTCGGTGGCCTGGTCGTACGGCCAGGGCGGCCCGTACGGGCCCGTTCCGGTCTCCCTGGCGAGGTCGAGCGGGCTCAGGCCCGCCGCCACGCCCTGTTCGGCGAGGTCCGCGAGCCGGCGGAGGTACTCCTCGTTGGCGTCGATGAGTTCGGGGCCGCCGACCGGGCCGTGGCCGGGCACGATCGTATGGGCGTCCAGCGCGCGCAGTCGCCCGGCGGCCGCGAGCGAGCCGGTCACCGAGCCCATCAGGCAGAACGGGGCGGACCCGTTCATGAGGACGTCCCCGGCGAACAGCACCCGCTGCTCCGGCAGCCAGACGACGATGTCGTTGGTGGTGTGCGCGGCTGGGCCGACGTGCAGGAGCTCCACCCGGGTCCCGCCGACGTACAGCGTCAGGGTGTTGCGGAAGGTGAGGTGGGGCAGCGTCTGCCGGACGTCGCCCCAGCACACCTCGGGCCACAGCCCGGTCAGTTGCAGCCCGGCGGTGGCGCGCTCGGTGCGGGTGGGCTCGTGGGCGACGACCAGCGCCTCGGGGAAGCGGTGGTTGCCGAAGGCGTGGTCGCCGTGGAAGTGCGTGTTGACCAGCAGGTGCGGCGGGCCCGACGCCAGGCGCAGGGCTTCCTCGCGCAGGGCCCTGGTGCGCCGTTCGGTGGCGGCGGTGTCGATCAGGAGGCTCCGGCCGTCCGCGCCGACGACGAGGCCCGCGTTGTTGGGGCGCCTGCCGTCGTCGGCGGCGGACGGGACGTGGGCGTGTACGCCGGCGGCGACCTCGGTGGTACGGGCGCGGGCGGGCGCCGCCGTGATCACAGGACGCCCTGGGGGACGGGCTCGGCCAGGGTGAGATGCATGGCGGATCCTTTCCGTTGTCCCAGCTGTGTGCCCAGGGTCGGGAACCTGGCTGGAGAACCCCCTGAGACCCGGTGGAGAAACGTCCTGGCCGGTTCGGCCGGTGGCGTCTCCGGTGATGTACTGGTCGATTCCGTTGACAGCGGCACAGCAGCACAGCAGCACAGCAGCACAGCAGCACAGCAGCACAGTGGCACGGTGAAGGCCCGGAGCGGCTCCGTGGCCTGGCCCGGGGAGCGCTCGACGAGGCCCTCGGCGTCCGTGTCGGCGCGTGCGGTCCGCGAGGGCGAGCGTGGTTCGCACGATGCGGGCGGCGGTCGGTCCCTGCTGCGGGCCGCGGGTCCCGGAGGGCCGGGCTGCGGCAGGTTCGGTCCGGCTCGACGCGTGGGAGACCGTCCCGTTCCGGTGGGAGACCGGCACGGGGGCCGGTCTCCCATCGGGCGCCGAGCGGGCGAACTCCCCTCAGCCGTCGAGGAGTTCGGCCAGTGCGAGGGCCGGTTCCGGGGACGGTGGGCCCGCCGGCCACCAGGTGCCCGCCTCCTCGCGGTAGGGGTACCAGCGGCCGTCCCTGCCCTGGCGCAGCTGCAGCCCGCGGCCGGTCAGCGTCCAGTGGTTGCCGTCGACCGTGAACGCGGGCAGCTCGTCCTCCTCCCAGCCCGCCGCGAGCGCGGTGCGGCCCCTGGCCGACTCCGCACGGGACGGTTCCCAGCGCTCCTGGAGCACCTCCAGGCCCGCCGCTCCGCCGGTCCGCCAGGCCACCACGGCCCGGTCCAGTTCGCCGCCCCGGCCGCCCGCTCCCCCACGGAGCCGTTCCAGCACCTTCGGGTGGGGGTGGGCCGCGGCGATCCGTACGGTGTCCTGCCACGCGTCGAGCGGCGGCCGGGGCTCGTCGGCGAAGCCGTGCACGTATCCGAGCAGGTCCCGGGCGCGCTGCGCAGCATCGGCGGCGAGCCGGCCCAGTGGGTCCGCCTCGATACCGGTCACGGGCGCCTCGTCCGCCTCGTCCGGCTGTTCCGGCGGCCGGTGCTGCGGCGGGAGCGCGGGCAGCGGCAGCCCCGGCCGGGCGTACGCCTCGGCGGCCGGTGTCCCGCGCGCACCCGCGATCCGCGCGGCCTCGGCCTCAGCATCGGAATCGGAATCGGCGGACGCGTCCTCGGGCCCTTCCGGCTCGTCGTCGGCGCCGCCCATCGCCCGCAGCAGCAGGACGGACTTGAGGTCGTCCAGGGCCTCCGCTCCCCCGCGCCCCCGTACCAGCAGCACCAGCAGCGGGTCCGCGTCGAGCAGCCAGGAGAACTGGTAGCCGAGCGCCACCGCGTGGGAGCACGGCAGGTCGAACTCGTCGCAGTCGCACTCCGGTTCCAGGTCCCCGTACCCGGGCAGCAGCCCGATCCTGGCGTCCTCGGCCGCCTCCAGGAGGTCGGGCGGCAGCTCACCGGCGAGCAGCGCCTCGCTCACCCCGGGCCGCTGGGCGGCCTTGTCCCACAGTGCGTCCCACTGCTCCTCGTCGAACTCGCCCACGGCGATTTCGGTCGTGTACGTCTCCTCGCCGCCGTACACCTGCGCGGCGATGCGGCCCGGGCCGACCGTGAGCGGGCCGACCGTGCCCGAACGGGCCACCGTACGGCCGCGCCTGAGCGGGTCCTCCTCCGGCCAGCTGTCCTCCAGGGCCTCGGCCCACGCGTTGCCCCACCAGGACCTGCCGCGCGTCCGGCCGCCCCGGCGGGCGGCGAAGGCGGGGAAGCCGAGGGCGGCTTCCCCGTCGTGGACCTCTCCTTCGGCGGCCCCGTCGTGCTCGACGTCCCCGTCGTACTCCTCGTACTCCTCGTACTCGTCGCTCATCGTGCGCTCCTCAGCTCGACCAGGTTCGCCAGCTCGTCGTTGCCCAGCCTGGTCAGGGCCTGTTCGCCGGAGCCGAGGACGGCGTCCGCGAGTTCCCGCTTGGAGTGGAGCAGTTGCGCGATGCGGTCCTCGACGGTGCCCTCCGCGATCATCCGGTGCACCTGCACCGGCCTGGTCTGGCCGATCCGGTACGCCCGGTCGGTGGCCTGGGCCTCGACGGCCGGGTTCCACCAGCGGTCGTAGTGCACGACGTGGTCGGCCCGGGTCAGATTGAGGCCCGTGCCCGCCGCCTTCAGCGAAAGGAGGAAGACCGGGACCCGGCCGTCCTGGAAGCGCTGCACCAGCTCCTCCCGTCTGGGCACCGGCGTGCCGCCGTGCAGCAGTTGGGCGGGCACCCCCCGGTCGGCGAGGTGCCGCTCCAGCAGGCGGGCCATGGCGACGTACTGGGTGAAGACGAGGACGGCGCCGTCCTCCGCGACGATGGTGTCGACGAGTTCGTCGAGCAGGTCCAGCTTGGCGGAGCGGCCGGTCAGCCGCAGCCCGTCGGCGGCCGGGTCCTCCTTGAGGAACTGGGCCGGGTGGTTGCAGATCTGCTTGAGGTTCGTGAGCAGTTTGAGCACCAGGCCGCTGCGGGCGATGCCCTTGGTGGCGCGGATCTCGGCCATGACGTCGTGCACCCGCCGCTCGTACAGCGTGCGCTGTTCGTCGGTGAGGGCAACCGGGCGGTCCGTCTCGGTCTTGGGCGGCAGTTCGGGCGCCACGCCCGGGTCGGACTTGCGGCGGCGCAGCAGGAAGGGGCGCACCAGCCCGGCCAGCCGCTGTGCGGTGTGCCGCTCCTCGGGCGGGCCGGCCCGTTCGGCCTCGATCGGGGCGGCCCAGCGGCGCCGGAACCGGGCGTGGCCGCCCAGCAGTCCGGGGGTGGTCCAGTCGAGGACGGCCCACAGCTCGAAGAGGCTGTTCTCGACGGGGGTGCCGGTGAGCGCGACGCGCGCGTCGGCGGGGATCCGGCGCAGGGCCCTGGCGGTGGCCGACGCGGGGTTCTTGACGTGCTGCGCCTCGTCCGCGACCACCATCGACCAGGGGTGGGCGCCGAGGCGCTCCGCGTCCAGGCGCATGGTGCTGTACGTGGTCAGGACGAAGCCCGTACCGGCTCCTTCGAGGTCGCGCCCCGGCCCGTGGAAGCGGCGCACCTCGGTGCCAGGGGCGAACCGGTTCACCTCCCGCTCCCAGTTGCCGAGCAGCGAGGCGGGGCACACCACGAGCGTGGGGCCGCGGCTGGCCCCGTGCTCCTGGCGCAGCAGGTGCAGCGCGATGAGCTGGATGGTCTTGCCCAGGCCCATGTCGTCGGCCAGGCAGCCGCCGAGGCCCAGCGAGGTCATCCGGTCCAGCCAGCGCAGGCCGCGCAGTTGGTAGTCGCGCAGGGTCGCGGCGAGGGCGGCGGGCGGGGCGACGGGTTCGGTGCCGCCGTCGGGGTCGGCGAGCCGGGCGCGCAGGGCGGTCAGCCAGGCGCTGGGCACCACCGGTACCTGTTCGCCGCCGATCTCGGCGTATCCGCTCAGGGCGACGGCGAGTGCCTCGATGGCGGTGAGCGGTTTGAGTTCGCGGGTACGGGCCTTGCGCGCGAGGCCCGCGTCGACGAACACCCAGCGTCCGCGCAGCGCCACCAGCGGGTTCCCCTCGGCGATCGCCGCGCTCTCCTGTTCGGTGAGCTCCTCGCCGTCCAGGTCGAACCGCCGGCGCAGGTCCACGGTCCCGTCGGCGCCCATGAAGGAGCGCAGGTCGGCCGGGGGTGCGCAGTCGGCGCCGACGACGGCGCGCGCGACCAGCGACCCGGTCACCTCCTGGGGCCAGCGCACGTCGATGCCGCGGGCCCGCAGCCGGGGGGCTGCTTCGCCGAGCAGCTGGGTGATCTCCCGGCTCCCCAGGGCGAGTTCGCGCGGTACGGGCAGCAGGGCCCGCAGGGGTTCCCACACGTCCGCGGCGCGGCGCACCGCCAGGACGGTGTCCGCCTGGGCGCGCGGGCCGAGCGCGTGCGGGGCGCCGTCGAAGAGCTCTCCGGCGTCGAGGGTGAGGGTGGGGTCGGCGAGGCTGGCCACGCGGGGGACGATGCGCACGCCGGGGCCGGGGCCGGGGCTTCCTCCGGGGCCGGGGCTTCCTCCGGGGCCGGGGCCCTCGCCGGGGCTTGCCGCGCCGTCTCCCCGCGGGTGGTCGAGCACGACCTGCAGGGTCATGCGGATGCCCGAGTCGAGGCCGACGGAGATCTCGTCGGCCCACGCCCGCAGCTGCGGCACGTGCTGGGGATCAGCGGCGGCGAACGCGGCCCGCCCGGTGGCCGTCTCGGCGGCCGCCGTGCGCGGCAGGGTGTCGGCGACGGCGTCGAGGAAGGCCCGCAGCAGGCCGTCGGGTTCGGGCAGCAGGTCCGTGCCGGGCACGGGGGCCGCGAACGCCTCCGGTGGGGCCGCGGCGGCCAGTTCCCGCAGCCGCAGTACGTCCTCGGGGTCGAACGGGCCGACCCGCCAGGCGTCGTACCCGCCGGGCGAGACACCCGGCAGGACGCGCTCGCGGGCGGTCAGGTGGAGGGCGAGCGCGGCGGCGGCGCCCCAGAAGGCGGCAGCAGGGTGGGGGCTGCCCCCACCCTCGTCCCCGTACTCCCGCCCGTACTCCCGGCGGGCAGTGAGCAGTACGGGCAGTGCGTCGGCCACCGGCAGGCGCAGTACGGGCAGGGTGCGCGGTCCTTCCGGTGTCCACAGCAGCGCCTCGGCCTGCTCGCCCTGCCCGGCCTGCCCGGCCTGCTCGCCCGGCTCGGCCGCCGGCCCGGCGGGCAGGGGCGGCGGCGGTGCGCCGCCCGGGTCCCAGAACGTCAGCCGTCCGGTGCGTGCCGGGTCGCCCGGCTCGAAGACAGCCGCACACCGTGCAAGGAGCCGCGCCTGGTCACGCGTCAGCCACACCATGGATCCCGCTTTCGTGCTTGTTCGTCGCAGCGGGCCCGTCCGGCGGACAGGCCCTGGCACTGCTCCGCCGTCGGCGGCCGGGTTCAGCCCGTGGTGACCAGTTTCTCAAGCTCTTGAACATCCGTACGGACAACGGGGAGAACACCGTGCGCGTACGACGCGTCGACACGGTAGCGGCCGACCTCGCCCGGCGGGACCAGCACCGGGAGGAGCGCCTTCCACAACTCCCCGGCCCGGTACCGGAGTCGGTCGTACGACAGTGCCGTCCCCGACAGGACTCCGATCCCGCACACCGCCGCCGGCAGCAGCGCATCGGTCGTCTCGCGGCCCACGCCGCCGTACAGGTCGCCCGCCGCACGGGCCTCGCCGATCAGCCGCAGCACCTCGGCCGTCCACACCTGGTGGAAGTCGGTGGCCGGCGGCTGCCGGCCCTCGCACTCGTACCCGATGCGGAAGGCGGCCCGGACGACCGGTTCCTCGCAGCGTGCCCGCACCAGCCAGTGCGTCAGGTCGATCAGCACCTGCACGGGGGGCTCCCCCGCCGCGCTGCGCCCGCGCACGAAGTCGTCCAGCATGGCGCGGCCCTGCTCCTGCACCGCGTCGGCGAGCCGGTCCTTGGAGACGAAGTGGAAGTACAGCGCCCCCTTGGTCATCCCGGCGGCGGCGACGATCTGCCCGAGCGTGGCGTTCGCGTACCCGTTGCGGCAGAACATCTCCGCACCGGCCCGCACCAGCCGCTGCCGCGTCTGCTCCGACCTGGTCTGCACGGGACTCACCCCACCCGGCTCAGCCGCTCCGTACCGGCGGCTGCGTGTGCAGGTGCGGGTGCGGGCGCGTCGAACGGCTGCTCAGGACCGGCCATCAGGATCGAGCGCTGCAGCCTGCGCAGCCCGACGGACGGTTCCAGGCCGAGCTCGCGCACCAGGGTCTGGCGCAGCCGCTGGTAGACGTCGAGCGCCTCGCTGCGGCGGCCGGAGCGGTGCAGCGCGAGCATGAACTGGCCGTGCAGGTTCTCGTGGGTGCGGTAGCGGCTGACCAGCACGGTCAGTTCGGCGAGCAGTTCGCGGTGCCGGCCGAGCCGCAGATCGGCCTCGATGCGCTGGTCGAGCGCGCACAGCCAGGTCTCCTCCAGCCGCCGGATCTGCGTCTCCAGCCGGGGGCCCGCCTGTACGTCGGCGAGCGCGGAGCCGTTCCACAGGGCCAGGGCGGCGCTCAACTCGCGGGCCGCGCGCGGGAAGTCGCCCGCGTCCATCGCCCGGTAGCCCGCCCCGGCGAACCGCTCGAACTCGCGGACGTCGCTGCTGCCGCCCGAGGTGATCAGCGCATAGCCGCCGGGCGCGGTCACGAGCACGTCCTTGGCGATGCGCGGCTCGGCACCCTCGGGATCGTGCCTGAGGGCCGTCGCGAGCAGCTCCCGGAGCTGCAGTACGTACGTCTGGAGGGTGGTGCGCGCACTGCGCGGCGCCCGGTCGCCCCAGAGTTCCTCGACGAGCGCGGCCACGGGGACGACCTCGTCGGCGTGCAGGGCCAGCAGGGCCAGCACCTGTCGCGGCTTGGGGGCCGTCGGCGTGACCGAGATTCCGTTCTCACTGACGGCCAACGGGCCCAGTACTTCGATGTCCACGCCGTTTCCCCTCTTCGTGCCTGAGTCATCAGTCGCCCGAGGCCCCGTCGCGAGCCCGTTTCTCGGACTCGGTGCACCCCTAGTTAAAAACAGGCCGACCGGTCTGTCAATACCAAACCGCTCACGCTGTTTTCTTAGAGTCGTAGGGCCAGCTCAAGCGCCCCTACAGCTTCACCGGAAGGGAGGGGAACTCCCCGAAGGCCGCCCGTTTCATGGTGAGTTGACGGCCTTCGCCGCTTGCCGCACTTCAGCACGGCTCGGTGCGCCCTGCAGGGGTCGTCGAAGAAAACATACTGAGGAATCTGGACCGGCCAGAGAAGTTGATGAATTAACAGACCGAACGGTCTGTTTTGCTGGTGCGAGGTCAGCCGACAACCTCACCGGAGCGGGAACGCAGCAGGTCCTGGCCCTGCGCGAGCCGGGGCAGCAGCAGTTCCCAGAACCCCGCGATCCTCTGCTCGGTGTACCAGCCGGGGTCCCGCGCGCCGAGCACCTCGAAGCCCGCGGTGACGGCGACGATCGCACAGGCGGCGTCGTCCGGCGAGACGCCTTCCGCGAGACTCCCCTCCCGCTCGGCCCGGGACAGCGCCTCCTCGACCCACCGCTGCCAGTCCCGCCGGCAGGATCCGGCTCCCCTGGTGCGGTCCCCGCCCAGCTCGAAACCGGCCCTGACCACGACGTCCTGCGAAAGCCTGTCCATCAGCGCGTGGGTCGCGCCGACGAGCTCCTGGAACACACCGCCCTCGGCGCCGGTGGCTCCCTCGGTGATCCCGCCCAGTGCTCGGGCGGCCTCCTCCTCGACGGCCAGGGCGAGCGTCTGCTTGTTCTCGAAGTGGAAGTGCAGTGCGCCGTTGCTGACCCCGGCGCGCTGGCTGATCGTGGTCAGCGAGGCGGGCACGTACCCCTCCTCCGCGAACACCTCGGCAGCCGCGCGGATCAGCGAATTCCGCGTGCGTACCGCGCGTTCCTGTCGGACCATTTGTTCTCTCCCGGGGGTTTTCGGCGGCAGGCGACGGCGGCACCGCCGTGTCGCACCCCGCGATCGCGGCCCGACGAGCACTCCGCCGTACCGGCGGAACGCCCTGAGGCCTTGATCAACACATTAACAAACCGCACGTGCGGTTTGTAGATGTGGGAAGCATGTTTCTCGGCCGCCGCCGGGTTCTGTCACCTCCAGCTGTACGGGGCGTGGTAGCCGACGGTGCGTTCCGGCCGCCGCCACCGGGCGCGGGGCCGTACCGCTTCCCCTGCTGCGCTCGTACTCGTCCTGCGCTGCGCGAGCAGCGAGAAGAGCGCCACCACCGCGGCGAGCTCCTCCTCGCTGGCCTCGCCACGCTCCACCCGGACGACTGCTCCGGCGCTTGCCGCACTGCTCATGAAGTCCTCCTGACTTTCCGTCACGGTCCGAACCCCGTCACGGTCCGACACTCCTCTCAAGGACCGCTCCAACTCCGGTGGAGGGGCGGAGGGAAGCGGCCAATGAAAAGAGCTCCGCGGCCCGCTCGCGGGCCGCGGAGCTCCAGGGTCTGTCCGGCGGATCAGGCCGCACAGGGGTGGAGGGGCCTCGTCAGCGCGCCCGGGCGCCGAGCAGGACAGGCAGCTCCCGGTAGCCGTTCATCAGGAACGTGGGCAGGGGTTCGAGCTCGTGCGGTGCGCACGCGAGCCGCAGGTCCGGGAACCTCTCGAAGAGGGCGGCGAAGGCGGAGGTGGCTTCCACCCTGGCCAGCGGGACCCCCATGCAGCGGTGCGCGCCGTGCCCGTAGCCGAGGGTGTCGCGGTCGGTGCGCAGCAGGTCGAACGCGGCCGCGTCCTCCCCGTACCGCTCCGGGTCGAGGCCTCCGGCGGCGAACGAGACGAGGATCGGGTCGCCCTGCGATATCCGCACTCCGTCCAGGTCGATGTCCTCGACGGCGAAGCGCATCGGCGAGTACGCCCCGGGCGTGTGCATCCGCATCGTCTCGGCGGCCACGTCGTCCCAGGTGGCACGGCCGGCCCGGACGTGGTCGTGCTGCTCGGGGTGGGTGAGCAGCCGGCCGACGGCGTTGGTGATCAGCGCGGCCGTGGTGTCCTGGCCGCCCGCGATCATCAGGTAGAGGGTGCCCAGGAGTTCGGCCTCGCTGAGCCGGTCCCCCTCGTCCCGGGCCTGGATCAGCAGCGACGTCAGGTCCTCGCCCGGTTCGGCGCGCTTGACGGCCACGTGCGCGGCGAGCAGCCCGAAGGCCTCCATCCGCGCCGCCTCCATCTCCTGGGCCGAGACCGTGGTGCTGAACACCGTGTGCAGGGCCGTGCACAGGGCCTTCGTGGCGGCGCCCTGCGGGACTCCGAAGAGCTCGCAGATCACCCGCATGGGCAGCAGCTCGGCGAACTCCGCACGCAGGTCGACGGGTACGTCGGCGGGCAGGTCGGCCAGCCGGTCGACCAGCTCGGCGGCGATCTCCTCGACGCGGGGCCGCATGGCCTCGGAGCGGCGTGCCGTGAAGGCCCCCGCCACCAGCCGCCGGAGCCTGGAGTGCTGGTCGCCGTACGCGAACAGCATGTTCTCGTTGGCCACCCAGGCGTACAGCGGCCAGTCCGGGGTGATCCGCCCCTCCTGCAGGGCCGGCCAGTGCTGCCGCGCGTCCTTGGACACCCGCGGGTCGGTCAGCAACCGCTCGACCTGCTGCTGGCCCACGACGGCCCAGGCCGTCACCCCGCCCGGCAGGGTCACCTGGACCGCGGGGCCCTGGGCCCGCAGCATCGTGGCTTCGCCCGCCAGGTCACGCCCGGTGACGTCCAGCGCGTACGGGCATGCGGCTATCTCGGTCATTTCCCACCCCTGCGTCGATGTCCACTGCTGTCGTGCACGTCGTACTCGTACTGATGCGTACTGGGTTCCGGTGTGTGACTCGTACTTGGGTCGCGGTGTCGGTTCAGGTCGCGGTGTCGGTTCAGGTCGCGCTGTCGGTTCAGTTCGCCCCGGCCGCGAGTGCCATCTTCTCCGCGCGCGCCGTGACGGCCTCTTCGTACACCCGTGCCGCCCGGTCCGGCGAGATGTCGAGCCGGACGAGCACCGCGGGCACCGCGAGACTCGACATGAGGTACCGCTGGAGATCCGCCACGCGTTCCGGCAGGTCGGCGTGGTCGGTCATGATCTTCGAGAGAACCTGCACACCGGTGAATCCCCCGGTGAACAGCTTCGCCGCGGAGTCGATGTCCACCTGAGGAAGGAGCTCCCCGTTCTCCTGCGCCGCGGTGAGTATCGCGGCGTTGCGGTCGACCCACGCGCTCATCGGGACCCGCCGGTCAAGACCGTCGACCCGCGAACCCTGGTCGACGGTGAGCCGTACGCTGCCGCGCACCATCGCGTCGCCCGTACTGAGCATGTGGGCGATCACCAGCGACTCGTCCACCCCCTGCTGGAGCAGCAGCTCGCGCCGGGGGATCTCCGGGACCGCGATGACCTGGTTGGCGAGTACCGCCTGGGCCAGTTCCTTCTTGGACGCGAAGTGGAAGTAGAGGGCGCCCTTGGTCACCCCGGCTCTGCTGAGGATCTCGGAGATGGCCGCGGCCTCGTACCCGACCTCGTCGAACACCTCGGCCGCCCCGACCAGAATCGCGTCTCGCGTCCGGACTGCCCGCTCCTGCTTCGCCACAACTACCTCCGCGCCACGTCTTGCCAGGACCGCCCCAACATTTAAAGACCGGGCGGTACGTATCTTATCTTGATCTTCCTCCGTAGTAGATGCCTCCACCACGCGGTTTTGGTGAAAGGCGGGGACCACTCCCCTGCAGAGGCGAACTGTGTGCTCGTTTCGCCCTGCGACAGGACAATAAAACCAGTCAGCCGGTTTTTCAATGGCTCGCATCTTGGCAAGTTCCCCCCGCATGTGCACCGGCATCCCGCGCTATGAAGCTGACATTCCTCTTGTGCTGACCTCAATTTAGTGCTCAGAGACACTTGAAAACAAAACCGGGTGGTACGTATCTTCGTGGCTGGAACTGGCTCTGTGACGATGCTGTGGGGGAATACATGACCGTGCTCTCGTACCACCAGGAACAGCTGACCTCCTCCGGGCTCCCGCAGCCCTTTCACGCCGGAACAGCTCTGTTTCCGGACGTCCTGGACGTCCCGGAGCACGGCGCCCCACCGGCGTCGGCACAGGTCTCCCCCACCGGCACGATCACCGGAGAGCTCAGCCATCTGCTTTTCGACGGCGGTGAGCGGCAGCGGGTGCACGGCACTTGGCGCGAATTCATCTCGGACGAGGCGTTCCGCTACCGCGACGGCCTCTCTCCCGCCGACCGCGCTTCGCTCGCCTACGAACGGCTGCGGGAGGTCAACTCCCTGATCGGCAGCCCCGAGACCCTCGCACGCGACCCGCGGATGCTGGCCAGCCTGCACGAGTGGGCCGCGGTCGTGGACGGCGGCGGCGGACTGTGCACGGTCGCCAGCATCCACTACAACCTGTTCCTCGGCAGCCTCCTCGATCACGAGGGCAGCGAGAAGCGCGACCTGTCCGACTTCACCTCCATGCGCCGTACGGGCACCTTCCTGTGCACCGAGCTGGAGCACGGGAACGATGCGAGCGCCCTGGAGACCGTCGCCGAGTACGACCCCGAGTGCGACGGCTTCGTCCTGCACACTCCCACCGCGGGCGCCCAGAAGTTCATGCCGAACACCAGCCCCGTCGGCGGCCCCAAGAGCGCACTCGTGGCGGCGCGGCTGCTCGTCGGCGGGCGGGACGAGGGCGTCTTCCTCTTCCTGGTGCCACTGAGCGACGAAGAGGGTCCGCTGCCGGGGGTCAACGTCCGTCTGCTGCCCTACCGTTCGGGTGCTCCGGTGGACCACTGCCTCACCTCCTTCGACCGGGTCCGGCTGGGCCGCGAGGCCCTGCTGGAGGCCGAGCACGGACGGCTGGACGAGGAGGGGCGGCTGACCAGCGCCCTGGGCAACCGACGCAAACGTTTCCTACACTCCATCTGCCGGGTCACCACGGGCAAGCTCTGCATGAGCGGCGCCGCGGTGGGCGCCTCGCGGGCCGCCCTCGCCATCGCCGTGCGCTATGCACACCACCGCCGCATCAGCGGGGCGAAGGCCGGCGAGCGGGTGGCGCTGCAGGCGCACCGCAGCCACCACGGCAGGCTGCTCAGCTCGTTGGTCACCTCCTACGCCATGACCTTCGCGCACCGCGAGGTGGTCGACCGCTGGAACGAGGTGGACTCCCCCGAGGAGCGGGAAGCCGTCGAGCGCGAAGTCGCCGTCATGAAGGGCTGGATCACCTGGCAGGCGCGCACCATCACCACCGAGTGCCGGGAGCGGTGCGGGGCCCAGGCCCTGTTCTCGGTGAACGGCCTCGCCGACTTCCCGCAGTACACCGAGGGGACGATCACCGCAGAGGGCGACAACCTGGTGGTCTGGCTGAAGGCCGCGAGCGAGATGCTCTTCCGGTCCGGCACCGCGCAGCGTGAGGAGAGTGAAGTCCCGCTGGAGGAACAGCCATTGACGGAACTGCGCTTCCTGCGCGCGCTGCTGGCCGATGCCGAGCAGCTGTGGCGGACCAGGGCCAGTGCGGGGCTGCGGGGCGGCCCGGCGGGGGATCCGCTCGGCCGCTGGAACTCTGCCTCGTTCGCCGCGCTGAGGATGGTCAAGATCCATGCCACCGTACGGGCGGCCGACGCCTTCTTCCGTACCATCGGCCGGGCCGCCGACCCGGCGACGAGGGCCTTGCTGGAGAACGTGTGCCGGCTGTTCCTGCTGGAGCAGCTCGACGAGCACACCGGCGATCTGCTGGCTGCGGGTCACCTGAGCGCCGACCATGTCCGCGCCCTGCCCGAAGCGGTCGAGGCGGTCACCTCGGAGCTCGCGCCCCACATGGCGACCCTCGTCGACGCGTTCGACCTGCCGACCGAGTTCCTGGACGCCCTCCCGATGCTTCAGGACAACGGCTACGGCTTCCTCCCGGACGCTCTGCCCGCCTGGGCCGGAGAGTGATTACGGCGTAATCACTTGAAGCTCTTGGTGCTCCCGGTTCTCCGGGTGCACTGGGTTCTCCGGGTTCTCCGGGTTCTCCGGGTTCTCCGGGTGCACCGGGTGCACCGGGAGCACCGGGAGCACCGGGAGCACCGGGAGCACCGGGAGCACCGGGAGCACCGGGAGCACCGGGAGCACCGGATTATCCGGGTTGCTCGAACTATCCAGGTTGCCTGGATCGTCTGGGTTTTCTGGTTCATCCGGGCTATCCGGGTTGCCTGGGTGCATTGGTGTACTGGGACACCCCGGAAAGTGATTACGGCGTAATCACCCGCAGCGCTGTGTGGCCACACGGTCCGGCTGTGCGGCGCTGCGCTGCGCAGTGCCGCACAGTGCAGCGCTGTGCCGTGCGGCAGTGCACAGCGCTGCGGCACTGTGCTGCCCTGCGGCGCTGCGCTGCACTGTGTCGCAGGGCGGCCGCACTCCGCGGGGTTCCCCTCCCCCACCGTGCCCCCACGAGGCCCCCACCACGTCGTTCCGCCAGGTCTTCTCACCGTGTCTTCCCATAGCGTCTTGCCACCGCACCTTCTTTGGGGACAACCCGTCTTGGGGACAAGCCTCCATTGGGACAAACGGTCTTTGGGACAACCTGGTGTCAGAGTCGCTTGGGTCGCTTCGGTAGCTGTCGATACGGCTGTGGGGGGGGGGGGGGGGGGTTGGGGGGGATAAAAAAAACCCCCCCCCCCCCCCCCCCCCCCCCCCCCCCCACCCCCCCCCCCCCCC